>CALKVK010000019.1 GCA_937996235.1 uncultured bacterium | reverse complement strand
CCATGTCCGAGGAACGAAAGCCGTAAACTGTCCACCGAGACGGGGCAGCTTCAAGCACGGAGAGTGCCTCTCACCTGTTAGTGGGGTGCTCGCGGGCGTGCGGCCCTTGCATCGGTTGCGTCCGCCCCCTCGGTCGCACTGCCCGCGAGCACCACTCCGCCGGCACTGGCGCGTGCGGAGCACGCGCGCGCCGGCGGAGGGGACGGTTGGGGTGCACGTCGGCAGGCACGGAGAGTGCCTCTCACCTGTTAGTGGGGTGCACGCGGGCGTGCGGCCCTTGCATCGGTGACGTCCGCCCCCTCGGTCGCACTGCCCGCGAGCACCACTCCCCTGGCACTGCGCGTGCTTCCGCACGCTCGTGCCAGGGGAGGGGACGATGCGAACGCGGGTCGGCACGTGGGGAGTGCGTCCTGCCGCGCCCGCTGCGCGCGCGCGCGCGCGGCGCCGCCGCTGACGGCACACCATCAGACGGCGAGGTGCGCGCGCACGGCGGCGACGCATCGCGCGGCGTCGGAGATCGCGACCAGGTGCCCGCCCTCGAGCAGCACGTCGGGCGACGGCGGCGGCGGGATGACGCGATCCGCGCGGCCGTGGATGCGGAACGGCGGCGGCAGCGTCGGTGCCAGTCCCCGCCAGCGGAACACGGCAGCGCACATCGCGCGCATGAACGTGGCGTCGCCCTCCGCGAACATGCGCGCGAGTTCCGCGGGCAGCTTGCCCGCCGCGCGCTGCGCGAACTCGACCGGCGCGACGCGCGCGAGCGGATGGAGCAGCGCGAGCACGCGATTCACTTCGGACGGGTGCACGGCCGACGAGACGAGCACCAGCGCGCCGAGCGGGACCTGCGCGGCGATCTCGCACGCGACCATGCCGCCGAGCGACGTGCCGACGACGACGTCGCCGGGGGCGATGGGCGCGGCGGCGACGAGCGCCGCGGCGGCGTCGCCGAGCTCCGTCGCGCCGTGCGCGGACGTCCAGTCGTGGAAGCGCGCGGACGGCAACTCGCGCCACGCACCGGCATACATCGCCGACGACGCGCCGAGCCCCGGGAGCACGTGGACGACCGCGTCGCGGGTCATCGCGGCATCGTAGCGCCGCGCGCGCAGGGCGCAGGTGCTGCTGCGCGCGGCACGAAGGAGTGTCCCCCTCGCAACGTCTCGTTGCGCCGCGAGCCTGCGCGAGGACCGTCCCCATCGGAACGAGGGGGCCGACGTCTCCGACGTACGTCACGCACGTCCGCGTGCACCCCACTGGAGACGGAGGCGCGACGCGTGCTCCGCACGCGGCGTGCCTCCCCGTCCCCGCCACGAACGAGAGCGGGCCCGCTGCGTGCTTCGCACGCAGCGGGCCCGCGACGGCGTCCGCCGGGTCCTAGTAGTTCCGGGCGAACAGGAGCTGGCCGCCCTCGACCTGCGCGCCGGAGCCCAGGCTGATCGAGTGCGCCTGCACGTCGAGCAGCAGGAGCTTCTCGCCGGGCTGCGTCACGAAGAGGCGCGTGACGTCGAGCACGCCGGAGGACTCCCAGTTGCCGATGTCGGCCGGGCTGCCGTCGGTCTGACCGGCGGGCACCGCCGTGCGGTCGATCTGCGCGATGCGCGTCGCGTCGCCGGTCTCCGGATCGAGGGCCCACAGCGAGGCCTCCTCACCGGTCGTGCCGCCGAACGCGCTGCTCGGGCTCGTCGAGCGGTCCTCCTGCACGTAGATGAAGCCGTCCTCGGCCCACACCAGGTTGTCGGGGCTGCGGATGCCCGAGTCCGGGACCGCGATGCCGTCGGAGTCCCACAGGATCGTGAACTCGGCGCGCGGGCGCCGCGTGTCCGAGAGGTCCATGTCGATGCGGTAGACGGTGCCCCAGTTGTCCGCCGGGAAGAGCTGGCCGCGGCCCGTCGACGCGAACGCGACCTGCGTGCCGTCGAACGGGTTGTCGTGGACGTCCTCGGGGCGCGAGAACCGGAACGCGCCGAGCGAGATGGCGTAGTCGTACAGCGTGTCGGCGTCGAGATAGCCGTCGTCGTCGTAGCCCGGCGTGCCGGCGCGCGAGCGCTGACGGTTCGGGACGCGGACGAAGCGGCCCTCGAGCGACGCGCCCTGGCCGTTGAAGGCGCCCGGGTCCACGGCGCCGTTGTCGGCCACCCACGCGTACAGGCGGCCGCGCGCGAGACCGTTGCGCTCGAGGAAGCTGCCGCGCGTCTTCGTGCCGATCCACAGGAACATCGGCGAGCCGGCCTCGTCCGAGCTGAGCAGCAGGGCGACGAGACGCGGGTTGCCCGAGTCGATCGGCGTCACGTTCTCCCACGCTCCGCGGCCGAGCTCGGGGCAGGCCCAGAGGTCGCCGTTGATCGCGTCGAGCGCCCAGACGGAGCCGCCGTGCGGGTGGAAGCCCGTGAACGTCTCCTCGTTCGCGAAGTGGATCGTGTTCTCGAAGCCGCGCTCCCCGGCCTGCACGAGGCGGCCGGAGCAGAAGCGGTCGAAGCCGTCGGTCGCGCTCGCGCCCTCGTTGATCTGCGTGCCGCTCGTGACCACGTTGCCGTGGCGGTCGTACACGCGGTCGTACGCGGGGCCCGCGCCGCAGACCGCGCGCGTGGTGCGGTCCACGTCGATGTAGCTGATGCGCGCGCCGGTCAGCGTCGTGCCGTTCGCGAGGGTGTACGAGGAGCCGGCGGTCTTGCCGAACTCGTGGTGCACGGTCAGGCGCACGGTGGTGTCGTTCAGGGCGAAGGCGCCGATGCCGTCCGGGATGCCCGGGAGCTGGTAGGCGCCGACGCTCTCGCCGACGGTGATGAGCGCCTCGGTGGACCAGCCGTTCCGGCCGGCCATCATCGGGTCCTCGGGTGTCGCCTGCGTGTCGGCCATGACGAGCGACGCGACGACGAGCGTGAAGCTCGCCGCGGCGACGCTGCGGAAGGCGCGTCGGAACGGATGCATCCTGTCTGTCTCCTCGGTCGTGGTGCGCACTGCGCGGCGCACCGGTCCTTCCTCTCGCGAAGGCGTCCGCATGTGCGGGTCGCCACGGACGCAGGGGACACGCCGCGCGTGAAGGTCGTTCGGCGCTGCGCTGAAACGCGGGTTCGCGTTCCGTGCAGACAGCGCTGGGAGACCCACGTCACACCTGAACACACGGAGCGTGTGCGAGCGTGACGGGCACGGCGACATCGATCACAATCGGCGCGACGGTCGGCGGAGCGCCCCGCCGCGGAGGGAGGACACATGCTCAGGAAGCTCGGACTTCTCGCGACGCTCGCACTCTGCGCGGGCTGTGCGCACTTCGGGGGCACGAAGGTGCCCGCGGTGCTGGCGGAGATGACGGCGGCGACGCGCCCCGGCGGCGAGCTCGCCTTCGAGTACGCGCCGGACGGCACGCTGCGTTCGATCGACGCGGAGATCTGCCCGTGCTGCGTGCCGCAGGCCTGCCGCGAGGCGGCCGACCGCCACGTCCCCGGCGGCCGCGTGGTCGGCGCCGAGAAGGAGTGGAACGAGGGCCGCCTCTTCTGGGAGATCGTGAAGGAGCAGGCGGGACGCCGCTACGAGATCCTCATGAACCCGGACGGCTCGCTCGCGGGCATGGAGGAGTCGCTGCTCCCGTCCGAGCTGCCCGCCGACGCGCTCGCCGCGGCGCAGGCCGCGGCACCGGGCGGCACCTTCGTCGTCGCGGAGCGCGTCACCGGCCCCGAGTCGTGGGGCGGTGAGGAGTTCCACGTGAAGTTCGACGTGAAGGGCGAGCAGATCCGCGTCGGCGTCGGCCACGGCAAGGTCGTGCGCGTGGTCCGCAAGGTCCGCGGCGAGGTGCGCGCGCCGCGCTGACCGCACGTCCCACGGCGGGCCGCGGCGCACCACGTCGCGGCCCGCCGGCCCGCGCGCGCCGGGAACGTCGCGCGCGTAGACTGCCGCGCATGCGCCCCGCACCCGCGCTCCTCTTCGCCCTCGCGCTCGCCGCCGCGGCGCCTCTCGCCGTGCGCGCGCCGGTGTTCGCGCCCGTGTTCGCGGAGGACGCGCCCGCCGACGCGGAGGCCGAGTTCCCCAAGTGGAAGAAGGGGGAGCAGGAGGGCACCGTCTCGATCGACGGCAAGGACGAGCGCTTCGTCGCGCTCGTGCCGAAGGGCTACACGCCGAAGAAGACGTGGCCCGCGGTGCTGCTGCTCCACGGCAACGGCGGGAAGGCCGCCGACTTCCTCGCGACCGCGAAGTCGCTCACGGGCAAGTCGCCGCCGCTCCTCATCGCGCTCGAGCGCTGCGACAACAACCAGGACGCGGTCGGCTACGCGACGAAGTACCTGGACGCCCTCGCGAAGCAGTTCCACCTCGACGACGAGCGGCTCTTCGCGCTCGGGTTCTCGGGCGGCGGCTTCCGCCTGTGGGACGACGTCGTCTGCAAGGCCGACGCCGCGAAGCGCTTCCGTGGCGTCGTGCTGGTGGGCTCGGCGAAGCAGAGCTTCGATCCGCCGGAGAAGCCCGACCCGGCGCCGACCGTGGTGCTCGTCGGCGACCCGAAGGACACGAACTTCACGGAGCACGGCCCCGCGGCGGAGAAGGCGCTCAGCGACAAGGGCTACGAGGTGATCGTCCTCGAGCACCGCAACGGGCACTCGATGTCCGCGACGGAGCTGAAGGACGTGTTCGTCTGGATCGACGACGTGATCGCGGGCAAGAAGACGAAGCTCGCGACGCGACGCCTGGACGACGACGCGAAGAAGTAGCAGCGGGGAGCGCGGCGGCGATTCCGCCCGCCCCGCTCGCGTCTTCGCTGGCCCGACCGCGGCTCGCCTGCAAGGATGCCGTCGGGCGCGTACGTGATCGCAGTCGCGTGAGGCAACGTCGCCCTGAGGAGACGATCATGCCCCACGCCCGAGTCCTGCGTACCCCTCTGTTCGCGACGGCGACCGCCGTCGCCCTGATCCTGACGCTCGGCGCCGCGAGCGCCGCCGGGAAGGGCAGGCGGCTCCAGAAGGCCGATCCCACGGTCGCCGGCCCGGTGGACGCGATCTCCGGGTACTCGGGCTCCGGCGGAATGTCGAGCAGCGGCCGGTTCGTGGTCGAGCAGATCGAGATCCAGGTCGTGCCCGGCAGCAACTCGGAGACGAGGAGCCAGGTCGTCCTCTTCGACGGCAAGCGCGGCGAGACACGTCTCGTCTCGCGCAGCACGCGTGGCGACGGCGTCGGCAACGCTCTGTCGTATGTGCCGGACATCAGCCGCGACGGCCGCGCCGTCGTCTTCGCGAGCTACGCGACGGACCTCGTCGACGACGGCACGAGCGACGACAACGACGTCGTCGACATCTTCCTCTACGACATCGCGAGCGGCTCGACGCGTCTCGTCAGCAAGGCCGCCGGGACCGAGCAGGCCGCGGACGGCCTCTCGTACTCGCCGGTCTTCAACGCCGACGGAAGCTGGATCCTGTTCACGAGCAGCGCGACGAACCTCACCACCGAGGGACCCGCCGTGACGAGCGGGAGCGCGTCGCGCCGCAACCTCTTCGCGCACGAGCTCGCCACGGGGCGCACGCTCCTCGTGACCGCGAACTCCGCCGGCACGGGGGACGCGTCGGGCTCGCTCTCCGGCGAGTACCGCTTCAGCGGCGACGGCCGCCACGCGCTGTTCGGGCACACGGGGTCGGATCTCGTCGCCGGGACGGCGGACGGCTCCTCCACGGCCGACCTGTTCCTGCGGGACCTGCGCGAGGGCACGACGCTGCTCGTCAGCGCGCTGCCCGACGGATCCGCCGTGGGCTCCGTGCCGGGCGGCTCCAGCGACGGCATCGCCATCAGCGCGGACGGCCGCTTCGTCGTGTACCAGTCGCCGGTCGCCGGCATCGTGCCGAACGACACGAACGGCCGGAGCGACGTCTTCCGCCGCGACCTGGTCGAGGAATCGACGCTGCTCGTGACCGCGAACGCCGCGCGCACGGGAGCGGCCGACGCAGGCGGCCACGGCGATGCGGCGAGCGACGACGCGCGCATCATCGTGTTCTCGTCCAGGTCGACGGACCTCGGCTTCGACCCTGCCGTCGCCGGCGGCGGGGACGACGACGCCGTGTACGTGTACGACGCGGCGAAGGACAGGACGACGCTCGTGTCGCACCGCCGCGGCGACGCGCGCCGGATCGCCGGCGGATACGCGTACTCGCACGCGCTCACGCCGAACGGGCGCTATCTGCTGTTCGCGTCGACCGCCACGGACCTCGTGCGCCGCAAGACGGACAGCGCCGAGGACCTGTTCCTCTACGACGTGCGCCGCCGCAAGATCCGTCAGCTGACGCGGATCGCGAAGGGCCTCACGCCGAATCTCGACGAGCACTACTTCGGCACCGCACGCATCAGCGCGAACGGCCGAATCGTCTCGTTCGTCACGGCGGCCACCGACTTCGACAAGAAGGACACCGACCAGCACGAGGACCTGTACGTGCTGCGGGCGCGCTGACGGTCGGGCGCTCGACCGCGCGAGCGGCGGATCGAACAGCCGCTTGCCCGCGCCACGCCGGGGCGCATACGCTCGGCACGAGGTCGCGCTGCTGTGCGCGACGGGAGGGACGCTGGCGGTGCGTGCGCGCTGGTTCGTGTTCGGCGTGGCGTGGGCCGCACTCCTCGGCGCAGCGGCGGCGCCGCTGCGCTCCGCTGCGGCGCAGGAGCCGCCCGCGCCGCAGCAGAGCGACCCCGCGGGCGGCGGCGCCGAGCCGGACGCTGCGGCGCGCGGTCCCGCGACGACGCGTGCGCCGGTCGTGCGCACGGAGGAGCCGCCGTATGGCACCGTGCGCGCGCTGTGCATCGGCATCAACGAGTACCCCGCGGGTCCCGTCGCGGGCATGCCGCTCGCGTTCGCGGAGAACGACGCGCGCGAGCTCGCGCGCACGTTCCGCGACGCGTTCGGCTACGAGGCGCGCGAGCTGCTCGGAGCCGCGGCCACGAGGACGGGGATCGAGACGGCGCTCGCCGAACTGGCACAGCGGTCGGGACCCCGCGACGTCGCGATCGTCTACTTCGCGGGGCACGGGGCGACCGTCTCGGAGACCAGGGGAGACGGTCACGAGGCGCGCGTCGCCGTCACGGGCTACCTGCTGCCACAGGACGTGCCGCTGACGCTCGAGAACCGCGACGACCCGGCCGTGTACCGCACGAGCGCGATCGACATGCGCGCGCTCGCACTGCGCCTCGCGAGCGCGGAGCAGCTCCCCGCGAAGCACGTGCTCCTGATCCTCGACTGCTGCTGCAGCGGCTACGCGGTGCAGTCGCGCGGCGGCGCGGTCGCCGCGGACGATGCGTACCTGAGAGCGCTCGCCGAGAGCGAGTCGCGGCAGGTCATCACGGCCGGCAAGAAGGACGAGAAGTCGTACGAGTACCCCGAGTCCGACGCGTCGCGGCCGCGACACGGCATCTTCACCGCGACGCTCCTCGAGCTGCTCCAGGCCGACGCGGACGCCGCGCGGGCGCGCTCCGTCCTCGCGCTCATGCCCGAGCTGCAGCAACGCGTGTTCGAGCGGGTGCGGGCGTACGCGAACGCGACGGTCGTCCCCCAGCGCCAGGTGCTGCTCGACACGGGCGGCGACTACGTCTTCGTGCCCCTCAGCGCACCGGCGTGGTCCGAGTCCGTCGCAGCGCAGGTGACGCCGGGCGGCGGCGCGACGCGCGGCACGGCCGTGACGACGCCGGAGGAGTTCGAGGCGGTCACCGCGGACGCGCGCCGCTCCGAGGAGGGGCAGGACCTCTCGCAAGACGCCGCAGCGATGCGCCGCGTGCGCGATCTCGAGCTGCGCGCCGCGAACGGCGACACGGCTGCCATGGAGGCGCTCGTGCTCTGCTACCGCTCGGGCGTCGGCGCGCCGCGCGACGCGGAGCACGCGACGTACTGGGCCGTGCAGGCGCACGAGTCCGGCAGCGCGCGCGGCACGTTCCTCTTCGGAGAGCAGCTCGCCGCGGACGACGCGGGCATCCGCGGCGCGCACGGCGCGGCCGTCGCGGAACTGCTGAACCGCGGGCTCGACCCGGGCACGCTCACGAGCTTCCGCAGGTGGCTGCCGGGCGCGCGCGGACGCCGGGCGACCGACGCCGAATCCTCCGCCTCCGGGATCACGCGCGCGGCGTCCAGTGTCTTTGACTACCTGCGCGCCACGAGCGAGCGGGAGACGCCGCAGCAGCTGCTCGACCGCGTCCGCAACCTGCTCGACGCGCGGCGCGTGGCGTGGGACGACGTGCGCGCGGCGCTGCGCGACTGGCAGGCGACCCTGCGCGAGCACCGCGCACTCGACGGCGAGAACGAGACCGACCGGGCCATCCGGCAGCTCGTCGGCACGCTGCTCGTCAACGCGGCGCACGAGCACGACCGCGCGGCGGCGCGGACGACGCTCGACGAGCTGACGCGCTGGTTCGAGTCGGTCGAGACTCCGCGCGGCGGTCGGTAGTAGCATCCGGCGCGCCGCGCGGGGCGGCGCCGGGCGAGGGAGGTGGCGATGCGTGGAGTGTGGAAGCCGGTCGTCGCGCTGGCGTGGATCGTGCTGCTCTCGAGCGGCGCGCCGGGGTGCGGTTCGATCGTCGAGGACGCGCACAACCTCGTGTCCGATCCGCCGACGATCGCCGAGGTCGAGGTCGGCGACGAGGTCGTGACCGTGACCTCCGCGCGCAGCGACCCGAGCAGGCAGGGAGTCGCGCAGCTCCGCGCCGGGCAGTGGGCGAAGTCTGTGGCGCTGCTCGAGGCGGCGCGCCTGGAGGACCCGGAGCACGCCGACAACCTGTTCGCGCTCGGCGTGGCGTACGAGAAGAACGGCCAGGACCGCGAAGCGCTCGACGCGTACGAGGCCGCGAACCTGCGCTACAAGGGCGCCGGCAACTCCGACGCCACCGTCGCCGTGCGCCGCCTGCGGCGCAAGCTCGGGCAGTAGCCCGCATCGTTCACCGGCTGCCGTGGCGAGTGCGGCTGTGACGCCGTCAGATCGCGGCCTGCGTGCGTGGCGCTCGCGTTCCCGCCACGCGGCAGTCCGTCCCGGCCGAGCCGGAGGCGCGAGAGTGCGAGCCTCCGCGCCTTGCCGCTGGGGGTGAGCGAGGGTGCGGCGCAGCCGCACGAGAAGGCTCCTGCGGAGCCTTCGA
>CALKVK010000018.1 GCA_937996235.1 uncultured bacterium | reverse complement strand
TCGTGTCGGAGTCCTGGTTCTCGGGCTGCTCGAGGAAGCTGTGCCACTGCGCGTTCGTGAGCTCGAAACGCGCCAGATAGACGTCGGCGGTGGGGACGCTGTGGCGCGGGCCCATGAAGAGCGCGCCGAGGCTCCAGTAGAAGTCGAAGCGCCGATCGCTCGTCGGCATGCTCTTCGGCACGTCCTGTGTCAGGAACGCCTTGACCTCGGCCTCGTCCATGCCGAGCGGCTGGGCCGGAGTCGCCGGGACCAGCGTCATGCCCGGAGGGGCCGTCGTGTCGCCCGTCTGTGCGAAGGCGGCGGCCGTCAGCACGAGCATCGTGCCGGGCAGGGCGAAGCGCCGCAGGGAACTTGCTGCCATGGGGGTCCTCGTGCCGGGGGGTGTCCGCGCTGCGCGACCCGTCCGAGCGACCGCGTCCCTCTGCGGGGACAGCGCCGCCCGGCGCGGGCCGATCCGGCCGAAACTAGCACGCGGCGTACCACGCTCCGTCCAATCAAGTTCCGGTCGGTGGGGCCCGCGACGGGAGGCCCCCGAAGCGCCCGCGCCACGCCTGCCGACGCAGCCCGCCGCGCGCGCCGGACCCGCGGTCCCGACGCCCGGAGGCGCGTGCCGCCGCCGATACGCTGCCCGGCGCGTGCGCACGGTGCAGTCGAGTGCGCGCCGCGACAGCATCCAGGGGTCAAAAGTGCATTTCTCCACTACATGTCGTGTGGATACTTGATTCCGCCGCGAGCGCCGCTACGCTCAGCAACCGCGAAGGTGCCGCCACGCCCGGGCCTGCGTCCCGGCAGACGCCAGCCATCTCGGCGCGTGCGGCGGGAGGACTCCGGTGAGCGACGACGGCAGCAGCATGGGCAATCTCGAGAAGCTCGGGATCCTGGTGATCGTGATCCTCGTGGTCGTGGTGGGCGTGGTCGCGATCACGCCGAGCGACACGCTCTTCCCCTCCGGCTCCGGCGGCGAGAACGACACCGCGCTCCTGGAGTCGGGCTCGACACCGCCCGGTCGGACGCCCGAGGCCGGCCCGCAGGGTGAGCCGCTCGACGAGGTCCCGCCCGCGCCGCCGCTCGCGCCCTGGCCCGGCGAGGAGACCGCTGCCGACCCCCTCGGGAACGGCGCGCCCGCCGACGGGCTCGGCCCCGACGCACGCGCGTCGGCGCCGCCGCCCTCCGACCAGCTCGTCCCGGCGCCCGCGCCCGGACCCGATCCGTTCGCGGCGAAGGGGCCGACGCCCGAGCCGGTCCCGCCGCCGGTCGCTCCGGCTCCGGTCGAGCCTGCGTTCCGCGAGTACGAGGTCCGCTCCGGCGACAGCTTCTACCGCATCGCCGAGCGCGAGCTGGGAGCGGCGAACCGCTACAAGGAGATCGCCGCGCTGAACCCGACGGTCGACCCGGCGAGGCTGCGCCTCGGGCAGAAGCTGCGGCTCCCGGTCGCCGGCGGCGCAGCCGTCCCGACGCCCCGCTCCGGCACGGCGCCCGCCGACGGCGCGGCCGCCGCGGCGGCCCCGGGCGTCTACGTGGTCCAGCCCGGCGACACCGCGATGGGCATCTCCCAGAAGCTCTGGGGCACGACCCGCCACTGGCGCACGCTGCTCGAGTACAACGGGATCAGCGACCCCGAGAGCCTGCGCCGCGACGCGAAGCTGCGCGTTCCCGAGCTCGCGCGCAGCAGCTCCGATCCGGCGGCGCCGACCTCGGAGGCCCCTGCGCGCTCCCCGTCCCCGCGCACGGTCTCCGGCACCGGCGGCCGCACGTACGTGGTCCGCGCCGGCGACACGCTGTCGAGGATCGCGGCCCGCGAGCTCCACGACGGCTCGCGCTGGAAGGAGCTGCAGGACCTGAACGGGCTCGCCTCGCCGCGAGACCTGCAGGCGGGGCAGACGCTCCGTCTGCCCGAGTAGACCCGGCAGGCTCGGGGTGCGCGCGGGGCGCGCGGCGCCGGACTCCGTCCGGTGTCGCGCGCCCTTCTGCGTCTCAAGTCCGGACCGGGGTGCTCCCGATCCCAGGGGACGACGCAGGTCCTCCTGTGTTCCGACGAGGAGCCTCCGATGCGAACCGCTGCAGCCCTGATCGTGCTCGCGCTCTGCGCGTCCGTCGCCACGGCGGACGACGAGAGCGGGCAGCCCGCGGGCAACACCCTCAACCTCGAGCCCGTGACCGGTGTGCGCTACCGCGTGCGGCTGCGCAACGGCGGTGAGCTGGTCGGCGTGGTCCGCGGCGCCAGCGTGTTCGAGCGGCGGGGACAGGGCGGCGCGTACGAGCCGTCGGACCAGGACGACCCGGAGGCGGGTCTGCGCCTCTGGTTCCCCCTCCTCCAGGACGGGTTCATCTTCGTGCCCGTGAAGGCCGTCGAGCGGCTCGACGAGGTCGGCGCGTTGTCCGTCTCCGAGGGCCGGTCGATCGCGAAGGCGCGCGTCGCGGCCCGCGAGCGGGCCGACGCCGAGCGGGCCGTGCTGCGCGCGGTGCGGGCGGCCGAGCTCTCCGCCGAGGTCGAGGCCGAGGCGAAGGCGAAGGAGCACGAGGAGGAGACCAGCGCGAAGGCGCGCGCGGCGGCCGCGGAGGACGAGGCCGCGGGCGCTCCCGACGGCGAAGCCGGCGAGACCGCCCCCGCGATGTCCGAGGCGGAGCGCACCGCCGCGCGCCGCAAGGCGCTGCTCGAGCGCTTCCCGCTCACGCGCTGGAAGCCCGAGACGCCGGCCGAGATCCAGCGCCGCAAGGTGGTGCTCGGTCTCTTCCCGTCGGACGACGAACGCGCGTTCCTCGAGAGCTTCGACGAGTGGTCGAAGGCCCGCGACGAGCACCTCAGGCAGGAGGCGGCGCGCAAGGCCGCGGCCGGCGACGGTGCGGGCTCCGCGGCGGCGACGGCAGCGCCGGCGGCGCGCTGACGAAAGGTAGAGCGGTCTCCCGCGGGGCGTAGACTCCGCGCGCGATGACCTGCTGCACCTCGTATCGACGGATCGTGAGCGGCGAGGCCGGCGGCGTGGGCGCAGGGCTCGCGCGCGGCGCGCTCGGACTGCTCTCGGTCCCGTACCGCCTCGGCTCCTCGCTCGTCGAGATCGTGCGCACGGGCCAGGGCGGCACCGCCGTCGACGTGCCCGTCGTCTCCGTCGGCAACCTGACCGCCGGCGGCACCGGCAAGACGCCGTTCGTCGCGCTCCTCGTCGAGCAGTTGCGCGCGAAGGGGCGCCGGCCCGTCGTGCTCTCGCGCGGGTGGTGTGCCGGCGCGGACGGCCGCAACGACGAGGCGCGCGTGCTCGAGCGTCGCTTCCCCGACCTGATCCACCTGCAGGGCAAGGACCGCGTCGCTCTCGCGCAGCACGCCGCGACCGCGCGCCTCGGCGACGTGCTCGTGCTCGACGACGGCTTCCAGTACCACGCCCTCGCGCGCGACCTGAACGTGTGCCTGATCGACGCGACCAACCCGTGGGGCTACGGCGCCGTGCTGCCCCGCGGACTCCTGCGCGAGTCGCCGTCCGCGCTCTATCGCGCCAGGCCGGTCGTCATCACGCGCGCCGAGCTCGCGACGCCGGAGCGCATCGCGGAGCTGCGGCGCGAGATCCTCGCACACAACCCGTACGCGCGCATCGTGGTGTCGGAGATGCAGCTCACGCGGCTGACCGACGCCGCGGGCGCGCCGCAGGGCGACGCCGCGTCGCTGCGCGGTGTCACGGTGGTGCTCGCGAGCGGCGTCGGCAACCCGGACGCCTTCGCGCGCAGCGTGCGCCGCGTCGGCGCGCGCGTCGTCGCGCACGTGGTCCGCGGCGACCACCACGCGTGGAGCCAGGCCGACGCGGCCGAGCTCGCGCGCACGGCGGCGTCGCACTCCGCGGCGCAGGTCGTCACGACGGTGAAGGACGCCGTCAAGCTCGCCGAGCTCGCGTGGCCCGCCGCCGCGCCGCCGCTCCGCGCCGTCGAGGTCGAGGCGCGGATCACCGACGGCAAGGCCGACTGGGACAAGCTCCTCGGAGAGGCGCTCTCCGCCCGGTGAGCCGCGTGGTCGCGGTCGAGACGGCGGGATCTCGGCCGGACCCCCCGCGCCTGCGGCACCGCGTCGAGTACGTGGTCGCGCGCGCGTTCGCGGGCGTCGTCGCCCGCGTGCCCGAGCCCGTCGCGTACTGGTGCGCACGCCGCGCCGGCGACCTGCTGCACGCGATCGACCGGCGCCACGTCGCGATCGGCCGCGACAACGTGCGCGCCCACCTGCTCGACGCGTCGGGCGCGCCGCCGACGGAGCGCGAGGTGCGCCGCGTCGTCCGCGGCGTCTTCCGTCACCTCGTCGGGATCGGCGTCGAGATGGTGCGGCTGCCGCGCACCCTCGCGCGCCGCGGCATCGACGCGGTCGTCGAGCTCGAGGGCACCGAGCACCTGCGCGCCGCGCTCGACGCGGGGCGCGGCGTGCTCGTCGTCTCGGGCCACCTCGGCAACTGGGAGGTGATGGGCGCCGCCGGGATGGGCGTCGGCGTCCATCCCGTGAGCGTGTACCGCCCGCTCGACAACCCGCTGCTCGACGCATGGGTGCGCTCGCTGCGCGGCTCCGAGGGCTCCGACGTCGTCGAGAAGCACGGCGCCGTGCGCGGGCTCCTGAAGGCGCTCCGCGCGGGGCGCTGCGTCGCGCTGCTGATCGACCAGGACGCGCGCGGACACGGCGTGTTCGCCCCGTTCTTCGGCACACCCGCGAGCACGATCCCGACACCCGCGGAGTTGGCGCTGCGCACCGGAGCGGCGATCATCCCCGGGTTCGCGCTCCGCACGGGGCCGGGGTTCCGGTACCGGACGTGGTTCGAGCCGGCGCTCGAGGTGCGCGCGGACGCCGAGCACGACGCGGAGGTGCTGCGCGTGACGGCCGAGCTGAACCGGCGGCTCGAACGGGCCGTGCGCCGGGCGCCCGAGCAGTGGCTGTGGCTGCACCGGCGCTGGAAGACGCGGCCGCCCGCGGGCTGAACGAGGAGGAGCGAGTGGACACGTCGCCCGCGCCCGACGCGGAGCCCTTCGACCTGTCGGCCGTGACGACGCGCCCGCTCGGCGGGCGTCCGTCGATCGTGGACGTCTCGCGTTTCGGCGCGCTGCCGCCGCCGGACGCGTCCGTCGGCGCGCTGCTCGACGCGCTGCCCGACTTCCTCGCGGCGTCGAACCTGCGCGCGCTCGCCGCGCACGTGGCGCGTGCCCACCGCGGCGGGCACGGCGTCGCGATCGCGCTCGGCGGGCACGTCGTCAAGACGGGCTGCGGCCCGACGCTGGTCGACCTCGTCGCGCGCGGCGTCGTGACGTCGGTGCACCTCGCGGGCAGCTCGGCGATCCACGACTGGGAGATCGCCGCGGTCGGGCACACGTCCGAGGACGTCGCCGCCGGACTCGACGCCGGTGCGTACGGCATGTCCGACGAGACGGGCCGCGCGTTCGCCGCCGCGGCCGCGCGCGCGCGCCGCGAGGACATCGGCTTCGGGCGCGCGCTCGGACTCGGACTGCTCGAGAGCGGCGCGCCGCACGCGCGCCACTCGCTGCTCGCGGCCGCGGCGGAGCGCCGCCTGCCGTGCACCGTCCACGTCGCCGTCGGCACCGACACCGTGCACATGCACCCGCTCGCCGACGGCGCGGACGTCGGCGCCGCGACGCAGACCGACTTCCGCATCGCGTGCACGGTGGTCTCGCGGCTCGCGCACGGCGTGTGGCTGAACCTCGGCTCGGCGGTGCTCCTGCCCGAGGTGTTCCTGAAGGCGATCTCGGTCGCGCGCAACACGGGCCATCCGGTCGAGGACCTGACGACGGCCAACTTCGACATGCTGCGGCACTACCGTCCGCTCACGAACGTGGTGAAGCGCCCGCCCGCGCGCGGCTACGACCTCGCCGGGCACCACGAGATCATGCTGCCGCTCTTCCGGATGGCGGTCCTGCACGCGCTCGCGCGGGAGGCATCGTGACGGAGCTGGTGTCGCTGGTCCAGGAGCTCGGCACGCCGACGGTCGTGGTCGTCGGCGACCTGATGCTCGACCGCTACGTGTTCGGCAGCGTGACGCGCATCTCGCCCGAGGCGCCGATCCAGGTGCTGCGCGTGCAGCGCGAGGAGGAGCGCCCCGGCGGCGCGGCGAGCGTCGCCGCGAACCTGCGCGTGCTCGGCGCCGCGGTGCGCGTGGTCGGGAGCGTGGGCGGCGACGGCGCGGGGCGCGCGCTCGTGCGGCTGCTGCGCGGGTACGGTGCCGACGTGGACGGCATCGTGACGGTGGAGGGCCGCGCGACGACCCTGAAGACGCGCATGGTCGCGGGCCGCGCGGCGGGGCACCAGCAGGTGCTGCGCGTGGATCGCGAGGAGTCGGGCCGCCACTCCGCGGACGACGAGGAGCGCCTGCTCGCCGCGTACGAGGCGGCGCTCGACGACGCGCACTGCGTCGTGCTCTCCGACTACGCGAAGGGCGTGCTCTCCGCCGACGTGACGCGCCGTGCGATCGCCGCGGCGCGCGCGCGCGGGCTGCCGGTGGTCGTCGATCCGAAGGGCCTCGACTACTCGCGCTACGCGGGCGCGTCGGTGCTGACGCCGAACCGCAAGGAGGCGCGCGAGGCGACGGGCATCGACGTCGACGACCGCGAGGGCATCGCCCACGCGGGCCGCAAGCTGCTCGACCTCGCGGGCGTGGACGCGGTCGTCGTGACGCTCGACAAGGACGGCATGGCGCTCTTCGAGCGCGGCGCCGACGAGCGCTTCGTGCCGACGACGCCGCGCGAGGTCTACGACGTCAGCGGTGCGGGCGACGTCGTCACCGCCGTGCTCGGTCTCGCGCTCGGCGACGGGCGCGCGCTGCACGACGCGATGCTGCTCGCGAACGTCGCGGCGGGCGTCGAGTGCGGCAAGGTCGGCGCCGTGCCGGTGACGCGCGACGAGGTGCTGCGGGCGCTCGGCGCCCTGCCCGAGGCGTCGCACCGCGTCGTCTCGCGCGAGCAGCTCCTCGCGGCGCTCGAGCCGCTGCGCGCCGCGGGCCGCGAGATCGTGTTCACGAACGGCTGCTTCGACATCCTGCACGCCGGGCACGCGCGCTACCTGCAGGAGGCGCGCGCGCAGGGCGACGTGCTCGTCGTCGGGCTGAACGACGACGGATCCGTGCGACGCCTCAAGGGCCCGACGCGCCCCGTCAACCGGCTCGACGACCGCGCCGAGCTGCTCGCGTCGCTCGCGTGCGTCGACTTCGTGGTGCCGTTCTCCGAGGACACGCCGCACGAGCTGATCAAGGCCGTGCAGCCCGACGTGCTCGTGAAGGGCGCCGACTGGCGCGACAAGGGCGTCGTCGGCACCGACGTCGTCGAGGCGCGCGGCGGACGCGTGGTGCTGGTGCCGCTCGTCGAGGGTCGGTCGACGACGGGCGTCATCGAGCGCATCCGCGCGGCCGACGCGCCGGGCGCATGAGCACGGCGGGCGGCGCGCGCATCGAGCTCGACCGCGACGCGCTCGCGGCGGCGCTCGACGCGGAGCGCGCGGGCGGGCGCACCGTCGTGCTCGCGAACGGCTGCTTCGACCTGCTGCACGCGGGGCACGTGCGCTACCTGCGGGCCGCCCGCGCCGAGGGCGACGTGCTCGTCGTCGCGCTGAACAGCGACGCCAGCGTGCGCCGCAACAAGGGCGCGGGGCGTCCGCTGCAGTCGCAGGCGGACCGCGCCGAGATCCTCGCGGCCCTCGCGTGCGTGGACTACGTGACGGTGTTCGACGAGCCGACCGCCGACGCGATCCTGCGCGCGCTGCGCCCGCACGTGCACGCCAAGGGCACCGACTGGACGGCCGACACCGTGCCGGAGCTCGAGACCGTGCGCGCCATCGGCGCGCGCGTCGCGATCGTCGGCGACGTGAAGACGCGCTCGTCGTCCGACATCGCGCGGCGCGCCCGCACGGCGCCGGACGGCGGAGCGGCCGCGTGCTGAGTCTCCACGACGTCCCGTTCCCGGGGCCCGAGCGCTGGGTCGGCGGACTCGTGGAGGGGCGGCGCGGCACGCTCGTGCAGCAGAAGCGCGAGCGCGCGGTCTGGCGCGTGGACGAGGACGGCCGCACGTGGTTCGTCAAGCGCGGCGTCGGCGCGAAGGCCGCGGAGGTCGCGCGCGAGGTGCTCGCGGGCGAGCGCCTGGCACGCGCGGGGCTGCCCGTCGCGACGCTCGTCGCCGCGGGGCGTCACGCGGGCGCGTACTGGATGGTGACCGAGCCGGCTCCCGGCGCGACGCTCGACGCGGCGCTGCGCGCGGCGCTCGGCGCGGGCGACGCCGTGCGTGCGCGGCGTCTGCTCGGCGCGGCCGCTGCGCTCGCCGCGCGCCTCCACGGCCGCGGCTTCCGGTTCCCGGACCTGACGGCGGGGCACGTGTTCGTGGACGAGGCCGCTGCGCCGGACGTGCGGACGACGCTCATCGACGTCGCGCGCGCCGCGGCGCCGCTCGGCGGCGTGCGCGCGTCGCAGCGCGCCGAGGACCTCGCGGCCCTGCTCTTCTCGCTGCCGCTCGGCGTCGGCACCGCGCAGCGCACACGCCTTCTGCGCGAGGCGCTCGGAGCGCGCGGCGCCGCGCTGCGTCCGCTCGCCCGCGACGTGGACGCGGCGCTGCGCCGGCTCGCGCTCCGCACGCGTTGGCGCCACGCGCACGCCGACGCGCACCCGGAGCTGCTCGCGGCGCTGACGGCGCTGTGCGGCGCGCCGCCGCGCGACCTCTACGCGACGCTGCTCGACCCGCCGGGTCTCGAGATCGTGCGCACGCTGCCCGACCGCGAGAACCGGCGCTTCCGCGGCCCCGACGGGCGCACGTGGTTCATGAAGCTCTACCCGCCCGTGGCCGCGGGCTGGAGTCCCGCGCTGCGCGAGCGCCGCGCCATCGCTCGTCTCGCGCGCGCGGGCGTGCCGGTCTGCCGGCTCGCCGCCTACGGCGAGGACCGCGCGCGCGGCTCGTTCGTGGTCGTGCGCGGCTGCGACGGCGAGCCGCTCGACGACCTGCTGCGCACGGGGAGCGTCACGCAGCCGGAGCGCCGCGTGCTCGCACGCGACCTCGGCGCACTCTTCCGGCGGCTCCACCGCGCGGGCCTGCGGCACCGCGACGCGTATGCGTGCCACGTGTTCGCGGCGCGTCGGGCGCGGGGCGCGGGCGGCGACCCGCGCTTCGAGCTGCGCCTGATCGACCTGACCCGCGCGGGGCGCGCGCCGCCGCCGCGGGCGCGCTGGTACGTGAAGGACGTCGCACAGCTCTGGCACGGCGTCCCGCGCGAGCACGTCCACGCGACCGACGTCGTGCGCTTCCTGCGCGCGTACGCCGGCGTGCCGCGGCTCGACGCGGCCGCGAAGCGCTTCGCGCGGCGCGTCGCGGCGAAGGAGCGCCGCATCCGCGCGCGCGAGGAGCGGCACGCGGCGCGCCGCGGCGGGTGAACGCGTGCGCGTCGGCGTGCTGCTCGATCGCCACGACCCCGCGAAGGGCGGGATGGAGCGCGCGGTCGCGCAGCTCGTCGCGCACCTCGCCGCGCAGGGCCACGAGGCGTTCGTCTACGGCGTCGCCGCGGCGGACCGCGCGCCGGGCACGTTCCGGCGGGTCGCCGTGCCGCGCCTGCCGCGCGGACGCTTCGAGCGCGCGCTGGCCGAGCGCTCGCTCGGGGCGGCGGCGACGGACGCGTGCGACGTCACGCTGGGCGTGCGCCACGCCCCGGGCGTCGACGTGCACTGGCCGCACGGCGGCTCCCACGCGGCGACGCTCGCCGCAGGCGAAGCCGCGCGCGGGCGCGTCGGCGGTGCGGCGTCGCGCGCGCTGCACGCGCTCTCGCCGCGCCACCGCGCGTTCCTCGCGCTCGAGGCCGAGACGTTCGCCGCGGGCGGCTGCCGCGAGGTCTGGTGCGTCTCGCAGCTCGTGCGCGACGAGCTCGCCGCGGCGTATCCGCACGCGGCCGGACGGCTCGTCGTGCACGGCAACGGCGTGGACCTCGCGCGCTTCCACCCGGGCGTGCGCGGCGAGCACCGCGACGCGACGCGGCGGGCGCTCGGCGTTCCCGACGGCGTCCCGCTGCTGCTCTTCCTCGGCACGAACCGCCGCCTGAAGGGCTGGCACGTGCTCCTGCGCGCGCTCCTGCGCCTCCGCGACCTGACGTGGCGCTGCGCGACGACGGGCGACGACGCCGCCGCGATCGCCTGCGACGCCGACGCCGCGGGCATCGGGGGGCGCGTGGCCGTGACCGACGGCCGCGACGTCCGCCCGCTCTACGCCGCCGCCGACCTCGTCGTCCAGCCGACGTACCGCGACCCGTGCTCGCTCGTCACGCTCGAGGCGCTCGCGTGCGGCGTGCCGGTGCTGACGTCGTCTGCGAACGGCGCCGCCGACGCGCTCCGCGACGCGGCCGCGGGGGAGGTCGTCGCCACGGGCGACGCGGAAGCGTTCGCTGCGGCCCTCGCGGCGTGGTCGGTGCGGCTCGCCGATCCCGAGTGCGCCGAGCGCAGCCGTGCTGCCGCCGCCGCGTCGGGCGCGGCGCGCGATGCGCGCGCGTGGCTCGACGGACTCGTCGCCGCGCTCGTGCGGGCGGCAGCGCGCTGAGCGCGCCGCGTCAGCGGCTCACTTGCTCCAGCTGACGGACTCGAGCGACTTCCAGAGCGCTTCCTTCGTCTCGGGCTCCGCGCCGAGCCGGACCAGCGCCTCGAAGCGCACGACGATGTGGTTGACCTGCGTGACGTAGGACCGGAACTCGATCGTGCCCCAGCCCTTGTACATCCCGCCCGAGTCGCCCTTCGCGGTGATGACCTTGAACGCGCGGCCGCCGATCGACCTCTCGGTCACGGTCGGCCCCTCCTTGATGTCCGCGAAGCGGTTCTCCTTGTAGTCCTTCTCGTACCACTCGATGAGCTGGTCCATCGTCGTCACGGTGCCGCGCGACAGGTTGTGGATCAGGAAGTCCACACGGCAGTTGACCTGCTCCGTGTCCGCCGACTGCAGGCGCATCCGGATGTCCGGGTTGTCCGCCTTCACGAACGACCAGTCGTCCGTGATCGGCCGCTCGATCGTGTAGCCGTACGCCCGGTCGTTCCACTTCATGAGCGTCGTCGGATCGACCTCGGGCGCGTTCGGGTCGGGGAAGCTGAACGTCTTGCGGTTCTTGTCCCAGAACTCCTTCCACGTCTGCGCGTCGGCCATGTCCTCGCCGGTCGAGGTGTTCAGCGCCGCGATGATCGCCGTCTTCGCCTTGGCGTAGTTCTCGCGCGTCTCCGCGCTCATCGACTTGCCGCCGCCGCCGCCGCCCTGCCCGCTCCCGCCGGTCTTCTCGACCTGGTCGAGCCACTCGATGAGCGTGTCGATGCGTGACTTCTCGCGGACGGCGCCGTACGCGGCGATGGCGCGGGTCGTGATCTCCGCGTCCGACGGGAGGTGCTTCTTCACCAGCTCCTCGAGGACCTTGCCGTGCTTCGGGTTCGCGTACACGGCGGCGGCGTCGAGGTAGGCGTAGAGGACCTGCACGTGCTCCTTGAGGAGCTTCTTGTCGTCGAGCTTGCCCGGGATCGCCTTGTCGACGGACTCGTCCTTGCGGCGCGCGAGATCCTTCACCGCGGCCCCGACGATGCGGTCGTTCTTCGACTTCAGGAGCTTGCGGACCGCGTCCACCACGCGCTCGTCGGTCTTGTCCTGCAGCTCGACGAGCTTCGCCAGGGTCGCGCCGTCGTCGCCGTCCTTCGCCGCCGCCTCGAGCGCCGCGACGGCGTCGTCGATCTCGTCGGCCCAGGCCGCGGGCAGCACGTGCGCGTCGCCGGTGAGCGGGGCGCGCAGCGCTGCTCCCGCGGCGGTCAGCGCGGCGGCGGCGCCGGCGAGGACGAACGTGCGGACGATGCGGCTCATGGCGGGTCTCCTGCGGCAGGCGGGTCCGGGCCCCTCTTCGGACAGCAAGCAGCATACCAGCGGCGCCCGGCGGCGCCGAACGCCGCGGCGCCGCACCGGGAGCGCGTGGACGCTCCCCGCCGCGCCTGCTCTACTGCGAGGCCCCGAAGGGACTTCCGACGATCGACGCCGTGCGTCTGCGCTCGCTCCTGCCCCGCTCCTTGCGCGCCCGACTGGACCTCCACAGGACGGCGGTGTCCCGATTCGTGGAGCGCAGTGCGCGCAGCGTGTCGCCCGGGGAACGTGTGCTCGACGCCGGCGCGGGCGAGGGACGCTACCGCGCGCACTTCGCGCACGCGCGCTACGTCGGGCTCGACGACGGTCGCGGCGATCCGCGCTGGGACTACACGGCGCTGAACGTCTCCGGCGACCTGCTGCGCATGCCGCTCCGCGACGCCGCGTTCGACCACGTGCTCTGCACCGAGACCCTCGAGCACCTGACCGATCCGCAGGTGTTCCTGGACGAGGTGCGTCGCGTGCTGCGCCCGGGGGGGCGGCTGCACATGACCGCGCCGCTCGCGTTCAAGGAGCACCAGGAGCCGCACGACTACTTCCGCTACACGCGCCACGGGCTGGCGCTGCTGCTGCGGCGCGCGGGGCTCGAGGCGGAGCGCATCGAGCCGGAGGGCGGGTACTTCGCGTTCCTCGGCGACAAGGTCCAGGCCGCGCACCGGCACCTGTTCCCGAAGGGGCGGCGGCTCGTCTGGCGCGTCGTGTTCCTGCTCCTCGAGCCCTTCTCGATGCTGTTCTTCACCGTGCTCGTGCCGGCGCTCTGCATCGCGCTCGACCCGCTCGACACGCGGCGCGCGCACACGACGGGCTTCCTCGTCACCGCGCGGCGGCCCGAGGCGTCGTGAGGCTGCACGTCCTCACCGCCGACGCCCTCGGCCCGGTCGTGCGCCACCGCGTGCGCGCGCTGCGGCCGCACCTCGTCGCGGCGGGCTTCGGAGAACTCGTCGTGGACGAGATCCCGAAGCGGCTGCGCGAGCGCATCGAGCTGTTCCGCCGCGCCGCCGCGGCCGACGTCGTCGTGCTGCAGCGCAAGCTGTTCACGCGCGCCGAGCTCCTGCTGCTGCGGCGCGCCGTGCCGCGGCTCGCGTTCGACGTCGACGACGCCGTGATGCACCGCGACCCGTTCCGCGGCGACCTGCACTCGCGCGTGCGCGCGGCGCGCTTCCGCGCGACCGTCCGCGCCGCCGACCTCGTGCTCGCGGGGAACGCCGTCCTGCACGCCGCCGTGTCCGCGGCCGCACCCGGGACACGCTGCGTCACGGCGCCGACGCCCGTCGACACGGCGCGTTACGCCCCCGCGGCTTCGCCGCCGGAACCGCGCGCGACGTTCCGCATCGGCTGGATCGGCTCGCGCTCGACGCGTCCCTACCTCGCCGCCGTGGCCGCGCCGCTCGCACGGCTCGTCGCGGCGCACGCCGACGTGCGTGTCGCCGTCTGCGCCGACCAGCCGCCCGAGCTGCCGGTCCCGGTGGAGTTCACGCCGTGGTCCGAGGAGGCCGAGCTGACCTTCCTGCGCTCCCTCGACGTCGGCCTGATGCCGCTCACCGACGACGCGTGGAGTCGCGGCAAGTGCGGCTTCAAGCTGCTGCAGTACATGGCGTGCGGCGTGGCGTCGGTGGCGAGCCCGGTCGGCGTGAACGTCGAGATCGCGGACCGGGGACGCGCGGCGCTGCTCGCGCCCGACGCGGAGTCGTTCGGGAGCGCGCTCGCGCGACTGCACGCCGAGCGCGACGTCGCGGCCGATCTGGGGCGCCGCGGACGCGCGGAAGTGCTCGCGAACTGGTCGGTGGACGTCGTCGGACCGCGCACCGCGCAGGCGCTGGCCGACCTGGCGCGCGGCGGGGCATCCGCGTGAGCGACGCCGCGGCGGCGTGCGATCTTGCCGTCGTCGTCGTCTCGTACGAGACGCGCGAGCGCACGCTGGCGTGTCTCGCGAGCGTGCTCGAGGTCGCCGCGGGCGACGCCGTGGCCGCGTCCGTCGTGCTCGTCGACAACGCGTCGCAGGACGGCACCGCACGCGCCGCGCGCGAGCGGTTCGGAGAGCGCGTTGAGGTGGTCGCGAACGGCCGCAACGCGGGGTTCGGCGCGGCGTGCAACCAGGGCGCGGCGCGCGTGCCGGGCGCGCGGCACGTGCTCTTCCTGAACGCCGACACGACCGTGCTGCCGGGTGCGCTCGCGGGGCTCGTCGCGGCCCTCGACGGCGACGCGGGCGCCGGCGCCGCGGG
Source organism: uncultured bacterium (assembly GCA_937996235.1). Lineage (GTDB taxonomy): Bacteria > Planctomycetota > JAJSAM01 > JAJSAM01 > JAJVHW01 > CALKVK01. The sequence continues at coordinate 123,568 of CALKVK010000018.1, read as the reverse complement.
CCCTGCGGTCGTGGGCGACGACGGCGCGCCGCAGCCCTCGGTGCGCGGGCACCCGACGCCGCTGGCGCTGCTCCACCAGCACACCGCGCTGCGCTTCGTGCGGCTCGGAGCGCGCGCGTACGAGCGCTACAAGGCGCCGGACGCGCGCGAGGACGACGTGCCCGTCGTCCTCGGGGCCGCGCTCGCCGTGCGCCGCACCGACCTCGACGCCCTCGGCGGCTTCGACGAGCGCTACTTCCTCTACTTCGAGGAGGCCGACCTCTGCCGCCGCCTCGCCGCGCGCGGCCGGCGCGTGCGCTTCGTGCCCGGCGCGACCGTGCGTCACCGCGGCGGCGCCAGCAGCGACCCGCGCCGCGGACCCGCGCTCGCGTGGTACCTCGAGAGCCTCTTCCGCTACGTCGACCGCTTCCACGGGATCGAGCTCGGCGTGCTCTACCGCATCGCGTTCAAGCCGCTGTTCCTGCTGCGGATGGCGACCGACGCGCTGCGCGACGCGCTCACGTGGCTCGTGCGCCCGGCGAAGCGACCTGCGAAGTCCGCCGAGCTGCGCCTCGCAGCGTGGTTCCTCGGGCGCGGGCTCGTGCGCTTCCTGCGCGCGTGAGCGCCCGCGATCTTGCGCGGGGCACGCCGCCCCGGGCGTAGCTTCCACGCGGCATGGAGGCCTTCGACCGCATCCTCGTCCGCGCGCCGAACTGGCTCGGCGACGTCGTCATGGCGACGCCGCTCCTGCGCACGCTGCGCGAGGCGTATCCGCGCGCGCGGCTCGACGTGCTCACGCAGCCCGGCGGCGCGCTCGTCCTCGAGGGCTTCGCGGGCATCGACGACGTCGTGCCCTACCGCCGCAAGGGCGAGCACGCGGGGTTCGGCGGCATGCGGCGGCTCGCACGCGAGCTGCGGACACGCCGCTACGACCTCGCGGTCGTGTGCCCGAACTCGTTCTCGTCGGCCCTCCTGATGCGCCTCGCGGGCATCCCGCGGCGCCTCGGCTGGTCCTACGGCGGACGCGGCTTCCTGCTCACCGACCGCCTGGTGCCGCCGATGCGCGGCCACCGCCGCGTGCCGCGCCCGATGCCGCAGTACTACCTGGACCTCGCGCGGCATCTCGGGTGCGAGGTGCTCGCGGAGGACGCCGAGCTCGCCGTCACCGCGGCCGGCGAGCGCGAGGCCGACGCGTTCGTCGCGCGTCACGGCGCCGCAGGCACTCCGCTCCTCGGCGTGAACGTGGGCGCGGCGTTCGGACCGAGCAAGCACTGGCGCGCCGACCGCTTCGGCGAGGTCGCGGCCGCGCTGCGCGCGCGCCGCGGTCTGCGTCCCGTGGTGCTCTGCGGCCCCGGCGAGGAGGCGCTCGGGCGCGCCGTCGAGGACGCGATCGTGGCGGCAGGCGTGCCCGACGTCATCCGCACGAGCGACGCGGTGCTGTCGCTCGCGGGGCTGAAGAGCGTCGTCGCGCGTCTCGCGCTGATGGTCACGACCGACACGGGCCCGCGGCACTTCGCGATCGCGTTCGACGTGCCCGTCGTCTGCGTGATGGGCTCGACCGATCCGATGATGACCGACCAGCCGCGGGCGCGCGGCTCGGTGGTGCGGCTCGCGCCGCTGCTCGAGTGCATGCCCTGCCACGAGAAGGTCTGCCCGCTCGCGCACCACCGCTGCATGGAGGATCTCGCCGCCGCGCCGGTCGTCGCCGCGTGCGAGGCGGCGCTCGGGCAGCCGCCGCGCGCACGCGTCGCGCCGCCCCCGCGTCGGAGCGTCTGAGCGCGGGATGACGCGCGTCCGCGCCTATCTCTCCATGGCGCTGCACGTGGTGTGCGCGGCGCTGACGTACGTGCTCGTCAAGCCCGCCGCCGTGCAGTTCGCGAGCCCGGCCGCGCTGACGATGCTGCGCGCCGGCGGCGCCGCGCTGCTCGTGCTGCTGCTCACCGGGAGCGCCATCCCGCGCCCGCGCTTCACGCCGCGCGAGTGGCTGCAGGTGGGCGGGCTCGGCGTCCTGCTCGTGCCGCTCAACCAGTACGTGTTCGTGCGCGGGATGCGCCACACGGCGCCGTCGCACCCGGCGCTGCTCTACGCGCTGACGCCCGTCGTCGTGCTGCTCATGACCGCCGCTCTCGAGCGCCGCGCGCCGTCGCGCGGGCGGGCGCTCGGCGTCCTGCTCGCGCTCGCCGGTGTGCTCGTGCTGCTGCGGCCGTGGGAGAGCGGCACGCAGGCGGCGGCGCTGCGCCACGGCGACCTCTGGATCGCCGTCGGCGTGCTCGTGTGGGCGGCGTACACCATCGCCGCACGCGTGCTCGCGAAGCGCCACGACGCGCGCGTGGTCACGGCGTGGTCGCTCGTGATCGGCGCGCTCGTGCTGCTGCCGTTCTGCGTCGGGCCGCTGCGCGCGACCGACTACGCCGCGGTGGACGCGCGCGGCTGGGTGGGCGTCGCGTGGCTCGCGGCCGTCACGAGCACGTTCATGATGCTGCTCTGGAACGGGATGCTGCGGCACCTCGAGCCCGTGCAGGTCGCGATCTGCGCCAACGCGCAGCCCGCCGCGACGGCCGCGCTGTCGGCGCTCCTCGCGTGGGCGGGCTGGCTGCGCGGCGACCAGGACCTGGGGCCTGCGTTCTGGACGGGCGGCGCGCTCGTGCTCGCGGGCGTCGTGCTGGTGCAGCGCCGCCGCTGACGCCGGTCAGCGCCGGGGCGGGTGCAGCACGCGCCCGTACATCGCGACGACGCCGTCGGCCCAGCGCGCCTCGTCGAACTGCGGCCCGCGTGCCCGGGCCGCGCCCGCGAGCCGCGCGTGCAGCGCTGCGTCGCCGAGCAGGCGCACGAGCGCGTCCGCGAGGGCCTGCGGCGATCCGGGCGGCACGTAGAGCGCGGCGTCGCCGCCCGCCTCGCGGCAGCCGGGCAGGTCGGAGAGCACGGCGGGGACGCCCTCTGCGAGCGCCTCGACGACGAAGAGCGGGAACGCCTCGCTCCGCGTCGCGAGCACGGCCACCGCGGCGCGGCGCAGCAGCGCGCGCACCGGCGTGTCCGGCGGCAGGAACGTGACGGGCGCGTCGCCTGCGGCGCGTCGCGTCGCGTCCGCGAGCGGACCGTCACCGACGAGCGCGAAGCGCGCACCCGTGCGGGCCGACACCGCCGCCGCGGCGCGCACGAACGTCTCCGGGTCCTTCGGCTCGGCGAGGCGCGCGGCCATGACGACGAGCGGGCGCGCCCCGTCCTGCGCAGGCAGGCGCGCCGCGTCGCCCGGCCGCTCGGGCGGGAGCGGGTTGGTGAGGACGTGGCAGCCCTCCTCCGTCGCGAGTCCGTGCTCGACGGCGACGTCGCGCTCGGCCGCGCTCACGCAGTGGAGCAGCGTCGTGCGCGGCGCGAGCCGCTGTTCGAGCGCGAGGTAGCGGCGCCACGCCGCGCTGCCCTCGGCGTGGTACGTGAAGAAGAAGCCGTGCGGCGCATAGACCACCGGCACGCCCTTGCGCAGCGGCAGCGCGAGGCGCGCGAGCGCCCCGGCCTTCGCGGCGTGCGCGTGGACGAGGTCGCAGCCGCGTGCGATGCGCCGCAGCCGGAGCGCGGCGCGTGCGTCGTGCACCGGACTGATCTCGCGTCGCAGGTCGAGCCGGATCGTCTCCCAGCCGTGCTCCTGCGCGGTCTCGAGGAGCTGCGTGCTCTCCGTCCCCGACAGTGCGGCGACGCCGCGCACGCCGCGCGCGGGGAGCGTGCGCAGCAGTGCGTCGAGCACACGACCGGCGCCGCCTGTGCCGGGGCGCGCGACGACGAGCACGCGCGGTCCGTCGCTCATGCGCGCGCCCCGAGCAGCTCGCGGTAGAGCCGTTCGTGTGCGGCGGCGTACGGTCCGAGCGCGTGACGCGCTGCGACGCGCTCGCGCGCGGCGCCGCCGAGCCGCGTCCGCAGCGCGGCGTCCGCGAACACACACGCGACGGCGCCCGCGAGCGCCGTCGCGTCGCCCGCGGGGACGAGCAGCCCCGTCGCGCCGTCCTCCACGACGTCGGGGATCCCGCCGACGCGCGTCGCGACCGCCGGGACGCCGTGCTGCGCGGCCTCGAGCAGCACGAGCCCGAGGCCCTCGTGGCGCGACGCGAGCACCACGACGTCGGCCGCGGCGTACGCGTCGGCGGGGTCGTCGACGAAGCCGGCGAAGGTCACCGGCAGCCCCTGCACTCGGCGGCGCAGCTCCGTCTCGAGCGGCCCGCGTCCGAGCAGCACGAGGTGCGGCGGAGACGGCAGCGCGCGCCACGCGGCGAGGAGCGTCGCGTGGTCCTTCTGCTCCGCGAGACGCGCGACGCAGAGCGCGAGCGGCGCGTCCGCGGCGATGCCGTGCGCGCGGCGGAACGCGGCGCCGTCGCCCGCGCGCGCGAGCGGCGGGAGGCCGTACGGGATCACGTCGAGGCGCGCCGCGGCGTCGCCGAGCGTCTCGCGCACGAAGCGCGCGACGCCCGGCGAGATCGCCACGAGCGCGTCGGCACGCGCCGCCACGCGCCGCCCGAGCGCGCGCCACGCCGCCTCGCGCAGGTACACGTCCTCGTTGTGCTTCGTCGAGACGAGCACCCGCGCGCCGCGCCGCCGCGGTCCGGCGAGCGCCGCGCCGAGCGTGTCGGCCTTGAACAGGTGCGTGTGGAGCACCTCCGGGCGGAGCGACGCGACGAGCCGGCGCGCGCGCGCGACCGCTCCGGCGACGCCGAAGCCGTCGCGCCCGACGTGCTGGATGCGCACGCCGGCGTCCGCGAACGCCGGCTCCAGTTCCGCGGCGCCCTTCAGGCACGCGGCCGTCACCTCGTGACCGGCGCGGACCTGTTCCGCGGCGAGGTGGAGGAGCGCGTTCTCGGCGCCGCCGCGGTCGAGCGTGGTCGCCAGGTGCAGCACGCGCAGGCTCACGGGATCCGCCGTCCGCGCGCCTCGCGGGCGGGTACGATGCCGCCATGACCGACGCCGAGCTGCGCCAGAGCCTGCCGCGGGCCGTGAAGGAGCTGCGCGCGCGCCTGGGCACGCGCATCGTGGGCATGGAACACGTCGTGGACCTCGTCCTCGCGTGCCTCCTCTGCAACGGTCACGGTCTGCTCGTCGGCGTGCCGGGCCTCGCGAAGACGCTGCTCTGCTCGTCCGTCGCGGAACTGTTCGAGCTCGAGTTCCGGCGCATCCAGTTCACACCGGACCTGATGCCCGGCGACATCGTCGGCGCCGAGACGCTCTGCGATCTGCCCGAGGGCGGCCGCGGCTTCCGGTTCGTGCACGGCCCGATCTTCACGAACCTCCTGCTCGCCGACGAGATCAACCGCACGCCGCCGAAGACGCAGGCCGCGCTGATGGAGGGCATGGAGGAGCGTACGGTCACGTCGGCCGGCACGAGCCGCCCGCTGCCCGCGCCGTTCGTGGTGCTCGCGACGCAGAACCCGATCGAGCAGGAGGGCACGTACGAGCTCCCGGCCGCGCAGCTCGACCGCTTCCTGGTCCGCATCGTGGTGGACTACCCGGAAGAGGAGCAGGAGCGGCGGATCGTGCGCCGCACCGTCGCCGGATCGCTGCCCGACCTCGCACCCGTGCTCACGCGCGACGAGATCATCGGCCTGCAGCGCGTGGTGCGCGACGCGCGCACGCCCGACGACGTCCTGCGCTACGCCACGGCCCTCGCGCGCGCCACGCGCCCCGGACCGGAGGCGGCCGCCGGCATCGGCGACCTGATCTCGTGGGGCGCCGGCCCGCGTGCGCCGCAGGCGCTGGTGATGGTCGCGAAGGCCCGTGCGCTGTGCGACGGACGCGCCGCGCCGAACTGCGCGGACGTGCGTGCCGTCGTCGCGCCCGTGATGGGGCACCGCATCGTGCCGAGCTTCACCGCCGTCGCGCAGGACGTGAGCGCCGACGAGATCGTGCGCCGCGTCGTCGAGTCGGTCGCGGCGCCCGACGGCTGGCGCCCGGAGGAGCGCCGCGCGCGCCGCGGCGGACCGCTGCGTCGCATCTGGCGTAGTCTCCGCGGCCGCGCGGCGGCTGCGCCCGCCCGCACCTGAGGCCCGAGGGAGGAGAACCATGACGCCGCGCCGCCCGATCGCCGCCACGCTGCTCGCGGCCGTGCTCGCCGCCACGCCCGCGCTGCTCGCACCGCCCGCGGCGCGCGCCGCCGACGAGGTCGTCGACGTCGACGCGAAGACGCTGAAGTCGGCGCAGGACGCGTTCGCGCGCGAGTTCGACACGGCGGACATCGACTACAAGCTGCGCGCGCTGCGCTCCTACTCGAAGGTCGTGCACCCGAAGGTCGCGAAGGACCTCATGAAGCTGCTCGACGACGCCGACCGCAACGTCGTCGCCGCCGCCGCGGCGGGGCTCGGGCTGCAGCTCACGTCGGCGAAGAGCGCCGGCCCGCGGCTGCAGAAGCTGATCGAGGAGCACGAGGCGGACGAGGAGCAGGCCAAGGTCGTGCAGGCGGCGGTGCGCTCGATCGGCGCTCTCGAGCACCGCAAGGCCGAGAAGGACCTGAAGGGGCTCGTCACCCACGGCGACGACGGGATCGTCGCGGCGACGTTCGAGGTGTTCGGCCGCTGGAAGAGCGACTTCGCGCTGCGCGAGATGCTCGACTTCTTCAAGCGCTACCCGGACGAGAAGAGCTTCGCGACGGGCACCGTCAGCGTCGACACCGGCGCCGAGGGCAGCGCCGACGCCGAGGCCGCGAAGGCGAAGTGGAAGTCGAAGTACGGCGGCCAGCGCGGCTGGCGTCCGCGGCCCGAGTGCACGAAGGCGCTCATCGCGGCGCTCAAGGAGATCACCGGCTACGGCTTCCGGCGCCCCGAAGACCTCGAGGACTACCTGAAGGACCCGAAGAAGTACGTCGATCCCGTGTCGATCGGGGAGCGGATGTCCGAGGACGACCGCAAGGCCGTGTACGTCGCCTGGTGCAAGGCGCTCGAGGAGGCGACGGCCGAGGCCGCGCGCAAGGTGCCCGGCGACGCCGCGGGCGACGAGCGCGCGAAGGTCTACCGCGCGCGCCTGAACGAGCTGCGCGGCGAGATCCTCGAGAAGCACCGGCTGCGGCTCTCCGAGCTCGACGTGATCGTCGAGCAGGGCGAGGCCGCGAAGTGGCCGAAGGGCTGACGCGCCTCGGACGATCCCGGGCGCGACCGCGTCGTCCAGCACGACGTTGTTCCCCGCGAAGCTGCCGAAGGTGCCGCCGTTCGCGAGCAGCACGCGGCTCCTGGTGAGGCGGCAGCCCGTCACCTCGGTCGCGGTCGCCGAGTCGTCGAGCGCCGCGCCGTCGCAGCCGGTCGCGGTGCAGACCGTCGATGCGAGCCGTCAGTCCCACCAGAGGTAGACGGTCCGGGTATCGCGGAGCCCCTCGGCGAGGGCCTCGACCGTCCCCACACCCTGGTCGACGGCATCCGGGCAGAACTCGTAGACCTCGTCGGCGAACGCCGTCCAGTCCGGTGCAGCGCGCGCGAACTGCACCCAGAGCCAGTCGAAACCGGCGCCGACGACGGTCAGCCCGTAGCGCTCGCGCCAGAGCGTCAGCCGCTCGATCACCATCGCGTTGGTGATGTCGAAGTTCGCCCCGTTCGTTCCCATCGCCCGCACGGCGTCGAAGGGATCTGCCGTACGCAGTACGGAGAGCTGGTCGTCGTCTCCGTCGAAGCCCTGCTCCGAGATGAAGACGACGTACGCTCCCGGCTCGATCTGCGAGAGCGCATCGAGTGCGGCCACGCTGCGATCGTGCGCAACGTCGATCGTGATGCCGTTCGCCGGCTGCGGTGAGCCGTCTTCGTCCAGACCCTGCATGCGCCGCAGGTTGGTGCCGAGACGTCGTGCCTCGCGCTCGATGGCGTCCGAGACCGCGAACGAGCCGTCCACCGCGTCGCGCTCCGCGTCCATCGAGTCCTCCGCCTTCGGCGCCGCGGGCGAGTTCGAGCGGCCACATGCGGCGAGCGCCGCGAGCAGCGCGAGCGCGGCCGCCGGGGCGCGACGTCGGTGGAGCGGTGCCACGGGTCAGCTCAGCGCCGCGCAGGCGGCGTCGAGCACGTCGAGCGCGGCGTGCACCTCGCGGCCGAGCACGTCGGCGAGGAGCAGCACGCGGATCGACGAGACCTCGCCCGCGGCGCCGCACGGCAACAGCTTCAGCCCGCGCGCCCACGCCTCGCGGACGAGGTCCGCGCGGCGCCGCACCGTCAGGCGCGCCATGCCGCCGCGCACGACGTAGGAGTCGACGACGCCCGGGTGCCGCGTGCGCAGCTCGTGCAGGCCCGCCTCGAGCAGGCGGCCCTTCAGCATCTGGTTCTCGGGCAGCGAACGGCCCTCGAACAAGGGATCGCGGTGGTGCGCGAGCGTGTCGAGGACGGCGTGACCGACCTGCACGTCGAGGATGCGTCCGCCGCCCCACGTGTTCGAGTGCCAGCCGCCGTGCAGGTACCTCGACAGGTCGGCCCGCGCGACGAGCGCCGCGGCGAAGAGGCCCTTCGCCATCGAGACCGCGTCGGGTTCGACGCCGAGCTGCTGGCCGAAGAAGAGCGTGCCCGTGCGCGCGAAGGTCTGCACCTCGTCGAGCATGAACAGCGCACCGTGCGCGCGGCAGGTGCGCGCGCAGTCCTGCGCGAACTCCGGCGTCGCGGGGCGGTAGCCGCCCTCGCCCTGGAACGGCTCCATCAGGAAGCCGGCGAACAGGTCGCGCGGGATGCGCCCGTCGTCGATCGTGCGGCGCAGCTCGCCCGGCGTGCGCAGCAGCTCGTCGATGCCGCGCGTGTCCACGAGCGCCTCGAGCGTCCCGGCGGGGGCGTTCAGCGGGATGTGGCGCACCCAGCGCAGGCGCGGGAAGCCGACCTTCTGCACCTTCTTGCTCGCCGTCAGCGAGAGCGCGCCGAGCGTGCGGCCGTGGAACGCGCGCTCGAGGCCCGCGACGAAGAACGGGTAGTCCTCGTACACGGCCTCCTTGCGGCTCGTGTCGGCGGCGAGCGGCGCGAAGGGGCGGATGCCGAGCTCGCGCATCACCTCCGCGAGCCGCGCCTCGCCGTGCGTCTCGAGGAAGCGCTTGTAGCGGGTCATGAAGGCGAGCTTGAGCGCCGCCTCGCACGACTCGGCGCCCGAGTTGGTGAAGAACGTGCGCCACGCGCCCGAGCCCGGGTAGCTCGTCGCGAGCACGCCGTTCAGGAGCTCCGCGACGTCCTGCGGCAGGTGCAGCCCCGGCGCGTGCGGCGCGCGGTCCAGGTAGTCGTCGGTGTTGATCTCGCGGTGGGCGAGGAGCCCCGCGTCGGACAGACGCGCGAGCGCCTCGACGACGCGCGGGTGCCGCTCGTCGAGCACGCGCTGCGCGACCGCGAGCACCAGGTCGATGTGGACGCCGCGCGAGTCCATCACGAAGTGGCCGGACGTCGGCCAGCCGAGTTCGAGCACCGGCGAGTCCGGGTCGAGCGTGTTCGCGAAGACGTTCGCCGCGTGCCGCCGCCGCGTCTCCTCGTGGTGGGCCGGCTCGGGGCCGTACGCGACCACTGCCGTCGCGCGGTTCAGCGTGCGGCCGAGGACGTGGACGTCGGGGATCGTCGTGCGCGCGCGCTGCGTCTCGGCGGCGAGGTCGTAGCCGTCGATGACCTGCGGCAGACGCGAGGAGAGGGACGCGGTGTGGTCGGCGGTGCTGCTCATGCGGAGAGGGTAACGATGCCGCCGCAGGGCACCACGGACGCCGCGAGCACGAGACCGGCCTCACGTTCCGCGCACGTGCGCTTCACGTGACGGCCCTCACAGCAGGACGAACTCGTCCTCGCTGATCAGGCGCTCGCAGTAGTGGCAGCGCACGAGCGTGGGGCCCTGCCGCTCCACGTCGAAGCGCGTCGTGATGCGGTCGTGGTTCGTGATGCACGCGGGGTTCGGGCAGCGCAGCAGAGCCTCGATGCGCTCCGGCAGCCGCACCTGCACCTTGCGCACGACCGTGTAGTCGCGGATGTAGCAGACGCTCGCCTTCGGCCCGAGCACCGCGAGGCGCTCCACCTGCTCCGGCTGGATCTCGAAGTTCTCGAGCTTGAGGATGTCCTTGCGGCCCATCTTCGCGCTCGAGAGGTTCACGCCGATCAGCGCCGTCGCGTCCGCGGGGAGGCCGATCAGCTGCAGCGCCTTGAGCGCCATGCCCGGGTTCAGGTGGTCCACGACCGTGCCGCTGCGCAGCGCGGCCACCTGCTTCTGCGTGCGGCGGTCGCCGGTGCTCACGACACCGCTCCCATGAGCAGCGCGAGCAGCGCCTTGCGCACCGTCACGCCGTTCTTCGCCTGTTCGAAGTACGCGGCGCGCGGCGACGCGTCGACGCTCGGGTGGATCTCGTTCACGCGCGGCAGCGGGTGCATGACGATCATGCCCTCCTTGCCGCGGTCCACCGTCTCGCGGTCGATCTGGTACGCGTTGCGCACGCGCTCGAAGTCGAGCGGATCGGCGAAGCGCTCCTGCTGGATGCGCGTCACGTACAGCACGTCCACGGTCGGGAGCGTCGGCCCGAGCTCGCTGGTCTCCTCGTACGTGGCGCCGAGCGCCGCGAGCTCCTCGAGGCGCCGCGACGGCAGGCGCAGCGACGGCGGCGCGACGAGCACGAGCTCGTTGCCGAGCATGGCGGCCGCCTCGACGAGCGAGTGCGCCGCGCGTCCGTACTTCAGGTCGCCGAGGAAGCCGATGCGCAGCCCCGACACGCGGCCGAGCCGCCGCTGGATCGTGTACAGGTCGAGCAGCGTCTGCGTCGGGTGCTGGTTCGCGCCGTCGCCGCCGTTCACCACGGGGCGCGTCGTCGCCTCCGCCGCGGCGCGCGCGGCGCCCTCGCGCGGGTGGCGGATCACGATCACGTCGCAGTAGTTCTCGACGATGCGCAGCGTGTCCTGGAGCGTCTCGCCCTTCGTCGCCGACGTGATGCCCGCGTCGGCGAACCCGATCACGCTGCCGCCGAGGCGCAGCATCGCGCTCTCGAACGAGAGCCGCGTGCGCGTGGACGGCTCGAAGAAGAGCGCGCCGAGCACCTTGCCGAGGAGCAGGGGCGGCGTGTCCCCCTCGAAGCGCTGCACGATGCCGAGCAGGGTGCGCAGCTCGTCCGGCCGGAACTGGCGCACCGAGATGATGTCGCTGCCGCGCATCCGCTCGACGAGCTCCGACTCGATCGCCGTCAGGGGGTTGCCCGTCGTCACGCCGCCGGGCATGCTGCACGCGCGGGCGGACGAAGTCGAGTTGGACCGGTGAGCGGGAGGCGGCGCATGCACGGGGCCGGCGCGCAGGGTGACGAACCTCTCTGGGGCGGCGCGGCGTCCCGGCTCGCCGCGGCCCTCGAGGCCGGCGGCGCCGCCCTCGAAGACGCCCTGGGGCGCGTGGCGCGGCGCGCGCTCGAGCGCGCCGCTGCAGACCTCGCGGCGGCGCTCGGGGCGCCACCGCCGCCGCCGCGGACCGCACCCGCGCCGCAGGGCGTGATCGCGCCCGCGCTCGCGTTCGCCGGGGCGCTCGCCGCCGCGCGCGCGGCGCCGCGCGGACCCGAGGTCGCCGCGTCCGGAGCTTGGCTGACCGGCCCGGACGCGCGCGCGCGGGCGGCTGCGCTGCTCGAACGGCTGCGCAGCTCCTGACGTCCGGCACGGTCCGGAGGCGGGCGGCGGCGCAGCGGCGGACGGCCGGTCGCGTCAGCAGATGGCGGCGGTCGCCTCGGCCGGCACCTGCGTGCGGCAGGGCAGCTCGAGCGTGAACGAGGCGCCCGCGCCCGGCTCCGAGCGCAGGTGGATGCGCCCGCCGTGCTCCTCGACGATCTTCTTCGTGATCGCGAGCCCGAAGCCGGTGCCGCGCGAGCCCTTCGTCGAATAGAGCAGGTCGAAGATGCGCTGGTGCCGCTCCGGCGGGATGCCCTCGCCGTCGTCCTGCACCGTGATCAGCGCAGCGGTGCCGTCGTCGTTCGGCTGCGTGGTGATGCGCACCGAGCCGGACTTCTCCGTGCACGCGTCGAGCGCGTTCGAGACGAGGTTCAGCACGCAGCGCTCGATTGCGGACGGCTCGCAGAGGAACTGCGGGATGGTCGGGTCGAGGAACTCGCCGAGCGCGATGCCGCGCTCCTCCGCGCGCTGGCGCTGGAACGAGACCGCGTTGTGCACGACGGCGTTGATGTCGCACATCCGCCAGTCCGGCTCGCGGCGCTTGCTGAAGTTCACCATGTCCTGCACGAGGTTGCCGATCGAGTCCTGGCCGTAGCGCACGATGTCCCACGCGCCGCGCAGCTCCTCGTCGTCGCGCTCGCGCACGAGCTCGTCGATGACGAACACGCCGCCGCGCAGCGCCGTGAGCATGTTGCGGATGTCGTGGCCGAGACCCGCGACGACCTGGCCGATCGCCGCCATGCGCGCCTGCTCGAGGTTGCGGCGGAACAGCTCGATGTTCTCGAGCGCCGTGCCCGCCACGATGCCGACGGTCGTCAGCACGTGCAGGTCGTCCTTGCCGAACACGCCGACGGAGAGGACCGTGTCGACGTAGATCGCGCCGAGCGTGCGGCGCTTGCCGCGGATCGGCACGCACATCGCCGAGCGCACGTTGCCGATCACGATGCTTGCGCCGTCGGCGAGCCGCGCGTCCGAGCCCGCGTCCGCGGTGAGGATCGAGATGCCCTCGTCGAGCACCTTGCCGAGGATGGTGCGGGAGACGTGGATCGTCGCCTCGTCGCGCTCGTGCGTCGCGCGCCGCGCGCGCGTCTGCGGCGTGCCGTCGGCGTCGACGAGGATCAGCGCGCCGCGGTCGGCGGGCAGCAGCGTGAAGATCAGGTCCATGAGGCGGCGCAGGAACCCGTCCTCGTCGATCTCCGAGGAGACCAGCGCGCCGATCTCGTGCAGGATCGCGAGGCTGCGCTGCGCCTTCGTCGCCCCGGCCACGCGTTCGCGCGTGACGGGCTGCGCCAGCTCGCGCACCGTGTCGATGCGCGCCCGGATCTGCTCCGGCGCGACCGCCGGCTGCGCGATCGGCGCGCCGCCCGGCTCCTCCACGGCGATCAGCTCGACCGAGCTGTTGCCGAGCGAGATCTCCTGCCCCGGCCGGATGCGCACCGGCTCGAGCACCGACATGCCGTCCACGAACGTGCCGTTCTTCGAGCCGAGGTCGGTGATGGTCACGCCCACGCGCTCGAGGTCGATGCGCGCGTGGCGCGAGCTGACCTTCCCGTCGGCGAGCGCCAGCGTGCAGTCCGCGCCGCGCCCGAGCGTGACGGGGCGGTCGGAGTCCAGGGGCGCGCGCGCGCCCTTGGACGGTCCACGGGTGACGACGATCTCGAGGCTCGGCATGGCGACGGCACCGCGCGGCGGGCGCCCCCTTCCCGAGGGCGTCCGAAGGCGGCTTCCGACCCCGTATCGGCAGGTCGGCGGACCGCGCGTGAGGAGCCCTCGCGAGCCCGGCGGCGGCCGTCCACCGGCCGTCGCGTCCGCCGTGCGCCGACCGGCACCGCGCTCGTGGCGTCGCCCGCCCGCCGCCGGGCACCGCGCGAGCCGCGTCAGCGGGTCGCCCGCGAACCCCGCCGCGTCAGCGCCTCGCCAACGACCACAGCGAGCCGCGTGAGCGGATCGCGACTAGCACCGCGAGCCGCGTCAGCGGATCGCGACTACCCACCGCGAGCCGCGTCAGCGGATCGCCAACTACCACGTCTCGGGCCGCCACGGATCGTAGGCGGCGGGCTCGTCGGCCGGGGTGCCGACCGAGGCGGTCGTGTCGTCGTCGGACGCGGGCTCCGCGACGGAGAGCGCGCCGCCGAACCCGTCGGCCGCGTCGTCGAACGCGACCGCGGGAGCGGACGGGCCGGCGCCCGTCACGGAGTCCGGCGCGAGCCCGGGCTGCGGACTCGGCCAGGCCGGTGCCGCGCCGCCCAGCGCGAGGGCCGCGTCGTCCACCGACTCGGCGGACGGCGGCTGCTCCAGCGGGACGCGCACCTCGGTGACGTCGACCTCGGCCGACGCGGCGGACGCCGCTTCCGGCGGGGAGGCGAACGCGACGTGGTCCGGGTCGGCTGCGGGTGTCGCAGGGCGCGTGTCGGGCAGATCCGCGAGCGCGACGTGCTGCGGGTCGGTCGCAGGAGCGGCGGCGACGGGAGCCGTCTCGGCGGGGGCGGGCGCCGGATCCGGCGCCGCCGCAGGCGCCGCGGCGGGATCCGCCGCGACGGGTCCCGCCGCGTCGCACGGCTCGGCCGGTGCGCCCGGCTCGACCGTGCTGCTCGCCGCCTCGGACGCGGGCGTGGACGCGCTGCCCGCCGACTGCGCCGACTCCGACGGCTCCGTCGTCGTCTCGGCGACCGCCGCGCTCTCCGCCGCGGCGGGCCGCGACTCGGACGCCGCGGGCGCAGGAGTCTGCTCCAGCTCGCCGAGCACCTCGGCCGCCAGATGGTCGTAGTCCTCGGCGCCGTTGCTGCGCGCGTCCCATCCGAAGATCGTGCGCCCGTGGCTCGGGGCTTCGGCCAGCTTCACGTTCTTGCGGATCTCGGTCTTCGTGACGACGTCGCCGAAGTAGCCCCGCACCTCGTCGAGCACGTCGCGCGCGAGCGTGGTGCGGCGGTCCACCATCGACGGGACGACCATGGAGAGGCGCAGACCGCGGTTGAGCCGCTGCACCGCCTTCACCGACTCGAGGATCCCGGCCACGCCCTGGAGCGCGAAGAACTCGGTCTGGATCGGCAGCAGCACCTCGCCGGCGGCGCACAGCGCGTTCATGGTGAGGGTGCCGAGCGACGGCGGGCAGTCGATGAGCACGAAGTCGGCGGACGGCCGCCCCGGCGCGTCGGCCTCGCCGACGGCGGGCGTCTGTCCGAACGGCAGCGGTGCGCCGCCCGGGCCCTGCCCTTCGGGCGCCGGGTGCAGCCACTCCTCGAGCGCCTCGCGCAGCACCAGCTCGCGCCCGACGGTGGAGGCGAGCTGGATCTCCGCGTTGGCGAGACCGAGCGTCGAGGGCACCACGAAGAGCCCCGGCGTGTCGGTCGGCTGCACCGCCTCGGCGAGGCCGTGCTTGCCGAGCAGCAGCGAGTACGTGGTCTTCGTCAGCTTGTGCGGTTCCATGCCGACGTGGACCGAGAGGTTCGCCTGGGGATCCATGTCCACCAGGAGGACGCGCCGGCCCCGGCGTGCGAGCGCCGCGCCGAGGTTGACGCAGGTCGTGGTCTTGCCGACCCCGCCCTTCTGGTTCAGCACCGCGATGATGCGCGTCGCCATCTCGTCGCCCACGCTACCACCCCGCGGGGACGCGGCCGCACGCCGGGTCGCCCCCGGCACCCGGCCCGCCGCGTGGGGGTGTCGCTCGCTACAGTGCCGCGGGCCCCGACGGCCCGCCCCGCGATGACCGCCGAGCCCGCCCCCGATCCCGCGCACCGGCGCACCTCACGCGCGCGCCGCACGGCGCTGCTCGCGCGGCTCGACGAGATCCGCGACGCCGGGGAGCGCGGGGTCGTCCCGGAGCTCGTCGAGCTGCTGCTCGAGCCGGACCTCGTCGACGAGGCACGCGACGACGTCGCCGACACGCTCGCAGCCCTCGAGGACCTGCGCGCCGCCGCGCCGCTCGAGCGCGCGCTGCTCGAAGCTGCGCGCCCGCGCGGCGTGCGCGAGGCGGCGCTGCGCGTGCTCGGGGCGCTGCCGTTCGACGATCCGCCCCGCGCGCAGGCGCTCCTGTGGACGCTGCACGCCGACGACCTCGTCCGCGCGTACGGGACGACGTTCCTCGACGCGGCCGACGAGGAGCGCCTGGTCGCGCTCGTCGGCGACCCCGCCGTCGCCGTCCGGCGTGCCGCCGCCGAGGCGCTGGTCGCCGCGGCCCGCACGCCCGGGCTCGTCGAGGCCGTGGGGCACGGGCTGCGCGACCCGGACCCGCTCGTGCGCGAGATCGCGTGCCGCGCCGCGCTGTACGACGAGCCGCTCGCGCTGACGTTCGACCTGGTGCGGCTGCTGGGCGACCCGGACGACGACGTGCGCGGCGCGGCGCTCGAGGCGCTCGAGGACTTCCCCTGCGTCGGCGTCATGCTCGCGCTCTCCGACGCGCGCCGCGGCTCCGACGCGGGGGCCGTCGACGCCGCGCTCGACCTGCTCGGCTCGCGCACGCTCCTCGCCCTCGACGCCGCCACGCCGCGCGCGCGCCGGCGCCTCGAGCGCTGGGTCGCGCCGGTGCGCTGGCTCCTCGACGAACTCGAGCGCGGCGACCGCGAGGCCGCGCCCGCCGAGGGCGGCGCGTCGGGCGACGTGCCGTGGGAGTGCGGCGCCGACGAGAGCGGCGAGATCGACGCCGAGCTGCGCCTCGATCCGGAGACCGCGGAGGTCTGCGACGCACACGGCGTCCGCGTGCGACCGCCCGTGGACCTCGCGCAGGCCCGCGCGCTCCTGCTCGGCGACACGTGCCCGCCCGCCGCGCAGCGCGCCGCGCTCGTCGCGCACGACTGGGGGGACACGGGCGGCGCCGGGGTGCTGCTCCTCGCCGAGGTCGCGCGCGCGCCCGCCTGGAGCCTGCGCCACGGCGCCGCGGTCGGCCTGCTCGACCTCGCGACGCGCGGCCTGCCCGGCGCCACCGACACGCTGCTCGCTCTGGCCCGCGACGTCGAGCCGGTGGTGCGCCGCGTCGCGCTGCACGCGCTGACGCACGCGCGCGACCCGCGCGCGCTCGAGCCCGCGCTCGCGACCCTCGCCGACGCGCGCGCGCGGCCGCTCGCGGGCGACGCCGCGCTGCAGGCCGTGGCGGCGCTCGCCCCCGCCGACATCGCGAGCGCGGCGCTCCTCGCCGAGCTGCGCCGCCCGGACGACCGCGACGGGCTGCGCCTCGGAGCGATCCACCTCGCCGAGCGGCTGCGTCCGCAGGGGGCCGCGGGCGCTCTGGCCGCGCTGGCGGAGTCGCCGCTCGTCGCGGGCGCGGGGTGTCACGTGGCCGCGCTGCGCGCTCTCCGCGAGACGTTCGCCGCCGACCCGTCCGCCGCCGGCGGACGCCGCCGCGCGGCGCTCCCGCGCCTCGCGCTCGACCACCTCGAGGGCGTGGACCACCTCGACGTCCAGGCCGAGCTGGGCGCGTGGGACTGGCACGGACCGCGCTACGGCTGAGGCGCGTGCCGCCGCGCCGCGACCGTCGTCAGCGGCGCGGGCGCTGCGGTCCCGGCGGACGGGGCGCGCCGCCCGCGAACGAGGCCCGGACGTCGGGGCGGAGCAGCACGACCAGCGACCAGATCCCGACCGGGATCCCCGGCAGCGCGCAGACGCACGACACGAGCAGCAGCCCCGCGCCGGCGACGGCGAGCTCCCACGCCCGCCGCCGCGCCATCGCGATGCCGCCTGCGAGGACGACGCACGCGACCACGAACTCGACGAAGAGCAGCAGCGTCGGCGGCGGCTCCGTCTCCGCCGGCCGCGCTCCGAGGAGAGCCACGGCGGCCCAGAGCAGCACGCCGAGCGCGCCGCACACGATCATGCACGCCGCGGGCGCGGACGTCGGATGGCGCGGCGGCGCGCCCGAGAGCGGTGCGCGTGCGACCGCGCCCGGCGCGTTGGCGGCGACGAAGTCCATGCCGGGCCTGACGACGCGGGCGCGCGTGCGCTGTCCCGCGCCGCGGAACGTCGCGCGCACCTCGGGCCGGCGCAGGACCACGAACAGCCAGATCCCGACCGAGATCCCGAGGACGGTCGTGTGCACCGCCGCCCAGCTCGCGACGCTCCCGAGCACGGCCATCCGATAGCTGCTCCTGCGCAGCGCGGCGAGCGCGCCCACGACGGCGAGCAGCGACGGCACGCCGAACAGCACGGCGAACGTCGCGAGCACGGCGAACCGTACGCCGTGCGAGGCCGAGGTGGCCTGCGCGAGCGGGATGCACGCGAAGGCGACGACCAGCAGGCCGAGCGCCCCCGTGCACGCGAGCAGCACGCCCGGGAGCAGCACCGGGTCGGCGTCGCGCCGAGCGGAGCGGGTGGGCATCGGCCGCAGATCCTGCGCGACGCGCGGCGGCGCTGCACGCACGGACTCGTGAACGTGCGCACCGACGGCGAGCGCATCCTCTGCGCCACGCTGAACGACACGCTGAACGAGAAGACCGCGACCTGGAACGCCTCGACGCTCCGCTCGCGGTTCTGAGCCCTCAGTCCCGCTCGCGCACGAGCGCGCGCACGTGTGCGAGCGCCTGCGCCGCGGCGCGTGCGAACGCCTCGGGGTCGCGGCGCACCCGCGAGACCAGCAGCCCGCCCTGCATCACGACGATGCAGAAGTCGGCGAGGTCGTCGGCGTCCGCGCCGGGCGCGAGGCGGCCGCCGGCGGCGCACGCGGCGAAGTAGTCGCGGAGCGGGGCGCGGGCGCGGTCGAAGATGCGCACGATCGTCGCGCGCGTCTCCTCGTCGCCGGGATCGAGGTCGGCCGCGATCGTCGCCATGGGGCAGTGGCGTACCGCGCCCGTCGCGCGCTGGAAGCCGACGAACGCATCGAACCAGCGCGCGACGTCGTCGAGCGAGTGCACACCGCCTGCGCCCGGCAGCTCGCCGCGCAGGAGGCGCTGCTCGAAGTCGAGGACGACCGCGAGCACGAGCCCGTCCTTGCTCCCGAAGTAGTGGTAGAGCTGGCTCTTCCCCGTGCCCGAGCGCTCGAGGATCTGCTCGAGTCCGGTGCCCTCGACGCCCTGTCCGTGGAAGAGGTCGAACGCCGCGTCGAGGATGCGCCGGCGCGCGTCGGCGGTCGCCTGCGCGGACGGCGAGGGGGTGGCGGGGGGCTGCTTCGGCGCCATCGGCGGATCGTCCCAGTGTAGACGTCGCTTGACGGCCTCCTCGACGTATGTACCATTCGGTACATCGACTGTACCTATCGGTACAAGAAGTCCCTCCGGGAAAGGAGTCCCCGTGTCCGAGTCCGTCCGCGCCCTCGCGCAGCAGTTCCGCATCCACGACCTGTTCGGCACCTCCGCCGTCGCCGGCTTCACGCCCGCGATGTGGACGGAGCGCCCGCACGCACACGTCAACCACGCCGTATGGCTCTTCGCGCACGTGAACGAGGTGCGGCGCTCGATCGCCGCGAACCTCCGCGCCGACGCGCCCCCGGCGTCGCCCGGCGCGGGCACGCCGTTCGGCGAGCCCGCCGCGCCGGCATCGGCCTACGCCGCGCCGGAGGCGCTGCTCGCCGAGTTCACCGCGCTCGGCGCCGCCATCGCCGGAGCGCTCGCCGAGGCCGACGACGCCACGCTCGCGGCGACGTACACGCCCGACTTCCCCGACGGCGGCCGGCGCACCGTCGCGGACGCGCTGCAGTTCCTCGTCGCCCACGAGGGCCTGCACCTCGGACAGCTCTCGCTCGTGCGCCGGCTGCACGGCCTCTCGGGTGTCGCCGAGGTCGTGCTGGCGTCGATGCAGCACCGCGCCGGCTGAGCCCCCGTCGGCCGCTCCTTCCGCCGCGCGCTCGGTGGTGTCATCCCGGTCACGCATCGACACCGCTCCGCGCGGCGGCGCTCGTGTCTGCATCGGTGTCCGGCCGACCCGCGGCTAGCCTCGCCGACGGTCTCCATGAAGCGCGCGCAGAGTCCCGCGATCTGGGCATCCGTCGCCGTCGGCGTCCTCGCCGGCGTCGGCTTCGCCACCTTCGACTACGCGGAGGGGACGTCGTACCTGAGCACGGACCCGCGCGCGTGCGCGAACTGCCACATCATGCAGTCGCAGTTCGACTCATGGCAGAAGTCGAGTCATCACACGGCGGCGACGTGCGTCGAGTGCCACCTGCCGACGGAGTTCGCCGCGAAGTACGCCGCGAAGTTGCGCAACGGCTGGAACCACTCGCGGGCCTTCACGCTCCAGGACTTCCCGGAGCCGATCGCGATCACGCCGCCGAACGCCGAGATCCTCCACGCGAACTGCCTGCGCTGTCATGCGGACGTGATCCACGACCTCGCGGCCGTCGCCGAGGAGGGCGCACCGCGCTGCGTGCGGTGCCATGCGTCGGTCGGTCACGGCCCGCGTGCCGGGCTCGGCGGTCCGTGGCGCGGTGCCGAGGAGCGCGGGGTGGACGCCGACCGCCCCGCAGCAGGAGAGAACGATGCGCCGTAGTTCCCCGGTCGCCGGCCGCGTCTGGCCGTATCTGCTCGTGATCGCCGTCGTCGCCGTGGCGACGGCCGGCGTGACGGCGCTGCTCCTGAACGTCTCGGACCGCAAGGCCGAGGCGCGCGCGCCGTTCGTGCGTCTGAGCGAGGTGACGGAGGACACGACCGACCCGGCCGTGTGGGGAGTGAACTGGCCGCGTCAGTACGAGACGTACCGGCTCACCGCGATCGCCACGCGCACGCGCTTCGGCGGACACGGCGGCAGCGAGGCGCTGCCCGAGGAGAAGATCCAGCGCGACCCCTGGCTGAAGCGCATGTTCCTCGGCTACGCGTTCTCCATCGACTACCGCGACCGGCGCGGGCACGCGTACATGCTCGAGGACCAGGAGCAGACGCAGCGGCAGACGAAGCCGCAGTCCGGCTCGTGCCTGCACTGCCACGCGTCGGTGATGCCGCTGTACAGGAAGCTCGGCGACGGCGACGCGGTCAAGGGCTTCGAGATGACGTACAAGATGTCGTACCAGGACGCGCGCGCGGAGCTCCACGCCATGGGCACCGCACACCCGGTCTCGTGCGTGGACTGCCACGATCCCGCGACGATGCGCATCCGCGTCACGCGTCCCGGCTTCCTCCAGGGCATCCGTGCGCTCGCCGAGGGCGACGCCCCCGTGCCGCATCTCCCCTCGGTACAGCGTTGGCGCGAGGGCGGGCGCGCGCGGCCGTACGACCCGAACACCGACGCCACGCGCACCGAGATGCGCTCGTTCGTCTGCGGCCAGTGCCACGTGGAGTACTACTGCTCGAGCAAGTTCAAGCTCACGTTCCCATGGGGCCGTGGCCTGACCGCCGACGACACCGAGGCGTTCTGGGACGCGACGACGTTCGACGACGGCGCCCGCTTCTTCGACTACCGGCACGCGGAGACCGGCGCGCCCGTCCTGAAGGCGCAGCACCCCGAGTTCGAGCTGTGGAGCCAGGGCGTCCACGCGCGCAGCGGGGTGGCGTGCGCAGACTGCCACATGCCCTACATGCGGGACGGCGCGACGAAGGTCTCCGACCACTGGGTGCGGAGTCCGCTGCTGAACGTCGCGCGCGCGTGCCAGACCTGCCACAAGTTCCCCGAAGACGAACTGAAGGCGCGCGTCGCGGCAATCCAGGACCGCAACCACGAGCTCCTGCAGAACGCCGGCAAGGCGCTCATGGACCTCATCGATGCTGTCGTCGCGGCGCGCGCGGACGGGGCGGGAGACGCGGAGCTGGCGCCGGCTCTCGAGCTCCAGCGCAAGGCGCAGTGGCGGCTCGACTTCATCGCGGCCGAGAACTCGATGGGCTTCCACGCGCCCCAGGAGGCGGCGCGCGTACTCGGCGAGGCCGCGGATCTCGCGCGACAGGGGCAGGTCGCCGCGCTGACGTGGCGGACGCGCGGATCGCGCTGACGGCGGCGGGCCGACCTCAGTTCGCGAGCGCGTAGCGTGCGATGGCGACGAGCCACGACGCGTGTGCGCAGAACCACGCCACCAAGAAGGCGAGCTCTGCGCCGTCGAGCCACTTCGCGGCGCGGCTGCGCCGCTCCGGCGCGCCGCCTGCAGACAGGAATGAGCTCGCCGGAGGGAAAGGCGAGAGCACGAGGTTCGACGCGCAGACCCTCGCTCCGACGATCGCGAACAGCGCTGCGGTCCCGCCGCGTTCGACGGCTGCGGCCGCGCTGGCGAGGACTTCCCGCGCCTGAGTCAACGGCGCGAGCGCACCCGCGACGATCTGCGGTACGCCACGCACGATGCTCAGGGCGGCGGCATGCGGGTGGAGTGCGAAGCCGAGAAGGGCCTGCGCCACGACGCGGGCGCCGAGCAGCGCGGCGCGTGCGGGCCGCGACGCCGCGTCGAGCGTGTCGGACTCGATGCCGTCGCCGCCCTCGGCGGCGCGTGTCGCGAAGCGCACGCTGGCGCCGAACGGCACGACGTTGACGCTCCACGTCCCCTTGGACAGCACCGTCGGACCCACTCCCACGACGACGTGGCCGATGCGCACGCGCAGCGCCAGTCCGACCAACGAGCCCGCCGCGGCGTACAGCCACGAAAGAGGGAGCGCCGCCAGCACGGAGAGCTCGGCGAAGCGCTCGCGCCCCGCGGCGTCGGTCAGCGCCCGGACTCGCCCTGCAGGCCGTCGCGCGTGATGTCCGCGGCCTCGTCCGCGCCGCCCGGGGCGCCGTCCGCGCCGAGTGATCGCAGCGTGTACGACTTCCCGTCGTCACCCGGGACGTACTCGAACGGTCGGCCCCACGCGTCCGCCGGAACGCTGTCGCCCGCGAGCGGGCCATCCGGTCCGACCAGCAGATCGAGAGTCGCGGGGAGCGCCTTGTGCTGGAGGCCGTACGCCGTGATCGCGAACTCGAGGTTCTGCAGCTGCGCCTGGGTCTGCAGGACGTGCGCGCGCTGCTCCGCCGCGTTGACGCGGCGTCCGAGCGTGATGCCGACGAGCGCCCCTGCGCCGCACACCACGACCGCGAGGATACCCACGACCACCAACGCCGTCTTCGCCCCCGATCCCGAGGGCGCCTGCGGCGTACCTGCGTCGGGAGCTCCGTCGTCGTGCGTCATGCCCAGCAGCCTACGGGGCACCGTCCGTCTCCGCCGCCCCCTTCTGCAGTTCCGCGAGCAGCGCGGTCGCGAACGAGCCGCGCGGCAGGGTGAAGCGCACGAGGACGTCGCGCGGCGCGTCCGGGACCGGCTCGGCCGATGCGTCGCCGACGGGCACGCGCAGCGGACGCCGCTCGCCGCGCAGGTCGCCCGCGCCCGGCACGCGGAACGCCTCCGGCGCGACCCCTTCTGCGGCGAGCAGCTCGCGCTCGCGCGCGCCGGGGGCGCCGTCGGCCAGCAGCGTGCGCGTGCCGTAGAGCGGCGCGGAGGGCGAGATCTCGAGCCGGTCCGCGCGCGGCTGTTCCGCGGCGGCGTCCTCGACACGGAAGACGGCGCCGCGGTCGTGCAGGTACGCGAGGTCGCCCGCCTCGAGACGCCCGAGCTCCGGCATGCGCTGGTCGAGGAGCCTGTTCCAGAGCGCGCTCTGGTACGCCGAGACGTAGAGCCGCACGAGCTCGTCGGGGAGCGAGCGGAGCGCACGGCCCGGGGCGCGCCCGCGCGCGAGCTCGCGCAGCACCGCGGCCTCGGCGCGGCGGCCGCGCGGGAGCGCCGCGAGGGCTTCGTCGTAGCGCGCCTCCGCCGCGAGTCGCTGCGACGGCGCGGCGTCCTCGTCGCCCGCGAGCGGTGTCGCCACGAGCAGCCGCACGGCGAGGTCCGCGTCGCGGAGCACGAGCGCGCGCCCGATCGCGGCGTTGTCGCCGCGGCGGCCGAAACGCTGCTCGCCGAAGCGGTTCGGGCAGCCCCGGGCCGCGAGGATCTCGAGCGCGGCGCGCGCCCGCCCGAGCGCGCCGTCCGCGGCGTCGCGCACGCGGATCGTGAAGCGGTTCCCGGCCAGGTGCCCGAGGCGCAGCTTGTTGCCGTGGCGCGCCACGTCGAGGAGCCGCACGCCGGGGACGTCGGCCAGCGCCGCGCGCGCGTCTTCCTCGCGCACGTGCTCGACCGAGAGCGTCTGAACGGTGCGGGCGTGCGCGTCCTTCTGGCCCGCGTAGCCGATGTCGCGGTGGGGGATGCCCAGGGCGCGTGCGATGTCGCGGACGGCGTCGTGCGTGGTGCGGCCGCGCTTCTCGATGACGAGGTGGAGGTGGTCGCCGACGCCCGACGGCGCGTAGAGCGGGAGCTCCTCGACGACGAAGTCGTCGTCCGCCTCGCGCACCCGTCCGCCGATGCCCGCGATCGCCTGCGTGACGTGCAGCGGCTGCACCGGGCCGGAATGTAGCGCACCGGGCAGGGCGCGGCCCGAACAGGCCCGAGGGGTAGCATCACGCGCCGGGGGGGCGGAACCTCGCGCGCCGCTCGGCATCGAACAGGGGACGTCCCGCCACCGGAGGTCTCCATGCCGCGCCGCCCGCTCCTCGTCGTCGCCGTCCTCATCGCCGCACTGGCCGCCGTCGGCACCGGCGCGCTCCGGGCGCAGGAGAAGGTCGAGCTCGCGCGGCGCATGGACGCGCTGCGCTCGGCAGCGGCCGACCGCGACCTGCCCGTCGTCGAGCGTCTCGCCGCCGACCTGCTCGGCGCCGGCATCGCGCCCGACGCGGCCGACGAGGCGCGGCTCCTGCTCGGGAAGACGCGGCTCCTGCTCGGGCGCCCGCGCGAGGCGGTCACCGCCGTCGAGCCGCTCGTTGCGCGCGAGGCGTCGCCGTGGCACGTGAAGGCGCTGTTCGTCGTCGCCGACGCGGCCGGGGTCGGGCGCGAGTGGCAGCGCGCGGCCGACATCTGGTCGGCGCGCGTGGACGCCGCCGCGGGCGACGCGCACCGCGCCGAGATCGCGACGCTGTGGCGCGCCCTCGCCGACGGCGCGTTCGAGGGCGCCGAGGTGACCGACGCCTTCGGGCGCACGTCGCGCGTGCCCGACTACGCGGCCGCGCGCGGCTACTACGAGAAGGTGCGCACCGTCCACGTGGCGCCGCAGGACGCGCCGCTCGTCGCGTATCGCATCGGGCTGTCGGCGCTCGAGTCGGGGCAGCTGGGCGTTGCCGTGCGCGAGCTCGAGGCGCTGCTCGCGGCCGCGCCCGGCGACCTCGCCGACGACGCGCTCTACGCGCTCGGCCGCGCGCGCCTCGCCGCGGGCGACCGCCCGGGCGCGCGGCAGGCGTTCGCGGACCTGCGCACGCGCTTCGGCGACTCGGAGTTCGCGCCGCTCGCGCTCGAGCGCACCGCAGAGAGCTGGTGGACGGGGGCGGGCGCCGAGGAGGCGCGGCGCGCGACCGACGCGTGGCGCGAGTTCCTGCGGCTGCACCCCGACCACGCCGACGCCGCCGGCGTGCGCTTCCGCATCGCCGAGGTCTGGCGCGATGCGGGACGTCCCGCCGACGCGGCCGCGGCGTTCCTCGAGTTCGTCGCGCGCCACGGCGACGACCCGCGCGCCCCCGTCGCGCAGGACCAGGCCGCCGCGGCGCGCCTCGCGCTCGGCGACTTCGACGGCGCGGTGCGCGAGTGGCGCGTGCTGCTCGAGCGCTGGCCCGACCACCCGCTGTGGGCGGGCGCGCAGGCGCACGTCGCGGAGGCGTCGTTCCGCAAGGGCTCGACCGCCTTCGACGAGACCCGCGACGCCGACGCGCGCGCGGCGCTCGCGGCGTTCCTCGCGGCCTTCCCCGTCGATGCCCACGCGCCGCTCGCGCAGCGGCTCCTCGGCGACCTCGAGATGCGTGCGGGCCGCCACGCGGCGGCCGTCGACGCGTGGCGCCTCGCCGCCACGAAGTACCCGCAGGCGGGCGAGGCGCCCGCGGCGGTGCTGCGCATCGCGGGCGCGTACGAAGGGCCGCTCGCGGACCTCGACAAGGCGCTCGCGGCGTACGAGGAGACGGCGTCGCGCTGGCCCGGCTCGCCGGAGGCGGCGCGCGCGCGGCAGATCCTCGGCGACATGCGCGCGCGCACGCTCACGGCGCGCATCGAGCGTGCGTTCCGCACCGACGAGACGCCCGCGGTGGCGCTCACGCTGCGCAACGTGCCGTCGCTGCGCATGAAG
Source organism: uncultured bacterium (assembly GCA_937996235.1). GTDB lineage: Bacteria > Planctomycetota > JAJSAM01 > JAJSAM01 > JAJVHW01 > CALKVK01. Next base: position 97,998 of record CALKVK010000018.1, on the reverse strand, counting down.
GCGTACCGCATCGAGGCGGCCGAGTACGTGCGACGCCGCGGCGGACTCGCGGGCGTCGAGCAGGTCGACGTGGACGTCGTCAAGCCCGACCACGCATGGGACTTCGAGGTGCCCGACTACGCGCGCTACCGCCTGCTCGAGCGGAGCTGCCCGCTGCCGTTCCGCGAGCCCGGCGCCTACATCGTGACGGCGTCCGACGACGAACTGACCGCGACGTTCCTCGCGCTCGTCTCCGACCTGACGGTGATCGTGAAGGCGTCGCCCGCGGGCGGCCTCGTGTTCGTCTACGACGAGCGCAGCGGACGCCCCGTGCGCGGCGCGCGCGTGCAACTGCTCGACGCGGACCTCGCGGGCGTCACCGGCGACGACGGCGTGTGGCGCGAGGACGCGCGCGCCCTGCCGCGGCTCCGCGCGATCGTGAGCGGCGCCGATGCGTACGCGGGACACGTCGCGTACGCCGACGCCGCCGCCGGTTCCGGCGCCGCGTTCGGCTACACGACGAAGGTCTTCCTGCAGACCGACCGCCCGCTCTACCGCGGCGGGCAGACGGTGCACCTGCGCGCGATCGTGCGGCGCGTGGCGGACGGGCGCTACACGACCGAGGAGCACCTGCGCGTGCCGGTGCGCGTGCAGGACGCGCGCGGCGCGACGCTCTACACGAAGGAGCTCGAGACGGACGCGTACGGCATCGTCGCGGACGACGTCGACCTCGCGCCCGAGCCCTCGCTCGGCACGTACACGCTCCTCTCCGAGCTCGACGGGCGCACGTTCACGCAGACGTTCGAGGTGCAGGCGTTCCGCAAGCCCGACCTGCTCGCGGACATCGCGCCCGCGCAGCCGACGTACCTCGCGGGCGACGGCGTCGAGGCGACGCTCTCGGTGCGCTACGCCGTCGGCGGCGTGGCGTCGGGCGCCGCGGTCACCTGGACCGTCGTGCGCGGACCGTTCGCGTTCGACGCCACGGCGCACCAGGACTTCGCGTGGTTCTTCCGCGATCCCGCGCGCGAGGAGGAGCAGCGCCGCCGCGCCGAGTCGGGGACCGAGCTGCACGTCGCGGGGCAGGGCACGACGGATCGTGACGGCAAGCTGGTCGTGCGCTTCGCGACGGACGCGGTCGAGGAGGACCGCGTCTACACGCTCGTCGCCGAGATCACCGACCCGAACCGCCGCGTCGTGCGCACGGCGACCGCGCTGCCGGTCACGCAGCGCGGCGTCGTCGTGATGTGCCGCACCGAGAAGAAGGTCGTGCGGCCCGGCGAGGCGTTCACGCTCGAGGCGACCGTCGTCAACCCGCTGCACGTGCCCGTCGCGACGCAGGGCGAGGCGGTGCTCGTGCGGCGCGTGCGGAACGGCGAGCACTTCGACGAGGAGGACGTGCAGACCGTCGCCGCGACGACCGATGCGCGCGGGCGCGCGGCCGTCGAGCTGAAGGCGCCGCGACCGGGCGCGTACCTCGCGAAGTTCCGCACGCGCGACGCGCGCGGCGCGCAGGTCGAAGGCGCCGCCGAGCTGACCGTCGGCGGCGACGCCGAGGACCTGACGAAGCAGGCGAAGCTCGTCGCCGACCGCGAGTTCTATCGCGAGGGCGACGTCGCGCACGTGCTCGTCAACGTGCCCGTCGCGCCCGTGCCCGTGCTGCTCACGTACGAGGGCGAGCGCGTGCTCGGCTATCGCGTGTTCCAGGCGACCGAGCGCTCCTCGACGGTGGACCTGCCGCTCTCGGCCGAGCACGCGCCGAACGTGTTCCTGCGCATGGCCGTCGCGAAGGAGGGCGTGCTGCACGAGGCGGGCGACGAGGTCGCCGTGTTCCAGTACCTCGACGTGCAGGTGACGCCGGACCGCGACACGTACCGGCCGGGCGAGCCCGTCACGCTGACGGTCCGCACCACCGACCAGAGCGGACGCCCCGTGCGCGCCGAGCTGGGCGTCGACGTCGTCGACGCGACGCTCTTCGCGCTCGCGGCCGACGGCACGCCGCAGGTGAAGCCGTGGTTCTACGACCAGCGGCGCACGCTGGCCGTCGGCACCGCGTCGTCGGCCGGAATCGCGTGGCCCGCGGTCACGCGTCCGACGAATCCGGACCTGCTCTTCGAGCGCATGCGGCGCCTCGGCCGCGAGCGCTTCCAGAAGATGCAGGAGCACGTGCAGCGCGGCCGCGAGGCGCTGCAGCGCGGCGATCGGCAGCAGGCGGGGGAGGAGCTCGAGAAGGCGCTCGAGATCGAGCCGGGCAACTACGAGGCGCGCGCGCTGCGCGACGCGCTGCGCAGCGCGGACAAGCTCGCCGACCGCAAGGGCGCCGAGCCGAACGATCCGCCTGCACCTCCGACGTCCGGCGGCCCGTCCACGCCCGGCGGTCGGCCCATGGCGCCGAAGCCGAGCGCCGACGCGGCGGCGTCCGACGAGATGGGCGTCGGCGGCGGGGGCGGCGGCGGCTACGGCGGGCGGCGCGGCGGAGTCGTGCGGCGCTCGCGCAGCGGCGGCGGCGCGTCGAAGGACGCGGAGAAGCAGGACGCGGACGACGATGGGGCCGCGTTCTACTCCGACGCGCCGTTCGAGGGGCTCGAGCGCGTGGCCGACTACCGCGCGCGCGCCGAGAACGTCTTCGCGGGTCTCAGCACGTGGGCTGCGACCCCGGAGCTGCAGGCGTCGGTGCTGCTCGCGCAGCAGTCGCTGCCGCTCGTGCCCGCGGAACTGCGCGAGCGCTTCGAGGACACGGCCGCGAGCGCGCCACGCGTCGTCACCGACGCCGAGGGCCGTGGCACGCTGACGTTCGAGCTGCCCGACAACCTCACCGAGTGGCGTGTGACCGCGCGCGGCGCGTCGGCGGGCCCGCTCGTCGGCGAGTCGCGCACGAGCTTCCGCGTCACGAAGCCGCTGCTGATCCGCGCGGACGCGCCGCGCTTCCTCGTCGCGGGCGACACCACGACCGCGACGGGCACCGTCCACTCGTCGCTCGACGCGGCCGTGCGCGGCGTCGTCGACCTGCGCGCGACGGACGCCTCGCTCGCCGGCGCGAGCCGCAGCGACGTCGAGATCGCGCCCGGCTCCGTGACGCCGTACGACCTCGTGCTGCGCGCCGCCGCGCACGGCGCGGGGACGCTGCGCGCCGAGGTCACGTCCACCGTGCCGGGCGACGCGGCCGTCGCCGCGCTGCCCGTGCTGCCGCGCGGCCTGCGGGCGCTCGACGGCGCGAGCGGCACGCTCGTCGAGGAGGCGTTCGCCGAGCTCGAGCTGCCGGAGCGCTTCGTGCCGGGGACCGCATCGCTCACCGTCACGCTCGCGCCGTCGATCGACGTCGCGCTGCTCGAGTCGCTCGCGTACACGGCGAGCTTCCCCTACGGCTGCGTGGAGCAGACCGTCAACCGCTTCCTGCCGGCGGTCGCCGCGCGCGAGGCGCTGCGCAAGCTCGACTCCGCCGCGTTCCGGCGCCGCGACGCGCTCGACGAGAGCGTGCGCCGCGGACTCGCCGCGCTCTACGCGCTGCAGGCCGACGACGGCTCGTTCGGCTGGTTCGGCGCCCGTGGCCCCGGCGACGCGGCGCGCGCGCCGGGCGGCGACGCCGAGATGACCGCGTACGCGGTGCTCGGCATGCTGCGCGCGGAGCAGGCCGGGTTCACGGTGTCGGTGACGAACCGCGACCGCGCCGTCGAGGCGGCGCTGCGTCTCGTGCGCGGCTCGTCCTCCGAGGACCGCGCGTTCCTGCTGTACGCGCTCTCGTACGCGGGGCGCGCCGACCTCGCCGACCTGAACGCGCTGCAGCGCGAGCGCAGCACGCTCACGCCGCGCGCGCTCGCGCTGCTCTCGCTCGCGCTCCAGCGCACCGGCCGCCCCACGAGCGCGTCCGAGCTGCTCGCGCGCCTCGCGACGCTCGCCGTGCGCGACGAGCGCGGCGTGCACTGGGAGCGTGCCGGTGCCGCCGCCGCCGAGCGCGGCGGGCGCCGTCCGCACGTCGCGCCCGACGCCGAACCGACGGCGTACGCACTGCTCGCGCTGCTCGGCGGCGAGCCCGAGAACGCGCTCGTCGACGACGCCGCGCGCTGGCTCGCCGCGTCGCGCCGCGGCCCCGCGTGGCGGTCGACGCGCGACACGGCGGCGGCGATCGAGGCGCTCGCGGCGCACGCCGCGTCGCGCGGGATCGCGCGCGCCGCGTGCTCGGTGGACGTCGAGGTGAACGGCGGCGAGCCCGTCGCGGCGACGTTCGGCGGCGCGGGCGATCCCGTCGACGCGCCCGTGACGGTGAGCGTCCCCGCGCGTCTGCTCGTGCCCGGGAAGAACCGCCTCGTGCTGCGCCGCCGCGGCACGGGCGAGGTGCACTGGAGCGCGCTGCTCGCGTCCGTCGAGGCGCCGCCCGAGTCGGGCGACATCGCCGCCGGCGGCACGCTCGTCGCCGTCACGCGCGACTTCACGGAGTGGACGCCGCCCGCGCTGCCCGGCGCCGTGCGGCGCACGCGGCCCGCGCCCGGCTACGACGTCGTCGTGCCCGAGAAGCGGCCCGCGGGCTGGCTCGGCCGGCCGCTCGCGCAGGCGGCGCCCGGCGCGAAGGTGCGCGTGACGCTCGACGTCACCGCGCGCGCGCCGCTCACGCGCGTGCTCGTCGAGGACCCGCTGCCCGCGGGCTTCGAGGTCGTGCCCGACTCGTGCGAAGGCCCCTTCGACCGGCAGGAGCGGCGCGACGAGCGGCAGGTCTTCTTCCTGTCGCAGCTGCGCGGCTCGGTGCGGCTCGCGTACGTGATCCAGGCCGTGCACCCGGGCGCGTACGACGTGCTGCCCGCCACGGCGCGCGCGATGTACGAGCCGGAGCTGCACGGCTGGTCGCGCGAGAACCGCATGGGCGTCGCGTACGGCGACGAGGGCGCGCCCGAGCAGATCACGCCCGACGAGGTCTGGGGGCTCGCGCGCGCCGCGTTCGACGCGGGCGAGTTCGCCGCCGTGCGCGACGCCGTCCGCGGACTGCTCGCGCAGTGGGAGCTGCGGCCCGAGGTCGCGGAGGAGGCCTTCGCGCTGCTCTTCCGCGCGGCGCTGCGCCTCGACGACGGCGAGCTGATGGTGAAGGCGTACGAGGAACTCCTCGACCGCAACCCGCGCCGCGCGACCACCGACCTCGACGAGCTGCGGCGTCTCGCGACCGCGTACCGCGCGCTCGGCGAACACGAGCGCGCGCTGAGCGTGCTGCGCGATCTCGTGCGCGCGCACTTCGCCGGCGACAGCGAGGTCGCCGAGGCGTACGCGCGCGCCGGCAACCCGTGGCGCGCGCGCGAGCTGCTCGCCGCCGCGTTGCGGCGTGCGCCCGATGCGCCGTGGGCGGAGGACGTGGAGTGGCGGCTCGCGCAGCGCACGTCGCAGATGCACGTGAACGGCACGGGCGAGGCCGGTCCGCTGATGCTGACCGACGCCGTCGCCGACCTGCGCGCGTTCTCGGCGCACCATGCGGGCTCGTCGCTCGCGCACGAGGCGGGGCACCTGACCGTGCAGCTCCTCCTGCGCATGGACCTGCCCGCCGAGGCCATCGAGGAGGGCACGCGCTTCCTCGGGCGCCACGGCGACAGCCGCTACCTCGACGACGTCACGTTCCTCGTGGCCGAGGGGCAGTTCCACGCGGGCGCCTACGACCGCGCGCTCGCCGCGGCGAAGCCGCTCCTCGAGCGGGAGTTCCCCGTAGACGACGGCTCGGGCCGCCGCGAGGCGTCGCCCTTCCGCGGGCGCGCGATCCTGCTCACCGCGCAGATCGCGCACGCGCGCGGCGATCTGGCGCGCGCGGCCGCGCTCTACGCGCAGGTCGCGCACCTCTTCCCGGACGCGCGCGTCGCCGCCGACTTCCTGAACGGCACGGGCCTCACGCTGCGCGAGGTCGAGAGCGTCGGCGTCGGCACGGCGCCCGCCCTGCACCTGCGGCGCCGCAACGTCGGCGACGTGCAGCTCGCGGTCTACGCCGTGGACTTCATGATCCTCTACGCGCTGCGTCCGGACCTCTCGCAGGTGAACCGCGTGGACCTCTCCGGCATCCGCCCCGTGAAGGAGTGGACGGCCGCGGGCCGGCCCCGCGACGACCGGCGCTGGAGCGACGAGGACCTGCCGCTGCCGCAGCTCGAGAAGGGCGTGTACCTGGTCGTCGCGCGCGGGGGCGGGCTCGAGGCGTCGAGCATCGTGCTCGTCTCGGACCTCGTGCTCGACGTGCAGCGCACGCCGTCGGGCGGTCTGCGCGTCTACGCCACCGACCGCCGCACGGGCGTCCCCGTGCCCGAGGCGTACGTGAAGGTCGGCAACGGCTCGTCGATCCAGGCGCAGGGCTTCACCGACGCGCGCGGCGTGTTCGACGCGGACGCGGCGCGCGGCACGTGCTCGGTGGTCGCGGAGAAGCAGGGCGACGTGGCGCTCTGGCGGCCCTGATACGCTCTCTCGCGTGCGGTCCCGGCGTCCCGTCATCGTCCTCGTCTCGCTGCTCGCGCTCGCGTCTCCGCACGCGACGCGCGCGCAGGACCTCCTGCCCGAGGAGCCGCCCGTCGCCGGCGACGACGCGCAGCGCGATGCGTCCACCGAGGACTACCTGAAGGCGCTCGACCTGCAGCGCAAGGGGAGGTACGCGGCGGCGCAGGACGCGTTCCAGAAGGTGCTCGAGAAGTGGCCCGACTCCGTGCACCGGGCCGACATCGAGGAGCGCTCGGCGCCCAACCACTTCGCGGGCGTCGAGTGCATGCACGGCAGCGGCCCGTCGGCGCGGCGCATCGACGTCGCCGTGATGGGCGACGGCTTCACGGTCGCCGCGAAGGACCAGAAGCTCGAGCACGAGTGGGCGAAGCTGTGCCTCGACGTGCTGTGGAGCGAGGCGTCGTACGACGAGTACCGCGACTACTTCAACTGGTGGTTCGTGCGGCTCGTCTCCGAGGACGAGAAGGTCGATCCGAACCTGACCGACGAGCAGAAGGCGGCGATCGACAAGAAGAACGAGAAGCGCTCGAAGAAGCGCACGTACGACTACTCGACCGCGCTCGACTGCAAGGCCGCCGGTCCGCAGGGCCAGGTGATGGCCGACCGCGACCTGGTCTACCGGTGGCTCGCCGTCGCCGACCGCGAGCGGCCCGGCTGCGGCGACGACGCGCTCGTGATCGCGTTCGCGCGCTTCGGCGTGCTCGGCATGGGCGGCGGGGGCGTCGCGAACGTCGGCCGCCCCGACAAGTCCGTCACCGTGCACGAGTTCGGCCACGCGTTCGTGGACCTGCTCGACGAGTACACCGGCAACCCCGAGGCGCCGCACTACCGCGTGCACGCCGCGAACGCGACCAGCGACCGAGAGGACGTGCCGTGGCAGCACTTCCTCGACGCGAAGGTGAAGGGCGTCGGCGTGATCGAGGGCGGCGCGACCTACTCGAAGGGCGTGTGGCGCCCGGCACAGAGCTGCGCGATGAACGCCGCCGGCGCGACCGGGTACTGCCCCGTGTGCCGCGAGGCCGCGGTGCTCGCGATCTACCGCTACGTGCCGCCCGTCGACACCGTCTCGCCGCCGACCTCGACCGAGCTGCACGACGTCGAGGGCTCGGAGACGCAGCTCGTCGTCACGCCCATGCAGCCGAAGCGCCACGAGATCGACGTGACGTGGATCGTGGAGGCCGTCGCCGCCGACGCGCCCGGCCCCGCGAAGGTCGAGGGCGCGACGACGGACGCGTGGGGCGGGCTCGGGCGTCCGGGCGGGGCGCGTTCGTACGAGGACCGCACGGCCTACGAGGACCCGCCGCCGGGCGACCCGTCGGCGCTCGGCGAGCGCGTGAAGCCGAAGAAGGGCGAGCCCGTGCGCCACGCGTTCCCGGTCGGCCGGCTCGCGCCCGGGCGCTGGCGCGTCACGGCCGTCGCGAAGGACCCGACGCCGTGGGTGCTGCGCGACGAGCAGCACCTGCTCGAGGAGCGCGTGACGTGGTGGGTGACCGTCACCCCGAAGCCGTGAGCGCGCTGCGCCCTGCCGCGGCTCTGTGCTGCGCGGCGCTGTTCGTCGGCGCGTGCGGTTCGGGACCGCGTGCGGCGACGTCGCCGGGCGCGGACGCGCGGGACGCGCGCGCGCGCGAAGTCGGCGCGCGCGCCGACGTGCACCCCGCGTTCGCGTCGTTCGGCGTGATCGAGGTGGCCGTCGTGCGGCCGGGCGGCGTCGCACCCGCTCCGTTCGCCGGAGCGGTCCGCGAGGCGCTCTCGGGCGCGCTGCTCGAGCGCGGCTACAGCCCGCTCGCGCCGGACTACGTGGACGCGGCGGGCGCCGGCGTGACCCGCGACGGCCGCACCTGCGTGCTGCAGTGCGCGGTGACGGCGTTCACGCGCGGCGCCGACGGCGCCGCGCGAGTCGGGGCGTGGAGCGCGCTCGTCGCGCCGCGCGAGGGCGGCGCGACGGACACGCTCTACCTGGGCGAGGTCAGCGATCTGCCGCTGCCGCGCCGCGACGAGGACGCGGCGCGGCTGCTCGCCGACGCGTTGCTGCGGCAGCTCCCCGCGCGCTGAGCGCGGTGGCGCCCGCCGCGGACCCGCGCGGCTACGCCGCGGGCGGCGAGCCGTTCGCGGGCGTCGTCGGGAGCTCGCCGACGCTGCCCGCCTTCTCGCCCGCCCACTTCGACAGCGCACCGAGCAGGTCGATCGGCACGGGGAAGATGATCGTCGAGTTGTGCTCGACGCCGATCTCCGTCAGCGTCTGCAGGTAGCGGAGCTGGATCGCCGACGGCACGCGCGACAGGTGCTCGGCCGCCAGCGCGAGCTGCTGCGACGCCGTGAACTCGCCCTCGGCGTGGATGATCTTCGCGCGCTTCTCGCGCTCCGCCTCGGCCTGCTTCGCCATCGCCCGCTGCATCGTCGGCGGCAGCTCGACGTCCTTCACCTCGACCATCGAGACCTTGATGCCCCACGGCTCCGTCTCGTCGTCGATGATCCGGCAGAGCTCCGTGTTGATCTTCTCGCGGTGCGTCAGCAGCTCGTCGAGCTCGCTCTGGCCGAGCACGCTGCGCAACGTCGTCTGCGAGACGAGCCACGTCGCGCGCTGGTAGTTCTCGACGTTGACGATCGCGTGCTCCGGCGTCATCACGCGGAAGTAGACGACCGCGTTGACCTTCACGGTCACGTTGTCGCGCGTGATGCACTCCTGCGGCGGCACGTCCAGCGTGACGACGCGGATGTCCACCTTCACCATCCGCTCGATGAACGGCCAGAGGAACTGGAGGCCCGGGCCCTTGCTCGTGACGAGGCGCCCCAGGCGGAACACCACGCCGCGCTCGTACTCCTGCACGATCCGGATGCTCCGCGCGATCACCACGAACACGAAGACCGCGACGATCAGCGCGAACGGGCCGAGCGCCATGAAGAGTTCCTTCATCGCCTACACCTCCTGCGCCGGGGCCCCGCACGCGCGGACGCGCATGCGCAGCCCCGTCACCTCGAGCACCTCGACCGGCGCGCCCCGCGGGATCTCGCCCTCGGCCGCCGTCGCCTTCCATGTCTCGCCGGCCACGCGCACGAGCCCCTCCGGCACGAGCGGCGTCTGCGCGACGCCGCGGCGGCCCGCGAGCGCCTCGCGGCCCGTCGCCACCGGACGGCGCAGAGCGCGTGCCGCCGCGGCCACGACCGCGAAGAAGAACGCTCCGACGAGCGCCACCGTGCCGAGCAGCACGTGCGTGGACACACGATACTCCGGCGACTCGAAGAGCAGCAGTCCTCCGAGGAGGAGCGACACGACGCCCCCCAGCGCGAACACCCCCGTCCCGCCCGCCTTCACGTCCACGAGGAACAGCACGAACGCGAGCAGCATGAGCGCCGGGCCGACGATCGTCGAGGGCAGGAGCCCGAGCGCGTAGACGCCGAGCGCGAGGCAGATGCCGCCCGCGATGCCCGGCACGCCGACGCCCGGCGTGGTCAGCTCGTAGAGCAGTCCGAGCAGGCCGAGCGTCAGCAGCACGAACGCGACGTTCGGCGACATCAGCCGGTTCGTGAGCTCCTCGAACGGGCTCGGGTCGAGCGTGCGCACCTCGGCGCCGAGCGTGTGCAGCGCGATCGCGACGCCGTCGATCGTGACCACGTGGCCGTCGGTCTGGCGCAGCAGGTCGCGCAGGTCCTCGGCCACGAAGTCGATGACGTTCAGCTCGCGCGCGACGACCTCGGGGTCGGCACGCGCCTCGCGGATCGTGCTCTCGGCCCAGTCCGCCGCGTGCCGTCCGCGGCGCTCGGCGAGCCCGCGCACCTGCGCGACCAGCACGTTGTCGAGCTTCCTGCGCAGCGTCTCCTGCAGGTCGTTGCCCGTGCGGCCGTCGATGGGGCTCGCCGCGCCGATCGTCGTCTGCGGCGCCATCGCCGCCACGTGCGCCGCCAGCGTGACGAACGTGCCCGCCGACGCCGCCATCGCCCCGCGCGGGCCGATCCACACCGCGATCGGCACACGCGACGCGAGCATGCGCTGCACGACCTCGTTCGTCACCGCCACGTTCCCGCCCGGCGTGTCGAGGCGGATGACGAGCAGCTCGGCGCCGTCGGCCTCCGCGGTCGCGATGCCGCGCTCGACGTAGCGCCGGAAGCCGGGACCGATCTCGCCCGTGGCCTCGAGCAGGTCCACGTGGCGCGTGTCCGGAGACCGCTCCTGCGCGCGTGCCGGTGCGGCGTCGAAGGCGACGAACGCGGCCACGGCCGCGAGCAGCGTCAGCGCCCACGCGAGGAGCGCGGCGGCGCGGAGCGGCGGGCGGGAGCTGGCGGACATCGGGGCGCGGCGAGGGCATCGTACCCGCGCCGCCGCCCCGCGCTCAGGTCGCCCAGTCGCGCGGGTAGCGGAACTCCCAGCCGACGGTGCGGCGCGAGAGCTTCGCGATCAGCGGGCCGCGGCGCTTGTACTGGTTCTGCACCACGCGCCGCACGATCGCGTCCACGAGCTCGCGGTGGAACCCGGCGGCCACGAGCGCGTTCGGCGTCTCGCGTGCGTCCACGAGCCGCGAGAGCACGGCGTCGGCCTGGTCGTACGTGAAGCCGAGCTCGCCCTCGTCGGTCTGCCCCTCCCAGAGGTCCGCCGACGGCGGCTTCGAGATGACGGGCTCCGGCACGCCGAGGTGCCGCGCGAGCGCGCGCACCTGGCACTTCCAGAGGTCGCCGAGCGGGTTCAGCGCCGACGCGAGGTCGCCGTGCAGCGTGCCGTAGCCGAGCAGCAGCTCGGTCTTGTTGCTCGTCCCGACCACCAGCGCGCGCTCGGCGAGGCTGCGGTCCCACAGCGTCACCATGCGCAGCCGGGCGAGCACGTTGCCGGTGCGGTGCGGCGTGGGGGCGGGGAGCACCGCCAGGAGTCCGTCGGCGGCGGCCGTCAGGTCCGCGACGCCGAGCGCGATACCGGCGGCCGACGCGACGAGCCGTCCGTGCTCGAGGCTCTGCGGATTCGAGCCGCGCCACGGCAGCGCGAGCGCGACGACGTTCTCAGGGCCGACCGCGTGCGCCGCGAGGAACGCCGCGACGGCCGAGTCGATGCCGCCGGACAGGCCGAGCACGAGGCGCGTGAACCCGGCGCGCGCGGCCTCGTCGCGCAGGAAGCGCACGAGCACGCGCGTGGCGAGCTCAGTATCGAGGTGCGGCACGCTCGGCGAGGACACGCTGCAGCTCCCGCAGGATGAGGTGCGGCCGCTCCTCCTTGAGGAACGGCATGCGCAGCCGCGCCGCGCGCCGCGCGTCCGCGTCCACGTCCACGAGCACGAGGTCCGGGTCCTCGTCGGCGCCGCGCGCGAGGCGCTCGCCCGACGGCCCGTACGCCTCGGAGCCGCCGGCGAAGGTGACGCCCTCCTCGACGCCCGCGCGGTTGGTGTGCAGCACGTGGCAGCCGAACGAGCGCGCGTACGTGTCGCCGAGCAGCGCGACGCTCGTGACGCTCTCGAAGCGTCCGCCCCCCGACTCGGCGCCGCGGCCGGGACTGGCCGACAGCACGCACATCACGTCCACGTCCTGGCATCCGAGCAGGTACGCGGGCCCGAGGTGCCAGAAGTCGCGGCACACCAGCAGACCGACGCGGCCGAAGCGCGTGTCGAAGCAGCGCACGCGGTCGCCCGCGGCGAAGTGGCGCGTCTCGTCGAAGAGCCCGTGCGAAGGCAGGTAGACCTTGCGGTGCACGTGGAGCAGCTCGCCCCCGTCGAGGAACGCGGCCGAGTTGAAGAAGCGCCCGCCCGGCGCCTCCTCGACGAACCCGACCGCCAGCGCGGCCTCGCGCGACAGCTCGCGCAGGCGCGTCATCTCGGGGCCGTCGAGCGTGATCGCGACCTCGGGCGCCGCCTCCATCAGCAGATAGCCGCTGAGCGAGAGCTCGGGGAAGACGACGAGCCCGGCGCCCGCGGCTGCGGCGCGGTGCACCGTCTCCGCGTGCAGCGCCAGGTTCGCGGGGACGTCGGCGAGACGCGGGGCGATCTGCGCGAGCGCGGCCTTCACGCCGCCGTTCTCGGCCGCGACGCGCCGCGACGGCTACGATTTCCCGCGCGTGGACCCCGACGACACGCTGCGCCTGATCGCGCCGGACGCCGCGCTGCGCGACGAGCTGCTGGCGTACGTGGACGAGTTCGGCGTCGACACCGGGCGCTGGTGGGGGAAGCTCCGGCGCCACGTCGTGCGCGACTTCCCCGCGCTCGTCGCGCGCCTCGCCGCGAACGCGCGCGGCGAGCGCCTGCTGCCCGACCACGTCGCCACCGAGCAGTGGTGGCTCGTGCGCGGCGGGCGCATCCTCGGCACGGCGCGCCTGCGGCTCGTCCTCACGCCGCGTCTGCGCCTCCAGGGCGGGCACGTGGGCTACGACGTGCGTCCCACCGAGCGCGGCCGCGGCGTCGCGACCGAGCTCCTGCGCCGCGTGCTCGCCCGCGCGAACGCGCTCGGCATCGACCCCGCCCTCGTCACGTGCGACGACGACAACGTCGCCTCGGCGCGGGTCATCGAGAAGAACGGCGGCGTCCTGCTCGGGAAGGGCCCCGCGCCCGGCAAGACGGTGCTCGTCCGGCGCTACCGCGTGCCGACGGCGGTGGTCGAAGCGAGACGCCGGCACGACTGAGTCCCCACTCGGGGGCGAGGGTGGCGGCTACGCGCGCTTGCGCGAGCCCAGCACCAGCGCCACGCCGATCGCGAGGAGTGCGGCGCGCAGGACCCAGCCCATCGTCGGGCCGAACATGTCGACCCACGCGACGAGGATGAACTGCATGCCGATCTTCGGCAGCAGCACCGAACCGACCGCCATCACGATCAGGAAGATTCCCCAGCTCCGCACGTCCGTTCCCTCCCCGCGACGCGGGTCCGCCGCACGGGCATGGTTGTCGCATCCCGGCGCGGTCGGCGCCACGGGTCAGCGCCAGAACACCGCCGTCAGCGCGAACGCGACGACGGCGACGAGCGCGACGATCACGACCCACAGCGGGAGGCGCCGGCGCGGCGGGGCGGCGCCGATCTCCGCGAGGATGTCCTCGTAGTCGTCGTCGGTGAACTCGGCGGGCAGGGCGTGCGCCTCGCCCGTGATGCCCTCGCGGCTCCACCCGGTCTCGGCGTCGCTGCCGCAGTGCGGGCAGGCGAGGCGGCCCGCAGGGTAGTCCTCGCCGCAGTTCGGGCAGTGCTCGACGGGGCGCCGGCGCCGCGCCACGGCTCAGCGCGTTCCCGTCGTGCGCCCCGGCACCGCGGTCACTCCTCGGAGTCGTCCGCCGCGCCGTCGTCGTCGCCGTCGGAGTCCGTCTCGTCCGCGAAGGCGTCCGCCGCCGCAGCGCGCGGCGCGTCGCCCGCGGGCGTGTCGGGGGACGCGGCGTCCGCGGCGGCGTCGGACGCCTCGGCGTCGCTCTCCTCCTCGGGCTCGATGAGCGCGACGGAGACGACGCGGTCGCCCTCGGGCGTGTCCATGACGCGCACGCCCTGCGTGTTGCGGCCGATCGCCCGCACGTCGGCGACGCGCGTGCGCACGACCTGCCCGCCCTCCGTGATCATCATGAACTCGTCGTTCTCGGAGACGGCGCGCACGCCCACGACCCCGCCGTTGCGCTCCGTCACCTGGATGTTGATGACGCCGAGTCCGCCGCGGTTCTTGGTCGGGTACTGGTCCACCGGCGTGCGCTTGCCGTAGCCGTTCTCGCACACCGTGAGGATGTCCTTCTCGGGCTCGACGACGACGAGCGAGACGACCTCGTCGTCGCCGCGCAGCGAGACGCCGCGCACGCCCGCGGACGCGCGGCCCATCGTGCGCACCACGTCCTCGCGGAAGCGGATCGCCTTGCCGCCCTTCGTCGCGAGGAGGATCTCCTGCCCCTCGTACAGCTCGGCCGCGGCGATGAGCTTGTCGCCCTCGTCGATGAACACGCCGATGATCCCGCCGACGCGCGGCCGGCTGAATCCCGAGAGCGGCGTCTTGCGGATCTTGCCGCGCGCCGTGACGGTCAGCAGGTGGCCGTCCTCGAAGTCGCGCACCGGCACGCACGCCGCGATGCGGTCGCTCGCGTCCACCTGCAGCAGGTTGATGAGCGCGCGCCCGCGGCTGTAGCGGCCGCCCTCGGGGATGTCGAACACGCGCAGCCAGTGGAGCTGGCCCGTCTGCGTGAGCACCAGCAGGTACTGGTGGTTCGTCGCGACGATCATGCGCTCGACGAAGTCGCCCTCCTTCGTCTCGGCCCCGCGCACGCCCTTCCCGCCGCGGCCCTGCGTGCGGTACTCCGTGAGCGGCAGGCGCTTCACGTAGCCCTCGTGCGAGATCGTCACCGCGACCTGGTCGTCGGCGATGAGGTCCTCCATGCGGACCTCGCTCGGGTCGGAGGTGATCTCGGTGCGCCGCGGCTGGCCGAAGCGCTCGATCATCTCCTCCATGTCGGCGCGGATGATCGACACCACGCGCTCGCGCCGCGCCAGGATGTCGCGCAGGTCGGCGATCGTCGCCTGCAGCTCGTCCCACTCGGTCTGGAGCTTCTCGCGCTCGAGCCCCGTGAGGCGCGCGAGGCGCATGTCGAGGATCGCGTCGGCCTGGATCTCGGAGAAACTCACCATGTTCGAGGGGGCCGACCAGTTCGGCGGCAGCACGTAGTCGCCCGCGACCAGCCGCGCCTTCGCGGCGTCGCGCGAGGCCGAGGCGCGGATCGTCTCGATGATCGCGTCGATCAGGTCGAGCGCCTTCAGCAGGCCCTCGACGATGTGCGCGCGCGCCTCGGCCTTCTCGAGGCGGAAGCGCGTGCGGCGCCGGATCACGGTGATGCGGTGGTCGCGGAACTCCTCGAGGAGGCGCTTGAGCGGCAGCGTCTCCGGCCGCCCCCGGACCAGCGCGATCATGATGACGCTGAACGTCTCCTGCAGGCGCGTGTGCTTGTAGAGGTGCGAGAGCACGACCTTGTCGTTCTCCCCGCGCTTGAGATCGACCACGAGCCGCACACCGTCGGCCATGCTCGACTCGTCGCGCACGTCCGAGATGCTCGTCAGCTTCTTGCCGTTCACGAGATCGACGATCTGGTCGCTGACGGCCTTGATGCTCACGCCGTACGGGAGCTGCGTGAACACGAGCGAGAGGCGGTCGCCGCCCCGGTCCTCGATCGCGCACGGCGCCCGCAGGCGCAGGCGCCCGCGACCCGTCGCGTACGCCTCGCGGATGCCCGCGCGGCCGCAGATCGTCGCGCCGGTGGGGAAGTCGGGCCCGGGCACGATCTCCATCAGCCGGTCGAGCGTGACGTCCGCGTCGTCGAGGAGCGCGATCACCGCGCGGCAGATCTCGCCCATGTTGTGCGGCGGGATCGACGACGCCATGCCGACCGCGATGCCCTGCGCCCCGTTCACGAGCAGGTTCGGGAAGCGCGAGGGCAGGACCGTCGGCTCGTCGCGCTGGTCGTCGTAGTTGCGGACGAAGTCGACGGTGTTCTCGTCGATGTCGGCGAGCAGCTCGATGCACGGCGCCGCCATGCGCGCCTCGGTGTAGCGCATCGCGGCCGGCGGGTCGTCGAGCGTGCCGAAGTTGCCCTGCCCGTCCACGAGCGGGACGCGCATGTTGAAGTCCTGCGCCATGCGCACGAGCGTGGGGTAGACGACGGCCTCGCCGTGCGGGTGGTAGTTGCCGGACGTGTCGCCGCAGATCTTCGCGCACTTCCTGTGCTTCGAGTTCGGCCGCAGCCCGAGGTCGTTCATCGCGACCAGGATGCGCCGCTGCGAGGGCTTCAGGCCGTCGCGCACGTCCGGCAGCGCGCGCGCGACGATCACGCTCATCGCGTACCTGAGGTAGCTCTCGCGCATCTCCTCCTCGATGAGGAGGTCGCGCACGTTCTCCTGCGGCGGCGTGTCGGACATCGAGGCTCCCGAGGGGGGATCGGAGGTGTCGCGGGGCACCGGTCGGCAGACCGCGCGGCGGCGTGCGCGCGACGTGCGGCCGCGGCGTCTCCCGGCCCCTCGTCCGCCGCCCGCCCGAACGCTCCGTAAGTGCTTGCGATGGAAAGGGCTTAGGATCGCGGCGGAGGGGCCGCCGCGTCCAGCAAAAAGCCCTCGCGCGGAGGGGCCCCGCGGGGCTCGCGCGGCGCGCGTGCAACGTGTTCCGTGGACGGTGGTTGCGACGTCAGCGCGCGGCGCGTTCGAGGCGCGCGGCGGCCGTCCGGGCGACGTCGCGGAGCGCCTCCGGCGCGTCCGGGAGCGCGAGCAGGTCGCGCCAGGCGCGCGCGGCGCCGAGCGGACGCCCGACCGACTCCAGCGCGCGGGCGTACGCGGCCAGCACGGCGGCGTCGTGCGGGGCGAGCGCCGCGGCCTCGCGCAGCCACCGCGCCTCCTCGTCGTGGAGCCCGAGGCGCCGCGCGCGCTCCGCCGCCACGGCGAAGCCGCGCGCGCGCGCCTCGAGGAGCAGCGCCGCCTGCTCGGGGGCGACGGGCGCGGGCAGCGGCTGCGTGGCGTCGTGGAGCGCCGCCAGCATCGTCGCGGCGTCGTCGCGCTCGACACGCCACGCGGCCGCCGCCCGCGCGTACGCGTCGGGGACGCCGCGCAGGGCGAGGAGCGCGGCGATCGCGAGCGCCGCGAGGAGCGACCCGCGCAGCAGGCGGATCGAGCGGCGCGCACGGCGGCGCACGTCTGCGCTGCCCAGGTAGTCGCGGACGAACGCGACGCGGTCGGCGATCGAGAAGTGCCGCCAGCCGTTCAGCTCGCGGATGCCGCCCGCCTCGTCGGCGATCCGCTCGAGCGCGCGCGCGAACGGGTGCTCGGCCGGGTCGGGCGCGCTGCCGTCCGCGCGGGGTGGCGCCGGCAGCGTGTCGAGCCCGAAGACGTCGGCCTCCTGCTCGAAGCGGCGCGAGATCCAGCCGAAGACCACGCCGACCCACACGACCAGCACCGCGAGCGTGCGCAGCAGCGGATCGCCGAGCGGTCCGGGGAGCGGCGTCCCGAGGAACTCGGGGAGCTGGCTCACGAAGACCGTCAGCGCCGTGAAGCCGAAGAAGAGCAGCACGTGCCCGCGGACCGCGTGGCCCGCCTCGTGCGCGAAGACCGCCTCGACCTCGTCGTCGCCGAGCGTCTCGAGCAGCCCGTCGGTCACGAAGACGTAGCGGAAGCGCGGGAACGCGCCGACGACCGCCGCGTTGAGCACGCCGCGCCCGGTGCGCCAGACGAGCACGTCGCGGGCGCGCAGGCCGACCCGTGCGGCATACGCGTCGAGCCGGCGGCGCAGCGGGCCGTCCGGCAGCGGCGCCGAGCGCGTGACGATGCGCGCCGCGAACGGCAGGAAGAGCAGCGCGCCGAGGAAGAGCCCGATCGAGAGCAGCGCCTGCACCAGGTGCGACGAGGCGAGCACCGAGCGCGCGGCGCCGAGCCACGTGCCCGGCTCCGCGAGCGCGACGACGTCCCAGACGGTGAGGATCGGGAGGAGCGGGCCGAGCGGCAGCGCGGCCTGCCCCAACTCCGCGCGCAGCGCGCCGGCGAGCGCGGGCGCCTCGATGCCGATGCGGCGCGCCGCCGGGTGGAGTCCCGCGCGCAGCAGGAGCAGCAGCACGAAGAACGGCGCGAGGCGCAGCACGTGGGGCAGGAGCACCCAGTCCGAGATGCCCGCCGCGGCGGGGAGCTCGCGGCCGCCGAAGGGCTGGGCGATCAGCCAGAACGCACCGAGCGCGGCGACGCGCCCCGCGCCGAGCACGGCGACGTGCCGTCGCAGCGCGCGCGTCCCGTCCCGCGGCAGCCGCCGCGCGTGGAGCAGGCCGAGCGCGGTGACCGCGACCGCGAACTCGGCGAGGACGACGCAGATCGCCGGCAGGTCCGGCACGTCGGTCGGGAGTCCCGGGACGCCGACCTCGTGCGAGGCGATCAGGAGGGCGAGCAGGTACTGCAGGAACGCGAGCATCAGACCGCGTGGGCTCCGCCGCGGGCGAGACGGTTGGCGACCGCCGTGTCGAGCACGAGCTGGAGCACGTGATACGCGGTCACCGGCAGGAGCGCGAGGGGCGCCCCGGGGAAGTACTCCCCCGCGAGGAACGCGCCCACGAAGAGCGTCTTCTGCGCGCCCGCGAAGGCGACGGCGATCTGCTCCTCGCGCGGCGCGCCGAGCCGCCGCGCGAGCGCCGCGCCGAGCCAGAGCGCGCCGACGTGCAGGAGCACGCACAGCGCGCCCGTCCGCGCGACCTGCGCGGGGTCCTGGCGCACCGTGGCCGCACTGCCGCTCACCGCGACGAGCACGATCGAGAGGATCAGCCCGCGCGCGATCACGCCCGCCGCGCGCGTCGTTACCGGTGCGCGCACGGGCGCCGCGCGGCGGGCGAGCTGGCCCGCGGCGACGGGCAGCAGCACCACGACGACGAGGTCGCCCGTCATCCGGGCGAGGGGCAGCTCGACGCGGCTCCCGAGCGCGACGAGGAGGACCGCGGGGATCGTGACGACCGCGAGCAGGTTGGAGGCGACGGTGTACGTCAGCGCGAGCGCGTCGTCGCCGCCCGCGAGGCGCGTCCAGACCGTCGCCGAGGCGAGCGTGCACGGCAGCGCGCCGAGGAGCACCAGCCCCGCCTGCGCCGCGGCGTCGCCCGGGTGCAGCAGGCGGGCCGCGAGCGTGAACGCGAGCGGCAGCGCGAGCTGGCCGACCGCGAACGCGCTGCCGAGTCCGCGGAAGTTCCCCGCGGCGCGCCGCAGCCGCTCGCCCGGGAGCGTGAGCGCGGTCACGAACATGACCGCCACGACCAGCCAGCGGCGCGCCGGGTCGAGGGCAAGGCCCACCTCGGGCCGCACCAGGCCGAGGAGCACGACGGCGGCGAGGAGCAGGTTGAACGCCACGGCGGCCAGGTCGTAGTCTGGGCCCGGGAGGGTTGGTCCGACGGGCTCCGCCACGCGCGGGCTGTGCGAAATCGCACAACTCCGCATCTCGGCGGCGATCGCGATGTTAGGCTCGCTCACGGACTCGGTCCCAGAGGGAACCTCCCGCGTGTCGAAGCTGATCCTCGTACACCCCGACGGCGCGCGGATGGAGTTCGCCCTCGGCGCCGAGCCGGTCTGGATCGGGCGGAGCCGCGAGAACGCGCTCCCGATCGGCGACCCGCGCGCCAGCCGGCGGCACTGCCGCGTCGAACCGCGGAGCGGCCGCTTCGACGTCGTCGACGACGGCTCCGCGAACGGCACGCTCGTGAACGGGCAGCTCGTGCGCCGCCGGCGGCTCGAGCCGGGCGACGTCATCCAGATCGGGGCGACGCGCATCTTCTTCGACCAGATCGACGAGGAGCGCCTCGGCGACGACGAGCTCGACGACACCGGCGACGACGAGGCGCGCCGCGAGCGCACCGACCTCCTGCGCCTGCAGCGCACGGCGCGGGCACTGAACTCCGAGCTCGACCGCGGGCGGATCTTCGACCTCGTGCTCGACCACGCGATCGACATCGTGCGCGCGGAGCGCGGGTTCCTGCTGCTGCGCGGCCCCGGCGGCACGCTCGAGTTCGCGGGCTCGCGCAACTTCGCCGGCGACGACGTCCAGGCGACGGAGCTCGAGATCAGCCGCTCCCTCGCGCACGGCGTGCTCGAGCGCGGCGAGCCCGTGTGCGCCGTGAACGCGCTCGAGGACGAGCGCTTCCGCGACGTGCAGTCGATCTCGATCCTCGGGCTGCGCTCGGTCATCTGCTGCCCGCTGCGCGAGCGCGACGAGGTCGTCGGCGTCATCTACCTCGACAACCGGCTCGCGCGGCGCGCCTTCGGCCCCGGCGACCTGCGCATGCTCGAGGCCCTCGCCGACCACGCGGCCGTCGCGCTGCGCAACGCGCGGCTGTTCGGCGAGACGGAGTCGGCGCGCGCGGCGCTCGAGGTGTCGCAGGCGCGCGTGCAGGCCCTGAACGCGCGGCTCGAGCAGATCGTGCGCGGCCAGAGCATGGAGCTCGAGGAGCTGCGCGGCGCGTTCCGCGCGCGCCAGACGCTCGAGACCAAGTACGACTACAAGGAGATCATCGGGCGCAGCGCGGCCATCCTCCAGACGCTGCGGCTGCTCGACCGCGTCGTCGACTCCGACGTGCCCGTGCACATCCACGGCGAGAGCGGCACGGGCAAGGAGCTGATCGCGCGCGCCGTGCACCGCCACGGCCCGCGGCACGACGGCCCGTACGTCTCCGAGAACTGCGCGGCGCTCACGGAGACGCTGCTCGAGAGCGAGCTCTTCGGCTACGTGAAGGGTGCGTTCACCGGCGCGGACCGCTCGCGCAAGGGCCTCTTCGAGCTGGCGCACACCGGCACGCTGTTCCTCGACGAGGTGGGCGACATGAGCGCCGGCATGCAGCGCAAGCTGCTGCGCGTGCTGCAGGAGGGCGAGGTGCGGCCGGTGGGCGGCGTCGAGCCCGTGCGCGTGGACGTGCGCATCGTCTCGGCGAGCAACCGCGACCTGCGCGAGATGGTGCAGAAGGGCGAGTTCCGCGAGGACCTGTACTATCGACTGCGCGTGTTGCAGATCCGCATGCCGCCGCTGCGCGAACGCCGCGAGGACGTGCCGCTGCTCATCTCGCACTTCCTCGACCGCGAGGCGCGCAGGACGGGCGGCAAGCCCGTGCGGCTGGCGCCGGGCGTGCTCGACCTGCTCGT
The DNA here is from genome assembly GCA_937996235.1 of uncultured bacterium. GTDB lineage: Bacteria > Planctomycetota > JAJSAM01 > JAJSAM01 > JAJVHW01 > CALKVK01. The sequence goes on along the minus strand of CALKVK010000018.1, from coordinate 77,016 downwards.
GGCGTACGACTGGCCGGGCAACGTGCGGGAGCTCGAGAACGAGTGCATGCGCATGGTGGCGCTCGCGGGCGAGGTGGTCGAGACCGACGTGCTGTCGGAGCAGATCCGCGGCCACGTGCCCGCGGCGCTGCCGCTCGGCCGCCCCGACGAGGTGCGCGACCTGAACGAGCTCGTGCAGATGATCGAGGTGAAGGAGATCGAGAAGGCGCTGCGGCTCTTCGGCAGCAACAAGACGAAGGCCGCGGACGCGCTCTCGATCTCGCGCTTCGCCCTGCAGCGCAAGCTCGAGAAGTACGGCATCGAGGTCGGGGACGAGTGAGCCCGGCGCCGCCGTCGCCGCGGCGGATGCGCGCCGCGGCGGCGGCCGCGGTGCTCCTCGCCGCCGCGTTCGCGCGCGCCGACGTCGTCCACCTGCGCGACGGCTCGAAGCTCGGCGGCACCGTGCTGTCCGACGGCCCGCGGCTCGTGCGGCTGCGCACGTCCGACGGCAGCGTGCGCACGCTGCGCGTGGAGGACGTCGCGCGCATCGAGCGCGGCGTCGATCTCGACGCGGAGGCCGACCGCGCCGCGCTCGACGCGCGGTTCATGCCGGGGCTCGACGAGGCCGCGCGCAAGGAGGTGCGCCGCGCGGCCGCGCGCTACGAGACGCAGTCGGGCCGCCCGCTCGACGCCGCCGCGCGTCCGCACGCGTGGGTCTTCGGGGACCAGCCGCAGGACCAGCTCCTCGCCATCGCGAACGCCGTCGAGCGGACGTGCGACGACTTCGCGACCATCTGGGGCTGTGAGCTGCGCGACGTCCTGCCGACCGGCGGGAGCGGCGATCCCGGGCGCCTGCACGTCTTCCAGTACCGCGACGAGGAGGGCTACCGGCGCTTCGTGGACAAGGTGCTCGAGCGCATCCGCGACGAGACCGTGGACGACGCCCGCCTGGCCCTGATCCGCCGCCAGCGCGGGTTCTGGATCCTGTCGCCACGCCCCATCCTCGCGCGCTACCAGGGTCCGTCGACGCTCACGACGCTCGTCTCGAACGCGTCGCACGAGACCAGCCACGCGCTGCTGATGCTCTACCGCCCCTCGGGCGCGTGGATGCCGTGGTGGTTCCTCGAGGGCGTCGCGTCGTGGCAGGAGATCCGGCTCACCGAGCGCAACCTGACGTACTGCATCGACGTGCCGCAGCCCGGCGGCTACGCGCAGGACGCGACGCCCGACGCCGACGAGGCGGCGAAGGCGAAGACGGCGGAGAAGTGGCGCCGCGACGTGAAGGCCCGCGTGCGCGCGCGCGGCGAGCGCGACCTCGAACAGCTCGGCCGCCTCACGCTGAACGAGATCGTGCTCGAGGACGTGCAGCAGTCGTGGAGCTTCGTCGACTGGCTGCACCGGACCGAGCGCCTCGTGCGCTTCACGGCCGCCTACAAGGAGGGCCGCACGCTCGAGGCCGCGTGCCGCACGGTGTTCGAGAAGGAGCCCGCGGGCGTGCACGAGGCGTGGCGCGCCTGGGTGCTCGCCAACTACTGACGAGCCCGTCCGCGCTGCGCACGGGTTGGGCCGGGCGCGTCACGGAGCAGCTCGTCGCGGAGCAGTCCGAAGAGGACGACGTCCTGCAGCCGGCCGCGCTTCACGCAGTGCGCGCGCAGCAGTCCCTCCCGGCGGAACCCTACGCGCGGCGGCAGGGCCAGCCCGCGCGTGTTCTCCGGGAAGACCGTCGCCTCGACCTTCGCCATGTCGAGCGCGTCGAACGCGTGCGCGCAGACGGCGCCGAGCGCCTCGGTCATGAGCCCCCGACCCCACAGCGGCGGAGCGAGCCAGTAGCCGACGTCGCAGCGGTGGGGGACGTCCGTCGGCCGCACGCCGATCGATCCGAGCGGCGCGCCGGCGTATCCGGCGAGCGCGCCCGTGCGATCGCGCAGCAGCCAGTGGAAGCCGTGGGGCACCCACGTGCCCTCGGTGTGCAGCCGGAAGAACGCCGCGATCTCGTCCACGCCGGCGGGGCCGTCCCAGAGCAGCGTGTCGGTGACCGCGCGGCCCGCCTCGCCGTGCACGTACGGGAAGAGGAGCGCGGCGTCCGCGGGGGTCCCGAACGACAGCTCGAGCCGGCGGGTGGCGAGCGTCGTCGCGTTGCGCGCGTCGGGTGGGGGGCCGGGAGGCGGGGCGGCGGCCGACACGCGCAGAGCATGGCGTTGACAGGGCGCGCGCGCAAGCGACGATGAGTGCGTGCCCGCGCCCCGCCGCCGCATCCGGCTCCTGCCGTTCCTGCTCGTCGTCTGCCCGCTCGTCGCCGCCCCTGCGCGTGCCGACGACGCGGCCTTCGACGAGCGGGGCGGCAACGTGTTCTTCCGCCAGCCGGACCCCGACACGGCGAAGCGCATCGACGAGCTGATCGGGCGCTTCGCCGAGGACTCGGTGCGCGCGCGCGCCGACGCCCGGCGCGAGCTCGAGTCGATCGGCTACTGGGCCGTCGAGCCGCTCGTCACCGCACTCCAGACGCGCGAGGCGCCGATCCGCGCTGCGTCGGCCCTGACACTCGGCAACATGCTCGACCCGCGCGCGCTCGCACCGCTGCGCGACGCCGTCGAGAAGCAGACGAACATGCAGTTCGTAGCGGGCTTCGCGGCGGTCGCGATGGCGCGCTACGCCGACCCGCAGAGCGTGCCGCAGATCCGCGCGGCGCTGCGCTCGAGCAAGAGCCTGCCGACGCTGCGCGCCGCCGCGTCGCTCGCGCTGGCGCGCATCCGCACGCCCGACGCGCAGGCGCTCCTGGTCGAGCGCCTGCGCGCCGACGAGGGCAACGTGCACGTGCGCAGCGGGCGCACGCTGGCGATGGGCTTCTTCCCGCAGCTCGCCCTCGAGAACGGCGGTCCCGCCCCGTCGGCGCTCCTGCGCGACGCGCTGCGCAAGGGCCGCCGCGAGGTGCGGCGGGCGGGGATCGTCGCGTACATCGTCGCGACGCGCGCGCGCGCCGACACGCGCGACGTCCTCATCGAGTTCGCGGACCGCGAGGACGCGCCGGAGGCGCTGCGCGCCGCGCTCGTCGGCCTGTCACGCTACGAGGACTCCGACACGACGCGCTACCTCGCGCGCCGCGGCGCGCGCCCCGGCGACGAGGCGGAGCGCGCGTTCGCGTGCGACCTCCTCGCGTCGCGCGCCGATGCCGCGGCGCTCGACGACCTGCTCTCGATCGTGCGCCGACCGTCCGCACCGCGCCTGCGCGCGTCGGCGATCGTCGCGCTCGGCGGCATCGACCACCCCGACGCTGCGGCGGCCGTGCTCGATCGCCTCGACGACCGCATCGCGCTCGTGCGCGGCGCGGCGGTGTTCGCGTCCACGCGGCTGCCGCAGGCCGCCGCGCGCGAGGAGGCGCTGCGACGCATCGACGCGCGCCTCCGCAAGGGCGAGTCCACCCTGGCCGTGCGCCACGACATGAACGAGGCGCGCGCGGTGCTCTCCGGTCAGAAGTCCGCGGCCGACTGGCGCGAGGTGGGACCGGAGCGGCTGTTCGAGGTGCTCTCGCAGACGTACGCCGAGCGGCTCCTCGCCGAGGTCAATCTCGCGGCCGAGGATGCGCTCGACCTGCTGAAGATCCACAACCTGCAGACCGACACCGAGATCCTGGCGGGCACCGACGACGGCGGGAGCGGAGACGGTGCCGGCGACGGCGGGGACGACGGCGGCGACGGCGGCGACGGCGAGAACACGCCCCCGGACGACAACCCCGTCCCGCGCGACGACGGCGGCACCGCCGAACCGCCTCCCGCTCCCAACGCGCCGGCCGTGGGCTCGCCGCGCACGAACGCATGGCAGGAGCAGCGCGACCTGCGGATCGACCTCGCGGTGCGTCCGCTCTTCGGCCCGGCCGACCTGCCCTGATCCGGCGCGCGCGCCGGGCGACGCCGCGCCGCTACTCGCCGCTGCCGCCGAGGTAGCGCACGATCAGCCGTCCGTCCTTGTACTCCCACGCGATCTCGTGGATGCCGCGGATGAACTCGAGCGTCTGCTCGACGGTGAAGCCCTCGAGGTTCAGGTCGATGCGCACGTCCTCGTTCTTCGCGATGCCGGAGAAGTCGACGGGCGTGTGGATCTTGCGGCCGAGATCCTGGAGCGCGGCGGCGAGCGGCGTGCTGCGCCAGTCGATCGCGGGCACCTCCTGGTCGAGGAACTCGCGCACGGCTCGGCTCTTGCCGCGCGGCGCGCGCAGCGCCGTGCCGAGCACGTGGTTGCAGATGTCGATCGCCTCGATCGAGTTGTCGTACTCGAGCAGGAGGTAGTGCCGCAGCGCCTTGTCGTTCTTCAGGTAGGCGGCGCGGTTCTCTGCATCGACGGCCTCGTCGCCCGTCGGGACGAGCGGCGCCATGCCCTTGAACGAGTCCTCGGCGATGCGCTTCTGGTTGTGGCGGTCGCTGGCCTCTTCGATGATGTAGAGCTTCAGGAGCTTCTCGCGCAGGAAGTCGACGTCCATCGTCATGACGTCGGACTGCGCGTCGCCCGCGCCGCGCGCGGCGCCCGCGAACGAGACGAGCACGAAGCCGGCGGCCAGCGCAGCCGCGGGCACGAGGTGCCGGAGGATCCGCATCACTTCTTCTCCTCCTTCTTGTACTCACCGGTCGCGGTCTCGCGCTCCCAGTACTTCAGCTTCACGCCGGGGTGGTTCTTCGCGTACTCGAGGAAGCGCTCCTCGTTCGGAGTGATCTTCTTGAAGATCACGACCTCGCCGTCCTGCACCACGTAGCGCAGGTCGAAGAAGTTGCAGAGGCTGCCGAGCGCGGCCGAGCCGCTGGCGCGCGGGAAGTCGAGCGTGACGGTGTTCATCTGCACGACCGCGTACGCCATCCGCACGCGCACGCCGAGCGCGTCGCTCAGGTCGCGCATGCACTTGCGGAACGTGGCGTCGCGCCAGTGGATGTCCACCAGCTCGCGCGAGTTGATGCGGTCGACGACCTCCTGGTCCGTGAGGCCGGAGGGCTCGATGCGCACCAGCTCGCGCAGCACGTCCTTCATGTCCTCCTTGCCCTCGGAGTAGTCCTGCAGCGTGTCGCGGATCTTCTCGCGCAGCGCGGTCTGCTCGGGCGTGGTGAGTCCGCCCTTGTCGAGCGTCTCCATGAGGTCGTGGAGCTCCAGCATGCGCTTGCCGCTGGCGTCGCCGATCTCGCGCAGGCGCGGCAGCGTGCGCTGGACCAGCGCGTAGTCGAGCAGGTCGCGCTCCTCCTGCCCGAAGACCGGCGCGAGCCCCGGCGCCGCCAGCACCGCGCCGGCGAGAAGCGCGGCGGCGGTCAACGTGAACCTCGGACGCATGGAGTTCCTCCCCCGTGACGCGGCTTCGTCGCATGAGACGCGCGAGCGAGCGCGCCGTTCCGACCTCTTCGTGGACGCGCCCCGCTGGAACCCGTGCGGTGCGGCCTCGTTCGGAGGGTAACCGCACCTCCGGCCGGTCGGGAACCCCCGCGCACGCGCCGCGGACGATGAACGGCGTCGGACACCGTCGGTGGCGCCAGACACCGCTGGTACGCGCCCCACGTACCCTCGCCGCGTGCCTCGCACGCGGCGTGCCCGCCGGCGCGCGCGTGCTCCGCACGCGCCAGTGCCGGCGGGATGGTGCTCGCGGGCAGTGCGACCGAGGGGGCGGACGTCACCTGCGTAGGTGACGCACGCCCGCGTGCACCCCACGAAAGAGGCGGGCGCGCCGCGTGCTACGCACGCGACGTGCCACCCCCTGGCACGAGCGTGCGGAAGCACGCGCAGTGCCAGGGGGATGGTGCTCGCGGGCAGTGCGACCGAGGGGGCGGACGTCACCTGCGTAGGTGACGCACGCCCGCGTGCACCCCACTGGCACCGTAGGCACGCTGCGTGCTCCGCACGCAGCGTGCCTACGAATCCCGCGGCTCGAGCGCCGGCCCGGGCGGGGGCAGCGCGACGACGTACGCGAGGACGGCGGCGAGACCGAGGAGCAGCGTGCGCTCGTCGAGCGACGGCTCCCCGGGCGCCGCCGCGTCCGGGAGCATCGGCAGGTGCACGAACCCGACGCGCGTCCGCAGCTCGCGGCGGTCGCAGTGGCGCAGCGTCTCGTACAGCACCTGGTTGCAGAGGAAGGTGCCCGCGTCGTCGGAGAGCTCGGCCGGCGCGCCGGCCGCGCGTGCGGACTCGGCGAGCGCGGCCATCGGCAGCGTCGAGAAGCACGCCGCCGGGCCCGCGGGGTCGATGCGCGACTCTGCGAGCAGCACGCCGTCGTTGTCGGTCTGCGCGCCGCCGCGACGGTTCACCGCCACGCGCTCGAACGACAGCGCGCCCCGGCGCGCGGCGACGCCCATCAGCACCACGGCGTCGAAGCGTTCGTCCTCGAGCGCCTCGCGCACCGGCGCGAAGGCGTCGCGGTAGCTGACGCGCAGCACGCGCGTCGAGACCACGGCGCCGCCGGGAGGTCGCGCCGAGAGCGGGCGGAGCACCAGCTCCGAGGGGTTGACCGCGTGCGGACCGAAGGGCTCGAAGCCCGTCAGGAGGACGCGCGGCGGCATCGCGCGAGATCGTACCCCGCGCGGCGCCGCCGTGCGCGGGTGCGCCTACTCGGAGCCATTCCTTCGAACGCGCGCGCACGCCCCTCTACGATCGCGGCGACATGAGCCCGGAGTTCTACACACCCGAACTCGCCAACCGCTCCCTGCCGCTCGTCCGCGCGATCGTGTCGGACGTGGTGGCGCTGACTGGGCGCGTGACGGAGGCGCACGACGCGTACGCGGCGCTGCGGGAGCAGCCGGACCGGCCGCAGATCGCGCTGAACGAGGCGCGCGCGCGCATCGCCGAGATGACCGCGTCGCGCGACGCGTGCCTGGCCGAGCTCGAGGGCCTCGGGGTGCTGCTCGGCGACGCGACCCGCGGCATCTGCGACTTCCCCGCCGAGGTCGACGGTGCGCCGGTCGTGCTCTGCTGGGAGCTCGGCGAGGCGCGCGTCGAGTGGTACCACGGCCGCGACGAGCGCCACGACACGACGTCGACGCGCGCGGACGGCGTGCGCCGCCGCCCGCTCGAGCTCGCCGTCACCGCGTCGTGAGCCGCGCGAGCAGGTAGTCCTTCACCGCCGTCTGCGGCAGCGTCGCGACGGCGCCCGCCGTGCTGTCCGCGAGCAGCAGCGGACCTTCGTCGGGCGTGCGGGGCAGGAGCCCGTGCGAGCCGCGCACGAGCCGCGTGTCGAGCGGCACGACGTCGAGCAGCGTGCGGAAGCCGAGCTTCCGCAGCGCCAGCTTCGCCGCGGTGCGCGGCCCCATGAGCGGTCGCGACGGGTCCACGAACAGCTCGCGCGGGTCGTAGCCCGGCTTGCGGTGGATGTCGACGGTGCGCTGGTAGTCGGGCGCGTCGGCCGGGTCGCGCCACCAGTCGTGCGCGAACCAGCGATCCGGAGCGGAGAGCAGCACGAGCTCGCCCGCGCGCGCGTGGTCGAGCCCGAGCTCCGTGCGCGCGCGGCCTGCGTGGACCGACGCGACACCGGGCGTGGCCGCGAGCGCTTCGCGTGCGCGCTCGAGCGCCGCGGGCGTGCGGCAGTAGACGTGGGCGAGCTGGTGGTCGCACACGGCGAAGGCGTCGGACGCGCCGGCGTCGAGCGTCTCGCCGCTCGCGTCGCGGCGCAGCGCGAGCAGGCCCGCGTCGCGCAGCGCGCGGTTCGGGAAGACGGCGTCCGCCACGGGCACGATGCCGTACTCCGACAGCGCGACGAAGCCGTAGCCCGCGGCGCGGTACGCGTCGGCGAGGCGGCCGGCCTCCGCGTCCACGAGCGCGACCTCCGCGGCGATGGACGCATGCGCCGGCCCGACCTTCTGCAGCGCGTAGTCGAGGTGCGGCAGGTAGACGTGCACCAGCGTCGGCCGCTGCCACGCGAGCACGCGCAGCGCCGCCTCGGCGATCCAGCGCGTCGAGACGATGTCCGCGCGCGGCCCCCAGAAGCGGAACAGCGGGAAGGGTCCGAGCTCCGCCTGCAGGCGGTCGCGCAGGTCCGACGGGTGCGTCCAGCAGTCCGGGACCTTGCGGCCGTCCGCGGGGTACGCGGGGCGCGGCGTCACGGTCACGTCGCTCGAGCCGTACATCGCGAACCACCAGCAGACGTTCGCGGAGGTCGCGCCGGGCACGCGCGCGCGCAGCGCGTCCCACACGCGCTCGCCGTGCACCAGGTGCGCGCTCTGCTTCCAGAACGCGACCTCGGCGCGCTCGCGGTCGTACCAGCCGTTGGCGACGATCCCGTGCGCCGACGGCGCGAGGCCCGTCAGGAGCGACGCCTGCGCGGTGCACGTCACCGCCGGCAGGACCGGCGTCAGCGGTGCGACGAAGCCTTCGGCCGCGAGCGCCGCGAGGCGCGGCGCGTGACGCAGCAGTGCCGGCGTCAGCCCGACCACGTCGAGGACGAGCAGCCGCGCGCCCGAATCGCTGCCGGACGCGCGGCCGGGGACCATCTGAGCGCTGCTACTCCGCGAGCTCGACCGAGTCGATGCGGCGCACGAGCTCCGACAGGAGGCCCACGCCGTGGCCCGTGCCGCGGCCGTTGCGGAACGCCGGGCCGGCGATGTCCACGTGCAGCCACGGGCGGTCGAGGTCCTCGATGTGGTTGTAGACGAACTGCGCCGCGGCCGAGGTCTGCGCGTTCATGCGGTCCGCCACCGAGTTGCGCATGTCCGCGACCTTGCTCTTGAACTCCTGGTGGTAGAACTCGGGAGCGAAGAGCAGCGGGTGCGTGAGATCGCCCGTCGCGCGGCCGCACGCGACCGACAGCGACTCGAGCGCGCCGCGGTTCGAGACCGTGCACGAGACCGCGTTGCCCGTGGCGATGAGCGCCGCGCCCGTGAGCGTCGCGATGTCGACGACGACGTCCGCCTTCAGCACGCGCGCGGCCCACGAGACGCCGTCGGCGAGCACGAGCCGCCCCTCGGCGTCGGTGTTGTTGATCTCGACCGTCTTGCCCGAGTGCATGCGCAGGATGTCGTCCGGGCGGTAGCTGTCCGGGCCGACGGCGTTCTCGGCGAGGCACGCGAGCGCCCAGACGCGCCCCTTCCAGCCGCTCTTCACGAGCGCGACGAACGCGCCGAGGACGGCGCCCGCGCCGCCCATGTCGCACTTCATGTTCGACATGCTGCCGCCGACCTTGATGTTCAGGCCGCCGGTGTCGTAGACGATGCCCTTGCCGACGAGCGCGACGCTGCGGCCGCGCGCGCGCGGCGGGCTGTACTCGAGCACGACGAGGCGCGGCGGGACGACGGCCGCGCGCCCGACGCCGTGGATGCCGCCCATGCCCTTCGCGAGCAGGCGGTCGCCGACGACGCTCGTGACCTTCACGTTGCGCAGGCCCTTGACCGCCGCGCGCGCCTCGCGCTCGAAGTCGGCGCAGTTCATGTCCTGCGGCGGCGTGTCGACGAGGCGCGCGATCAGGCGCACCGCGGCGACCGTCTCGACGACCGTCTTCTCGGCCGGCACGACGCTGCCGTCGGCCAGCGCGAACACCACGTCGAGGCGGGCCTTCGCGGCGTCCTTCGGCGGGTTCGCGTGGTAGAGCGGCAGCGCGCGCGCGATCGCCACCGCGGCGGCGAGCGCGTGGTCGGCGGAGTCGAGGCGCACGACGAGCGCGGCGCGCTTGCCGGCGACGCCGCTGCCGGGGACGCACTGGAACAGCGCCTCCGAGCGCGTGGGCGAGTTGTGGCGCGAGAGCTTGTCGGGCAGCACGCACGCGACGAGCCGCCGCGGCGCGCCCTCCGGGCCGTACGTGCCGCAGTTCGCCCCGAGGTCGCCGGGCTTGGTGTCCTCGATGGGACGGTCGAGCGCCGCTGCCCACGGCTGCGCGAGCACCGTGCGGTGCCAGCCGGCGTCGAGTGCGGACTTGGGGGCGGCGACGGCGACGACGTCGGCGCCGCGCAGCGCGGCGGCGACGTCACGGGCGAAGCGGATCTCGGCCACGGTGTTCCTCTCCGGAAGCTGCTCTCGGTGAAGGGGGCGGGGCGCCCGGAGTGCGCGCACGAGAGCGGTGCGCGTCCCCCTCGGACAGGCCCCGGAGTGTACGGGTGGGCCCGTGCCGTGCGGAGAACCGCCGCGGAACGCCGAACCTTGACCGGTGACGGGCGGCGGCGTCCGATGGCGGCGTGTTCCTCTCGTCCCTGTTCTCCGAGCCCGGGTACTTCTTCCGGACGCTCGTCATCGTGATCGTCAGCGTCACGCTGCACGAGCTCGGCCACGCGCTCGTCGCGACGTGGGAGGGCGACCCGACGCCCGCGCGCCGCGGCCACCTGACCTGGAACCCGCTCGTGCACATGGGCTGGCAGTCGCTCGCGGCCGTGGCACTGGTCGGGATCGCGTGGGGGCTGACGCCCGTCACGCCCGCGTACTTCCGGCACCGGCGCTGGGGCGAGACGCTCGTCTCGTTCGCCGGGCCGTTCGTGAACCTGCTGCTCGCCCTGCTCGCCGCGGTCACGCTCGTCGTCGCGATCCGACTCGAGGCGTCCGATGCGCTGCTCGGCTTCTGGAACCACGCCGTGCGGCTGAACGTGCTGCTGTTCCTCTTCAACCTGATCCCGCTGCCGCCCCTCGACGGCTTCCACGTGCTCGAGTCCTCCGTGAAGCTCGGCGAGATCGGCCCGATGCTGCGGCGCGCCGGCTGGTGGCCGCTGGTCATCGCCGCGCTCATCGCGTCGCGTCCCGAGTTCCAGCACTTCGCCCGAGCGGTCGCGACGTCGCTCGTCCGCGGCGTGGGGCGGGTGCTCTGATGCGCGCCGTCGTCTACCGCGGCGTCGGCGACGTGCGCGTCGAGGACCTGCCCGTCCCGCCGTGCGGCGCGGGCGAGCTGCTCGTGCGCATCGCCGCGTGCGGCGTCTGCTGGACCGACCTGAAGAAGATCGACCACGGCACGGTCGCGCCGCCGCGCGTCTTCGGACACGAGATGGCGGGCGTCGTCGCGGAGGCCGGCGCAGGTGTCGTCGGCTTCGCACCGGGCGCGCGCGTGCAGGTCTACCACCACGTCCCGTGCCGTGCGTGCGGCTACTGCGAGCGGCGCCTCTACGCGCAGTGCGCCGGCTACAAGCGCACGGGCGTCGGCGCCGGGTACGAGCCCGCGGGCGGCGGGTTCGCGGAGTACGTGCTCGTGCGCCCGTGGATCGTCGCGGGCGGGGGCGTCACACCCGTGCCGGACCACGTGTCGCTCGAGGCCGCGTCGTTCCTCGAGCCGGTGAACACCTGCCTCAAGTGCGTGCGCGTCGCACGTCCGCGGCGCGGCGACACGGTGCTCGTGGTGGGGGCGGGCGCGATCGGTCAGATCCTCGTGCGGCTGCTCGTGCTCGAGGGTGTGCGCGTCGCCGTCAGCGAGCCGCTGCCCGGACGCCGCGACCTCGCGCGCGCGGCGGGCGCGGAGCTCGCCGTGGACCCCTTCACGGAGGACGTCACCGCGGCCGTGCGCGCGTGGGCGGGCGGCGACGGCTGCGACGCCGCGCTCCTCGCGGTGCCGGGGCAGGCGCCGCTCGACGCCGCCGTGCTCGCCGCGCGGCCCGGCGGTCGCATCGTGCTGTTCGCGCACACGAAGCTCGCGGACCCCGTGACCGTGGACGCCGGACAGGTCTGCTACCTCGAGAAGGACGTCGTCGGTGCGTACAGCGCCGACGTGGACCTGAACGACGAGGTCGCGGAGCTCGTGTTCTCCGGGCGGTTGCGGGTGGACGATCTCGTCACCGACCGGCTCGACCTCGCGGACGCCGCGCGCGCGTTCGACATCGCGCGCCACCCGAGCGACGCGTCGCTCAAGGTCGTGCTGACGACGGGGTTCGCGGCGTGAGCGCCACGATGCGGGCGGCGCTGCTGCGCGGCGCGCGCGACGTGGCGCTCGTCGAGGTGCCGCGGCCCGAGCCCGGTCCGGGCGAGGTCGTGCTGCGCATCGACGCCGCGCTCACGTGCGGCACCGACGCGAAGGTCTGGCGGCGCGGCAGCCACGCGCGCATGCTCGTCCCGCCGTGCCTGATCGGGCACGAGTACACGGGCACCGTCGCCGCGGTCGGCGCCGGTGTGACGACCGTGCGCGAGGGCGACGCGGTCGTCGGCGGGAACAGCGCGCCGTGCGGCGCGTGCCCGGCGTGCCGCGCCGGGCGCGAGGCGCTGTGCGACGACCTGCTGTTCGTCAACGGCGCGTTCGCGGAGTGGCTGCTCGTCCCGGCGCGCATCGTCGCGCGCAACCTGTACGCGCGCCCGGCGTCGCTCGCGGCCGTCCCCGCCGCGGCGACGGAGCCCGTCGCGTGCGTCCTGAAGGGCGTCGAGGTGCTCGACGCGCGCGCCGGCGAGAGCGTGCTGCTGCTCGGGTCGGGGCCGATCGCGCTCGTTTTCGCCGTCGAGCTCCTCGCACGCGGGGCGCGTCCGGTCCTCTTCGCGCGCGGTGCAGCGGCCGAGGGGCGCGCGCGGCGCATGGGCGTCGCCGAGATCGTCACGGCGCCGAACCTCGCGGACGCGCGCGACGCGCTCGTTGCCGCGTCGCCCTGCGGTCGCGGATTCGACGCGGTCGTCGAGGCGGCGGGCGCGGCGGAGACGTCGCAGGCGGCGCCCGGGCTCGCCGCGAAGGGCGGGCGCGTGCTGCTGTTCGGCGGCTGCGCCGCCGACGTGCGCGTCACGTGGTCGCCCGCGCGCCTGCACTACGACGAGATCGCCGTGCTCTCGTCGTTCCACCACACGCCGCGCCACGTGCGGGCTGCGCTCGACGCGCTCGCGACCGGGCGCATCGACGTGACGCCGCTGCTCGAGGCGCCGGTCGGACTCGAAGGTGTGCAGGACGCGCTCGCGCGGATGAGCGCGCGCGAGCTGCGCGGCAAGGTGCCCGTGCTCCCGGGCGCGGCGGGAAGCCCATGAGGGTCGGCGTCGTCGTGTGCGTGCTCGTCACCTTCGCGGGGATCGGCGCGGTCGTCGTCGCGTCGTCGATCGCAGGCGGTGCGCGTCCGGTGCGCCCGGACGTCCGCGCGCTCGCCGAGTTGCACGCGCGCGCCGCGGGCGCCGCGTTCGGGCGTCGCGTGCTGGTCGTGCGCCGCGGCGGGACGGAGCCCTCGAGCGGCCGCATCTTCGAGAGCGCGCCGGCGGCCGGCGGGTTCGGTCTCTTCGACGCCGCACCCCCGGGCGCTCCGGAGTTCCAGCGGGCCTGCGACGCCCTCGCCGCGCGCGTGGCGGGCGAGTGGGAGTCGCGCGGGCGGATCGCGCCGGCGACGGCGACCGCCCTCGCGCACGCGGGCGTCGCGATCGTGTGCCGCGAGGACGGCACCCAGGCCGTCGCCCCCGACGGCAACGACGTCGTCGCGGGGCTCGATCCCGCCGAGAGCGTGCCCGGGCTGCGCGTGCGCGGGGCGGAGCCGGTGCTGCGCGTCGTCCCCGGCGGCGACGGCGCCGAGACGCTCGAGCCCGCGCCGTTCCTCGACTTCGACGACGGCCTCTGGGGCGGCGCCGTGACCGTCGACGCGTCCGCGGCGGGCATGTACGTGTTCGCGTGGCCCGCCGCGGGGGGCAGCGTGACGGTGGACGGCGCCGACGTCGCGCCGCGGACGTGGGCGGGCGAGCTGCCGCTCCTGCGTCTCGACCTGCCCGCCGGACGCACGCGCGTCGTCGCGCGCTACGTCGAGGACGCCGCGCGCGGCCGTCTCGCGATCGCCGGCGCGCTCGCCGCGGTCGTCGGCCTCGTCACGCTGCTCGTGCTCGTCCGCCCGCGCCTCACGCGCGACGCCGACGTCGCGGGGCAGGCCGCGGAGCCGCCCGCGTGAGAGCGGTCGTGCAGCGTGTGCGCGAGGCGTCCGTCGCCGTCTCCGGCCGCGAGATCGCGCGCATCGGCCGCGGCCTGCTCGTGCTCGTCGGCGTCGCGACCGGCGACGACGAGGCCGCCGCCGACGCGCTCGCCGCGAAGCTCGCGCGCCTGCGCATCTTCCCGGACGACGCGAAGCCCATGAACGTGGACGTGCGCGCCGTCGCGGGCGAGGCGCTCGTCGTGTCGCAGTTCACGCTGCTCGCGGACACCTCGCGCGGCAACCGCCCCTCGTTCCTCGGCGCCGCGGCGCCCGACGTCGCCGAGCGGCTCTACCTGCGCGTCGCCGAGCGCCTCGCGGCCGAGGGCGTGCCGACCCGCACCGGGCGGTTCGCGGCCGACATGCAGGTGGCGCTCGTGAACGACGGGCCCGTCACCATCGTGCTCGGCGCGGGCGTGTCCGGCGCGGGCTGAGCGCGCGCGTCAGCCGAAGAGCAGCACGCCGACCAGGCCGACCACGATGCCGGCGACGGCGCCGATGCCGAGGCCCGCCGCGAGCGCCGCGCCCTCGTGCAGCGCGAAGCCCGGTGCGGCGGGCGCCGACGCGACCTGTGTCGGCGCCTCCGCGGCGGGGATGCCGCCCGGTGCCGCGTGCGCCGTGGCGGGCTCCATCGTCTCGGTGCGCGTGACGCGCGCGGGCACCGGGCCGCCCGCCTGCGCCGCCGCGCGCTCCGCCGAGGACGCGGTGCGCGTGGCGCCGCCGTCGCTCGACGCGGTACCCGCCACCGGGGGCGGCGCGACCGCCGGCCTCCCCACGGGCTGCGTGCCGCTCGGTCCGAGCGCGGCGTGGACGTCGGCGACGCTCGTCGAGACCTCCGGGTCGGAGATCGGCACGGCGTGCCCGTCGATGCTCGCCTCGATGACCATGATGCGCGGGCCCTTCGCGCCGAGGCGGATCTCCGAGCCGCGCCGCAGCGCCGCCTCGCCCTGGACCGGCGTGCCGTTCGCGAGCGTGCCGTGGGTCGATCCGAGGTCGCGGACGAACAGCCCGTCGGGCCGCAGCACGAGCTCGCAGTGACGGCGCGACACGCCCTGGCGGTCGAACGCGAGGTCGCACGACTTGCTGCGGCCGAGCACCGCCGAGTCGAGGTAGAGCCGGTGCAGCTCGCCGTCCTCCTCGAGCACGATCAGCGGGCCGTCGCTCATCGCGCCTCCCGAGGCGCAGGTGCCGTCCGCTCCGCCGCGCTGCCCCGCGACGTGAACACGGCGAGGAGCACCACGAGCAGCAGCCCCGCGACGAACCCGATCGCGAGGCCGACGACGAAGCGCACGAGCGCCGCCTGCGATGCGAACGGCCCGACGCGCGACGAGGCCGTGCCGCGGAAGTCCGCGAGCCGCGGGAACTTCGCCGGGTCGTTGCGCGCGCCCGCGCCGGCCGCCATGAGCGCGGACGCGTCGTAGAAGTCGGTGCGCGGGAGCTGTCCGGTGTCCCCGCCCGCGTCGAGCGGCTCGGCGACGGGGATCATCGACGGGAGCTCGTCGGTGTCGCCGCCCGCCGCCGCGTGGGGCGCGACGGCCACCTGCGCCGCGACGGCCGCCGCGCCCGGGTCGCCCGCGAGCATCGTCTTCGCGTCGGCCTCGACGTCGGGGTCGGCGCCGGTGACGTCGCGCCCCTCGAACGACGCCGCGACCAGGCGGAACTGCGGTCCGTCGAGGCCGACGCGGACGACGTCGCCCGCGGTCAGGCGCACGCGCGCCTCGATGCGCACGTCGTTCACGTACGTGCCGTTGCTCGAGCCGAGGTCCTCGGCGAAGACGCCGTTCGCGGTGACCTCGAAGCGGCAGTGCCGGCGCGAGACGAGCGGGTGCACGACCTGCAGCTCGGACGCCGCCGTACGCCCGAGGACAGCCTCCGTCACGGCGAGTGCGACGTGGTTGCCGTCGTGCAGCAGTTCGAGTCGGGCCGCCAGCGCTCCTCCCATCGCGCCGGTCAACGCCCGGCACGCGCGGGGGAGTCTACACGGTCGGCCCGCGGCTTCGCCGCCACCGCCCGGCGGGCGGCCAGACCCGTGACCACGATCGAGACGACGATCCAGAGGATGCCCCACACGACCGCCGGGACGTGGGTGACCTCGGCGAGCTCGACGGCGTCGCTCCGCACCCCGGGGCGGTCGAGCACGTCGCTCTTGATGTCGAGGATCGCGTACAGGCAGGAGGTGACGGCGACGACGCGCAGCATCACCGCCGCCCAGACGGGGGGCGCGATGGCGAGCGCGGCCACGAGCGCGCCCACCAGCACGCCGAAGAGCTTCCCGAAGGCGTTGTCGGCGAGCGGCACGAGCCAGAGGGCCGTGCCGGCGAGGAGCAGCCCCAGCGCGAGCGCCGCGGCGCCGGTCGCGCGCGGGGCGCGGGTGCTCACGAGCAGGAGCGTCACGCCGAAGGCCAGGCTCCCCAGGTAGCCGGCCGAGTAGATCAGGAACCCGTTCCCGCCGACCGTCACGCAGTGCCCGCCCTCGCCCTGGTGCAACTGGATCTCGAGGACGCGCCCGCCGGTCGCGAGCGCGGCGAGCCCGTGGCCGATCTCGTGCAGGTACACGACCACGAGCTTCAGCGGGTAGACCCACACCGTGTCCCAGAGCAGGACGACGAGGACGTAGACGGCGCAGAGGAGCGCGACCTCGATCCAGTCGAGCCGGAGCCCCGGGCCGCGGGAACGGGTCGACTTCGGGCGCGCCACGGCGGCATGTTCCGCGCGGCGCGGGACGCCCCCAAGGGAACGTGCGCCGAGCCTTCCGCACTCAAGCGGAGGAGGGGGTGGAGCCGATACCGGAAGCGCCATGAAGGGCGCCAGGATTCTGCTCCTCGACGACAACCGCGAGGCCCGTTGGCCGCTCGCGCGCGTGCTCCGCACCGAGGGCGCGCAGGTCACCGAGGCCGACGACGGCACCGACGGCCTGCGCCTGCTCGAGCGCGGCACGTTCGACCTGATCATCGCGGACGTGTGCATGCCGCGGCTGGGCGGTTTCGGGCTGTTCTCGCAGCTCCGCTTCGGCGAGGGCGGCGAGACCGACCTGCCGCACCGCGAGCTGCCCATCATCCTCATCACCGGCGAGGTCACGCGTGGCGACCTCGCCCGCGGTCTCGACGCCGGCCTCGACGACTTCGTCGCGAAGCCCGTGGACCTCGAGGAGTTCCGCGGCCGCGTGCGCGCGGCCCTGCGGCGCGCGCAGGCGCGCGCGAAGCCGAGCGCCCGCACGCAGGGCGACGTGCGCGACCTGCCGGTGAGCGCGCTCACGCAGGCGCTCCACATCGCGGCGCGCAGCGGACGCCTGTGCATCCGCTCGGGCACCGCGTACGGCGTCATCGACTTCCAGCGCGGTCGCATCACGAACGCGAACTACACCGCTCCCGGCTTCGACATGCGCGGCGAGGACGCCGCGATGCTCGTGCTCGGGATGACCGAGGGCACGTTCGAGGTGCTGCCGGTGCCCGAGACCGCGTCGCACTCCGTGACGACCGACACCGACGTGCTGCTCGTTCGGGCGCTCGCGCACGCGTCGGCCCAGGGCGGCGACCCGGAGCTGGCGCCGCGCGGCCCGGAGCCGAAGAGCGGTCCGATCACCGCGTCGCTGCCGCCCCCGCTCACACTGCGCCGCGGCGACGGCGACGCGTCCGCCACGCGCACGGCGCACATCCCGCCCGCGGTCGGCCTCGCTCTCGAGGCGGCCGAGGAGGGCGAGCGCGTCGAGGTCGACCTCGACGAGACGAACCCCGTCCGCATCTGACGCGGCCCGCGCGCACGCCCGCGCGACCGCTCACGCCGGCGGCGGTGCCGTGCCCACGTCCTCGCCCGCGAGGAACGCGAGCGTCACGCGGTTCCACTCCTCGGCCATCTCGACGCACGCGCAGTGGCTCGCGTAGTCGCCGCGGAACAGGTGCCAGCGCGCCCCGGGGATGCGCCGCGCCACCTCCGCGCCGTAACGCGGCGGCACCAGCCAGTCCAGCTCGCCGGCGGTGACGAGCGTGCGCACGCGGATCGCGCCGAGGCGGTCGAGCGTGTCGTGCAGCTTGTCGGCGTGCGTGTGGCCGGTGACGCCCTCTGCCGACGGCGGGTACGGGTTGTCGTCGATGTACGTGCGCACGATGTCGGCCACGGCCTGCGGCTGCTCCTCGAGGAAGCGCGGCGAGAGCACCCACATGAGCGCCCAGTCGAGATAGCGGTGCATCTCACCGCGCGCGGCGGGCACCTCGAGCGTGTCGATGGCGCGGCGGAACCACTCGTCCGAGCGGCCCCACGTGCCGTGCAGGGACAGCGACAGCAGGCGCTCCGGAGCGCGCAGCGCGACCTCCTGCGCGACGGCGGAGCCGAGGCTCAGGCCTCCCAGGTGCGCGCGCTCGATGCCGAGGTGGTCGAGCACGCCGAGGGCGTCGTCGGCCATCGCGGAGGCCGTGCACGTGGTCGGGTCGGGCGGCCGCGAGCTGCGTCCCGTGCCGCGCGAGTCGATCACGACGAGCCGGTGGCGCGCCGCGTACGCGTCGACCTGCGGACCCCAGAACGTGTGGTCGGCCCCGGTGCCCATCAGGAGCAGCACGGGCTCCCCGGAGCCGTGCTCCTCGTACCAGATGCGCAGCCCCCCGGGCACGTCGGCGTACGGCATTTCTCGCTCCCGGCTACCTTTCCTCGCCCTGCGGAACGTATCCAACGCCCATAGACTTCCGCCGCGCGGACGGGACGGGAAGGCCCGCCGCGCGGCGCGTTCGCCGCCCGGCGTTGCGTCCGCCCGCGTCTGCGCATCCTGACCCATGGAACCGCCCGAACGGCAACCGTACGACCGAGACCGGGGCATCGCCGAGGACCGGCGGCTCGTCACGCTCGCGCAGCGTGGCGACCGCGAGGCCTTTGCGGCCCTGGTGACGAAGTACACCGGCATGGTCCGGGCGCTCGCGGCGGTCCGGGTTGGTTGGGGTCCCGTCGCCGACGACGTGGTGCAGGACGTGTTCCTGCTGACGCTGCGGCGGCTGGACACGCTCACGGAACCGGAACGGTTCGCGGGATGGATCTCGCGGATCGCCGTCAACCGGGCCCGCGAGGTGCTCCGGCGCGAGGCGCCGCGCCGCACGGCGGCGCTGGACGCCCTGCCGTCGGAGCCCGCCGCGGGGCCGGGCGACGACCGGCTCGAGGTCGAGGACGAGACACGGCGCGTGCAGGCGGCGATGGAACAGTTGGACGAGAGGACGCAGACGGTGCTCGCACTGCGGTTCCGCCAGGGACTCGCGGTGAAGGAGGTCGCCGAGCTCCTCGACGAGAACCCGCCCGCCGTGTCGATGCGCATCACGCGCGGGCTGCGGCGCCTGCGCGAGCTCCTGGGGGAGGCGCCATGAGCCCCGCATCGCTCACCTGCGAACACTGCCGCGCGCTCGTCGCGTCGGCCGCCGGCGGACTCGACCGCGGACCCGCCGACGCGGCGGCCGTCGCCGCGCACGTCGCCGGCTGCGCGGCGTGCGCCGCCGAGGAGCGGGCGTTCGAGCGCGTCGTCGCGCGTCTCGAGTCGGCCCTCGCGACGCCGGCCGCCGGGCCGAGCGATGCGGAACTCGCGGCGCGCGTCATCGCCGCGCTGCCTGCCGGGCGCGTGGTCGACATCGCCGCGCGGCGGCGGCGCGCGTCCGTCGCCGCGGGACTCGCGGCGGCGGCGCTCGTCGGCGTCGCGTACGCCGCGTGGCGCGGCGGTTTCGCCGGTGCGCAGGCGCCGCGCGGTCCCGACATCGCCGACGCGTCGTATCCGCTCGCACCGCCGCCCGCCGACGACTGGGCCGGGCCGCGCTTCACGGACGTCACCGCGGACTCCGGCATCCGCAAGCTGGACCACACGGGGACGCCCGCGCGGAAGGACTGGATGGTCGAGGTCGTCGGCCACGGCGCCGCCGTGCTCGACATGGACGGCGACGGCGACATGGACCTCTTCGTCCCCGACGGCAACCGCATCGACCCCGGCGAGCGCGTCGCGGACACGTGGCGCCTCTACCGCAACGACGGCGCGCTGCACTTCACCGACGTGACCGCGCAGTCCGGGCTCGCGAGCGACGCCTGGGCGGGCGGCGCGGTCGCGGGCGACGTCGACGGCGACGGCCACACCGACCTCTTCGTGCCGTGCTTCGGCCGCAACCGCCTCTACCTCGGACGCGGCGACGGCACGTTCGTCGAGACCGCGGAGCGCGCGGGCGTGGCGGGGCGCGACGACGAGTGGAGCACCGCGGCGGCCTTCGGCGACATCGACGGCGACGGCGACCTCGACCTCTACGTCGCGAACTACGCCGACATGCGGCGCTACATCCACGAGGCGCCCGGCGGCCGCGGCTGCAAGTGGCGCACGATGGACGTGCCGTGCGGCCCGCAGCCGCTGCTGCCGCTGCACGACCGGCTCTACGTGAACCGCGGCGACGGCACGTTCGAGGACGCCACCGAGGAGCGCCTGCCCGCCTCCACGCGCTACTCGTTCCAGCCGCTCCTCGCCGACTTCGACGGCGACGGCTCGCTCGACATCTTCGTCGCGGCGGACGGCCAGCCGAACCTGCTGCTCGTCAACGACGGCTCGGGGCGCTTCGAGGACCACGCGCGCGACGGCGGCGTCGCGACCGACGTGGACGGGCGCGAGCAGGCGTGCATGGGCGCGGCGCTCGGCGACGTCGACGGCGACGGGCTGCCCGATCTGCTGGTCACGAACTTCAGCCACGAGCCGAACGTGCTCTACCGCTCGCGCCGCGCGCGGCCGGGACAGCCCGTGTTCAGCGACATCACCCGCGCGGCCGGCGTGGACCGGGCGAGCTTCTTCACGCTCGGGTGGGGCTCGGTGTTCGCCGACCTCGACTGCGACGGCGACCTCGACGCCGTGGTCGCGAACGGCCACCTGTACCCCGGCGTCGAGGAGGTCGTGCCGTCGACGGCGTACGAGCAGCACCTCTCCGTGCTCGCGAACGGCGGCGACGGCCGTTTCACCGAGGTCACCGCGGCCGCGGGCGGCGGGGTCGGCGCGCGCCGTGTGCACCGCGGTCTCCTGGCGGCGGACTTCGACGACGACGGCCGCGAGGACCTGTTCGCCACCGTGCTGAACGGTCCGGCCGTGCTGCTGCGGAACGACGGCCGCGGCGCCGGGAACTTCGTCCGGCTCGTGCTGCGCCGCGCCGGCGGGCACGTCGAGGCGGCCGGTGCGCGCGCGATCGTCCGTGCCGGCTCGCGCACCGTCGTGCGCGACCTGCTGCTCGGCTCCTCCTTCGGCTCCTCCGAGGACCCGCGCCTGCTCGTCGGCCTCGCCGACGCACCGGGCGCGGAGCTCGAGGTGCGCTGGCCGCGTCGCGCCGGAGCGGACGCCGTGATCGAGCGGTTCGGCCGGCTCGAGGCGGGCGCGACCTACGAGGTGGTCGAGGGCACGGGCGTCGCACGTCGCGTGCGCTGAGACGCCGCCGCCCCGCCGTCGCGCCGTCCCTCAGCGCGTCTGGCGCTTGAGGCAGGGCATGCAGAACACGGGGCGCACGCCGTCCGGCTGGAACGGCACCAGCGCCTCCGCACCGCACTCGGTGCACGTGGCACGGTGCAGCGTCGCCGGATCCGGCGACGGCCGCCGGCGGAGCGCGACCTGCGGGGCCCGCTGCGCGGAATCACCGAGCGGCGCGGGCGCGCCTGCACCCTCGCGGCCTTCCCTGCGGGTCTCGGTACTGCGTCGGCGCTTCCGACGGCACGTGATGCAACGCTTCGGATCGTTGTCGAAACCTCGCTCGCGGAAGAACGTCTGCTCGGCTTCCGTGAACGCGAACTCCGCTCCGCAGTCGCTGCACCGCAGCGTCCGGTCGGGCAACGCGGTGCCTCCTTCTCGCCCCGGTCCTCGACCGGGGTCGGGCGCGGAGTCTAGTGTCGGCGGCGCGCGACTTCCACGGCTACTGCCGACCCGCGGCGCGCGCGGAGCGACTCCGGCGGCGCGCGCCTCCGCGCCGCGGGCGGACGCCTTCGCCGCCCCGGCCCCGTGTCGCGTAGCCTGACGCGATGGCCGCCTGGAAGCTGAACTGGAACGTCGGGATGACCCTTGCGGTCGTGCTGCTCGTGGCCGGCGGCGTCCTCGTCTTCGTCTCCCGCGGACCGGGTGACGCGTTGTTCCCGTACGGCGTGGGCATCCTCACGCTGGCATCGCTCGTGTATCTCGGGTCGCGGATCTGGATGCTCGTGCGCAGCCGGGGGCGCTGAGGCGTGGGGCCGGTCGGGGACGAGACACCGGGAGAAGCCATGCACCGCAACCGACTCCGCCGCGCCGCGCGCGCGGCTCCGCCCCGCCGCGCCGCCGCGCTGGCGACGCTCGCCGCGCTGCTCGTCGTCGCAGGCTGCGGCGACGGCGGTCCGGGCGGTGCCGCCCCCGGCGCGGGCGGCGGCGGCAACGCGACCGGGGCGCAGCCCGGCGGTGCGGCGCCCGGGGCGGTCGCGCCGGCCGCGCCGGAGGGACCCGTGCCGCAGTTCGTCGACGTGCTCCCCGGCAGCGGGATCGTCGCGGACAACCACAGCGGCAAGCCGGCGAAGAAGGACTGGATCGTCTCCGGCATGGGCGGCGGCTCGATCCTGTTCGACTACGACGGCGACGGCGACATGGACGTCCTCATCGTCGACGGCACGATGCTCACGAGCGAGGGCGAGCTCCAGTACGACGACGCGTGGCGCACCCGCCTCTTCCGCAACGACGGCGCGCTGAAGTTCACGGACGTCACGGCCGCGGCCGGCATCGACATCCGCGCGTTCGGGTTCGGCGGCGCGTCGTGCGACTACGACGCCGACGGCGACCTCGACTTCTACGTCTGCACGTGGGGACGCAACTTCCTGATGCGCAACCGCGGCGACGGCACGTTCGAGGACGTGACCGATGCGGCGGGCGTGCGGGGCGCCGACGACGACATGAGCACGTGCTGCTCGTGGGGCGACGTGAACGGCGACGGCCGGCCCGACCTCTACGTCTCGAACTACATCGACCAGTGGAAGTTCATCCGCGAGTGCCAGGAGCACAAGCCGGAGCCGCTGCCCGGACTGCACTGCGAGTGGCGCGGCTTCCGTGTGTACTGCGGCCCGCCGGGTCTCACGCCGCAGCCGGACCGTCTCTACTTCGCGCGCGAGGACGGCACGTTCGAGGACGTCTCCGCGACGAACCTCGTGGACCAGGACCCGCGCTACGCGTTCCAGTCGGTGATGACCGACGTGGACAACGACGGCGACCTCGACATCTACGTCGCGAACGACACGCGGCGCAACTGCCTCTGGATCAACGACGGCCACGGCCGCTTCCAGGACCTCGGCCTCGCCTCGGGCTGCGGACTCGACGCCGACATGAAGGAGCAGGCGGGGATGGGCGTGGACGTGGCGGACGTCAACCGCGACGGCCTGCTCGACATCTTCGTCACCAACTTCAGCCACGACTTCAACACGCTCTACGTGAACACCACGCGCAAGGCCGATGCGCCCGTGTTCAAGGACCTCTCGCACATCCACAACGTCTCGCGGCTCTCGTACCTGAGCCTCTGCTGGGGCACGAAGCTGTTCGACATGGACTGCGACGCCGACCTCGACATGCTCGTCGCCTGCGGGCACGTGTACGGCGAGATCGACAACTTCACCGCCGCCACCGGCACGTCCTACGCGCAGAAGCCGCTGCTCCTGCGCAACCAGGGGCCGCCCCGCTTCAAGTTCGAGGACGTCGGCGCCGCGGCCGGCCCCGGCATGCAGATCGCGCGCGTCTGGCGCGGCGCGATCTTCGGCGACCTCGACGACGACGGCGACGTGGACGTGCTGATGACCGAGCTCAACGGGACGCCGGCGCTGATGCGCAACGACGGCGGCAACACGAACGCGTTCCTGCGCTTCCGCCTCGTCCGCAAGGACGGCATGCCCGACCCGCCCGGCGCGCGCGTGATCGTCACGCTCGAGCCCGGCGTGTCGCTGCTCGCCGAACTGCACCACGGGGCCTCGTTCTGCAGCGACAACGACCCGCGCCTGCACTTCGGCGCGGGCTCGCGCACGAGCGTGCCGCAGGTCGAGGTCGTCTGGCCGGACGGCTCGCGTCAGACGTTCCGCGACGTCGCGACGCGCAAGCTGTACCGCGTGCGGCAGGGGCAGGACACGCTCGAGGCCGACGGCCCGCTCTCCCCGCCGCGCTGAGCCGGCGCCGCGCGGCGCGCGCTCAGTTGCGCGCGAGCACGGCGGCGTCGATCCGGAACTCCGGCGGGCCGCCGGCGCCACCGCCGTCGGCGAGCACCAGCTCGAGCCGCGCCGCCGGCGCGTCCAGCGCACGCGCGAGCGCGGGCACGCGCAGCACGACGGGCCACGTGCGGGTGACGGCGTCGAAGCGCTCGGGCTCGAGGTGGAACGACAGCGCCGCGGCGTCGAGGTCGCCGGAGCGGAGCGCCGCGAGCCAGGCGTCGAACGCGGGGAGCAGCGCGTCCGGCACGCGCCCGGCGCCGGCGGCTTCCGCCAGGTCCGCGAGCTCGGGGGGCGCGAGGGCGAGGCGACGGAGCGTGCTGCTGGCGGCACGTTCCACGGCGTCGTGGCCGATCCCGGCGGCGGGTCCGGGCGGCGGCGCGGGCGCACGCGCAG
Organism: uncultured bacterium; assembly: GCA_937996235.1. GTDB lineage: Bacteria > Planctomycetota > JAJSAM01 > JAJSAM01 > JAJVHW01 > CALKVK01. The sequence continues at coordinate 52,687 of CALKVK010000018.1, read as the reverse complement.
GCTCGGAGCAGCCCGCCGACAGCGCGGCGGCGAGGGTCAGGGCGAGGCCCGCGACGGCACGCCGCGGCCCGGCGGCGCGCTCAGGTGGGGGGCGTCGGCGACCGAAACTCATCTCTGGCTCCACTGCATCGGATTCTCGTCACCCAGTGCTGCTATCTTGGGGGCACCTGCGGACCGTGCTGCGGAACTCTGCGCCGGAAGGAGATCTCATGCCCCGAACTGCACTTGTCCTGGCTCTCTGCATCGCCGCCACGCCCCTGGCCGGGTGCGCCTCGCGCGCGAACGTGCGGGCGGCCGAGTCCGCGCAGCTCATCCAGGTCGGCGACCCGTTCGAGACGACCCGCGGCAGCGTGTACGTGCTCCGCATCCAGGACGAGTATCGCCTCATCCGCTGCGTGCCCGACGGTCCGATCGCGGGCTGCTGGGAGGACGTGCTGAGCGTGCCGGACTCCGAGCTGGTGTGGAACGACTGGGTGGACGTGGGCGGCATGCCCGGCGTGCACGTGTCGTTCGTCTCGCCGACGCAGGTCGCGGTGCGCGAGACGTCGGCCGCGGCCCAGTAGCGCACGGTGTCGGCGGACGCGGGACGCTCCGGCACGTCCCGCGTCCGTCGGCGCGCCGCGCACCCGCGGTCGCGCAACCCGGGCATCCGAAACGGCTTCCATCGTCGGTGGGCCCCGCGACGGCGCGCCCGGCGCCCCGGGGCGCCGGCCCGGTGCGGCGCGTACGGCTTTCCCGTCCGGCTGCTACCCTCGGCGGCCACGAGCCTGCGAGGGAGAGACGTGAACGCCGCGCCCGACGACCGCCCGACCCCGCCCGCCGTGCCGAGCTACTGGCAGTACCTGCGCGTCGAGGAGCTGCTCGCGCTGCAGGGGGGCGTCGAGGGCGACGAGGCGCGGCTCTCGAACCACGAGGTGCTGTTCATCGTGGTCCACCAGGTGTACGAGCTGTGGTTCAAGCTCGTGCTGCGCGAGGTGGGCGGCGCGCGCGACCTCATCGCCCGCGACCCGGTGCCCGAGCAGGACCTCGCGCTCGTCGCGGCGGGGCTGCGCCGCGTCGAGGAGATCCTGGCCCACTGCGTGTCGCACTTCCGCGTCATGGAGACGCTCTCGACGCGCGACTTCCTCGACTTCCGCGACAAGCTCCTCCCCGCCAGCGGCTTCCAGTCCGCGCAGCTCCGCGAGCTCGAGATCCTTCTCGGCCTCGAGGACGCGCAGCGCGTGCACCTGGGCTGGGAGGGCAGCTACCTCGACATGCTGCGCTCGCACGACGGCACGCCCAGCCCGGCCCTCGCGCGGGTGCAGCGCCGTCGCGCCGACGTGCCGACGCTGCGCGAGGCCGTGGACGCGTGGCTGCACCGCACACCGATCCGCGGCTCGTCGCCCGCCGACGACGGCGACGCGCACGTGGTCGCGACGTTCGTCGACGACTTCCTCGTGGCGCACCGGGCCGAGCTGGCGGCGGCCGAGGCGCGCGCCGCGGCGCAGGCGCGGTCGGCGGAGGAGCGGGCGAAGCTCCACGTGCGCTACGCCGAGGAGGCGCGCTCGGCGGCCGCGTTCCTGCGCGCGGAGGACGTCGCCGCGGAGCAGCGCACCCGGCGTGCGCGCATCCGTGCGGCGCTGCTCTTCATCGAGATGTACCGCGAGCTGCCGCTCCTCGCGTGGCCGCGCGAGGTGGTGGACCGCATCGTCGCCCTCGAGCAGGCGTTCGTGATGTTCCGGCAGCGCCACGCGCGCATGGTCGAGCGCGAGATCGGGCGCCGCGTCGGCACCGGCGGCTCGGCGGGCGTGGACTACCTCGACGAGACGGCGCTGCGCTACCGCATCTTCCGCGACTTCTGGGCCGTGCGGACGCTGCTCGTGCGCGGCGCCGCGGCTCCTCCCCTGCGCGAGAGCGAGTTCTATGAGTTCCGCTCAGGCGACTGAGCGCGCGCCGTCGTTGCTGCTGCGCGGCGTCGCGTGCGGCGCGTGCGCGGGCGCCGTCGTCGGCCTGCTCGACGGCCTGCGCGCGTGGCGCGCCGGCAACGAGGTCGTGGACGCGCACGACGTGCTGCCCGTCGTCGCGTGGTACGTCGCCGCGTTCGCCGTCTGCGGCCTCCCGGCGGCGCTGATCGCGCGGCGCTTCGCGTGGCCGCAGCGCGCGCTCGGGCTGCTCGTGCGCGGCGGCGCGGCGCTGTTCTTCGTCGGTGCGTGGCTGAACGTCGCGCTGCTCGACGACTTCCTCTCGCCGTTCTCGATCGCCGTGGATCTCGGGCTGCTCGTCCTCGCGGCGCTGTGGTTGCGCGTGCGCTACCGCGGGCCGGGCACGGACGCCCTCGACCTGCGGCGCTGGTTCGCCGCGGCCGCGCTGGCCGTGCTCGTCGCCGCGGGGCTGCGGTTCGGCGTCGCCGCGCGCGACGACGGCCCGCCGCCGCAGGCCGTCGGACCCGAGGACGGCGCACGTCCGAACGTCCTCGTGTTCCTCGTGGACACGCTGCGCGCCGACGCGCTCGGCTGCTACGGGCGCACCGCGCCCACGAGTCCCGAGATCGACGCGTTCGCCGCGGACGCGACGCTCTTCGAGGACTGCCGCGCGACGACCTCGTGGACGAAGCCGTCGGTCGCCTCGCTCTTCACGTCGCTCTACCCGACGAGCCACGCGTGCGTGCAGCAGCGCGAGGTGCTCGTGCCGGAGCTCGAGACGCTCGCCGAGACGTTCCGCGCCGCCGGCTGGCGCACCGCCGCCTTCAGCGACAACCCGTTCATCACGCCGGCCTTCGGCTTCGGGCAGGGCTTCGACCACTTCGACTGCCTCGAGCCGTCGCGCTTCGTGAACGGCACGCTGCTCGGCAAGGCGCTCTTCATGCTCCGCGCGATGTCGCTCGACGGCCGCCCCTTCGGCGTCGGCGACCACGTGGACCGCGGCGCGGAGCGTCTGGTCGGCGAGGGGCTCCTGCCGTGGATCGACGAGCGGCGCGACGCGCCGTGGTTCGCCTACGTGCAGACGATGGAGCCGCACCTGCCGTACGACCCGCCGCGCGCCGACGCGGAGGCGTTCGGACTCCCGGCGGGCGCGCCGTACCGGCGGCCGCCCGCGTACAACGGCATCCTGCCGTTCCAGACCGCGCCGGAACCCGACCCCGGGCTCCTGCGCGACCTGCGGGCGCAGTACGACGGCGAGGTGCGCAGCGCCTCGCGCGCCTTCGGCCGGCTGCTCGACGCGCTCCGCGAGCGGCGTCAGCTCGAGAACACGATCGTCGTGCTGCTGTCGGACCACGGCGAGGAGTTCCACGAGCACGGCGGCTGGACGCACGGCCACTCGCTCCACGCCGAGGTGCTGCGCGTGCCGCTCATCGTGCGCGTGCCGGACTCGGTCGCGAACGCCGCCGCGGGGCGCGGGCGGCGGGTCGGCGGCATCGCGAGCGTGCTCGACGTGGCCCCGACCCTGACCGACCTCGCGCGCATCCGCTACCCGCGCGGTGCGGACGCGCAGATGGGGACGTCGCTGCGCGCGTGCCTCGTCGCCGACGAAGGCGCGCGCCCGCAGAACTCCGTGCTCGCGCACCGCACGCTCGTCGCGGAGGTCTCGATGGGCCCGGTGCGGCTGCGCTCCGTGCGTGCCGGCCGCTGGCTCCTGATCCGCGCGTCGGCGCCGCCGCTGCGCGACGCCGTGGAGCTGTACGACGCGGTCTCCGACCCGCGCGAGCGCCGCCCGCTCGAGGGCGAGGACGTGACGCGCGTCGAGCTCGAGACGACGCTCACGAAGTCGTTCCGCGCGCTCGAGCAGCTCGCGGTGCGCGGCCAGGCGCGCACCATCGACGCCGAGACGCGCGTCCGGCTCGACGAGCTCGGCTACGTCGGCGGACGCTGACCGCCGCCGCGCCGCTCAGCGCTCAGCGCGCGTCGTCGTCTTCCGCCGCGTCGTCGTCCGCACCGCCGTGCTCGGCGTCCTCGTCGTCGTCGGAGCCGCCCGACATCGCGGACTCCTCGTCGCCGCCGGCGGACTCGAGCGACTCCTCGTAGCCCTCGGACCACTCCCTGAGCACGGCCTTGTCGGCGTCGCTCAGCTTCGCGTCGGGGTGCATGACGGTGTAGACGCCCATCGGCATCTCGCCGTCCTCGACCTCCTCCCAGACGAGCTCGGCGTTGCCGACGCGGATCGGCTCGGGGTCGTCGTTCCAGGTGGAGAAGTTGATGAGCTCGCGGCCGCGCCGGACGTCCTGCGCGACCAGGAACTTCACCGGCGCGATGTACGAGTACCACGGCCACGTGGTCTCGTTGGAGTGGCAGTCGTAGCAGGAGCGCCGCAGCACCGCGTCGACCGCGGGCGGCGTCTCCAGCCTGGCCGTGACCGGCGGGTTCGTGCGGTCGACCGGCACGAGCTGGATCACCACGAAGAGGGCCGCCGCTCCGATCAGGAGCTTCTTCACCAAGTGCATCTCGAGACCTCCCGGAAGGCCCCCCCGGCGAGATGGTATGCCGCTCCGGCGCGACGCGTGCGGATCAGCCGACCGGCTCGAGACGCGGCGCTGCCCCCGTCAGCACGAGCGGGTCGCCGTCGCCGAGCGCGCCGGCGAAGTGCCGCGCGACGGCGTCGGCGAGCGCGCGCGGGTCGAGTCCGGCCACGCGCTCGCGCGCGGCGCCCGCCGCGGCGAGTCGCGCGTGCGCCGCGCGCGCCAGCGTCCGCACGCCCGCGCCGATGCCGCGGTGCGCCTGCAGCAGCGCCGCCGCGAGCTGGATCAGGCCCTGCAGCAGGTCGCGGTGGGCGGCGTCGCGCGTCGCGTGGTAGCAGGCCTCGAACGCCTCGTGCGCCTCCCACAGGTAGCCCGCGTGGTAGAAGTCGATCCCGGTGCGGTACGAGCGGTCCTCGCGCCAGCGCGCGGCGTCGAGACCCGGGGCGTGCCCGGGGGCGCCGTAGAGCGTGCCGCGCGGGTCGCAGCGCGGGTGCGGGTCGCGGCCCGGGACGAACGGGCGCGCGGGCAGCGGCACCTCCGGGGCGAGGCGCGGCGCGGCGGGCCAGGGCGCGGGCGGGTCGGTCACGCCGACATCTTCCGCGGGCTTCGCGGGGCACCGACGAAACCCGTGCCGGGCAGCGGGGTTGGAAGCGCGACACGGCCGCGGAGGAGAACCCATGGACCAGAGGAACCTCGCGCTCGGCGCGCTCCTCGCGGCGGGCGCTGCGTGCGCCCTCGTCTGCGCCGCGTGGCCCGCGCCCGACGCGCTCGGCGGCGACGCGGCGACCAGCGACGGCAGCGCCCCCGAAGATCCCGCGCGCACGCCCGCGGACGTCGCTCTCGATCTCGACTTCGTGTTCGCCGACGCCTGGAGGCGCGAGGGCCTCGAGCCCTCGGCGCGCTGCGGCGACGCGACGTTCGTGCGCCGCGTGTACCTGGACGTCGTCGGCACGATCCCGAGCGTCGGGCAGGTCGAGGCGTTCGTGCGCGACACGCGCGAGGACAAGCGCGCACGGCTCGTCGACGAGCTCCTCGCGACGCCGGGCTTCGCGCGCCACATGACGAACGTGTGGTCCGAGGTGCTCGTCGGCCAGGGCACGGGCGACAACAACCGCGAGTACGTGCCCGCGCTCTTCCGCCGCTGGCTCGAGGAGCAGTTCACGGCGAACCGCCCGTGGCCCGAGATCGTGCGCGCGCTCGTCACGGCCGAGGGCACCGTCTACGACAGCCCCCCGGTGAACTTCATCGGGCGGCGCGACTTCTCCGCGACCGACATGGCCGGCGCGGTCTCGAAGGCCTTCCTCGGCGTGCAGATCCAGTGCGCACAGTGCCACGACCACCCGTACGAGGCGCTCACGCAGCAGGACTTCAACGGCTTCGCGGCGTTCTGGGCGTACGCGTACGGCACGCCGAAGGAGATCGACTACTCCGTGCTCGGCGACCGCGCCGTGCAGCGCGCCGACGAGTCGTACCGCAAGGACGTCGAGGCGTTCGTCGCGCAGGGCAAGTCGGAGGAGGAGGCGCGGCGGCTGGCCGACCGCAAGCGTCCGCGCACGCGCGACTGGCGCGACTTCGAGAAGTCGCCGCTCGCGCGCAACCGGCGCGCCGCCGAGCGCGTGCAGCGCAGGAACGAGCAGCGCCTCGGCGAGATCGCGAAGGCGGAGCCGCGCTTCCTCGGCGGCGCGCCCTACACGGACGTCCGCGACCGCACGCGCCGCGAGGCGCTCGCCGACTGGATCGTCTCGCCGCGCAACCCCTACACCGCGCAGGCGCTCGCCAACCGCATGTGGGGCCTGTTCCTCGGGCGCGGCATCGTCCACCCCGTCGACGACTTCAACAGCGTCAACGTGCCGTGCGCCCCCGAGGCGCTGCGGCTGCTCGCCGACGACACCGCGACGCACGGCTTCGACCTGAAGCGGCTCGTGCGCGTGATCACGGCCACGCGCGCCTACCAGCTCGACTCGGCGTCGCAGGCCCGCAACGCGCACGCCGAGGAGTTCTTCGCCGTCGGGCCGCTCAAGGAGCTGACGCCGCAGCAGACCTTCGACTCGCTGCAGCTCGCCCTCGGCGTGAAGCGCGACGGCACGCAGCTCTCGGGCCTCGAAGGCGACGCGCCCGCCGCGATCGACATGACCGGCGGCGGTCCGGGCATGATGGCCGCGGCGGGCGGCGAGCTGACGCGCAGCGAGCGCCTGCTGCAGCTCGCGGCGCGCAGCTTCTTCCAGACCTTCGACGACGACGAGGGCGGCGGCTCCGAGGCCTTCGGCGGCACCGTGCCGCAGGGCCTCTTCCTTCTGAACGGCGACGTCGTCAACAACCTGCTCGTGCAGCCGCGCATCTCGGTGGTGCCCGGTCTGGTGGACCGCCTGCCGAACGAGCGCGAACGGATCGAGGACCTCTACCTGCGCACGCTCTCGCGCGAGCCGACGGCCGCGGAGCTCGCACGCCTCACGCGCTTCGTGAAGACGGCGGACGCGCCCGAGACGGCGGAGCCCGAGCCCGCGCGCGGCAAGCGCAAGGGCGCTGCGCGCCGCACCGACGAGCAGCGCCGCCACGCCGCGTACGCGGACGTGCTGTGGGCGCTCCTCGCGTCCTCCGAGTTCGCGACGAACCACTGATCGAGGAGCGACCGATGCGCGTGATGGTCCCCGACGACGTCTCCGGAACGCTGCTCTCGGCGCGCTGCTGCTCGCGGCGTTCCGTGCTGCGCACCTCGCTCCTGGCCGGTGTCGCGGCCGCGCTCGCCGCGGCACGCATGCGGCCGGCGCTCGCGCAGGAGCGGCCGACGCCGCCCGGGGAACTGCTCGCCGGTCACGGCAAGGCCGAGCGCGCGATCCTCGTCTACCTCGCGGGCGGGCCGTCGCACATCGACACGTTCGACCCGAAGCCGGGCCGCGAGACGGGCGGGCCCTTCGTTCCGGTGGCGACGCGCATCCCGGGCGTCGTGCTCGGGCAGCACCTGCCGAAGCTCGCGGCACGCATGCTCGACTGTGCGCTGATCCGCAGCATGACGTCGAAGGAAGGCAACCACTCGCGTGCGCGGACGCTCGTCCACACCGGCTATCCGCCGGAGGCCACGGTGCGCCACCCGACGCTCGGCTCGTCGGTGTCGGCCGAGGTCGCGCCCGAGGAGTTCGAGCTGCCGAACTTCGTGTCGATCGGACCGGAACAGGACGGCCCCGCGTTCCTCGGCGTGCGCCACGCGCCGTTCGTCGTCAGCGATCCGACGAAGCCGCCCGACAACCTCGCGTACCACCCGTTCGTCGGCGAGGACCGCGTCGAGCGCCGGCTCGAGCTCCTGCGCGGCCTGCAGGAGGACTTCGCCCGCACGCACGGCCGCGCCACGACCGCGGGGCACGACGAGATGTTCGCGAAGGCGAAGCGCCTCGTGGACTCGCCGCTGCGCAGCGCGTTCGACCTCGGCGCCGAGCCGGCCGCGGCGCGCGCCCCGTACGGCAGCACGAAGTTCGGCCAGGGCCTGCTGATGGCCCGCCGCCTCGTCGAGGCCGGCGTCTCGTGCGTCGAGGTGGTGCTGAACGGCTGGGACACGCACGAGGACAACTTCGCGCGCGTCGCGGCGCTCTCGGCGGAGCTCGACACGGGACTCGCGGCGCTGCTCGACGACCTGAAGTCGCGCGGTCTCCTCGACTCGACCCTCGTCGCGTGCTTCGGCGAGTTCGGCCGCACGCCGCGCATCACGGAGCGCGGCGGCCGCGACCACTGGGCGAAGGCGTGGTCGGCGCTCCTCGCGGGCGGCGGGGTGGTGGGCGGGCAGGTCGTCGGCGCGACCGACGCGGACGGCATGGAGCCCGCCGACCGCCCCGTGCAGGTCGCGGACCTCCACGCGAGCATCTGGCACGCGTTCGGCGTCGATCCCTGGACCGAGTACACGGCGAACGACCGCCCGATCCTCCTGACCCCGAAGGAGGGGCGGATCGTGCGCGAGCTCTTCGTCTGACCGGCACGGCAGAGGCCGCGGAGCCCCCGAATCCCTCGGCCGGCGCCGAGGCTCCCCGGAGAATGCGCGGCTCGACCGGGGGGCTGCCCCGGAACTGCGGAGCCACGCCTTGCCGAACGCCACCGACATCAAGCGCGGGAAGATCCTCATCCTCGACGGGGACCTCTGGAAGGTCCTCGAGGCGCAGCACATCACGCCGGGCAACTGGCGCGGGTACGTGCAGGCCACGCTGCGCAACCTGCGCTCCGGCTCGAAGGACAACCGGCGCTTCCGCTCGACCGACAAGGTCGAGTTCGCGTTCATCGAGACGCGCGAGCTCCAGTACCTCTACGGCGACGGCAACCTGCACCACTTCATGGACACCGAGTCGTACGAGCAGTGCGCGATCGACGCGGAACTGCTCGGCGACGCCCTCAGCTACCTGAAGGAGTCGGACGCGTGTGCGGTGGAGATGCACGACGGCAACCCCGTCGGCGTCGTGCTGCCGAACACGGTGGAACTGGTCGTGCAGGAGACCGGCCCCGGCACGCGCGGCGACACCGTCTCCAACGTCTTCAAGGACGCGACGCTCGAGACCGGGCTCGTCATCAAGGTGCCGCTCTTCGTCGAGACGGGCGAGCGCGTCCGCGTGGACACGCGGACGGCGTCGTTCGTCGAACGCGTTTCCTGATCCGGACGCCGCCCCGCGGCGCCCGGCTCGCCTCCCCCCGGCCGCGGCCCCGGCCCGGTCGGCACGACACGACCGGAGTCCCGTCATGCGCCGCGCCCTCCTGATCCTGCCGCTCCTCCTCGTCGCGTTGCTCGCGTGGCTCGTGCTGCGTGGCGGCGGCGACACCGCCCCCGACGTCGCGGGCGGCGCCAGGCCCGACGCGGCACAGGGCGAGGAGAGCTCGCCCGAGGCCGTGGACCGGAAGCGGCGCAGCGTCGACGAGACGGCCGCGCAGCCCGCCGCGCCGCAGGGCACGCCGTTCCAGCAGCAGTTCCCGGAGATCGGGCAGGACCGTCCGCAGGACCCGGCGCTCGGCGCCGTCCGCGGGACCGTGCTCGTCACGCGCGAGCGGCCCGCGACGGACGCGGTCGTGGCCGTGCGCGACGGCGAGCGCGTGCTCGCGCGCGTCCACCTCCAGGGGCGCGGCGCCTTCCTGCTGAAGAACGTGCCGCCGGGCTCGGGGTACGAGCTCGTCGCCCGCACCGAGGGCTATGCGCCGGGCGGCATGGCGCAGCTCGGGATCGTCGCCGGCGAGACGCTCGACGTCGGCGCCGTCTACGTGGGCGCGGCGCTCGACCCGAACGTGGACAACCGCATCCGCGTGCGCGTGACCGACGCCTCCGGCGCGCCGCTCGCCGCCGCGCGCGTCACGGCGAGCACCGTCTACTACGGCGCGCTCCTGACGCTCGGCAAGATGGAGAAGCAGCCCGGCGGGACGATCGTGTCCTTGACGACCGACGCGGCCGGCGAGGCCGTCTTCGAGTCGCTGCCGCCCGCCGCGTACGACGTGTTCGCCGAGGCCGACGGATTCTGCTTCGAGGTGAAGCAGCGGCTGACGATCCAGCGCGACACGCGTCAGCTCGTCGACTTCCGGCTCGATCCGGGCATGACGATCGAGGGCGTCGTCGTCGCGCAGGACGAGACGCCGGTCGAGCACGCGCGCGTCGGCGGGCTGCGCTTCGGCGACTTCGTCGCCGTGCCCGCGGTCGAGTCCGACGCCGAGGGCCGCTTCGTGCTCTCGGGGCTGCGCGGCGGCACGTACTTCGTGTTCTCCGGCAAGGAGGGCTTCGGCGGGACCGAGGCGCAGAACATCGCCGCGGGCACGAAGGACCTGCGCATCGTGATGCAGTCGGGCGGCTCCGTGGTGATCCGGGTGAAGGACGCCGCGAGCGGCGAGCCGATCCGCAGCTTCGGCGTGCGGCCGTTCCGCAAGATGCCGTTCGCCTACCTCTACGCGCCGCTGATCGAGGCGCAGGCCGACGAGACCGGCGAATTCCGCTTCGTGTTCGCGTCCGCGGACTACGGCATGGAGATCTCCGCGCCGGGCTACGCGCTCGCGACGCTGCCCTCGGTGACGGTGCCCTCCGAGACGCCCGTCGACGTCGCGCTCGAGGCGCAGGGCGTCGTGCGCGGCCGCGTCGTCTCGCGCGACGACGGCACGCCCGTGCGCGGCGCCGAGGTGTTCGTGAAGAAGGGCGGCTTCCCGCCCGCGCACGTGAAGGACCTCTCGACCGTCACCGACGCGGACGGCGCGTTCGAGCTCGCGGGCCTGCCGCCGCGCGCGCTGTCGCTGTGGGTCGCGCACGTGGACTACACGGAGCAGATCTTCGAGGGCGTGGAGCCGGCGGTCAGCGCCCCGGGGGCCGAGCCGCCGCCCGCCCGCGAGTTCCTGCTCGGCTCGGGCGGCCGCATCGAGGGGCGCGTGCTCGACGCGAACAGCCTGCCCGTGCCGAACACGATCATGCAGCTCTCGGCCGGCTTCGACATCGCGTCGGCGCGCACGGCGACGACCGACGAGACCGGCCGCTACGTGTTCAAGAACGTGCCGCCCGGAAGGGCGTACACCGTCGCGATCGGCCAGTGGAGCCCGGGCCGCACCGGGCAGTCGCGCAGCTCCGTCGCCGTCGAGGACGGCGCCGTCACGCTGGTGGACTTCGTCCCCGAGCGCAGCGGCGTGGACGTGACGGGCACCGTCACGCGCGCGGGCGCGCCGGTCTCGGGCGTCTCGGTCTCGCTCGTGAGCGACGACGGCGGCGACTCGCTGCAGCAGGAGCGCACCGACGACGCGGGCGTGTTCACGTTCCGCGCGGTCGCCCCGGGCAGCTACCAGGTCGTGCTCAACCGGCGCGCGAACGTCGCCACGCCGCTCGTCGTCGCGGCGGAGGGCGCGCCCGCGCCGCTCGCGATCGAGCTGCCCCAGGGCGGCATCGCGGGCAGCGTCGTGGACGGCGCGACCGGCAAGGCGGTGTCGGGGGCGTACGTCGAGTGCGAGCGTCTCGGCGCCGACGGCGCGAGCAACCTGTCGCGCCTCACGCAGGCGTGGGCCGGCAACGCCATCTCGTCGGCCGAAGGCACGTTCTCGCTGTCGGGACTCGCCGACGGCCGCTACCGCATCCGCACGCAGCGCGAGGGCTACGGCTCCGACGTCTCCGCCGCGATCGAGGTGAAGGAGGGCGCGAGCGTCGAGGGCGTGCGGATCGTCCTCGGCCCGGCGGGCTCCGTGTCGGGGCTCGTGCGCAACGCCGCGGGCATCCCGCTCTCGGGCGCGAGCCTCACCGTCACCGACGCCGACGGCGTGTCCGTGTTCCTCGTCGACCTGACACCGTCGTCGAGCGACGGACGCTACGCCGCCGAGCGCCTCGTGCCCGGCACGTACACGCTCACCTTCCGCAAGGACGGCTACGCGCCCGCGTCCGAGCGCGTGACCGTGACCGCCGGCACGCCCGCGACGCAGGACTTCACGCTGCTCCAGGGCGGCACGCTCGACCTGAACGTGCGCACGGCGGCGGGCGACCCGGCCGCGAAGGCCGTCATCAAGCTGCTCGACGCGGAGGGCCGCGTGGTCACGAAGTCGCTCTCGCTCGAGACGCTGTTCGCGACGTCGGCCGACCGCACCGACGCGAACGGTCACGTCACCGTGCGCAGCATCGCCGCGGGCAGCTACCGCGTGCGCGTCACGCTCGCTGGCGTCGCGTCCACGAGCGAGCCGATCGAGATCGTCGAGGGCGGCACCACGCCGTTCGAGTTCACGCTGCCGGCAGCGGGCGGGGGACAGTGAGAGTCCGCGCCGTCGCGCTCGCCGCGGCGGCGGTGCTGCTCGCGGCGTGCGGCGACCCGCCACCGCCGCGCCTCGCGTTCGAGCGCGTCCCGGCAGCCTCGGGCTTCGCGTTCCGCCACGAGGTGCCGGGCGGGCGGCTCGTGAACCTGCCGCAGACCGCGATGGGCGGGTTCGCCGTCGTGGACGTGGACGGCGACGGTCTGCTCGACCTGTACTTCGTGAACGGCGGGACGCACCCGCGCCTCGGCGGCGGCGTCGCGCCGGAGCACCCCGCGCGGAACCGACTGCTGCGCAACCTGGGCGGCCTGCGCTTCGCCGACGTGACCGAGGGCAGCGGCGCCGACGACGCCGGCTTCGGCATGGGCGTGTGCGTCGGCGACATCGACGGCGACGGCGCGCCCGACCTGTTCGTCGCGAACTACGGCGGGAGCGCGCTCCTGCGCAACCGCGGCGACGGCACGTTCGAGGACGTCACCGAGCGCGCCGGGATCGCGCCGGGCACGCACACCGGTGCGGCGTTCCTCGACTACGACCGCGACGGCTTCCTGGACCTGTTCGTGGGCCAGTACGTGGACATCGACGTGCCCGCGGCGGGCGCGATGCTGCACGGGATGGAGCCGGGCGACATCCCGCCGCCCGCGGCGTACGCCGGGCAGCCCGCGCTGCTCTACCGCAACCGCGGCGACGGCACGTTCGAGGACGTCACGCGCCGCGCCGGACTCGCGCGCGAGGGCAAGGCGATGGGCGTCGTCGCCACCGACCTCGACGGCGACGGCTGGATCGACGTCTTCGTCGCGAACGACGCGCTCGCGAACTTCGCGTGGCGCAACCGCGGCGACGGGACGTTCGAGGACGCCGCGCCGCTCCTCGGTCTCGCGTACGGGCTCGACGCGAGCGAGCGCGGCGCGATGGGCGTGAACGCGGCGGACGTGGACGGCGACGGGCACCTCGACTACCTCGTCCCCGACACGCTCGGCGGCTGCGTGTACGCGGCGCAGAAGACGTGGTACTCGGAGCGCGCGAGCGACTGGGGCCTCGTCGGCTTCGTGCGGCCGTTCACGGGCTGGACCGACGTCGCGTTCGACGCGGACGCCGACGGCGACGTGGACGTGTACAAGGTGCACGGCGACGTGCGGAGCCTCGACCCGCAGACGTCGTTCCTGCTGCGCGCGTCGCGCCCGCCCGGAGCGCGCGCCCCCGAGTTCGAGCGCGCGGAGGGCGCGGGCGCGGACCTGCCCGGCTGCGGCCGCGGCGCCGTCGCCGCGGACCTCGACGACGACGGGCGCCTCGACCTCGTCGTGCTGCGTCTCGAGGCCGACGCCGTGCTGCTGCACAACGTGACGGAGCACGCGGGCCACTGGATCTCGCTGCGTCTCGTCGGCCGCGGCGGCAACCGGCTCGCGATCGGCGCGCGCGTGACCGCGCGCATCGGCACGCGCCCGTTCGTCGCCGAGGTGTCCGGCTCGACCGGCTACCTGTGCGCGGGCGACCTGCGCGTCTACGCCGGTCTGGGTGGCGAGACGCGGCTCGCTGCCGTGCACGTGCGCTGGCCCGACGGACGCGAGCAGGACTTCGGCGACCTCGAGGCGGGCCGCCGCCACGAGCTCGTCGAGTCCGCCGACTGATCAGCCCGCAGCGTTGACCAGCTCTCGCGGCGAGTGCGGGTGTGACGCAGCGGTTGCGAGTGCTGCGTGCGTGGCACCTGCGTTCTCGTCGCGCGGCAGTCCGTCCCGGCCGAGCCGGAGGCGCGAGGGTGCGAGCCTCCGCGGCTCCGCCGCGGGAGCAGCCGCCGGTGGCGGCTGCGATCGGCGAGCACGCGAGCGCTCGACGCAGTCGAGCGCGAGGGAAGGAGGCGCGACGAAGTCGGGGTTGAACACCCCGTTCGAGGAGCGCCGACGCAGAGATCGCGACTCCGGCGACGTGCCGGGCGCGGGAGCCGGTGAACGATGCGGGCTAGATCCGCTCGGGCGACTCCACGGTCCGCGCGTCGTCCACGTCGCCCGTGTTGCGCGTGCCGGCCGGCTCGAAGAGCAGCACGTGCACCTCGCCGTGCGCCACGGGGCGGTGCTCGACGCCGCGCGGGACGACGAGCATCTGCCCGGGTCCGAGGTCGAAGTCGCCGGCGCGCGTCTCGATCGTGAGCCGCCCGTGCAGCACCAGGAACGCCTCGTCCTCTTCGGCGTGGTGGTGCCAGACGAACGGACCCTCGAGCTTCGCCAGCTTGACGTGCTGTCCGTTCAGCTCCGCGACGATGCGCGGCGTCCAGCGCTCGTCGAAGAGCGCGAGCTTCGCGGCGAGGTCGATCGTCTGCATGGCGGTCCTCCGTTCAGAGCGCGAACACGAGCGCCGCGCCCGTCGCGCCCGCGGCGAGCACGAGCGCGTGCGTGCGCAGGCGCGACGCCTGCCTGCGCAGCGCGTCGGCGCGCGCTGCGTCGGCGACGGGCCTGTCGCCGCCGACTCCGGACTCCCGGCCGCGCGTCGCGAGGCGGCGCGACGTGCGCGCCCCGGCCTCGAGCCACGCCTCCGCTGCGAGGAAGAGCGGCAGGAACAGCAGCGCGCGCGCGGCGTACGGCGCCTCGCCCCAGCGCATGCCGAGCAGCACGACCAGCGCGACCGCGAGCGCGAGGTACGCGCGCCGTCTGCGCGCCGCGACGCCCGCGTCGTCGAGGTTCGCGAGCGCGCCGGGCTCGGGGGCCGTCACCCGATCCACTTCCCGAGCACGGGCAGCGAGCGGTCGTAGCGGTACGAGATGCCCATGTGGCCGTCGTCGAACTCCTCGTGCACGTGGCGCACGCCGAGCTCCGTCAGGCGCTGCGAGAGGACGCGCGCGCCGATGTGCAGCGCGTACTCGTCGCGCGTGCCGCAGTCGAGGAACACGCCGCGCAGGCTCCGCAGGTTCGCGGCGTGGCGGCGGGCGGCGTGCACGGGGTCGAAGCGGCGCCAGCGCCGCATGACGTCCGCGCGCACCTCGCCCGTCCGCAGGTCGAACGGCACGTCGAAGCCCCAGGGCAGCTCCGCGTTCGGCGAGTAGCACGCCGCCATCGCGAGCACGTTCAGCGCCGCGACGTCGGAACTGCGCAGACGGGGCCGCGCGCGGATCGCCGCGAGGCACGCCTTCACGCCGCCCGCCTCGCGCACCGCGTCGAAGGCCTTCGGGAAGTCGAGCCCGTAGCACAGGTCGAAGTACGCGTCGCCCGAGTGCGACGCGAGCGCGCCGAAGATCGAGGGGTGCTTCATCCCGAGCATCAGCGCGCCGTAGCCGCCCGAGGACTTGCCGCAGACCGCGCGGTGCCGGGGCGTCGCGCGCGTGCGGAAGTGCGCGTCGAGGAACGGCACCACCTCGCGCACGACGAACGACTCGTAGCGCCCGACGGCCGCCGAGTCGACGTACTGGCTGCCGCCGAGCGACGTCACGCAGTCGGGCGTCGCGACGATCATCGGCGGCGCGCGCCGCGTGCGGATCAGGCGGTCCATGCGCTCGTGGAGCGCCTCGCCGTGGTACGAGCGCTGCCACGGGCTCTCGCCGATGCCCGTGAAGCCCACGAGCAGCAGCACCACGGGGAAGCGCGCGGCCGTGCGGGCGTCGTACTGGGGCGGCAGGTAGACGAAGAGGTCGCGCTCCGCCGGGTCGCCCAGCGCGTTGTCGCGGAGCACGCGGCTCTCGATGCGTTCACGGACCAGCGTCCCCGTGCGTGCCATCCTGTCCTCCGCTGTTGTCCCGGCCGCGACCGGGGCATCATTGTCGGCGTGTCGTTGCGGGCTGCGGAGGAGTCTCCCCCCGCATGCGGCCCCCCGCCCGAACGGAGCTCCGATGATCCGCCGCGCCGCCGCTCTCACCGTGACCGTCCTGCTCGCCGCGTGCGGCCCGGGCGACGAGTCCGCCGCGCCGGCGGGGCAGGGCGGCGCCGCGCCGACCGGCGAGACGCTGCAGCTCACGCCGGAGCAGGCCGCACGGCTCGTCGCGTTCGAGAACCGCGGCATCGGGAGTCTCGAGCGCTACGACTACACCGACGCCGCGGAGGCGTTCGAGTCGGCGCACGCGATCGCGCCGACCTGGCGCACCGGGCGCCTGAACCTGGCCCTCGCGTACCTGCACAAGGGCTCGGACTCGCGTCCGCGGGCCCGCACGATGCTCGAGGAGCTCCTGCTCGAGACCCCCGACGACGTGCGCGCGCTCTTCGCCGCGGGCATCCTGGCCGAGAACGCGGGCGAGCCGGAGGCGGCGCTGCCGCGCTTCCGGCGCGCGTACGAGCTGTCGCGCGACCCGATCATCGGGTCGAAGCTCGGCACGCTGCTCACCTCGCTCGACCGCGACGACGAGGCGTACCCGGTCCTGACCGAGGTCCACGCCGCGCGCCCGGCGCTCGTGTCGCCCGTCAACGCGCTGATGCTGCTGCTGCGCAGGCGCGGCGACGACGCGGCCGCGGACCTGCTGTTCCGGAAGCTCGTCGCGCTGAAGGGCGCCGTGAACGACGAGCGCGACTGGATCAAGTCGGGCGAGGAGATCCGCGACGCCTACGGCAACCTCGGCCCGTACTCGCTCGCCGCGACCGACTTCGCGGACCCGGGCACCGGTGCGGTGCGCCCGGCCGGTGCGGTGACGGCGGGGGCGCCGCGTCCCCTGCTGTCCGGCGCCACGTGCGGCGACGTGCCCGCCGGTGCGCCGCCCTACCTCGGTCTCGCTGTCTTCGACGCGGACCAGGACGGCGACCTCGACCTGGTCGTCTGCGGCGGCACCCAGGCGTCGGCCCTCCTGCGCAACGACGGCGCCCTCGCGTTCAGCGACGCGACCGCGTCGGCGCCGGCGCTCGCGCGGCCCGGCATCTACGCCGTCGCCGCGGGCGAGCTGGACGTCGACCCCGAGGCCGCCACCAAGGCGGCCGGGTCGCCCGTCCTGCCCGACCTCGTCGTGCTCGCGAGCGACGGCGTGCGCGTGCTGCGCAACGCGGGCGGCCTGCAGTTCGACGACGTCACGGAGGCCGCTGGGCTCGCGGACTGCCCCGGCGGCGCGCGCGGGGTCGTGCTCTTCGACGCCGACCACGACGGCGACCTCGACCTGTTCCTCGCGGGCGGCGCAGGGCAGCGCAACCGCCTCTACGCGAACCGCGGCGCCGGCACGTTCGTCGACGTCACGGAGAGCGCGGGCCTCGCCGGCGACGGCGGCGCGTACGGCCCCGCGCTCACGCTCGACGCCGACGACGACTACGACACCGACCTCCTCGTCACGCGTCCCGACGGCCCGCCCGTCCTCTTCCTGAACGACCGCCTGCTGCGCTTCCACGCGGCGGAGGGCTGGATGCCCTCCACCGCGCGCGCGGCGCACGGCGCTCTCGTCGCCGACCTCGACCGCGACGGCCGCGAGGACCTCGTGCTCGGCGGCGAGAGCGCGGCGACGTGGCTGCGCGGCACGGGGAGCGGCTTCGTCGCGCAGGCGCTGCCCGGCTCGCCCGGCGGCCCGGTGACGTCCGCCGACCCGCTGCTCCGCGGCATGCGCGACCTCGTCTTCGCGCAGGGCGTGCGCCTGCCGGCGCAGGAGCGCGGCGGCTTCGGCGGCGCCGAGACGCTGTGGAAGCCGCGCGGCCTCACCAACGTGATCGCCGCGGACCTCGACGGCGACGGCGTCGAGGAGCTGCTCCTGCACGTCGCGAACGAGGGCTCGTTCGTCGTGCCGCTCACGGCGGAGAAGCGCGGCGCCGGGCTCGTGCTCGACTTCCGCGGCGTCGTGCGCAACGACGTCCAGGCCGGCTGGTCGAACCTCGAGGGCCGCGACGCGCAGGTCGAGGTGAAGGCGGGCGTGTTCTGGCAGTCGGCGCGCGTCGGCGCGGGCGGCGGGTTCGGCGTGGCGGCCCCCACGCGCACCGTGTTCGGCATCGGCCACGCGTCGCAGGCCGACTTCGTGCGCGTGCTGTGGCCCGACGCCGTCCAGCAGGGCGTCCTCGACGTGCCCGTCGGCGCGCCGTACCTCGTCGTCGAGGAGCAGCGCCGCCCCGACTCGTGCCCGCTGCTCTTCGCGTGGGACGGGACGCACTTCGCGTGGGTCACCGACTTCCTCGGCGCGGGCGGGCTCGGGTTCCTCGTCGAGCCGGGGGTCTACGCCGACCCCGACCCGACCGAGAGCGTCAAGCTCCCGGACGGACTCGTGGCGCCCACCGCCGACGGCGACCTCGCGTTCAAGCTGGTCGAGGCGATGGAGGAGATCGTGTACCTCGACGACGTCGCGCTCGACGTCGTCGATCTGCCGCCCGGCGTCGCCGTGCACCCGGACGAGCGCTTCACCGGCGCGGCCCCGTTCGCCGACGGCGCGCTGCGCTACGTGCGCGGCGAGCTCGCGCCGGTCGCGGCACGCGACGCGCACGGCCGCGACGTCCGCGACGCGATCGACCGCGCGGATCGCGTCTACTCCGAGGACCCGCGGCTCCATCCGCGCCTGACGGGCGCGATCGAGGAGTCGGTGCTCGAGCTCGACTTCGGCTCACGGCTCGACGCGGTCGAGCCCGGGGCGCCGCTGCTGCTGTGCCTCGACGGCTGGATCGAGTACGGCTACACGCGCACCGCGGTCGCGGCGGCGGGGGAGGGCTTCCGCTACGTCGTGCCGACGCTCGAGACGTGGCACGACGACGGCGCCGGCGGCGGCGCGTGGCGCACGCTCGTCGAGAACATGGGGTATCCCGCGGGCTTCCCGCGCGTGATGACGCTCGACGTGACGGGGCTCGTCTCGCGCGAGACGCCCCGGCTGCGCATCCGCACCAACCTCGAGATCTACTGGGACCGCGTGTGGCTCGCGCCGCTCGCGGAGGACGCCGGAGCGCGCGTCACGACGCTCGCGCCGCGCCGCGCGGTGCTCGCGCGCGTCGGCTACCCGCGCGAGTACAGCCCGGACGGCCGCGTGCCGCGCATCTACGACTACGACACGCTGGAGCCGTCGCTGCCGTGGAAGACGGTCGAGGGCGACTACACGCGCTTCGGCGACGTGCTCCCGCTCGTCACCGGCGCCGACGACGCGTACGTGGTCTACGGGAAGGGCGAGGAGATCGACGTGCGCTTCGCGGCGGCCGACCTGCCGGCGCTCCCCGCGGGGTGGACGCGGAGCTACGTCCTGCGCTTCACCGGCTGGTGCAAGGGACAGGAGCTCTACATCGCGCACGGGTTCACGGTCGAGCCGTACCCGTTCCTCGGGATGCGGCACTACCCGCCGGGCGCGGACGAGCGCCCGCGCGACGCCGACGCGCTGCGCCGCAGTCTCGCGGAGTGGAGCACGCGCCGCGTCCGCGCGCCGACCCGCGGCGAGTGACGACGCGCGGCGTGTGACGGCGCGGGCGAGCGCGGTCCGCGGCGGCGTCTACTTCGAGCGGTAGACGATGAGCCCCTTCGTCGCGTCGTAGGGCGAGACGCCCACGGTGACGCGGTCGCCGGGGACCACGCGGATGCGGAATCGACGCATGCGGCCGGAGAGACGTGCCGTGATCGTGGGGCCCATGTCCGTCTTCACGACGAAGTTGCCCCCCGCGCGCACGTCCTCGACCACGCCTTCGATCTGGATCAGATCGTCGCGAGCCAAACGAGGACCTCCATCGGAACGAACGTGGGAAGCCGCCGATCCTACTCGGCCCGGCCGGGCCGGACGCGACTACTTCGGACGGCCCGGATCGCCGTACCCCCGCAGCAGCCTCGATCCGGGGCACGCCGCGGGCGCCCGCGACGGGCTCCCCGGGGGCCCGCCGGCCGGCGGCGTCAGCGCGGGCCGGCGGCGCGCGCGGCGTCCT
Organism: uncultured bacterium; assembly: GCA_937996235.1. Classification (GTDB taxonomy): domain Bacteria; phylum Planctomycetota; class JAJSAM01; order JAJSAM01; family JAJVHW01; genus CALKVK01. The sequence continues at coordinate 32,767 of CALKVK010000018.1, read as the reverse complement.
GCGGGCTGCGCGCGGACTCGATCAGCGCGCGCAGGCGGGCGACCACGTCCGGGTGGTGCGCGGCGACGTCGCGCTCCTCGCGCGGGTCGGCCTCCGGCTCGTAGAGGCGCTCCGCCCCCGTCTCGAGGCAGCGGACGAGGTGGTACCGGCCGTCGTACGCGGACTCGAGCACCACGTCGTGCCGCGTGACGTCGAGGTCGGGCGCGACACGCGCCGCCGCCTCGAGGATGCCGCTCGGGCGGCCGAGGCGGGCCAGCGCGGGGCGGCCCGGCAGGTCGTGGAGCAGCGAGCGACCGTCGAGGTCCGCGCGGGGCGGCAGACCCGTCACCTCGAGGATCGTCGGCAGCAGGTCCTCGAGGCGCGCGATGTCGGCGACGCGGCGGCCGCCCTCGAACCAGCCCGGGCAGCGGATCACGAGCGGCACGTGCAGGAGCGCGTCGTGCAGGCTCAGGCAGTGCGAGAGGAGCCCGTTCTCGCCGAGGTGCTCGCCGTGGTCGCCGACCACGATCACGAGCGTCTCGTCGAGCACGCCGTCGGCTCGCAGCGCCTCGACGAGGCGCGCGATCTCCGCGTCGAGGGTGGCGATCTCGGCGTCGTAGAGGTCCGAGAGGAGCTGCAGGCGCTCGGGCGGGAGCGTGTCCAGCCCGAGCGTCACGCGGAGGTTCTGCGGGAAGCCGTACGAGCGCCCCCAGGCGAGCTCCTCCGCCGTGACGTCCGCCGCGACGAAGCGTCGCGCCACGTCGTCGGGCGGCTCGAACGGCGCGTGCGGCTCCATGTCGTTCACGAACGCGAACCAGCGCCGCCCCGCCTTCTCCTGCTTGCGGATCCACGCGAGCGCGAGGTCGTGCGTGGCGCGCGCCGCCGGCTTCGGCACGTTGCGCTCGCGGAACAGCGCGACGAAGGTGCCGAAGCCCTGCGGGAAGCCGAAGCCCGCGGAGACGAACGGGTTGTTCGACCACGCGCCGGTGGCGAACTGCGCGTCGGTCAGGATCTCCGCGAGCGTCGTCTGGCGGTCCTCGAGCAGGTTCGCGCCGTCGGTGTCGGCGCGGTGCCGCTGCGGCAGCAGACCCGTGAACATCGTCGCGTGGGTGGGCACCGTCCACGACGACGACGCCCACGTCCGGTCGAAGACGACGCCCTCGCGGCCGAGGGCGGTCAGGCCCGGCGTGGTCGGACGCGGCGCGCCGTGCACGGAGCAGCGGTCCGCGCGCGTCGTGTCCATCACGATCAGGAGGACGTTCTGCGCCGTGCGGGCGCCTGCGACCGGCGCGGGCCTGCCGCCCTCGCCGCAGGCCGAGACCAGCAGCACCGCGAACACGGTCGCGCGCAGTGCCGTGACGACGAGCCCGTGCGCCGCCGCGCGGACGGCGTGCACTGTGCGAGTGCGGCAGCGGAGGGAGGCGTCGGCGTGCATCGGGGAGCAGCGCCGACCGCGCGGGAGCGAGCTCCCGCGCGGCGGCGGCGCGCTGCGGCAACGCTACCCGCTGCCGCTCGGATCCGGGCGCCTCGGCGCCGCGGGCTCAGCGCGTGGTGTTCGCGCCCTGGTTGATCCAGTCCTGGATCAGGTTCTTCTCGCCCTGCGTGAGCGAGCCGTTGCCGGAGGGCGGCATGCGCGGGCTCGTCCCGTTCAGCGTGTCGAGCAGGAACGAGCTGGACGCGTTGCTCGCGACGATGCGGCGCTTCGAGCTGTTGCACGAACTCGCGTTGATCGAGTTCGTGGCGAACGTGGACGCCGAAGACATCCCGTAGCCCGCGGCGTTCGACCCGCTGCCGATGGGACACGAGTTGCTCGAGCCCGAGTGGCAGTTGGTGCAGTAGTTCTGGATGATCGCGTAGACCGTGTTGCCGGCGCTTCCGAGCGTCGAGTCGTTGTACGACGCGAAGAACGTGACCGTCACGGTCACCTCCGACGAGCTCTGCGAGCCGCGTGTCGCGGTCACGCCGAACGTCGCCGAGGGGCTCGTGCCGAACGGGCTGGAGCTCGGCAGCGGGACCTGGAACGTCGGGTTCTGCGCCGACGTGTTCGAGAGCGTCACCGCCGGGTCGAGACCGCTCGCGTTGATCTGGCGCCACGTGAACGTGGCCGGGTTCTGGTCGGAGGGGTTCGCGCGCAGCGTGATCGTCGAGCCGTAGGCCGCGCTCGTCGCCGAGGCCGTCGGGGCCACGGTCGGCGGCGGCGTCTGCGCCGAGAACGCCGCGTTCGCCGGGTCGGAGTCCTGCCGCCCGTCGTTCACGACGAGCGTGAAGCTGGCGCCGCCCGTCGGCGACGCGAAGTTGATGCTCGACGCGCCCTGCGTGAACGCGACCGTCTGACCCGCCGTCTGCGTCCAGGTGTACGTGAGGGGGCGGTTCTCCGGGTCGCGGCTGCCCGTGGCGTCCATGGTGACCGGCGTCCCGGCCGGTCCGCTCGTCGGCGTGACGATGACCGACGCGATGGGCTTCGCGTCCACCAGCACGCTGACGTCGGCCGGCGGGCTGTCGTCGAAGCCGTCGTTCGCGACCAGGCGGAAGTTGAGCCGCCCCGAGGCCGGCGCCGTGAACTGCGGCGAGAGGGACGTGCTCGACGGGAACAGGTTGACCAGCGGGCCGCCTGTCTGCGTCCACGTGACCGTGACGGGGTCGCCGTCGCGGTCGACGGCCGTGCCCATCAGCGTCACGATCTGCCCCGCGAGCGGGTTCGTGTCGGAGGGCGTCGCGGTCACGACCGGCAGGCCGTTGCGCGGCAGGCCGCTGAACGTGATGGTCACGAAGTCGGGTGCGCTCGGCCCGCGGTCGTCGCTGACGATCAGCTCGAAGGTGAGCGTGCGCGTCGCGAACAGCGAGCTCAGGTCCACCGGCAGCTTGAAGATCGGGCGCTGCGCCGACGGGTTGAACGACGCGTCCGATGCGGCGACGTCGTACCAGTCCGTGCCGCTGATCTGGCGCCACGCGTACGTCAGCGGCGCGTGGCCCGCCGACGCGATGCCGTCGAGCCCGACGCTCTGCGTGGCGGGGACGGCGCGGTCCGCGCCGGCGTGCGCGAGCGGGGCGCCGGCGAACTGCGCTCCGATGACGCGCACGAGATCGGGCGCGCCGTAGTGCAGGGCGTCGCGCGTCTGTCCGACGAACACCCAGCGGCCCGCCGCGTCGGCGAGGCCGCTCGCGGTGGTCTGCGTGGCGGTCGGGTTCGCGATCGTCGCGCCGCTGCCGTCGAGCAGCGCCCAGCGCGTGCTGATCGCGTCCTTCTCGGTGTCGGTCGTCGTCGACGCGTCGAGGCTCGCGCCGCCGCCGCTCGCGACCAGCGGACCCACGACGTGCGTGATCGGGGGCACGTTCGTCTCGGTGCCGCGCACGTGCACCCACGTGCGCGAAGCGGTGGTCGTGTCGCCGTCGACCGTCAGCTCGAAGAGCAGGTCCGCCGCCTGACGGGGCGCGGTGAAGGCCGGGAAGAAGCTGTCGGCGCCGTCGAGCGTGACGGGTGCGCCGGAGAGCTGCGTCCACTGGGCGCCGCCCGAGAGCGCGCCGCCGGGGCGCAGCGAGCCGAGGCCCGACAGGTGGACGGTCGCCATGCGCGGCACGTACTGCTCGCGGCCCGCGCTCGCGACGGACTGGCCGCCGTCGCCGACCGACACGACGACCTCGGCCTCGTTCGAGCGGATGCGCCCGTCGTCCACGACGAGGCCGATGCGCACGACGCCCGTCGTCGCCGGCGCGGTGAACGTGGGCGCCGCGGCGCTCGCGTCGCTGAGCGTGCCGCCGCCCGAGATGATCCGCCACGTCCTCCCCTGGATGCCGCGCCCGCTGCGGTCGGACGACGCCGATGCGTCGAGCGCGAGCGTCCCCGAGGGTGCGACCGTGCGCGCGGGGCCTGCGTCGGCGATCGGCCGCGGGCCGACGGCGACGGAGACCATCGAGCCGCGCGAGGGGCTGCCGCGCTCCAGCACGCCGAGCTGGAACGCGAGCGTCGTCGCGGTGCTCGGCGCCACGAACGTCGGGTGCTCGGACGTCGCGTCGTCCATGTCGACCGGGGTGCCGCCGACCTGCGTCCACACGAAGGTCAGGGGGCCGCCGCCGCTGCTGCCGCTGCCGTCGAGGGCGGTCGTGACGCCGGGCTCCGTGTCGAACGAGTCGCCGGCGTCGGCCGTCGGCCGCGAACCGGCGAACTTGCCGGCCTTCGTCGTGATCGCGTAGGCGACGCCGCCGCCGGTCCCCGGGGCGCCGCTGAAGCGCACCGCGTACTCGCCGTAGACCGGCATCTCGAGGTCCTTCAGCTTGAGCGAGCCCTTCGCGGAGTTGACCGCGGAGGCGTTGACGGACGACGGGACGACGTTCCCGTTCGGGTCCACGATGACGAGGTTCGGCACGAGGCCGGAGCCCTTGGTGCGCTTGGCCTTGACCGCGATCGCGTAGCCGTCTCCGACGGGCAGCGGGATGTCCTCCTGCTCGCCGACGGGCACGATCACGCTGCCCTTCACGGAGACGCCGTCGGCCACCTTCATCAGGGTGCTGAAGCCGCCCGTGCTGCCGTCCTTGCCCCGGACCTCGAGTCGCCAGAGCCCGCTCGCCGAAAGAGTGGGCAGCTTGGCCTTCCACTGCGTGTCCTTCGCCTTCACCTTGCCCCCGGCCGCGGCGATGTCGAGCGGCGTGCCGTCGGGCGCGATCAGGCGCACGTCGAGCACCAGCGCGGAGCCCGACGAGCGCTTGAGCGTGAAGGTCAGGTTGCGCTTCTCGCCGCCGTGCGCGAGGAACATCAGGCTCGCGACGTCACCGGGCGCCTCGACGGCGCCGGCGGTGGTCAGCCCCGCGGGCAGCGACGTCTCGACGGTACCGGCCCGGGCGGCGGGGAGGGCGGCGCAGAGCGCCAGCGCGCACGCGAGCAGCGCCGCGCGCGAATCGAGGAGGGACATCGAAGACTCCAGTTGCCGATCCCGGAATGCCCAGCGCCCTGTCGCCCCCGACCGCCCGAGTATAGCCCCGGTTGTTGAGATGCAATCTCTGGCACGCACGGACGTCCCGACCGGGGGCGCGCCGCGCCGCGGGCGCTCCGGCGGGCGCGTGCCGTGCGCGTCGGCCGCGCGGGAGGGTACGATCGACGCGCGAGCGTTCCCGCGCGCCCCGTCCCCTCCGGAGCACCGTCCCGCGTGACCCGCCTGGCCGGCCGTCTGTCCGTCGCGCTCTCCGCCCTCCTGGCGGCGTCGGCCGCGGCGCACGCGGCCGGCGCCCCGGCCTGGCGCGCCGTCCCGGCGGCGGCGGCGCTCGTCGTCGCGGCCCGCGCGCTCCTCGCGGCGCTGCGCGGCGCGCTCGCCGACCGCGCGGCGAGCCGCGCGGCGGACGCCGCCGGCACGCGCTCCCTGCGCCTGCTCGCACAGGCGGACGCCGTCGCCCGCGGCCTGCCCGGGTTCACGGCGGCCGACGGGGGCCTGCCCCTGCTCGAGGCCTGCGTGCTGTTCGGCGGCGCGGACCGGCCGCTCCTGCCCCGCGAGCGGGACCGCCTCGAGGCGGCGCTGCGCGTCGAGATCGCGCGTGCCCGCACCGACGCGCTCGCGGCGCTGGTCCACGGGGTGCGCGACGTCTGCGACGACGTCGTGGCCGCGCTCTCCGCGCCGCTGCACCCCGCGCACGCCGTGGCGCCCGCCCTGGCGCGCCGTCTGACGCTCGCGTCGGCGCGTGCGCCCGCGTCGCTCGTCGCGGCGCGGACCTGGCTCCGGCGCCGCGGCGCCACCGACCCGCGGTTCCCGCACGAGGCCATCGCGTTCCGCCTCCTCGCGCTCGGGTACGACCGTGCCGCGCTCGACCTGCTCGACAGCGCCCCGGCGACGGAGCGCGCGCTGCGCCTCGTGCGGCTCGCCCGCTGCCGGTGTCTGATCACGCAGGCAGCCCGCGGCGGCCCCGCGGTGGCCTCGCAGGCGGCCGCCGCCGCATGGTGCGACGAACTGCTGCTGCTCGCGGGGCGGCGACTGCCCGAGCTGGTCGCCGGCTCGGCGTTCCTGCGCGCCGTGCCCGGCGGGGCGGCCGCGCTGGAGCGCTCCGTGGCGCGCATGCCGCTCTACTGCGCGGAGCTCGCGCAGCTCCGCGAGGAGTACCCGGAGCTCGAGCGTCCGGTCGCGACGGTGCTCGCCCGCGCGGCGGAGGAGGCTCCCGGCGCGGTCGTCGAGGCGCTCCGCACCGGGACCTTCGCGCTGCGCAGCGACGTCGCGCTGCAGGGCCACCTGCGCGGGCTCGCGCTGCTCGCGGAGCGGCGCTTCGGCGAGGCCGTCGCCGAGTTCGAGGCGGCGCTCGTGCGTGCGCCGGGCTTCGCGCAGGCCGCGTACGCGCTGGCGCAGGCGCGCGCCCGCGAGGGGCGCCACGCCGAGGGCGAGAGCACCCTGCGCGGCCTCGTCGCCGCGCGTCCGCGTGACGCCGATCCCGCGCTGTTCCTGGCGCGCTACCTGGCCCAGGTGGGGGAGCGCGAGCGCGCGATCGCGGCCTACCGCGCGGCGCTCGACCGCTTCCCGGGGCACCTGCCGCTGCGCGTCGCCTACGCGCAGGACCTGGCGGCGTGGGGACGCAACGCCGAGGCCATCGAGCAGCTCCTGGCAGCCCGCCGCCGCCACCCCCACGAGCCGCGGCTCGCGCTGCTCTCCGGCCGCGCGCTGGCCGCCGACGGGCGCCTCGGCGACGCCGCGGAGGCCCTCGAGTCCGCGGCGCGCGCCCTCGAGGGCGGCGAGCGGGCGGAGGCGTGGTTCTGGCTGATGTGCGTGCGCCGCGACCAGGGCGACCACACGACGGCGCAGCGCATCGCACGACGCCTCGTCCACTCGCTCGGCGCCGGGCAGGCGCCGCTGCTCGACGACGTCGCCGAGTACCTCGAGCACCGCCAGGACTACGAGCGCGCGCGCGAGGCCCAGGAGCGCGCGCGCCGCCTGCGCGAAGGCGACTGAGCGCCGTCGCGCCCGCGGCGCGCGCCGCTCAGCGCTGCGAGCTCTTCAGGAACGCGTACGCCGCGGCGGCGCGCAGCCGCGCGGCGGCCAGGTCGAGCCCGGGGCCCGACGTGCTCGGCTCGAGCGCCGCAGCCGCGCGGACGGCCGCCGCGAAGCGCGGATCGTCGGCCAGCCCGCGCCGCGCCACCTCCTCGAGCAGCTCGATCGCGACGTCCGGGTCGCGCCCCTCGTGGTTCGCGACCTCGTAGGCGAGCAGCTTCGCCGCCTCCGCCCCGCGCGCGTCGTCGCCGAGGCGCCAGAGCGCGACCGTGGCGACATCGCCGTCGAGGCTCCCGTCGCGGCGCAGCCAGTCGGTGATCGCCTGCCGCGCCTGCGCGGCACCCGCGGCGTCGGCGCCGTCGCCGTAGACCGTCGCGAGGGCCGTGCAGGCGCTCTCGAACTCGAAGTCGGCATTGCCCTCGGCGAAGCCCCGCTCCACGAGCTTCTGCACGTACGGCACCACCTCGCGCACGCCCGCGACGGCCAGCCCGTCGATCAGCGCGGAGCCGTCGTCGGCGTCGGCCGCGAGCCGCTCGGCGAGCGCAGCCGCGCCGGCGTCCCCGGCGGCGAGCAGCCCGGCGAGGGCGGACCCGCGCAGCAGCTCCTCGGCCGACGCGTCGCCCGCGATCCGGGAGAGCGCGGCGTTCGCCGTCGTGCTGCGGTGCGCCGCGAGCGCCTCGACGGCGAACAGCGCGGCGTCGGGGTCGTCGCCGACGGCGATCTGCGCGAGCAGCGCCTCGGCGTCCGCGCGCCGCGCGCCGTCGACGCGCGCCAGCGCCTGCGCGATCGCGGGCGACGCCTCCTCGTCCGCGAGCAGCGCGCGCGCGAGCGCGAGCGCCTCCTCGGCGGCCTGCGCGTCGCCGAGCGCGAGCAGCACCTCGAGACCGACGGCCGCGTCGTCGTCGTCCACGTACGCGCCCGCGTCCTTCGCGAGGAGCCGCCTGCGGATGTCCGCCGCGAGGTCGGCGTCGCGCAGCTCGGCGAGGTAGAGCAGCGCCGCGCGCATGCCGTCGATGTCCGCGTTCGACTCGGCCGCGTGGCGCAGCGTCGCGCGTGCGCCGTCGGCCTGGACGGGCGGAGCCGACGGGAGCTTCGCCGGCTCGTGCACGCGCGGCCGCGTGGGAGTCGGCGTCTCCGGCTGCGGCCTCTCCGTCGCCGTGGGGGAGGCGCCGGCCGGCGCGTCGGGTGTCGTCGGCGTGGCGGGCGCGCCGCCGCCCTGCGGGGCCGTGTCGTCGCCGCAGCCCGGTGCGGCGGCGAGGACGGTCGCGAGGGACAGGCAGGCGAGGAACGAGGCGCGGCGCATGCGGGGCTCTCCGAGTTCGCGGACGGGTCGCGGCGCGGCCCTGACCGGCGAATCTACGTTCGAGGCCACCCGCGTGGACGCGAGTTCGGGGGAGGCATCCGCGGCGGCGCCGCGAGCGGCGCCGCCGTGGCGACTCAGCGCACGCTGCGCAGCTCGAGCTTCGCGGCCTCGGCGTCGTCGATGCCCTTGCACCACGCCACGAAGTCGGCGTAGCGCTCCGGCGAGTAGCGCGCCGGCTGCAGGTGGAGCTCGCGACGGACGCGGATCGTCGTGCCCGAGAGACGCCAGGTCAGCGAGTAGGTGCCGAGTGCCTGCACGCTCACGTGGTCGGGCGGCAGCTTCACGACCTCGAAGGCGTCGCCGAGCTCGATCGTGAACTCGTGGACGACGTCGTCGCGGACGTTCAGCACGAGGTCGTAGACGCGTTCCGGGCGGTGCACGAAGCGCCCGGTCATGTTCGACTCGGGCAGGCCGAGCGACGCGACGAGCCGGTCGCCCTGGCGCGTCAGGTACTGCGGCATCGTCGCGACGAGCGAGATCGTCAGCGGGCGGCCGCGCGTGTCGAGCCCGGGCAGGTCGTAGCTCTCGAGCGTGGGGTTCGCGAAGAACCCGCTCATCTGTCCCTCCGCGAACTTCCGGCGGTCGTCCTGCGGCGTCTGCTGGAGCTGCCGCTTGAAGCGGTACGCGGAGAGGCTGCGGTAGACGACGTCGCCGCGGACGCGCGTGTCCTCGGGCTGCGCGCCGAGCTGGATCCGGAACGTCGCGCCGTTGTCCGTCGAGGGACCGCCCGGCTCGAGCAGCCGGATCTCGCCGCCCTCCGCCGAGCTCAGGAACGCGAAGCTGCCGCGGTACGGGTCCGGGACGACCCCGAACGGCGCCTGCCGCGCGCCCATGAAGAACGCGACCGGCGCGCCGTCGCGCGGCTCGAGCCAGAGGAACGAGCCGCCGAAGAGCGACGAGTTCGGTCGCGTCAGGTCCTGGTTCTCGCCGCGCCAGGCCATCGCGTGGCCCTGGCGGTAGGGGATGCCCGCCGCGCGCACGAACGCCTCGAAGAGCTGGCCGCGGTCGCCCGCCTTCTCCAGCAGGATCGCCGTCGGGCCGCTGCCGACGCCGAAGTCGCCGGTGATCTCCGTGTTCACGAAGTCGTAGATCGCGTGCAGCTTCGCCGTGTCGCCCATCCCGGGCTGCGTGATCGCGGCGAGCCGCGCGTCGAGGAGCGGCGAGCCCTTCGAGTCGTCGCGGCGCGAGAGCAGCTCCCAGTTCGCGTCGGTGGCGCGCGGCGGCGGGGAGTAGTCCACGTACGGGACGATCTCCTCCTTCTCGGGCATGCCCTGCTCCCACTCGATGCGGGGCATGTCGCGCTTCTCCCAGATCGTCGCGACCTTCCCGTCGAAGCGCACGACCGCGGGGTCGCCCGCGTAGTTGTGCTTCGAGACCGGGAGCTCGTGGCCCTCGTCGCTCACGACCACGTCGCGCGAGAGCAGGACCGGGTTCGGGTTCTGCCGGAACTCGAAGTCCTGGAAGAAGAACTGCCCGCCCTCGTAGCCCTGCCGCCCGGCGGCCTGGTGCATCAGGAAGCGGTGCTCGATGATCGAGCCGGGCACGAGGCCCTCGAGGTTGAACGAGCGGCCGCCGAGGCCGGTGGGCATCATCACGGTGCCGTCGGGCTGGATCACGCGGACGAGCAGCACCTCGCCGGAGTTCGACAGCGAGTCGTACTTCTGCACGCCCTTCTCGTCGAGCAGCTTGTAGATCATGTGCACGATCGAGCTCGCGGCGCCGTCGGGCAGCACGCGGGTCACGTTGTGGTCGAGCACCGTGACGGCCACCGCCTTCGGGTGCTGCGCCCGCAGCGTCTCGGTGTCGGGGAGCTCCGCCAGGATCTGCTCGACGTCCGGCTCGAAGCGCTTCGCGAAGTCCTCGCTCTCGCCCGTGATGCGCTGGATCGCGCGCCACAGGTTCGGCTGGAAGCCACGCAGCGCCAGGCTGCGCCGGTACGCCGCCAGCGCGCCCTGCGTGTCGCCCTGCAGGTCGAGCAGTTCGCCGATCTCCTCGGGGTAGCCCTCCTCCTCGGGCACGAGCGCCTCGAGCTCGCGCCAGATGGCGAGGCTCTCGTCGTAGCGGTGCAGCGCGCGCAGCGTGGCCGCGATCTGACGGCGGTAGCCGAGCCAGTCCGGACGGCGCGCGACCAGCCCGCGCAGCGTCGCGAGCGCCTCTTCGTCCCGGCCGCGCGCGCGCAGGCTGCGGATCAGCTCGTCGGCGGCGTCGGTGTCGCTCGCGTCCGTCGCGAGCAGCGCCTGCATGCGCTCCGCGTAGCGCTGCTCGTTGCCGTAGCGACGGTCGTACTCCGCCAGGAAGCGCTGCATGCCGGCGGCGTGGGGCGCCAGGGCGAGGGCCTGCTCGGCGGCCTCGATCGCCTCGCGTTCCCACGAGCGTCCCTTCGCCACCTCCGCGATCGTCTCCCAGGCGAGCGCCGTCGGGTTGTCGGCGACGTACGCCGTGAGCGCACGCATGGCGGCGTCCGGGTGGTCGTCCTCGTCCTGGTAGCGCGCGAGCCGCAGCGTCGCCGAGTGGTGCTTCGGATACGCCGTGAGCGCGTCCTGGAACGCCTGGCGCGCGCGCAGCTTGCGCTGCACGGGCGGCAGCGGGTCGAAGCCCGCGAGGAAGCGTCCGTACGCGGCGAGCACGTTGGCGCGGGCCGCGGGCGGCAGCGTCGCGGACGACGCGGCGGCGGCCTCCCAGCGCTCGTACGCGGGCCACTCGCGGCCCGCGTCGTCGAGCGCCGTCGCCGCTGCGGCGAGGCGCAGCGCGTCGCCGCCGTCGGCGAGCACGTCGAGCTGCTCGTAGGGCGTGCGGTAGCGGCGCTCCGCGGGCGCCGGGCCGGCCGCCGGCTGCGGTGCCGCTGCGAGGGGATCGCCCACCTCGACGTCGCGCAGCGGCGCGCCCGTCTCCGCGTCGGCGAGCTTGATCGCGAACGAGCCGCGGCCGACGAGCTTCACGAGGAGCACGTTCGAGCCCGCCTCGAGCCGCGCCGCGCACCACACCGGATTCGGCACGGCGTCGTGCCCGCGGTCCGCGACGGTCACCGCGCGGCCGTTGACGAACACGGCGAAGCTCTGCGAGCAGAGCACCTTGAGCGCCACGTCGCGCGCCGTCGTCGAGCGCACGCGGGCGACGGCGTACGCGACGCCGACGCCGTGCTGGCGGATCTGGTCGTACGGGGACACCCACACCGACGGCCCGAGCTGCGGCAGCGCGAGCCAGCGCACCGTCCCCGCGTCGGTCTCGTACGCGGCGCCCGGGTCGAGCGCGCCCTGCTCCGGGCCGTACGCGCGGTGGACGAGCACGGGGTCGTCCCACCCGAAGGGGCCCGTCACCGCGAAGCGCGCGACGTAGCCGTCGTCGCCGCCGTACGTCTCGGCGCGCTCGAACTCGCCCCGCGCCCGTGCGCGCGCCGCGAGCAGGTCGGCGACGAGCTCCTGCATCTCGGGGTCGCGCACGCCCCGCGCGTGGACGGGGTCGAGCAGCGCCTCGAGCTGCGCCGGATCGCGCGCGTAGTCGCGCAGCGCGCGCACCTTCTCCACGGCGATCGAGGCGTACGGCGACGACGGGTCGGCCGCGACCGCGCCGAGCAGCTCGCGGTACCACGCGTCGAAGTCGCCCTTGGCCTCCGCCTCGGAACCGAAGAGCGCCGCGGGGACCGGCGGGTCGGCGGCGAGCGCGGGGGCGGCGGCGGCGGCGGCGAGCAGCGTCCAGGCTGCGGCCAGGAGAGCGGTCGGCTTCATGCGGTCACCATCTCCGAGGGAACGGTCACGCCGCCCGGGCGGGCGGCGTGGGGGCGGACGACGCTCCGAGGCGTCGTCCGCGCCGTGGGTCGATGCGGTGCGCTGTGACGGGCGCGACGCCCGCGGCCGTCACTTCCCCTGGTCCTCGCCCGCGTCCGGGCCCGTCGCACCGTCGGTCGCGGCGGGCGCGTCGCCCGGCTTCACCTTCCACGTCTGCTGCGCGAGCGACGTCGCCTTCACGACGCCCTCGCGGAACGCGGCGTAGTCGGCCACCTTGATGCGCGGGTCGTCGAGCGAGAGCTTGCGGTGCAGCGTCAGCACGCCACCCTCGTCCTTCGCGTTCGAGACGAACGACGCCTCCGAGATCGTGAGGTCCACGTCCTCGGGCCGCGCCGACACCGTCCACCCCTCGGGCAGTCGGTACGTCGCGTCGACGGTGAACGACATCGGGTTCTGCAGCACCATGTCGTGCTCGCGCGAGGGACGCTGCACGATCTGCGAGAGCTGGCCGAAGACCTGCAGGAAGCCGGTCGGCAGCACGCGCTCGCCGCCCTCCTCCTTCACGAACTTCGGCACCTCGCACTCGATGCGGAAGCTCTCGCGGGCACCGCGCAGGTCCCGCAGGTCGTCGAAGTCGTTGGCGACGAGCTTCGCGCTGCCGAACACCTGCGCGAGCAGGCCCTGCAGGATCAGCGGCCGCTGCCCCTCGACGCTGAACATGCGCCGCGCCTGGATCGACAGGTCGCCGCGCCACACGAACTCGCCCTTCACGCGCGCGGAGCCGTCGGCCCGCACCTCGACGTCCCACTTCTGGTCGAGACCCTGGTCGTCGGCGGTGCCGAGCGGGATCGTCGTGATCTGCGCGCCCTCGGGCCGCACGACCAGCACCTTCGCGCCGCGGTCCATCGACGGCGGCAGGTCGAGCGACGCGTACTCGGCCGTGCCGTCGAGGAAGGCCGGCGTGCCGTTGCCGTCGATGTCGGGCACGTAGCTGATGCAGTGGTTGAAGTGGTTCACCATCGCGAGGCTCATGTCCTCCTCGCTGCGCGGCTCCTCGCCCATCACGAGCACGGGGTGCGCCTCGACGCCGATCTCGTTCAGCATCGTGTTGAAGAGGATGGCCTTGTCCTTGCAGTCGCCCTCGCGCTTCTCGAAGATCGCCGTGGTCGTGTACGGCTTGTAGCCGTGCACGCCGAACTCCCACGCCTGGTAGGTCACCTCGCCGGTGACGAACTCGTAGATCGCGCGGATCCTGTCCAGACGCGTCTCCTTGCCGGCGACCAGCTCGGCGACCTTCGCCTTCAGCTCGTCGCTCGCGATGTGCTGGTCGCGGATCATGCTCCACCACCACTTCGCGAAGGCGTCCCAGCTCTCGTACGTGGTGACCTGCACCTGCGGGTAGACCTCGCGCGGCGAGGGCATCGCGATCTCGTCCTTCACCTTCGGCGCGTCGTTCACGGTCCACGTGTAGATGCGCTCGGTGCCGTCGTCGGAGAGCCGCTCGGTCGGCTTCACGGCGAGGTTCTTCTCGTGGAAGTAGAACTTCCGCGCGGCGGGCGTGATCAGCGTGTAGGTCGAGACCAGCATCGGGACCTGGTCCGCGAAGTAGTTCACGTTGCCGAAGTAGTCGCCGAAGAAGCTCTGCTCGCGGTCGTCGCGGCGGTAGGCGACCTCGATGACGTCGCCCGGCGTGAGCGGCGGGAAGTCGGCGAAGCGCATGCCGCGGTTCGACTGCGTCTTCGCGTCCACCACGCTGCCGTCGGGCTTGACGACGCGCGCCGCCTTCCACTTGAAGCTCTCGCCCGACCAGCTCTGCGCGAAGTAGCGGTCGAAGCGCCGCACGCCCGCGTCGGTCAGGATCTTCGCGGCCATGTGCACGTACGTGCTCGACGTGCCGTCGGGGTTGACCTTGTCCACGACCTGGTCGAGCAGCACGAGCCAGCCGTCGTTCTCGGAGTTGTCGTAGTCCGCCGCCTTCGCGATCAGAGGCGTGATGTCCGTCTCGTACGCGTTCTCGTACGGCGTCGCCGACGGGTCGAGGTACTCGACGTAGCGCTCGAGGTCCTGGCGCTTCGGGTTGACGCGCAGCGCCTCGCGGTACGCGGCGAGCGCCTCGTCGGCGTGGCCGCCCTTGCTCTGGACGCGGCCGAGCGCGGCGAGCAGGTCGTCGTCCTCGGGCGCGATCGCGAGCGCCTCGCGCAGCGTCGCCGCCGCCGCGTCCCAGTCGCCGCGGCCCTCGTGGAGCTGCGCGAGGCGCGCGAGCGACTGCGTGTCCCACGGATCGACGCGCCGGATCTCCTCGAGCAGCTTCAGCGCGTCGTCGCGGTCGAGCGCGCGCAGCGCGAGCTCGGCGACGCGGCGCCGGATGCCGTTCTCGCGCGCGTCGAGCGTGAGCACCGACTTCCACGCGTCGAGCGCCTCGCGCCCGCGGCCCTGTCGCTCCAGCTCGGCGGCCGCGGCGGACGCGACGATCTCGCGGCCCTGCGCCGACGCGGTCGCGAGCGCGCGCTCGCGCTCGCGCTGGGCGTCCACGGGCAGCCCGCGGCGGCCGAGCACGCTCGCCAGGTCGAGCCGCGCCTCGACGAAGTCCGGGTTCAGCTCGAGCGCCTTGCGCAGCAGCCGCTCGGCCTGGTCCAGGTTCACGAGCGAGGTCGCGTAGTAGCTCGCGAGCGCGCGGTACGCCACCGCGTAGCCCGGCTGCAGCTCGAGCGTCTTCTCGCGCGCGATGCGCTGGCGGTTCTCCTCCTTCTCGACGGCCATCTCGATCGGCGGCGCCGCCGCCTCCGCGTAGTGGAAGCGGAAGATGGCGTTCTCGGGGTCGAGCTCCGCCGCCTGCTTGAGCAGCGTCTCGGCGCGCCGGTCGGAGATCGTGTCGAACTCGCGCCGGTGGTGCAGCAGGCCGAGGTGGAAGAGGTCGCGGGCCGACGCGCCGTTCGCCGTCGCGCCCTCGTAGAAGGACTTCGCGCCCGCGTCGGCTTCGACGCGCTCGAGCGGCGCGGCCTGCGGCTTCGCCGCGACGGCCTCGGCCGCCTCCTCGGGCGTCGTCGCCGCCCGCAGACCCGCGAGCGGCCCCCCGTCGAGGGCCGTCAGGCGCGCGCGGAAGCCCCAGGCGCCGGTCTGGTCGCACACCTTCAGCAGGAGCACGTTCCAGCCCTCGGCGAGCGACACCGTCACGACGTCCTGGTCGAAGCCGAGCGGACGCCGCACGTCGCGCGAGAGCACCTCGGCGCCGTTCCACCACGCCTTCACGGCCTCGTCGGAGCCGATGCGCAGCGCGGCCGGACCGGCGGCGTCGGCGCGCACGAAGGCCACCGCGTACGCCGCCGCCTGGTCGTTCGGGCGCAGCATCGCGTCGAGGTCCACGTACGCGAGGGGCGCCGCCACGGGGACGTGGCGCCAAGCGACCTTGCGCTCCTTGCCGTCGAACTCCGCGGCGAGGTCGATGCCCTTCTCGGGACCGCGCGCGACGCCGAAGCCGCGGCCGCGCTCGTTGTCGAACGGGCCCACGACCCAGAAGCTGCGGACGAAGCCGAGCTGCGCCGCGAGCGCCGCCGCGCCCTCGAGGTCGCCCTCGGCGAGGCGGTACCCGGCGCGGCGCCACGCCACGTGGCCCGCGAGCAGCGGTCCGAGCGCCTCGCCGTCCTGCGCCTCGAGGTAGCGGTCCGTCTCCTTCTGCGCCGTGACCGTCTCGGTCAGCGAGTCCACCTTCTCGAGCAGCACCTCGGCGCGCGCGAGGTTGCGCTTGCGCACCGCGCCGCCCGCCGCCGCCTCGCGCACGCAGGTGTCGAAGGCGCGCTTCATCGTGTCGAGCGCCTTGTCGAACTCCGCCGCCGCCTCCTCCGCGAGCGCCTGGTCCTCGATCGGGTCGACGGGGTCGACGCTGTCCTGCTGGGCGCGGGCCGGCAGCCCGCCGGCGAGCAGGGCGGCGAAGGCCGCCACGGGCAGGGCACGCAGGGCGAGCGCGCGGGAGAGGGAGCGGCGGGAGCGAGTCGTCACGGCAGACCTCCGGGGGCGGGGCGCCGGTCGGCGCCGAGCAGGGCGATGATACCCGACCGTCTCACGAGGCTCGCGCACGCCGTGACGTGGACCGCGGCGCGGTCCACGCTCCGAGTGGACGCGGCGCTCTGGACCGCTCAGGTGCGTGAGTCGTCGTGAGAAGGTCGGGTCAAGGGAGGCCGGATCGGCTGCGGCCGAAACGGCGCTCCCTCCCGCTCCTACGGACGAGCCGGGCCGGAGGTTCCCTTCGTCTGCCGCCGGGGCTCAGGCCGCCGCGGCCTGCGTCTCGGCCTCGAGACGCAGATCGCCGCGCACGACGGCGATCGCGACGCGCGTCGTCGCCGTGAAGAGCAGCGCGCCGATCCCGAAGATCCCCGCGGAGACCAGCAGCTCGGTCGTGGACGGCGCGTACTCGTAGATCTCGCCGAGCACCGACGGCGTGTAGCCCGGCACGACCAGCCCGATGCCCTTCTCGATGAACACGCCCGCGAAGATCAGCACGCAGCCCGCGTTCAGCCAGAGCGCCTTCTCGCGCAGGCGCGGGACCACGAACAGGACGAACGCCGCGACGTTGCAGACGAAGCTCGTCCAGGCCCAGGGCACGAGCGCCGTGTGCCCCTCGAGTCCGAAGTAGAGGTACTCGAGGTGCTTCAGGTGGTGCGTGTCGGAATACACCTCCTTGAACACCTCGGCGCCCAGGAAGAACAGGTTCACGAACATCGCGTAGGCCATCAGTTCCGCGATCTTCGAGAGCGCCTCGCGCTTGATGTCGAGCTTCGTGACGCGCCGCAGCACCTGCAGCAGCACGAGCATCACCGCGGGGCCGCTGCAGAACGCCGAGACGAGGAAGCGCGGCGCCAGGATCGACGCGTTCCAGTACGGGCGCCCGGCGAGCCCGTTGTAGACGAACGCCGTCACGCTGTGGATGCCGACGGCCATCGGGATCGAGAAGAGCACGAGCGGCGTGAAGAAGCGCTTGTCCGGATCGCGCCCGCGGAACCACGAGACCAGCAGGTACGTGACGACCGTGAGATTGAGATAGAAGTACCCGTTCAGGACCACCACGTCCCACGCGAGCAGCGACGACGGCAGGTGCATGTTCCCGATCAGCGGCACGATGTGGAGCAGGCGGTCCGGGCGGCCCATGTCGGCCAGCACGAACAGCATGCACATCGCGAGCGCCGAGACGGCGAGCAGCTCGCCGAACAGCACGATCTCCTTGATGGGCTTCCAGTGGTAGACGTACGCGGGAATGACGAGGATCACCGCGGCGGCGGCGACGCCCACGAGGAACGTGAAGTTGCCGATGTAGAAGCCCCACGAGACGGGGTCGCGCATGCCCGTGCGGATCAGTCCGTGCTCGAACTGCCCCGAATAGGCGATCGCGCCGACGACGACGAGCGCGAGGAGCGCCGCCATCCAGGCGAAGTACGCCACCGAGCCCCGCGTCACGACGCGGATGCTGCCGGTCGTGAACGCCGCGAACGCGCGCAGGAAGCTCATCGTCTCACCCGTAGAAGTAGAAGAAGCTCGGGCGCGTGTTCAGTTCCGCCTTCAGCAGGAACACGCGCTTGCGCTCGATCAGCTGCCGGATCTCGGACGCCGGATCCAGCAGGTTCCCGAAGACGCGCGCCCCGGTGGGGCACGCCTCGTGGCAGGCGGGGTAGAGCCCGCGCCGCGTGCGCTGCACGCAGAACGTGCACTTCTCGACGACGCCGCGCATGCGCGGGCGGTTGCCGAGCACGTGCATCTCGGGATTGAGCTGCTCGGCCGGGAGGTTCGGCTCGGTCCAGTTGAAGTGGCGCGCGCCGTACGGGCACGCCGACATGCAGCAGCGGCAGCCGATGCACCAGTCGTAGTCGATGACCACGATCCCGTCGGGTTCCTTCCACGTCGCCTCGACGGGGCAGACCTTGGTGCAGGGCGGGTTGTCGCAGTGCTGGCACTGCACGGGCAGGTAGAAGTGCCCCTCGCGCGGCACCTGCTCCGCGTCGTAGTACATGTTCGCGTGGTCGAGGTCGACGCCGCGCTCCTTGTCCATCTCGAGCACGGTGATCCACTGGATCGGCGCGCCGTGGCCCGTGCCCCCGCGCGACTGGTTGTTCTCCTCGACGCACGCCTCGACGCACTTGCGGTTGCCGTTGCAGCGGTCGAGGTCGAGGCCGTAGGCGAATAGCACGCCCTCTTCCGCCGGCGTGTCCGCCACGTGCACGTCGCGTCCGTACTGCTCGCGGTAGCGCGTCTCGAGCTCGCCGACGAAGCGCCGCACCTGGTCACGGTCCATCTCGGCCAGCCGCGTGCTCACGAACTCGTCCACGAGCTGCTTGCGGCAGCCCGCGAGGGCGAGGCCCGCGCCGGCCGCGGCCGCGCCGAGCACGGCGCGGCGGGTGACTCCGTCGTCGCTCATCGGATCTCCTCCGGCCGCACCGGCGGCGGCAGCGGCGTCATGGGCTCGAAGCGCGGGGAGTGCGGGTTGTGGCAGTGCGCGCAGAGCAGGTACTCCTTCGCGCCGCTCCACGAGCCCGTGCGCTTGCCGTGCAGTCCGAGCTTCCAGTCACGCAGACGCGGGCCGTGGCACTGGCCGCACAGTCGATAGGACTCGGTGAAGGGCACCGGAGTGCCGTTCGCGAGGTGCAGCACGTCGCGGTTCGCGCGGTCGTGGCAGTCGAGGCAGCCGCGCTGCTGCTCCGCGTGGTGGAGAACGATCTGCTCGTGCGGCGGGCGCGTGCCCTCCTCGTGGCAGGTCTCGCACGTGTTCTTGACGTTGCGCTCGGTGTGGCACGTCATGCAGCGCTGCATGAGCACCGCCGAGCGCGGCCGCGCGAACGGGCCGTTCGACGGCTCGCCGTGGCACGCGCTGCACTCGACGCCCGCCGCCGCGTGGCGGTCGTGCGCCGGCGACTTGACCTTCACCTGCCAGCGGTGCGGGAACGTGATCTCGCCGTCCTCGCCCGTGACCGCGGCGAAGTACGCGAGCACGCGCTCGCCGCCGCGCTTCTCGGGCGGGTGGCACTCCGCGCAGAACTCCGGGTCCGGCAGGACCGGGTTCGTCACGTCCTCGTGGCAGTCGCCGCACTCGATGCCCTTCGCCAGGTGCTGCGCGTGCGGCATGGCGGGGGCGGTGTCGGGCGTCTCCTCGCCGCCGGCGTGACAGCGCGAGCAGGGGAACGCGTCCGTCCGGAACGGCGGCGGCTCCGCGGGGAGCACGTCGTCCGGCGCGGACTTCGGGAAGACCGCGGGGACTTCCAGCGCGCCGCGGTAGGGCGCCTCGTGCCCGTGGCCGCCGCAGCCTCCGGCGAGTGCCGCGGCCAGGATCCCGAGGAGCGTGAGCAGATGTGCCGAGGTTCGCACCGGAGTGGCCCTCCGGAACGAACGCTACGCCGCGGCCGGACCGCGAGCCGTGACCGCGGTCACGCGCCGGGTGCGCGACATGAGGGCGTCACGCGGCGACCGCAGCCGCTTTCGGTGACTGCAGGCTCGGACCTGCGCGGCGCCCGGGTGCGCCGTGCGCTACTCGGCGGCGCCGAGGATCTCGAGCACGCGTGCGATCGCGAACGGGTCGGCCAGGAGCGTCACGTGGCTGCCGGCGCCGAGGTCCGTCGAGGTGATGCGGTCGCGCCACGCGGGCACGTCGGCCATCCGCACGCTGCGCCACGGGACGACGCCGTCGCCGTCGCCGGTCGCGAGCGCGGCCGGGTCCACGTTCCCGCCGCTCACGAGCGGCGTCACGTCCACCTCGTCCACGGTGCCGATGCCCGCGCCGAACCCGCCCGCCGGCAGCTCCGTGTAGCCGAGCGCGTAGAACTCGGGACCGTCCGGCGGCGCCTTCGCGTTCAGCGCCGTCAGCGGCGAGTCGAAGTCGAGCGGCAGGGCCGCGAGGCCCGGGACGAGCGACCCGAACTGCCGGATGAGCTGCGGCGTGAGCCCGATCCGCGTGCTGCCGCCGAGGCCCGGCACCGTCAGGAACGCCCACGTGTACGTGGGGTAGAAGTTCCGCAGCACGTCCACGGCGCCGTCGGTGTCGGGCACGCTCGCGAGCGCGTCGAGCAGCGCCGCCACCTCGGGCGCGTCGGTCGGGAGCTGGTCGAGCAGCGTGCCGAGGATGTCGGTCTGCAGCCCGATCGAGAGGATCTGCGCCACGGGCGCGCCCTCGTTCGGCGTCGCGAGGAAGAGCACGCGCCGGGCGCGCCGCGCGCCGCCGTCGGCGAGCCAGCGCCGCGCCACGAGCCCGCCCATCGAGTACCCGACGACGTCCGCCTTCGCGAACGCGCTGCCCCGGAGGCGCGCGGCGACCGCGCGGTCGAGCAGCTTCGCCGACTTCTGCAGCGGACTGCCGAGGCTGTCGTACGAGACGCGCACGAGCGTCGTGTCGGGCCCGCCGAGCGCGTACTCGCCGCCGGATGCGACCGCGAGCGCCCCCGCGAACGCCAGGAGCCCCGCGTCGTCGGGCTGGTTCCCGAGCCCCGGCAGCAGCACGACGGGCACCCGCGCGGTCTCCGTGACGGGCACGTCTACGCGGGCGCCGGCGGCGTCCTCCGCGGTCGCCGTCAGCTCGAAGCGCAGCGGCTCCGTGAGCTTGCGGACGTGCGCGCGCCGCGCGTCCACCTTCACCTTCACGCGCCGCGTCCCGGCCTTCCGCACGCGCACGCGGCGCGTGAAGGGCCGCCCGTTCACGGTGCCGGCGACGGTCACGCTGCCGGGCGTGTCGAGCGTGCAGTCGAGCGTCAGGTCGAGGCGCCGCAGGCGCGTGAGCGTCTGCTCGGCGACCTCGAGCTCCGGCGCGGCGAGGGCGGGCGCCGCGGCGAGGACGCCCGACGCCAGGACCAGTGCGGCGAACGCGCCACGGAGGCGCGTCACGGCAGGTTCCGCTCGCGGCAGTTGAGCGCCAGGATCTCGATCTGCCGCAGGTGCTCCGCGTCGTGACGCGCCCAGCGGCTGACGAGGTCCACGAACTTCGCGCGCCCGATCTGCGGGTGCCGGAGCGGCCGCCGCCACTGCTCCGGGCCCGTGCCCTCGACGAGGTGCAGGTTCGCGAGCCGCTCGACCTCCCAGCGCGCGATGACGTCGCCGAGCGAGTGGCCCTCGAGCTCCTCGTCGCGGACGGTGTGCTCCTCGACGTCGAGCGGCTCGAGGTTGGGGTCGTCCTCGGCGAGGACGCGCCGCATGCGGACGCCGAACACCTCGCGCTCCATGTCGAGCATGTGCCAAACGTGCTCGAGGAGCGACAGCTTGCCGACGCCCGGCTTGCGCGCGCAGTCGCGCTCGCCGAGTCCGGTGCAGAGCCCGCGCAGCTTGCCGGGGGCCTCCCGTGCGGCGCGCAGGCTCGCCGCGACGACGTCGCCCGGGTCGAGGTTGCCGGTCACGCCGGGAGGATACACGAGCGCCGCGCCGCGCGACCCCTCTCCGTGCATCCGGGCGGCAGGCTGCGTGGCGGGATTTCGCGTTCGCGCCGGCGGGCCGCCGTCCGTCAGATCGCGGGGGTTGCGTACGGGCACCGGGATACTGGGTCGCTCCGGAGATCGCCGATGAGACCGACCTGCCCTCGCCCCGCCACCGCGTTCGCGCTCGTCGCCGCCCTCGTCTCGGGGCTGGCCGCCGCGCGGCCCGCCGCCGCGCAGGAGGAGCCCGCCCCCGGCCCGGCGAAGGCGCCCGCCGCGGCGAGCGAGGACGCCGCCCCGCAGGTCGACCCGGCGAACCTGCTCCAGGAGATCGACGCGCTCGAGCTCGTGGTCGCGACGCGCCCGCGCCCGCCCCTGCCGCGCGACTTCGGCGGACGCGGCGAGGAGTACCACGAGGCGCGGCGCGCCTACACCCGCGACGACGACGCCTGGCGGCGCGCCGTGACGGCGCTCCCGAAGCTCGTCGAGATGTACCGGCGCGCGGCCGGCGAGTCCGCCGCGCCGCGGGTCGCGTTCGCCGCGGGGCTCGCGCGTGTGCAGGGCGCCCAGGTGTGCACGGTGGACGAGCGCGACGCGCTGCTCGCCGACGCCGTCACCGAGCTCGAGCGCTTCCTCGCCGCGGCCGACCCCGAGGACGCGCAGCGCCCCGAGGCCGAGCACGCCCTCGTGCGCGCGATCCTGCTCGCGGCGAAGGCCGACCCGGCGCAGGTCGCGGCCGCCGCGCCGCACGCCGACCGCGGCGTCGCCGGCTACCTGAAGGCCGGCCGGTCGGCGCCTGCCGGAGAGCTCGCGTACCTGATGCTCGAGAGCCTCGTCGCGACGGGCGGCACCGACGAGGCCGCCCGCCTCGCCGAGGCGTGGCACGTCGGCGAGACCGACTTCGGACCGTCGGGCGAGAGCGTCCGGCGCGTCACGCGCTTCGCCGCGCTGCGCCCGGGCCGCCCGCTGCCGAAGCTCCCCGAGCTGCAGGCGCAGGACGGCAAGCCGATGCCGTGGAAGGACCTCGCGGGCCAGCCGTACGTGCTGCACTTCTTCAACTCGGGCATCAGCTCGACGACGCGCGAGATCGAGACCGTGCTGCGGCCGCTCCGCGAGAAGTGGAAGGAGCGCGGCCTGCGCTTCGTCGGCTGCTCCACCGACCGGGCGATGTCCGCCGAGGAGATCGCCACGACGAAGCACAACTGGGACGAGTGGGGCAAGACCGACCGCCTCTTCGACGGCAACCTCGACTCCGTGCGCGGGTGGACCGAGGAGGAGGGCATCGACTGGCCCTGGTACTGGGACGGGCGCTTCACGCAGAACGCGCTCGTGCAGGCGCTCGGCGTGCCCGTGAACCGTCCGTACGCCGTGCTCGTCGGCGCCGACGGCGTCATCCGCTGGGCCGGCGAGCCCTACAAGGGGCTGGCCGAGGCCGCGGCGGAGCTGTTCGCGCAGTAGCGCAGTAGCGCAGTAGCGCAGTAGCGCAGTAGCGCAGTAGCGCAGTAGCGCAGTAGCGCACGCGGCCGGCGCGCCGCGCGCGGGAGCGGCTGCCGCAGCGTCAGCGCTGCGACATCCGCGAGAGCGCCTCGTCGAGCACGCGGCGCCGGTCCGTCGCGCGGTCCGCGTACTCCTTGCGGGCTTCGTCGTCGGCGAGGAGCGCGGCGATCTTCGCGTCGCGCGCGTCCCAGATCGCGGCGAGGCGCTGCCGCACCTGGTCGTAGTCCGCGCGCTCGAGTCCGCCGCCCAGGTAGGGCGCGACGTCGCGCACCGACGCGTCCAGCGACTCGGCCAGGATGTCGCGCACGCGCCCCTCGACGGTCCCGTCGAGCCGGTACGCGACCGCGAGCTGGCGCGCCTCCGCGTTCACCTGGCTCCGCCGCGCGTTGGACGCGTCCTCGGACGTGTCGCGCAGGTTGTTCAGGTGCATCTCCATCAACTGGCCGGCGTGGCGCGCCTCGAGCTCGCGCGCCTTCTTGACGAAGCGCTCGCGCAGCGCCTCCTCGACGCCCGCCCGCTCCTCGGGGTCCATCTCGTTCAGCGGGCGTGTGAGCACGATGTCGTCGCTGCCCGCGGCTGCGGCCGTCGCGGGCGCCGCGGGCAGCCCCTCGAAGCGCCGCTGGAGCGCCGTGACGTCGCGCCGGATCTGATCGAGCTGCGCCGAACGGTCGAGCGCCTGGTTCGCCGTCTCCTCGGTCACGCGCAGCCGCTCGGCGACCGCGTCGAGGCGCCGCTCGAGCGAATCGACGCGCGCGCGCAGCGTCGCGTCGCCGCCCGGCGCGGACGCCGTCTCCACCGGCGCCGCAGCGGGCGCCTGCGCGAGCGTCGCCCCCACGAAGCCCGCTCCGAGCGCGAGACCGACGACGACCAGCGCGCCGCCGCCGAAGAGCACCAGCTTGTTTCCCGACATGCTGCCGATCCTAACGGCCCCCGGCGCCGCGTGGCTCGCGGCCCGGGAGAGGCGTCTCGTCGATCTCGCGCAGCCGCGTGACGAGCTCCTCGGGCGTGCGGGCGCCGAGCAGCCGCGCGCGCAGCGAGTCGGCCGCGACGATCCGCGCCACCTCCGCGACCGTCGCGAGGTGGCCGTCCGGGTCGCCCGCCGGCGACACGATCAGGAACACGAGGCGGATGGGAACGTGGTCGGGCGCGCCGAGGTCGAGCGGCTCCGCGAGCTGCGCCAGCGCCACCGTGTTCGTCGCGACGTTCGGCAGCGTCACGTGCGTCATCGCGATGCCGCCGCCCACGAGCCCGCCGAGCAGCATGTCGCGGTCGTCGAGCCCGCGCGCGAGCGCCTCGCGCGGCAGCGTCGGGGACGCCTTGCACGCCTCCTCCACGAGGCTTGCGAGCAGCGTCGCGCGGTCCGTCGCCGCGACGCGGAAGACGAGCTCCTTCGGCAGGCGGCGCGCCAGGTAGTCGCCCGCGCGGCGGATGCGCAGCACCACCTCGCCCTCGCGCGCGGCGCCGCCGTCGGCCTCGCGCACACGTCCCTCCTCGGCGACGAGGAGCGGCGTCACGATCCCGTCGCCCTCGGGCGGGTCCGTCGCGGCGAACGTGCGCGAGTCGCCGCGGTCGAGCTCGATCGAGAGCACCGACGGCGACGGCAAGTCGGGCCACAGCACGCGCCCCGGCGCGTTGACGCCCTGCCGCCGCATGCCCGCGCGCGACGTCCAGCGGTAGACGTGCTCGCGCCCGACGACCTCCGTCCAGCGCGTGCAGAGCAGCGCGTTCAGCTCCTCGTTGTCGGTCAGCGCGAGCACGTTGCCGACGCCGAGGAACGCGCCGTCGGCCGCGACCTCCTCGACGTCGAGCGCGTTCGCGGCGAGCGCCGGGAGGCCGCGCTCGCGCGAGATCGCGATGAGCCGCGCGTTCGAGTCCACGAGCAGCACGGGCACCTTGCCGCGGTCGCGCACGAAGCGCGCGACACGCCGCGCGAACGGGTGCGCGCCGACGATCAGCCAGCCGCGCTCCTCCGGCCGCCGCAGCCCGAGCAGACGCGCGACGTGCCCCGCGGTGAACCCCTGCAGGAGCACCGTCGCGGCGATCACCGAGTACACGAACGACTCGACCAGCTTGCCGCCCTCCGGGTCGTCGTGACGCGCGAGCCGCAGGCCGACGAGCGACGCCATCGACGCCGCCACGATCCCGCGCGGCGCGACCCACGAGAGGAACGCCTTCTCCTGCCAGCACAGGCCCTGGCCCGCCGACGACGCGAGCACCGCGAGCGGCCGCACCACCAGCACGACGATCGCGACGAGCAGCGCGCCGTAGCCGCCGAACTCCGTGAAGTCCGCGAACTCGAGCCGCGCGGCGAGGAGCACGAACAGGAGCCCGATCATGAGCTCCGTGATCTCCGCCTTGAACTCGCGCAGGCGCTGCAGCCTGCGCCCCGCGCGCGCCCCGACCACGAAGCCCGCGGCGGTGACCGCGAGCAGCCCCGCCTCGCTCTCGAACGCCTCCGCGACGCCGAAGATCACCATCGCGCCGCCGAGCGCCGCGATGTTCTCCATGTCGTCGGGCACGATGCGCCGCCGCAGCGCCGCGGCGAGCAGGAGGCCGCCGACGATGCCGATCGCGCCGCCTGCGCCGAACCGCGTCGCGAAGCGCGCGAGCGCCTCGCCGCCGCTGTCCATCGAGATCCACTCCCAGCAGAGCACCGCGACGAACACGCCGACGGGGTCCACCAGCACGCCTTCCCAGTGCAGGATGCCGTGCATGCGCTGCGTCACGCGGATGCGCTTGAGCAGCGGCGCGACGACCGTCGGCCCCGTCACGATCACCAAACTGCCGCAGAGCAGGCAGAACGCGGGGGTCAGGTCGCGGCCCGCGAGCACGCCGAACACGAGGTAGACGGCGAGCGCGGTCGCGAGCCAGGTCACCAGCACGCCGACCGAGAGCAGTCGGCGGATGACGCCCGACGCCGAGCGGTAGCCCTTCAGGTCGAGCGTCAGCCCGCCTTCGAAGAGGATCAGCGCGACCGCGAGCGACACGATCACGCCGAGCGCGTTCCCGAGCGCCGCCGGGCGCACGACGTTCAGCCCCTCCGGGCCGAGCGCCACGCCGCCGAGCAGCAGCAGCACGATCGCCGAGATCTGCAGCCGCCGCGCCGCCGCGAGCAGCGCCACGCCCGCGCCGAGCGCGAGCGCGACCGAGAGGAGCATCCAGTGGGCGGGGCCGTGTTCCATGGCGGGACGCGGCGCGCAGAGGCTCGCCGCCCGGCCTGTATACGCGGGCCCGCCCGCTCCGTCGCGAAGCAGAGCGGCCCGGGCGTCGGCGACGCCCGGGCCTGGCCCGGCCTTCTCATGAGGCTCGCGCACGTCGTGACGACCACGTCCATGCAGTCGAGGCTCGTCTTGCACGCGGCGAGCACGTGGCGCGCCGCCGACGGCTTCCTGAGCGAGGGCAGAGCGTCGCGATCAAGGCGCGGCGCTCCGGACCGCTCAGGTGCGTGAGTCGTCGTGAGAAGGTCGGGCTCGGGGAGGGTAGGCCGGCCGACCCGTCAGTCGGCCGCGACGCGCACGTCGATCGTGCGCGGGCGGCGCTCTGCGCGCCGCGGCACGCGCACGTGGAGCACGCCGTCCTTTAGCTGCGCCGAGATCGCGTCGCGGTCCGCGTCGTCGGTCAGCACGAAGCTGCGCTGGAACGAGCGCGGCTGCCACTCGGCGAAGAGCAGGCGGCCCTCGGGAGCGCCCAGGTCCACGGTGCCGGCGACCGTCAGCCGGTCGCCCTCGACGCGCAGCTCGAGCCCCGTGGCCGGTACGCCCGGCAGCTCGATGGCGAGATGCGCCGCGTCCTCGGACTCCCAGACGTCGGCCCGGGGCAGCACGGTCGTGGCGCGCGGCGTGACGCAGGCGGTCTCGCGTCCGCGCGGGGTGATGCAGTGCGTGGCGGTGGTCATCGTGATCTCTCCTCTTCGTCGGTTTCGTCGGTCTGCCGTCGATCGGTTCGCGGTGTTCGTTCGGTTGGGTTCGTTCAGATGGGCTCGTTCGGCCGGACGGGCTCGGTTCGGCGGAGCCGTCCGGACAGGGGTCCGGGGCGGAGCGGGGCGCCGCGCGAAGGCGCGCCCCGTCCGTCCGTCGCTTCAGTCGTGCCGGATCTCGATCCGGCGCGGCCGCGCCTCGGCGGCCTTCGGCAGCGTCACGCGCAGCACGCCGTGGCGGTACTGCGCCTCGACCGCCGCGGCATCGACCGCACGCGGCAGCTCGAGCGTGCGCAGGAAGCGTCCGGCGAAGCGCTCCGTCGCGAAGCGCCGCACCGCGTCCTCGGGCACGCCCGCGCGCTCGCCGGCGATGCGCAGCACGTCGCCTTCGACCGAGACCTCGAGCTTCGCCGGGTCGCAGCCCGGGAGCGGCGCGAGCACCTCGTAGCCGGCCTCCGTCTCGCTGAGCGTGAGCGGCGGCGCCCACGCGTCGCCGGCGCCGTTGCCGCCCCCGAACAGGCGGAGCGTCTCGTCGCGCAGCCGGTCCAGGGCCGCGAACGGCGCCACGGCGGCGAAGGGGTGCAGCGCGGCGAAGGGGTCCAGGGCGGGGGAAAGGGCCGTCGTACGCATCGATCTCCTCCGTGTCGTTCGTCCTCGCTCGTCCGGGTCGACCCGCGTCGACCCGTCGCTCCGGGCGCGCCCCGCGGCGCCCCGTCGTGTCCGCCAGAGGAGGCGCAACGCCCGTGCCACGCCGGCCGAGCGTGCGCCGCGTCGCGCGACCTGTCGCGACCTGTCGCGGCGCCCGTCCCGCGCCGTCGCACGCGACGTCGCAGCGCGCCCGAACGGTCCGCCGAGCCAATGGGGACGCTGGCAGCTAAGTCGGGTTCCAGCCTCGGGTCTGCCATCGATCCCGCGTGCGTCGGCGCGTCTGCGGGGCGATCGAGCGCGCCCCCGCCCCGTCCGGCGAGCACCGCAGCGGCCTGTCCGCGGCGCGGTCGGCGCCGACGCGAGGGCGCACGAGAGGCTCTCGTCATCCGACGCGGCATGCAGCGGCGACGCACGGGGTCGGTTGACGCGTCCGCGGCACGATGACAGCATCGTGCAGTTCCCCTGGGACAGCCCCAGTCTCGCGCGCAGCCGCGTGCTGACCGAGACCCAGGGCGCGAACCCCCTGGGGGCGACCGGCAAGACCGTGACCTACGCCCTTGACGCCGAAGGCAACCAGACGGAGATCGACTACCCGTCGGGCTTCGAGGCGCACCGCACCTTCGACGAGCTGAACCGCCTGACGCTGCTCGAGGACTCGAGCAGCAACGACATCGCGTCCTGGACGCGCTACGGCGCCGCCAACCGGCGCGACGTGCTCAGCTACGAGAACGGCACGACGACGACCTGGGGCTGGGACGGGTTCCGGCGCCCGACGACCATCACCCACGAGGACTCGGGGAGCAGCTACCCGCCGGCTTCACCTACGGCTGGCTGTGTTGCACTCTTCCGTGCTCCGCACGGGGGGTCCGACAACCCCACCTTCGAGGCGCGGAGCCACCAGAGCGGGACGGGCGACACGGCGTCCCCGAGATTCGGCAGCTACGACCGCGCGAACCGCCTGACCAGGGTGCTCCAGGACGTCGACGACCCCGCCAACGAGGTCGCGAACCCCGGCGCCGAGGCGTACGGGGACAAGGTCCCAGCCCGGAACGTGAAACCGCAACATGGACGACGTGCGGGGCTCACGTCGCTGGTCACGACCCCCTACGGCGGCTCAGGCTCGTCGGTCAGCTACTCGACCAACGCCATGAACGAGTACACGTCGGTCGGCGGCACGTCGCACAGCTACGACGACAACGGGAACCTCATCGACGACGGCACGTACGAGTATGTCTACGACGCCCACAACCACCTGATCGAGGTGATCGACTCGGCCGGCCCGACGACGATCGCGACCTACACGTACGACGCCCTCGGCCTCGGGCGGAGGACGTCAAAGACGGTCGGAAGCGACACCACGCGCTTCGTCTACGCGAACCAGCAGTGCCTGGAAGAGTACGACGGCTCGGGGAACCTGCTCCGCCTCTTCGCCTTCGGGCAGGGGATCGACGAGGTGGCGATGATGGAGGCGCCCGACGTCGCGGACGTGGACGGGGACACGAACACGACCGAGACGAAGCGCTTCTACTATCACACGCAACTCCTCGGCTCCGTCACGCAGGTGACGGACCCGGACGAGGTCGTGGTCGAGAGCTACGACTACGGGCCGTACGGGGAGATCACGATCAAGGACATCGGCGGTTCGACGGTGTCGACGAGCCAGATCGGGAACCCGTTCACGTACACGGGGCGGCGGCTCGACGAGGAGTCGGGGCTGTACTACTACCGGGCGCGCCACTACTCGGCGGAGTTGAGGAGGTTCATTCAGACGGATCCGTTGGAGTATGTGGATGGTCCAAATGCGCTTGCGTACGCGCTCTGTGGCCCGACGCTCAACCGGGATCCGCGCGGACTCTCAGCGACGTTGCGCGATCAGCCAGATCTCGCCGAGACATTCATGACGGGAAGGCTGTACGACTTCGACATAGACGGCACCGCTCTCTTCACCCTCATGGACTGGAGGGATGTTGCCAATGGAGCCAGTGTTGGTGGGGGCGCCAGCGATTGGAAGGAGATAGGTCCATTCCCTCTTGGACCACCGCGCTTTCGCAAGGAGGAGCACCCGACGTTCGACAGGTATATAATCGAGCAAGACTTCTTTTTCATTCGATATAGAGATCATTGGTGGTACTACAGTACCTGGAATGTATCCAAGAAGGACGAGTTCTTGACGCCGGATCAGCTGATACTTGACAAGGCGCGAGTGTCCTGGGAGTTCGACGGAGACAGTGGCCGCTGGCGCGAGTGGGAGATCGTTGTGCGCACGGTGCGGATCATTCGCGATGTCCCGATCCGGGTGACGACGCCCGGGGGCGGGGCCGGCGGCGGCTCAGGTGGTGCGCTTCGCAAGTCGCCCGGTGGGGCGATGGGCGGAAGCCGATACGGCAACGACCCAATCATCGACCCAGGTTCCGGCGGCGGCTGGTTCGGAAGACAGGTTGAACTGCAGGACCCGCGATACAACGAGCGGTCGCGGGGTGGGACTTTCGATAGTTGTGGCCTCGGAGAGTCGGGGCGAGTCGGAGAGGCGCATGCGAGCCAGAGTTGCTGACGAAGCCGTGCGACCAGTAGCGTCATCGAAGCGATCTCGTTGCGCGCGCGTCACGGCCATGGCGCTCGCGCTGACGCTGTTCGTCATGCCGAGTAGCGTCCGCGGAGATGGGGCAGAGTCGGACCGTGAGCTTCGCGAGCGCGTGAACGTGGCGATTGATCGGGGTGTTGCGTGGCTCCAGACCCGTCAGCGTGGCGACGGAGTGTTCCCGTTGTCACCACACGAGGGCAGCGCTCCTCTGCCAGAGGACTTCCTCGAGCGCCAATGGGGAGGCGTGCTGCAACCAGGTGCTGACGCTCTGTGCGCGTTCACACTGGCCGAGTGCGGCGATGGAACTGAGCAGCCTTGCACTGATCTGGCATTGGCTCGCTTAAGGGAGCACTGGGACGCGCACAGGGGCTCGAACGTTGGCGGCGTCACCACGTACTTCGTGTCGTTGTGCCTCCTCGCTCTCGACGCGCGACACAACGGGGGCGTGGATCAGAGGTTCCCCGGGCCGGCGACTCCGCAAAAGACCGGGCGCCGACTCATGGGGAATGAGCAGTTCGAATGGGCGCGGGATCTCTCTAACTGGCTGGTGAAGGCACAGGCCGCTGGCGGCGGCGCGCGGAAGTCTGAGTCAGTCGACGTGGGGTTCTCGTATCGATCACCATACGTTCGCGGTGAACGGCACGACCACAGTTGTGGTCAGTTCGCGGTGCTCGGGCTCAAGGCAGCTTCGCGTCTGGGGATTCGCGTTCCCAAGGACGTATGGCGGCGGGAGGCGGACCACCTGCTGGCGTCGCAGTGGCCGGTAGGGCCCGAGGCCGAGCCTGTCGTCGCGCGTTACGGTGGCGAGGACGGAACCAATGTTCGCAAGACCATACCCGTTGGCGGGACGACTGACTCGGTCCCAGCGCGTCGGTTCGCGCGAGGCTGGAGTTATCTCTGTCTCGGGGCGCGCACAGGGCGCCAGTCAGAGGCGGACGTAGCGAGCGGGGGGCCAGAGAGGGCGACACGCAACATGACGGCGGCGGGCGTCGCATCGCTGCTGGTCTGCCGAAGTGAAGTGAGCGATGTGGAGGATCGCGAGCTGCGCGAGCGCATAGACAATGGGGTCCTGGACGGACTCGCGTGGCTTGGGCGCGACCTGAGGGCCGGGGCGTGGCCCGATCGTGGTCCGTTGCCCGAAGGCGTCCCCGAGGCCACCGCCGAAGCAGCGCGACGCGCGCTGGCCGATGCCACGCGCGACTCAGCCATCGGCGAGGACTTCTATGGACTGTATGCTCTGGAGCGAGCTTGCGTGCTCGGCGGCGTTTATGAGATTGGCGGGCTCGACTGGTGGAGCGTTGGAGCACGTCGACTCATTCGCTGCCAAGATGAGAGCGGACGGTTCCTCTCAAGTGACGCAACCCCGTGGTCAGGATTCGCGGAGCTGGATACCTGCTTCGCGCTTCTGTTCCTGAAGCGCAGCGCATTCAGAGAGCGCGAGCTGCCCGCAGTGACGCCCGGAACCGATCGCTGAGCATACGTGACATTCTGTGCCAGTGACGAGTCATGACGGTCGGGGACGTTGGGAGCGTGATCCGCTTGACCAGCCGCAGCCGCGTCCGATTCCAGACCCGGTGCGCCGCCGCACTGCGGTCGGGAGTCCGGCCTCGCCCTCCTCGTCGAAGCGACGCAGCCACTTGTAGACCGTCGCTCGGCAGACGCCCTGCGCACACGCCACGGCCGCCACGCTCCAGCCCAATTCCCTCACTCGCATGACCATCAGCCGACGGCCGCTCCAAGTCGTCCGCGCGCTACGATGCGTCTGCATCCCCGAGATACTGAACCTGGAACGGTGTTTCGTGGTGTGCCGCATGTCGGAGGGCCGTTCCGGATTGGGCGTCTCGCGACGTCCTTGCTCGCTGAGGAGCTCGCGCCGCACTCGAGGAGCCTCACGCTGCGCCGGCTCTCATCCGTGTGGGCTGCCGGTACGAGACGATTTCGGCCGGATAGCAGTGGACCGCGACCCGAGGACTGTTTCCGTTCGGCGGGGGCGGAGTGGTCCGCGACAAAGGCGGGGACGTCTCGACGGCAGCGCTCGGCCGGTTGACGCAAGCCTCCTACGATGACAGCATCGTGCAGTTCACGTACGACAGCCTGGGTCGCGTGCTGACCGAGACCCAGGGCGCGAACCCCCTGGGGACGACCGGCAAGACCGTGACCTACACCGTGGACGCCGAGGGCAACCAGACGGAGATCGACTACCCGTCGGGCTTCGAGGCGCACCGCACCTTCGACGAGCTGAACCGCCTGACGCTGCTCGAGGACTCGAGCAGCAACGACATCGCGTCCTGGACGCGCTACGGCGCCGCCAACCGGCGCGACGTGCTCAGCTACGAGAACGGCACGACGACGACCTGGGGCTGGGACGGCTTCCGGCGGCCGACCACGATCACCCACGAAATACGGAACCCGAAATACGGAACCCGGAACGTTTTTTCGGAGTGTGCCGCATGTCGGAGGGCCGTTGCGGGTTGGGCGTCTCGCGATGTCCTTGCTCGCTGAGGCGCTCGCGCCGCACTCGAGGCGCCTCACGCCGCGCAGTCTCTGATCGGTGGCGGCTGCAGGTACGCGACGATTTCGGCCGGATAGCAGTGGACCCCGCCTCGCGGACTCTGCCCGTTCGGCGTGGTCGGAGTGGTCCTCGGAGAAGGCGGCGACGTCTCGACGGCAGCGCTCGGCCGGTTGACGCAGGCCTCGGACGATGACAGCATCGTGCAGTTCACGT
>CALKVK010000017.1 GCA_937996235.1 uncultured bacterium | reverse complement strand
CCGCGTCGCGCGTTCGATCGGGCTGGAATCCACGCAGAAGCTGGATCACGGCCGAATCGGGGTCAGGCGGCGTGAGAAGGGCGGGCTAGCCGCTGTCACCGCTCCCGTGACGCGACGCCGCCTCGCGGAGAGGGGACGGTCCTGGCCTTGCCGCCGCCGGGACCGCCGCGCCTTCGCCGAGGCGGTCGCCGGTGGCACGTGGACAGGACCGTCCCCCGCGGGCGTCGTCACCGCCCCGCCCTCGTCCGCCGCCCGCACCCGGGGCGAACGCTCGCCAGTTGCCGGCCGCGCCCGACACCGCCCCGCCCTCGCGTCACCGGAGGCGGCGCGGCCAGCGAGCGGGGAGGGTCCTCCCCGTTCGACGCCCGCACACGCGAGACGACCCTGCTCGAGCGACCCCGCCATGGCGCAGCGCACACGGCTTCCCCACCGCGTGCCCCCTTGACGCGCGCACGCGCCTCCCGGACGCTCCCCGCGGGAACGCGACGATGTGGAGGTGCGGGGGATGTCGTACGGCGAAGGCGCCGCTTCCGGCGGCGTCGGGGAGTGGAGCAGCGTGCTCGTCACGGCCGCGAAATACGGAACCCGGAACGCTTTTTCGGCGTCTCGCTCGAACGAGGGCGCCAGCACCTGAGCCCGGCTTGCGCTTCTGCGATGCCACCGACCGATCGGCCTGCACGGGAGTACGGAACCCGAGAGATGTCCCCGGCCGCGCGCCGGAGGCGAAGAATCGTTCCGGGTTCGGAATTCTCGCAGACTCTCAGGAGCTTCCTGGAGGCGACCGAGGTTGCCGATCGTGCACGCAGAGTCGGCGCCGCCAACGTTCCCGAGATCGCGGACCCGCTTCTTCCTCAGGCCGTCGATGCCCTCAACGATTCGCGTCCGGGAAGCGTGGTTCAGGTCAACTTCCGCATATACGATGCTGGCGGCGATGCAGCTGCGGAGTTCGACATCGTGTTGGCAGGGAACACGGAATACATGACGGTGGAATTCAAGGGCAGGAACCTGGGCAAGCACCGGAAGTACGTGGCAAATGCATTCGATCAGTACTGGAGGCAACAGCGCGCCAGCAATGCACCGCATTTCGGGTACGCTCCGGAGACACCGGCTCGCGCGATCGAGCGTCTGAATACGATGACTCGCAGTGGGAATCCCGGAGCGGCGTTCGCTTACGATTTCTCGCAGCTCATAGACTTGATCGATCTCCTGCGATGAGCCCGAAGTTGCGAAGGAGGCGGTATGCATGAAGGAATGATAGTCTGCAGAGAACGAGATGTGGGGACGCTCATGAGGCGAGTTCTCTCGATGAAAGCACTCGATATGTTTGATGTCAGCGAACGCGATGGGCGCGTCCAGTTCATGCGACCTGGGCACATCGACCAGTTCTTCTCGGTGGAGCTGGATGATGATGACGAGGGAGCGATGGATCTGAGGGAGGACATGCGCGAAGGGAATCTGGGGTCAGATGGGATTCGCATTGCTGCCGATCCAGTCGCGGCGATACTCTTGGAGTGGACCGCTGGTGCGTCGTATATGGTAGATCGTGTGCTGCGTGAAATCCTGGCCGATGTCGAGGCGCTGGTTGACTTCCCTGAGTTCAACGTCATGGTCTTGAGTGGAGATCTACTGAGCGGTGCCGTCCCCAATCCAAGCGTTGCGCGCCCCGGTGCATTCGGTGTCAATGCGCGTGCATGGACTGGACCACCCGGACGGATCACTGAGCAATAACAGAGTCGTGGGCGGCGGTGCGCGCCGAGATACCCGACCCGGTTGCGCTAGCCCGCATCGTTCACCAGCTCTCGCGAAATACCCAACCCGGAACGTTCTTTCGGCATCTCGCTCGAACGAGGGCGCCAGCACCTGAGCCCGGCTTGCGCCTCCGCGGTGCCACCGACCGATCAGGCCTGCACGGGAGTACGGGACACGGGAGAGATTCCCGGCCGCGCGCCGCAGCCGAAAGATCGTTCCGGGTTCGGAGTTCTCAAGATCTCGCGCTATTGAAGTCCTTCGGCAACACTGCCGACATGATCGCGCGGGTCAGAGTCCTTGCCGGAGTTCGAGTGTTCGAGGGTGCGGTCGCGCCGCAGGCAGAGGCGGCGGCAGGAGCAACCCGAGAGCTGATGGGTGGGGTATCTCAAGTGTATATACCTGATGCGCTATCACACCCGGAATGGGTAGTAGAGGTACTCGGCCTGTAGCGAAGGAGATCCGATGAACCCCAAGGCGAGCACGAACCAAGCGAGGACGATACGCGAGTGGTTTCATAGACATCACGTTGCTGGGCTGGTGCTCCCGGACGGCTGGTATCACCGTCCATGGGACGAGGGTTACGCGCTTGACTCAGTCGAAGTAGGCGATCGAGCCTTGGTCGTCACCCTTGATGGGATGCTGGAACTGACTCTGGAGGGCGCGTGGCACGTCCATGGTGATGACCACGTCTTGGTCGTAGGGCCGTGCGACCGCGTCGTGTTCCGAGAGCTCCGATCTGGGACCGATGCACCCGCGAGGCACTACACGTGCGGGGTCGTGACATTCGCTCACTCGCCTCCTCCGGAGTGACATCCGGTGCCATGACATACGGCGCCTGAAATGCATACACGCGAAATACGGAACCCCGAAATACGGAACCCGGAACGTTTTTTCGGCGTCTCGAAATACGGAACCCGGAACGTTCTTCCGGCTCCTCGCTCGAACGAGGGCGCCAGCACCTGAGACCGGCCCCCGCCTCCGCGCTGCCACCGACCGATCAGGCCTGCACGGGAGTACCGAACCCGGTACAGACTTCCCGAGATACGGAACCCGGAACGTTTTTTCGGCGCCTCGCTCGAACGGGGACGCTGCCAGATGCGAAATACGGAACCCGGAACGTTCTTCCGGCTCCTCGCTCGAACGAGGGCGCCAACACCTGAGCCCGGCTTGCGCCTCCGCGATGCCACAGACCGATCAGGCCTGCACGGGAGTACGGAACCCGGGAGATGTCCCCGGCCGCGCGCCGGAGGCGAAAAATCGTTCCGGGTTCGGAATTAAGCCGGAGCGATGCGGATGCGGCCGTCCACCGCCATGCACTCCTCGCGCGTCACGCCCACCATGAACGGGTTGACGTCGAGCTCGAGCACGCAGTGGTGGTCGGCGACGAGCTGCGAGACGCGCAGGAGCGCGTCCACGTACGCCGCGACGCAGACCGGGGGCCGGCCGCGGACGCCGTCCAGGAGCGGCGCGCCGCGCAGGCTCCTCACCATGTCGCGCGCGTCGGCGTCGGTGATCGGGTGCACGCGGAAGGCCACGTCGCGCAGCACCTCGACGTAGATGCCGCCGAGGCCGGCCATCAGGAGCGGCCCGAAGCTCGGGTCGGTCGTGACGCCGACGATCATCTCCTGCGCGTTCTCGCGCATCTCCTGCAGCAGCACGCCGTCGATGCGCGGCCGCGGCTCGAGCGCGAGCGCGCGCGCCATCATCCGGTCGTACGCCGCCTCGGCCTCCTCGCGCGTGCGGATGCCCGCCACGACGCCGCCGACGTCGGTCTTGTGGATGATGTCGGGCGACGTGATCTTCATGACGAGCGGGTAGCCGATCTCGGCGGCCGTCGCCGCGAGCTCCTCGCGCGAGCGGCAGAGGCGCGAGCGGGCGAACGGGATGCCGTACGCCTCGAACACGCGGCGCGCCTCGTCGAGCGTCAGGTTGCGCCGGCCCGCCTCCTGCACGCCGCGGAACACGGCGGCGGCGGTCTCGCGGTCCACGTCGAAGCTCGGGATCGTGCCCGGGTCGCGCTCGCGGCGCTCGCGGTAGCGCACCATCGCGCCCAGCGCCTTCACGGCGCCCTCGGGGAACTCGTAGATGGGGAGCTGCGCGCCGAACGCGCGCTTGACCGCCTCCATCACCTCGTCCTGCGCCATCAGCACGCACAGGACCGGCTTCGACGAGCCGCGCGCGCCCTCGGCGACGACGCGCGCCACGTCGCGCGCGTCCTGCGCGACCGGCGGCACGTACAGCGCGATGACGGCGTCCACGCCGGGGTCGTCGAGCAGGATGCGCAGGCAGCGCTCGTAGTCGTGGTGGTCGCTGTGGCCGAGCATGTCGACCGGGTTCTTCACGGACGCGTCGGGCGAGAGCCCGTCGGCGAGTGCGGCGCGCGTCGCGTCCGAGAGCGCCGCGATCTCGAGCCCCGCGGAGCCGAGGGCGTCGGTCGCCATGATCGCGGGGCCGCCCGCGTCGGTGAGCACGGCCACGCGGCGCCCCGTCGGCAGCGGCTGCGACGAGAACGCGAGGGCCATGTCGAACAGCTCCTCGATCGAGTCGGCGCGCAGGACGCCGCACTGCGCGAGCAGCGCGTCCACGGCGACGTCGCTGCCGGCGAGCGCACCGGTGTGCGACGCGGCGGCGGCGGCGCCGGCCGCGGTGCGGCCCGACTTCACCGCGAGGATCGGCTTGGTGCGCGTCAGGTGCCGCGCGATCTGCGTGAACTTGCGGGGGTTGCCGAAGCTCTCGAGATACATGAGCACGAGCTTGGTCGCATCGTCGTGCTCCATGTACTCGAGCAGGTCGTTGCCCGAGACGTCCGCCTTGTTGCCCATCGACGCGAACATCGAGATGCCGAGGCCGAGCGAGCGCGCGTGGTTGAGGATCGCGACGCCCATCGCGCCGGACTGCGAGACGAACCCGATGCTGCCGCGCAGCGGCATCGTCGGGCTGAACGTGGCGTTCAGCGAGACGTCCGCGTGCGTGTTCAGGATGCCCATGCAGTTCGGGCCGATCATGCGCATGCCGTAGCGGCGGCAGATCTCGAGGGCCCGGCGCTCGCGCTCGAGCCCCTCGCCCCCGACCTCGCGGAAGCCGGAGCTGATGACGACGACGCCGCGCACGCCCTTCAGCCCGCACTCCTCGAGGGCGCGCAGCACGTGCTCGCGCGGCACGATGACGACGGCCAGGTCCACGTCGTCCGGGATCTCGAGGACGCTGCGGTAGGACTTCATCGAGAGGATCACGTCGGCCCGCGGGTTGACCGCGAAGACCTTCCCCTCGAACTCCATCAGGAGCAGGTTGCGGAGCAGCTCGCGCCCCAGGCTGCCGGGCTTGCGCGAGGCGCCGATCACGGCGACGGAACGCGGCCGGAAGAGACCGTCGAGAGCGTGCGCGTCGGACACGGGAGAGTTCCTCCGAGGTGAACGGGCGATCGTCCCACCGCTCCGTGAAGGCGGGAAGGCGTTCGCGGGGGCGGCGCGATCCGGCGAGCCCGGCACGCGACCCACGTCACGCGACGGAGATCGGGGACAGGGCTGCCTTTTTGCCTTTTCCGCCCCGCACCGCAGCTCGACCGGGCATCGAAAAGGCAGAAGGGCAGCCCTGTCCCCACTCCGAGAGATCGCGACCGGGGGGAGGGCGGCGGGCGGGTGCCGGGCGAAGAGTGCTCAGAGCCCGTGCAGCTCGCGGCGCGCGGCTTCGACGGCGGGGTTCCCGGGTGCGAGCTGGAGCGCCCCCGACATGCGCCGCGCCGCCTCGCGCGGGTCGCCGCGCGCCGCGGCGGCGAGCGCCCAGTAGGCGAGCATCTCGCCCTGGAGCGCCGGGTCGGGCGGGAGCTTCTCGAGCAGCAGCTGCCCCACCTGCTCGGCGGCGTCGAGCTGTCCCGTGCGGACGAGGCACAGCAGCCCGGGCACGCCTGCGATCCACTGGAGCGACGCGTCGCTCTCGGCCGCGCGCAGGTGCGGGAGCGCCTCGGCGTACGCGCGCCGCGCGGCGAGGAGCCGTCCCTTCTCGAGGTGCAGGCGGCCGTCGTCGGGCCAGTCGCGGAGCCCTTCGTCGAGCAGCGCCTCCGCCTCGTCCGCGCGCTCCTCGAGGACGAGCGCCGTCGCGACGTTCACGTAGCTCGGCGCGGCGCCCGGCGTCGGACGCACGAGCGGCGCCGCGTGTGCGAGGAGCGCGACCGCGAGCGCGACGCCGAGCGCCTGCCGCAGCCGCCTCCGGTCGGCGTCCGGCACGAGCGCCGCGGCGACGCCCACGCCGGCTGCGACCGCCAGCAGCGGCAGCACGGGCAGCCGGTAGCGCGAGACGGGGTAGTAGACGGTCAGCGCCGCCCAAGTCGCCGCGACGGTCAGCGCGACGACGTCGAGCGCGGGCGTGCCGCGCCGCGCGAACCACCACCCGGCGGCGCCGAGCGCGATCAGCCACCAGCCCGACGTCGGCAGGATGCGCAG
This sequence comes from uncultured bacterium, assembly GCA_937996235.1. GTDB lineage: Bacteria > Planctomycetota > JAJSAM01 > JAJSAM01 > JAJVHW01 > CALKVK01. Next base: position 130,884 of record CALKVK010000017.1, on the reverse strand, counting down.
GAGCGTCGCGAAGCGTCCCTCGACGCCCACCCAGTGCGTGTTGCCGTACTCGCCCGCGGCGAAGAACAGGAGCGCCTTGCGCAGCCCGTGGCCGAGGAGCGCCGCAGCGCCGCCGCCGTCGCGCCAGGTGCGGCGCGTCCAGTACGACGAGATCTCGGACGGCGTGAGCGTGCGGCCCTCGTCGCGCTCCGCGATCTCGCGCGCGGCGGCCTCCATGCGGTCCGGCGCGGTGCCGAGCAGCCGCGAGCCGAACGCGACCTCGGCGCGCGCGTCGGGTCCGTTCGCGACGTACAGGTTCACGCCGCCCGACCACGGGAACGGCGTCGGCGTGCCGGTCACACGCGCGTTGCGCACCGCGGCCGGGACGAGCGCGAGCGCGAGACCGAGCGCGAGCGCCGCCGCGCCGCGCAGGAACGTCGCACGCGGCCGCAGGTGGAGCGCGGCCGCGGCGAGCGCCGCTAGCGCGAGGGCGAGCGACGTCGCGCGTCCGAGCGCCGCGACGCCCGCGGCGAGCCCCGCGGCCCCCGCCGCGAGCGGCGCGCCGCGCCGCAGCCAGACGCACGTCGCCGCGAGCGACAGCACGTGCAGGAGCCCGAGCAGCGGCTCCTGCCCGGGCAGCGTGTCGTGGAACAGCAGCGTCCCCGCGAGCGCCGTCAGGAGTCCCGCGACGAAGCCCGCCGTCTGCGAGTGGAGCGCGCGCGCCGTCAGGGCGACGACGACGGAGGTCGCGGTGCCCGCGAGCACGCCGAGAAGCGCCGCCGTCGCGAGTCCCCCCTGCGCGACGCCGAACGCGGCCGCGAGCACGTACGGGTAGAGCGGCGCGAGGAACCACGCGCGCCCCGCCGCGCTGCCGTCGCGCACCGCCTCGGCCATGTCGAGGTAGATGCGGTCGTCGAGGATCGCGACGTGCGCCAGCGGGTTGCCGCTGCGCATGTCGGCGAAGACCCACAGGCGCGCGGCGAGCGCGACGACGCCGACGACGAGCGGCAGCGCGGCGCGCGGGAGCGCCTCGATCCTGACAACCGCGCGGCGCAGCATCGGCGCATGATGCCGCATGCGGTGCGCCCACGCGCGCGTTCCGTCAGGAGCGGCGGCGCGCCAGGACGGCGTCGACGTCGATCGCGCCGAGGCCCCCGCCGGACGTGGACGTGCGGTTGTGCTCGGCGATGCGCCGGTTCAGCGCGGCGAGCACGGCGCGGGCGCCCTCCTCGGTCGGTGCGGCGAGCGCGCGCTCGATCCCGCGCTCGACGTCGCAGCGCAGGTCGAGGCCGCCCGCGTGCACCTGCAGGCCCTCGCGCTTCAGCATCGACTTCACCCACCACAGCTCGTCGTACGGCTCGCCGATCCCGGGGATCGGCTTGCCCATGCCGGGCAGGCCGTCGAAGTCGCCGCGCTCGGCCGCCTCGCGAAGCTGCGCTTCGGCCGCCGACTCGATCTGGCGCATGCTGCGCTCCGGGCGCTTCGTCATCACCGACCTCCTGCGCTTGGCTGCGCGTAGAATCCGCGGACGGTTGCCATGAGCGGAGAGAACGACGCGCGTCCCGACCCTGCCGACGCCCCGCCGGGGTACGTCGCGGCGGAGCGTCGCGCCGAGGACATCGCCCGCGACCCGGAGCGCGCCGCCGACCTGGTCGGCCGCGCGGAGAAGAAGGCCGAGCGCGTCGCCGCGGCGCGCCGCAGCACGGGCTATCTCGGCGACCTGCGTGCGCTCGCGCGGCTCGTGAGCGCGTGGCTCGGCGGGCGCTACCGCCGCGTGCCGTGGCGCACGATCGTCTCGGCGGTCGCGGCGCTGCTCTACTTCGTCAACCCCTGCGACGTCGTGCCGGACGTGCTCCCGATCATCGGCTTCCTCGACGACGCCGCCGTGGTCGCGTTCGTGGTGCGCGCCGCGCGCGGCGACATCGACGCGTTCCGCCTGTGGGAGGACGAGGACGGCGCGCCGGACGCCTGAGGCCGGCGCGCAGCCGGCTCAGCGCGTCTGGTACTCGCCCTCGTTCTCGGTCGCGAGGCGCCGCAGCAGCGGCGACGGGCCGCCGATCGACACGCAGTGGATGACGATGCCGCGGCGCTCGTTCATCTCGTGCACCGCGTCGGCGATCGCGTCCGGGTCGATGAGGCGGCCGTCGGTCGGGTTGCCGTCGGACAGCACGACGATCGTCTCGACGCGCGGCGAGCGCAGCGCGCGCTCGAGCGCGTCGAACAGGTTGGTCGAGCCGTTCGGCTCCACGCGGTCGAGGAAGCGCTTCAGGGAGCGGCGCGCCGGTTTCGAGAGCCGCTCCGGGTTCTGGTGCCAGGCGCGCACCGCACTCGCGAAGAGGATGACGTTCAGCTCGACGCCGTCGTCGAGCGCCTCGACCGCGCCGAGCAGCTCGCGCGCGGCCGTGTCCCACTTCGTGCCGCCCTCGCCGAGCACGGGGCGCGTGAGCACGCCGCCCGCGCCCATGCTCCCGGACTGGTCGATGACGAACACGACGGACTCCGTCTCGATCGGGATGCCGTAGAAGCGCGCGGGCTCCTTCGCGAACGTGCCCCCCGCCTTCGCGGGCGGCAGCACGGGCGTGCGCTCCGGCACGCGGAACGTCGCGCCGTGGTCGGCCCACCACTGCTCCCAGAGCGCGGCGTCGTCGTAGAGGTTCGCGCCCGTCAGGCGGAACAGCGAGCCCGCCGCCGCGTCGCGCACCGCCAGGTTGCGCTCTCCCGCTGCGAGCAGGTCGATGAGCAGGCGCACGCCGTCGCGGACGCGCAGGTCGCCGAGCGCCGTCGCCGCCGCCGCACGCACGGCACGGTTCTCGTCGCGCAGCGCGGCGCCGAGGTCCGCGAAGAGCGCGGCGTCGGCCGTCGCGGCCATCGCGCGCACCGCCTGTTCGCGCGTGCGCCAGCCCGTCGCGGCGAGCGCCGTCCGGAGCGCCGCCTGCACCTCGGGCACGCCGCGCATCCACGGCGTGCCGAGCGCGGCGAGGTACGCGCGCTCCGAGCCGCCGCCCTCCGCCCCCGCGAGCCGCGCGTACGCCGCGACCGCGCGCACGTCGCCGATCTCGCCGAGCGCGTCGAGGAGCGCGCCGCGCACGGGGAGCGACTGCTCGACCTCGAGCTGTTCGAGCAGACGCCCGGCCGCACGCGGATCGCCGCGCACGCCGAGCACGCGCGCCGCGAAGGCGCGCACCGTCCACTCCGGCGAGCCGAGGGCGACGGAGAGACGCTGCGCGACGACGCTGTCCTCGGGACAGAGCAGCAGGGAGAGCGCGGCGGCGCCGTCGGCCCCGTCGGCCCCGTTCGCGCCGATCGTCACCAGCGCGTCCACGCACGTGTCGTCGCCGCAGCTCGAGCACGCCGGGAGCCACGCGTCGGCGGCGACGCCGGGGCGCAGCTTCTGCACGGCGTCGTGCAGCGCGCGCCGCGCCCGCGGCTCGCCCTGGTCGAGCGCCCTCGCGACCGCGCGTGCGGCGAGCGGCGCGAAGCCGTCCTCGCACGCCGCGACGAGCAGCGCCGACGGGACGCCGCACGGGCTGCGCTCCGCACCGCGGAAGACGGCCACGCGCCCGGGCGGATCGCTGCGCTCGCGCAGCGCGCGCACGAGGGCCGCGCGCGCGGCGGTCGAGTGCGCGGAGTCGAGGTGCCGCGCGGCCTCCTCGGCCACGGCGGGCGGCGCGCCGAGCAGGAGCTCCGCGTAGAGCGCCTCGCGCCCGCTCCAGCCCATCCCGTGGAGCGCGCGCACGCACGCCGCCGCGATCGCCGAGGGCGCCTCGCGCGCGAGCTGCGTGAGCTCGTCGGCACCGGCTGCGAAGGCGGGCGAGCCGAGCGCCTCGACGGCGAGCACGCGCACGTCCGCGTCGACGTCGGTGCGCGCGGCGTGCAGCAGCAGCACGCGCGCGTCGTCGTTGCCGAGGGCGCCGATGCGGCGGATCGTCGCGGCGCGCGCCGACGCCGCGGCGCGGCGCTCCGCCTGGAAGCGCACGTAGAGCGCCTCGAAGTCCTCGGACGGCACGGGCGGCGCGACGCCCGGCTCGGGCAGCGGCTCCGGCGTGTCCGGGCGCAGCTCGACCCGCGCGCCGTCGGCGGCGCACTCGACCGCGTACGGCGTCCCGTCCACGACGACGCGCTCGCCGAGCGTGAACCACTCGCGCCGCCGTCCGCCGCCGACGACGCCGTCGCCGTCGAGGTCCACGAGCACGCGGTCGGCGCCGCCCGGCCGGAAGGTCAGGTCCCCGTCGCCGTCGTCGAGCGCGACCATGCGCAGCGCGCCGCGCAGGGCGACCGCGCCCCAGCGGTGCGCGCCCACCTCGCACAGGAACTCGTCGTCGCCGCGGAAGGCGCCGTGGCGCAGCCGTACGCCCACACGCACGCCGCGCGCGGCGCCCGGCACCTGCACGACGCCCGTCGCCGACCACGCGAGGCCCGCGCGCTGCCACGCCACCGGGCGCTCGTCGGCGAGCGAGCCGTCGCCGTCGGTGTCGAACCAGACGCGCTCGGAGCCCGGGGCGAGATCGAGCGCCACGGCGATGCCGCGCGGCGCCGCGCGCAGCGGCAGGTGGCCGGAGCGCAGCTCGACGCCGTCGTCCGGCAGCGCACCCGGCTCGAGTCCGCCGGCGGTGATCTCGACCGTCTGCGGCGCCGCGGGGACGGGAGAGCCCGGCTCCCAGACGAGTTCGGCGGCGACGGGCTCGTCGCCCGCGAGCGCGCGCAGCGGCGCGAGCGCGCCGCACGCGACGAGCGCGAACGCGCCGACGCGGACCGCCGGCGAGCGGGCCGTGGGGGCGCGAGCGGGCGGGCGGGCGGTCATGCGGAGTGCAGCACGCGTGCCCGGAGGCGCCCGCGCGGCGCGTCCAGGGTACCGCGGCGTGGCGCGCGTGTGCGCGCGGTGCGGCGTCGCACGCCCGGGACCGCGCCCGAGAGGCGGCCGAGACGCGGCGGAATTGTCGTGCGCAGGTCGCGCGCGGCCGTACATACAGCGCCCGTGCCGGAGCGCACCCCCCGCTTCGATCGACTGGTCGTCCGCCTCTTCGCCGCGATCTTCGCGGCCGTGGCGCTGCTGATCGGTGTGACGCTGCTGCTCGACCTCCACGCGAGCGGCAAGAGCTGGTCCGAGCTCACGGCGACGCCCGACGAGCAGCGCGCCCTCGCCTCGACCGTCTCGCGCGCGTTCAACCAGCTCATCTCGATGGTGCTGGCGTTCATCGCGCTGGCCGTGCCCATCACGGCCAACATGTACACGCCGAAGCTGATCGAGGCGTTCGTCAAGGACAAGGTCAACCTCGCGGTGCTCGTGTCCTTCGTGTCGCTCGGCGCGTTCGCGGTCTACGGCCAGGCCGTCGCGTTCAAGCAGTGGACGCCGACGTGGACGTACGGCGTCATGACGGTCGGCGGCGTGGTCGGCTTCGTGCTCCTGCTCCCGTACTACGTGTACGTGCTCGGGTTCCTCGACCCGGACCGGATCATCGCGCTGGTCGCGCGGCGCGTGACCGACGAGCTCCCGGCGATCATGTCCGAGCGGCGCCCGACCGCCGAGGCGCAGCTGCGTTTCGACGAGCGCCTGCGCAACCTCGGCAACGTCATCCTGCGCGCGGTGGACCGCGCCGACCGCGACGTGGCGATCCGCTCGATCGAGGCCCTGCGCGACGTGCTCGGCACGTACCAGATGACGCGCTCGCGGCTCTCGGCCGCGTGGTTCGACGTGCCCGCCGGCGTGTTCGTCGGCGCGTCCGACGCGGCGCTCGCGCTGATCCGCACGGACCGCATCTGGGTCGAGCAGCGCGGCATGGGACAGCTCCTCCTGGCGTTCCGCGGTGCGCTCACGCGCATGCCCGACGCGGTGAGCGCGATCTCCGACGTCACGCGCAAGTCGGCGCTGAACGCCGCGCGCGAGGGCCACGAGCAGGTGCTGCGGCTCGCGCTGCGCTACTTCAACTCCTACCTGCGCGCGGCCGTGCGCAAGCAGGACGTGCACGCCATCTACGACGTCGTCTACCAGTACCGCGAGCTCGCCGCCGGACTCTGCCGCTCGCACCCGCAGCTCGCGGTCGAGATCGGCACGCACCTGCGCTACTACGCGGAGTTCGCGGAGCAGCAGCGCATCTCGTTCATCCACGACCTGACCGGCTACGACCTCGCCCACCTGGTCGAGTGCGCGACGGACGTCCAGAGCCCCGCCGCGCCGCAGCTCCTCGACCACGTGCTCGCGCACGGCGGCCCGTCGTGCGCCGGGCGGCAGGCGGTGCCGCGCGCGCTGCTCGCCGCGTACTTCGCGCAGCGCGGCGACGAGGCGTCGCACGCCCGCCTGATCGCCGCGCTCGCGCACGCACCCGCCGAGGCGCTCGACGCCGCGGCGCGGCGCATCAGCACCACGACCGATGCGATCTTCTGGGAGGTCACGGACCGCCAGACCAACTTCGACTACGTGCCCGCCGCACGCCGCGCCCTCGCGCTCGAGGCCATCGAGGCCGCGCGCACCGCGCAGCACGCGGACTGACACGGCACGCGCGCGCGGCGCCGTTCCCGGGCGCCCGCACGGCCGCGGGGTAGCCTCGGCGCCACATGGCCGGCGCGAGCGACCGACGTCCCGGGACCACGTGGCGCCGCCGCCTCGCGCGCGCGGCGGCCGTGCTGGTCGTCCTGCTCGTGGCCGTCTACCTCGCGCGCGTCCCGCTGTTCGGCGGGCTGGTGCGGCGGCGCGCGGCGGACGCGCTCGGCGCGGCGCTCGGCGGACGCGTCGAGATCGGCGGCGTCTCCGGCGGCTGGCTGACGGACGTCGCGTTCGAGGACGTGCGCCTGGTGGAGCCGCCCGGGACGGGCGCGCTGACCGGGGTGCGCGCCGCGCGCGTCGAGATCGAGTTCCGCCCGCTCCACCTGCGGCACGACGTGCTCGGCGCCCTCGACGCCGTGGTCGTGGACGGCTTCGACGTGACGCTCGACCTCGACCGCCCGCGGTCGGAGCACCCCGCCCCCACCGTCGCGCAGGTGCTCGCCGCGCTGCCGTCGCCGCTGCCGCAGATCGCGGTCCGCGGCCGTGCGGCCGCGCACGGCACGCCGCTCGGCGACGCGCACGCGGCCCTCGACGTCGTGGCCGGCGGCGACGTTGCGCGCGTCGCGCTCGCGGAGCTCTCGTTCGACGACGCGCGGTTCCCGAGCGCCCTGGAACTGCGCGCGCTGCGCACCGCGGGCGGCGTCGAGTTCGCGACCGGCGCGGTGTGGGAGGGAGCCGAGCTGCGCGCGGCGCGTCTCTCCGACGACGACGACGGCCGCACGCGGCTCGAGCTCGCGTGGGAGGTCGCGGGCGGCGCCGTCGAGGTCCGCAGCGTCGCGGGCGCGACCGAGGTGCACGTCGCCGGCGTGGACGTCGCCGCCGTGTCGCCGGTCCTCGGCCGCCTCGTGCTCGGCGACGTGGAACTGCCGCGCGCGGGCGTCGTCAGCGCCGACGTCCAGGTGGACGCGACGACGGGCGTCGCGTTCCACGCCACGTGCTCGGCGCTCGCGTGGCACGGCGTGCGTTGCGACGACGTCACGGTCACGGGCGCGCTCGCGGGCGGCGTGCTGCGGCTCGGCGACCTGCGCGCGCGGCGCGAGGGTGCGGAGCTCGCCGTCGGCTCCGCGGAGATCGCGCTCGGCGCGACCCCGCGGCTGCGTCGTCTCGAGGCGCTCCGGCTCGACACGGCGGACGCGGCCCCGCTCCTCGAGGAGCTCGGCGCGACGGACGTCGTCGCGCGGCTGCCGCGCCCCGCCGCGCTGCACCTGCGCGCGACCGCGCCCGAGGGTGCGCCGCTCGCCCTCGAGGAGCTGACGCTCCGCACGCCGCGCTCCGCGCTGCACGCGACGGGCACGCTCACGCCGCCCGCGGACGCGGCGGTGTGGCGCGACGCCGCGCTCGCACTCGCCGTGGAAGGCGGCGTCGACGCCGCCGAGGCGCACGGCCTCGCACCCGCGGCGTGGCAGCTCCCGGCGCTCGCGGGCGCGGTGCGTCTGACCGCGTCGATCGACGGCCCGCTCGCCGCGCTGCGCGCCGCGCTCGACGTCGCGGGCGAGGGGCTCGTCGTCGACGGCCGCACGCTGCGCGCGGCGCACGTCGCCGCCCGGCTCGACGAGCACACCCTGACGGTCGAGGAGCTCGTCGCCGACGGCGAGCTCGGACGCGTCCGCGCCGCCGGCACCGTGGACCTCGCGTCGGGCGTCGCGCGCGACGGCACCTTCGCGCTCGACGTGCCCGACCTCGCCGCGCTCTCGGAGGCGTTCCCGCGGCTGCCGCGTCTCGCGGGTGCGCTGCGCGCGTCGGGCGAGCTCGCGGGTTCCCTCGCGACGCGCGCGGGCGCCGTCGACGCGTTCCCGCCCGACCTGCGCGCCGACTTCGCCGCCGACGGCGAGGGTCTCGTGCTCGACGGTCTCGCGCTCGGCCGCCTCGACGCGTCCGCGCGCCTCGCGGGTCCGCGTCTCGAGGTCGAGCGACTCGCGGTGGACGGCCGCACGCTGCGGCTCGCGGCGGCCGGCACTGCCGACCTCGCGACCGGCGCGGTGCACGTGCCGGGACTCGCGCTCGAGATCGCCGACCTCGCGGCGCTGCGCACGCGGCTGCCGCTGCCCGCGGACGTGGAGGGCGCGCTCGCGCTCGACGGCGCGTTCGACCACGAGGGCGGGACGCCGTGGGAGGACGCCGCGTTCGCTGGCACCTGCCGCGCCGAGCGGATCGCGACGGGCGGCGTGCTCGTGCGCGACCTCGCAGCCCGCGTGCGCGCGGAGCGTCGCCACGTCGAGCTCCAGGATGCGCGGGCCACGCTGCCGTGGGGCGACGTGCACTGCGCCGCGACGATCGACGCGACGACGGCGACGCCGAGCGCGCGCGTGACCGCGGGCGGCGCGCGGCTCGACGGCGCGGCGCTCGGCCTCGCCGCGGAGCACGTGGACCTCGAGCTGACGGCACCGCTCGACCTCGTGTGGGACGCGGGCGTGCTCGGCTTCGTCGGTCTCGAGGCGCGGGCGCTCGGCGGCCGCGTGCGCGGCGCGGGCGCGCTCGCCGACGACCCGCTGCTCCACGTCACCTGGGAGGACGTGGACGCTGCGACGCTCGCCGACGGACTCGCGGGGCGCCTCTCGGGCACGCTGCGCCGTCTCGCCGACGACGACGCGGTGCTCGACGCGCGCGCGACCGACCTGACGTGGCAGGGCGTGCGCGCCGCGTGCGAAGTGCACGTGGTGCAGGACGCGCGGGGCGTGCGCATCGAGCGCCTGCACGTGGACGCGGGCGCGCTGCTCCGGGCCGACGGCGGCGGCGCGCTGGGCGTGCGCTGGACGGGCGGGCGGCTCGTGCGCACGTCCGGCGCGTCCGACGCGTTCGAGCTGCACGTGCGCTCCGACGCGCCCGCGCCGTGGTTCGAGCGCTTCGCGCCCGCGGGCCTGCGCGCGGCGGCGCTCGCGCTCGACGTGCAGGCGTCGGTCGAGGACGGCGCGCCCACCCTGCTCGCGCGCCTCGCCGCGCAGGACGTCGCGTGGGCCGACGCGGCCGGCACGCACGCGCTCGTCGGCGCGACGACCGCCGCGCTGCGCACCGACGCCGCGGGCGCGCACCTGCTGCTCGCGCACACGCCGCAGGTGCAGGGCCCGCCGGGCGCGCTGCCGCTCGAGCTCTCGGGGCAGCTCGACGTCGCGGCGGCGTGCGACTGGCGCGACCCGCAGGCCGCGTGGGCGGCGCTGCGGGACGGCGCGCTCTCAGGACGGGTGCGGGTGGTCGCGGCCGAGATCGCGGACCTGGCGGCGCAGCTCCCCGGCATGCGCTACGTGCGCGGCGCGGTGTCCGCCGACCTCGTCGCGTCCGGCACGCCCGCGGCACCCCACCTCGTCGGCGACGTCGAGGCGCGCGGGCTCACCGTGCGGCTCGAAGGCGACGCGCCCGCGATCGACCGCGTGCGGCTGCGCGGACGCGTCGAGGGCCGCGAGCTGCGGCTGCTCGAGTGCACGGGCCGCGTCGGCTACGCGCCCGCGTCGGCGAGCGGCGCCGTGCGCCTGACGCCGGCGGGCGACGTGGAGCTCGACGTCGCCGTCACCGGCCGCAACCTGCTCCTCGCGCGGACGTCCGACCTGCGGCTGCGCGCCGACGTGGACGTGACGGCGGCGGGCCCGCTCGACGCGCTGCGCGTCGCGGGCGTCGTGTCCGTCACCGACGCGCTCGTGACGCGCCGCATGTCGCTGACGGGCGGCACGGCGCTGGACGAGGGCCCGGGCGTGCAGGTCTTCGAGCTGCGCGACGCGCCGTGGGCCGACGCGCGACTCGACCTGCGCGTGATCGCCGCGGACACCGTGCGCATCGACAACGACCTCGTGCGCGGCACGCTCTCCGTGGACGTGCGCGTGCGCGGCACCGGCGCGGTCCCGGAGCCCGAGGGCCGCGTGGACTTCCGCGACGCGACGGTCTCGCTGCCGCTCACGCGGCTGCGCGTCGAGGCGGGCTCGATCGTCTTCCCGGTCGGGGCGCCGTTCGCGCCGCAGGTGCGCGCGCGGGCCGCGACGCGCCTCAAGGGCTACGACCTCGACGTCACGGCGACCGGCGAGCTCGCCGACATGCGCGTGCACGTCGCCGCGACGCCGCCGCTCTCGCAGCAGGACGCGCTCGTGCTGCTCGCGACCGGCGCCGCGCCCGAGGACGTCGCGGCCGAGGGCGTGGGCCGGACGGCTCTCGCGACCGCCGGCGCGCTGCTCGGCGAGGCGGTGCTCGCGTGGTTCACGGGACCGGGCGAGCCGGGCGAGGAGTCGCTCACGGACCGCGTGACGGTCGAGGTCGGACGCGAGCGCTCCGAGAAGGGCGCGTCCACGATCGAGGCGGAGCTCGAGCTGCGGCGCGAGCGCTTCTACCTGCGCATCGAGCGCGACCGCTGGGACGACTACGACGCGGGCGTGCTGTGGCGGGTGCGCTTCCGATGAGCCGGGGCGCCCCACCCGCGGCGCGCGCGGCGCTGCTGCTCGTGGCGCTTGCGCTCGGCGCGTGCGCGAGCTCCGGCGCGCACGTCGTGGGCGGCGTGCGCGTGGACGTCGCGTTCGACGCGCCCGTCGCCGGCTGGACCGACGCGGACCTGCGCGCGCGCGCCGAGGACGAGCTGACGCGCTTCGGCGAGGCGCGCCGGCGCCCCGCGGACGCAGCGGACGCGGCGTACGCGATGGAGCGCGCGCTGCGCGACGACGGCCACGCGGAGGCACGCGTCGAGTTCCGTCTGGAGCCGGACGAGGAGGCGCCGGAGCGCCTCGTGTTCGAGGTCCACGCGGGACCGCGCACGCTGCTCGGCGACGTGTCCTTCCCCGGCGCCGAGCGCTACGCGCGGAGCGCGCTCGCGCGGCTCGTGCGCCGCGGGTCCGGGCTGCCGTTCTCGGGCGCACAGCCGTACCGGCGCGCCGACGTGGACGCGGCGGTCGCGGAGGTCGAGACGCTCTATCGCCTCGCGGGCCACGCGCGCGTGCGCGTCGGTCCGCCGGAGATCACGTTCGCGGAGGACCGCACGCGCGCCGACGTGGTGATCCCCGTGAAGGAGGGGCGGCTCTTCCGCGTCGCGCGCATCGAGCTCGAGGGCGAGCTGGACGACGCGCTGCGCGCCGAGCTGCGCGCGGCGCTCCCCGCGCCGGGCGCGCCCTACCACGCGCGCGTCGCGTCCGAGGCGGCGGCGCGCGCGCGCGCCTGGCTGCTCGAGCACGGGCGGCGGCGCGCGGAGGTCAGCGCGACGAGCGACGTGGACCGCGAGAACGGCGTGGCGACGGTGCGCGTGCACGTGAGCGCGGGTCCCGTCGTCCACACGGGCGACGTGGCGCTCTCCGGGACCGAGCGCACCGACGCCGCGTTCGCGCGCGAGCGCGTCGCGCTGCAGCCGGGCGACGTGGTCGCGCAGTCGGCGCTCGACGACGCCGTGGACCAGCTCTACCGCACCGGCGCGTTCCGCGTCGTGCGCCTCGACGTCACGCCGCGCGCCGACGCGGCCGACGCGGAGCGACCCGTCGACGACGTCGCGCTCGCGGTCGAGGAGGCCGACGCGCGCAGCGTCGAGGTGGGCGCCGGCTGGGGCAGCTACGAGCTGCTGCGCAGCTGGGTGCGCTACCGCGACCGCAACTTCACGGGACGCGCGCGCGTGCTCGACCTCGACGCCCACGCCAGTCTGCGCAGCGCGGGCGTCGGCGCGCGCGCCGGCGACCGCTACCTGCTCGGCAGGGACCGGACGCTCTCGGCCGGCGCGCGCTACGAGTTCCGCGAGCAGCCGTCGTTCGACAGCCGCACGCTCGACCTCGACGTCTCGGTGCGCCACGACCTCTCGCGGCAGGACGCCGTCACCTACGGCTACCGCCTGCGCTTCGACGAGGCGCGCCACCGCGAGAGCGCCGTGCGCGGCGCCGAGGAGGACGGCTTCTCGCGCGCGGCGGGCCTCTTCGCGGACGTCGAGCACGACACGCGCGACGACCGGCTGTTCCCGACGCGCGGCGTGTTCGCGCAGTTCGGCCTCTTCCGCAGCGCGCCCGACCTGGGCGGCGACCTCGACTTCCTGGAGTGGCGCGCCGCGTGGTCGCGCTGCTTCCCGCTGCGCGAGGGCACCGTGCTGGCCGTCGGCGGACGCTTCGTGACGCGCGACGTCTTCTCGGGCGGGCCGTCGCTGCCCATCCAGGAGCGCCTCTTCCTCGGCGGCGAATCGACCGTCCGCTCGTTCCGCGAGGACGAGCTCGGGCCCGTGGACGCGGAGCGCGACCCGCGCGGCGGGCTCACGTCGGCGGTGGCCAACGTGGAGCTGCGCCAGCAGCTCTGGGGACGCCTCGACGGCGCGCTGTTCTTCGACGTCGGCACCGTGTCGCCGAAGAGCTTCGACCTCTCCGAGCCCGTGGGCGAGGCCGTCGGCGCCGGGCTGCGCTACCGGCTCCCGGTCGGCCCGGTGCGCCTCGACGTCGGCTACAACCCGGCCCACCGCTTCGCGGCGCGCGGGCGCGTGGCGATCCACCTCTCGTTCGGGTTCAGTTTCTGACGCTGCGCACGACCGCGCAGGTCTTCTGAACTCCCGCCCCGGCGCGCGCGGGGCGACAATCCCGCGCTTCCCGGAGGGACCCCGATGGCCTCGAAGGCAGACGCCGCCGCCGCAGAGCCCCAGCGCAACGCCGTGCTCGGCTGGGCGCGCCGCATCTTCGTGTGGGTGTTCGCGGCCGGCCTCGCATGGTTCGCGCAGCCGACGCCGCTCGAGTGGGCGATCGGCATCGCGCTCGCCGCGATCGGCGAGAGCATCCGCTGCTGGTCGGCGGGCTACCTCGTCAAGTCGAAGCAGCTCATCACGGGCGGTCCGTACAAGTACGTGCGCAACCCGCTCTACCTGGGGCGCTTCTTCATCCTCTCGGGCGTGTGCGTCGGCGCGGCGTGGCCGAGCTTCCACCACGCCAACCTGGCGATCCTGGCCGTCTCGCTCTGCGTGTTCTTCTTCTACTACATCCCCCGCAAGGAGCGCGTCGAGCCGGAGCGCCTCGAGCGCCTGCACGGCGAGGCGTACGCGCGCTACCGCGCGGCGGTGCCGTCGCTGTTCCCGCGGCTCAAGCCGTACGACCAGCCCTACGGCGCGTGGCGCTGGGCCAACTTCGCCGAGAACGAGGAGTACAACATGGTCGTCGCGCTCCTCGCGTTCTTCGCCGTGCTCGCCGTGCACGCGGGGATGTTCTAGTCCGACCCCGGGGGCGGCGGGCGCGGCGCGCGGGCACGCGCACGATCCCATGAGCGGCAGCGAGCCGACCGCCGAGACGCCGGACGCGGGCAGCGCGCGCGTCCTCGGTGCCCCGCGCAACGCCACGAAGGCGAGCGTCTCGTTCGTGCCCGACGCGGGCGCGGGCCACGTGCGCAAGGAGATGCCGCCCGGCGGCGGGCTCCTCGGCGCGCTCGGCCGCGTGCTGCTCGCGCGCGAGGCGCGCATGCTCGCGCGGCTCCAGCACCTCGACTGCGTGCCGCGCCTGCGCGGCTCGGGCGCGCGCTTCCTCGAGACGGAGTACGTCGCCGGCGAGACGGTCTCGGCCCGCCGCGCGCGCGGCGTGACGGCCGACGAGGCCGCGCGCATCGACGCGGCGCTCGCGCGCCTGCACGCGGCCGGGTTCGCGCACGGCGACGTCGGCCGCCGCGACGTGCTGCTCGCGGACGACGGGCGCGTGGTGTTCTTCGACCTCGCGACCGCGATCGGCCCCGGCGCGCCGCCGCTCGTCTGGCGCCTGCTGCTGCCGCTCGCGCGCCGTCACGACCGGCGCCGCGTCGCGACGTTCGTGGGCCGGGCGCAGCGGCGCGCCGACGACCGCACGGCGCGGCTCGCCGCCCGCGCGGCCGGAGGGGAGACGCAGCCGTGAGCGCCGACGAGCACGCCGTCCACGTCGAGATCCGGCACCGCGGACGACGCTACGGCGCGGCCGCGCTGCCGAACGGCCGCACCGAGATCACGCGCGACGGCGTGTGGCTCGCGAACGCCGACTGGAACGGGCGCGTGCTCTTCACCGGCGACCACGAGCTGCACCCCGACCTCGACGCGTCGAACGAGATCCTCGACGCGCTGGCCGATGCGCTGCGCGCGGCGCGTGCCGACGTGCACACGCGTCCGGGACGCGACGCGTACCCGCGCGGCCGAACGGACTGAGCGCGACCGCGCTCAGGCGTCGATCGGGCGCGGCTCCTCGACCCCGCCGGCGGCGTTGGCCAGCGCGACCGCGCGGCGCCAGGTGCCGCTCGTCTGCGGCGGCCGCTGCGGCACGCGGCGCGGGATGTCGATGACGAAGCACGCGCCGCCGAGGTCGCTGTCGCCGATCGAGACCGCCCCGCCCTGCGCGCGCACCGAGGCGCGCACCGACGGCAGCCCGAGACCCGTGCCCGTGGCCTTCGTCGTGAAGAGCGGCTCGAACACGCGCTCGCGCAGGTCGGGCGCGACGCCGGGTCCGTTGTCGTGCACCTCGATCCGCACGCGCTCGGCGTCGGGCGCCGAGAGGCGCACCTCGACGACCGCGCCGCCGCCGACCGCCTCGATCGCGTTGAGGACGAGGTTGAGCAGCGCCGACGCGAGCGACCCGGGGCTGCCGTGGACCTCGAAGTCGGTGCCGCACGGCGCGCGACGCAGCACGGCGTCGCGGGCGCCCGCGTGGTGCCGCGCGAGGGCGAGCGTCTCGTCCACGAGCGCGACGACGTCGATGAACGCGACGTCCGACTCGCGCGCGGCGCGGCCGAGCGCGTCGAGGTTGCGCGACAGGCGCACGGCGCGCTCGAGGCCCTTGCGCGCCGCGGCGAGACGCTCGCGATGGCGCGGCGGCAGGTCGTCGCAGTCGAGCACGAGCTCGATGTTGCCGCCGACCACGGTCAGGTAGTTGCGCAGGTCGTGTCCGACGGACGCCGCGAGCGAGCCGACCGCGGCGCGGCGCTGCGCGAGCGTCGCGCGGGCGCCCTGCTCGGCATCCAGGGCGCGGCGCCGCTGCACGCGCTCGAGCGCGATCCCGACGCCGAAGAAGACGGTGACGCTGAGGACCGCGATCAGGGCGACGTTCTTCGTCAGCTCGGCGGAGCGGAACTCGGCGATGTCGGCCGAGCGGCGCGCGAGCAGTTCCGAGATGCCCGTCTCCAGCACGAGCGAGACGGCTGCGACGCACGCCGCGGCCGCCGCTGCGAGCAGGCTTGTCCGGAGCCGGGGCCGCATGGCCTCCCTTCATCGGCTCCGCGCGGCGCGGCACGTTATCCCGGAGGCGCCGAGCCGCCCGCGAGCCCCGCGACCACGGCGGACCCGGCGACGACGGCCCACGGCGGGACGCGTGCCGCGCGCACGGCGCCGAACGCCGCCACGACCAGCGCGGCGTCGCGGACGCCCGCGACGGAGCCGCTCCAGAGGGGCGCGTAGAGGGCGGCCCCGAGCAGCCCGACGACGCACGCGCACGCCCCTCGCAGCGCGCCCTGCACGCGGGGCCGCGCGCGCAGCGCGTCCCAGTGCGGCAGGATGCCCCACACGAGGAGGAACGAGGGCAGGTAGACGGCGACCAGCGCCGCGACGGCCCCGGGGGCGCCGCCCGGAGCCGCGCCGCCGGGCCGCGCCAGCCAGCCGACGTACGCCGCGAAGCTGAAGAGCGGACCCGGCACCGCCTGCGCCGCGCCGTAGCCGGCCACGAACTCGGCGCGCGTCATCCAGCCGGGCGCGACGACCTCGGTCTCGAGGAGCGGCAGCACCACGTGCCCGCCGCCGAAGACGAGCGCGCCGACGCGCGAGAACGTGTCGACCAGCGCGAGCAGCGGAGCGCGCGTGACGGCCGCCGCGAGCGGCAGCGCGACGAGCAGCGCGGCGCAGGCGAGCGGCAGCGCCAACACGCGCAGTCCGAGCGGTCCGCGCTGCCGCGGCGCGGCGGCGCGCGCGCCGGGCCAGAGCCGTGCGCCGAGCCCGGCAGACAGCGCCAGGAGCGCGATCTGCAACGGCGCGCCCGGCACGCCGAGCGACGGCAGCGCGAGCACGCAGACCGCGGTCGCGGCGGCGACGAGCGCCGTGCCGCGCGTGGCGGCGAGCGTCTGCGCCATCCCGAGCACCGCGGACGCGACGACCGCCACGGCGGCGAGCTCGAGGCCGTGCAGCCACGGCGCGGCGCGCGCCGGATCGACGCCGCGCAGACCCGCGGCGAACGCGACGAGCGCGAGCGCCGACGGCAGCGTGAACCCCGCCCATGCCGCGATCCCGCCGAGGCGGCCGGCGCGCAGCGTCCCGATCGCGAGGCCGAGCTGGCTGCTCGCCGGCCCGGGCAGCGCCTGGCAGAGCGCGAGCAGGTCGCCGAAGCGCGCGTCGTCGAGCCAGCGTCGCCGGACCACGTACTCCTCGCGGAAGTACGCGACGTGCGCCGTCGGCCCGCCGAACGACGTGAGCCCGAGGCGCAGCGCGACGCGGAAGACCTCGCCCACCCGGCCGCGCTCCATCGCGGAACGCTAGCGCGCGCGGTGCGGACGCGACGCGTGAAGATCGCGTTGGGCCGAGATGTCCGCGGCAGCACGCCGCCGCAGTCGGCGCGCCACGGAGAGCCGCGCGAGGGCCCACGGCATCGCCACCGCGACGAGGGCCGCGACCGACGTGACCGGCGACGGCAGCTCGAGCGCGAGCAGACGGCGCAGCGCGGGCACGATCACGGCCGCCGCGAGCACGGCCGCCGCGCCCGCGAGCGCGGCGCGCAGGACGGCGTTCGCGCGCGGACGCCCCTCGAGCCGGCGGATCGGGTCGACCAGCGCGAGCTGCGCGAGCGAGACGAACACGAAGAGCGCGGTGCGCGCGGCGTCGGCGGACTCGCCGCGCAGGCGGGCGAGCTCGAGCAGGCCGAGTCCCAGTGCGGCGACGCTGGCCGCGCACACGCCGAGCAGCAGCGCGTCGCCGCGGTCGAGCAGCGGCGACGACGGGTCCTGCGGCGGCCGGTCGAGGGCGCCGGACCGCGCGTCGAACGCGAGCGCGAGCGCCGGCGGCCCGTCGGTGAGCAGGTTCACCCAGAGGATCTGCGCGGCCGTCAGCGGCAGCAGCAGCGAGCCGTCGGCCTCGCGCAGCCCGAGCCCCCACGCGAGCGGGAAGCCGACGACGAGCACCACCAGCTCCGCGGCGTTCGTGGCGATCAGGAAGCGCACGAAGGTGCGCACGTTCGCGAGGATGCGCCGCCCCTCCTCGACGGCCGCGACGATCGTCGCGACGTGGTCGTCGAGGAGCACGAGGTCCGAGACCTCGCGCGCGACGTCGCTGCCGCGGAGCCCCATCGCCACGCCCACGTCGGCGCGCTTGAGGGCCGGCGCGTCGTTCACGCCGTCGCCCGTCATCGCGACGATCGCGCCCTCCGCCTGCAGCAGCTCGACGAGCCGCAGCTTCTGCTCCGGCGTGAACCGCGCGAAGACGTCGCACTCCGCCACGCGCCGCGCGAGGGCGTCGCCGGCGACGGCGTCGAACGCCGCACCCTCGACCACACGCTCCGCGTCGATGCCGACGGCGCGCGCAACGGCGCCCGCGGTCGCGGGGTGGTCGCCGGTGACCATCAGGACGCGGATGCCCGCGCCGCGCGCGCGGCGCACGGCGTCCGCCGCCTCGGGACGCGGCGCGTCCCAGAGCAGCGCGAGTCCGAGCGGCGTCAGGTGCGTCTCGGTCTCGCCGGCGCCGCGCGCGAACGCGAGCACGCGCAGACCGGCGGCGGCGTGCCGCTCCGCGCGCGCGAGCCAGTCCGCCCGTTCCGCGGCGCCGATGTCGCAGCGCGCGAGGACCTCTTCCGGCGCGCCCTTCACGTAGCTCGCGCCGCCGGCCCCTTCCGCCACGGTCACGCGCATCGAGCGCGCGCGCGCGTCGAACTCGCGACCGGAACGTCGCGCGAGGGAGCGGCGCGTCGCGACGGCGTCCACACCGCGCCCGCGGGCCCACGCCAGCAGCGCCGTGTCGAGCGGGTCGCCGACGCCCGTCAGCGGATCGGCGTCGTTCGCGAGCACGGCCGCGCGCGCGAGGCGCTCCTCGTCGGGCGCGTCCACCGCACGCACGACGAGCCGGTTCTCGGTCAGCGTGCCCGTCTTGTCCGTCGCGATCACCGTGACGGACCCGAGCGACTCGACGGCCGCGAGCCGCCGCACGGCGGCGCGGCGTGCCGCCATGCGCTCGACGCCGACCGCGAGCGAGAACGTGAGCACCGCGGGCAGTCCCTCCGGCACCGCGGCGACGGCGAGCGCCACGGCGAACAGCACCGTGGGGAGCAGATGTCCCGTGCCCTCGAGCGCCACGCCCAGAACGACGACGGCCACGGAGATCGCGGCGACGGCCCACGTCACGCGCCGCCCGAACGCGGCCATGCGGCGCTCGAGCGGCGTGCTGCCCGCCGCGACGCCGCCGAGCAGCCCCGCGAGTCGGCCGAGCGCACTCGACGCCCCCGTGCGCACGACCTCGACGAGGCCGGCCCCGCGCACGACGAGCGTCCCGGCCGCGAGCTCCTCGCGCTCGGCGCGCGGGACGGGCACCGACTCGCCCGTCAGCAGCGACTCGTCCACCAGGAACCCGGGACCCGGCAGCACGGCGGCGTCGGCCGGCACGCGGTCGCCCTCGCCGAGCCGCACGACGTCGCCGGGGACGAGCTCGCGCGCGGCGACGCGGACGAGCACGCCGTCGCGCAGCGCCGAGCACCACGGCGCGGCGACCGCCGCGAGCCGCTCGAGCGCGCGCTCCGAGCGCAGCTCCTGCGCGACGCCGAGGCCCGCGTTCAGCAGCAGGATCACGGTGATGGTCAGGGCGTCGAACGGCGACGCACCGGCGCCGTGCGCGCCCCACACCGCGAGGTCGAGCACGACCGCGACGACGAGCAGCCGCACCAGCGGGTCGCGGAACTGCTGCGCGACGCGCCGCGCGAGCGACGGACCGCGCACCGCCGGCGGCGCGTTCGCGCCGTGGCGTGCGAGGCGCTCCGCCGCCTCGGCGGTCGTCAGGCCGGTGGATGTCATCGTGCGACCTGCGCAGCGGGCGCCCGCCCTGCGACGTGCAGGAGAGACGCTGCGCACGCGCGCCGCAGTGCGACGCGTCACACGCAGGCGCCCTGGACGCCGCCCCGTAATGGCGGTCACGGTGCGCCGCGCACGAGGCGGAGAGAATCGCGGGCGTCCCCCCTCCTCCGGCTCCAGCAGGAGGCAGCCATGTCCACCGGACGATCCCGACGCCGGGGTTCCGAGCGTGCGAGCGCGCTCTGCGCCGCCACGTTGCTCTTCGCGTGTGCGCTCGCCGTCGCCGACGTGCCGTACGACTCGACGTGGGATGTCGCCGGCACCGAGCGCGTCGTCGCGCGCGTCGGTGCAATGCGCTTCGTGCAGAAGGGCCCCGTCTCCTCGCAGCTCGTCGTCGACGCGTCCGGCGCCTGGTCGCTCGACGCGCTGCAGGGCACGGGTCACGCGATCACGGTCGGCGGCAGCATCGAGGAGCGCCGGGGCCCGCGCTTCGTGCCGCGCATGGACGACGCGTCGAAGGCGGCGTTCGGCGACGCGGTCCGCCAGATTGCGCTCGATGCGGGCGCGGCCGAGGCGCGACTCCTGCGCGTGCGCACGTGGCTGCGCGGGAAGGAGCGCGACGACGGGACGCTGCGCATCCGCTCCGTCGCGCGCATCGCGCTGCGCGTCCGCGTGCGGGGTCGGCGCGCGACCATGGCGCTCCGTGCCACCGACCTCTGGACCTGCACGCCCCTGACGTGACGCCCGGAGCACGCAGCGCGGGCACGCTACGTCGCCCCGCCGGGCTCCGCAGTGACGCCCGTGGGACGGCGGCGCGCGAAGCACGCGGCCGCGCGTGACGGACGTCACCGCCGCGCAGCCGCGAGTCCGACGCTGCGCACCGACGGTGGCGTTAGCGTCGTTCTCCGGCAGGAGGCAGCGGCGCGCGCACGCGACGGTGCCGAACGCGCCGCCCGACGTGCGGCACGGGCCTGCGACGCGCGCGTCGCGCGTCGTGCCCCGGACAGCGCGGGTGAAGCCCGCCCGAAGCCGAGCGGGAGCGAGGTGCAGCGGTGGACCTGCTGATCGACGTCCTCGGCACGGTGGAGTTCCTCGCGGGCGCGTCGTCCGAGCTCGTGTCCGAGTTCGCGGCGGCGGGCCGCGTCACGCGACTCGGGAAGGGCCACGTCGTCTGCGCCGCGGGCGCACGCGTCGAGGCGATCGTCATCGCGCTGAGCGGCGAGCTCGCGGAGCTCGGCGGCGACGGGCAGGGGCGCGGCATCTGCTACGCGTTCTTCGAGACCGGCGAGTGCGCGGGGCTCGAGTCCGTCGTGGACGGGCTGCCCGCGGCGCGCGAGGTCCGCGTGCTGCGCTCGGGCGCGTTCTTCGTCGTCGGAGAGAGCGCCTTCGCACGCTTCGTCGAGCGCCACCCGCAGGTCCGCGAGCGCGTGACGGCGCTCCTCGGGCGTCGCGTGCACGCGCGCATCGACGAGCGCGACAGCGACGTGTTCCTGCGCGTTCCGGCGCGCGTCGCCCGCTTCGCGCTGACGCGCGCGTGCGTGCGGCTCGGCGACGGCGCGCGCATCCTGGCGCGCGAGTCGCAGCCGCAGATCGCGAACCGCCTCGGCTCCGTGCGCGAGGTCGTCGCGCGCGAGATGGCCGCGTTCGCGGCGGACGGCCTGCTCGCCCGCACGCGCCACGGCCTCTTCGCGCGCGACTGGGCCGGCCTGTGGCACGTCGCGGGCTGCGACCTCGACGCCGCGTGCACCTGCGCGCGCGAGTTCGCGCGGCTCCGCACGCAGCGCTTCTTCCTGCCCGTCCTCGCGGGCGGCCCGGAGCGCGTCGCGGCCGAGGCGCGCGTCTGCGGCGAGTTCCACGACGACCTGCGCGGCTGCGCGACGCTCGGCTGTCCCCTCGCGTGCGCGGCCGTCGCCGCCTCCGCCTCCGGAGTAGGGACCGGAGCCGGGGCCCGGGCCGCCACCGCCGCCACCACCGGGGCCGGGTCCGTCGGCAACGGCGCGGCAGCGCGCGCCGATGCAGCGTCCGCACGCGCCGCCGACGCGCCGCGCGTCGCATCACGCGAGGGCGCGCCTCCGCCGCGCGCCGCCCGCCGGCGCGAGCGCTCGTCGCGCTGCCTCCACGAGGCGCTCCCCACGCGCCGCCGCGCCACGCCGGACCCGTTCGACCGGAGCCCCTTCGAGTCGCAGGAGATCAGCCGCCGCGTGCGGCTCTACCAGCGCCGCGTGGACGCCATCGAGCACGCCTTCCACAGCGAGGACGACGTCCCCAGCGACGCGTCCCTCTTCGACGAGGAGCCGCGCCCGCACGTGTAGCCCACGCCGCGCGACGCGCGCGTCAGCGCGTGGGCGACGACGAGACGACACGGCCGGCGTCGCGGCGCAGCGCGTCCGAGGATGACCGCCGCGGATCCAGCTCCGTCGACCAGCACGACCAGCCGTGCTCGCGACGGCACGCGCGGAACACCGCGAGCGGGGTCGCCGGCAGGCTGACGACGAGCGGCTCGGGCCGCCGATCCGCATCGAAAGTCCGCTCCAGATGCGGGAACGAGCACCGGAACTCCCACGCCGGCCACGCGACGAGGAGCGCGCATGCAACGACGAGCAGCGCGCGCACCGCCACGCGCGCAACGCGCGGCGACCAACGGGCGGGGCGGCGCGGATCGTCCACGCGCTCAGCGTAGCGGGGGCCGCGGAGCGGGTCTCCCGGCGCTCGCGGACGGCACGGAATCCGGCCGGTTTGGTGCACGGTCCGAGACCGGGATTGGTGGCCACTTGGTGGCGCGGCCGGAGCGGCGCTGCACGCGTCAGTTGGACCGTCGTCGCAACTTCAAGCGGATCCGCGAGTTGCGCTGGCACGCCCGTAGGGACTCGAACCCCAAACCTTCTGATCCGTAGTCAGATGCTCTATCCAATTGAGCTACGGGCGCGCCGTCAAGCGAGCCCCCGTTGTTACCCGTGCCCCGCGGGGTCGTCAAGTTCCTCGCGGCTCCGGCGGTGGAGGCCGACGACGGCGCCCACGGAGACCGCGAGGACCGCGGCGGAGACGCCGACGTAGAGGCGGTTGTGCGGCGCCGCGGGGTCGTGGAGCGCGGCCAGCGGACTGCCCTCGCCGAGCTTCGCGGCGAGCACGAGCGACGCGTTGTTCAGCGCGTGCGCGACGACGCCCGGCCAGAGCGAGCGCGACGCCACGCAGAGCAGGCCCAGCACGAGGCCGACGAGGAAGGTGCCGAGCCACTTCTCGGGGTAGATGTGGAAGAGCGCGAAGAGCGCGGCCGAGCCGACGACGGCCGCGGCGCCGGGGCGGCCTCGGCCGTCTCGTCCGCCGCCGAACGACGCGAGGATGAACCCGCGGTAGACGAACTCCTCGCAGAGCGCCGGGAGCACCGCGACGATCGCGACGAGCACGGTCCAGTGCTGGTTCCGGATCAGTTCCTCGAACGCCTGCGCGAGCTTGTGGAAGGGGCCCTCCTCCGCGACGGCGCCGAAGAGCGTGCGCTGCACGAACCCGTTCACGACGGGCGCCGTGAGGCCGATCGGCACGGCGAGGAGCAGCACCGACGCGCGCGGCGCGCGCAGACGGAACGTCGCCCGCGGCGCGGCGCGCAGCCACCAGGCGAGCGCCAGGCAGGGCGCGAGCACGACGAGGAGCTGCGTCGAGAGCACGTTCGCGAGCAGGTCCTTCGACGGCAGGAGCGGCTGCGCGTACCAGATGAGCGCGAGCGACGCGGTGAACAGCAGCACCGCCGCTCCCGCGCTCGGCACGGGGCGCGGCGCGGGCCGCACGAACAGGCCGCCCGAGCCCTCGGGGCCGCGGAAGAGCGTCTCCTCGCGCAGGAAGAGCCGCACGGTGCCCCAGAGCGCGAGCGCCGCAGCGGCGACGGTCGTCGTCAGCACGAGCAGCGCGCTGCCGATCGCGAGCTTGCCGACCATCAGGTCGCGGAAGAACAGCACGACGTTGGTGATGGGCAGCGCGGCGAGGGTCGGCGTCAGCTCGACGTTCGGGACGACCACGACCATCGCGAGCGGCATCACGAGCAGGAAGAGCGGCGTCAGGTAGTGCTGCGCCTCCTTGACGCTGCGCGCGAGCGTCGAGAGGCCGATCGAGAGCGCGGAGAACAGCGCGCCGAGCGGCAGGAGCAGCGCGAGGATCCCGCCCACGGTGCCGATGTCGACGCTCAGCCCCTGGATGCTCTCGACGCCGAGCGAGCCGACCAGCGGCCCCATCGTCAGCCACATCGAGAACAGGTTGAGCACGGCGGCGGTCAGCGTGACCGCGAGCACCGCGAGGTACTTCCCGAGCACCAGCTCCGCGCGGCCGCACGGCGCGACGAGGAGCGTCTCCATGGTGCCGCGCTCCTTCTCGCCCGCGACCACGTCGACGGCGGGATAGAACGACGAGGAGAGCGTCATCAGCACGAGCACGAGCGCGAGCATGCGCCCGAACGCGTAGCCCGCGCGCTGCTCGGCGGACGCCGCGTCGAGCACCTCGGCGACGCGGAAGGGCTCGAGCAGACTCGGCGGCAGGCGGTGCCGCTCGAGCCGGCGCGCCACGCTGCGCTCGGTCGCACGCGCGACCGCGCGCTCCCACTTCGCGTACGCGACGCGCGACGCGTCGTCGCTGCTGTCGCGGTGCACGCGCAGCTCGGCGGAGCCGTCGCCGTCGAGCGCGTCCGCGAGACCGTCGCCCGTCTCGATCCAGAGCGCCACGTCGCCGCGCGCGAGCGCGTCGGCCGGGTCGGCGACGCCGTCCACGGTCGCGAGCGTCGGCGGCTCCTCGTCGGGGGCGTCGGCGGACGGCGCGAACACCGCCGCGACGAGCGCCGCGCGACCGGGGCCCGTGACGAGGACCGGCTGGACCTCCTGCTCGAGGCGCGCGCGCTGCCGCCCGATCAGCGGCCCCATCGCGACCATCATGAGCGGGTAGAGCAGCACCGGCAGGACGAGCGCGACGAAGAGCGTGCGCCGGTCGCGGAGCGCCTCGAGCAGTTCCTTCGCGGCGACGAGCCGCACCGTGGCGAGGCGCGGCGCGCTCATCCGCGCACCAGCTTGAAGAACGCGTCCTCGAGGTCGCGCGTGCCGGTTGTCGCGTAGAGCTCGGGCAGTGTGCCGGACGCCAGCTCGTGGCCGTGGTGCACCACGACGACGCGGTCGCAGAGCTTCTCGGCCTCCGAGAACACGTGCGTCGAGAGCAGGATCGCGCGGCCGGCGCCGCGCGCGTCGCGCACGAACTCGATCACGTTCCGCGCCACGATCACGTCGAGGTTCGCCGTCGGCTCGTCGAGGATCAGCACGGGCGGGTCGTGGACGATCGCGCGGGCGAGCGACACCTTCTGCCGCTGCCCGGCGGAGAGGCGGCCGGCGACGCGGTCGCAGAAGTCCCCCATCTCGAGCAGCGCGAGCACCTCGTCCACGCGGCGCGCGATGCGCGCCGGCTCCATGCCGTGCAGGCGCGCGTAGTAGGTCAGCGTCTCGCGCGCGGTCAGGCGCTCGTAGACGCCGGTGCTGGCCGAGACGTACCCGAGCCGCCGCCGCACGCCGTCCGGGTCGCGCTCGACGTCGCAGCCGGCGACGCGCGCCGTGCCGGACGTCGGCCGCAGGATCGTCGCGAGGATGCGCAGCGCGGTGGTCTTGCCCGCGCCGTTCGGGCCGAGCAGCCCGACGATCTCGCCCGGCGCGCACGTGAACGAGAGCCCGTCCACGGCACGCACCTCGCTGCCGTCCGGGGCCCGGAACGTCTTGTGGAGGCCGTCCACGACGACGGCCGGCGGCGGCGCGGACACGGCCGTCAGGCGGCCCCGGCGCCGTCCACGCGCGCGAGGACGACGGTGATGTTGTCCTTGCCGCCGCGGTGGTTCGCCAGGTCCACGAGCGCGTTCACGCCGCCCTCGAGGTCGTACTCCACGTCGCGCAGCACCGACAGGATCTCGTGCTCCTCGACGAGGTCGGAGAGTCCGTCGCTGCAGAGCACGTAGATGTCGCCCGCGCGCGACGCGAGCACCTGCACGTCGGCCTTGACGGCCGCGCGCGTGCCGATGGCGCGCGTGATGATGTTCTTGTGGTGGCTCGCCGCGGCCTCCTCGGCCGTGATGAGCCCCGCGCGGAGCTGCGCGTTCACGAACGAGTGGTCCTCGGTGAGCTGCGCGATCTCGCCGTCGCGGATGCGGTAGACGCGGCTGTCGCCGACGTGCGCGACCGCGACGAAGTCCTCCTGGTGGAAGACGAGCGCGAGGGTCGTGCCCATCTCGCGGTAGCGGTGGTCGAGCGACCCGAACTCCCAGATCGCGAGGTTCATGTCGCGGATCCAGACGTCGAGGGTCTGCCGCACGACCTCGCCGAGCAGCGGGTCGCCCGTCAGGCGGCGGCGCCGCAGCGTCTCCGGGAAGTACTTCTTGAAGCTGGTGTTCAGCGTCGAGACGCAGAGCGACGACGCGACCTCGCCGAAGTCGCGGCCTCCCATGCCGTCGGCGACGACCGCGAACCCCTCCCGGTCGGACCAGTAGAGAGTGTCCTCGTTGAGTTCCCTCTTACGTCCGACGTCGGTCTTTCCGAAGCACCTGAGAGGAATGGCCCGGCCCTCCGGTCTCTCGCAGTCAACGCCTACATCGGCGCGAAGGGTGGGCAGCCTACAGCGGTTCCCGCGCCGCCCATGAGAACCCGGGCGGCTCGTGCGCGCCCCCGCGGACCGCGCGCGCGGAACGCGCGAGGTGCAATTCCTTCACCGCACCCCCGGGCGACGTAGCCTCGGCGATTCCGCCGGGCCGGACCGCCCGGCAGTCGTGCGCGGCACCTCGGAGAGGAGCGCCGATGAACGGAACGGACGGGGCCCCCGGGCCCGTGCTGGTCGCCTTCTCGGGCGGCCTCGACACGTCGTGGTGCGTAGCGCGCGAGCGCGCGGGCGCGGGCCGGCGCGTGGTCACGGCGACGGTGGACACGGGCGGCTTCGACGCCGCCGAGCTCGCGGCGATCGAGCGCCGTTCGGCGCAGCTCGGCGCCGAGCGCCACGTCACGGTGGACGGCCGCGCCGCGGTCTTCGACCGCTTCGTGCGCCACCTCGTCGCCGGCAACTGCCTGCGCGGGCAGACCTACCCGCTGTGCGTCGCCGCGGAGCGCATCGTCCAGGCCGAGGAGATCGCGCGGCTGGCGCGCGAGCTCGGCGCGGCGTGCGTCGTCCACGGCAGCACGGGCGCGGGCAACGACCAGATCCGCTTCGACGTCGCGTTCGCCGTGCTGCTGCCCGGCGTCCCGGTGCACGCGCCGGTGCGCGAGCTGGCCCCGACGCGCGACGAGGAGTACGCCTACCTCGAGGAGCTCGGGGTCGTGCTGCCGCGCGAGCAGAAGCGCTACAGCGTCAACCGCGGCCTCTGGGGCACGACGATCGGCGGCGGCGACCTGCACCGCCCCGAGCGCCCGCTCCCGACGGACTGCTGGCCCGACACGGTCGCGCCCGACGCCGCCCCCGCCGCCGGCGACACCGTCGCCGTCACGTTCCGCGCGGGCGTGCCCGTGGCCCTCGACGGCGTCGAGCACGGCGGGCCGGAGCTCGTGGCCGCGCTGAACGCGCGCGGCGCCGCGCAGGGCGTCGGCCGCGGCGTGCACACGGGCGACACGATCCTCGGCATCAAGGGCCGGCTCGCGTTCGAGGCGCCCGCGGCGGCCGTGCTGCTCTTCGCGCACCGCGAGCTCGAGAAGCTCGTGCTGACGAGCCGCCAGCAGACGTGGAAGGACCAGCTCGGCGCGTACTACGCGTCGCTCGTCCACGAGGCGCTCTGGTTCGACCCGGTCGCGCGCGACGTCGAGGCGTTCCTCGCGTCCACGCAGCGCCAGGTCACGGGCACGGTGCGCGTGCGGCTCGTGCGCGGGCGGCTCGAGGTCGCCGGCGTCGAGACGCGCACGTCGCTGATGGGCCGCCTCGGCGCGGTCTACGGCGAGGGCTCGCGCGGCTGGACGGGCGAGGAGGCCCGCGGCTTCGCGAAGATCTACGGACTGCCCTCGGTCCTGGCGGCGCTGCGCGACCACGAGGCCGCGCAGGCGCGGAAGGGAGGCGACGCATGAAGGTGCACCTGGACAAGATCGCGAGCTGCACGATCAACGCGCGCCTGCCGCGCGAGGTCGAGATCTCGGACGACGTGCGCCCGGAGCTCGGCAACGTGCTCGTGGTGCGCGCGCTGCGCGAGAAGACCGTCTACGACAAGGTCGAGCTCGTCAGCGGGCGCATGGCGAAGATCAGCAAGGGCGACGTCATCGCGGGCGTGCTCGGGCGCCGCCACGCGCTGCGCGGCTTCGTCGGCGAGATCCCCGAGTCGCTCGCGGTCGGCGACCGCATCCACGTGCTCAACATCGGCGGCGTGCTCGGCGTCGTCGTCTCGGGCAACCTCGACCTCGGCACGCCGCTCCTCTGCGAGGTCGTCGGCGCGGTGCTCCACGACGGCGAGCCCGAGAGCATCTGCCGCGACGTGCCGACGCCGCCCGAGAAGCTGCCCGACGTGCCGCTGATCCTCGTCGAGGGCACGTGCATGAGCGCCGGCAAGACCCACGCCGCCGCGACGATCGTGCAGCACCTCACGCAGCGCGGCTATCGCGTGAACGGCGCGAAGCTGACGGGCGTCGCCTGCCTGCGCGACCTGCTGAACATGGAGGACCACGGGGCGCGGCGCACGCGCAGCTTCCTCGACGTCGGCATGCCGAGCACCGTCGGCGTTCCGGACGTCGCGGGCGTCGCGCGCACGCTGCTCACCGACCTCGCGTCCGACGAGCCCGACGCGATCGTCGTGGAGCTCGGCGACGGGATCATCGGCCACTACGGCGTCGACAAGATCCTCGCGGACCCCGAGATCCGCTCGAAGGCGAAGGCCCACGTGATGTGCGCGAACGACCTCGTCGCCGCCTGGGGCGCCGCGCAGCTCATGCAGAAGTGGGGCCTCGAGATCGACGTGATGGCGGGCCCCGCCACCGACAACGACGTCGGCGAGGGCTACTGCGCGAAGGAGCTGCGCATCCCCGCCGCGAACGCGCGCACGAACGCCCACAAGCTCGTGGACATCGTCGAGGGCGTGGTCTGGTGAGCGCGGCGCGCGCGCGCGTCGGCATCGCGGGCGGGAGCGGGTACGGCGGCGCGGAGACGCTGCGCTGGCTCCTGGCGCATCCGCAGCTCGAGGTCTGCGGCGTCACGTCGCGCTCGCACGCGGGCACGCCGGTCGACGCCGTGCACCCGAACCTCGCGGGCTTCGTGGACGGCCTCGCGTTCGTCGCGGGGCCCGAGGAGCTGCTCGCGACGGAGCCCGACGTCGTCGTGCTCGCGCTGCCCCACCGCCACGCCGCGGAGCACGCGGCGGCGCTCGTCGCCGCCCGTCCGTCGCTGCGCGTCGTCGACCTCTCGGGCGACCACCGCCTAGCGGACGCGGACGCCTACCGCACGCACTACGGCGCGGAGCACCCGCACCCTTCGGCGCTCGCGTCCGGCGCGTGGGTCTACGGCCTCCCGGAGGCGCACCGCGACGCGCTGCGGACGACGCGGCTCGTCGCGAACCCGGGCTGCTTCGCGACGGGCGCGCTGCTCGCCGCGCTGCCGCTCGCGCGCCGCGGCCTCATCGCGGGCCCGGTGCGGCACGTCGCGATCACGGGCTCCTCGGGCTCGGGCGCGGAGCCGTCGGCGACGACGCACCACCCGGAGCGCGTCGAGGACGTGAAGGCGTACAAGGTGCTCTCGCACCAGCACGTGCCCGAGATCGTGCGCTGCCTCGCGGCGGCGGGCATGGACGCCGCGACGCCGTGGTGGATGGTCCCGCAGTCCGGGCCGTTCGCGCGCGGCATCTTCACCACGCTGTTCGTGGACCTGCCGCGCGGCGTCTCCGCGGGCGACGTCCGCGCCGCGTTCGCCGAGGAGTACGCCGACGACCCGTTCGTGCGCCTGCGCAGCGGCACGCCGCGCGTCGGCCACGTGCGCGGCACGAACTTCTGCGACGTGTCCGTGAGCGTCGCCGACGGCGCCGCGATCGTGCTCAGCGCGATCGACAACCTCGGCAAGGGCATGGCCGGGCAGGCCGTCCAGAACGTCAACCTGATGCTCGGTCTCGACGAGACCGCGGGGCTCTACGCCCCGGGGAGCCGGCCGTGACGCGTGACGACTTCCGCGCCCTCGAGGAGCGCCACGGCATCCCGACGTACGCGCAGCTCCCGCTCACGCTCGTGCGCGGCAAGGGCGCGTGGGTCGAGGACGAGCACGGCGAGCGCTTCCTCGACTTCTACGGCGGCCACGCGGTCGCGCTGACCGGCCACTGCCACCCGCGCGTCGTCGCGGCGCTGCGCGACCAGGCGGGGCGGCTGCTCTTCTACAGCAACGTCGTCGCGAGCGACGTGCGCGCGCGCGCGCTGCGCGACCTCGCGTCGGTGGCGCCCGCGGGCATGTCGCGCTCGTTCCTCTGCAACTCGGGCGCCGAGGCGAACGAGGCGGCGATCAAGATCGCGCGCCGCACGACGGGCCGCCGCAAGGTCGTCTCGATGTTCGGCGGCTTCCACGGCCGCACGATGGGCGCGCTCTCGGCGACGGCCCTCGGGCACTACCGCGAGGACTACGCGCCGGGCGTCCCCGACCACGTGTTCGTGCCGTTCGGCGACCTCGACGCGCTGCGCGCCGTCGTGGACGACGACACCGCGTCGGTGCTCCTCGAGCCCATCCAGTCGATGGGCGGCATGCACACCGCGAGCGACGCCTACCTGCGCGGACTGCGCGAGCTCTGCGACGAGCGCGGCGCGCTCCTGCACTTCGACGAGGTGCAGACCGGCCCCGCACGCACGGGGCGCTGGTGGTACGGCGAGCACGCGGGCGTGGTGCCCGACCTCATCTCGACGGCGAAGGGGCTCGGCAGCGGCGTTCCCGTCGGAGCCGTGATCGCGAGGGACGAGGTCGCGGCGCGCGTGAAGGAGGGCGACCAGGGCACGACGTTCGGCGGCGGCATGCTCGCCGCGGTCGCGATCTCGGCGACGCTCGGCGTCATCCGCGACGAGGGCCTGCTCGCGAACGCGGAGCGCCGCGCGCGCGAGATCCAGGAGGGCTGCCGCGCGTTCCCCGGCGTGCGCGGCTTCCGCGGCAAGGGCCTCCTGCTCGGCATCGTGCTCGACCGCGCCGCGAAGGACGTGGTCGCGAAGCTGCGCGGCCGCGGCGTGCTCGCGGGCTCGACCCCGGGCGACGCCGCCGTGCTGCGCCTGCTGCCGCCGCTCGTCATCGCGGACGCGGAGGTGGACGCGTTCCTGCGCGCGCTCCACGATGTCCTCCGTGGCTGACGGCGCCCCCGCCCCGCATCCCGCGCGCCTGCTCTCGCTCGCCGACCTGCCGGGCGACGCGCTGCCGCGTCTCCTGCGCCTCGCCGCCCGCCTGAAGGCCGAGGGCCCGGACCCGCGGCTCCTCGCGGGGCGCCAGGTCGCGCTGCTCTTCCTGAACCCGTCGCTGCGCACGCGCGCGTCGATGGAGCTCGCGGCCGCGTCGCAGGGCGCGCACGTGGTGGCGCTCGTGCCCGGGCAGGATTCGTGGCGCATCGAAACGCGCCGCGGCGCGGTGATGGACGGCGACTCGCAGGAGCACCTCGTCGACGCGGTGCGCGTGCTGGCCGAGATGGCGGACCTCGTCGCCGTGCGCACGTTCGCGGGGCTCAGCGACTTCGACGCGGACCGCGCGGAGCCCGTGCTCTCGACGGTCGCGGCGGAATCGCGCGTGCCCGTCGTCAACATGGAGTCGGCGCTCGACCACCCGCTGCAGGCGCTGGCGGACCTCCTGACGCTGCAGGAGGAGTGCGGCGAGGACCTGCGCGGCGTGCCCGTGGCGCTCACGTGGGCGCCGCACCCGCGCGCGCTCCCGCTCGCCGTCGCCGCCGCGTTCCTGCGCGCGACCGCGCGCATGGGGATGGACGTGCGCGTGGCGGCGCCCGCGGGCTTCGCGCTGCCCGACGTGCTCGTCGACGAGGCGCGCGCCCTCTTGCCCGGAGCGGGCGCGGTCACGACGACGACCGACCAGCGCGCGGCGGTGCGCGGTGCGCGCGCCGTCTACGCGAAGGCCTGGGGCGCGCCGGCGCACTACGCCGACCCGGCGGCGGGCGCGGTCGCGCGCATGGCCCGGCGCGACTGGACCGTCACCGAGTCGCTGCTGGCTGCGGGCGACGACGCCGTCTTCCTGCACTGCCTGCCGGTGCGGCGCAACGTGGTGGTCACCGACGAGGTGCTCGACGGACCGCGCTCGCGCGCGATCCGCGAGGCGGGCAACCGCCTGCACACCGCGCGCGCCGTGCTCGCGACCCTGCTCGGAGGTGCCTCGTGATGCACGACGTCGAGATCCTGACGCAGGCGCTGCCCTACATCCGCGAGCACCGGGGGAAGACGTTCCTCCTGAAGTTCGGCGGCGCGCTCGTGGACGACAAGGACGCGCTGCGCTCGCTCGCGAAGGACGTGTCGCTGCTCGTGAACGTCGGCATCCGCATCTGCGTCGTGCACGGCGGCGGGCCGCAGGCGACGGCGCTCGCCGGGCGCCTCGGGCTCGAGCCGCAGTTCGTCGAGGGCCGGCGCGTCACCGACGAGGAGACGCTCGAGGTCGCGAAGATGGTCTTCGCCGGCAAGATCAACCTCGAGGTGCTGGGCGCGCTGCGCGGCGAGGGACTCCGCGCCGTCGGCCTGACGGGCGTCTCGGGCGACCTCATCCACGCGCAGCGGCGCCCGCCGCGCGAGTACCGCGACGAGGCCACGGGCACGCTGCGCGTCGTCGACATGGGCCACGTCGGCGACATCGTGGACGTGGACACGCGGCTCCTGCGCGAGCTGATGGACACGGGCCACGTGCCCGTCGTCGCGTCGCTCGCCGCGGACCGCGAGGGCAACGTGCTGAACGTCAACGCCGACACGGTCGCGACGCGCCTCGCCATCGACCTGAAGGCCGACAAGCTGATGCTCTTGAGCGACGTGGACGGCGTGCTGCGCGACCCGCGCGACCCGTCGACGCTGATCGGCTCGATCTCCGCGCGCGAGATCGAGGAGCTGATCGCGGACGGGACCATCGGCAAGGGCATGATCCCGAAGGTGCGCAACGCGGTGGACGCCGCGCGCTCCGGCGTCGCGCGCGTGCACGTCTTGAACGGCGAGAAGCCGCACACCCTGCTGCTCGAGCTGTTCACGAAGGTCGGTGCGGGCACGCTCATCACGCGCTCCGAGGAGCACGAGCGCTACCTCAAGGAGTAGGCGACGATGAGCACGCCGCGGATCACGGCCGGCGACCCCGTCGCCCTGACGTGTGCGCTCGTCGAGACGCCGAGCGTCTCGGGTGACGAACACGCGGTGGTGGCGCTGATCGCCGAGGTGCTGCGCCACGCGGGCCTGCGCCCGACCGCGTCGGGCCGCAACGTGTGGGTCGCGGTCGAGGGGCGGCGCCCCGGGCCGCGCACGCTCCTGCTCGAGGCGCACGTGGACACCGTGCCGTCGAGTCCCCAGTGGACGCGCGAGCCGTGGCGCGCGACGCGCGCGGACGGACGCATCCACGGACTCGGCAGCAACGACACGAAGGGCGGCGCCGCCGCGATGATCTGCGCCGTCGCGGAGCTCGCGCGCACGCGCGACTTCGGCGGCACGCTGCTCTTCGCCGCGACCTGCGACGAGGAGACCGGCGGCGAGGGGCTCGAGGTGCTGCGGCGCGAGCTGCCGGCGCTCACGGGTGCCGTGATCTGCGAGCCGACCGAGCTGCGCGTCGCGACGTGTCAGCGCGGGCTCCTGCGCGTGGTCGTCGCGTGCGAGGGCCGCTCGGCGCACGCGGCGCGGCCGTGGCAGGGCGTGAACGCGATCGAGCTGGCGCTCGCCGACATCGTCGCGCTGCGCGGCATCGAGGCGCCGGAGGAGCACCCTCTGCTCGGCCGCGCGACGCTCACTCCCACGCTGATCGAAGGCGGCGTGAAGGCGAACGTCGTCCCCCCGCTCTGCCGCTTCACGCTCGACGGGCGGCCGACGCCGACCTACCCGAACGCGTGGTGGGAGCAGCGCATCCGCGAGACCGTGAAGGGGCGCATCGAAGTGTTCCGCGGGCGCATGACGCCCGTCGAGACGGACGAGCGCGACCCGCTCGTGCGCGCCGCGCTCGCGGCCGCCGGCACCGGCGGACCCGTCGCGTTCGGCGGCGTCTCCGACCTCTTCCACGTGCGCGACGTGCCGGGCGTCGTGCTCGGCCCGGGCCGCCCCGAGCAGAGCCATCAGGCCGACGAGTGGGTCGAGGAGTCGCAGGTGCGCGAGGCCGTCGGCGTGTACCGCGAGCTGTGCTCGCTCTACCTCACGGGGGACGCGGCATGAGCGGCAAGGGCGGGAAGCGCGGACTCTGGGGCGGACGCTTCGCGGGCGGACCCGCGCCGTCGCTGCGGCGCGTCGGCGACTCGCTGCACTTCGACCGGCGCCTCGTCGTGCACGACCTCGTCGCGTCCGCGGCGCACGCGCGCATGCTCGGTGCGCAGGGGATCATCCCGGCCGGCGACGCGCGGAAGATCGTGCGCGAGCTCGACCGCATGCGGCGCGAGATCGGCGCGGGCACGCTGGTCGTCGCGGGCGACGACGAGGACGTCCACTCGTGGATCGAGCGCACGCTGACGGAGCGCATCGGCGACGCCGGCGCGCGCGTGCACACGGCGCGCAGCCGCAACGACCAGGTCGCGACGGCGTTCCGCCTGTGGCTGCGCGACGCGACCGCCGAGGTCGACCGCAGCATCGCGGGGCTGCAGGAGGCGCTCGTCTCGCAGGCGGAGACCGTGCTCGGCGTCGTCGTCCCGGCGTACACGCACCTGCAGCGCGGGCAGCCGGTGCTGCTGTCGCACCAGCTCCTCGCGTACGTCGAGATGCTCGAGCGCGACCGCGGCCGCTTCGCGGACCAGGCGCGGCGCATGGACGCGTGCCCGCTCGGCTCCGGCGCGGCGACCGGCGTGCCGTACGACGTGGACCGCGCTGCGGTCGCGCGCGAGCTCGGCTTCGCGCGCCCCACCGCGAACTCGATGGACACCGTCGCCGACCGCGACTTCGCGGCCGAGTGGCTCGCCGCGGCGGCGATCCTCGCGGTGCACGTCTCGCGGCTCGCGGAGGACGTGTGCCTGTGGGCGTCGTCGGAGTGGAGCCTGCTCGCGCTCGGCGACTCGGTCTCGACGGGCTCGTCGATCATGCCGCAGAAGCGCAACCCGGACGGCGCGGAGCTCGCGCGCGGGAAGACCGGGCGCGTGATCGGTCACCTCACCGCGCTCCTGACGACGCTGAAGGGCCTGCCGCTCACGTACGACCGCGACCTGCAGGAGGACAAGGAGTGCGTGTTCGACGCGTGCGACACCGTCGTCGCGTCGACGGACGTCGTCGCCGACACCCTGCGCGGCAGCACGTTCCGCGGCGACGCGGCGGCGCGCCTGCTCGCGGGCGGGCACCTGCTCGCGACCGAGCTCGCGGACTTCCTGGTCGGGAAGGGCGTCCCGTTCCGTCACGCGCACGACGCCGTCGGTGAGCTGGTGCGCGCGTGCGAGGCACGGGGCCGCGACCTCTCGGCGCTGTCCGCGTCCGAGATCGCCGCCCTCGACGCGCGCTTCGAGGGCTGTGCGGGCGCGCTCGACTTCCGTCGCGCGGTGGACCGCCGCGACCACGTCGGCGGCACGGCGACGCGTCGCGTCCGCGCGGCCGTGCGGGCGTGGCGCAGGCGCCTGACGCCGCGCCGCTGACCCCCGCCCACACAACGAACCGGGACGGTCCTCGCAACTCGCGCTACGCAAGGAACCCACGGAATCGGGGACGGTCCTCGGAAGTTGCGTAGCGCAAGTTCCTCCGGTTTCGGAGGACACTCCTCATCGACGCGCCTTGCCGCACGAGGCTCCGCGCGAGCGCATGCCGTGCCGTGCCGTGCCGCCGGGGCTGAGGAGTGTCCCCCTCGCGGCGAGTTTCTTGCGTGACGCGAGTTGTCAGGACCGTCCCCGACGGCGGGAGTTTCTTGCGTGGCGCAAGTTGCGAGGACCGTCCCCGGAACTTGTGTGGGCGGGATCGGGAGCGTCGCCTCTCGGCGCGGAAGGAAGTGGCCGACGGCGCCGCGCCGCGTCACGTTGTCGCGATGTCCGAAGCGTCTCCGCCGCGCCTCCTGACCGACGCGCTCCTCGCCGAGCGGCTCGCCCCGCCCGCGCGCGACTGGCGCAGCGAGCGCGACCTGCGCGACTCGGCGGTGCTCGTCGTGCTCGTCGAGCGCGAGGGCGTGGACCACGTCGTCTACAACCTGCGCCGCGACGACCTGCCCGCGCACGCCGGCCAGGTCTGTTTCCCCGGCGGCGCACGCGAGGGCGACGAGGACGCCGTCGCGTGCGCGCTGCGCGAGACGCGCGAGGAGCTCGGACTGCCGGAGGACGCGCTGCGCGTGGTCGCGCGGCTGCCCGACCGCGTGTCCATCGCGGGGTATCTCGTCGCGCCGTTCGTCGCGCGCCTCGACCGCCCGCGCATCTACGAGCCGGACGCGCGCGAGGTCGCCGAGGTCTTCGAGATCCCGTTCCCCACGCTGCTCGAGCGCCCGCGCTGGACCTTCCGCGACACCCGCCACGAGCGCGCGCGGTTCCGTCAGATCCCGTACTTCGACTCCGGCCGCCACACCGTCTGGGGGCTGACGGGCATCATCACGCGCGACCTCGTCCGCGCCGCCGCCGCCTTCGACCCCGGCCCCTGAACCGCCACCCCGCGTCCCGCCTCCCCGTTGCGTCGGGGACGGTCCTCACGCAGGCTCACACCGCAGGTTCCCGTTCCGAAGGGGACGGTCCTCGCCCAGCCTCGAGACGCAAGCTCCCGTTCCGAAGGGGACGGTCCTCCGCCCGCGTGCAGAACGAGCCTGCGGCGCGCGCCGACGACAACGGGCGAGCGCGCGACGGGCCGAGCCTGAGGAGTGTCCCCAACGCGACGAGAACTTCGCACCCGAGCCTGGGCGAGGACCGTCCCCTTCGGAACGACTGGTTGCGGCGGAGACGGCGACGGGCGCGCGTCCGTCAGCGGAGCAGGCGGCTCTGCATGCGGCGGACGCCGGCGGCGGCGAACGCGACAGCGAGGGCGACGACGACGAACGGGCACGCCCACGCCCACGGGACGCTCGCGTGCGACGGTCCCGAGACGAGCAGGCGGAACGTCTCGATGACGTGGAACATCGGCGTCGCGTACGCCACCTCGCGCAGACCGTGCGGCAGCTCCTGCACGGGGAACATGAGACCGGAGAAGAAGACCATCGGCGTCAGCCCGGCCGTGAAGAAGAACTGGAACTGCGTGATGTTCGTGACGAACGACGTGAAGAGGAAGCCGAGCCCGGCGAACGCCAGCGCCGTCACGAACCCGGCGACGGGTGCGAGCAGCGCCCACGGCGACGAGATCGCGCCCGCGACCGCGAGCACCGTCGCGACGATCGCCGTGTAGAAGAGCCCCTTCGACGCACACCACAGGATCTCGCCCACGAACACGTCGCGCGTCGTCAGCGGCGAGTTCAGCATCGAGTCGTACGCGCGCTGATAGCGCATGCGGACGAAGGTCGCGTGCGTCGATTCGAACGCGGCGGTGTAGACGGCCGTCATGCCGAGGATGCCCGCCGCCATGAACTCGCGGTACGGCAGCCCGTTGAACTCCGCGTCGATGTAACGACCGACGCCCACGCCCACCGCGAGCAGCAGGAACAGAGGCTCGAGCACGGCCGGCGTCGCGTTGGCGACGAAGCTGTCGGCGTACACGCGCGCGTGCCGTCGCCACACGGCCGCGACACGCGTCGCGGTCGAGGGCGGCGGCGGCGGTGCGCGGCGCGCGGGCACCTCAGCCATCGAGCGCCTTCCCCGTCAGCTTCAGGAACACGTCCTCGAGCGACGTCGCCCGCGCCAGCGTGCGCCCGGAGGCATGCCGTGCCGCCCAGCGCAGGAGCGTCTCCTGGTCGTCGTGGAACACGAACAGCCGGTCGCCGTAGCGCTCGGCGATGGCACCCTCCGGCGGTGCCGCCGCGACGTCCTGCGCCTCCGTCTCGACGACGTGCGACGGCAGGTGCGCGCGCACGAGCGCGTCGGGCGCGTCGGACGCGACGAGCCGGCCGCGGTGCAGCACGCCGACGACGTCCGCGAGCTGCGCGGCCTCTTCCATGTAGTGCGTCGTCAGGAGGATGGTCAGGCCCTCGCCGCGCAGGCGGCGCAGCACCGCCCAGATCGCGTGGCGCACCTGCGGGTCGAGGCCCGTCGTCGGCTCGTCCAGGATCAGCAGCTCGGGATCGTTCAGCAGCCCGCGCGCGATGGCGAGGCGCCGCCGCATGCCGCCGGAGAGCGCGACGACGCGCGTCGCCTCGCGGCCGCCGAGCTCCATGAACGCGAGCAGCGCGGCCGCACGCGCGTGGAGCTCGGGCCCGCGCAGCCCGAAGAAGCCGCCGTACACGTGCAGGTTGTGCTGCACGTCGAGCTCCTCGTCGAGGCCGTCCTCCTGCGCGACGACGCCGAGCCGCGTCTTGACGCGCACCTGTTCGCGCCACGGATCCATCCCGAAGACGGACACGCTGCCCCCGTCACGCGGCGCGGTGCCCGCGATGATGCGCGACAACGTCGACTTGCCCGCGCCGTTCGGGCCGAGCAGCGCGTAGCACGTGCCGCGCGGGATCGCGAGCGAGACGCCGCCCACGGCGACGAGGTCGCCGAAGCGCTTCTCGACTCCGTCGAGCACGACGACCGGCGGCGCGGCGGACGCGGACACGCCGCCGTTCTCGGGGCTGCGCACGAGATCGCGACGAAATCCCGCGTCCGCCGTCAGCACCACGCAACGAACTGGGGACGGTCCTCGGAACTTGCGTGGCGCAACTTCCTGCGGATGCGGGGGACAGACCTCGGCGACGCGGCTCGGGCCGGACGGACGCGGTCCAGGAGTGTCCCCGTCGGGGCGGGTTTCTTGCGTAGCGCAACTTCCCAGGACCGTCCCCGATTCCGGGGGTTTCTTGCGTGGGGTGAGTTTCCAGGACCGTCCCGGTTCGTTGCGTGGGGAGTCAGAGGTCGAGGGGGACGGCGGTGCAGAAGGGGGCGGCGTCGCCGCGTTCGCGGGCGACGTCGAGCGCCGCGCGTGCGTCGGGCTCGAGGCGGCCCGACCACTTCTTCTTCCCGTTCAGGACGATCGTCACCGGCTCCGCGACGTCCACCATGCCCGTCGCGACGAGCACCACCACGCGCTCGCAGCCCGACGCCTCGACGCGCAGCGTCTGCCCGTCGATCGTCCCCGCCACGCGACACGGCGGCGCCCACGGGTTGAAGCCCTTGGCGGCGACGCCCTCGGCGCGCAACCAGAACGCGTCGGGACGCGCGCCGCTGACGAGCCGCCGCTCGAACTGCTTCGGGTACGCGTCGCGCCGACGCTTCCGCATCTCCGGCCAGATCTCGCCGAAGCGCACGAACACGCCGTCCATGTGCCCGCCGCCATCGGTCGGCCGGAAGTCCACGTCGCCGCCGAGCTCGCGCAGCGCCTTCACGGCGCTGTCCGCCTCCTCGAACCTGCACGTCGGGTCGTTCGTGCCGTGCAGCACGTAGACGGGCACGCGCACGGCGTTCACGATGTTCGGCCGCACGTGCCACGTCACCGCGCCGACGGGCGCCGCCGCGGCCCAGCGGTCGGGCGCGTACGTCGCGAGCCACCACGTCCAGAAGCCGGTCTGCGAGATGCCCTGGACGTACACGTGGTCGGGGTCCACGGGATAGCGCAGGCACGCGTCGCGGACGGCGTCCATCACGATCGACGCGAGCGTGTCCATGTTCGGGCCGTCGCCGTCGCGCCGCGGCGGCACGACCCACGCGTCGTAGCGTCCGTCGGTCGAGAGCCGGTCGATCACGCGCGTGCGGACGTAGACGACGGCGTCCTGGGCGCCGGCGACGCGCAGCCACGTGCGCATGCCCTCCTCGCGCGCCTCCGCGTCGTTGTCCTTCCACGAGCCGTGGCCGATGTCGAGGACGAGCGGCAGCAGTTCCTTCGGCCGCTTCTTCGGCAGCACCGCCGAGTACGTCCACGTCTCCCCCGCCGACGTGAACTCGACGGCGTCGGTGTAGCCGCCGTCCCACTCGTCGCCCGGGACGGCGGCGCGGATCAGTTCCTCGAGCTCCGCGGGCGCGAGCTTCGCGGCGAGCTTCTCGACCGACTTCCACAGCTTGTCGCGCGCCTTCGCGTCGCGCTCGCGCAGGTAGCTGCGGAAGGCGTCGCCGACCTTCTTCGTCTCGGCGCCCGAGAGCGGCGCCGCGCGCGCGGAAGCGACGGGAACGACGGTCGCGGGCGCCGCCACGAGCACGGCGAGCGCGACGGCGGCGAGTGTGCGGTGCATGTCCTCTCCCTCCGACGCTTCGCGACGCTTCCTGCGCTGCCCGCGCTTCCGGCGCCCCGTGCCGCCTGGCGCCGCCGCGGCGCGGCGGCCTGATCGTAGGCGATCGACGGGTCCCGGCGCGCGCGCCCACGGCGTGGGCACGTCGGAACTGCGCGGAAGACGCCGCGGTTCGGCCGCGTTCCCGTCGCATGCCCACGGCCCTGCGCAGCGTGCCGGAGATCCGCGCGCGCGCGCTGAACGAGCAGCCGCTCCGCCCCGAGCGACGCATCGTCCTCTACTGGATGACGGCGTACCGCCGCTCGACGTCGAACTTCGCCCTCGACCTCGCCGCCGACATCGCCCTCGAGCTGGGGCGGCCGCTGCTCGTCTTCGAGCCGCTGCGCGCGGGCTACCGCTGGGCGAGCGACCGCCTGCACCGCTTCGTGATCGAGGGCATGCGCGACAACCGCGACGCCTTCGCCGGCACGCCGGTCACGTACCTGCCCTACGTCGAGCCGACGCCGGGCGCGGGGCGCGGGCTCCTCGAAGCCCTCGCCGCCGACGCGTGCGCGGTCGTCACCGACGAGTTCCCGTGCTTCTTCCTGCCGCGGATGCAGGCCGCGGCGGCGCGCCGGCTCGACGTGCGCATCGGCCGCGTGGACGGCGTCGGCCTGCTGCCGCTCCGCGCGCTGCCGCAGGTGGACGGACGCCCGCGCCGCTTCGACCGCGCCGTGGACCTGCGCCGCCACATGCAGCGCGCGCTGCCCGAGCACCTCGCCGCGGCGCCGCGACCGGACGGCGTCGCGGGGCTGCGCCTCGCACGCGGCGCCGTCGTCCGCGACGCGCTCCGCCGCCGCTGGCCCGCCGCGGACCTCGACGCGCTGCTCGCTCCGGGCGGACTCGCGCACCTGCCGATCGACCACGACGTCGCCCCGTGCCCGGCGACGCCGGGCGGCGCGCGCGCGGCCGCGGCGCGCCTGGACGCGTTCCTCTCCGGGCCGTTCGCGTCGTATGCGGAGCGCAACCATCCGGACGACGGTGCGACGAGCGGGCTCTCGCCGTACCTGCACTTCGGGCACGTGGGCACGCACGAGGTGTTGCGCGGCGTCGCGGACGTCGAGAACTGGTTGCCGGAGCGGCTCGCGAACTCCGTCACGGGCAGCCGCGAGGGCTGGTGGGGCATGTCGGCCGCGGGCGAGGGCTTCCTCGACCAGGTCGTGACGTGGCGCGAGCTCTGCTTCCACACGGCGTTCCTGCGGCCCGACGCGTACGACACGCTCGACTCGCTGCCCGACTGGGCGCGGCGCACGCTCGACGCGCACGCGGGCGACGTGCGCAGCCCGCTCTACGACGAGGCGACGCTCGACGCCGCGCGGACCCACGACCCGCTCTGGAACGCCGCGCAGCGCGAGCTGCGCGAGTCGGGCGCGATGCACAACTACCTGCGCATGCTCTGGGGCAAGAAGGTGCTCGAGTGGACGGCGAGCCCCGCGGAGGCGCTGCGCATCCTCGTCCACCTGAACAACCGCTACGCGCTCGACGGCCGCGACCCGAACTCGTACGGCGGGATCCTCTGGACGTTCGGGCGCCACGACCGCCCGTGGGCGCCGGAGCGGCCCGTCTACGGCACCGTGCGCTACATGAGCTCCGACAACGCCGCGCGCAAGCTGCGCCTGCGCGAGTACGTGCGGCGCTGGGGCGGCTGAGCGCGCGCGGCGCCCGCGGCGCCGCAGCATGTCCAGGTTCGCGGGAATGGAATCTCTACACTCCGCCTTCCCGTTGACGTCGCACGCGCGCCCGGGAGACCGCAGCGGATGCCCCACGGAGATGCCAACGGCCTCTACTCGATCGGACGCGCCGCGTCCGTGACGGGCATCTCGTCGGCGACGCTGCGCGTGTGGGAGCGGCGCTACGGGCGTCCCGTGCCGGTGCGCCTGCCGTCGGGGCACCGTCGCTTCACGCGCGAGCAGGTGCGCTGGCTGCGGCGCGTGGCCGAGGCCCTCGCGCTCGGCGGCCGGCCGGGCGACGTCATCGCCGCCACGGAGGAGGAGCTCGAGAAGCTCGTCTCGTGCCGCTCGACGGGCTGCCGCCAGGAGCTCGACCGCCTGCTCGACCTCGCGCGGGCGTTCCGCGGACCGGAGCTCGCGGCCGCGCTGCGTCGCGACATCGACGCGCTCGGCGCACGCGGCGTGCTGCTCGAACGCGTCGCGCCGTTCATCGTCGAGATGGGCCGCGCGTGGGCCGACGGGCGCCTCGACATCCGGCACGAGCACCACGCGTCGATCCACATCGAGGACCTGCTGCGCCAGCTCCGCTGCGACGCGTGCGTGAAGCCCGGTGCGCCCACGATGCTGCTCTCGACGCTGCCCGGCGAGCCGCACGGCCTCGGCATCCACATGGCCGCCGCGCTCGGCACGCACGAGGGCGTGGACGTGCGCGTGCTCGGGACCGAGACGCCGCTGGTCGAGATCGTCGCCGCGGCACGCGAGACGCGCGCGGCGGCGGTCGGCATCGGCGTGTCGCTGGCAACGGGCGGGCCGCGCACCGACCGCGTGCTCGCGGAACTGCGCGGGATGCTGGCCGACGACGTGCGCCTGCTCGTCGGCGGCGCCGGTGCGCGGGGCGTGCGGCGCGGGCCGCGCAACATCGAGTACGTCGAGTCGCTCTGCGCGTTCGCCGAGTGGCTGCGAGGGCTGCGGCCCGCGGCAGCGCAGGCCTGACGTCGGGGAGCGGCTGAATTCGGGGGGCACGCCCCGCGGCCTGCCCGAACATCCGGGCGCGCCGCGACGGCGCGGGAGGGCGAGTCGCATGAAGGTGGCGGTGACCGGTTCGACGGGACTCGTGGGGCGCTCGCTCGTCGGGCTCCTGCGCGCGAAGGGCGACGTCGTGGTGCGGCTCGTGCGGCACGGAGATCCCGCGGCGGACGAGGTGACGTGGGACGCGGTCACGGGCGCCGTGAACGAGAACCACCTCGCGGGCGTGGACGCGATCGTGCACCTCGCCGGCGAGAACATCGCGACGCGCTGGAGCGGCAAGGTCAAGACGGCGATCCGCGACAGCCGCGTGAAGGGCACCGACGCCATCGCGCGCATCGCCGCGCGGCTGCCGCGCAAGCCCGACGTGCTCGTGTGCGCGTCCGCGATCGGCCTCTACGGCGACCGCGGCGACGAGGTGCTCGACGAGGACGCGGCCCCGGGCAAGGGCTTCCTGCCCGACGTGTGCAGCGCGTGGGAGGCGGCGGCGGCGCCCGCGCGCGACGCGGGCATCCGCGTCGTCCACGTGCGCATCGGCGTCGTGCTCTCCCCGCTCGGCGGCGCGCTCGAGAAGATGCTGCCGCCGTTCAAGCTGGGCCTCGGCGGCCCCATCGGCAACGGCCGCCAGTGGCTCTCGTGGATCAGCATCGGCGACGTCTGCGGGGCGCTGCGCCACGCGGTCGTGACGCCGTCGCTCGCGGGCCCCGTCAACGCCGTCGCGCCGAACCCGGCCACGAACCGCGACTTCGCGAAGACGCTCGGCAAGGTGCTGCACCGCCCCGCGCTCGCGCCGCTGCCCGGCTTCGTCGCGAAGCTGGCGCTCGGTCAGATGGCCGAGGACCTGCTGCTCGCGAGCACGCGCGTCGCGCCGAAGAAGCTGCAGGCGTCGGGCTTCCGCTTCGAGCACCCGCAGCTCGAGGCCGCGCTGACGCACGTGCTCGCCCGCTGACGTTCGCGGGGGATCTCGGATACGCTGCGCCCCCGTGCGGCGCCTGCGGCTCCTCGTCCTCCT
Organism: uncultured bacterium; assembly: GCA_937996235.1. GTDB lineage: Bacteria > Planctomycetota > JAJSAM01 > JAJSAM01 > JAJVHW01 > CALKVK01. The sequence goes on along the minus strand of CALKVK010000017.1, from coordinate 87,395 downwards.
GCTCGTCGTGCTCGTGGGCTTGCCGCTCGCCCTCGTGCTCATGTCGCGCGAGCAGGATGCGTCCACGGCGGCGCCGGGCGCCGACACGTCGGTAGAGGACGCGTCCGAGCCGACCGCTCCGGGCGACGAGCCGGTCGCAGCGACGCGCGTACGCATCACGCCGCCGCAGCAGGAGCCGCCACGTGCCGTCGAGCCGGAGCCGGCGCTCGCGGAAGAGCCCGCGTTCGTGGTGCGTGTCGTCACCGAGGACGACGCATCGCCGGTCGTCGACGTGCGTGTGTTCGACCGCACGCGCTTCAACGCTGTGCTTCGCACCGACGTGGACGGGCGCGTCCGCTTCGATGCGGGCGAGCTCACGTCGCTCGCCGTGAAGGTGGAGGCGCCGCGCGAAAAGGAGCGCACGGTCGAGCTCGGCGAGACGGTCGTCCGCGTTCCGCGGCCCGTTCCGCTCGACGTGCGGTTCGTCGATGCGGAGACGCTCGACCCGCTGCCCGCGTTCTCGTGCTGGGCGGGCGGCGGCGTGCTGCCCGAGGGCGCGCCGAACCCGCCGGCGCTCCGGCCGCTCTGGCCCGGCGAGGGCTACGACTTCGAGATCCGGCTCGCCGAGTGCACGGGCGGCACGGCACGCCCGGCGCGCTCCGTGCTGCACCGGACGGGCACGCTCTCGCGCTTCGCGACGCGCGCGCAGCTCGACGTCGCCATCCCGCGGGCCGCGCGCATCGTCGTGCAGGTCACGGACGAGGCGGGGGCGCCGGTCGAGGACGCCGTCGTGCAGGTCTGGTCCGCGGCGACGGGAAGCCCGCACGAGGTCCGGACCGACGCCCGCGGCGAGGCGCGGCCCGACGCGTTCCCGTTCCATCGCGGCGAGCGCGTGAACGTCACGGCGCGCAAGGGCTCGCGCGGCGGGGAGACGCAGTCGCTCGAGCTGGACGCGGCGGACGACGAGCGCGTCGTGCGCCTCACGCTCGACCGCGAGGAGACCGAAGTCATCGGCATCAGCGGGGGCGCGAGTGGGCGCTTCAGCTCCCGCGACGGACGACGCCGCGAGCAGCCGACGGGCACGGGCTCGCTGGTCGTGCGCGTCGTGCTGCGCGACGGACGCGCGGCCGCCGGGCTGCCCGTCGGCATCCACGGGCCGTGGAGCGGCGGACGCTCGACCGACGCCGCGGGAGTCGCGCGCTTCGACGCACTCCCCGGCGGCCGCTACACGGTGACGTGCGGCGACGTCGGCATGCTGCTGCTCCGCGACGACGTAGTGCTCGCCGACGGCGAGGGCGGGAGCATCTCCCTCGTCGAGGCGCGCGGCGCACCGCTCGAGGTGCGCGTGCAGGACCCACTGGGCCGGCCGCTCGCGGGCGCGGAGCTGACGCTGTGGGACTCCGGCGGCCGGGCGTGGACGCCGCTCGCGCAGGACGGGACGCAGCCGCTCGCGATCCTCACCGACGCGTACGGCGTCGCACGTCTGCCGGAGGCGCCGCCACGCGCGCGCATCCGCGCCGTGCACGGCAGCCGCAGCGGCAGCGCGGAGGCCGACGCCGACGGCCGCGCCGTCGTCACCGTGCAGTAGGCGCGGGCGCTACCGGCCGAAGTCGCCGGGGAGCGGCATCCCGAGGACGTGCAGCACGAACGCCCAGACGTCCGCCTGCTCGTCGATGACCTTCGCCGTCGGCTTGCCCGCGCCGTGTCCCGCGCGCGTCTCGATGCGGATGAGGCACGGGTTGTCGCACGCCTGCACGCGCTGCAGCTCGGCCGCGAACTTGAAGCTGTGCGACGGCACCACGCGGTCGTCGTGGTCGCCGGTCGTGACGAGCGTCGCCGGGTAGCAGGTCCCGGCGCGCAGCTTGTGCAGCGGCGAGTACGCGTAGAGGTAGCGGAACGCGTCCGCGTCGTCGGCCGAGCCGTAGTCGCTGGCCCACGCCCACCCGATCGTGAAGCGGTGGTAGCGCAGCATGTCGAGCACGCCGACCGCGGGCACGCACGCGGCGAAGAGGTCGGGGCGCTGCGTCATGCACGCGCCGACCAGCAGCCCGCCGTTGCTCCCGCCGCCGATCGCGAGATGGCGCGTGTCCGTCACGCCCTCGGCGATCAGCCACTCCGCGCACGCGACGAAGTCGTCGAAGACGTTCTGCTTGCGCTCCTTCGTGCCCGCGGCGTGCCACTCCTCGCCGTACTCGCCGCCGCCGCGCAGGTTCGCGACGGCGTAGACGCCGCCCATCTCCATCCACACGAGGCGCGACGTCGAGAAGCCGGGCGTCAGCGAGATGTCGAAGCCGCCGTAGCCGTAGAGGTAGGTCGGCGTCGCGCCGTCCGGGACGACGTCGCGGCGGTGCGACACGAACATCGGCACGCGCGTGCCGTCCTTCGACGTCACGAAGACCTGCCGCGTGACGAAGCGCTCGGGGTCGATCGGCACCTCCGGCCGGCGGAACAGCGTGACCGCGCCCGTCGCGACGTCGAGGCAGCGGATCTCCGCGGGCGTCGTGAAGCTCGTGTACGAGAAGTAGCTGACGCCGTCGCCCGGCTTGCCGTTGAAGCCGTCGGCGGTGCCGATGCCCGGCAGCTCGACGTCGTAGGCGTGGCGTCCGTCGGCCTCGACGACGCGGACGACGGAGTACGCGTCGTGCAGGTAGCTGCACACGAGCCGCCCGCCGACCAGGTGCACGCCGTCGAGCCGGTCGGCCGACTCGGGCACGACCTCGCGCCAGTGCGACGGGTCGGGCTGCGCGAGGTCGACCGCGATCACGCGCCCGCGCGGCGCGCCGTTGTCGGTCCAGACGAGGAACGTGTCGCCGAGGTTGCCGAGGAACTCGTAGCGCGCGTCGAACGCGTCGAAGAGCCGCACGAACGCCTGCTCGCCGCTGCGGCGGTAGTACAGGCGGTTGCGCGTCGCGCTGCCCTCCCACACGCCGAGGATCAGGAAGCGCCCGTCGTCGGTCAGGTCGGCACCGAAGCCGCGCTCCTTGTTCTCGCGGTCCTCGAAGACGACGGCGTCGGACGAAGGCGGCGTGCCGAGGCGGTGGAAGCGCACCTTCTGGAAGTAGTTCGCGCCCTCGTACGTCTTGCCCGCAGCGGGCGCGTCGTAGGCGCTGTACCAGAAGCCGGTGCCGGCGGCGTCCCAGCTCGCGCCGGAGAACTTCGACCACGTGACGACGTCGGGCAGGTCCGCGCCCGTGGCGACGTCGCGGACGTGCCACTCCTTCCAGTCGGAGCCGGCGCTCGAGAGCGCGTACGCGAGCAGCCGCCCGTCGCGGCTGACGGAGATCTCGTCGAGCGCGACGGTGCCGTCGGCCGAGAGCGTGTTCGGGTCGAGCAGCACGCGCGGCTCGGCACCGTCCGCGTCCACGACGTAGAGGACGCTCTGGTTCTCCAGCCCGTCGTTGCGGCGGTAGAACGTGCGCCCGCCCTCGCGGAACGGCACGCCGAAGCGCTCGTGGTCGAAGAGCCGCTCGAGGCGCGCGCGGATCGCCGCGCGCTCGGGGATCTGCGCGAGGTACGCGTCGGTGACGACGTTCTGCCGCGCGACCCAGTCGGCCGTCTCGGCGGAGTCGAGGTCCTCGAGCCAGCGGTACGGGTCCGCGACCTGCGCGCCGTGCAGCGTCTCGACGACGTCGCCGCGCCGCGTCTCGGGATACGTCAGTCCGCTCGCCTGGAGGCCCGTGGGGCGCGCTCCCGCGCAGCCCGCCGCCGCCAGCGCCGCCGCAGCCGCCGCCGGCTGCGCGCCTCGTCCGATCTTCGCCATCAGGTGCAACGCCTTTCGCATCGGGGCCTCCGCCGCCGGTCCGCTCGTGACCGGCCCGCTCCTGCCCGGTCCGCTCCGGGCCGGGATCGTAACGGCCCCTGCGCGGGACGTTCAGAGCGCGTTCAGCCCGCGCGTGAGATCCGCGGCGACGTCGCGCACGTCCTCGATCCCGCAGGAGAGGCGCAGGAGGCCGTCGCCGATGCCGAGCGCGGCGCGCTCCTCGGGCGTCAGACCGCGGTGCGACGAGCTCGCGGCGTGCGAGAGCGTCGTGGTGACGCCGCCGAAGCTCGGCGTGAGCGTGACGAGCCGCAGCGCCGCGAGGAAGCGGTCGACGGCGCCGCGCGAGCCGACGTCGAACGAGAGCAGCGCGCCGTAGCCGGGATGGTGCACGGCCGCGACGCGCGCGTCGGCGCGGAGCTGCGCCGCGAGCGCGCGCGCGTTCTCCTGCGCACGCTCCATCCGCAGCGTCAGCGTGGCGATGCCGCGCAGCGCGAGCCACGCCTCGAAGGGCGGCACGCGCGCGCCCATGCGCACCGTCGTGCGCCGCGCGTCGCGCACGAGCTCCGCCGGGCCGCACACGACGCCCGCCGTCACGTCGTGGTGGCCGCCGAGGAACTTCGTCACGGAGTGCACGACGAGGTCCGCGCCCTCGGCGAGCGGACGCGAGACGGCGGGCGACGTGAAGCTCGCGTCGACGACGAGCCGCGTGCCGGCGGCGCGGCACGCGGCGGCGAGCGCCGGCACGTCCACCGGCCGGACGAGCGGGTTCGAGAGCGTCTCGACGAGCAGCAGACGCGGGCGCCGCGCGAGGGCGGCACGCACCGCGTCCACGTCGTACGCGTCCACCGCGTGGACCTGCACGCCGCCGCGCGCGAGGTCGGTGCGGAACAGCGCGAGCGTGCCGCCGTACGCGTCGCGCTGGAAGAACACGTGGTCGCCGGCCTGCGCGAGCGACAGCACGGCGGCGCCGATGGCCGCCATGCCGCTCGCCGTCGCGACCGCGTCGTCGGCGCCCTCGAGCGCGGCGACCGTCAGCTCGAGCGAGCGCGCGTTCGGGTGGCCGTAGCGCGCGTACGCGTAGCCCGCGTCGCCGCCGAGCGGCGTCTCGGACGCGGCCACCGACTCGAAGTCGTACGCGGCGCTCTGGAACAGCGGGGGTACGGACGTGCGCGCGCGAAGTCCCTCGGGCAGCGCCTCGGGCGACGGCGCACGCACGCCGTGCGCGGCGCGCGTCGCGGGGTGGAGCTCGTCGGGAGCGGGGGGCGGCGCGTCGTGCATGCGGGCAGTCTCGCACGGCGCGCGGGCCACCCCCGTTTCGCCCCGGCGGCGGCGCGGCGACCTACCCCGCATCGTTCACCAGCTCCCGCGCCCGGCGCGTCGCCGGAGTCGCGATCTCTGCGTCGCCGCTCCTCGAACGGGGTGTTCAACCCCGACTTCGTCGCGCCCCTCGCGCCGCCGGCTCGGCCGGGACGGGCTGCCGCGTGGTGGGACCGCAGCCGCCACGCACGCAGCCCGCGATCTGACTGCGTCACGGCCGCACTCGCCGCGAGAGTTGGTGAACGATGCGGGCTACGTACACTCGCAGCGCGCCGACCCGCGCGACGACGCCGTGAAGATCCTCTACGTCTCCGGCCACCCCCACCTGCGCACCGACGCCCCGTCGGGCTACGCGACGCACATGCGCGAGACCATGCGCGCGCTCGCGGGCGCCGGCTGCGAGGTGCGGCCGTGGGTGGTCGGCGACCTGCGCCGTGCGCCCGAGGGCGACGCCGGCACCCGCGACCGTCCGCGCAGCGTGCTGCGGCGCGTCGTCCCCGGGAGCGTCTGGCAGGGGCTGCGCGACGCGGCGCTCGTGCGCCACGACCGCGCGCTCGGGCCCGAGCTCGTGCGCGTGGTGCGCGAGGAGCGCCCGGACGTCGTCTACGAGCGGGCGGCGTACCTCTCGTCGGCGGCCGTCCGCGCGGCGCGCGCGGAGGGCGTGCCGCTGCTCCTCGAGGTCAACGCGCCGTACGTCGAGGAGCGGCGCGCGCTGCACGGTCGCGGCACCCTGACCGGTCTCGCGACGCGCTGGGAGCGCGAGGTGCTGCAGGGTGCGGCGCTCGTGGTGACGGTCTCGGGCGCGCTCGCGCGCTTCCTCGCGGAGCGCGGCGGAATCCCGCCCGAGCGCGTGCGCGTGCTGCCGAACGCGGTGGACCCCGAGGCGTTCCACCCCGACGTGCCGTCCGCGCGCGGCGCGCTGGGGTTCGCGCCCGACGCGTTCGTCGTCGGCTACGTCGGCTCGTTCATCCCGTGGCACCGCCTCGACCTGCTGCTGCGCGCGGTCGCCGCGGTGCGCGGCGTGGGCGTGCCCGCCCACGCGCTGCTCGTCGGCGACGGGCCCGCGCGCGCCGACCTGGAGGCGCTCGCGGCGGAGCTCGGCGTCACGGGCGCGGTCACGTTCACGGGCGCACTCCCGTTCGCCGCCGTGCCGTCGCACGTGCAGGCGATGGACGTGTGCGCCGTGCCGGGCCACGCGTGGTACTGCTCCCCCATCAAGCTCTTCGAGTACGGCGGCGCGGGGAAGCCGGTCGTCGCGTGCGACTCCGAGCCCGTGCGCGAGGTCGTCGACGACGGCGTCCACTGCCTGCTGCCCGAGGGCGGCGTGGACGCGTTCGCCGCGGCGCTCGTGCGCCTGCACGCCGACCCGGCGCTCCGCGCGCGGCTCGGGACGGCGCTCGCCGCCCGCGTGCGCGAGCGGCACACGTGGCCGCGCTCGGCGGCGCAGCTCGTCGCGTGGATGCGCGAGGTCGCGGGCTGATCGCGCGCGGCGGCGCCTCTACGAAGGCGCGCGCGGACCCTTCAGCTTCGCGACGTAGACGCCCTTGCGCGTCTTGCCGAGCGCCGAGGCCGTGAACTTGAACTTCACCGCCACCTTCAGCACGTCGCCGTTCTTCGCGAGCCGGCCGCCCACCTTGTAGCTGGTGAGCTGCACCTCGGGCCGCGCGTCGATGCCCTTGTCGCGGAGGATGTCCTCGGCCTGGTCCGCGAGCACGCCCTCGGCGTCGGTGACCTGCTGCTCGGTGAGCGTGACGACGACGCGCTTGTCGAGCTTGCCGTTCTCGCCGGTGGCGCCGCCCGTGTAGTTCCCCTCGAAGAGCTGGAAGAAGCCGAAGCGCGCGACGACGGTCGTCGCGTCCTCGAACGTGACGGTCACCGTGCGTTCCGCGACCACCTTGCCGACGCCCTTCACCTTCTCCTTCGTCTTGCCGACGACGCGCCACGCGGTGCCCTCGACGGGCGCGAACTCGGCGTCGGCGCGCTGCTGCGGCAGGAGCGGCAAAGCGAGCGCCGCGAGGAGCGCGGCGGAGAGCAGCCTGTTCTTCGTCACGATCACGGTGTGGCCTCCGGCTTCGGGGTCGCGGTGACGGGCTGGACGGGACGACGACGGACGACGCGTCGCGCGCGGTGCGCGACCGCTACTTCGCTCCGGCGGCGTGCGGTCCCTTCAGCTTCGCGCTGAAGACGCCGCGCCGCGAGACGCCGAGGACGCTCGCGGTGAACTTGAACTTCACGGCCACCTTCAGGAGGTCGCCGTTCTTCGCGAGCTTCCCGCCGACCTTGTAGGTGTCGATGACCACGTCCGGACGCACGTCCAGACCGCGGTCGGCGAGGATCGCCTGCGCCTCGTCCGCGAGCGCCTCGGCGGAGGTCGCGAGCTCGTCGGGCGTGAGCGTGACGGTGATCTTCTTCTGCACCTTGCCGTCGTCGCCGAGCTGCCCGCCGCTGTAGGTGCCGTCGAAGAACGTGGACTCGCCGCTCGTCACGCTCACCCGCGACCCGTCCACGAACTGGACCAGCGCGCTGCGCTCCTCCGAGGCCTTGGGGAGCCCCTTCACCTTCACCTTGCCCTTCCCGGCGATGCTCCACGCGGAACCCGCGACGGGCTCGAACGCCGCGGAGGCGTTCTCCTGGGGCAGCGCCGTCACGAGCAGCGCGGCGACGAGGGCGACGGGGACGATGCGGGACGCGGGCATGGCGGCTCTCCTCGTTGGGCGGACCGGGCGCAGCGTAGCGGCAGCACGCGCGCCGCGCCGCGGAACCCCTGCGCGACGGACGGTCAGGGCGCGAACAGGAAGTCGTCGACGGGGATGTCCACCTTGCCGTGCTTCGACGACTTGAAGTGGATGACGCCGATCACGCTCCCGTTCGGCGTCGTGCCGAGCACGGCCGCGACCGCGCGGTAGAGCGTGGGGTACATCTCGAACTCCGCCTCGGTGCCGACCATCAGGTACGGCAGCGTGAAGCCCGACGCCGCGTCCTCGTGGTCGCGGAAGTCCTCCTGGATGCGCACCGGCGCGCCGCCGCCCTGCGGCGTGTAGACCAGGTCGAACGCGACCTTCTGGATCTTGAAGTCGACGCCGTTGCGGTTCTGGACCGCGTACGGGTACTGCAGGATCGGCAGCCGCTGCCCTTCCTGGCGTTGCAGCACCTTCTGCGCGAACGCGGCGGCGCGCGTGTACGCCGTGGCGGCCGGCTTCAGCGCGAGCAGCGCCGCGTCGAGTCCCGACTCGGGGTCCGCCGCGACGGCGCTCGCGGCGCGCGCATCCGCGAGGTAGCCCTGCAGCGTCTCGACGTCGGAGGGCGCGTAGATGCCGGGGAGCTGCGCGAGGAGCTGCTGCTCCGACGCTGCGAAGAGCTCCGCGGCGCAGTCGAGCAGGCCGCGGACGCCGTTCGCGACGCCGACGTCGAGCGTGCCCGAGCGCGCAACGGACTTGGCGGCCTTCGCGAGCACGCGCACGCCCTTGGCGTCGAGCTGTCCGCCGAACTTCGCGAGCGCCTTCGCGCCCTTCGCGAGCTGCTGCGCCTCGGTCCGCTCCGGGCTGCCCTTGGCCGCGTTCCCGATCGCCGTGACGCGCGCGGTCATCGCCTGCGCGATCGCCGCGACGGCGCCGGACAGGTCGCTCGCGACCGCAGGGAGCGCCAGTGCCAGGAGCAGCGTGAGGACGAGGGCGAGGCGGGTGCGCATGGAACCTCCCGTGCGGCGCCGCGCGCGCCGCCCCGCCAGGGTAGCGCGCGCCGGGGGGCTGCGCAGCGGCCGTGTTTGACAGCACGGGCGACAGCCCCGGATCGTGCCGTGTCCATGCCCGGTCGAAAACCGAGAGCGCGCCTGGTGACGGTGACGACGCGACGCCACGTCGTCGTGACCGGACAGCTCCTCGACGACGCCACGGGCAAGCCCCTAGCGGGCGGGTTCGTCGAGGTCTGGCGCGAGGTGCGCGACGACGCCGAGACCGCGGGGCCGCGGCGCGCGCGACGCCTGCGCGCAGCGCCCGACGGGCGCTTCCGGCTCGCGCTCCGTCCGCGCATCGCGGAGGGCGTCGGCTTCGACGAGCTCGTCGTCGGCGCCGCGGGTCACGAGAGAGTCCGGCTGCGGCCGCACACGCGCTGGCGCGGCGGCGCGGCGCACGTGACGCTGCGACTCCGCGTGGGCCGCACGCTCGCGGGGCGCGTCCACGTGGACGTGCCGGACGCGTGCCGGCGCGGCGCCGTGGTCGCCGTGCTCGCGGGGTACGAGAGCCACCGCCACGAGCACCCCGCCGAGACCGCCGCCGCGACCTGGTGCGGAGCGGGCGACGCCCCTGAAGGCGCCCTGCCCCCGCTGGTGCGGCTGCTCGGGTCGTGGACGGCGCCGCTCCGCCCCGACGGCCGCTTCGCGCTCGACGGCGTGACGGCCGCGACCGACCTGCGCTGCGGCGTCGTGTTCGCCGGGTGCGTGCTCGCGGACGGCATCGCGGGCGTGCCGGCGAGCGCGGCACAGCCCCTCGTCCTCGCCGTCCGGCCGTACGCGCCGATGCGCGTGCGCGTGCTCGACGAAGGGGGCGCGCCCGTCCGCGGCGCACGGGCGGAGGAACTGCCCGGAGCGGACGGCCGCTGCTCGGCCGGCGCCGCGCGCGCGGGAGCCGACGGCGTCGCCGTGGTGCCGTGCCGCACCGGTGGTCGCGTGCGCGTGGGCGCCCCCGGCCACCTGCCGCGCGAGTTCCTCGCACGCCCGGCGTCCGACGCGCGGACCCACGACGTCACGCTCGAGCGCGGACGCGCCCTCGCGGGCTGTGTGACGGACGTCGTGGGTGCGCCCGTCGCGGGCGCGACCGTCGTCGTCCGCCCGCCCGCTCCGGCGCGGGGCGGCGCAGCGTCCGGCGTCAGCGGCGGCGACGGCACGTACGCCGTGCCCGCGGCGCCGAGCGTCGACGCCGTCGTGCGCGTGAGCGCGCCCGGCTTCTCGCCGGCCGCGTTCGCGCGCTGGGACGTCGACCCGTTCGTCACGCGCACTCCCGACCGGACCCGCGCGCTGCGCCGCTTCCTGCGCCCGGACTCCGAGCGCGGCGAGGTGCGGCTGCTCCCCTGGGCGGCGCTCCAGATCGCCCTGCGCTGTCCCGACGGGGTCCGTCCGCCCCGGCGCGTCACGCTCCGCCTCCCCACCACCGCGTGCGCGGCCGGTCGGCGCGCGACGGCCTGCGGCCCCGTGACCGCGACCGTCGAGAGGTCGGGCGTCGCCCGCGTGGCCCGGCTCGTCGCCCTGCCCTGGCGCGCCCTGCTATGGGCGCCAGGGTTCGTCGAGACGCACGTGACGCTCGACCCGCGGCCCGGGCGGGTCTGCGGCGCGGTCGTCCACCTCGAGCCGTGCGCGCGCGACGACGCGACGGGACGCCCGGCGTGGACGCTGTCGGCCGCCCCCCTCCGCGGCACGCGCTGAGCGGGCGGCGGCCCCGGCCCGAGCGGCCGGCGAACGACCGGACGCCCACGCGGGCCGAGTTCGGGTACCATCTGCCGCGTGACGTCGGAGCATCGGCTCCGTCGCGCGCGGCGACGGCGCTGGACGATCTTCGTGACCGCCTACTGGGTGGTCGTGTCGGCACTTCTGGTGCTGGGCGTCGATCGATTCGCAGTGTGGGAAGCCCCGGGCGACGCGAAGTTCACTGCGGGACTGCTCGGCGCGATGGTCCTTGCACTCCTCGTGCACTGGGGGGTCGTGCAGACGGTGGCGCTCCGCCGGTAGCGAGACCGCCGCGGACGGGTGGCGCGAACTCGAGCGCGATCGACGGCGGTCTCGCCGCCGGCGGAGCGCTGCGCGCTGCGCGGCGTTGCGTTTGCGCTGCCTCCGGCAGCGCGGGGCGCGGCGCGGCGTTGCACTTGCGCTGCCTCCGGCAGCGCGGGGCGCGATGACCGGCGGAGCCGGTGTGGCCGCCGGTTCGGCGCGTTGCCCCGCGTCGAGAGGACCCCGGGACTGCGCGAGCACTCGGCGGGCGGGGAGGCGGAGGTGGAGCGTGGTGCGGCGTCGCGCGGCGGAGCGGGCGACGGACTACGCGTAGAACTCGTCGTCGGTCACTCCGTGTCGCGCGTCGAGGTGCAAGCGCTGGCGGACGGCCCGGATGAGCCCGCAGCCCAGGTCCTTCGGGTGGTGCGTGACCGTCGCGATCCGACGGCGGCCGTTGCAGCCGTCGCAGTCGCAGTCGCGTTCCCAGAGCCGCTCGCTGCCCTTGCCGCGGCCTGGCAGCTCGCGCACGCCGTACCGCTTCGCGATCGCGAGCAGGTCGCGATACCTCGTCGGCCGCTCGGACACGGCTACTCGGGAGACTCGACCGCGCAGATCTCAGGCGACGAAGCGAGCTGCTGCGGCTCCCGCTGCATCTCGGTGAGCTGCGAGCGCGCGAGCGTGTAGCGATTCCAGATCTCGACGTCGGCCGGATCGAAGACCGCGTGGAGATCACCGGCGATCAGGGCGTCGTCGACGAGCAACGTGATCGCGTCCACGATCCCGGCAAAGGCCTCGTCGACCGAGTCGCCCTGCGCCACGGCGTTGCACTCGAGGCAGTGCGCCAGCCACACGTCGCCCTCGCGGTAGGCGAGAACCTGGAAGTGGAGGGCGTTCTTCACGCGCACCTCCCGGAGCCGAAGCTTGCGATGGCGTGCTGTGCGCGAACCGCTACGGCCGCTCGCCTTCGAGGTGTTCCGCGCTGGCATCGCTGCATCCTCCGGTCGGCTGCCGCCGACCCCGCGCCCCACCGGAGCGCGTCCGGGTGAGCCCCGAGACTAGGGGCCTGTCCGAAAAACCCGTCGGAACCGGTGAGCGAGCCACGTCGCACGCCGTTCGCCGCACGGCGCAGGCTCGATGATGCTTCGGCAGCGGCTTCGCCTGCGCGGCACGACGCCCGGCGCACCTGGACGAAGCCGATCCTCGAGGGTTTCTCGGACAGGCTCCTACGCGAACCGAAACGGTGAGAGGTCATGGTCCTCGACGGCGGCGACACGCGCCGACATGCGGCTCCGCGACCGCGAACGCCGTCGACGGGGCCATCACCAGCATCGGAAGGCGGCGACGACCGTGCCAGAGCGACATCTCATATCGGCGCGCGCTGCCGCGCGGCCAGCGGGAGGAGGGCGACCGCGAGGCCGGCCACGACGGCGCCGACGCTGAAGGCCGGGGCGGGGCCGGCGGCGTCCCAGACGGCGCCGACGACGAGCCCGGCGGCGCACGTCGCGACGCCGCTCGTGCAGCGCAGGAGGCCGAGCACGGAGGCGCGCTCCTCGCGCGTCGTGCGGTCGGCGACGAGCGCCTTGCCGACGCCGTCGGTCAGCGCGAGCGACGCGCCGAGGGCGGTCATGAGAGGCCACACGGCCCACGGCCGGCGCTCGGGCAGGAACGCGAAGCCCGCGTACACGCCCGCGTGCAGCACCCAGCCGGCGCCGATCGCGCCGAAGCGCCCGAGGCGGTCGCTGAGCGCGCCGGCGGGGTACGAGAGCGCGGCGTACGCGACGTTGTAGGACGCGTAGAGCAGCACGACCTGCCACGCCGCGAGGCCCGCGTCGCCGGCGCGCGACAGCAGGAACGCGTCGCTCGACGACGCGAACGCGAACAGCGTCAGCAGCGCGACGACGGGGCGGCACGCGGGCGGCACGCGCAGACCGGGGAGCGCCGACGGCTTCGCGGTCGCGGGGTCGCCGCGCCCGGCCTGCGGCTCGCGGACGAGGAACGTGAGCGCGAGCGACGCGAGGCCGAGCACCGCCGCCGCCGCGAAGAGCGCGCGGTAGACGCCCGGCGCGATCGCCGCCGCGTCGGCGTCGCCTGCGCGCGCGGCGCCCGTGAGCAGCCAGAGCACGAGTGCGGAGACGAGCACGCCGACGAGCGCGCCCGCCGTGTCGAGCGCGCGGTGGAGCCCGAAGGCGCGGCCGCGCAGCGCGGCGGGCGTCGCCTCGGCGAGCAGGGCGTCGCGCGGCGCGCCGCGCAGCCCCTTGCCGAGGCGGTCGACGAGCCGTCCGCCGAGCACGACAGGCCACGCGCCGGCGACGGCGACGAGCGTCTTCCCGAGGACGGGCAGCCCGTAGCCCCAGCGGATCAGCCCGACGCGGCGCCCCGAGCGGTCGCTCAGCACGCCCGCGAACGCCGCGGTGACGGCCACGAGCAGCGCCGCCGCGCCCTCGACGAGCCCGAGGTCGAGGCGCCCCGCGCCGAGCACGCCGACGAGGAAGAGCGGCAGCAGCGGATACGCCATCTCGCTCGAGACGTCGGCGAAGAACGAGACGAGCCCGAGCGCCCACACGGCGCGCGGCAGGCGCGTCTCCCGCGGCGGCACGGCGTCGGCGCTCACGCGCCCCACGCTACGCCGCGACGCGGGCGCGCCACCAGCACCGCCGCGCACGCCCTCCGCCCCGGCGACGGGAATCCCGCGGCAGGCACGCGCGTTCCCGTATCGTTAGCGGGCTAACGATCGTCCGCGGAGGGGAGGTGCCGGTGCTGCGCTACGACTTCGAGCAGAGCATCGGGTACTGGGTGGTCGGGACCGCCCGCGCCGTCGAGCGCGAGATGTCCGCGGAGCTGCGCCCCCTCGGCATCACCTACCGCCAGTGCCAGGTGCTCGCCGCGCTCGCGAAGGACGGCGCGCTCAGCCAGGCGGAGCTCGCGGCGCAGCTCCAGATCGAGCCGCCCACGCTGACCGGCGTGCTGGACCGGATGGAGCGTGACGGCTGGATCGAGCGCACGGCCTGCCCCGCGGACCGGCGCAAGAACCTGGTGCGCGTCGCCGCGGCGGCGCGTCCGGCGTGGAGCGGCATCACGGCCGCGGCGCGCCGCGTGCGGGCCCGCGCGACCGCGGGCTTCACCGACACCGAACGTGACGGGCTGATCGACCTGCTCCGCCGCGTTCAGCACAACCTGGCCCCCGCACAGGAGATCGAGTGATGATCCGGAAGCTCCCCGCCCTGCTGCTCGTCGGCGCACTCGCCGGCCAGGCGACCGCGCAGCAGCAGATGCCGGCGTCGCCCGTGGTCGCGGCGCCCGTCGTACGGCGCGAGGTCGCGCCCCGGCGCTCGTTCGTCGGCACGGTGCGCGCCGCGCGCACGTCGCTCGTCGGCGCGGAGACCGCCGGGCGGGTGGCCGAGCTGCTCGGACGCGAGGGTCTGCGCGTCAAGCGCGGCGAGCCGCTCGCACGCTTCGACACGCACCGCGTGGAGATCGAGCTGCGCGGCGCCCGCGCCGACCTGGCCGTCGCCGAGAGCGAGGTGCAGGAGCTCGAGAACGGCAGCCGCAAGGAGGAGATCCGCCAGGGCGAGGCGCGGGTGGCGTCCGCGAAGGCGGGCGTCGCGTTCGCGCAGTGGGACCTCGCGAGCGCGCAGAGCGTGCGCACCCAGGGCGGCATGAGCGAGGACGACGTGCGCCGCGCGACGCTCGCGCTGGCCGCCGCGGAGGAGCACCTGCACGAGGAGGAGGCGGCGCTCGAGCTCCTGCGCGCGGGACCGCGGGCGGAGCACATCGCGCAGGCGAAGGCGCGCGCCGCGCGCGCGTCGGCCGACGTCGCCGCGCTCGAGGACGAGCTCGCGCGGCACTCCGTGCTCGCCCCGTTCGACGGCATCGTCGTCGCCGAGCGCACCGAGTCCGGCGCGTGGGTGAAGACGGGCGACCCGGTGGTCGAGCTGGCGGCGCTCGACGAGATCGACGTGCGCGTCGGCGTCGTCGAGGACGTGGTGGGCGCGCTGCGCATCGGCAGCGACGCGTCGGTCGTGATCGGCTCGCTCGGCGACCGCGTGTTCGCGGGCCGCGTGCGCGCGATCGTGCCGCGGGGTGACGACCGGACGCGCACGTTCCCCGTGCTCGTGCGCGTGCCCAACGAGCTGCGCGACGGCGTGCCGGTGCTGATGGACGGCATGTTCGCGCGCGTCTCGCTCGCCGTCGGCGAGCCGGCGTCGGCGCTGGTCGTGCCGAAGGACGCGCTCGTGCTCGGCGGGCCGTCGCCCGTCGTCTACGTGGTCGCCGCGGGCGAGGGCGGGGCGCCGGCGACCGTGCGCCCGGTGCCGGTGCAGGCGGGAGAGGCCGACGGCGGCGGGTTCGCGGTGACGGGCGAGCTGCGCGAGGGCGACCTCGTCGTCACACGCGGCAACGAGCGGCTGCGCCCGGGGCAGGCGGTCGCGGTGCGCGCGGCCGCCGACCAGACGGAGAGCCGGTAGCCGATGCAGCCCGTCGAGATCTTCGTCCGGAACCCGGTCAAGGTGGCCGTGGGCGTACTGCTCGTCGCGCTGTTCGGCACGATCGCGCTCCTGCGCATGCCGATGCAGCTCACGCCCGAGGTGCAGACGCCGACGATCTCGATCGAGACGACCTGGCCGGGCGCGAGCCCGCAGGAGGTGGAGCGCGAGATCGTCCAGAAGCAGGAGGAGCAGCTCAAGTCCGTCGAGGGCCTGACCAAGCTGTCGTCCGAGTGCTCGGACTCGCGCGGCACCGTCACGCTCGAGTTCGTGGTTGGCACCGACATGGACTCGGCGCTGCTCAAGGTGAACTCGCGCCTGCAGCAGGTGCGCGAGTACCCGGAGGACGCGAACGAGCCGGTGATCTCGACGTCGTCCTCGAACGGCTCCCCCATCGCGTGGTTCATCCTCGGCCCGGCCGTGCCCGAGCTCGCCGAGGTGGACGCGTTCGCGAAGGCGCACCCCGCCACCGCCGAGGCGCTCGCGCCGGTGCTGCGCGCGGACAGCGTCGGCCTGCGCCTCGCGCGCCTGCGCCGCGCGGCCGCCGCGAACCCCGACGTCGCGCCGCTCCTGCCGCCGCCGATCGACATCCCCACGCTGCGCCGCTTCGCCGAGGACACGATCGAGGCGCGCTTCGAGCGCGTGCCGGGCGTCTCGAACTCGAACGTCATCGGCGGCCGCACCGACGAGCTGCAGGTGATCGTGGACCCGGCGCGGCTCGCGTCGCGCGGCGTCACGATCGCCGACGTGCGCGACGCGCTGCGCGGCCGCAACAAGGACACCTCCGCCGGCGACTTCTGGGAGGGCAAGCGGCGCTACGTCGTGCGCACGCTCGGCCAGTACGGCAGCGAGCGCGAGGTGCTCGACACGCTGCTCCGCGAGAACGACGGCGCGCCCGTCTACGTGCGCGACGTCGCCGACGTGCGCCTCGGCTTCAAGAAGCCCGACGGCATCGTGCGCAACTTCGGCGAGACGACCATCGCCGTGAACTGCCTGCGCGAGACCGGCGCGAACGTGCTCGACGTGATGGACGGCCTGCGCACGGCGCTCGCCGACCTGAACCGCGACGTGCTGCGGCCGAAGGGCCTGCAGCTCAAGCAGGTGTACGACGAGACGGAGTACATCTACTCCTCGATCGGACTCGTGAACCAGAACATCGTCGTCGGCGGCGCGCTCACGATCATCGTGCTGCTGCTCTTCCTGCGCAGCGTGCGCTCGACGCTCGTCATCGCCCTCGCGATCCCCACGAGTCTCGTCGGCAGCTTCCTCGTGCTCGGCATGCTCGGGCGCTCGCTGAACGTGATCAGCCTCGCGGGCCTCGCGTTCGCGGTCGGCATGCTGGTCGACAACGCGGTGGTGGTGCTCGAGAACATCTACAGCCACTACCAGCGCGGCGTGCCGCCCATGAAGGCCGCGATCGTCGGCACGCAGGAGGTCTGGGGCGCGGTCGTCGCCTCGACGCTCACCACGCTCGCCGTGTTCGTGCCGGTGCTCTTCGTCGAGCAGGAGGCGGGCCAGCTCTTCCGCGACATCGCGCTCGCGATCAGCGCATCGGTCGGCCTCTCGCTGATCGTGTCGGTGACCGTCATCTCGACGGCGACGTCGCGCATCCTGAAGCCCCGCGACGCCGCGGAGCTCGAGGCGCGGCGCGTGAAGCTCGGCGCGCTCGACCGCATCGCCGCGGCATGGGTCGAGGCGGTCGTCGGCGCCAACGCGTGGATCCAGAAGAGCCGCGTGCGCGAGCTGCTGGTGCTCGTCGTGTTCGTGACGGGGTCGCTCGTCGGGAGCTGGGCGCTGCTCCCGAAGGTGGAGTACCTGCCGACCGGCAACCGCAACCTCGTGTTCGGAATCCTGCTGCCGCCGCCCGGCTACAACATCGACCAGCTCGTGGAGCTCGGTCAGAAGATCGAGGACGACCTGCGCCCCTACTGGGACGTGGACCGCGACGACGAGTCGTTGGCGAAGCTCGACGGCCCCGCGATCGGCGACTTCTTCTTCGTCGCGCGCGGACGCCAGGTGTTCCTGGGCCTGCGCGCGATCGACCCCTTGCGCGCGGCCGAGCTCGTGCCGGTGATCCAGCGCGTCGCCGTGAGCGTGCCGGGCACGTTCGGCATCGCGAAGCAGTCGAGCCTCTTCGAGCAGGGGCTCTCCGCGGGCCGCTCGATCGACGTCGAGATCACGGGGCCGGAGCTGTCGGTGCTCGTCGGACTGGGCGGGCGCGTGATCGGGCAGGTGATGGGCGGCGTCGTGCCCAACGCGCAGGCCTTCCCGAAGCCGAGCCTCGACCTCTCGAACCCCGAGGTGCACGTGCTCCCGAAGTGGGAGCAGGCGGAGGAGCTGGGCATCTCGGCGCGCGACCTCGGCTACACGATCGACGCGCTCGTCGACGGCGCGTACGCCTCGGACTACTACCTCGACGGCAAGGAGATCGACCTCTCGATCGTCGGCCGCGCGGACTACGCGTCGCGCAGCCAGGACCTCGCGTCGCTGCCGATCGCCACCGACGGCGGCGCGCTCGTGCCGCTCGCGGCGGTCGCGGACGTGCGCATGTCGAGCGGGCCGGAGCAGATCAACCACCGCGAACGCCTGCGCACGATCACCATCCAGGTCTCGCCGCCGCCCGAGATGGCGCTCGAGGACGCGATGGACGCCATCCGCTCGCAGATCGTCGGGCCGCTGCAGGCGGACGGTTCGCTCCCGCCCGGCTACCAGGTCACGCTGGCCGGCACGGCCGACAAGCTGACGGCCACGTGGGACGCGCTGCGCTTCAACGTCGTGCTCGCGCTGCTCATCACGTACCTGCTGATGGCCGCGCTCTTCGAGTCGTGGCTCTACCCGTTCGTGGTCATCCTGTCGGTGCCGCTCGGCGCCGTCGGCGGCTTCGCGGGCCTGCGCCTGCTCAACGTGTGCGGCGTGCTCCAGCCCCTCGACGTGCTCACGATGCTCGGCTTCGTGATCCTGATCGGCACGGTCGTGAACAACGCGATCCTGATCGTGCACCAGTCGCTGCAGCACATGCGGCACGACGGCATGGCGGCGGCCGAGGCGATCCAGGAGGCGGTGCGTTCGCGCATGCGGCCGATCTTCATGACGACGCTGACGACCGTCTTCGGTCTGCTGCCGCTCGTGGTCTCGCCCGGCGCGGGCAGCGAGCTCTATCGCGGGCTCGGCGCCGTGGTGCTCGGCGGACTCGTCGTCTCGACCGCGTTCACGCTGTTCCTGATCCCGACGATGTTCCACCTGACGATGGGCGCGAAGCGCGCCCTCGGCATGCGGACCGCGGATCAGACGGCGGAGGGCGACGGAGCGAGCGCGTAGCGCCGATCAGAAGAAGCCGACGCGCACGTCGGCCGTGCCTTCGCGCACGCCGATGCCGTCGAGCGTGAAGCGCACGTGGCCGTGGCTGCCGCCCGGCTCGAGCGAGCAGTCCACGCGTCCGTAGCCCTTGCGGCCGTCGGGCGTCGTCCACGTGACCTGCACGTCCGACGCCGACGTGGGGTGCACCTTCACGACGTCGCTCTCGCCGGCGTCGAGCGTGCCGAGCGGATACTCGGCGCCGCGCACCTTCACGACCACGTCGGCGAGCGGCGTCGCGCCCGTGTTCTCGACGTGGACGCGCACGCCGCGGCGCCACCCGATCCACAGGAAGACGACGACGAGGACGAGCGCGAGGCCGCCGAGCAGCTTCTTCATCGCCCCTCCTCTTCGGCCGCCGGCACCCACTCGAAGTAGCCGATCATCATCTCGTCGGTGGTCTGCTCGCCGAAGCGCACCGTGCGGCGCGGGTCCGGGTTGGCCGGGTTCTCCGCGCTGTTGTCGAAGACGCCGGTCGCGCGCAGCACCGCGCCCCGCGGCACCTCGAGCGGCTCGCGCAGCCGATAGCTGAACTGCCACTGGAAGTCGAAGCGCGGGACGTCGAGGAGCCGCGTCACGCTGCCGTCCGGCAGCTCGAGGTCGAAGCGGAACGCCGCGCCGCGCAGGTGCATGTGCGGCGTGAGCGCGAGCAGCCGCCCGCCGCGCTCGAAGCGGCGTGTCGCGGAGACGGCCACGTCGCGCGCGCCCGGGGGGATGCGGAAGCGCGTGTCGAACGCGGCGTCCGAGAGCACCTCGTCGCGCGGGCGGCCCTGCGTGAACACGAGCCCGAGTCGCGGGCGGTCGCGGCAGGCCTCGCCGGTCGGCGTGTAGTGGATCTGGAAGCGCAGGCGTGCGCCGCGCGGCAGGAAGCGGCCCGTGCCCGGCGGGAAGCGGAACGCGTTCTCGCCCGGCACCATCGCGGCGAAGAAGCCGTCGAGCCCGTTGTGCTCCTGCGGCTGTTCGTCCACGCGCGGGTGGCCGGCGGGATAGTGCGCGAAGACGAGCACGTGGTGGACGGCCTGCGGCGCGCTCGGGCGGATCTCGAACGCCTGCACCCAGCGGTCCTCGTCGAGCTCCGTCGTCACGACCTCGTAGCGGTACGGGACGACGCCGGTCGCCGGCACCTCGAAGTCCGTCTCGGGCCCGACGACGAGATCCGGCTCGCCGATCGACCAGCCGTCCGCGCGGACGACGGGGAGCGGCGCGTCCGCCGGGTCGCCCTCGGGGCAGTCCGCGCCGAGCCACGCGAGCAGCGCGTCGCGGTCGCCCGGCGGCAGACGGCGGTCGTCGGCCAGCGGCAGCGAGTGCGCGGGGTCGGCGGGCCACGGAGGCATGGCGCCGCGCGCGACCTCGCGCCGCACCGTGGGCGCGTTGGCGCGCACGTCCGCGAGCGTCTGGAGTGGGAACGGCGCCGCCTCGCCGTCGCGGTGGCAGCCGCCGCAGTGGCGCGCGACGATGCGCGACACGCGGCCGTGCCACGTGGGCGCGTCCGCGACCGGCGCGGCGGCGCGCGGAGCGACGACGCAGCCGGGGGCCGACGTCGCCTCGACGTCCGGGCGCCGGCCCGCGAGCAGCGCCTCGACAGCGTCCGCCAGGTACGTCCGCTGCGCGTCGGCGCGCGCGTAGCCGAGACCCATCCGGTCGTCGATCGCGCCGCGGTAGACCAGCGTGCGCGCCGCGTCGAGCACGAGCACCTCGGTGGTCGAGCGGATGCCGAGCGCGGCGGCGATGCGCCCGTCGGCGTCGACGACGAACGGCGCGTCGATGCCCGTCTTCTCGCGGTCCTGCCGGACGTCGTCGGGCGAGTCGGCCGCCGCCACGTCCACGACGAGGAACCGCACGCCGCGCGCGGTCCACGTCCGCACCATGTCGGCGAGGACGGGCCCCCACCTCCGGCAGAGCGGACACCGCACGCTGCGCGCGACGACCACGAGCGGCGCACCGCGCGCGTCGGAGAGACGTCCCGCGCGGCCCGCGACGTCCACGTAGGTGACGTCGGGGACGAGCCCGCCGATCCCGGCGTCGCCCGGGTCGAGCACGCGCGGCGCCTCGGGCGCGGGCGCGCCGGCGTCGTCTGCCGCCGACGCCGCGACCGACGAGAGCGCGGCGACGGCCAAGAGCACGACCGCCGCCGGAGCAGAGGGGCGAGGAGCCATCGGCGCGAGGATCGCGACGCCCCGGAGGCGCCCCAACGATTTCGACCGCGCAGCCGCGGCGGCCGACCCGGGCGGAGGCGGAGGAGAAAACCCCGAACCTTCTCGTGAACCCCTCGTTCAGGGCGCATTCGGCCTCCCGGCGGCGGTGTCGGGATTCGGCCGTGGACCACGCGATCGGATGGAGGTGCTGCATGGTTTCGAGGCTGCGCAGGGGACGCGCCGGAGCGGGGGCGGGCTTCGTGCTCGCCGCGCTCGTGGGCACGGCCGGGATGGCCGGGACGGCGCGGGCGGACGACGGCGAGGCGACCCAGGCGAGTGCCCTCTCGGGCGCGATCGCCGCGGCGCCGCGCCTCGCCGCGGAGGACCTTCGGCAGGTGCGTCCGCTCGGCGCGGAGCTGACCGACGTCGCCCCGGCCGACGCCCCCGTGCGCTTCGGCGCGCTGCTGCCGCAGGCGCGCATCGCTCCCGCCGACGAGATCGTCGTCGAGGACCGCGCCCTGACCGAGGAGCGGCGCGTCGGCTCGTACGGGCAGCCCGAGTGGACGACGCACCGTCGCTTCGCGCGCTCGCGCCTGTACGTGCTGCCCGAGGGCACGCTCGAGTTCGAGCAGTGGTACCGCGGGCGCATCGACCGCGGCGAGGGGCCGCGCCACCAGTTCCAGAGCGAGATCGGGATCGGCCTGCCGAACCGCATCCAGCTCGACCTCTACGAGACCGCCGAGCACGAGGCCGGCGGCCCGACGAAGCACGTCGGCTTCCAGTTCGAGGCCCGCTGGGCGCTCGCGAACTGGGGCGAGCTGTGGGGCAACCCGACGCTCTACGCCGAGTACAAGCTGAACCACCACGGCAACGACGTCGCAGAGGGCAAGGTGCTCTTCGGCGACGAGTTCGGCTCGGGCTGGCACTGGGCCATGAACCTCTCCGGCGAGCAGGAGCTCGGCGGCGCGCGCGAGTTCGAGGGCGCCATCACCGGCGCGCTCTCCTACTCCGTCGTGGACCAGGTGTTCTCGGTCGGCGTCGAGGCCGAGGTGCAGCGCGTCACCGAGAAGGGCGCGCGCAGCGACCCCGAGTACAACGTCTTCCTGGGTCCGAGCCTCCAGTGGCGTCCCACGCCGAACACGCACGTCGACCTGGTGCCGCTGTTCGGGCTGCGCGACGACGACATCGACATGACGCTGTTCCTGATCTTCGGCATCGACCTGGGTGGTGCGGAGGAGCAGGGCGTGCACGCGCCCGCCGCCTCGCGCAACCGCTGAGAGGGCGGCCCCGGAGTCGGGGGAATGGACGGGGCGGGGCCCACCCGCCCCGTCTCGATTCAGAGCGGCAGCGGCGCGGGCGGCGGGGCGGCGGCGTCCGCAGCGGCGGGAGGCGTCCCGAGCCGGAAGAGCCGCACCAGCACGACGCCGAGCGCGAGCCCGGCGAAGGCGCCGGCGGCGACGTCGCTCGGCCAGTGCGCGCCCAGGTGGACGCGGCTGACGGCGACGAGCGCGGCGAGCGCGAGCAGCGGCTTGCGCAGCCGCGGGTACGTCGCGCCGAGCACCCACGCCGCGAGGAAGCTCGCCGCGGAGTGACCCGAGGGGAACGAGAACGACTCCTCGCGCAGGAACGTGTCGCGCAGCTCGAGACCGAGCGCGAGATACGGACGCTCGCGTGCGACGGCCTCCTTGAGCAACGTCTCGATCAGCAGCACGTGCGCGACGAGTCCTGCACAGAGCGCGAGGCCGGTGCGCCGGTGCCGCCCGGTCCCGAGCACCGCGAGCAGGATGCCCGTGACGAGCCACACGCCGCCGCGCGTCGCCACGTGCGTGACGAGCTCCGCGGGGATGCGCGGCAGCGGCGCGTCGTACACGTCGCGGAAGAGCAGGCGGTCGAGAGCGGCGAGATCCACGGGATTCCCCCCCAGATCATCGGCTGCCGCGCCCGCCGGACTACTTCGCGGGCTGCTCCCCCGCCGCGCCGGAGGGCTCGGCCGCAGCGTCCTGTGGCTCCCGCACCTCGAAACTGAGCGACGCCCAGACGCTGCGCCAGTCCGCCTTCTCGCGCAGCTCCTCCGGCGCGGGGCGCATGTCCACGCACGAGACCAGCCAGAAGCCCGCGTGCGGCAGGACGATCCGCGCACGGCCGTCCTCGCCCGTGCGCCGCGCGGTGACCGCGTGCTCCTCGCCGTCGCCGCGGTGCGCCTCGACGAGCACGCCCGCGAGCGCGGCGCCGTCGCGCAGCACACGCACCGTCAGCGTGTCGCCGGGGCGCGCGCGGAGCGGATCCGACTCGGGCACGATCTCCACCTCGAGACCGAGCGGGAGGTCGAAGCCGGCGTCGTCCGCGTCGTCCCCGCCCGCGAGGACGAGCGTCTTCGCGCAGCGCACGTACGCCTCGCGGCCCGGCGCGTCGGAGCTGCCCGCGTCGGCGCGCGCCCGCACGACGTGCTCGAGGCCCTTCTCGCGCAGGTAGGGCTCGAACTTCGCCGCCTCGAGCGTGATGAACCGCACCTGGCCCGCGTAGCCGACGACGTGCATCCCGGCCGCCTCGAGCGGCAGGTAGCCGGCCGGCGTCTCGCCGTCGAGGCCCGCGACCTCCTGCGGCTCGTCGCGCCCGCGGCGCGAAACGAAGCGGGCGAGGTGCGTCGCGCTGCGCGGGAACGGCTCCCCGCGCAGGCGGTCGCCCACGAAGAGCCCGAGCTCGACCTCCTCGTCGACCGGCGCGCGGAAGCGCGACGGCCGGAGCCAGAACTCGTGCGCGAGCGCGGGCGCGGCGAGCGCCAGCGCCGCGCACGCCGCGAGGAGCGGACGCGCGAGCTTCACTCGCCGTCGCGCGCGGGGATCGGCTCGGCCGCGGTGTGCGGGGCCGCGACGTACGGGAACACGCCGCGCAGCGGCACGTCGTTCTGGCCGACGCCGTCGGTCGACACCGCGCCGTTGCTCGCGACGTTCAGGACGATGTCGATGACGTCGTCCTGCAGCCGGCGCCCGTTCGGGAAGCCGCTCGGGGCGCTCGTGTCGAGGCGCAGCACGTCGGGCAGGAGCACGGCGTCGGTGATCGTCTCGGAGTACGTGCGGTCGCCGTTCACGGCGACGAGCGACGTCACCACGATCTCGCGGTAGTCCTTGATGTCGTCGACGGGCAGGCCGCGGTTGAACGCGTCCTTCAGCGACACGCCGTTCACCTGGGTGCCGGGGATCAGCGCCGTGCTGAGCGCGGGCACGGCCGTGCGGTCCACCTGCACGAACGCCTTCGTGTCCTTGTCGTCCTTGAGCGGCTTGCTCGAGCGCGACGTCTTCGTGGCGCGGTTCGTGGTCGCCCAGATGCGGATGTTCGGCTCGCTCGCGGAGCGCGTGAGCAGCGTGTTCGGCACGCGCACCGCGATGATCATCATGTTGAAGCCGGCGAACGTGTCGAAGCCCGGCTCGCGCAGGAGCGGACCGCCCGGCGCGAGACCGAGCTGGCGCGTGACCCACGCCGCGTCGAAGAAGAACGGGTCGTCGAAGAGACCGCACGCGACGTCGATCTCGCCGTCGGTGACGACCGAGCCGTTCGCGGCGCCCGTCACGGCAGGCGTCTTTCCGACGACCTTGTTCACGCGGCCTCGCGCGCGCGGCCGGTCGGGCCCGAACATCGAGAACGACTGCGACGCGCCCGGCGGCGTGAAGCGGAACTGCAGCACCACGTCCTCGCGCGAGTCGGCGTCGTTGTCGACCTTGAACTGGTAGAGCACGTCGTCGCTGAAGCCCGCGGCCGAGCCGGGCGCGCGGAACGGCGCGACCGACATGATCAGCACGGTCTTGTTCGGGATCTCCGGGTCCACGAACGCGAACACGTCGCCGATGTCCGCGGCGTCGTCCGCCACGACGGTCGGGGCCTCGCGGTGGTCGGCCGCGCGTGCGCGCGGCGCGCCGCTGCCGACGAGGCAGGCTCCGAGGACGAGGGCGGCGAGGGCTGCGGAGCGGTGCATGCGGGTCCTTCCTGGTTCGGCCGTGCGTGGAGTGCGACGCGCGTCACACCCCTCCAACGTACAACCGTGCGCGAGCGATTCCGGCGCGCACGGCTCGTGCGTGCGCCGACGTCACTCCGCGGCGCGCGGGAGCGGTCGTCCGGCGAGGTACTGCGGGGGCCACGGCTGGTCGGGGAAGCCGGTCTCCGTGGCCGCGTGCAGCGCGAGGTACGGATCGCGCAGGTGCGGGCGCGCGAGCGCGCACAGGTCGGCGCGCCCCGCCGCGACGATCGTGTTCACGTGGTCGATGCCGAGGATCGCGCCGACCGCCATCACGGGCATCCCGACCTCGTGGCGGATGCGGTCCGCGAACGGCACCTGGAACATGCGCCCGTACTCCGGCTCGGCGTACGGCGAGATGCCGCTCGTCGAGACGTCGAGCACGTCGCAGCCCGCGTCGCGGAGCAGCCGCGCGAGCTGCACCGATTCGGCCGCGGTCGCGCCGTCCGGCACCCAGTCCACCGCCGAGATGCGCACCGCCATCGGCCGCTCGGCGGGCCACGCCTCGCGCATCGCCGCGAACACCTCGAGCGGCCAGCGCGCGCGGTTCTCGAAGCTGCCGCCGTAGGCGTCGTCGCGGCGGTTCGTCACGGGCGAGAGGAACTGGTTGAGCAGGTAGCCGTGCGCCATGTGGACCTCGACGAGGTCGAAGCCCGCGCGCGCCGCGCGGCGCGTCGCGGCGACGAACGCGTCGCGCACGCGGTCCATGTCGGCGCGGTCCATCGCCTTCGGCGCGGGCCAGTCGGGCAGGAACGGCAGCGCCGACGGCGCGTACGTCGTCCAGCGCTCGGCCGGCGGGAGCGGCACGTCGTGGCGGTCCCACGGGTGCGCGCACGAGCCCTTGCGCCCCGCGTGCGCGATCTGGATGCCGATCCGCGCCGGCGTGTGCGCGTGCACGAACGCGACGATGCGCGCCCACGCGGCCTCCTGCGCGTCGTTCCAGAGACCGGTGCAGCCCGGCGAGATGCGCCCCTCGGGCTCGACGTCCGTCATCTCCGTGATGACGAGCCCCGCGCCGCCGACGGCGCGCGAGCCGACGTGCACGAGGTGCCAGTCGTTCGGCACGCCGTCCTCGGCCGAGTACTGGCACATGGGGCTGACGACGATGCGGTTCGCGAGCGTGAGGCCGCGCAGCGCGTACGGCGTGAACGCCGGCGGCGGGTCGCCGCCCGCGCTCGTGCGCGGCGCGCCGACGCGCTCGCGGAACTCCGCCGTCACGCGCGCCACGAGCTCCGGGTCGCGCCGCGCGAGGTTCTCGTACGTGATGCGCTTGCTGCGCGTCATCAGGTTGAACGTGAACTCGAGCGGTGTCTGGCGCAGGTAGCGGCGCGCGTCCTCGAACCACTCGAGACTCGTCTGCGCCGCCTTCTGCAGCTTGATCACGTCCACGCGCCGGCGCTCGTGGTAGGCGGCGAGGACCGCCGGCACGTCGCCCGTGCCGAGATCGCGGAACGCCTGGGCGAGCGCGATGGCGTCCTCCATCGCGAGCTTCGTGCCCGAGCCGATCGAGAAGTGCGCCGTGTGCGCCGCGTCGCCGACGAGCACCACGTTCTCGTGGTGCCAGCGCGCGCAGCGCACGGTCGGGAACTGGCGCCAGATGGAGCGGTTGCCGAGCAGGCGGTGGCCGTCGAGGTGCGGCGCGAAGAGCCGCTCGCAGTACGCGACGGTCTCCTCCTCGCTCGCGTGGTCGAGGCCCGCGTTGCGCCACGTCGCCTCGTCGCACTCGACGATCCACGTCGAGAGGTCCGACTGGAACGGGTACGCGTGCACGATGAACAGTCCGTGCTCGTTCTCGGCGAACACGAACGTGAACGCGTCGAGCGGCCGCGTCGTGCCGAGCCAGCAGAAGCGGTTGGGACGCATGTCCACGTCGGGCTCGAAGCTCGCCGCGTAGGCGTCGCGCACGCGGCTGTTCACGCCGTCGGCGCCGAGCACGAGGTCCGCGCCGCGCACGCTCTCGGGGTCCGCGATCTCGCTCTCGAAGCGCAGGTCGACCCCGAGATCGCGGCAGCGCGCCTGCAGGATGTTCAGCAGCTTCTTGCGCGACATGCCGCAGAAGCCGTGGCCGGTCGAGACCACGCGCTCGCCGCGAAACCACGTGTGGATGTCGTCCCAGTAGCGGAACGACGTCGTGATCTCGCGGTAGCTCTGCGGGTCGGCCTCCTCGAAGGCGGAGAGCGTCTCGTCGGAGAACACGACGCCCCACCCGAACGTGTCGTCGGGGCGGTTGCGCTCGTGCACGACGATCTCGACGTCCGGGAACGCGAGCTTCATCAGGATCGAGAAGTAGAGGCCGCCCGGTCCGCCGCCGATGCTGACGATCTTCATGCCGGCTCCGTCGCCGGCGCCTGGGCCCGGCTGGGTGCGCCCGCCGCGTTCCGCGCGAGCGCCGTCACGGCGTCCGCCCACGCGTCGTGCGAGTTCAGGGAAGGGACGAGACGCAGCTCCTCGCCGCCCGCCGCGCGGAAGTCGGCCGCGTTGCGCAGCGCGATCTCCTCGAGCGTCTCGAGGCAGTCCGCGACGAACGCGGGCGAGAAGACGACGACGCGGCGCACGCCCTCGCGCGCCATCTCGACGAGCCGGACGTCGGTGAACGGCCGGATCCACGGCGTGCGGCCGAGCCGCGACTGGAACGCGACCTCCCACGCGCCGTCCGCGAGTCCGAGCTCCGCGGCGATCCCGCGCGCCGTCGCGAAGCACTGCGCGCGGTAGCAGTCGCGGTTGCGCGCCGTGAGCGTCGCGCAGCAGTCCGGCGTCGCGAGGCAGCCGCGCCGCCGCTCCGGGTCGCAGCGCAGCACCTGGCGCTCCGGGATGCCGTGGAACGAGAAGAGCACGCGGTCGGCCGTGAAGTCGTCGAACACGGGGCGCGCGACCGTCGCGAAGGCGCGCAGGAAGCCGGGGTCGTCGTGGAAGGGCGGCACCACCGAGAACGCGGGCACGTCCGGCAGCGCGGCCGCCTGCGCGAACACCTCGAGCACGGCCGAGCTCCACGCCGCCGTCGAGCGCTGCGGGAAGAGCGGCAGCACGACCACGCGGTGCACGTTCTCGCGACGCAGCTCCGTGAGCGCGGACGCGATCGACGGCTTCCCGTAGCGCATGGCGACGACCACGTGCGCCTCGCCCCCGAGACGCGCGCGCACCTTCGTCGCGAGGTCCTCGGTGTGGAAGAGCAGCGGCGAGCCGCGCTCGGTCCAGACCTTCTCGTACGCCTCGGCCGACTGCGGCGCGCGGAACGGCGCGATGCGCAGGTTCACGAGCAGCCAGCGCGGCACGGCGGGGATGTCGATCACCAGCGGGTCCGAGAGGAACTCCCGCAGGTAGCGCCGCACGTCCGGGACGCGGGGCGAATCGGGTGTGCCGAGATTGAGGAGCAGGAGCCCCCAGCGGTGCTGCGTCATCGCGCCGCCATGAGACCAAAGCCGCCCGCGATCGCCACCACCAGAGCGAGGGCGGCGAGGACGACCAGGACCAGCAGCAGGATCTTGCGCACGCTGATCGGCGCGCGCCCCACCACGCGTCCCGTCTGGCCGTGGACGAGCACCGGGTACGTCGTCCCCTTCCACTCGAACGAGATGCTCCACATGGGCAGCAGCACGTGCTTCCAGCGCACGTCCGCGATGCGGTTCCGCACGCGCAGGTCGCGCTGCGTGTCGCCGGGGACGTCGCGCGAGCAGCGCGTGCGCTGCTCCGCCTCGACCCGCGCGCGGCCGCGCTCCCAGCCCTCCTCGAGCGTGACCGCGTACTCCTCGGCCGCCCAGCCGGCGAGGTACTCGGGGCGGTACGCGACGAGCCCCTTCCGGTCGAACTCGCCGAGCTTCCGCGCGAGGCCCTCGTCGATGCCGCGCGACGCGTTCACGAGCAGGTCATCGTAGACGTCGTCTCGCTCGCCGGCCGCGGGCACCCAGCGGATGCGCGGCACCTGGCGCGTGCGGTGCTCCGTGCGGTTGCCGACGCGCACGGTGTAGTGCTCCGTGACGTAGTAGGTGTAGCCCGCCATCGCGGTCCACACGGAGTGCACGTCGCAGTCGAAGGTCCAGAACGGCACGTACACGCCGACGGCCTGGAAGGTCGCGAGGCGCTTCAGCGCGTTCGGCCGGAACCACAGCCCGCGCAGCCACGTGCGGAACGACTCCTCGGCGGCGGCGCGTCCGACGTCGAGCGGGACGAGCGACTCCGGGCGGATCGCGTTCCGGTGCGACTCCTCGGCGAGCACGCGCGCGGAGCCGCAGAAGAGACAGTGCGCGGCGGTCGCGGTCTCGTCGAACGCGACGGTCGCCCCGCACTCGCCGCAGCGCGACGTCCGCCGCTCGAGACCGAGGCCCCGCGCCGCCTCGCCCGCCGCCTCGAGCGCGTATTCGCGGATGGGCGCCGCCGACGCCGCCACCTCGCGCCGCGCGCCGCAGTACGCGCACAGCAGCGCGTCGGCGTCCGGGTCCCAGCCCATCACCGCGTCGCACTCCGGGCAGCGGAAGTCGACGCTCCCGCCCTCGGGCGCGACGCCCTTCTCGGAGGGCACGCCCTCGGGCGCGTCGGGGTCGTCGGCGGCGGGCGGTGGGGAGTCGGGCACGGCGCTCGGGAACCTGTGCGGGGCCCGGGCGTTCGAACCGCGGTGCCCCGCAGGATGTTAGTTTGCGACCCCGCGGGAAGGATGTCCGCGGCCACGGAGGAGCGCCATGGGAGTCATCGACTGGTTCAAGCGCGGCGTCGGCGAGATGATGGTCGCGCGCCCGGACGCGGCGAAGGCCCAGGTGGTCTGGAAGCACCCGGACCCGACGATCCCGATGAAGGCGCAGCTCACGGTCGAGGCCGACGAGAAGGCGGTCTTCTTCCGTGACGGCAAGATCGTGCGCGTGCTCGACCCGGGCCGCTACACGCTCGACACGTCGAACCTGCCGTTCCTGTCGAACCTCGTCGACAGCTTCACCGGCGGCAACGTGTTCATCGCCGAGGTCTTCTTCGTCAACGTCCGCGAGCACCCGGGCATCAAGTTCGGCGGGCGCATCGGACACGTCGAGGACCCGAAGAGCGGCGTGCCCGTCGAGACGATGGTCCACGGCGAGTTCAGCTTCCGCGTCACCGACCCGGAGAAGCTGATCGTCGGGCTCGTCGGCATGGGCCGCGCCGAGAGCTTCATGGTCGCGTCGTGGATGAAGGAGCAGGTGCTGAAGGTCCTGCGCGACCGCATCGCCGAGCTCTGCGTGAAGAACAAGTGGCCGCTGCTCGACGTCACGTCGGGCGCGTACACCGAGGAGATCGAGCAGACCGTCCTCGGCGCGATGGCCGACCACGTCGACGACTACGGCATCGAGATCCGCCGCCTCGGCAACTTCGCGATCGCGATCGACGACGCGGACGCCGCCAACCTGAAGCGCCTCTACACCGACGCCGCGTACCTGCGCACCGTCGGCGGCGTCGGCGCGTACCAGCAGTTCGCGGCCGGCAAGGCCATGATGGGCGCCGGCGAGGGCATGGCGAAGGGCGGCGGTCCCGGCGGAGGCGGAGGCGACGCGCTCGGCGGCGCCGGGCTGGGCGTCGGCTTCGCGATGGCGCAGATGCTCGTGCGCGACTCGAGCGGCGGCCAGACGCTCGCGCCGGCGGCGCCGGGCGTCGTCTGCGGCGCGTGCGGCAAGGCCGTCCCGCCCGGCCGCTTCTGCAGTGGCTGCGGCAAGGAGCTCGAGAAGAAGCCCGAGGCGAACGGCTTCTGCTCCGGCTGCGGCAGCCCGCTCGCGGCCGACGCGAAGTTCTGCGCCCAGTGCGGGCGCAAGCGCGACTGACGGTCGGCGGACACGCCGGACTGCCGATCGGCGTCGCACCGATGCAGGCGCAGGCCGCGCGACTCGTCATCTTCGACTGCGACGGCGTGACGCCTCCCGAGCGCCTCGCAGCGCCGGGTGTGACCGTCTTCACGGACATGCGCGAGCTGCCGACGCTGCTCGGCGTGTGAGCCGCAGCGGCGTCCCGAGCAGTCCGGCCACAGCCGGCCGCAGCGCACCGCGCCGTGCCGTGGAGCGAGCTCCAGGGCATGGCGTGCGTATGCCCGGTCGGCGCGTCGCGTGGTCCGGCGCGCCTCCGAACCGCGGTCGCCGCTACTCCGCGTCGCCGGACGCCGTGCTTCGCCGGAACGCATCGAAGAGCAGCAGCGCACTCGCCAGCACCGCGACGACGAGCGCCGCGACACCGAGCGGCGTGTCGGCGTAGCGCGCCGTCCCCGCGACGACCACGACGGCGGAGACGAGCGCGCCGACGCGGTAGAGCGTGGAGCCGCGCGGCCGCGGCGGTCCGTCGGGTGCGGGTGTCATGCGTCGCCCTCCAGCACCGCGAGGATCGACGCGATCGTGTTCCAGTTCCGCGTCGTCAAGGACGCGCCGAAGAGGCGGTCGATGCGGCCGAGGATCTCGATCGCCTTCATGTGGCGACGGTACACGCCGAACACGAACCGGCCGTCGCGCGCCAGTAGCCGCACGAGCCACTGGCCGTCGTGGGTGAACTCCGACGGCAGCTCGGGCGCCGAACGGGGGGCGGCGGCGAGCGTGCTGACGAATCGGACGACCTCGCGCGATTCGGGCTGCCCGGCGAAGTGCGAGGGCGACATCGCGCGCACGAACTCGCGTCCGGGACGGATCACGATCTCCGTCTCGAACGGCAGCCGCGACGCCAGCTCCGCACGCGCGCGCGCCTCCGTGACCGGCGCGCGCACGACGAAGGTGCCCGCCGCGCCGATGTTGACGACGTCCAGTTCGGCGAGTTCCTTCGCGAGCGCACTCGGCCGGAACGTCCTGTGGCCGCCCACGTTCACGCCGCGGAGCAGGACGACGAGGGCCATCGGACTCCTCTCGCGGTGTGGGACGACGACAGCGGGACGCCACTCCGCGGGTCGCGTTCACGTGTCGCCGCAGGATGCGACAGGATCACGTTCCCGGTACCACGAAGCGCCGGAGATATGCATCGAGCGGCTCGAGACCGGCGGCGGCGCGGCGCGCCTCGACGCCGCTCTCGTCCTCGATCGGGAACGGCTCCGGCCGGCCGTCGGCGGCGCGACGGATCTGCGTGCCGTAGATCTGCGGCCGGCCGCCGAGGACACGCACCCGATCCTCGAGCAGCGGCAGCAGCGCCGGCGGAAGCTCCCCGGCCGCGTCGGCGTCGCGGAGCGCCGGCAGCAGCGCACGCTGGAACTCGAGGTCCGCGTGCTGCACGACGAAGAAGGCGCCGCGCGCCGCCGCCTCGCCGACGTGCGAGACGAGGGGCCAGCCACGCTCCGCCACCAGCTCCGACAGGCGCGTACGATGCGCGACGTCCTGCGCGCGACCGCGTTCCCGCAGCGCCGCGTACTCCGCGGAGTCGACTCCGTGTTCGTGCACGGTCCGTCGCGCCTCCTCGCGGATCGCCTGGTCGGCGCGGTGCATCGTCTCGAGCTCCGCGCGGAGTGCGTCGTCGTCCACGCCGTGCAGCGTACGTGCCGGCCGCGTCGGCCGGAAGCGCGGGCGCGTCTCTCTACGCCGCGCCGTCTTCGGACACACACCACACGACGAGCGCCGGCAGCGCGAACAGCACCAGGTTCGTGGTTCCGTGGAGCGCGGCCATCCACGGGACGTCGAGGTGTGCGAGCGGCACGACGGTCCGCAGGGCGTAGCGGGCGGCGAGGAGCATGCCGACGACGAGAGCGAGGGACGCTGCGCGCAGCAAGGCGCGCGGGAGGGTCGCCGGCGGCGCCGCGGACCAGTGCAGCGCGGCGGCGCAGAGACCGGCGCCCGCCGTCGCGAGGGCGCACGCCGTCTCGAACAGCGGCGGTGCGCCCGCGTGCGTCGCCGTGATGCCCGCCGCGGTGAGCGGCAGGCCTGCGAGGACACCCACGCACGCGGCGCGCGCGAGGCGGCCGGGGCGGCGCAGAGCGGCGGTGCCCGTGAGCGTCAGGAGCACGAGGCCCGCGACGTGGAAGTGGACGGCGGTGAGGAGCACGACGACGTCCGCGAAGCCGCCCGGCTGCACGCCGGCGCGGTAGGCCACGGCCCACGCGGCGCCGACCGGGAACGCGAGCAGGCCGGCATCGAGGCAGAGATCGGCGAGCGGCCCGACGCGACGCGTCGCGCGATGGCGACGCAGCGCCCGCTGCGCACCCGCGAACGCGGCAGAGGCCGACGTCGCGAGCCACGGCAGCGCGCACGCGGCGGCGACCGGACCGCGCGGCAACGCGAACGACACCGCGAGCGCGAGCGCCGCGAGGGGCTGCAGCAGGACGGCCACGCGCCATGCGCGCGGGCGCTCCGCCTCGCGCCCGGCGAGACGCAGGGCCAGCGGTGTCGCGACCGCGGCGGCGAGCAGGAGGAGCGCCTCCGGGAAGCCGCGGAGCAGCGGGTCGGGGCGTGCGCCGAGCACGGCTGCGCACCACACGACCGCGCCCCACGTCGCCGACCACGTCGCGACGCCGTGTCCGTCGCGGCTGCGCTGCGTGATCTGCGGTGCGCCGCTCCCGAGCACGCGTGCGAGGGCGCGGCACGCGCCGACGCCGAAGCGCCGCTGCAGCACGCGGACGGCCGGCTGCCCGAGGCGCGCGAGCCACCACGCGGGCCGCGAGAACGCGGCGATCTCGAACGCGACCTCGTCGCGCGCGCGGTCCCACACGACGACGAACGCCTCCTCGCCCGACTCGGCGTGGCCGCGCAGCGTGCCGTAGACGAAGCCGCGGCGCCGCAGCGGCCCGGCCTCGTCGTCGAGCACGCGCAGCACGCGACACGGGTTGTCGCGCATGAGGCCGGGCAGGTGCACGCGCACGACGACGTCGTCCCCGGCGGCGACGCGCGGCGGCGCGTCGGCCGCGGCGCGCACGATCCCGACCCAGCCGAGCTCGAAGTGTCGGAGCCGCAGCACGGCGTCCGACGCGCGCTCGAACAGCTCCTCGCCGCGGCCGAGCACGCCGCGCGTGATGTCGACGTCCGAGGTCGCGGGGGGCGCGGCGATGCTCGCGCCGACGTGCGCGTACGTGAGCCCCGCCCTGTCCGCGTTCACGCGCGGTAGCCCGAGGGGTTCCCGCTCTGCCAGCGCCACTGGTCGCGCACCATCGCCTCGAGGTCGCGCTCGGCGCGCCAGCCGAGCTCCGCCGCCGCCTTCGAGACGTCCGCGTACGACGCCGCGACGTCGCCCGGACGCCGCGCGACGACCTCGTACGGGATCGGGCGACCGCTCACGCGCCGCGCGGTCTCGATCACCTCGAGCACCGTCGCACCGCCGCCGGTTCCGAGGTTGTAGGCGACACAGCCCTGCACGCGCGGCAGCGCCTCGAGCGCCGCGACGTGGCCGATCACGAGGTCGGTGACGTGCACGTAGTCGCGCACGCCCGTGCCGTCGCGCGTCGGGTAGTCGCCGCCGAACACGCGCAGCTTCGGCAGCCGCCCTACCGCCACCTGCATGACGTACGGCAGCAGGTTGTTCGGGAGACCCGCCGGGTCCTCGCCGATGCGCCCGCTCTCGTCCGCGCCGATCGGGTTGAAGTAGCGCAGGAGCACGATGCGCCACGGCTCCTCCGCGGGCGAGGCCGCGAGGTCGCGCAGCAGCTCCTCGACCATCAGCTTCGAGCGGCCGTACGGGTTCGTCGCGTGCAGCGGGAAGTCCTCGCGCACGGGCAGCGTGTCGGTCTCGCCGTAGACCGTGGCCGACGACGAGAACACGAGGTCGCGCACGCCCGCGGCGCGCAGCGCCTCGACGAGCACGAGCGTCCCCGCGACGTTGTTGCGGTAGTACGCGAGCGGCTTCTCGACGGACTCGCCGACGGCCTTCCAGCCCGCGAAGTGGATGACGGCGTCCGGACGCGACGCGGCGAGGATGCGGTCGAGCGCCGCGCGGTCCAGGATGTCCGCCTCGTGGAAGGTCACGCCGCGCCCGGCGAGCTCCGCGACGCGCTCGAGCGACGTCCGCGAGCTGTTCGACAGGTTGTCGAGCGCGACGACCTCGTCGCCGCGCCGCAGCAGCTCGAGGCACGCGTGGCTCCCGATGAAGCCCGCTCCGCCCGTCACGAGGATCCTGCGCATCGCCACCTCCGCACGTCGCCGTGCCTCCTCTTCGGCGTGCGGACGCCGCTCAGTACAGCACGCGTGCGCGCACGGTGCCGGGCACCTCGCGCAGCGCGGGCAGGAGCTCCGCCGCGTCGCCGGTCTCGACGTCGAGCGCGACGTAGCCGATCGCCCCGCGCGTCTGCAGGTGCTGCCCCACCACGTTCACGCCGCGCGCGGCGAAGAGCTCGTTGATGGCGCGCAGGACGCCGGGCCGGTTCTCGTGCACGTGCAGCACGCGCTGGCAGCCCGCGTGCGGCGCGAGCGACAGCTCGGGGAAGTTGACCGCGCCGATCGTCGCGCCCGTGTCGCTGTACGCGACGAGCTTCGACGCGACCTCGACGGCGATCGCCTCCTGCGCCTCGACCGTCGACCCGCCGACGTGCGGCGTCAGGATCGCGTTCGGCACGCCGCGCAGCGCGCTCGTGAACTCCTCGCCCGCGCCCTTCGGCTCGCGCGGGAAGACGTCCACCGCGGCCCCGCCGAGGCGCCCGGTGCGGAGCAGCGCGGCGAGCGCGTCCACGTCCACCACACTGCCGCGGCTGGCATTGACGAGGTACGCGCCCGGGCGCATCTTCGCCAGCCGCTCCGCATCGAAGAGCCCGCGCGTCTCCGGCGTCTCCGGCACGTGCAGCGTGACGAGGTCGGCGACGGCGAGGACGTCGTCGAGCGTCGGCAGCGCGCGCGCGTTGCCGAGCGAGAGCTTCGGCACGATGTCGTGGTAGACGACGTGCAGGCCCATGGCCTCGGCGAGCACCGAGACCTGCGAGCCGATGTGGCCGTACCCGACGATCCCGATGGTCTTGCCGCGCACCTCGTGGCAGCCGGCCGCGGTCTTCAGCCAGTGCCCGGCGTGCGCCGCCGCGCTCTTGTGGAAGACGTCGCGGAAGAGCATCACCGCGAGGCCGATGACGAGCTCGGCCACCGAGCGCGTGTTCGAGTGCGGCGCGTTGAACACCGGCACGGCGCGCAGCGCGGCGGCGTCGAGCGCGACCTGGTCGGTGCCGATGCAGAAGCAGCCGACGGCCAGGAGCTTCGGCGCGTGGGCGAGCGCCGCCGCGTCGAGCTGCGTGCGCGAGCGCAGACCGACGACGTGCGCGTCGGCGAGGGCCGCGCGCAGGTCGTCCGGCGAGGGCGTGCGGTCGAGGCGCTCGACCGCCGTGTACCCGGCGCGCTCGAAGACCTGCGCCGCGCGCTCGTGGATCGCCTCGAGCAGGAGCACGCGGATGCGCTCGCGGGGCAGGGACAGGCGTGCGGTCACGGCAGGAGCCTCCCGAGGATGCGCGCGGCCTCGTCCATGTCGGCCGCGACGTGCACGCCGCGCGCGTCCACGACGGGCGGGCGCCGCGCGTGCTCGCAGTACGCGACGAAGTGCTCGACGAAGCCGGCGTCGCGCAGCGCGAGGTCGGTGGCGCCGTCGCCCACGCCGACGACCGGCCGCGGCCAGCGCGCGGCGACGCCGCGCACGGCGTCTTCCTTCGCGTGCGCCGAAGGGTCGTCGGGCGCGAGGCCCTCGAACGCGCCGCCGGGCGCCCACTGCGCGCGGAGCCCGATCACGCGCGTCTCCGGGACGCGCAGCGCGCGGGCGGCGGGCAGCAGCGTCTCGACGAACGCGCCCGAGACGATCCACACCTCGTGCCCGCGCGCGTGCAGGTCCGCGACCAGCTCGCGCGCGCCGCGCGAGAGCCTGCCGGCGAGTTCCGCGCCGAGGGCCGTGACGGCGGCGCGCGTCGGCCGGGCGAGGGCGAGGCGCGCCGTGAGCGACTCGTGGAACGAGATCGCGCCCTCCATGCCCGCGCGCGTGATCTCGTCGATCTCGCGGCGCGCCGCGGCGTCGACGCCCGGCGCCCGCGCGAGCGCCTCGGCGAGGCTCTCGCACGGCACGAGCGTGCTGTCGAAGTCGAAGACGACGGTGCCCATGGGACGGGCGAGTCTCCCGCGGCGGCGTGCGGGTTGCACGGAGCGGCCGGGGGTCAGAACGGGCGGCGCGGGCGCCAGACGGGCAGCGTCGGGAAGCGCGGGCGCAGGATCGAGTTCACGAAGTCGGCGTCGGCGACCGGCGGCACCTCGAAGTGCACGTCGAACGCGTGCTCGAAGCGCTCCTTCGTGAGCAGGTGCAGCGGCACGCCGGGGTCCTTCCACGCCGTGCCGAAGGTGCCCTCGTCGGCGGCCATCATCACGAAGCCCTGCTGCAGCGCGATCATGTTCTCGGTGAGCACGCGGCGGATCAGCAGGTCGCGCAGCACCTTCCTCTGCTCCTCGTCCGCGGCCTGCCAGTCGCTCATGAAGTCGGCGTCCACGGGGATGTTCACACCTGCGTTCGCGAGCCACTCGGCGGCGGCGGCGTTGTCCACCTCGAGCGTCGTCAGGTAGGGGACGATGTCGCGGTAGCCGGCGGCGACGAGCGTGTTCGAGTAGATGCGCCAGTCGTTGCCCTCGACCGGCACCTGCACCCCCGCCGCGTCCGGCGCGGTGAGGAAGCTCGTGCCCGTCGAGTCGAACACCGCGAACGCGCCGGGCGCGAGGCAGCGCCGCACGAAGTGGAAGAACTCGCGGCTGTAGAGGCGCGAGAGGTCGTAGTCCACCGCGACGGGGAAATCGATGTAGACGGCGTCGAAGCGCTGCTCGGTCGTCCGCACGAACTGGAAGCCGTCGCCCTGGAGGTGCGTGACGCGCGGATCGCGGAACGAGCCCTTGTTGACGGTGCTGAGCAGCGGGTGCGTCTGCGCGAGCGCGGGGAGCACCGGGTCGATGTCGACGTGCAGGATGTCCTCGATGCCCTCGTGCTTCAGCAGCTCGCGCGCCAGGTAGCCGTCGCCGCCGCCGAGCAGGAGCACGTGGCGCGGCACCCGGCCCGTGGCCACGATCGGCACGTGCGCGAAGTACTCGTGGTAGATCTCCTCGTACGTGGAGTTGGTCTGGAAGTCGCCGTTCAGGAACAGGATCTCGTCGCGCGGGTGCTCCGGGTCGTCGGGCTTCGTGCTGTAGAACTGCATCAGCGTCCGGCTCGCGTCCGGGTCCACGTCCTGCATGATGTCGATGCGCTGGTACGGCGAGCGCACGCGGAACACCTCGGGCAGCTCGGGCATCGGCGCGAACACCGCCAGGAGCGACGCGTTCGCGTGCGTGTAGTAGTAGTACTTGCGCAGGAAGTACTGCTCGATGCGCGCGGTCGACGCGGCGACCGCCGCGAGCAGGCCGGCGAGCGTCCCCGCCGCGAGCGCCGGCCCGAGCAGGCGGCCGCGCCCCGCCGTCCGGTGCACGAGGATGCCCAGCGCGACGACGAGGTTCACGCCCGCCGTCGCCGTCGCGGCGGTGAGCAGATCGGTGTGCGGCAGGATCACGAGCGGGAACACGAGCGCCCCGACGAGCGAGCCGACGTAGTCCACGCCGAGCACGATGTTGCCGCCCCGCGTGCCGCCGCCCTGCTGCGCACCGATGCGCATGAGCAGCGGGAGCTCGATGCCGGTCAGGTAGCCGACGACGGTCGTGATCGCGAACGCGCCGCCGAAGAAGACGACGGCGGCGACGCGCGGCCAGCCGTGCACCTCGAGGTAGGCGTGCAGCATGTGCCCGAAGTGGATGGCGGGCACGACGGCCGCGCCCGCGAGGGTCAGCCGCAGCTCCACGCCGAGCAGCTCGCGCCACGCGTCGCGGTCCTGGGGGATCTCCATGCAGCGGAAGGCGCCGAGGCCCATCGCGCCGAGGAACGCGCCGATCACGACGCTGTACCAGATGACCGTGTTCGCGGCGAGCGCGGCGAGCGTCTGCGCGGCGAGCAGCTCGTACACCACGCTGCACGCGGCGAGCACTGCGGTCACGAGGACGAGCGTCCCGCTCACGCGGCGCTCGCGCGGGGTGTCGGCCGCGTGCGACATCTCAGCAGCCACGTGCCAGCTCCTGGACCTCGACGCGCTGCGCGCGCACGCGCCGCCGCACGATCTCGATCGCGCGCTCCGCGTCCATCTCGGTCCCGCACGTGAAGATGTCCATGGCGAGGTAGCGCTCCTCGGGCCAGGTGTGCACGCTGAAGTGCGACTCGGCGAGGAGCAGCGTGCCGCTCGCGCCCTCCGGCAGGAACTGGTGGAACGCGAAGCCCACGACCGTCGCGCCGCACTCGCGCGCGGCGTCGAGCATGATCTCGCGCAACGGGTCGGCGTGGCGCAGCGGCGCCGCGTCGCACTCGGCGAGCTCCACCAGGAAGTGGCGTCCGATGGCGGTCTTCATGCGTCCCCTCCGAGGTACAGGCGGATGCAGGCCTCCGCGATCGCGTCGGCTCGCGCGAGACAGACGACGGTCGCGCAGAGGACGAGGAGTTGCGCGACGAGCACGAGTCCGTGGCGCGAGCGGTCCTCCGCGGGCGAGCGTCCGATCTGCGACGCGAGCAGCACGCCCGCGAACGCGTTCAGCGACGCGACGACGAACGCCGTCGTGACGAGCCCGGCGCGCGGGTAGAACCAGAACGCGAACACGAGCGTGCCGATGAGCGCGCCGACGTAGTCGACGCCGAGCACGAAGTTGCGCCGCACGTCGACGGCGCCGCCGCCGAGCTCGAGCAGCAGCGGCAGCTCGAGACCCGTGAGCACGCCGATCAGCACGATCAGCCCGTGGCCGGTGGCGGAGAGCGCCGCGTGCGGCGCGCCCCACGAGTCGAGCAGGAAGAGCAGCGGCACGGCGGCGGCGCCCGTCACCGACAGCGCGAGCTCGACGCTCTGGAGCGCGAGCACGGGGCGCGCGAGGACGCGGCCGCGCGCGAGGAACGCGCCGATGCCCATCGAGAGCAGGTAGAGGCCGACCGTCACCGAGAGCCGGAGCACCGTGTTCCCGAGGAACGCGGCGAGCGTCTGGCCGAGCAGCAGCTCGTAGACGATGCTGCAGAACGCGAGGACGAACGCCACGCCCGCGACGGTGGCCGTGTGCACCGCATCCGGCGCGCCGATCGACGCAGCGGGCGGATCTTCGGCGGCGGCGTGCGTCGCCAGGTCGGCCGCCGACGTGTGCTCGGCGGCGCGGCGCGGCGGCGCCGTCCGTGTCGTGTCCCGTGCCGTGGCGCACCCCCGTCGTGAATGTGGTCGTTGACGTGAACGCACGCACGACGCGCCGGGCGTCAGGCCGCGCCGGCGGCCGCACCGCGCACCCGGTGCGACCTCGTAGGGCGCGCTGCACGCCCGAGATCACGCGGCACCCCGCACACGAAGAGGGCGTGGGCGCGCCTACCGGGCCGCCGCCACGCGGGCGACGAACCACGTCGGTGTCGCTGACAGGGTATCAGGGATGCGCCCGCTCGCGAAGCCGCGGACTGCGAGCGAATGCGAGCGGGCCGTTCCCCGGGCTGGGGAACGGCCCGTGCGAACGATTCGCGCAGGCGGTTCGGAGCGGCCGTTCAGATGCGGCTGCGACGCGCGCTGCGGCGTGCGTGACGGCGCGCGAAGCGCCGCGCCGCGCGCCGAGCGGCGCGACGTGCACCGCGCCGCTCGACGCGGTTCGTCGCGCGCAGACCGCGACGTGCGTCGCGTCGTGCGCCGCCCATCTCACCGCGCCGCTGTGCATCGCGCCGCTGTGCATCGCGCCGCAGTGCACCGCGTCGCGCGCCACGGACGGCCCCGCGCCGTGCACCGCGTCGCGCGGCACCACGTCGCGCGGCGCCGTCGTCGCGGGCGCGTGCGCGCTGCGGACGCGGCGTGTCGGCGGCACGCGCCGCGCGACGCGCCTCGTGGGCGGTCCGCCGCTCCGCACGATCGAGCGTGCCGTCGCCGTTCGCGTCGAACCGCGCCAAGGCCTCCGCACGGTGCGCGGCGCGGCGCTCGTCGCGTGTGGCCTCGCGGGCCGCGTGCGCCGCGGCGCGCTCGGCGTCGTCGAGCCGGCCGTCCCTGTTCGCGTCGAACTGCTCGAGCTTCGCACGGTGACGCTCCGCGCGCGTCGCCGGGTCGCCGGCGCGGGCGGGCGTCGCGGCTCCGCAGAGGGCCGCCGCGCCGAGCAAGAGGGCCAGGCTCCATCGCGTCCAGTGCTTGCGTCGCATCGGGAACTCTCCTCCTCGTCAGGTCGTCAGGTCGTCAGGTCGCCGGGTCGTCGGCGCGGTCGGCTGCGCGTCCGTGCCGCCGCTTGAACCCGCGCGCGCGGCGCGAGTCGCGCCGGGAATCGGCTGGCGGGCCGGATCGGCGCCGGGCAGGTTGCTGCGATGACCGCCGCCAGGCCGCCCGCCGCCGTCCTCTTCGACCTCGACGGGACCGTCGCCGACACGCTCGCGGACATCGTCACGGCGCTCGACGCCGCCCGCGCGGCCGAGGGCCACCCGCCCGTCGGCGACCCGGCGCTCGTGCGGTCCTGGATCGGCGACGGCGCGCGGGCGCTGTGCGCGCGCTCGCTCGGCTCCGAGGACGTCACGCTGCCCGCTGCGCGCCGCCTGCGCGACGCGTTCCGCGCCGTCTACCCGAGCATCTCGGGGCGTCTCTCGCGCCCGTACGACGGCGTCGTGCCGCTCTGCGACGAGCTGCGCGCGGCCGGGCGCCGCACCGCGCTCACGACGAACAAGCCGCGCGTCGCGACGCGCGCGTTCCTCGACGTGCACGCGCTCCACGCGCGCTTCGACGCGGTCGTGACCCCCGACGACGTCGGCGACCGCCCGAAGCCCGACCCGGCTCTCTTCCTGCGCGCGGCCGAGCTGCTCGCGTGTGCACCGGCTGACTGTCTCGTCGTCGGAGACGGCGCCGCCGACGTGCTCGGCGCGCGTGCGGCGGGCATGCGCGTCGTCGCGGTGCTCGGCGGCTACGGCGACGCCGACCGCCTGCGTGCGCTCGCGCCGGACCTGTGCGTCACGTACGCGGCGGAGCTGCGCCACGCACCGCTCCTGGGTCTCGTCTGATGCTGCTCCCCCACCACCCCGGCGCGCTGCGCACGCTGCGTCGCCCGACGCCGGACGCACCGTGGCGCGTGCTCGTCAGCGGCTGCCTCGCCGGCGTGCGCTGCGGCGTGGACGGCACCGACAACGGACTCGGCGACGTGCTGCGCACGTTCCTCGCGCTGCCGACGGTGCACGCGCTGCCGTTCTGCCCGGAGGACCACGCGCTCGGCACGCCGCGCACCACGCCCGACCTCCACGGCGGCGACGGGGTGGACGTGGTCGCCGGCCGCGCACGCGTGCTCGACGAACACGGCGCCGACCTGACCGAGGCGCTGCTGCGCGGCGCGCGGGCGATGCTCGCGTTCGCGCTGTCGGAGCGGGCCGAGCTCGCGCTGCTCACCGACATGAGCGCCGCCTGCGGCAGTCAGGTGATCTCCGACGGCGCGCGCTCGGCCGCCGAGCGCCGCTACCGCCGCGGCGTGGGCGTCGCGACGGCGCTGCTGCTCGACGCGGGCGTCCCCGTCGCGTCGCAGCGTGACGCGCGCACGCTCGCGGCACTGCGCGCGCTCGCCGACCCGTCGTCCGCGCCGCCGGGCGACGCGTCCGACCACCACGAGCACCCGTGGGTGCGGACGCATCTCCCAGGTCCGCACCCGCGCGCCTGAGCCGCGCGCGCCGTCGCGCTCAGTGCTTCAGTCCGAGCTTCTTCAGCTTGGGAGCGATCACCGCGCGGCAGTAGCCCTGCGACGCGTTCAGACGGTAGTAGTCCTGGTGGTAGTCCTCGGCCGGATAGAAGCTCGCGGCCGGACTGATCTCCGTCACGATCGGACCGTCGAACTCGCCCGAGGCCTGCGCCGCCGCCTTCGAGCGCTCGGCCGCCTCGCGCTGCGCCTCCGAGTGATAGAAGATCACCGAGCGGTACTGCGTGCCGACGTCCGCTCCCTGACGGTTCAGCGTCGTCGGGTCGTGGAGCTGCCAGAACCAGTCGAGCAGCGTGTCGTACGAGACCTTCGCCGGATCGAAGTGCACCTGCACCACCTCGGCGTGGCCGGTGTCGCCGCCACACACGTCGCGGTACGTCGGGTCGGCGACCGTGCCGCCCATGTAGCCCGAGCGCACGTCGAGGACTCCGTCCACCTGCTCGAGGACGGCCTCGGTGCACCAGAAGCAGCCCGCGCCGAACGTGGCCGTCTCGGTGCGGGACTCGGGCACGGCGGCGTCGGACGGGGCGGCATCGGACGGAGACGGGTGCGGCATCGCGGACTCCTCCGCCCCGGCCGGCGCCGGGGACGTCTCGGGTGACGTGCTCGAGGTTCCGGCCGCCGGGCGCGCGCCCGGCGCGGAATCCGGGCTCCCGGCATCCGGGGCCGCGGCGCCCGAACAGGCCGAGAGCGCAAGCGCCAGTCCCACGGCCGCGACGGTCGTGCGCAGACTGCGCAGCGTGTCCGTGGTGCGCGACGTGCGCGGAACGCTGCGCTTCGATGTGAGCGGACGGACGTCAGGGCGGTGCGGCATCGCGGCTCCAGCGGGGACGCGCACGGCACCCACGCCGCGTCGCGTGTCCGGTCAACCCCCGGGGCGCCCGGAGTGTTCCCGTACCATCCCCCGCGTGCGTCGGGTCGTCGCCGTGGTGGTCGTGGGGCTCCTCGTGCTCGCAGCGTTCGTCGCGTGGATCGCGTGGGGCGCCGGCGAGCCCGCAGCGCGCACCGGGCCGACGGTCGTGCCTGCGCCGGAGGATGCACCGGCAGCGGCGGACGCGACGCGGCAGCGCATCGCGACCCCTCCCGCCGCCGTGGCCGCGACGCCGGACGTGCAGTCGCCGCCCTCCGGCGCCGCCGCGGGACCGGACGCGACGCCGCCCGACGCCGACGACGGGCGCGAGCCGCTCGTCGTGGACGTCGTGGACGCCGCGGGCGCGCCGGCGGCAGACGTGCTCGTGATGCTGCGCGAGCAGTGGGACACGTACCGCTGGGTCGAGGAGTGCGAGCGGACGGACGTCGCGGGGCGCGCCGTGCTGCGCAGCGGGACGTGCAGCGGCGAGCACGTGATCGCCGTCGGCGTCGCCGGGGCCGAGGCGGTCGCGGCGCGCGTCGTCCCCGGCGTCGCGCAGGCGGAGCCGTTGCGGCTGACGCTGCCTGCCACGGGGCGCGTCGTCGTCGAGCTGGTGGACGGCGCGGGGCGTGCGCTCGGCGGCGACGCGGCGCCCGAGGGGCGCGTCGAGGTGCTGCTGCGGTCCCGCGCGGAGGACGACGAGATCGTGCAGCGGACCGCATCCCACGTGCACGAGGACGAAGACGCGTCCGCGCGGAGCGACGCGCGGGGTGGCGAGCGCGTGGAGGTCGAGGACGGACGCGCGGTGTTCGCGCGTGTGGCCGTCGCGAGCGAGCTCGTCGCCTACGTGAGCTGCGCGGACACGGCGCTGCGGACCGTGCGCACGGAGTTCCGCGGCCCCGCGCTCGCCGGCGAGGAGCGCGTGGTCCGCGTCGCCTTCGGCACCCGCTGCCCGCTGCTCTCGGGGCGCGTCGTGGACGCCGCGGAGCAGCCGCTCGCGGGCATCGAGGTGCGCGCGTACGTCGCGCGCAACGGCTCCACGTGGGACGTCGCTGCACCCGACGGCCGCGCGACGAGCGGCCCGGACGGACGCTTCGAGCTGCGCCTCGACGTGCCGGAGGGCGGCTTCCGCGGCGCGTGCGTCGAGTTGCGCGCGGGCCACGCGCAGGGCGAGAGCACGCTGCGGCGTCTCACGGTCCCGTCCGACGCGGCGCTCGACGTGTGGGACGTCGGGGATCTGCGCGACGCGG
This sequence comes from uncultured bacterium, assembly GCA_937996235.1. Lineage (GTDB taxonomy): Bacteria > Planctomycetota > JAJSAM01 > JAJSAM01 > JAJVHW01 > CALKVK01. Next base: position 42,977 of record CALKVK010000017.1, on the reverse strand, counting down.
CCGCGGAGGTCGTCGCGGAGGGCGTGGTCGTCGACCCGGACGGCGCGCCCGTGGTCGGCGCGACGGTGGCGCGTCTGCGCGAGGACGACGGCATCTTCGCCTCGCTGTGGCCCCGCGCGACGACCGACGCCGAGGGGCGCTTCCGCATCGAAGGTGCCGCCGCGGACGACGTGCTCCTCGGTGCGAGCAGCGGCGACGATCTCGCGCTCTCGGCACCCTGTCGCGTCCCCGCCGGCACGCGCGACCTGCGGCTGACGCTGGCACGGTGCGGGTCGCTCGACGGTCGCCTGAGCGCTCCCGCCGGCGTCGATCTGGGCGACCTGACCGTGGTGCTGCGGGGCGCGGCCACCGCCGCGGCGACCGGCGAGCGCGACACGTCCCGCGGCGTCCTCGTCCGCGTCGCGAAGGACGGCACGTTCCGCTTCCCGCACCTGCTCCCCGGCACGTGCGAGCTCATCGTGCGCTCGGGCTGGGACGACGCGTCGATCGTGCGGCGCGTCCCGGATCTGCGCATCGTCGCGGGCGAGGTGTGCCGCGACCCGCGCCTCCAGCCGCTCGATCTCGGCGAGGGGCGCACGGCCGTTCGCGTCACCGTCCGCGATCCCGACGGACGCACCGTGCCCGCGCTGCGCGTGCACTCGCGCGCGTCCGGCGGCGCGCGCTGGGACGAGACGTGGCCGGAGGACCCCGCGGAGCTCGTCCTGCTCGCCGACGGGCGCGGGCTCGATCTCGTCGTCGCCGCGCCGGGCTTCATCACCCAGCGCCGCGACGCGGTCGCCGCCGACACGGCGTTCGTGCTCCGGCCCGTCCCGATGACCACCGTGCGCCTCGCGGTCGCGGACGGCGCCCCGTTCCCGGATGCGTCGTGCGGACTCTCCGCGAGTCTGCGCTGGATCGGCGCGCCGAGCGGCGTCGGCGAGCGGGTCGGCGAGTACGAGGACCCGCGCGACGGCGGCACGAACGACGCGACGTTCCGCTCCGACCGCACGCTCACGCTGTCGGTCTGGGAGCCGGGACGGTACGCCGTCGCGCTCGTGCTCTGGGACGACGCGACGGGCGCGGACGTCGCCTGCGACCCGGAGCCGACGGTCGTCGAGGTCCGCGGCGACGGCAGGCCGGTGGACGTGGTCGTGCGGCCCGACGCCGCGTCGTTCGCCGAGGCGCTCGCGGACGTGCGGGACTCCGACGACCACGACGCCGAGTGACGCGGCGCCGCGACGGCGCCGGACGTCGGTCGTGCTGACGGAGCCGCCGGCGCAACGCGGGCGGCGCTCGGAGCGTCCTCCCTCGAAACGGCGCGCGCGCGCCACGACCAGGGAAGAGCCCTGTGAACCCCCAGATCCAGCCTTCGCCGCACGGCGGGAGGCGCGCCGCGACCGCCTCCCGGGCGGCGCGCGGCGCGCTGTGCGCCGCGCTCGCGCTTGCGGCGCTGCCGACAGCCTGCGGCGACCGCCCGCCCGTGACGGCGGTCCCGCCGCAGGCTCCCGCAGCCGGCGACGCGCCTGCCGCCGCGCGGCCGCTCAGCGTCGTCGTGGTGGTCCTCGACACGACGCGCGCCGACCGTTGTGCACCGTGGGACGCCGGCTGTACGACGTCGCCGCGGCTCGCGGCGCTCGCGCAGGAGTCGGTGACGTACCGCGAGGCGTGGTCGCCCGCGGGCTGGACGGGACCGGCGCACGCGGCGCTCTTCACCGGGCTGCGCCCGCCGCGGAACGGCTTCCTCGAGAGCCGCCGCTCGATGCTCCCGCGCAGTGCGAACACCCTCGCCGAGGTGCTGCAGGACGCGGGCCGGAGCACCGGCTGCTTCACGGGCAACCCGGTCGTGTGCGAGGAGCTGGGGCTCCTGCAGGGCTTCTCGCACGCGCCCCGCCTCGTGACCAACCCGGCGCTCCCGTCCGCGCCGGCCGTCCACGCGGCGGCGCTCGAGTTCGCGGCGGCGTCGCGCGCGGCGGGGAGGCCGTTCTTCGTCTTCGTCAACGACTTCGAGCCGCACATCACGTACGACCCGCCCCCGGGCGCCGCGGACGCGTTCGTCCCGGCGGCCGCGGACGCCGCGACGCTGCGCGCCGCGCGCGCGTTCGACCACGAGGACGCGATGCGCCACACGCTCGGGATCACCCCGGCGGACCCGCGCGTGCTCGAGCTGCTGCCGGCGCTCTACGCCGGCGAGGTGGCCGGCGCGGACGCGCAGCTCGGCGTGTTCGTCGACGCGCTCCGCGCGCGCGGTCTGCTCGACGACACGCTGCTGATCGTCTGCTCCGACCACGGCGAGAACCTGGGCGAACACGGGCTCTGGGAGCACCGCTTCAGCATGCACCGCACGATCTGCCACGTGCCGCTGCTCGTGCGCTTCCCGGACGCGCGCGACGCCGGGCGCGTGGTGGACGACGTGGTGCGGCTCGAGGACGTCTTCCCGACCGTCCTCGAGGCGTGCGGGCTCCCGCTCCCCGCGGGCCTCGACGGCGCGTCGCTGCTCAAGCCCCTCGGGGGACGCATCGCACTCGGCGCGTACGGCCCGAACACGGCGCTCCTCGCAGGGCTGCGGCAGGACGTGTCCGGCGTGGACGAGACGGTCTTCCACCTCGAACTCCGCACCGCGTTCGACGGACGCCATCACCTGATCGCGGAGCGCGCGGGACGCACGCAGCTCTTCGACGTCGCCGCCGACCCGGACGAGCTGCACGACGTGGCGGCGGAGCTGCCGGAGGTCGTCGCGCGCCTGCGCGCGCTGCTCGACCCCTGGTAGCCGCTCAGCGCGGGGCGTGGACCGCGACGTCGCGCACCGCGGCGCGCACGGCCGACGCGATCGCAGCCGCGTCGATGCCCGCCGCGCGCTTCTGGTCGGTGCGCGCGCCGTGCGGGATCCAGCGCGCCGGGAGGCCCAGGCGGCGGATGCCGCGCGTGTCGAGCCCGGCGTCCGCGGCCGCCTCGAGCACGCAGGCGCCGAAGCCGCCCGCGAGCGCGTGGTCCTCGACGGTGACGATGCGCACGTCCGCGGCGATCAGGTGCCGCAGCAGGTGCACGTCGACGGGCTGCGCGAAGCGCGCGTCGTAGAGCGCGACCTCGACCTCGCCGTCGAGCAGTTCGAGCGCCTGCGCGGCGTCCTCGACGCACACGCCGTACGCGAGGATCGCGACCTCGGGGTCCTCCGGCTCGACGAGAGCGCGCGCGCGGCCGATCTCGAACGGCGGACACGGCAGGTCGGCGAAGCGCGTCGAGACGCTCTCGCGCGGGTAGCGCACGGCGGAGAGACCGCCCTCGTAGCCGCGCATCATCTCGAGCGCCGCGCGCAGGCTCGGCTCGTCCATCGCCGCGCAGAGCACCGCGCGCGGCAGCACGCGCAGGAGCGCGATGTCGCAGAAGCCGTGGTGGACGGCGCCGTCGCCGCCGACGAGGCCCGCGCGGTCGAGGCAGAGCCGCACGGCGAGCCCCTGCAGCGCGACCTCCTGGAACGCCTGGTCGAACGCGCGCTGCAGGAACGTCGAGTAGACGGCGAAGAACGGCTTCCAGCCGGTGCGCGCGAGTCCGGCGAGCGCGTCCATCGCGTGCGACTCGCAGATGCCGGTGTCGAACGCGCGCTCGGGGAACTCCGCGAGCACGGGGGTGAGGCCGGTGCCGTCGGGCATCGCAGCCGTGCACGCGACGACGCGCTCGTCGCGGCGCATCACGTCGAGCAGCGCGTCGGAGAACGCGCTCGTGAACGAGCGGCCCTTCTTGACGATCTCGACGGTCCCGCCCTCGACGCGGAACGGCGCCGGCGAGTGGAAGCGCGTGGCGTCGCCCTCGGCGAAGTCGTAGCCCTTGCCCTTCACGGTGTGCACGTGGAGCAGCACCGGCCGGTCGATCGCGGCGACCTCGCGCAGCACGCGCACGAGGTGCGGCAGGTCGTGGCCGTCGAGCGGGCCGAACGTGACGAGGCCGAAGTGCGAGAACCATGACGTCTCGACGAGCAGGTCCTTCGCCGCGTCGCTCACGCGGTGGTAGAGCCCCTCGACGACGTCGCCGACCGAGAAGCGCTCGGCGAGCGAGCGCGCACGGCGCTTCACGTCGCGGTACGACGCGCTCACGCGCAGTTCGCTCAGGCTGCGCGCGAGCGCGCCCTGCGGCCGCGAGATGGACATGCCGTTGTCGTTCAGGACGACGAGGAGCTGCCGCGCGAGCGTGCCCGCGGCGTTCAGCCCCTCCATCGCGACGCCGTTCGCGATCGACGCGTCGCCGACGAGCGCGACGGTGCGGCGTCCGCCCGGGTTGGTCTCCGGGTGGAACCCCTCGCCGTTCAACTGGTCGCCGCGGGCCACGCCGACGGCGGTCGAGATGCTCGTGCCCGCGTGCCCCACCTGGAACAGGTCGTACGGCGACTCCGCGGGGTCGGGGAACCCGGCGAGCCCGCCCGTCCGCCGCAGCGAGGCGAAGCGCTCGAAGCGTCCCGTCAGCAGCTTGTGCGGGTAGCACTGGTGCCCGACGTCGAAGAGCAGCCGGTCGTGGCCGAAGTCGAAGACGTGGTGGAGCGCGATCGTCAGCTCGACGACGCCGAGGTTCGGCGCGAGGTGCCCGCCGCTCTGCTTGACCTGCTCGCAGATCGCGTGGCGCACCTCCGCCGCGAGCTGCGTCAGCCGCTCGACCGGGAGCGCGCGCACGTCGGCGGGACCGTGGATGCCGGGCAGGAGCTCGTAGTGCATGGCGTCTCGTCCAGGAGTTCACTTTCTATCGCAAAGTACACTACACGGACTGAAGCGATTGTCCACGCACCCTTCGAGACGCGCGAACCGCCTCGGCACGTCCCGGGCCGGCCAACGCGGCCGAGCGCCGCGTGCCCGACACCGACCCCGCACGCGCCGTGCCCGTCTCCGATGGATCGGCACGCTCCTGACTCCGTGTCACAACTTGCCCCGCGCAAGAAACCAGGACCGTCCCCACCGCGTGTCACAAGTTGCGCTACGCAAGAAACCAGGACCGTCCCCATCGCGCAGGACGGACCGAAAAGCGACCGAACCGTCCCCCGATGGCGCGCGCGTGCTCCGCACGCGCCAGTGCCATCGGGATGGTGCTCGCGCGCAGTGCGACCGAGGGGGCCGACGTCACCCGCGCAGGTGACGCACGCCCGCGTGCACCCCACTGGAACGGGGGGCGCGACGCGTGCCTCGCACGCGGCGTGACCCCCACCCCCTGGCGCGAGCGTGCGGAAGCACGCGCAGTGCCAGGGGGATGGTGCTCGCGGGCAGTGCGACCGAGGGGGCCGACGAGGCCGACGTACGTGACGCACGCCCGCGTGCACCCCACTGGAACAGGGGGCGCGACGCGTGCCTCGCACGCGGCGTGACCCCTCCGCACGCGCCAGTGCCATCGGGATGGTGCTCGCGGGCAGTGCGACCGAGGGGGCCGACGAGGCCGACGTACGTGACGCACGCCCGCGTGCACCCCACTGGAACAGGGGGCGCGACGCGTGCCTCGCACGCGGCGTGACCCCCACCCCCTGGCACGAGCGTGCTCATGCACGCGCAGTGCCAGGGGGATGGTGCTCGCGGGCAGTGCGACCGAGGGGGCCGACGAGGCCGACGTGGGTGACGCACGCCCGCGTGCACCCCACTGGAGACGGGGGCGCGACGCGTGCTTCGCACGCGGCGTGACCCCTCCGCACGCGGCGTGCCTGTAACCGAAGCCCCTCCCGCGCGACCTCCTTCGGAGAGGAGGTCCCGTGCACGCGATCCCATCCCCCGGAACGACCCCGTCCGCGCCAGGAGTCCGGCGCCGCGCCGCCGCGGCGACGGCGGCACTGCTCGCCGCGTCCGCGGCGGCCGTCGCCGGCGACTCCGTCGCGCTCCGCCCCACCCCGCCGCGCGGGCCGGAGTTCGGCAGCACGCGCATCGAGTCCGCGCTCGGCCCCGACGCCGGCGACGTCGACACCTACGCGGCGTCGCTCGCGGCGGGCGAGCGGCTGCAGGTCGCTCTGCGCGCAGACGCGGCGACGGCCGCCACGTTCGGGATCGACGGTCCCGACGACGTCGCCAGGGACCCTGCCCTGCGCGTGCGCGGCGCCGGGGTACGAGCCGCGCCGCTCGCGGCCGACGCCACGGGAACGTGGACGGTGCACGTCCGCGGCGGCGACGTGGGCGCGTACGTGCTGCGCACCCGCATCACGCACACGCGCCGGCGGATCGCGCACACCCTCGACGGCCCCGGCGTCGTGCCCTTCGAAGCGGTCGACGGCAGCCGCGTCGACGCGCGCGTGCGCACTCGGCGCGGAGCCGCCGCGGTGCTCCGCGTCCTCGACCCGGAGGGCCACGCGCTCGCGGTCGCCGAGGGGCGCCCGCTCCGGATCGCGCACGAGCTCTTCGCGGGCGACGGCACCTATGCGCTCGCCGTGGCGACGGCGGAAGGAAGCCCCGTGCGCGTCCGGCTCCGCGTCCGGGGGCCGGCCGGCCGGCCGCGCGGGCGCCTGGTCGTGCCGGCCGCCGAGCCGCGGCTCGACGCCGGCGACGAGCCGCTGGAGGGCGTCCCCGGCCGCTCCGTGCGCATCCCCGGCGCGCGGCTCGCGGTGACGCCGCAACTCGGCGCCTGGTTCGGCGGCCTGCGCGCGTCGGTCGTGAAGGTGGACGCCGCCGGACTAACCGTGGTGCCGCCGCTCCGCCCCGCCGGCACGCTGGTGGACGTCGTCGTCGCCGACGCGTTCGGCCAGACGGCCGCGCTGCGCTCCGCCTTCTCCTACGCCGAGCCGCCGGAGCTGCCGTCCCCGCCGCCGCCGGAGCTCCGCATCCTGCGGCTCGAGCCGGATGCGCTGGAGCTCGCGCCGGCCGCGACCGCCGTCGTCGAAGTCGTGCTCGACGCGCCGGCCCCCGCGGGAGGCGTGTTCGTCGACCTCGCCGCCGACCCGGACCCGCCCGCCACGGCGCTGGGCACGCTGCCGTCGCGCGTGCGCATCGCCACGGGGCGCACCTCCGTCTCGGTGCTCTTCCGCGCCGCCGAGGAACCTGCCGACGGCTGGCTGCTCGCGCGCCTCGGCGCGCAGACGCTGCGCGCGCGCGTGCGCGTCGCGGGGCAGCCCGAGGTCGTCCCGCCGGAGCTCGCGACGCTGCTCGACGTCTCCGGCTGGACGCTGCGCCAGGCGAACTCGTCGCGCGACCTCGTGCTGCCGCAGGGTCTCGTGCTCGCGCCGGGCGACTACGTCGTCGTCGCACGCAACTGCGCGCAGCCGCAGTTCGAGGCGTACTGGGGCCGCTCGCTCGGTCCGCGCGTCCACTTCGTGGATGCCCTCGGCGCCGCGGGCGTCGAGCTGCCCGTGATCAACGGCTCCGAGAGCTACACGCTGCTCGACGCCGTCGGCGGCGTCCGCGACGGTCCGACCGTGGCGATGTCGGCGCTCGGGGGCGACGACCTGCGGCGCATCGCGGGCGCGCCCGCGGGCGACATCGGCTCGTGGAGCGTCTCGCCCGAACCTGCGAGCGCGGCCGACCCGGGCGCGGGCATCCCCGCCGACGCCACGGGCCACGGCGTGTTCGTGAGCGAGTTCAGCGACGCGCCCGGCGCGGGCAACTACGTCTACGAGTTCGTCGAGCTCCACTACTCCGGGCCGCCGCCCGAGGAGTGAGCCGACGCGGCCGCGTCGGTGCGGGCGGACCAGCGCGGCCTGATCAGCGCGGCCTCCGGAGCGCAGCCCCTTCAGCGCGGCGGCGTCGCGAGGCGCTCGAGCACGTCGTCCACGCCGTGGACGGCGGGCGCGCCGTCCTGCCAGAGGACCAGGTGCGGCAGCGCGCGGATGCGGTGCTGCCGCGCGACGGGCGAGTCCCAGTCGCCGATCTGCACGATGCGCAGCGTCGCGTCGTCGCGCGCGGCGACCAGCCGCTCGAGGCGGGGCGCGAGCCGCGTGCACGCGCTGCACCACGGCGCCGCGAACTCGAACACGGTCAGCCCGCGCGGCTGCGCGTGCGCGCGCAGGTCGACCTCCTCGCCGGCCGAGATCGTGCCGAGGCGCGCGGTGCTCCCGGGGGGTACGCGCTCGCGCGCGGCGTCGGAGTGGCCGCCGGCGACGCAGGTCCAGCCCATCGCGGCCGCCGCGGCCACCGCCAGTCCGATCAGCACGCCACGCGCCGCCGCCACGCCGCACCTCCGCGCCGCTCCCGTGCAGGGCGCCCGCGCCCGAACGTCCGGCGCCGCCCCGGCATTCCGCCGCGTCGCGGACGGTGGACGCGTGTCCTCCGCACGCGACGTCCACGGCGCGGACGCCGCCGCCGGAGGCACGTCGCCCCCCGCCGGACCCGCGCTATCGTGTGCCTCCCGCCCGCGGTGCGCCGTTTGCGACCGGGCCGCGATGCGGGATTCGGTCGGGACCACGGAGGCGGCGGCACGGGTGAGCGGACCGGAGAGCGCGCCGACGGGAGCGGGCGCCGCGGCGGCGCCGCGGCTCGCGATCGTGATGCCCGCCTACCAGGCGGCGCACCTGCTCCCGCAGACGCTCCCGCCGCTCGTCGCGAACCCGCTCGGGGCCGAGGTCCTCGTCGTGGACCCCGGCTCGACCGACGGCACCGCCGACGTCGCGGAGCGCCTGGGCGCGCGCGTGCTGCGCCTCGGGCGACGCGCCGGGCCGGCCGAGGCGCGCAACGCGGGGACCGAGCTCGTCGATGCCGACGTCGTGCTGTTCGTCGACTCCGACTGCGTCGCGCACGCCGACACCGTCGAGCGCGTCCACCGCGCCTTCGCGGACGACCCGCAGCTCGTGACGCTGACGGGCTCGTACGACGACACGCCGCCCGACCCGGGCTTCTTCTCCCAGTACATGAACCTGCGCCACCACGCGACGCACCAGCACGCACGCCGCGAGAACGCGACGTTCTGGGCGGGCTGCGGCGCCGTGCGGCGCGACGCGTTCCTGCAGGTCGGCGGCTTCGACGCCGCGCTCTATCCGCGCCCGATGATCGAGGACATCGAGCTCGGCATGCGCATGGCGCCGCTCGGCCGCACCTGCCTCGACCCGGCGCTCCACGTCACGCACCTCAAGCGCTGGACGCTGCGGTCCACGGTCCACACCGACGTCTTCTGCCGCGCGGTGCCGTGGTCGCGGCTGCTGCGCGAACGCGGCGGCATGCCGAACGACCTGAACCTGCGCACGTCGCAGCGCGTCGCGGCGCTGCTCGCCCCGCTCGCGCTCCTCGCGTGCGTCGCCCTGCCCGCGCTGCTCGTGCTCGGCAGCGTGTGGGCGCTCGTGCCGGCCGCGCTCATCGCCGCGTCGCTCGCGCTGAACGCGGACCTCGTGCTCTCGTTCCTGCGCCGCCGCGGCCTCGGCTTCGCGCTCGGCGGCTGGCTGTTCCACCAGGTGCATCTCTTCTACAGCGCCGTCACGTTCGTGGTCGTCGCGCTCGCGGTCGCCCTGGGGCCGCGGAGGACCGCCGCCCGATGACACGCATCGTGATCCTGGGCGCCGGGCCGGCGGGCCTCGGCGCCGCGTACCGGCTGCGGCGCGCCGGGCGCGCCGAGGTCGTCGTGCTCGAGCGCGGCGAGCGCCCCGGCGGCAACGCCGCGAGCTTCCCGTGGCGCGGTCACCGCGTGGACTTCGGCAGCCACCGCCTGCACCCCGCGACGCGGCCGGACATCCTCGACGACGTGCGCACGCTGCTCGGCGCGGACCTGCTGGACCGCCCGCGCCACGGGCGAATCCGCCTGCTCGGCCGCTGGCTGCACTTCCCGCTGAAGCCGGGGGACCTGCTGCTGCACGCGCCGAAGGGCTTCGTGGCGGGCGCGGCCCTCGACGCGGCCGGCAAGCCGTTCCGCGGCGGTCCGGACGATCCCGCGCAGGCGACCTTCGCCTCGGAGCTCGAGCGCTCGCTCGGCCCGACGATCTGCCGCGAGTTCTACTTCCCGTACGCGCGGAAGATCTGGGGCCTCGAGCCGTCGGCGCTCTCCGCGATCCAGGCGCGGCGCCGCGTCTCGGCGGGCAGCCCGCTCAAGCTCGTCCGCAAGGTGCTCTCGGCAGTCCCCGGGCTGAAGCCGAAGGGCGCGGGGCGCTTCTTCTACCCGCGCCGCGGCTTCGGGCAGATCTGCGACGCGTACGCCGACGCGGCGGCGGCGGCGGGCGCGGAGCTGCGCTACGGCCGCACGGTCGCGGCGCTCGCGGAGCCGCGCGCGCCCGGCGCGCCGTGGCAGGTCGTCGCGCGCACCGCGTCCGGCGAGGAGCGCCTCGAGGCCGACCACGTGTGGTCCACGATCCCCGTCACGCTCGCCGCGCGGATGCTCGACCCCGCGCCGCCCGCGGACGTGCTCGCGGCGGCGTCGGCGATCACGTACCGCGCCATGGTGCTCGTCTACCTGGAGCTGCCGACCGCGCAGTTCACCGAGTACGACGCGCACTACTTCCCGGGCGCGGACCTGCACATCACGCGCCTCTCGGAGCCGCCCAACTACTCGCTCGAGCGCGCGGAGTCGGGCCGCACCGTGATCTGCGCCGAGCTGCCGTGCGCGGTCGGCGACGCGCACTGGAGCGCCTCGGACGACGAGCTCGGACGACTCGTCGCCGGCGACCTCGCCCGCGCGGGGCTGCCGCTCCCGGGCGCGCCGACGGCGGTCCACGCGGCGCGGCTGCCGCAGGCGTATCCCATCTACACGACGGGCTACGAGCACGCGTTCGACGCGCTCGACGCGCACGTCGGCGCGCGGGAGCGCTTCCTCTCCTACGGGCGTCAGGGCCTCTTCGCGCACGACAACACGCACCACGCGCTCGCGATGGCGTACGCCGCGGTGGAGTGTCTCGGCGCGGACGGCCGCTTCGACGCGGCGCGCTGGGAGGAGCACCGCCGCGAGTTCGCGACGCACGTCGTCGAGGACTGACGCGCCGCGCCGCCGCGGCGCGCGGCGGTCACTCCTCGGCGATCGTGAAGTGCACGGGGGCCGCGGAGACGGTGCGGCCCACCACGTCCTCGGAGACCGCGCGCAGGTAGCCGGCCGGCGCGCCGAGCTTGCGCAGCACACGCTTCCAGGCGCTCTTCCCGACCTTCGCGGGGCTGCGGCGCAGCGCGATGCGCCCGTCCACCTCGGCGAAGTCCGAGGTCGGCGAGAATTCGAGCCACGTGCGGCGCGCGCCGCGCGCGTCGAACGCGATCTGCGGCGGAGCGGGGCCGAGCGTCGCGTCGGGCGTCGGCGCGAGCACGTCGGGCGCGGGCGCGGGCGCGAGCACGAAGCGTTCAGCGACCTCGCGGGTGGTCGCGGCCTTCTTGCACACAACGCGTGCGCGGATGGTCGACCCGTCGGCGCCGAGCTGCAGGATCTTGCGCCACGCCCCGGCCTTCGCGGAGACGGCCCACGCGCCCTTCTTCACGCGCAGCTTGCGCACCGGACCGGAGAAGTCGTCGGTCGCGGCGAACTCCACGATGCGCTTGCACTGCTCGTCTCCGGCGGGCAGCTCCACGAGGAGCGGAGCGGCGAGCGGGTCGACGACGGTCGGTCCGGACGGCGGCGGCGGAGGAGGCGGCGGAGGGGGAGGGGGCGGCGGCGGGGGTGGCGGCGGCGGCGGGGCCGCGTCCACCGTCTTCGCGTAGACCGAGAGCGCGCCCTTCTTCGGGATCGACGCCGTCAGCGTCGCGCCCTCGTCCACGCGCACCTGCGAGAGCTCGCGGCCCGACTCGTTGTTCGTCGTGTACCAGATGCCGTACGTCCCCGCGGCGAGGCCGTGGAACGTGATGTCCGCGGCGGCCGTCGCGGTGACGACCACGACCGGGCGCGCGTCGGCGTTGACGAACGCGACGGGCGAGACGCTCGCGTCGTTCGACGTCGCGGCGACCCGCACCGCACCCGGGCGCACGTGCCGCATGTAGAGCTGCATGTAGTTCGCGCGCGTCGAGAGCGCGACGACGGGCGTGCCGCTCGACTCGTCGACGCTGACGTACGCGCCGGGCGTCGTCGGGAGCCCGGCGATGGTGTAGTGCTCCCACGCCGACACGTTGCCGTGGATCAGGTCGGCGTGCAGGTGCGTGTAGTCGGCGGGACCGTACTCGAGCATCGACGTCTGCATGCCGTACGTCGCCGCGCGCTGCGCGAGCGCCGCGACGTTCGTGTCGGTGCCGGCCGAGTAGCGGTGGTACGAGATCTCGTCGAGGAGCGCCGACGCGCCCGTGATGCGCATCATGTCGTCGAAGTGCGTGGCGGCGGCGGTGGGGCTCGTCGTCGAGGGGCCGACGAAGCGCGGGTGGTAGCCGAGTCCGTCGAGGCGCGACGCGACCGCGACGAGCGCGCGGCCGAGCAGCGTGCCGTTCCACGGCGTGCTGTTGTCCGGTTCGAGCATCAGCTCGAGCGAGTCGGGCACGAGACCGTACTTCGCGTCGAGGTGCGAGAAGGTGGCCGCGATGAACTCGGCGTACTCCTCGACGTCGGGGAGGTGGTCGTACGACGTGCCCGTGGCGTTCTGCGACGTGAACGCGACGTAGCAGAGGTTGACCTGCAGACTCTCCCCGTTGTCCTCCACCCGCGTGCGGATCGGCAGGACCACGTTGTCGACCTTCCAGTCGATCTCCTCCCAGTGGAACCCGGTGGGATCGAGCACGAAGGGGTCGTCGTTGTCGTTGACGGTCGCGTAGCGCAGGCCGCGCCAGGTCGCGCTGTCGATCGTGCCGTCGTCCCACATCTGCCAGTAGGGCTGGTCGCTCTCGGTCCCGGAGCGCACCTCGAGCCGCAGTCGGTTGACGCCCACGTCGTCGACGAGCTTGTCGTAGACCTGCCCGCTGAAGGACGCGAACGGAGCCGAGATCAGCGTCTGCGCGGCGAAGCTCGTCGCCTCCCAGCCGGTGATGGTCTGGTACGTCGTCGTCGGATCGACGTCCACGCGCACGGCCGTCGCGGCGCGTGCCGCGGAGCCGCCGCCGACCGCGGCGGCGAGCGCCGCGAGCAGTGCGAGCTCGGCGGCGCGGCGTGCGCGCCGCGCAGGTGCCTGTCGTTCGAACATCGTCTTCACTCCGCACGGAGGCGAGGAGGCAGCGCCGAGCGGCGCTCCGCTGCCGCCGTTCCGCCCTCCGGGACGCCCCCGAGTATAGCCGCAGTGCTGCCGGGGAAGGCGCCGGCCGCCGGCGGCCCCCTCCCGGGTATCGGCATCAGTCGCCGATGCGCACGATGTGGACCTCGCCCCCGCCGATCGCCGCGGGCACCACGTGCACCTCGCGTCCGCGCCTCTCGAGCTCGCTCCAGACGTCCGGCAGCCTCGATCGCACGAACACCGGGAAGGCGTAGACGACGAAGCCGGTGCGCCCGGGCGGGAACAGCCGCTGGAAGTCCTCGAGCGTCCGGAGCTCGGCCCAGTCGGTGACGATCCAGTCGCGGTACACGACGACGGTCATCTCGCCGGCCGCCGCGACCGGCTCGCCGGGGGCGCGGTGCGCCGCCACCCACGCCTCCGCGGCCGCGTAGTCCTGCTTCGGCAGCGCGTACGCGCGCGGCAGCGTCGACGCGGCGGCGCAGACCACCAGCACGCACGCCGCCCACGGCGCACGCGAGGCGAGCGGCGTCGGCGCACGCAGCAGGCGCACGGCCACGCGCGCGGCGGTCACGGCCGCCTCGAGCGCCACGAGCGTCCCGAAGCCGGCGAGGAAGTAGAAGAGCCGCGGCCAGAGGTTGCGGCCGAGCCCGAGCATGGCCGCCGCGACGGCGACCGCCGGCACGACCAGGAGCAGCACGATGCCGGGATCCCGGCGCCACGCGGGCCGCAGGCTCGCGAGCAGTCCGAGCGCGCCGGCGGCCACGACCGCGCGTCCGAGCGCGACGCCGAGACCGAGGCTCTCTGCGGCGGCGTCGACCGCCCAGAGCGGATTCGTCCACTCGGCCTCGACGGCCACGCGGTCGGGGCGCAGCAGGAAGAAGTGCACGACCTGCGGGAAGACGAGCGCGTACGCCGCGAAGCCGAGCAGCGTGGCGAGGCCCAGACCGAGCAGCGCCGCGCGCACACCGCCGGGCGCCGTCCCCGCGGGTCGGCGCCACGCGCTCCACGCGATCACGGCGACGTGTCCCACCGCGGTGAAGACGCCGGTCAGGTGGAGCGCGACGCACAGCGCCAGGTAGACGCCGTGCAGGAGCCAGTCGCGGCGCCGCGCGCCGTGCAGCGCACGCAGCAGGTGGTGCGAGGAGAGCAGCGTGAAGAGCAGCAGCCCCGAGTAGCCGCGCGCGTTCTGCGCGAAGAAGACGTGGTGGAACGCACAGGCCGTCACCGCGGCCGCGGCGAACGCGGTCGCGCGGCCGAAGCGCACGCGCCCGAGCACGTGCACCGCCGGGACGCACGCGGCGCCGAACAGGACCGCGGGGAGCCGCAGCGCCCAGGGCGCCTCGGTCCCGAACGCGCGCACGGAGAGCGTGGCGAGCGCCGAGTAGAGCGGGTGGTTGTTGTCGGAGGCGAAGGTGCGCAGCGTCTCGGCGAGCGGAGGCCGCACGGAGTCGCGCAGCATCCAGATCTCGTCGAACCAGAGCGGCGTACCGACGCGGACGAGCCGCAGCGCCAGCGCGAGCGCCGTGAGCGCGACGAGCGCGAGCGTCTCGCGTCGCGTCCACGGCAGCGCGTCCGACGCGCCCCCCGTCGGCGCACCCCGGCTCGGCGTGCGCTCGAGCCGCGGCGCGAGCGCGAGCAGCCCCGCCACGGCGAGGAGCGCGCCGCGCAGCAGCCACGCGCCGGTGCGGAGCCCGGCCGGGTCCTCCGCTCCGAGCGTGCCCGTCAGCCACGACTGCGGCAGCGCGACCGCAGCGAGCGCGAGCAGCGCGGCCGGTGCGAGAAGGCCGCGCCGTGCGGGCGGGAGCACGTCGCCGGTCATGACGTCACGCGGTGTCCGCCGCGGCGGCGGCCGGGCGCGGCGACGTCAGCGCCGACCACGCGCCCGCGACGAGCCCGCCGACGATGAGCACGCTCTGCCACACGAGCGACTGCGCCACCGCGAGATCCTGCGAGTGACGGCTGAACGGCCCGACGAGCGACGCGAACGCGGCCTCGCGGACGCCGAGACCGCCGAAGCTGACGGGCAGCATGGCGGCGATCTTCGCGAGCGGCCAGACGAGGAACCACTGGCCTGTCGTCAGGTCCATCCCGAGCGCGCGCCCGAGCCAGATGTTCACGAGCACGAAGCCCGACTGGATCGCCACGCACGCGCACCACGCGGCCGCCGCGCGCCACGGCGTCCGGCGCATCGTGCGCACCGCGCCGGCCACCTCGAGCACGCGCCGCGCGACCTTGCGCGGGAGGCGCCGCACGAGCCGCGTGCGGACGAGCACGTGCAGCGTGAGGACGGGACCGACCGCCCCCACGGCCAGCACGACCGCGGCGATCGGGAGCGCGCGCGGCGACGAGCCGGACCCGGTGCCGACGGCGGCCGTCGCGGCGGCGGCGACGGCGACGAGCGCGGTCAGGTCGGCGACGCGGTCGGCGAGCGAGCCGACGACGACCGCGGTGCGCGCGGGCGTGGCGCGCAGCGCGAGACCGGCACGCAGGAGGTCGCCGCCGATCAGGGAGGGCAGGCAGAGGTTGCCGAAGAGCCCCGCGCCGTGGCACGCCAGCGCGGTGCGCGCGTCGATGCGCGCGCCCGCGAGCGCGAGCAGGTAGCGCCACTTGAGCGCGCTCAGCACGTGCAGGAAGAGGAACGCGCCGAGCGCGACGCACCACGTCCACGGTCGGAGCTGGCGGAACGCCGCGAGCGCGCGGTCGGTGTCGATGAAGGCGAGCACCACGCCGAGGACGGCGAGGCTCGCGACGATGCGCAACGCGAAGCGGCCCCAGCGCCGCTCCGGCGCCGCGTTCACTCCGTCGACGGTTCCGCCGTGTCCCATCGCTCGAGGTTGAGGCGCGCGTTCTGGTCCGCGAGCAGCCCGACCGACCACACGATCACGCCGCCGAGCAGGCCCATCACCGCGGTCTCGCTGAGGTTGTCGAGGTGCACGTCGTAGACGAACTTCGCGACGCCGACGAGGAACGAGAAGGCGCCGAGCGGCAGGAACACCTTGAGCGGGTTGAAGAGCACGATCACGCGCAGGATGAGGATCAGGAAGTGGTACGCGTGCGTCGGCCGGATCTTCGACGAGCCCGTGCGCTTGCCGTAGTCGACGGACACGTAGCCCACCGTCCGGTCGGTGCACAGCAGCGCGAGCGTGATGGTCGTGGTGAACGAGAAGCCCGCGGGCAGGATGCGCGAGAACATCTGCACGTGGCTGCGCCGCAGCACGCGCATGCCGGAGTTCAGGTCGGGAATGTTCTGACCGGCGAGGAAGCTCGCGAGCTTGCGCAGCACGAGCTTCGCGGGCGCGCGCACGAGCGAGTGGTGGACGTTCGCGCCCGTGCGCGCGCCGACCACCATGTCGTACGCGTCGGCCTGCGCGAGGAGCGCCGGGATCGACGACGGCGGGTACGTGCCGTCGGCGTCGGTGATGAGGATGCGCTCCGCGTGGGCGGCCGCGATGCCGCGCTTGAGGGAGGCGCCGTACCCGCGGTTGCGGCCGTTGCGCAGGAGGCGGCACTCGCAGCGTGCGGCGATCTCGGCCGTGCGGTCCTTCGAGCCGTCGTCGACGACGATCACCTCGTACGAGAGGCCCGTCGCGCGCAGCACCTCGTGCAGGCCGGCGATCTCCTTCTCGATCGCGAGCTCCTCGTTGTACGCGGGGATCACGACCGAGAGCTGCAGCTCGTGCCGACGCGCGTCTGTGGACTCGTTGCCGGACATGAGCGTGCGAACTCCCTCCCGCGTGCGGGCTGCCCCTATCTCCATCGGACCGGCGGCGCAGAAGCTGGAGGCGCGCGTCCGCGCGCTCAGGTTGGGGCGGGTGGTCTCCCGACGTCCTCGTGGGCGTTTGACGCGTGTCCGACGCAGTCCTATCGTGCCGCCGCGGTGGCGGCCGCCGCAGCAAGACGGCGCACCGGAAGCCGGCGCGGTCGAAGACCGCGCACTGCGATACGGCGCAGCGGGAGGCAGTGCTTGGACGCTGTGTTCGTGACGGGTGCGACGGGCTACGTCGGTCGCGCGTTCGTCGCCGCCGCGCGCGCCGCCGCCGTGCCGGTCGTCGCGCTCGCGCGCACGCCGCCCGCGGCTCCTGCGGACGGCGTCACGTGGGTGGCGGGCGACGTCACCGCGGACGGTCCGTGGACGCGCGCGCTCGCCGGCTGCCGCGCCGTCGTCCACCTCGCCGCCGTGACGGGCAAGGCAGCGCCGGACGCGTACCGTCGCGTCCACGTCGAGGGCACGCGCCGCGTGCTCGACGCCGCGCGCGCGGCGGGCGTCGCGCGCGTGGTGCACGTGAGCACGGTCGCGGTCGCGTTCCGCGAACGCCCGCACTATCCCTACGCCGCGACGAAGGCCGAGGCCGAGGAGCTGGTGCGAGGCGCGGCGCCCGGGGCGGTGATCGTGCGGCCGACGATGGTCGTGGGGCGTGACGCGCCCGTGCTGACGGGGCTCGCCAAGCTCGCGTGCGCGCCGGTCGTGCCGGTCTTCGGCGACGGGCGCGCGCGCGTGCAGCCGGTCGCGGTGGCGGATCTCGCCGCCGACCTGCTGCTGCTCGCCCGCGGCGAGGGCGCCGCCGGCTCGTGCGTCGACTCGGGCGGCGCCGACGTCGTCACGATCGAGGAGCTGCTGCGCCGCATCCGCACGGCGGCCGGGCGCGGCGCGGCGCGCGTGCTGCACCTGCCCGCACGCCCCGTGCGCGGGCTGCTCGGGCTCGTCGAGCCTCTGCTCCGTCCGCTCCTGCCGCTGACGGCCGGCCAGATCGCGACCTTCCTGAACGACGGCGTCGCGCGGCCGGGCCCGCTCGACGCTCTGCGCACGGCCCCGCGCCGCGCCCTCGACGACGTGCTCCGCGAGGCGTGCGCGCGTGGCTGACGCGGCGCTCCTCGGGCGCGAGGCGGAGACGTTCGCGCGCGCGCTCGCGGGCTGCGCCGCCGGCGAGCGCGTGCGGGCGGCGTACGCGCGCTTCCTCGCGCACGACGACGCCCCCGTCACGCGCGCCGACCGCCTGCTGCTCGCCGCGGCGCGCGTGCACCCGCTCTGCGCACGCGCCACCGACGCCTACGCCGCGCGCTTCCGCAAGGGCGGCGCGCTGCGCCGCCGCATGGTGCTCCTGCTCGCGCTGCTCGAGTGCGCGCCCGAGACGTACGCGGCGGTGGACGCGCCGCGCAGGGGCGGCGCCGCGCTCGGCCTCGCGCGGCTCGTCTGGGAGGGCACGGCCGAGGCGCTGCTCGCCGTCGCCGCGACGCTCGTCCTCGGGCCGCTCCACGTCTGCGCCCTGATCCTGCCGGAGCCGCGCGCGTGAACGACCCGCTCGTCGTCGTCGGTTCGGGCGCGAGCGGCCTGCACTTCGCCGTGACGGCGCTCGAGAAGGGCCGCCGGGTGACGCTGCTCGACGTCGGCCACGCGCGCGAGCAGCCCGTCCTGCCGGACGCGGACCTCGCGGGCGTCAAGGCGCGGCACGCGGACCCGTTCGCGTACTTCCTCGGCGCGGACTTCGGGTCGCTGATCCTCCCCGGCCACGACGGCGAGTACTACGGCTTCCCGCCCGGCAAGGAGTACGTCTTCCGGCAGACCGGCGGCGTGACGGCACGCGCGCGCGGCTTCGCGCCGCTCTTCTCGTTCGCGACGGGCGGCCTCGCCGAGGCCTGGACGGGCGGCTCCTACACGTTCAACGACGCCGACCTGCGCGAGTTCCCGTTCGACTTCGCGGAGTTCGCCCCGTGGTACGAGCGCGTCGCCCGCCGGATCGGCGTGTCGGGCACGGCCGACGACCTCGCGCCGTTCCTGCCGCCGCACGACGGTCTGCAGCCGCCGCTCGACCTCGACGGGCACTCCGCGGCGCTCCTCGATGCGTACGCCGCCCGGCGCGAGCGCATGAACACGCGCCACGGGCTCTACCTCGGGCGCGCGCGCAGCGCCGTCCTGAGCCGCCCGCTCGCGGACCGCCCCGCGTGCGACCGCCTCGGCCGCTGCCTCTGGGGCTGCCCCACCGACGCGTTCTACACGCCGTCGGTCACGCTGCGCGCCCTGCGCGCGCACCCCGCGTTCACGTACGTGCCGGGCGTGCGCGTCGAGCACTTCACGTGCGGCGACGGCGGACGCATCGCGCGCGTGCACGCGACCGACATCGCCACCGGTGCCGCGCGCTCGTTCGAGACGGGCACGCTCGTGCTCGCGGCGGGCACCCTCTGCACGGCGAAGATCGTGCTCGACTCGCTGCGCCGCGCCGGAGCGGGCGACGTCGCGCTCGCCGGGCTCTCCGACAACCGTCAGGTGATGATGCCGTTCGTGACGCTGTCGCGGATCGGCCACGCCCACGAGCCGCGCAGCTTCCAGTACCACCAGCTCGCGCTCGCACTGACCGCCGAGGACCCGTTCGAGAACGTGCACGGGCTCGTCACGACGCTCAAGACGGCGCTCGTCCACCCGGTCGTGCAGAGCATCCCGACGTCGCTCGGGACGGCGCTCCGCGCGTTCCGCGACGTGCGCGCGGCGCTGGCGCTGCTCAACGTCAACTTCCCCGACCGCCGCCGCCCGGGGAACCGCGTGACGCTCGAGGCCGACGGCGACCGCACGCGGCTCGTCGTCGAGTACGCGCCGCCGCCGGGCGAGGCGGAGCGCATCCAGGCGACGCTCGCGCGGCTGCGCGGCGCGCTCCGCGCGCTCGGCTGCATCGCCCCGCGCGGCATGGTGCACGTGCGCCCGATGGGCGCGAGCGTGCACTACACGGGCACGCTGCCGATGCAGGCGACGCCGGCGCCGTTCACGACCGACGCGACGTGCCGCGTGCGCGACTTCGAGAACCTCTGGGTCGCCGACGGCTCGACGTTCCCCGCGCTGCCCGCGAAGAACCTGACGTTCACGCTGATGGCGAACGCGACGCGCATCGCCGAGCTGTGCGCCTGACGCCGCGCCGCGGCGAGGCCTCTCAGCTCGCCTTCTTGGACGCGTCCCACCAGGGCGCGCGCCCGGGACGCATGCGGCCCGTCCAGAGGTAGCGCGCGAGGCGCGCCACGCCCTTCAGGTCCTCGATCGCCGTCGAGACGATCTTCACGCGGCTGTCCTCGTCGTCCACCCAGCGCACGGGGACGTCCTTCACGCGATAGCCGAGCTTCTCGCAGAGCACGAGCAGCTCGGTGTCGAAGAACCAGCCCGTGTCCTTGACGTGCGGGACGACCTCGCGCGCCACTCGCCGCCCGACGGCCTTGAAGCCGCACTGCGCGTCGCTGAAGCGCGTGAAGAGGAGCGCCTTCACGATGAGGTTGTAGCTGCGCGAGATGAACTCGCGCTTGGCGCCGCGGACGATGTCGGACTCGCGCATGAGGCGCGAGCCGACGGCCATGTCGTAGCCGTCCTCGAGGATCGCGCGGCACATCGGCTCGAGCGCCGCGAGGTCGGTCGAGACGTCCACGTCGGAGTACGCCATCACGTCGGCGTCGCTCTGCGTCCAGACCATGTTGAGCGCGCGCCCGCGGCCGCGCTGCGGGATGCGCACGCAGCGCACGTCCTCGAGCTCGCGCGCGAGGCGCTCGGCGACGTCGATGGTGCCGTCGGTCGAGCCGTTGTCCGCGATCAGCAGCCGCCAGCGGTACGGGAAGTTCACGCGCAGCCAGGAGCGGATCTTCGTCACGCTCTTCTCGAGCACGTGCGCCTCGTTGAGGCACGGGATGACGAGCTCCACGACGGGGACCACGGGGGCTCGCAGCGACGTCTGCGCCTCCACCACTCCCGCACCGACCGGCTCGACCGAGTTCACGCCTGCCCTCCGAGCTGCGGCCGCTGCAGTCGGGAGCGCCGCACCATCACCTATTGCGATTCGGGCTCCGCGCTTTGCACCCCGGCCGCGCTGCGGAGCCTGCGGCGCTGCCGCGCGGCGAACTCGGGAGCCTCCTTGAGGCAGGTCGCGAGGATGCCGAGCGAGGTCCGGAAGGCCCGCAGACCGGTCCGCTCGAGGCTGGCTGCAGGCTCGCCGAGGTCCAGGAACCCGCGCTCGTCGGAGGGGACGGAGCCCCAGTTCGCGAACAGGCGGCCCCACTCGCTGTCGAGCGCCCGGCGCATCGCCCGGCGCCCCTTGAACGAGTACCAGAAGGAGTCGTGGTAGGCGACGCTCGCCAGGTAGGACCAAGGCGCGAGCACCGTCTTCAGAGACCACTCGAGCGGCTTCTTGAGCGGCCCCCAGTAGATGAGGTGCTGCATGCGCGACGCGAACGTCATGCGGCGGTAGGGCCCGGTGAAGTCCCAGCGCTCCTCGGCGGCGTCCGTGTCGCCGACGATCTCGATGCGCGCCGGATCGCCGCAACCGAGGCCCCGCTCGTGCGCGAGGCGGATGTAGCGGATCGACAGCGGGTCGAAGCCCATGAGCTTCGCGGCGACCGCGTCGATCGCCACCTGGTCGGCGCTCGCGAGGAGCACGTTCTTGACGTGCGGCACCATGCAGCGCGGACCGGGCCCGTCGCCGGCGAAGGTCCCGTCCATCACCGCGAACACGCCCGCGTGGATGCGCTTCTGGATCGCGAGCAGGTCCACGAGCGTCTCGTGGATGACCGGGTGCGCCCAGTGGCGGCGCTCGTTCAGGAGCCCGCCGAACGCGTTCTTCATCGCGCCGGTCGTCGTGGTGAAGACGTGCGTCTTCACGGTCGGCAGGTGGACGATGTTCTCGCCGAGGAAGCGCTTCGGGATGGAGAAGCCGTCGGGGTAGACGTCGTTCAGGCACAGGAAGCCGTCGGCGAGGTCCCCCACCGCGTCGCGCACGTGGACCCACTCCTCGCCCGGCTCGTAGAGGTGCACGTTGCGCAGGCCGTGCGCCTCGAGCACGTCCACCTGCTTGTTCTCACGCTCGCCGAGGCGCGCGTCGATCACGACCGTGCGGTTGTGGCAGCCGTGGATGAGGTCGCGGTCGAACCCGAGCGCCTCGAGTCCGCGGATGACGCCGTCGAGCTGCCACGGCGTGGTCGAGCACGCCGGATAGAAGAAGTGCCACGAGATGTTGATCTTGAGCGCGGTGTCCACCGTGCGGTCGAGGTGGCGCTCGCAGCCGGCGAGCTGCAGCAGGCGCAGGTGGTCCTCGCGGACCGTGCGCGGGCTGGTTCTCGTGACGGCGACCTGCGCTCTCTGCATGCGGCGGCTCCGGAGACGGCGCCGGCCGGCGGGCGGACGCGTCGGCGGAGGGTAGCGGAGGGTGCGCGGCGGCGGCCGTCGGAACGCGGCGCGGCGTTCAGTCGCCGCGTCGCGCGGCCCCGACCTCGATGAGCGTCGCGCGGGCGCGCGCGATCAGATCGGCGGCGGCGGGCGTCGCGGCGAGATCGTGACGCTGCTCCCAGTCCTCGGGGTACGCGTAGACCTCCGCGCCGCCCGTGCCGTCGAGCAGGACCACGTGACCCTCGAGGAACACCGCGTGCGCGGGCCCCTTCGATGCCGGGGAGGCGTCGGAGAGGTGCGGCGAGTGGTTCATGCGCGCGATCACGGGCGAACCCGCGGCGGCGCCGCCGGTCCACGTGCGCGAGAGCGGCACCCCGGGCAGGGTCGGCGTCTCCCCCGGCGCGGCGAGGGCCTGGATCGTCGCTGCGACGTCGCGCAGCGTGACGACCTCGGCGACGCGCCGGCCGGCCGGCGCGGCGCGCGGGTAGCGCAGCACGAGCGGCACGTGCGTGGTCTCGTCGTAGAGGTCCTGGCCGTGGTGCAGCGAGCCGTGCTCGCCGAACGCCTCGCCGTGGTCGGAGGTGACCACCAGCACGGTGTCGTCGAGCAGCCCGCGCTCGCGCAGCGCGTCCACGAACCGGCCGACCTCGTCGTCCGTGTACGCGATCGCCTCGTCGTAGAGCCGGCGCGCGAGGGCGATCTGCGCGGGCGTGTAGTCCTCGGCGCGCCCCGTCTCCAGGGCGTCGTACGCCGCGCGCTCCACGTCCTGCTCGTCGGCGCCGCGGAAGCGGTCCTTCCAGCCGGGCGGGGGCTCGTACGGCCCGTGGGCGTCGAAGAGGTTCACGAAGAGGAAGAACGGCCGGTCGCGGTGCGTGTCGATCCACTCGGTCGCGCGCGCGAAGATCCCGTCGGCGCCCTTGCGGCCGACGCCGTCGTCCGCGCCGGTCAGCGCGTCCCACCACGCGACGAACCGCCCCACGAGCGCGCTCGACAGGAGCACGCGGCGCGGGTCCATGACGAAGTCCTCCCACTCGGCGAACCCGCGCGCGAGCCCGAACGCGCGGTCGCCGTAGAGCACGTTCCCGGCGAAGCCGACCGTGCGGTAGCCGTGGCCGTCGAACCACTCGGAGAGGGTCGGCAGTCCCGGCTCCATCGGCCCCTTCCAGTGCGCGCGCGTCTGGTGGCGGTGCACGCCGGTGAAGAGCGACACGTGCGCGGGCAGCGTCCAGCTCGTAGTCGAGATCGCGTGCTCGAACACGACGCCCTCCGCCGCGAGCGCGTCGAGCCGCGGAGACGTGGGGCGCGCGTAGCCGTGCAGGCTCATGTCGGTCGCACGGACCGTGTCGAGCACGATCAGCACGACGTTCGGCGCGTTCGCGGCGGGCGCGGGCAGCCGCGCCTCGATCTCGCGCAGCGCGCCGGCACGGTGCGCGTGCAGGGCCCACGCCGCCGCCGCGGTCGCCACGACGCCGAGCGCGGCGGCGGCCACGGTGACGCGCCGCAGCAGCCGCGGTCGCCTCCCGAGCAGCCGTGCGACCTGGACGCCCACGCCGAGGGCGAGCAGCGCCGACGCCCACCACGAGAGCGAGGCGATGCGCAGGAGCGGCGGCAGCAGCGCGAGCAGGGTCGCGCAGACGACGGGCACGGCGGCGCTGCGGAGCGGTGTGAAGCGCCGCACGAGCGCCAGCACGAGACCGACGGCCAGTCCGAGCGCGGCGCACGCGAGCGGTGCGGCCCACACGACGTCGTCCGGCGTGCGCCACACGATGCGCCCGTCGTGGAAGCGCTGCTTGACGACGAGCAGGCCCTCGAGCAGTCCGCCCGCGAGTCCCGCCGCGGTGCAGATCAGCAGCGCGGGGACGCCGGCGCTGGTGTCGGCGGCGGGTCCGCCTTCACCCTCGGAGTGGTTCGACATGGGCTCCGTTCGCCGTCCGGACGACGCTTCCCCGCGCGCGCCGGAGACGGCAGGTCGATTCCGCTATCGTCCCGGCGCGGCCGCTCCTGAACCCGCGCCGCCGCGTCAGCTCCGCGGGAGCAGCGAGCGCCCCTCCATCGCCGCGCCCTTCGCGACGCCGAGCGCGTCGAGGATCGTCGGCGCCATGTCGAGCAGCGTCGCGCCCTGCGCGTCGAGGCGGTGGTTCGACAGCAGCACGCCGGGGACGAGCGACGGGTCGATGATGTGGTCGCCCGACCAGCGGTCCTCGTTGTCCTCCCAGAAGCCCTCGGGCACGCCGCCGAGCGCCGTCGGCCAGGAGGCGCGGTAGCCCGAGGCGAAGCGCACGACGAGGTCCGGCGCCTCGGCCGCGCGGGGACCGGAGTAGACCTGCTCGCGGCGCGCGACGCCGTGGACCGCGAGCGTGTCGCGCTCGGGATCGACGAGCCCCGTCAGGCCCTTCTCGATCGCGTCGCCCGCGCGCACGGCGGCGGCGTCGTCGAGGATGCCCTCGGCCTCGCGGCCCTTGCGGTTCAGGTAGATGCTGCCGAGCCCGAGCGCGTACGCGGCGGTGCGGCTCCAGTCCACGTGCCGCAGCAGGTCGCCCGCGTCCGCGCCGGGCCGCATGCCGTCCTTCAGCACGAGCAGGCCCTGCGCGTGCAGCCACGAGTTGATGTGCAGGCCGCGCTGGAAGCTGTTGAAGCCGTGGTCGCTCATGACGACGAAGAGCGTGTCGTCGCCGAAGCCGTGCTCGAGCGCGCGCCCGACGAGCGCGTCGCACTTCCGGTAGTGCTCCTCGACGATGCGCTCCATGCCCGCGGCCATCCCCGCGCGGTTCGCCGGGTGCCCGGGCTCGCGGAAGCGCCAGAACATGTGCTGCAGGCGGTCCGGCGTGTCGTAGAGGACGAAGAAGAGTCCGCTGTCGAGACGCGCGAGCTCGAGGTGCATCATCCGCTCGCGTTCCGCGAGCACCTCCTCGCACTGCGCGAGATACGCGCCCTCGTCGAAGCGCCCGTTCTGGAGGCCGCCGTGGTCCTCGACCATGCCGGTCGTGTAGTAGGTGCCGACCGCCTCCTCGAGTTCCGCCGCGTACTCGGCGGGCGAGCTGATCGGGAACATCGGCGACGCGGGCACGAAGTTCACGGGCGACGCATAGAGCTCGAAGTGCGGCTTCGTGCGCACGACGAGGAAGCGCACCATGCCGCGCACGGACATGAGCAGCCCGGCCTTGAACTTCACCTTGAGCCACGGGCTCCACGTCCCCACGTCGAGCGGCATCTCCGACGGCTCGCCGCCCGAGCGGATCGTCACGCCCGAGCCGTCGCTGCGGATGTCCACGCGGATCTCGCAGAGCATGTCGCCCTGCTGCTTCGGTCGCCGCGGACCGACGAGGTGCGTCTTGACGCGCCCGTTCTCGACCTGCACGCGCACGAAGTTCTCGTTCTCCTTCGCCGCGTCCGCCGGATTCGACGTGTAGAAGGTCGGCGTCCCGAGTCCGCCGCGCAGGTCGGGCACGCCCATGCCGGAGAGCACGTTGCCGAGCGTCTCGTCGGCCGGGTACGTGCACGGGCAGCGCAGCACCGTCGCGGGCACGCCCGCGTCGCGCAGCAGGTCCCACGCGGTGACGCCCTGCCGCAGGTTGACGGCGCGCGGCATGGTGAACGCGTTCTTCTGCTCGTAGCGGTTGAGAGAGAGGTCGGGCAGGTACGTCTGGGGGTCGCGGCGGATGAAGTCGAAGATGCCGTGCGCACCCGGGTTCGTGCCGGTCGCGAAGGTCGAGAACGCGACGGGCGTCTGCGCGGGCAGCGTGGTGCCGAGGGTGCCGAACGAGCCGTTCGCGGAGAGGCGCGCGAGGTTCGGCATCTCGCCCGCCGCGAGCAGCGAGCGCACGAGCGAGGGTTCGAAGCCGTCGAACCCGAGGACGACGACGCGGCGATAGCGGCTCATCTCAGACTCCCTTGCCGGTTGACCCCGCGGCGCGCCGCAGGGGGAGGCACCAGACCAGCGCGATCACGACGGCGGTCGCCGCGAGCAGCGCCCACGGGAACCACGCGGCGCCCGCGAGCGGCAGCGACGTGCCCGTGCGGCGCACGACGCTCAGCCACGGGAACTGCAGACCGTCCGCGAACACGCGCCGGAAGCTCTCGCCGACGACGTCGCCGGGTCCCGTCGGCGGCGTGTAGCGCACGGTCGTGAGCACCCACGTGTACCCGCACGCCGCCGCCGTGACGACCGCGAGCACGGCGCGCGGCGCGCGGACCAGGTGGTCCGCGAGCGCGAGGAACAGGAACGGCACGAGCGGCAGCAGGTAGCGGAACCCGGTGTTCCACTGGAGCCGCGAGTACTGGTTCATCGCGCAGAACAGCATGAACACGAGCGACAGGCCCGCGACGAAGACCTGCTCGCGCGGCGGGAGCACGCGGCGCTCGGGCGGCCGGTAGAGCGCGGGCACGAACGCGAGCACGAACAGCGGGCCGAACACGAAGAGCCCCCACGCGGGCGCGGCGAGGTTCTGCCAGAACACCTGGGGGTCGGGCAGCGTCATGCCGCGCGCGCCGACCTCGACGAACTGGTTCTGCACGGGCATCCACGCCTGCCCCGGCTTGAACGGGTCGCCGTACATCCACCACTGCGTGCCCCAGAGGAAGAGCACGGGCGGCAGCGTGCCGAGCACGAACGCCGGAGCGGCGCGCAGCGCGCCCTTGATGCCGCCGGGGCGCGCGTGCGTCCACAGCAGGTACGCGAACAGGCAGGGGATGAGAACCGCGCCGACGTAGTCGAACGCGAGGGTCGCGCCGGTCAGCACGCCCGCGGCGAAGCGGCGGCGCGCGGACAGCGGCCCCTCGCGCGGCGGCTGCGGCCACAGCACGAGGAACGCGCCGAACGTCACGAGCATGAGCATGAAGTTGTGGTTCAGCGAGACCGCCCGATAGAAGACCGGCGTCCCGAACGTGAAGAGCAGCGCGAGCCACAGCGCGCGTCCGCGCGCCACGCCGCGCGCACACAGGAACGAGAACACGAGAACGGCGCACCACGCGGCGAGCGGCGCCATCACGAACGTCGTGGTCAGTGCGGCAGCCAGCCCGAAGCGCTCCGCGAGACCGCGCTCCTGCACCTTGCGGAAGAACTCCTGCCGCCCGACGTACTCGGTGTCGTACTCCCGGTCCTGCCCCGGGTTCGCGCGCCGGCGGGCGAGACTGCGCTCCTGGACGTAGTCGAGCAGCGGGTCGAAGAGGAGCAGCGGGGCCGCAGCGACCACCGACGCGAGGACCTGGTTGCCGACGTAGTGGTGGCCGTCGCGGTGCTCGAAGATGTCGGAGTGGAACCCCGCGTACTCGTCGCACTGGAAGTTCCCGTGGTCGACGAGGGCGAACGCCGGGTAGTGCTCGCGCACGATGTTCGTGGCGAAGTGCAGCGCGATCAGGATCCAGCAGGTGACGAAGAGTCGCCCCTTCAAGGGTCCCTCCCACCGGATCGACGCTCGAACGGCACGCCCGCGAGGCTGTTCCGGCCCGTGATCGGAGCCTGCGCCGAGCCTGCGACCGGGCGCGCGGACGCGCGACCGGATCGCGGAGGGCCCCGCGCCGCCCCGTGTGACCCCCATCGTCCGTCCGCGAGCGCGCCTGAAGCGGAACGGGCTCGGCGCGGGCCTGCCTTTGCCGCACCCGCGAGCCTGAGTAGGTTGGTCCGCCCCGATCGGGGCACAAGTTTCGGCGCGATCCGTGCATCTGAGAACGAACACGGGCCCTGTCTGCACGGTGCCCGGCCTCTCCGTCCCCGAGGAACCCCATGCACTCCCTGCTCGCCTACGTCGGCCCGGACACGATGCTCCCCGTGGCCTCGGTGCTCGCCGCGATCGCCGGCGCACTGCTCTTCTGCTGGCGCTGGATCGTCGGACTCTTCCGCAAGGTCTTCGGCCTCGGCCGGAAGCCGGCGGCGAAGCGTCCGGAGCCCGCGGCGACGAGCGCGCGCTGAAGCGCCCGGCACCATGAAACTCGTCGTCCTCGCGCTCGCGGGTGCGGGCCCGGATCTGCTCTTCGGTGACGAAGGGCTCGCCACGCTCCGCAACGTCATGGAGCTCGGCAGCTACGGCACGCTCGAGGCCGTCGCTCCCGCGCTGCCCGAGCCGGTCTGGGCCGCCGCGTTCACCGGACGCGACCCGGCGTCGCTCGGCATCTTCGGATGCGGCGCGCGGGACCGCCTGAGCTACGACGCCGCGCCGCCGCTCGCCACGTTCGCGGGCGGTCACGACGCCGTGTGGGACCTGCTCGCGCGCGCCGGACGCCGCAGCATCCTCGTCGGACTCGAGCCGGGTCCTGCGGGGACGGCCGAGGGCGTGATCCACGTCGGGTCCGCCGCGTCCGGCGCGGCCGAGGGCGTCGTCGCGGAGGCGCTGCGCGCGGCCGCGGCCGCGGGCGAGGGCGCCGAGTGTCCGATGACCGCACGCTCGCGCCGGCGCTTCGCCGCGGCGCGGCACCTGATGGCGACACAGCCCTGGGATCTCTGCGTCGTCGTGGACCGCGGCCTCGTCGAGGTGCGCGCGGCCGGGCCGGAGGACATGGACGAGGCGCTGCGCGACTACCTGCGCGACGTGGACGCCTCGCTCGGGGCGCTGCTCGAGACGCTCGACGGCGACGCCGCGGTGCTGGTGGTGGCACCGCAGGGCGTGCAGCCGGCGGCGGGCGGCTTCCGCCTGAACGAGTGGTTCGCACGGCGCGGCCTGCTTGCGCGCTCGGCCGACGGAGGCGTCGCCTGGGAAGGGACGACGTGCTTCGCGGAGGCCGGGCCGGCACCGCGCGTGCACCTGAACGTGCGAGGGCGCGAGCCACGGGGCAAGGTCGCGCCCGAGGACTACGGTCGCGTGCGCGACGAGGTCACGACGGCGCTGCGCGCGCTCGCGGGCGCGGACGGCGCGCCGGACGCGCTCCAGGTGCTCCTGCCGGCGATCGCCGGTCCGCACGCCGCGCCGACGGTGCCGGACGCGGTCGTCCTGCTCGACGGCACCGCCGTCGCGGCGGTGGACGCGCTCGGCGACGGGCCGCTCGCGGTCCCGCTCGACGCTCGGCACCCGGACGCGCGCGGCGCGTTCGTCTGCGCGAGCCCGGCGGCCGACGCGCGCGGCGAGGTCGAGGGAGCGCACCTCCTCGACGTCGTCCCGACGATGCTCGTCCTCCTCGGCGCCGACGCGCCGTCCGACCTGCCCGGCCGCAGTCTCGCGGTCGGCGGCTCGGCGGAGCTCGACGAGGAGGCGCTCCTGCGCGAGCGGCTGAGCGGCCTCGGCTACATCTGACGCCGTCGCCCTTCGCCCGGGCGCGGCGCCGCGCGACGCAAGCCGACGCGCCGCGCCGCCGATAGCCTGAGCGTATGTCGCGCTTCTGGTGGCGCCTCGTCCGGGCGCTCGCGTGGTGCGCGGTGCGCGTCACGTTCCGCTCGTTCCGCGTCGCCGGACGCGAGCACGTGCCGCAGAGCGGCCCGGCGCTCCTCGTCGTCAACCACCCGAACTCGCTGCTCGACGCCGCGGCGCTCCTGCTCGCGGTCCCGCGGCCGGTGCGCTTCGGGGCGAAGGAGCCGCTCTTCCGCTCGCGCCTCTGGGGCCCGCTGCTGCGGCGCCTCGGCGCCGTGCCGGTGCACCGCCCGCAGGACGTCGCCGCGGAGGCCGCCGGCGACGAGAGCGACGGCGCGCGCCGCGCGCGCAACCGCGACACGTACCGTGCGTTCGTCGATGCGCTCCACGCGGGCGAGGTGTGCGCGCTCTTCCCCGAGGGCTTCTCGCACACCGAGCCGTCGCTCCAGTACGTGAAGGCGGGCGCGGGCCGCATCGCGCTGCAGGCCGAGGAGGAGAGCGACGGCGCGCTCGGCGTGGCCGTCGTGCCCGTCGGTCTCACCTACCGCCCGCGGCTCGCGTTCCGCGGCGAGGCGCACGTCCGCATCGGCGCGCCGTTCGGCGTCTCCGACCTGCGCGGGCGGCCGCGCAGCGAGGCGATCCCCGTCGCGCAGCAGCGGATCCGCGAGGCGCTCGTGCCGCTGATGGTGCACCTCGACGCGCCCGACCTCGAGCCGCTCGTCGCCGACCTCGCCGCGCTCTGGGAGGACCACCGCAGGGGCGGCGGCGACGACGTCGTCCCCGCGCCGCGCGCCGAGGTCGAGGCCGCGATCGCGCGCTGCCTCAACCACTACACGGCGACCGACCCGGAGCTGATCGGCAACGTCCGCGCGCGCCACGCCGCGTACGTCCGTGCCGCCGACGAGGCGGGCGTCGGTCGCGCCGCGCTCGCGCTGCGGCAGCGGCCCGGACAGTGGACGCTCGAGCTGACGGGCATCGGCCTGCAGCTCGTGCTCGGGCTGCCCGTCTACGTCGCGGGCATGCTGACGTCGTACGTGCCCGCGCGCCTCGCCGACGCGCTCGGGCGCATGTGGTGCCGGCGCGACGGGAGCGATGTCGCGCTGCCCGTCGCGCGGCTCGTGTTCGGGCTGTTCACGTTCCCGGCGTTCTGGGGCCTGCTCACCTGGCTCTTCTTCGAGTGGTCGCAGAGCGCGCAGGCGACGGGCGCGTTCTGCGTCGCGCTCGTGCTCGCGGCGTTCGGCACGAACTGGTACCGCCGCCGCGCGTACGCGTGGCGGCGGCGCTTCGTCGCGCTGGCGCCCGCGTTCGTGAGACGCCGCGCCCTCGCCCGCGCCGCGGTCGCGCGGGAGCGGCTGCTGTGGCTCATGCAGGAGGGGCTGCTGCGCTACGAGGCCGAGACCGGGCGGCCGATCGTCCCGACCGACGCGTCGCCGCTGCGCCTCGCCGAGCAGCGCGCACGGTCGCGACGCCGCGTGCGCGCGGTCGCCTTCACGCTCCTCGCGCTCGCCTTCGCGTGGCTGCTCGCGGGCGTGCGGCCGGGCACCGCGCGCGCGCTCGTGGAGCGCCCGTCGCCGTGGATGCGGCTCGCCGAGGAGCGCGCGGCGCATCGGCTCGAAGCCGACGCCGCCGCGCTGCTCGGCTACGTGGACGCGCTCGCCGCCGTGGACGCGCGTTCGCAGGAGCTGCGCCTCGACTTCCGCACGGGCCGCCGCGACTGGTACGCGCCCGCCGACGACGCGGCCGTCCACGACTGCCTCGCGCAGTTCCTGACCTGCCGCGAGGGTCTCCTGCGTCTCGCGTGGTACTACCGCGAGTCGCCCGACACGCGCACGCCGCGCGAGCGCGCGCAGGCGTTCCTGCTCGCGCACACGGCGCTCGTCGAGGCGTGCGCGCGGGGCATGCAGTTCGTCGACACCTTCGCGGGCGACGACCGCGCCGTCCCGAAGCTCAACGAAGCCGACCCCGCGCGCGGCATCCCGGCCGGCCTCTACGACGACATCCGCGCGACGCTCTCGGACCGCACGGCGCTCGACCGCCTCGCCGAGGGCGTCGCGCAGTTCGAGCGCCTGCAGCGCGACGGCGCGCTGCCGGGCGACAGGCCGTGGCCGCGCATCGCCGAACGCGCGCGCCGCGGTACCGGCGTCGTCGCCTCGCTCTCCGAGCGCTTCGCGAAGTACGAGCTCGACACCGCCGTCGCGGCCGCGACCACGCGCGCCGACACCGCGCGCTACGTCGTCTCGGCCGCGATCTCGACGTGGATCGGCGACACGAAGGTGCGCGAGCGCCCGGACCGTCCGGGGCTGATCACCGAGGAGCAGGTCGAGCACCTGCGCACGCAGCTCCGCCCGGGCGACATCCTGATCGAGCGCCGCAACTGGTATCTCTCGAACGCGTTCCTGCCGGGCTTCTGGCCACACGCCGCGCTCTACCACGGCGGGCTCGACGGGCTGCGCGAGCTCGGCATCGCCGACGACCCGCGCGTCGCGCCGCGTCGCGCCGAGCTCGCGCGCCCCGACGAGGGCGGACACCGTTACGCCGTGCTCGAGGCGATGTCCGAAGGCGTCGTCTTCACGTCGCTCGAGCACTCGGTCGGCGAGGCGGACGCCGTCTGCGTGCTGCGTCCGCGCCTGCCGCAGGAGCGCATCGCGGAGGCGGTCGCGCGCGCCTTCTCGCACCAGGGCAAGCCCTACGACTTCGACTTCGACTTCTTCTCGACCGACAAGCTCGTCTGCACCGAGGTCGTGTATCAGGCGTACGCGAGCGACATCCGCATCGAGCCCGTCGAGATCATGGGCCGCCGCACCCTGCCCGCGCTCGAGTTCGTGCGCATGTGGGCGGACGACCGCGGCCGGCCGGACCCGCGCTTCGAGCTGATCGCCTTCCTCGACCACGACGAGGACGCCGGCGTCGCGCGCGAGGCCGGCCCCGACGTGCTCGTCGAGACGCTCGACCGCCCCGGCCTGACGCTCCTCGGCGAGAAGCGCGGCCGCCCGCGCATCCTCAGCACCCCCGTCCTCGGCCTGGCCCTCCTGGCGCTGGTGACGTTCCTGACCCCGCGGAGGTAGGCGAGGGGGGCGGACCGCATGCGGCGCTCAGTCGCGTACCGGCAACTGGACGCGGACCTCGCGCGGATCGCCCTCGGCGAGCGTGAGCGTCAGGATCTTCGCGAGATACCCGTCGGCGGCCACCAAGACCTCGTGGGTTCCAGGCGGAATGCCGAGCAGGAGCGCGCCCGCGCCGGTCGTCTCGGACGTGACGACCGGGTCGTCGAGCCGAACGGAAGCGTCCGGGATCGGCGCGCCCGCTTCGTCGACGGCGTGGATCCGGAGCGACGTGTCGGGCCAGCGCACGATCCATGACCCGGCTGCGTCGACGCGAAAGTCCCGCGGCACGAGAGGTCCTGGGACGGAGACGGTCAGGACGTCGCCGGGAACCAACCACGACAGGTCGATGCCGAGGGAGTTGTCGCTCCGGATCACTCCCTGCCATTTGAACTTTTCCAACGGCAGCGTGACGGTCGCCATCGCGCCCTCCGCGGAGCTCCCAGGCGGAAGCTCCAGTTGGAGCGCGGAGCCGTGGGCAGCGCGGAACTGGACCTCGCCGAGATCCACGGGCTTGCCGCGTTCGTCGATGCGAAGCGTCCCAAATGCCGGTGCGAGCCCCGGGTCGTCCGGCTTCGCGGTCCAGTCCAGTGTCCCGGAGAGACGCGTCTCCTCACTTGGCGTCGATGTTGCGTCGGTGTCCTCGCCGAGCGAGCGCCACCCCGACCGATTGCGGAAGCGCACGACGCTGAGATGCCCAAGGGCTGAGCTGCCATCGGGCCCCACGAGGCGCGCGGTCACACGCGTCGTCGGGACCCAGTCCAGGACCAGGGGCGCATCGTCGTCGGGGGGCTGCCGCGGCACATGAATGATGTTGGCGACGAGTTCGCCGCGCTCGTGACCCCACACGAGGAACGCGGCAGGCTCGTCGGTCGGCACTGCGACGTCCTGACCGTCGATCGCCGCCGGCTTGAGCTCCTTGTACTCGCGCGCGGTACACAATCGCACTCTCAGATCCTTCACGCGCGCTGCGTCCACGCGCACCGTCGTTCGCCGCGGCACGGTGAGGGTCAGTGACGCCGTACCGCCCTCCTCCAGATCGACCGCGCCGCGCGCGGCACCCCATGCTCCGAGGGCACCGTGCACCTCGACCTCGTAGTGGCCGGGGGGCAGCGAGAACCCCGCCCAGCCCGTCGAATCGGACATGCGCGGTACGGTGAATCCGTCGCTGGATCGCACCGCGACGACGCGCGCTCCCACGGCCGGCTCCCCCGCCGCCCCGAGCAGCGTCACCTCGAGTTCGGCGCCGGACTCCGCAGACCCGAGCACGAACGTGCGCTCGACCCCTTCCGGGGGCGCGTAGAACCAGGTCATCGGCTCCTCGCGGCTGTACGTCGGATAGACGTCGATCCGCGTCCACGGCTCCACGCCGACGAGGCGGAAGCGGCCGTCGGCGCCGGTGCGCATCCATGGCCGCTCCCGGTCGTCGGCACCCACGACCGCGTTCTCGACGGGCTTCCCGTCCGGCCCGAGTACGCGTCCGAAGACCACGATCCCCGGATCGCAGTAGACCGGCACGGGCGCATCGCCCGGGCGCCAGACCGCCGAGAGGATCGCAGGCCCCTGATCGAGCCGCGAGCACTCGAGCCAGATGCACGAAGGGTTCCGCCACGCGACCGTCGGGTCCATCGATCCCAGGACCGCGCGGCCCTGTGCGTCGGTGACGGCGTGCCGCTGCTCCGGGATGTGGCCGCAACCGAGGTTCAGCGCGACGCGCGCGTCCGCGACCGGCTGGCCAGTGAAGTCGAGGATCTGGACGGGCACGTCGGTGCCCGGAACCAGTTGGCAGGACGGTGCTTCGAACTTGCAGAGCGGATTGGGCGCGTAGCCAGGCGCGTCGGCGACGATGTAGTCGTGGAACCGCCGCGCCTCCTTCCAGGGCAGCCGGACCCAGCCGTCGCGGTCGGCCGTGCCGGAGCAGCGGTCGAAGATGTCCTCGGGCGCCGAGCCGCCGACGTTGTGATTGGGAACGCGCACCGTTGCGCCGGGGATCGGTCTACCAGTCCAGGCGTCGATGATGCGCACCGGCCAGAGCGTGGGCAGGCCGTCCTCCGTCTCCGGAACCGCACCCGGGAACACGTCGCTGCTGACCCGGACGGTCTCGCCCGGTCGCAGGCCGTCGTCGGCAGACGCCGGCGCACCGAAGACCGCGAGGAGCGGCAGAGCGAGGAGCGGGCGGCGCATCCCCACATCGGACCATCCGCTGAGGAGCCGTCAAGAGACCGTCGCTCGGAGCCGGGACAAGGCTGCTCCTCTGCCTTTCGCGTTTGCCGCCCCGGTGCGGGGGACCCGCGCGCGCGGCGACGTCTTCAGCGCTGCAGGTCGTGGCCCGAAGCCGGCCGTCCCCCGGCTCGACCCAGCCTCGACGCAGCCTCACGCGGTCGCCAAGCGGTACGAGGCGCGCGCGGGCTGCGGAATGGGACGCGCGACCGGCCGCTGACTCTGCGAGGTAAAGGCAACAAGGCGGCCCTGTCCCCACTGCAAAGCGAACAGTAGCGGTGGCCGACTTGGAGCGAACAGTTGTGCCAGGCGTGACGAGGGCAAGGCGCGTTGTCGCGACTGGCGCGACTGGCGCGACCCCCATAGCGGGGAGGCCTGAGGCCGCGAGTAGCGTCGCAGGTCGCGTTCTGCGGAGTGCGAAAGCGGCTCGAGCGACCGTCGTGCGCACAGATATGATTGGTTCAGACGAGTTCAAGGCGTTCTTGGATATGCAGAAGGGAGGTGCAGCAGATGCTGAAGCCCAGATCCTGTTCTGGGCGAAGGAGCGAGGCTACAAGGAAACAAATATGGCGACTAGCCGGGAAGTCTGTGGCCCTGCGGGGCGGAACTGCCTGGCTCTTGTGAAGGATGCCGGTGGCGAGGTGATTGAGCAGTTCGTCGTGGGCGAGTTCATGAGCACCAAGGGCAAGCTCAAGACAGCCATCGGATAAACAGTTGAGTTCGCGGCGTCGCAGTAGGCTAAGCTAATGGTATGCGCGACTTAGTTTTTCGGTGCATGAATGATGCGCTCGGCGGGCTTGATGGAGATGCTCGTCGACGCTTGGTTGTTCTCTGCGCTGCGCGCGCGTGGGGTTCCATGAGTGAGGACCTTCGTCGCGAAGTTGGGCCTGATCGGTGGGACCAGTGGGCGCGCGTGGAGGCCTGCATGCGCTACCTCTTGGCGTCGACGGAGTCGGTGACTGACGGTCGCGCACAGAGTGAATCGGACGCGGCAGATCTGCTCGAGGTCATTACGCCTGATGAATTCGGTTCGGTAGGCCACCTCGTGACTCTCGTCTGCCGCGTCGTGTTTCATGAAGGTCAGCCCAGTTCGGACTCATTTGAGAATGCGATCGAAGAGTATCTTTTCTTGGCGGAAGAGTGGTTCCTCGATCGGCGAGCTCGCTGGAATCGCGGCGCGCCGAGCGAGATCGAGTACCGGTTCGGGGACGTCGTCAAGTCGCTGGAGGCTTGGCGCTTGATCCTCGACATCGAGTGGTTGGCCGCGGCCCAGGGGTCTGGGTCGCTCCCGGGTCGGAAGTTGATCGAGGAGCGTGCGGCGATGGGCGGCCTGCTCTCTGCGGTGCCGTGCTGAAAGTGGCGAGGCGGTGAGCGATTATCAGCTCGTTAGCTGGCGCGCCCGCGCGCATCCACTGCATCGGTGAGGCGGGTCCGACTCCTCTATCGTATCGAGTGCGATTGGGGCCGTCGATCCTACTAATGAGAGTATACCTTAGACGAGTGCTCATTCTCGGCCTGCGATACTCCGGGAATGGTCACGCGGGCGGGCGGAGCCTGGATTACAACACGCTCGAGCACATTCGCCGGCTGCCGGTCGCTGGCGTGCGCGCGGGCGAGTTTCCGAGCAACGTCATCCGCAGCCTAGCAGCCTGTTGAGAAACCCCGTCCCGGCCGATTCGTAGAGTAGGCGTGGAACGGCGGGGGCGCGGACATGGCACTTCGAAGCCGGGACAGGGCTGCCCCTTCGAAGCCGGGACAGGGCTGCCCCTCTGCCTTTCGCGTCCGCCGCCCCGGTGCGGGGGACCCGCGCGCGCGGCGACGTCTTCAGCGCTGCAGGTCGTGGCCCGAAGCCGGCCGTCCCCCGGCTCGACCCAGCCTCGACGCAGCCTCACGCGGTCGCCAAGCGGTACGAGGCGGGCGGGCGGCGGGATGGGAAGCGCGCCCGGCCGCTTCCTCTGCGAGGTAAAGGCAAGAAGGCAGCCCTGTCCCCACCGCGAGTGCACCGCCCCGGCCGAGCGCGCGCCCCCGCCGCTCGTCGGCTCCAGCGGCGGGTTTGGTTACGCACTACCGGCCAGAGATCGGCGCGTGCGCGTGGAGCGCGCCCAGTTGGACGAGAGCGAGCGTGGCGACGGCGAGGAGGAGCCCGGCGAAGTGTGCGCGCCGGAGCCTGGGCGGGCTCCGCAGCGACCGGTAGCCGTCGAAGAGCAGCGCCAGCAGGAACACGCCGTTGAGCGCGGAGACGGCGGCGAACTCGGACGCACCAATGAGACGCAGCGGCTCGCTGGGCTCTGTCGGGTACCGCGTGGCGGCCAGGATCCAGAAGCTCCAGATCCACCACACGACGAAGTACGCCATCGCCGCAAGCACCGAGGGACGGATGACAAAGGCCGGAGGTTCTCGCGCCTTCACGTTGGCACAGTACACCGGGCGTGTTGCCGCTCAGCCGCGAGCGGCGGAGTTCGAAGTCTACGGCACCAGGTACCCGATCCCGCCCGCCGCTCGTCGGCTGCTGCGGCCTGTTCGGCGGCGCTCTACTTGATGAGGCCATCCGCCCGCATGAGTTCGGCGCGCAAACTCGGCGGGGTCTCGCGTACCTGAAGCTGGAAGTAACGCGGGAGATGTGCGGGCATCTCGTGTGTTCGGAGGATGCCCTCGCCTACGAGTGTTCGAACAACCTCGTGCACGGTCTCCCGGAGTCCGGGTGGCGGTCCGTCCTCGTACTCGTTCGCAAGCTGCGCGACGAACGCGCTGACCTTGAGCGTCCCCTCTGCGGCATGGAAGACGGCCGCATACCAGGGCTCCATGGTGATGACGCGCGGCGCCCGTGGACTGAAGCTGTCGTGGACGTGGAGCTCGCCGTCGAGCATCTCCCACGTCGCCGCCCGCGAGAAGTAGAGGTTGTCCACGGATCACCCGTCGTCTGCCGAACGTTGCCGCTCAGCCGCGAGCGGCGGGTTCGAAGTGTACCGCACCGGCGACGGGGCTCGCTCGCCGCTCGTCGGCCGCAGCGGCGGGTTAGGCAACCGAACGCGGCGTCGACCGCCTCCTCGCATGGCAGCGGGCAAACCCACTGCCTGGCTTCGTGCTAGCGTGTGTCGATGGCCACCGGCGAAATCGATGCCGTAGAGCGCGCGATCGCAGCAGCAAGGCAACTTGCAGAGTCTCGGCTCGATGGACCGACATCGGCGCTGCCGTATCGGGTTGCCGTTGAACTGCTGGGCGAGGTCGGTGCAGCGCTCCACAAGGACGTCGCGGCGGCGTTCGACGCGAGTCGGCCGCTCGGCGTGCTGGCTGTACGCGAGTTCGACGATGACAGCGACGAGTGCCGCGAGATGCGATCGCTGCTGATTGGGATTCGTGACGACCTGAGACGACTCGCAGGGAGGCCCTACTGGACGTGAGAATCCGCGCGGCAAGGCCATGTGCCTTGCTTGCCTAACGTTGCCGCACAGCCGCGAGCGGCGCCAAGAGTGTACCGCCCTCGCCGGGCGGGCGAACGCCGCTCGTCGGCTGCAGCGGCTTGTTAGGCACCCTTTGGCTCGATGCACGAGCGGTACGCACTGACTTCCGCGGCGAACTGCCGAACGAGGACTGCAGCACGGACTGGGTCGGCGGTGCGCTCTGAAAGCTCGACGACCGCCTCGTACCCAGTGGCTCGCTCGACTTCGACGCCGCCCTCGACGACCAACTCGTTGTCAGCGGTCTGCACCGCGATGCTCCAGCAGACGCCAACGCCGTCCGATCTCACGTGATCGACACCGGCGACCAACCTGACGTCCTCGCTGTCGGCGACTTGGTAGATCCGAAAGCCGACGCTCTGAGGCGGAACCCGCGCCGCGGAGTGCGTGAGATGAACGTACAGGGAGTGGAGCGGTCCGTCGCGGGCTTCGGCGAGGGCTCGAAGCACGTGGCGAACGGCATGACCGCCGGAGGACATTGCATGGCCCCTGTGTGCCTAACGTTGCCGCTCAGCCGCGAGCGGCGGGCTCGAAGTCTACCGCACCGGCGACCGAGGTTCGCCCGCCGCTCGTCGGCTGCAGCGGCGAGTTAGGTGCCACGGGTCGATCGTTCACGGCGTCTGGCCGTGGAACACGGCTGCGAACGTGCGCCCGCTCGTCCGCTCGACGTGTTCGAGGACGGCCTCCGCCTTGGCCTGTGGCGCGAGACCTGACAGTTCAGGCAGGTGAGACTCGATCCGCCAAGTCTTGAGGAACGCGCGGAATGCCCTCTCTGCCTCGCGATCCCAAGCGCGCACCCGCGTGCGCGCCTCGCCGAGCGAGTTCGGGAAGCACTCGGCGCACCGAATCGACATGAAGAACGCTCGTTCGTCCGGGTTCCACCAGGGCAGAGCATGCATTTCGGTCGAGTTCTTGACCTGGTAGCAGCCGCTGCAGAGGAACGCCGGCGGCGGTGCGGTGGGCGCACTGCGTCTCCGGCGGAACAGCCAGTCGAACAAGGCGGTCATGCGCACCTAACGTTGCCGCTCAGCCGCGAGCGGCGGGGCCAGAGTGTACCGCCTCGGTCGAGCGCGCACCCCCGCCGCTCGTCGGCTGCAGCGGCGTGTTAGGTGGCCTCTTCGACCGCGATGAACGACGAGTACGCTACGACACGATAGCGACCGCTCTCCGACGACAGGGTCAGGTCGTTCTCGAAGTCGTACGACGCCACCGGGACGAGCTCGCCGCTCAGGGGGCCGATGCCGACGATGGCACCGTGCTCGGGGTACAGAACCGCGGAGTCGCGCGCGATCCGCTCGCCCGTGTCGAGATCGAACACGCCGCGTCCTGAGTGCGTGACGACGAGGAGGTACCGCTCCGATCGCGCGAACGCCAGCGCGACAAGCCCGCCGACATGGAAGCCGTGCTTGGCGTGGTACGTTGCCACGGTCCACCTAACGTTGCCGCTCAGCCGCGAGCGGCGGGGCCAGAGTGTACCGCCTCGGCGAGGCGCGTGCCCCGCCGCTCGTCGGCTGCAGCGGCGTGTTAGGCCGGCGCGACAGTGATGCAGAAGTACAGGCTCGCTCCCGGGACCTCGGGCACTCGATCCCACGCAGCCTGCGCAAGCTCGATGGTCTCGCGACAGAACAGCGCTGCCTGCGACGCGGTCATTCCGGAGAGGTCCGCGGTGCCCTGGTGCTCTCCTGAGTGGCCCACGCGGCCGTCGGGCCAGCGCAGCCAGCCTTCCCACGCGAGGATGCGATGACCCGCCGACGCGAGACGGTCGAT
Organism: uncultured bacterium; assembly: GCA_937996235.1. Classification (GTDB taxonomy): domain Bacteria; phylum Planctomycetota; class JAJSAM01; order JAJSAM01; family JAJVHW01; genus CALKVK01. The sequence goes on along the minus strand of CALKVK010000017.1, from coordinate 3,078 downwards.
CGCTGCCAGCGCGTCGGCATAGGCCAAGACGATCTCGCGATCGGAGAGCGACCGAGCCGCCAGATCCGCCGGCAAGAGACCGAGTTCGCTGCTCGCCACCTGCAATCCTCGGCCTAACGTTGCCGCTCAGCCGCGAGCGGCGGGCTCGAAGTCTACCGCACCGGCGACTCGGGCACGCCCGCCGCTCGTCGGCTGCAGCGGCGTGTTAGGCCGACTCGACCGCGAGTCGCCGCTGCACTGCACCTCGGACCTCCCGCTCAAGGGAGTCTGGACCGCCGACGAGCAGGATGATGAATCGCTCGGGAGGGCCGTTCGCGATCTCGGTGCAGTCCGCGAAGAAGTCGACAACCTCGGCGAGCGGTTCGTGCTCGTGCCACGTGGTCATGACGTCCGGAGGGGAGAGACCGTCGATCTCGTCGATGACTCCGACCATGTCGATCGAGTCGTCCCATGTCGAGCAGGCATGGCCGAAGCAAACTGCCCATCGACAGCCCTGCCGAACCAGATCGCGGGACAGAGCCTCTTGCTCGCGCGGTGTAACGTCGGCATCGCCGACGACGAGCAGGAGTGCGAACTCGAGCTCTTGGAAGGGGGATGTGAACCGGTAGGGACGATCGACACGTCCGAGCCACGCTTCTGACACGTTGCGACGCCCTTGGTGATGCACGGCCCGTTCGGCCTAACGTTCTGCCGCTCAGCCGCGAGCGGCGGCCTACAGCGTAGCGCACTCGCGGGAGAGGTTCCCGCCGCTCGTCGGCTGCAGCGGCGTGTTAGGTGCGGGGCGCGAGACGCGGCGACCCACGATCGCGCCTCACCGAAGCAAACGGACGATGGCGAGCACGATGACGCTGACGTAGTTGACGGCCAGCGGAAGCTGGATGAAGCCGCCAATGCGCCCCTTGATCGCGACGGGGAACGCCGCGAGCCCGAGGACGAGGCCGACCCACTCGTGGTGCATCGCGATCGCCGCCCATGCCGCCGGGACAATCAGGTACGCCGCCAGCGAGCACGCGTCTTCGAGGCGCGTCGTCGCGTGACGACTCTGGTCGCCGCTCGGCACCGCTTGCTCGCCTCCACCTAACGTTGCCGCTCAGCCGCGAGCGGCGGCCCTGATGGTAACGCCCTCGCGTGACGGGTGCCCGCCGCTCGTCGGCTGCAGCGGCGGGTTAGGCAGACTTCACTAGAGGCCGAACCCGCGAGTGAAGGGCCAGGACCAGCACCGGGCTCCGCACCGCGGGCACTTGCGCAGGCAGAACGCGAGCCACTCGAGTGCGCAGAGAGCGATGTGCAATGGGATGCCGGCGAACATCGCCGCCACACCGACCACCGGAAGGAGCAGGAGCGACCACCAGCCGAGCGCTTCGATTGGAGACCAACGGAGAACACCGAACAGCAGCCCGAGTGTGACGCTACCGAGGAACGCCAGGTAGATCCCGCAGGAGGCGCTGGGCAGGCAACCACGGGCCTCTTCGCGGTCGCACCGCCGACACCGGTAGTACACGCGAGTCCCTTCTGCCTAACGTTCTGCCGCTCAGCCGCGAGCGGCGGGCCAGAGTGTACCACCTCGGCGCGACGGGCGGCCCCGCCGCTCGTCGGCTGCAGCGGCGGGTTATGCGCCGTCAGTACTCGGCGGAGAACTCCTCGTCGGTGAGCCAGCGCACGTTTCGGAACACCTCCGGATCCGCTGCGAGCACCGCAGCAACCATGTTCATGAGCGGCGCGCAGGACGCGCTAGCCCGCGGCGCGCGAGAGAAGAGTGCCGACATGGGGCCGCGAACCGGCATGAACTGAATCGACCACGTGTCGGACCGCCCGTCGTTGAGTGGCACCCAGTGGACGTTCAGCCAGTACGGCCCCGGAGACTCCACGTAAACGACAGAGCCCCAGTCTTCGCGGTCGGGCGGTCCACGGAGTACGACCTCCGGATAGCGGGCGATGAGGCGCTCGCACAGGTCCGCCGCTAGGTCGTCGCCCAGCGGCAGGTCGTACGCAACACCGTCTTCGACGGGGCAGTCAAGGCTGAACGCCTCGCTCTGGAACACAACCACGTCGGAGTCCGCTGTGCGCATAACGTTCTGCCGCTCAGCCGCGAGCGGCGACCTACAGCGTAGCGCCCTGGCGTGACGAGTGCCCGCCGCTCGTCGGCTGCAGCGGCGTGTTAGCCGGCTGCACCAACCTCGCGAGAGGTCGCGAGAAGTTCGCCGGTCTTGTCGAGATGCCGAAGGACACGAGCGATGATGTCGACGCTGATCTCAGAGACGACGATCATGTGCGCGGCTCCATAGTGACACCGAACTCGCGTTCCGGGAACCCAGTCGCCAGCCGATGACAGTGCCGCAGGCGTCATGAAAAAGCACCAGCGCGATGTGCCGTCGTCGAGGGAGAGCGTGACCTCGATCGCTCCGCGCTCGGCGGCGGCGAGTTCATCGTGGATGGTGAACTCTCGAAGCGATGCCATTCACGCGTCCTGTCCGGCTAACGTTGCCGCTCAGCCGCGAGCGGCGCCAGAAGTGTACCGCCTCCGCCGGACGGGTGAACGCCGCTCGTCGGCTGCAGCGGCTTGTTAGCCAGCCGCACAGGTGAGGCCGTAACGAGCCGCGTACTCACGGCGAAGTGTGCTGACGTACCACGCATCGAGGGTCTGGTAGCGACCTCGCACGGACCAGTCGCGATCGTTGATGGAGAGATACGCACCGCTGGCCCGCTCGATCACCGAAACGCAGAGCCCGCGATGGAACACCACGTAGTTGGTGGGAAGCCCCTGAAGACGCAGGAACTCGTTCCCTCCGACAAGATCGTCACCGTGTTCGACGTTCCCATAGGGCCCGAGGATCGTCTCCGATTCGAAGAGGTCGCCGCCGCCGGTGGAAGCGAGCAGCCGAAAGAGGTCGTTGGGGAGCGGCAGGTCGCGGGTCGCGAGCCATGCACGCAACGCCTGCTCGTCGATGGCGCCGTTCCAGTCGAAGAGGTCAGGTCGCACGGCGGCGTCGAGTGACAGCTGGGTGGACACGCTCTCTGCCTGGCTAACGTTGCCGCTCAGCCGCGAGCGGCGGGGCTCGAAGTCTACCGCACCGGCGC
>CALKVK010000016.1 GCA_937996235.1 uncultured bacterium | reverse complement strand
CGCCGCCGTCCGACGAGGCGCCACCGCCCCCACGGCGGCGTGCGGGCTCCCCGCCGCCCGCGCCGCCTCCAGGGCCGGCTCCCGCCCCGGAGCCCGCGCCGCCGCCGCCCGCGGCCGAAGCGCCGCCCCCGAAGCCGCTCGACGAGCGCACGCCGCACGAACTGCTGGGCGTGCCGCCGGACGCGGACGCGGCGACGATCCGCTCCGCGTACCGCCGGGCGGTGAAGCTGTGCCACCCGGACCGCGTCGCGAACCTCGATCCGGAGATCCAGGCGCTCGCGCACCGCAAGGCGCAGGCGCTGCGCCGCGCGCACGACGCGCTGCTGCGCGACGCAGCCGGCCGCGGCTGAGGCGCGGCTACGCCGGCGGCGCGCGCAGGCGGTCGCCCGGCACGACGCGGCAGCCGTTCAGGAAGTCGCGCGCGTCCATCTCGCGCCGCCCCTCCTGCTGGAGTCGCGTGATGCGCAGCGCGCCGGCGCGCGTCGCGACGACGACGCCCTCGCCGTCGGCCGCGAGCACGCTGCCCGGCGCGGCTGCGGCGCAGGGCTCGGGCCGCGCGCGGCGCACGAGCACGGTCACGTCGCCGCGGCCCGGGCGCTCGAGCACACCGCGCGCGCCGGGCCACTCGGCGAGCGCGCGCACGCGCCGGTCGAGCGCGGCCGCGTCCTCCGCCTGCGGATCGAGCGCCGCCTCCGCGACGTCGATCTTCGGGGCGAGCGTCACGAGCGACTCGTCCTGCTCGGTCGCGGCGAGCTCCTCGCCGCCGAGCAGCCGCGCGACCGTCTCCGCGAGGAGCGGCGCGCCGAGATCGACCAGCCGCGCGCGCAGCGACGCGGCGTCGTCGTCGGGCGCGATCTCGGTCGGCGCGGTCGCGAGCACCGCACCGGCGTCGAGCCGCGCGACGAGCCGCTGCACGCACGCGCCCGTCGTCGCGTCGCCCGCGAGGATCGCGCGCTGCACCGGCGCCGCCCCGCGCCAGCGCGGGAGCAGCGAGAAGTGCAGGTTGACGCTGCCGCGGCGCGGGACGTCGCGCACGGCGCGGCGCAGGAGCTGCCCGAACGCGACGACCACGCACAGCTCGGGGGCCGCCGCGGCGAGGCGCGCGACCGCGGCCTCGTCGTTCACGTCGGGCGTCGCGAGCACGGGCAGGCCGAGCCGCTCCGCCACGGCGCCGACGGGCGTCGGCGTGGGCTCGCCGCGGCGACCGCGACGCCGCGGCGGCGGCGTGACGACGAGCACCACGGGCACGCGCGCGGCAAGGGTCTCGAGGCAGCGGGCCGCGCCGTCGTCGCTGCCGAGGAACGCGACTCCGGTCAGGCCGCGCCTCCGGCGCCCTCCGCCCCGGCCGGGGCGGCGCCGTCGGCGGGCGATGCGTCGGGCGCGTCCTCGGGCGGCTCGCGGCCGAGCACCTCGATCGCCCCGAACTCGTGCTCCTGACGGACGTCGATGCGCTGGCGCTTGAGCAGCTCGAGCAGCGCGAGCAGCACGCCGATGATCACCGCCCGCGACGCGCCCAGCGGCACCAGCGCGCGGAACGGCGCGACGACGCCCGGCGGCACGAGCGCCTCGACGCGCGCGATGTGCACCTCGATCGGCGTGTCGTCGACGGTGACGACGTACGGCCGCGCGCTCTGCGTCTCGCGCAGGAGCCGCGCGAACGCGGCGAAGAGCAGCTCCACGCCGACGCCGTCGAGCGACACCTCGCCGGCCTCGGTCGGGCGCTCCGCGAGCTCGGGGTGCATGCCGCGCGCGAAGCGCCGCGCGGCCTCCGCCCGCCGCGCCTCCAGCAGGTCCGCCACGTGCCGGAAGCGCCGGTACTGGATGAGCTGGCGCACGAGCTCGAAGCGCGGGTCGAGGTCGTCCTCCTCGTCGAGGACCTGCTCCTCCGCGGGCAGCAGCGCCCGCGCCTTCATGCGCATGAGCGTCGCGGCCATCACGAGGAAGTCGCCGGCGTCGTCGATGTCGATGCGCTCGAGGTCGCCGAGGTACGCGAGGAAGCGGTCGCAGATGACCGCCACGGGCAGCTCCACGGCGTCGAGCTCATCCTCGCGCACGAGGTGCAGGAGCAGGTCCATGGGACCGCTGAAGAGCTCGAGCTCGACCCGGTAGCCGTCGTCCGCGAACACGCGGCGAGGCTATCAGGAGCGGGGCGGCTTTCCGCTTCGCCGGATGCCGCGCGGCAGGCTCGGAGCGCGCTACGATGGCCCGGCGCGCCGTCGCGCCGCGCCGCAGGAGCCCCCGCATGCCCCATCCCTCGCCGCTCGAGCCGGACGACGACGTCGCCTACGGCCGCAGCGTGCTCGAGTCGGAGCTGCGCGCGATCCAGGGCATGCTGCCGCTCCTCGACGCACGCTTCGGGCAGGCCGTCGAGCGCATCCTCGCCTGCACCGGTCGCGTCGTCGTCACCGGCATCGGCAAGTCGGGGCTCATCGGTCAGAAGATCTCCGCGACCCTCGCGTCCACGGGCACGGCGTCGCTCTTCCTGCACTCCGGCGAGGCGGTGCACGGCGACCTCGGGCGCGTGCTCGCCGAGGATCTCGTGCTCGCGCTCTCGTACAGCGGCTCCACCGAGGTCATGCGGCTCGTGCCGTCGATCAAGAAGATCGGCGCGGGCCTCGTCGCGATCACCAGCACGCCCGAGACGCCGCTCGGCGCGGTCGCGGACGTGTGCCTCGCGATCGGGCGCGTCGAAGAGGCCTGCCCGATCGGGCTCGCGCCGACGTCGAGCACGACGGCCATGCTCGCCCTCGGCGACGCGCTCGCCATGACCGTCGCGCGGCGCAAGCAGTTCTCGCGCGAGGAGTTCGGCATCTTCCACCCGGGCGGTGCGCTCGGCCGCTCGCTCGTCACCGCCGGCGAGGTGATGCGGCCCGCCACCGAGGCGGCCGTCGTGGCGCCCGAGACGGCGGTGCGCGCCGCGATCGCCCACCGCGAGATGACCGCGCACGCGCGCAGCGGCGCCGTGCTCGTCACCGACCCGCAGGGCCGCCTCGCGGGAATCCTCACCGACGGCGACCTGCGCCGGCACCTCGTGGCCGACGCGGGCGTGCTCGCGCGGCCCATCGGCGAGGTGATGACGCGCGCGCCGAAGACCGCGCAGGAGCGCGATCTGCTCGCCGACGTCTTCCGCCGCATGAAGCACCACAAGATCGACGAGATCCCGGTCGTCGACGCCGCGGGCCTGCTGCGCGGCGTGCTCGACGTGCAGGACGTGCTGGAGTGGGGCGTTGCGCTCTGAGCCGACGACGCGCGAGATCCTCGCGGCGCTCGACGCGGACGTGCGCGCGGCGTTCGCGCGCGTGCGCGCGCTCGTCGTCGACATGGACGGCGTGCTGACCGACGGGCGCGTGGTGCGCAGCTCCGACGGCTCCGAGGCGCTGGCCTTCCACATCCGCGACGGCTCGGGCACGTGGATGCTGCACAAGGCGGGCGTCCGCGTCGCGCTCCTCACCGGACGCGCGACGGGCATCCCGGAGCAGCACACCGCCGCGCTCTACCTCGACGCGGTCGTCGCCGGCTGCCGCGAGAAGGACACGGGGCTGCGCGCGCTGCTCGGCGAGCTCGGCGTCGCACCGGAGCACTGCGCGTACATCGGCGACGACCTGCTCGACGGCCCGGCGCTGCGCGTCGCGGGCCTGCCCATCTGCGTCGCCGACGCGACGCCCGAGCTGCTGCCGCTCGCGCGCTACGTGACGCGCCGCGCGGGCGGCCACGGCGCGGTGCGCGAGGTGGCCGACCTGGTGCTCGAGTCGCAGGGCCTGCGCGACGAGGTGCTCGCGCGCCTGCTCGGCGGCGCACCGCGCGACGCGGAGCGCGCGCGGTGAACGCGGGCGTCGTCGTCCGGCGCACCGCGATCTTCGCGGGCGTCGCGGGCGCGCTGCTCGGCGCGATCGCGTGGTTCCACGGCGGCGTGCGCGGCACGGCGCAGGACACGTCGCGGCGCACGCAGCCGCCGCCCCTCGGCGGCAACCTGGTGCCGATCGCGGCCGACGCGTCGATGGGCGAGGGCAGCGGCGTGCGGCTCTCGCGCGACGACGTCGCGGTCGTGGACGGCGCGCCGCTCCCCTACCGCGCGTTCGAGGCGACGTGGGCGCGCCAGGCGCCGCGCCCCGGCAACTCCGTCGACCAGCTGCGCCTGCACACCGAGGAGTTCGCGGTCCTGCACTTCAACCGCGTGCCCACCGCGGAGGAGCCGCGACCGCGCGCGGTCGAGGGGCCCGGCTCGACGCGCGTCACCGCCGCCGAGGCCGAGCTCGAGATGCACGCGGGCGCGTCGTTCCACGCCGACCTCGCGGGCGACGTGCTCGTGCTGCGCCACGAGGACGTCGCCGACCTCACGCTGCGCACGCAGTCGCTCGCGCTCGAGCGCCGCGAGGGGCGTCGCGGCGCCGACGAGCTGCACGCAGCGAGCGAGGAGCACGTCGCCGTGGAGCGCCTCGACGTGCACGTGGAGGGCATCGGTCTCGACGCCGACCTCGGCCGCGCCGCCGCCGGTCGCGCCGGCGCCGCGCCCGCGCGTCTCACGCTCCGGCGCAACGTGCGCGCCACGCTGCTCACGCGGCCGGGCGCGATCACCGCGGTCCCGGACCCGGGCGCTGCGCGCACGCCGACGACCATCACGTGCGCGGGCACCGCGGAGCTCGAGGAGCTCGAGGACGGCGGCGCGCGGCGTCCGACCCGCTGGAAGGTGCGCTTCGAGGACGACGTGCACGTGACGCAGGGCGCGACGTCGATGCGCTGCGACGCGCTCGAGGTCGTCTTCCGCACGCCGCCGCGCTCCGCCGCGGGCGTCGCGAGCGAGACCGAGGTCGAGAACGCCGTCGCGTCGGGCGGCGTCCACGTGCACGACGAAGACCCGGCGCGCGGCGTGTTCGATCTCACGGCCGAACGCACCGTGACCACGCGCGACGCCCACGGCGGGTACGACGTGGCGCTCGAGGGCGGCACGCGCTGCACCTTCGACGGCACGCTGCAGGGCAACGACCGCGGCCGCGTGGAGATCACGTGCGCCGGCCCCGCACTCGTGCACGCCGACCCGGAGCGCCGCGGCCCGAACGGCACGGTGCTGCGACGCAGCCGCATCACGTTCCGGGAGGACGTGCGCGTGCGGCAGTGGGCCGACGGCGTCGAGCATCCGGAGACCGAGATCGACGCGCCCGAGGTGACGCTGCTCGGCGACCGCATCGAGGGCGCGCAGGGACGGCTCGATCCCGACACGCTGACGGCGCGCGGGTCGCAGGAGAGCCGCGTGCGCGTGCGTCGCGAGGATCTGCGCTCCGAGTCGGACACGCTCACGTGGCGCGTCCTGCGCGAGTCGGGAGTCGAGCGCCTGCTGCTCTCGGGCAAGCCGACGGTCACGCTCTCCGGAGCGCGCGCCCGCTCGCTGTTCGAGGACACGCCGAGCGCGAGCGACGGCGTGCTTGTGGTGTCGTGCGACGACGAGGTCGAGCTGCGCCGCCTGCAGCCGGGCGCCTCGCCGACGGCGCCGCCGGTCCCGCCGGGAGAGGCGTTCCAGCGCGCCTCCGCGGCGGGGCACGTCGTCGCGCGCGGCATGGTGGACGGCGACGAGGACTACCGCATCGAGTGCGACAAGCTCGACGCCGACTTCGACCCGGCGGCGGAGCGCCCCACGCTGCGCACGCTGAACGCCTACGGCAACGTGCTCGCGACGGGGACGCCGCCGCAGGGCACGCCGCGCCGCACGGAGCTCCGCGGCGACCGGCTCGTCGCCACGTTCAGCGGGGACGCGGCGACCTCGACGGAGCACGCGGACGTGCTCGTGACGGGCGACCCGCGCAGTCCGGCGCAGGTCCGCATCGAGGAACTCGACGCGTCGGGAGCGACGGCGCGCCGCCACGAGATCCGCGCCGCGCTGCTGCGTCACGAGGCCGGCGGCACGTCGATCCTCGCCGAGCGTGATGTCGTCGCAGCGTTCGAGCGCGCGGCGGACGCGCGACGCGTCGTGATGTACGCCGGCAAGCTGCAGGCCACACTCAGTCCGCCGCGCGGAGAGGACGCCACCGCGGGGCGCCAGCAGTTGCTGCACGTCCACGCGGAGCGCGCAATGCGTATCGAGTCGTACGAGGCGGGCGCGGACTTCCCGGCGTACGAGCTCTCGGGCGACGCGGGCGACTACGACCACGTGCGCGGCCACGTCGACGTCGAGGGGCATCCGGCGCGCGGCATCGGCCACGCGGCGGGCGGACGCGGCGGCCACGACGATCCCGACCGCGACCGCCTCGTCACGTCGGAGAAGCTCCACGCGGAGTTCGACCCCGCGGGCGGGTCCGCGCGGCCGCAGCGCGTCACGTGCGAGGGCGGGCTGCTGCGCTACGTCGCGTTCGCCGACGAGGAGGAGCGCCCGGGCAGCGGCGTGCGCCTGCGCGTCACGGTGCGCGCCGACGGTCCGATCGTGCTGCTGCCGCGCTCGGGTTCGGCCGAGCGCAACGTGGACATCGTGTGGGAGGAACCGAACCCGCGCGGCGGGCGCGGCGCGCAGCACGCGCGCCTGCTCTGCGACCGCGCCGACCTGACGTTCGACCCCGACGCGAAGGGTGACGCGCGCGACCGCGTGACGCGCCTCGTCGCGACCGGCGCCCGGCCGCGACCGGCGCAGATGATGTCGAAGGCGCTCGACGCCACGGCCGACCGCGTCGAGGGCGTGGGCCAGTGGCTCACGCTGACGAGCGTGTGGAGCACGTCGGTGCACGTCGTCCAGCGCGAGCCGTCGGCGCTGACCTTCACGTGCGAGAGCGGCCGCTTCAACCTGACCACGCAGGAGTTCCGCGCGACGCGCATGCAACTGACGGGGGAGGGGCGCTGATGGAGCTCGGCATGGGCGAGATCGTGCTCATCCTGCTCGTGGCGCTGCTCGTCTACGGCGGACGGCTCCCGCAGGTGGCCGCGGCCGTGGGACGCAGCCTCGCCGAGCTGCGTCGCGGCCTGCGCGAGACGACGGACGTGGTGCGCGCGGAGATCGAGGACATCGCCGACGTGGATCCGCGGCGCGCCGTGCGCCGCTCGTGGGCCGCGGCAGACGCGCGGCGCGCGCAGCGGAGCCTGCCTGCGGAGAGCACGCCACGCGACACGGCCGTCGCCGAGGACGTTCCGGCGGAAGCGCCGCGCGAGGACGACGCGACGACCGGCTGAGCGCGCGCGATCGTCGCGCGCGGTCGCTGCGTCAGCGACCGGTGCGCGAGTCGCCGATGTCGAAGACCGACTCCCAGCTCTTCGCGTCGCCCGCGGGCTTGGCTGCAGCGGCGGGCGCGGCGGCGACCGGCGCGGGAATGGCCGGCGACGGGGGCAGGGCGACGGGACGGGACGCGGCGGCGGCGCGCTTGCCGCCGGCGACGGCCTTCCCCGCACCGACGTGCATCGAGAACCCGAGCCGCATCGGGAGGGCGGGCAGCGGCTGGAGCTCGCGGACGGGGGCCGGCGGGGGCGCCGCCGGTTCGTCGTCGGCCTCGGCCGCGACGGGCGTCGTCGATCCCGGCTCGACGGGCGGCGGGAGCGCCACGCCCCCCGCGGACGCCGGGCTCGCCCCCGCGGCAGCGGGCGCCGGGGCCTTCTTGGCGGGAGGCGGCGCCGCCGGCGACGACGAGGCGCCGCCGGCCTGCGCGGAGCGCTGGTCCAGGTACTGCTGGATGCGCCCGTGCAGCGCGACGTAGATGAACGGCGTGCGGCCCGAGAGCGCCTGGATGGTGTCGAGGAGCTCGGTCGACGGCATCTCGCACACGGCGATCGCGAGCGAGTCACCGAACAGGTCGAAGGGGACGAGGCGGTGCTGCACGCAGAACTCGAGCGGCAGCGCCTGCTCCGCGTCGCGCGGGACGGCGTACGCGGTCGGGTCGACGCACGGCAGCGAGTAGTGGATCGCGACGATCTTCGCGAGCGCCCACTCGTCGAGCGCATCGCGTTCGAACAGGAGCTGCGAGAGCGGGCGGCCGGTCATCTCGGCCTCGGCCTGCGCGTCTTCGACGACGGCCCGGTCGAGCAGGGCCTCGTCCAGGAGGACGTCGTCGAGTCGCATGCTCGCGAGCTTGTGGAGATGGCGCTGGTACATGCTCCCCCGAGCCGGGTGGGATCGGCGGTCCGAACCGGGATCCTGCCGGTGCGTCCCTATCGGTCCCCGGGGCCCCGGGGTTGAGAGCCGGTCCGCCGGGTCACGCCCGCGCCCGCCGCGAGAGCTGGTGAGCGCTGCGGATCAGCCGGCCGCGAGCGGCTCCGGCTCAGACGTCGAGCTCGGCCACGTCGAGCGCGTGCGTCTCGATGAACCGTCGGCGCGGCTCGACGGCCTCGCCCATCAGCACGGTGAACATGCGGTCCGCGGCGACCGCGTCCTCGAGCCGCACACGCAGGAGCGAGCGCTTCGAGACGTCCATCGTCGTGTCGCAGAGCTCGTCCGCGTTCATCTCGCCGAGACCCTTGAAGCGCGTCTTGTTGAGCCCCTTGTCGCCCGCGCGCAGCAGGTTCGTCACGACGCCGTGCAGGTCCGCGGACTCGAACTCCCCCGAGCCGGTCCGCAGCAGGAACGCCGGCTGGTCGCTTACGGCGTGCAGGTCGCGCACGCCGCAGCCGAGGGCCTTCAGGCGCTCGAGCGCCGCGACGAACGTCGCGCGCCAGCGGAACTCGACGACCACGAGGTCGGGCTCCTCGCTCGACGGCGCGTCCTCGCCCTCCATGTGCACGCGCAGCTCGCCGCCGCGCGCCTGCTCGAGGTCCTCGACGTACGCGTCGTAGACGTCCTCGTCGTGCAGCCAGCGCGCCGCGCCGGTCTCGGCCTTCGGTGTGACGCGGTAGAGCGGGAACGTGCCGGACGCGTCCTGCGCCGCGATGTAGGAGGGCAGGTCGAGTCCGCGCCGCACGAGCCGCGCCTCGACGTCGTGGAGCTGCTGCACGACGTTCACCAGCTCGCGCAGCTCGGCGCCGGCGAGCGGAGCGCCGCTGGGCCGCCCCACTCCGTCGATGCGCACGAGCGACGCGTCCGCCAGCGCGAGGTCGAGCAGCCACGTGCGCATCTCGGTGTCGCTGTGCACGTAGCGCACGTTGCGGCCGACGCTCACGCGGTAGAGCGGCGGCTGTGCCACGTACACGCACCCGCGCCGGATCAGCTCCGGCATGTGGCGGTAGAAGAACGTGAGCAGCAGCGTGCGGATGTGGCTGCCGTCCACGTCGGCGTCGGTCATCAGGATGATCTTGCCGTAGCGCAGCGCGTCGATGTCGAACGAGTCCGCGCCGATGCCGGTGCCGAGCGCCTGGATGATCGTCTGGATCTCGGCGTGCTGGAGCATCTTGTCGATGCGCGCCTTCTCCACGTTCAGGATCTTGCCCTTGAGCGGCAGGATCGCCTGGATGCGGCGGTCGCGGCCGAGCTTCGCGGACCCGCCGGCGGAGTCGCCCTCGACGAGGAAGAGCTCGGTCTCGTCGCGGTCGCGGCTGCTGCACTCCGCGAGCTTGCCCGGCAGGCCGCCCGACGCGAGCGCCGTCTTGCGCCGCACGAGCTCGCGCGACTTGCGCGCCGCCTCGCGCGCCCGCATCGCGAGCAGCGCCTTCTGCACCATCGCCTTCGCGACGGCGGGGTGCTCCTCGAGGTACGTCGAGAGTCCGTCGGCCACGATCTGCTCGACCGGCTTCTGGATCTCGCGGCTGCCGAGGTTGCGCTTCGACTGCCCGCCGAACTGCGGCTCCGGCATGCGCACCGAGACGACGGCCACGAGACCCTCGCGCCAGTCGTCGCCGTTCGGGAGCTCGTCGGCCTTCGCGATGTTCGACGCCTGCGCGTACTTGTTCATCGAGCGCGTGAGCGCCGAGCGGAACGCGGAGAGGTGCGTGCCGCCCTCGTACGTGTTGATGGCGTTGACGAACGAGTAGACGATCTCGCCGTACGTGTCGTTGTACTGGATCGCGACGTCCACCTCGTACGCGCCGTCGGCGCCGCGCAGGTGGATCGGCTCGGGGTTCACGACCGACTTGTTCTCGTTCAGGTGCCGCACGAACGCCGCGATGCCGCCCTCGTAGAGGAAGTCGAGCTCGTGCTCGCGGCCGGGACGCTCGTCGACGAGCCGGATGTGCAGCCCGGGCGTCAGGAACGCGAGCTCGCGCAGGCGCTGCGCCAGCGTGTCGAAGTGGAAGTCGAGCTCGGAGAACATCTCCGGATCGGGCAGGAAGCGCACGACCGTGCCCTGGCGCGTCGTCGCCTCGCCGGTCTCCATGTGCTGCGACACGTTGCCGCGCTCGAACGCCATGCGGTGCACGTGGCCGTCGCGGAACACCTTCACGCGCAGCCACAGCGAGAGCGCGTTGACGACCGACACGCCGACGCCGTGCAGACCGCCCGAGACCTTGTACGCCTGGCCGTCGAACTTCCCGCCGGCGTGCAGGGTGGTCATGATCACTTCGAGCGCGGGCTTGCCGGCCGTCTTGTGCATGTCCACGGGGATGCCGCTGCCGTTGTCGGTCACCCGGCAGGAGCCGTCGGGGAGCAGCGCGACCTGGATCGAGTCGCAGCGCCCGGCCATCGCCTCGTCGATCGAGTTGTCCACGACCTCGAACACGAGATGGTGGAGACCTTCGCCCGACGTGTTCGGGATGTACATGCCCGGGCGCTTCCGCACCGCCTCGAGCCCCTCGAGGATCTTGATCTGGTCGGCGCCGTAGCCCTGGGACCCGTGGGTCTCCTTCGGACCGTGGCGCTCCTCGGGCTCGTCCTGCTCGGGCTCGCGGGCGTCGCGCTCGGCGTCGTCCGCGGGATCCGGGGGGAGTTCGTTCTCGTCGCTCATGCCTCGTGCTCCGTCAGCTCGGACGCCCGTTCGGTCTCAGAACACACCCAGTCGGAACCGCAGCCCCGTCACGTCGCGCACACCCGCGTCGAGGACGCGCGCGAGGAGTTCGTCGCGCCGGAACCCCTCGAGCTCGTGCAGGAGCGCGGCCGAGCGCACCTCGACGGTGAGCACCCCGCCGCGCAGCGTCGCGGGACGCGTCTCCTCGGCCAGCGCCGGACCGGCGGCCTGCTCCCACGCCTCCCGGACGACGTCGCGGCGGCGCACGCTCCTGCGCGGCGCCACGTCGCGCATGAGCCGACGCAGCACGTCGCCGACGAGCTCGGGCTCACCGCCCCGCCGCGGCGCGCCGTCGTCGGCAGCCGCCGCCGTGGTGCGGCTCCGTGGGCCCCGCGCCGCGTGCGTGCCGCCGTCGGTCACTCCAGGCTGACCGGCATCACCACGTAGACGTAGCTGCCCTCCGTGACCTTGCCCGGCGAGGCCTTGCCGTTCCACTCGAACGTCACGTGCTCCCCGTCGAGCACCCCGAGCGCGTCGAGCAGGAAGTCGGGGTTGAACCCGAGCACCTCCTCGCCGCCGTCGTAGGTGCACGGCAGTCGCTCCTCGGCCGAGCCCTCGGAGGAGCGCGCGGTCACGGCGAGCTCGCCCGACGCGAACGCGAGCCGTACGCACTGCGCGTCGCGGCTCGTCACGAGCGACGCCCGGCGGAGCGCCGCCTGGAGCGCGTCGCGGGCGATCTGCGCGTTGTGCGAGCAGGTCGCGGGGATCACGTCGCGGTACCCGGGGAAGCTGCCCTCGACGAGGCGCGAGACGACGGTCACGTCGCCGCTGCGCCCGCGGAAGTGGTTGTTGCCGACGGCGATCCAGACCGTCGAGTCGGGGTCCCCGAGCGCCTTGTCGAGCTGCTGGAAGCCCTTCGTCGGCACGATCGCGCGCAGCGACGTCCCGTCGGGGTTCGCGCAGGTGTCGGCCTCGAGGGCGAGGCGCCGCCCGTCGGTCGCGACGAGCTCGATCGACTCGCCTTCGACCTGCACGAGCAGACCGTTCAGGGCGAAGCGCATGCGCTCCTTCGCCGCGGCGAAGGCCGTGCGCTTGATCATCCGCCGGAGCACGCTGGCGGGCAGCGCGATCTCGGCAGCACCTCCGACGTCCGGGATCTCCGGGAAGTCCTCGGGTGACGGGCCCTGGAGCTTGAAGCGTCCGCGCCCGGCCTCGAGCGTGCTCTCGCGACGGTCGGCGTCCCAGGCGAACACGACGCGCTCGCGCGGCAGCTCGCGCAGGATCGCGGCGAGGCGCTGGGCGGGGACGACGGCGGTGCCCGGCTGCAGCACCTCCAACCCCGAGTCGGCCGACACGGCCACGCGCATGCCGATCTCGAGGTCCGTCGCCTGCAGCGTCAGCCCGTCGGCGCCGGCTGCGATCTGGACGCTCTCGTACACCGGGTGCACGCCCTTCGACGCGACGACGCCGAGAACGCTCTGGACCGCCTTGTACAGCTCGTCACGTCCGCATGAGAAGCGCATGCTCGTCTCCCGCCCGTCGGCCGGCCGATCGCCGGCGCTCGTGTCGGATCCGCTCTCCACCACAGCGGCTCCGGCTGTTCTGTCTTGTTCTTGTCGTGATCATCATCAGGTCGGTGGAGACCGGGGATCCACACGCCCGTCCCGGCGCCGTGCTGCGTGGGACGGCGGGTCCGGTGCGGTTGTCCCCAGGGATGTCCCCAGGGCAGTTCCCGGGGAGGGCCGCGGGGTGTTCCGGCCCCGCGCCGTGGCGTCGCGTCCTGCCTGTGGACGGGGCGGCGATTGTACCCAGCGCAGAACGGCCTTCGTAAGACTGTTCCCACAGCTTGTCCCGCCCCTCGGGCGCCCCCGGGGAGAGCTGGTCGAGAAGCGGTTCGGAGGCCCTGGACCGGCGGTGGAGGGCGCGCCGTAAGGCGTTGCGGGATAGCGCCTTACGTTGTGGAGAGCGGCGCGCGGTGCGGCGCGGCCGGCGGCCCGCTGCGGGGAGCCGGGCGCCGCGTCCGGACACGGGTCAGCTCGCGCCGCGGATCTTCCGCACGAGCAGCTCCAGCTCCTCGTGCAGGCGGGCGTTCGTCTCGAGTGCCGTCGCGATCTTGTCGTTCGCGTACATGACCGTCGTGTGGTCGCGGCCGCCGAACTGGAAGCCGACCTCGACGAGCGAGTAGTCGGTCAGCCGGCGGGCCAGGTACATCGCGACCTGGCGCGGGAAGGACACGGACTTGTGCCGGCGCTTGCCCAGCAGCTCGGACACCTTCACGCCGAAGTGCTCGCCGACGACGCGCAGGATCGTCTCGGTCGAGATCTTGCGCTCCTTCGGCCGCACGAGGTCGCGCAGCGACTCCTGCGCCAGCTCGAGCGTCACGGGGCGCCCCGAGAGCGAGGCGTAGCTGCAGATGCGCAGCACGGCGCCCTCGAGCTCGCGCACGTTCGCCGTGATGTGGTCGGCGACGTACAGCGCGACGTCGTCGGGCAGCGCCATGCCGCGCCGCTCCGCCTTCTTGCGCACGATCGACACGCGCGTCTCGTGGTCCGGCGACTCGATCTCCGCCACGAGGCCCCAGCGGAAGCGGCTGACGAGCCGGTCCTCGAGCGTGGGGATCTCGACGGGCGGGCTGTCGCACGAGAGCACGATCTGCTTCTTCGAGTTGTAGAGCGTGTTGAACGTGTGGAAGAACTCCTCCTGCGTCCGGTCCTTCCGGGCGAGGAAGTGGATGTCGTCGATCAGCAGCAGGTCCACGTGGCGGTAGCGGTAGCGGAAGTCCTGGATCTGGCCCTCCGCGACGGCCGCGATGAACTGGTTCACGAACGACTCGCACGACAGGTAGATGACGCGCGCGTCGGGGTTCTGCTGCAGGTAGCGCGAGCAGATGGCCTGGAGCAGGTGCGTCTTGCCGAGGCCGACCGCGCCGTGCAGGAACAGCGGGTTGTACGCGTTCCCGGGGTTGTTGCTGACGGCGCCGGCCGCTGCGTGCGCCAGCTGGTTGCTCGGACCCTCGACGAACGTCTCGAAGCGGTAGTCGTCGTTCAGGATCACGTCGCTCAGGAAGTGCCGGTAGCGGGGGTGCCCGAACAGCTCCGAGCCGCCCATGCTCCCGGCCGGGGGCCCGAAGCCCTGCGACCCGCCGAGCCGCGCGCCGGCGCGGCGGCCGACGTCGGCGTGACCCATCTCGGAGTGCCCCAGATCGGCGCGGCGCAGCTCGGCGCGGCCACCGCCGGCGCCGGCCCCGCCTCGCGGCAGCCGGGAGCGCCGCCTGCGCGGGGGCTCCGCCGGGGCCTCGCGCCCCCCGGCCGGGCCACTCGCGCGCCCGTCGTCGGACGGCGCCTCGTCGGTGCTCCGCTCGCTGCGCGCGGCCGCGCCGTCGTCGATCGCGACGTGCACCGCGGCGTCGGGTCCGCACACGCGCCGCGCGACCTCCTCGACGACGTCGGCGTAGTAGCTCTCGATCCAGTCCGAGACGAACTTGTTCTCGACGAAGACGATCAGCCGTCCGCTCGGCTCCCGCTCGACGCGCGCGCCCTGGAACCAGCGCTGGAACTGCTGCGGGGCCACGAGGTCGCGGAGTCCGTCGACGAAAGCGCGCTGCACGTCCCCGGCGGACTTCGATTCGGCCATGCGCGCGTCGTTCTCCTTCGCCGTGCGGGTGCAGCCGATGCTGCGCCGTCACGCCGTCGTTCGTCGCCCTGTCGTCGTCCACCGCTACCCTGCGGCGCCGCGTCCGCCGTCCGGCGGAATCGACGTCGCGTCCCGATCGTCCTGGGCCGATCCCACCGCACGGCACAGCGCCGGGCGTGCCTGCGGCAGAGTTGGTCTGCGCCCGTCCCGTCGTGGTGTGCGCCTTCCGTCGCACGTCTCGAGGAGGTCCGTCCGCAGCCCGCGCGCCTTCGCGGCCGGGGGACGAATTCTAGCCAGCGCGCGGCGCGTGTCAAAAGCCGCACGCGCTCTCGCGCGTCGTCCTGAGATGCAGCAGAATCAAGCATCTCGGGCGGTGGCTCCGCCCGCAGACGAGCAGTTCCGCGGCGAACTTTTTTTGACGTCGACGTAACCCGTTGGCGGCGCACGAAGAGCGCGCGCGAGCACGCGGCGCAGGTGCGCGACGGCGTGCGCCACGTCCGCGCGCGTCGTCTCGCGGCCGACGGAGAAGCGGACGCACGCGGCAGCGTCGGCGTCGCACATGCCGGACGCGCGCAGCACGCGCGGCGGCGTCCGCGCGCCGCTGGCGCACGCGCTCCCGGCCGACACGCGCACGCCGCACGCGTCGAGTGCGGCGAGCAGCGTGTCTGCGCGACGGCCGGCGAAGCACACCAGGCGCGTCGTCGGGAGCGCGGGCTCCGTCGTCACGAGCGACGCGTGCGGCGTCTCCGCGAGGAACGCGTCGAGCGGCGCGAGGACGTCGCGGGCGTGGGAGGCGGTCGCGGCGACGGCGGCCGCGGCGACACGCGCCGCCGCGCCGAGTGCCGCCGCGAGGGCGACGGCCTCGGTCCCGGCGCGCCGCCCGCGCTCCTGCGCGGCGTCGCCGCCCGGGGGGGCGAAGGGGGTGCCCTCGCGGACGACGAGCACGCCGATGCCGTGCGGCGCGCCGAGCTTGTGCCCCGAGAAGCCGAAGAGGTCGGCTCCGAGCGCGGCGACGTCCACCGGCACGCGGCCGACCGCCTGCGCCCCGTCCACGTGGAGCACGCCGGGGAGGCCGCCGAGCGCGCGCGCGAGCCAGGGCACGTCCTCGAGCACACCCGTCACCGACT
The DNA here is from genome assembly GCA_937996235.1 of uncultured bacterium. Lineage (GTDB taxonomy): Bacteria > Planctomycetota > JAJSAM01 > JAJSAM01 > JAJVHW01 > CALKVK01. The sequence continues at coordinate 138,251 of CALKVK010000016.1, read as the reverse complement.
GCGCGAGCGTCGCCGCCACGACGGCACCCGTCGCGGGCACCTGCGCCGCGATCGCGACCGGGTCGAAGCGGCCGGCGGGTCCGACCGGTCCGACGCGCACGTCCACGCCCTCGGCCGCGAGCGCGTCGGCCAGGGCGAGGAGCCCGTCGTGCTCCGCCTCGGTCGTGACGAGCACACGCTCGGCGGCGGCCCGCGCCCGCAGCGCACCGCGCACGGCGAGCGCGTTCGACTCGCTCGCGCCCGACGTGAAGACGATCTCCGCCGGACGTGCCCCCACGAGCGCCGCGACCTGCTCGCGCGCCTCGGAGAGCACGCGCCGGAGGCGGCGGCCCGCTCCGTGGGCGCTCGCGGCGTTCCCCGGTCCCAGCCCGAGCGTCGCCACGAGAGCGTCCCGCGCCTCCGGCAGGAGGGGCGCCGACGCGGCGTGGTCGAGGTAGATCTCCGGCGGGGTCAGCAGAGCCTCCGCTCCGGCTCAAGGGGGCCGCTTCGCGGTCTCGATAGGAGGCAGGTCCGGTCGCGGCCGCGCCGGGCCGCCCGAGGTGCCATGAGCCTGATCAATCTGCGCGACCGGACGATCAACGCGAAGATCGTCTACTACGGCACCGCGCTGTCGGGCAAGACGACCAGCCTGCGCCACATCCACCGCGTCGTGGACCCGGACGGGCGCACCGAGCTCGTCTCCCTGAACACCCAGGGCGACCGCACGCTGTTCTTCGACTTCCTGCCGATCCCGCTCGGGAGCCTCGGCGGCTTCCAGGTGCGGCTCCAGGCGTTCACCGTGCCCGGCCAGGTGAAGTACCACGTCACGCGCCGCTACGTGCTGCGCGGGGCCGACGGGGTCGTCTTCGTGGCCGACTCCGATCCCGCGGCGCTCGAGGGCAACGCGGAGTCGCTCGAGGGCCTGCGCGCGAACCTGGTCGCGAACTCGCTCGACCCCGCCCGCGTGCCGCTCGTGTTCCAGTGGAACAAGCGCGACGTGCCGGGTGCGCAGCCCGTCGACGCGCTCCACGCGGCGCTCAACCCCGAGGGCCGCCCCGAGTTCGAGACGACGGCGACGACGGGCGACGGCGTGTTCGAGGCGCTGTCGGCGCTCTGCGGCGACATCCTGGAGGGGCTCGCGCGCGAGTACCGGCTCGCGGATCCCGCCGACGTCCGCCGCCAGCTCGACGCGCGGCTCGCCGAGATCCGCGAGGAGCACGGGCGCCGTGTCGTCCGCATGGTGCCCGGCACCGCGGCCGCGGCGGCGCTCGTTCCCGAGGCGGCCTCGGGTGCCGAGGAGTCGCGCGCGTCGGTGATCGTCACGCGCGCCGAGGCGACCGAGGACGGGCTGCCGGGCGTGGACCAGCTCCTCGAGCAGGCCGTCGCGACCAACATCGAGTCCGCGCGCCTCGTCTCGGAGCTCCACGAGACGCGGCGGCGTCTCGGCGAACACGTCCGGCAGCTCGCCGTGCTCCACGAGACGGGCGTCGTGATCGCCGGAGCGCTGGACCTCGAGACGGTGCTGCGGCACGTACTCGACGGCGCGCTCTCGACGGTCGGGGCGACGCACGGCGCCGTGCTCCTGCGCGACGTCGCGACCGACCAGGTCGTGCCGCAGCTCGTGCGGGGCTTCGCGCAGGACCCCGTCGCGACCGAGGGCGTGCACGACGCCGACGTCGTGCGGCGGCTGCTCGACGGCGCGCCGTTCGCGCTCGCGGCGGCCGAGGTGCCGTGGATCGCCGCCGCGGCCGGCGACGTGCCCGTCGCGGCGGCGCTCGTCGCCCCGCTCGTGCACCAGGGCGAGTCGCTCGGCGCGCTGGTCGCGTACGAGCTGCACGGCCCGCGGCGTGACGACACCGACGCGCGGCTGCGCTTCCTCGGGGCGGTCGCGGGCCAGGCCTCCGTCGCGCTCGCCAACGCGCGGCTCTACGAACGCGTCGAGGGCTTCAATCGAGAGCTCGAGCAGCGCGTCGCCGAGCGCACGGCGGAGCTCGAGCGCGCGAACGCGGAGCTGCGCGTCCTCGACGCGGCGAAGGACGCGTTCCTCGCGTCGATGAGTCACGAGCTCCTCACCCCGCTCACCTCGATCGGCGGCTTCGCGGAGATCCTCGCCGACACGGCGGGCGAGTCCGGCGAGGAGGCGACGAAGGAACGGCGCGAGTTCGCCGCGATCGTGCGGCGCGAGTCGGAGCGTCTCACGTCCACGCTGCAGTCGGTGCTCTCGCTCACCGCGCTCGAGACCGGCAGCGAGCGGCTCTGCGTCGAGACGCTCGACGCGCAGGAGCTGCTGGTCGCCGCGCTGCGCCGCTCGCGCGACGCGTTCCGCGAGCGCGGCGTCGCCGTGCGCGCGCGCGTCGTCCCCGCGCTCCCGCCGGTCCGCGCCGACCGGCGCTGGGCGAGCCGCGTGCTCGACGAGCTCCTCTCGAACGCGTGCAAGTTCGCGCCCGAGGCGACGCAGGTGGTCGTCACCGTGCGCCGCGGCGGCCCGGGCGAGATCGCGTTCTCCATCGAGGACCGCGGACCCGGCGTGCCCGAGTCGCTGCGCGAGCGCATCTTCGAGCGCTTCGGCCAGCTCGGCGACGTGCTCACCGAGAAGCCGCGCGGTCTCGGACTCGGACTCCCGATCGCGCGCTCCGCCGTCCGCGCGCTCGGCGGCCGGATCTGGGTCGAGGCGCCCGGCGGCGGCGGGTCGTGCTTCGCGTTCACGCTTCCGCTCGCCGAGACCGCGACCGTGGTCGCGGTGCGCTCGTGAGGCGGGATGGCCCGACCTTCTCACGACGACTCACGCACCTGAGCGGTCCAGAGCGCCGCGTGCTGTGTTGCCTCGGCTCTGCGACGCCACGGCGTCGCGATCACCTCGGCGCCTTGCCCGCGACACTCTGTCCTCGCTCAGGAAGCTGACCGGTGCGCGCTCCGCTCTCGCCGCGAGCAGGCCGAGGCTCGATTGCGCCGAAGTGGTCATCACGACGTGCGCGAGCCGCGTGAGAAGGTCGGGCTCGCCGCGTGTAGCATCCGCGCACGTGCGCGTGCTGGTCGTCGACAACTACGACTCGTTCGTCTGGAACCTCGTCCAGGCGCTGCGCGTGCTCGGGGCCGAGACGCTCGTCCATCGCAATGACGCCCTGGACGTGGGGGCGGCGCTCGCGCTCGCACCCGACGCGGTCGTCGTCTCGCCCGGACCGTGCACGCCGGCCGAGGCGGGCATCTCGGTCGATCTGATCCGCGCCGCCGCGCGGTCGCGTCTGCCGCTGCTCGGCGTGTGCCTGGGGCACCAGGCGCTCGGCGTCGCGTGCGGCGGGCGCGTCGCGGCGGCAGCACGTCTCGTGCACGGCAAGACCAGCGTCGTGCGTCACGACGGCGACGCGCTGTTCGACGGCGTCCCGGAGCGCTTCGAGGCGATGCGCTACCACTCCCTCGTCGTCGCGGAGCCGCTGCCGCCCGCGCTCGTCGCGACCGCACGGGTCGAGCGCGACGCCGCCCCGGACGAGCTGATGGCCGTGCGCCACCGGGAGTGTCCGCACGTCGGCGTGCAGTTCCACCCAGAGTCCTTCATGACGCCCGCCGGCCCCCGCATCCTCGACAACTTCCTCGCGCTCGCCCGCGCGAGCAGCACGAAGGAGATCCTCGCTTGACCCCGTCCCCGTCCTTCCCTGCGCGACTCCACGCCGCGTGCCGCGCCAAGCGCTCGGTCGTCTGCGTGGGACTCGACCCGCGCTTCGAGTCGCTGCCCGCGGAGTTCTCGCGCGGTCGCGGCGGCGACGCCGCCGCGCGCGCCGAGGCGTTCGCGCTGTGGGGCGCGGCGGTGCTCGACGTGATCGCGCCGCTCGCACCCATCGTGAAGCCGCAGTCCGCGTTCTACGAGGCGCTCGGCCTCGCGGGCGTCGACGCGCTCCACCGCACGATCGCGGCGGCCCGCGAGCGCGGACTGCTCGTGATCCTCGATGCGAAGCGCGGCGACATGAACACCACGGCGATGGCGTACGCCGAGGCGCACCTCGCCGCCGACGGCGCCGACGCCCTGACCGTCAACCCGTATCTCGGCCGCGACGCCCTCGAGCCGTTCGTCGCGCGCTGCCGCGGCGACGGCAAGGGACTGTTCGTGCTGGTCAAGACGAGCAACCCGGGATCCGCGGACTTCCAGGATCTCGAGCTCGCGGGCGGCGGCACGCTGTACGAGCGCGTCGCCGACGCCGTGTCCGAGCTCGGCGCGACGACGGCGCGCGACGACGGCGGCTGGAACAGCGTCGGCGCCGTGATCGGCGCCACGCACCCGGCGCAGCTCGCGGCACTGCGTGCGCGCATCCCGCACACGCCGCTCCTCGTGCCGGGCTACGGCGCGCAGGGCGGTGCGGCCGAGGACTGCCGCGGTGCGTTCGGCGCCGACGGCCTCGGCGCCGTCGTGAGCTCGTCCCGCGGGCTCACCTTCGCGTTCCGCGCGGGCGCGCACGCGACGCAGTACGGCGAGGCACGCTGGCGCGACTCCGTCGCGGCGGCGACGACGGAGATGCGCGACGCGCTCAACGCGGTGCGCGCGGGCGGCGCCGGGTGAACGACGCAGCTCCGGAGCACGAGGCGCCGTGGTACGTCGCCGCGTTCCGCGCGGAGTATCTCGACGTGTACGCGCACCGCGACGACGCGGCGGCACGCGACGACGTCGCGTTCGCGGCGCGCGCGACCGCGCTCGGTGCGACGAGCATCGTGCTCGATGCGGCGTGCGGTGCGGGGCGGCACGCGCGCGAGCTCGCACGTTGCGCGCGCGGCGTCGTCGCACTCGACCTGAGCGCGGATCTCCTCGCGCGCGCGGCGGGGCGCGGCGGCGGGCCGCGGTACGTCCGCGGAGACCTGCGCGCTCTGCCGTTCGGCGCAGCGCGCTTCGACGCCGTGTTCTCGTTCTTCACCTCGTTCGGCTACTTCGACGACGCGGGGAATGCGCGCCAGCTCGCGGAGATGCGGCGCGTGCTGCGTCGCGGGGCCGCGCTGTTCGTCGACTACCTGCACGCGGCGCACGTGCGGCGTTCGCTCGTCCCGCGCAGCGAGCGCAGCGTCGGCGGGAACACGCTCGTCGAGGAGCGTGCGATCGTGGACGGCCGCGTGCGGAAGAAGGTGACGCTCGACGACGGCGGCGCCGCGCCGCGCACGTGGCGCGAGTCCGTGGCGCTCTACGACCCGCCCGCGCTGCGCGCGCTGCTCGTGGCCGCGGGCTTCGCCGTGCGCGGCGAGTACGGCGACCTGCGCGGTGCAGAGTTCACCGCCGCGTCCGCGCGCTACGTCGTCGTCGCGGAGGCGGCATGACGACGCTTCCGCCCGAAGCGCTCCTGCCCGCCGGTTCGTTCGCACTCGCGCTGCTGCGGAACGAGCCGCACGTGCGCGGCTGCGTCGAGCACGGCGTCGGGGACGACGACGGTCTCCTCGCGGCGGCGCAGCGCGCAGCAGTGCGCCCGCTCCCGCGCGACGAGCTCGTCGCTGCGCTGCTGCGCGGACTCGACGAGCTCGCCGCACCGGAGTCGGCGCGCCGCGCCGCGGAGCGTCTGCGCGCTCCCGGCGTCGTTGCCGTCGTCACGGGACAGCAGCCGGGGCTCCTCGGCGGACCGGAGCTGGTGCTGACGAAGGCGCTCGCGGCGCTCGCACTGGCGCGGCGCGTGGAGTCGCTCGGCGTGCCCGCGGTCCCGGTGTTCTGGCACGCGAGCGAGGACGACGATCTCGCCGAGGCCGATCACGTCGCGTGGCTCGCGGACGCCGCGCTGCAGCGGGTCGAGGCGCCGTTCGACGCGCCCGGCGGTCGCGCGCCCATGCTCGCCCGCGCGGCGTGGCCGGCGCGCGCCGACGTGCATCTCGACGCGCTGCTGGCGCGACATCCCGGCTCCGCGGTCGCGGAGGAGGTGCGGGCGGCGCTGCAGCCGAGCGACGCAGGCGGCGCGACGTTCGGTCGTCGCATCGGACGACTGCTCGCGCGCGTGCTGGGCGCACAGGGCATCGTCGTCGTCGAGCCGCACGCGCTGCGTGCGCTCGCGGCGCCCGTCGTCGCGCGCGAGATCGACGAGCCCGGCGCGCTGCACGCGCTCGCGGTCGCCGCGTGCGAGCGCGTCGTCGCCGCGGGCTTCCCGGCGCCGCTCGCACTGCGGCGCGCACAGCTCTACTACCTGGTGGACGAGGCGACCGGCGCGCGCGAGCGCGTGCGCGCCGAGGGCCGCTTCGTCGTCGTGGAGCGCACGGGCGAGCGCCGTGCCGCCGCGGAGCTCCGTGCGCGGCTCGACGCCGAACCCACGGCGTTCGCGTGGAACGTCGTGTCGCGCGTGCTCGCGCAGGACACCGCTCTGCCCGTCGCCGCGCAGGTGTGCGGACCCGCGGAGCTCGGCTACTGCGCGCTGCTGCGCGAGGCGCACGCGGCGTTCGGCGTCGCCCAGCCGGCGCTCTGGCTGCGACCGGGTGCGAGTCTCGTGCCGCCTGCGGTGCGGCGCGCCTGTGCGGCGCTCGGTGTCGCGCCGCGCGACGTCGTCGCGCGCGGCGCGGCGGCGTTCCCTGCGCCGACGATCGCGGACGCGGCGCCGTTCGACGAACTCGAGCGCGCGATCGCGGCGCTGCCGCCGGGGGCGTCGCGCGCGGCCGTGCGACGGCGGGCTGCGGTCGCGCGTCAGGCCGCGCTGCTCCGTGCCGCCGCCACACGCGACGCCGCGGCGGCCGACGAGCTCGGGTCGCGCCGTCGCGCGCTGGTGCGCGCAGCGCTCCGTCCCGACGGCCTGCCGGCCGAGCGCGTGCTCGCGTGGCTGCCCTGGTTCCTCGCGGGCGGCGACGCGTTCGTCGCGCGACTCGCCGGCGTGCTCGGGACTTCCGCGGGCGTGCACCACGTTCTTGCCGCGGAGGATCTCTGATGCTCGACGTGCTGGCCTTCGGCGCACACCCCGACGACGTGGAACTCGGTGCCGGCGGAACGCTCCTGCGCTTGTGCGACGCCGGGCTGCGCTGCGGCGTCGTGGACCTGACGCGCGGCGAGCGCGGGAGCCGCGGCACGACCGCGACGCGCGCGGAGGAGGCCGAGCGCGCCGCGCGCATGATGGGGCTCGTCGTGCGCGAGACGCTGGCGTTCCCCGACACGCAGCTCGTGCCGACGCTCGAGCTGCGGCGCGCCGTGATCGAGGCGCTGCGACGACACCGCCCGCGCATCGTGCTCGCGCCGCTGCCGGGCGATCTCCATCCGGACCACGACGCCGCCGGTCGCGCCGTCGCCGAGGCGTTCTATCCGGCGGGCATGAAGAACGTGGATGCCGCCGGCGAGCCGTGTCGGCCGCGCGCGCTGTATCACTACTTCATGCACGTCGAGCGCGACACCGCGCTCGTCGTCGACGTCTCGGCCGTGTGGACGCGGCGCGTGGAGCTCGCGCAGTGCTTCGCGAGCCAGCTCCACCGCGCGGCCCCCGGGGCCGACGACTTCCCCACGCTGATCGCGCGCGACGACTTCCTGCCGCGGCTCGAGGCGCGGGCGCGCGTGTGGGGACGCCGCGCGGGCGTCGACTTCGGCGAGCCGCTGCTCGCGGCGCAGCCGGTCGCCGTCGGGGACGTGCGCGCGCTCCTGCAGCTCGATCCGGCCGCGACGGAACCGCGCGCGTGAGCGGCCCGCTGCGCATCGGCATCTGCTGCTACCCGACGTACGGCGGCTCGGGCGCCGTCGCGACCGAGCTCGGCATGGCTCTGGCGGAGCGCGGACACGAGATCCACTTCCTCTCCTACGCGCGCCCCGCGCGGCTTGCGGCGTTCCACCCGCGCGTCACGTTCCACCGCGTGGAGGTGTCGTCGTACCCGCTGTTCCGCTACCCGCCGTACGACCTCGCGCTCGCGTCGGTGATGCGGGAGGTGGCCGACACCCACCGGCTCGACGTCCTGCACGTGCACTACGCGATCCCTCACGCCGTCTCGGCCGTGCTCGCGCGGGCGATGCTCGGTCGGCGCGTGCCGCACATCGTGACCACGCTCCACGGCACCGACATCACGATCGTCGGCGCCGAGCACTCGTACTTCCACCCCACGCGCTACGGCATCGAGGAGAGCGACGCCGTCACCACCGTGTCGGAGTGGCTGCGGGCGGAGACCGTGCGCATCTTCTTTCCTCAAAAGGAGATACGCGTTCTGCCGAACTTCGTCGACACCGTGCGCTTCCGTCCCGTCGAGTGCGCGCAGACGCGCGAGTGGCTCGGACTCTGCGGGGAGCCGACGCTTGCGCACGTCTCGAACTTCCGTCCGGTGAAGCGCGTCGGCGACGTCGTCTCGATCTTCGCGCGCATCACGCGGCGCCGGCCGGCGCGCCTGCTGCTCGCGGGCGACGGCCCGGACCGCCAGCTCGCGGAGGACATCGCGCGCGACGAGGGGGTGCTCGATCGCGTGCGGTTCCTCGGCGAGCAGGAGCACGTGGAGCGCGTGCTCGCGTGCGCCGATCTCTTCCTCCTGCCGAGCGAGTCCGAGTCGTTCGGGCTCGCGGCGCTCGAGGCCATGGCGTGCGGCGTGCCCGTCGTGGGCACGCGTGCCGGCGGCCTGCCGGAGGTCGTGGACGACGGCGTCACGGGCGCGCTGGTCGGGATCGGTGACGTGGACGCCGCGGCCGACGCCGCGACGGCGCTGCTCGAGGACGCGCCGCGCCTGCGGATGATGTCCGCCGCGGCGCGTCGCGTCGCGGAAGAGCGCTTCGGTCTCTCCGCCGTCGTCGGCCGCTACGAGGCGCTGTACGAGGAGCTCTGCTCCGGCTGAGCCCCGCGCTCGCTGAAAAGGTGCCCGGACGGGCCCTCCCCCGCCACCACCGCTCGTTCGTCCGGGGGCCGGTCGGGACGCACGGTCCCGTGGAGTTCGGCCGGGTGGGGCTTGCGGACCCGTGCGGCACGGCGCGCCTGCGGTCGCACGAGTTCGCCAGAGGCAAGGACACGCAAGCGGCGCGAAGGTTACATCCCACCCGCCGACCGCTCTCCTGGTCGGACGCCACCGTGCGTGCCCGTCCCGCTCACACCGCCGCCAGGAACTCCGCGAGGACCCCGTCCGCGACCTCGAAGCCGGCGGCCGTGAAGCGCACGCCGTCGCCGGCGGCATCCACCTCGAGCAGACCGGCGTCGGCGAACCGCCGCACGAGGGGTGCGATGGGCGCGAGCACCGGTACGCCGCGGCGGCGCTCGACGGCGGACAGCGAGGCGCCCTCGACCAGCCGCAGACGCAGCATGAGATCCTCGGCGGCGGCGCGCCGCGGATCGACGCGCTCGGACGAGGCGCCGGCGTCCCCGCCGGCGAGGACACGCTCCTCCCAGCTGCGCCACGCGGCGACGTTCGCCCGGCGCTCCCCGTCGAGGTAGCTGACGGCCGAGGGTCCGAGCCCGAGATACGGCCCGTTCCGCCAGTAGTTCAGGTTGTGTCGGCAGCGCGCTCCGGGGCGCGCGAAGTTCGAGACCTCGTAGCGCTCGAACCCGGCGGAGCCGAGCGTGTCGATCGCGAGCCGCAGCATCTCGAGCTCGACGTCCTCCTCCTCGGGGCGCAGGCGTCCGCGCTGACGGAGTCGCGTCAGGACCGTCCCCTCCTCGTAGAGGAGCGCGTACGCCGAGACGTGGTCGGTGCCCAGACGGACCGCCTCGCCGAGGTCCGTGCGGAAGGTCGCGAGCCCCTGACCGGGGATGGCGAACAGCAGGTCGACCGAGACCTGCGGGATGCCCGCCTCGCGGGCGACCTCGACCGCCTGCCGCGCCGTGCGTGCGTCGTGGACCCGGCCGACCGAGCGCAGGACGTCGTCGTCGAAGCTCTGGACGCCGATCGAGACCCGCGTCACGCCGGCGGCGCGCATGGCCGACGCCTTCCAGGGCGTGAGGCTGCCCGGGTTGCACTCCACCGTCCACTCGCGGAGCCGCCCGCCGCGCACCGCGAGCGTCGCGACCGTCTCGAGCACGTGCACGAAGTCGGCGTCCGCGAGGGCGGTCGGCGTGCCGCCGCCGACGAACACCGTCGCCGGCGCGAAGTCGGCCCCGGCCCGAGCCTGCGCCTCGCGCGCCAGCGCCTGCGCGTAGCGATGCACCGGGGCGTCCCCGCGCGCCACGGAGTAGAAGTCGCAGTAGCTGCACTTGGACTCGCAGAAGGGCGTGTGGACGTACAGCCCCGGGGCGTCGTCCGCTTCCGCTCCGACGAGCGGCGCCTCGCTCACGTCTCGGGACCGAACCGCTCGGAGAGCTTCTGCAAGGCGCGCGACTCGATCTGGCGGACGCGCTCTCGCGAGACGCCGAACTTCTCGCCGATCTCGCGCAGCGTCAGCGGTCCGTCCGCGTCGATCCCGAACCGCAGCCGCAGGATCTCGGCTTCCCGGGGCTCGATCTCGTCGAGCGCCGCCTGGAGCCTGCCGAGCTCCTGGGCGTCGAGCAGTCCGGCGTCGGGCGCCGGTGCCCGGTCGTCGGCCAGCGCGGAGCGGTCCGCGGAGATCGCCTCGATCGACACGGGCTCGCCGTCGCCGCGCGCCGCATGGAGCGCGCGCCGCACGATGCGCAGCTCGTCCTCGCCGTAGCCCATGCGCTCCGCGAGCTCGTGGATGGTGGGAGCCCGGCCGAGCTGCGTCTCGAGCGCGAGCTGCGCGGTCTTGAGCCGCGCCATGACCTCGACCAGGTAGGACGGCACCCGCACGGTCTTCGCCGTGTTGACGAGAGCGCGACGGATCGACTGCTTGATCCACCAGGTGGCGTAGGTGCTGAAGCGCGTCTCCGCGCCCGGGTCGAAACGCTCGACGGCCTTCACGAGGCCGATGTTGCCCTCCTCGATCAGGTCGAGGAGCGTGAGCCCCCGCCGCTGGTAGCGCTTGGCGATGGAGACGACCAGGCGCAGGTTCGCGCGGATCATCCGCTCGCGCGCCTCCGGATCGCCGGACTGCACCGCAACGCCGAGGTCGCGCTCCTCCTCGGCGGAGAGGAGGGGCGTGCGGGCGATCTCGGCGAGGTAGCTCTCGAGGACGGCGTCGGGACGAGGCGGCACGCGGCTCTCCGGACCGGCGGCGGTGCGCGCGGGGCGCGTGGGGGGATTGTGCCGAGCGCGCGGCTCCGGCGACGCAGAAGAAGGCCGGTTGCGCCGCCTCAGTACGCGTTGCGGCCGACGAGGACGTGGACGGTCGTCCGCGCGAGGATCTCGACGTCGAGGAGCAGGCTCCAGCGGTCCACGTACTCGAGGTCGTAGCGCAGCCGCTCGGCGAGCGGCGTGTCGCCGCGCAGCCCGTGGACCTGCGCCCAGCCCGTCATTCCGGCGCGGACGCAATGACGTAACATATAGCCAGGTAACGATTTACGAAGATCGTGGATGAACGCCTGACGCTCCGGTCGGGGGCCGACCAGGCTCATCTCGCCGCGCAGCACGTTCCACAGCTGCGGCAGCTCGTCCAGGGAGAAGCGGCGCAGCAGACGGCCCACGGCCGTCACGCGCGGGTCGCCGCGCCGGGCGAAGACCGGCCCCGTCTCGTCCTCGGCATCGGCGCGCATCGTGCGGAACTTCCACATGCGGAAGCAGCGGCCGTCGAGGCCCATCCGCTCCTGCGCGTAGAGGACCGGCCCCGGCGAGCCGACTCGCACGAGAAGCGCGATGACGGCGAGCAGCGGCGCGGCGACGAGCAGGCAGACCGCGGCCAGCAGCACGTCGAGGGCGCGCTTCGCGGCGGCCCGCAGGCCGTAGAGCGGTGAGTCGTTCAGCGAGATCAGCGGCAGGCCGCCGACCAGCGTCGCGTGCGCGTTCACCAGCACCATGTCGCCGAGGTCGGGGATCACGTGGACGGACACGGGGTGCCGGCCGAGCCTCGCCACGACGTCACCGAGCGCCGGCACGCCGGCGGCCGGGAGCGCGATGAGCACGTCGTCGCACGCGCCACGCTCGAGCAGGGCGTCGACGTCGTCTCCCGCGACCCTCTGCGCCGCGGGCCAGTGCTGCGCCGCCTCGGCGTCGCCCGACACGGCGACGACCGCCGTGCCGATCCAGGGTGCGCGGGCGAGCTCGCGCGCGAGCGCTGCCGCCGCGGCCCCGCCGCCGATGACCAGCGCGCGCCGCATGCCGCGTCCCGAGCGATGGCGGCGGTCGAGCAGGCGGGCGCTCAGCCCGCGTCCCGCCAGCATGCAGGGAAGGTAGGCGGCAGCCGTGCCGAGCAGCGCGAGCCGGCTGAACTGGAACACGTCGCGGTAGAGCAGCGCCGCCGAGCCCAGCAGGGCGCCCGTGGCGATCGCGGCGGCGACGGCGGTCCGCAGGCGACCGCTGCGCTCGACGCGCACGGGGTCGTACGCGCCCACGAGTGCCGTGGCCGCCAGCGCGATCGCGACGACGGCGGGGAGAGCCGCCAGGTAGCGCGACGGCAGCACATCCGCGCGGCCCTCGACCGGAATCCAGCCGGACCCGAACCGCACGACGTAGGCGGTCCCGTACGCAGCGGCGGCGGCGACAGCATCGCCGGTGGCGAGGACGAGGCGGGAGGAGTGGTGGTGTCGGCGCATGGGGCGCGCCCGAAGGGGCGGTCACGAGCGTCGAGAGTCTACGTGTGCGCCCCGCTGCGTGCGCAGCGTCCGCGCGAGGACCGCGCGCTACTTGCCGACGTGCAGGCGATCGGCGAGCGGTCGGGGGAGCCCGGCGGCTTCGATCTTCCGGGAGGCCGTGGCGATGTCGTACGGCGTGCGGTGCAGCGTGACGCGACGCTTCACGGTGTCGTAGATCCCGTACGCGGCGTGCGGGTTCTCGTCGCGAGGCTGACCGACGCTCCCGGGGTTCACGATGACCTTCTCGACGCGCGTCAGGTCGATCGTGTCGGCGAACGTGAATCCGAGGCCGCCGCGCTCCATGAAGGTGATCGGGATGTGGGAGTGGCCCACGAAGCACAGGGGCTTCTTCAGCACGCGCATCGAGAGGTGCGCGTCGTAGGACGTCAGCAGGTAGTCGAAGGCGGCGGGGTCGTGCACCGTGCTGTGGACGAGCATGGTGTTGCGGTCCACGTCGGCCTGGAGCGGCAGGTCGCGGAGCCACGCGACGTCGTCCTCGCCGAGCTGCTCCCGCGTCCAGAGGATCGCGGCCTTCGCGTACTCGTTGAAGAACTCCATCGAGAGCGTGCCGGCGACGGCCAGGTCGTGGTTGCCCGCGACGACTACGTCGCAGATCTCACGCGTGCGGTCGAGGCAGGCCTTCGGATCCGCTCCATAGCCGACGACGTCGCCGACGCACACGTAGTGGTCGATGCGCTCGCTCTCGAGCGCCGACAGCACCGCCTCGAGTGCCTCGAGGTTGCTGTGGATGTCGCCGAGGATTGCGTATCGCACGGTGTGGAGTGGGGTGTGGCTGCAGACACCGCACATGCCCGGTCGAACGGACCGGCCGTGCGAGGCGTTGCCGTGGAGCGGCGGAGTCTACCCGGGTGGAAGGCCGCGCTGAGGAGGAATCGACGCCATGGAGCCTCGTGCGCCGGGTGCCGGAAGAGGGGCTGGGGCGAGGGCGGCTGGCGCACGTGCGACACGCCCGCGGCTTGCGGTGCGCCGCGGTCGAATCCGAGTGCATCCGGGCGGCTCCGGATGGTGCGTCATCTGCGCGCGGGCGCCTACTCCGGGAGGACCTGCGCTTCTACCAGCTTGCCGCGCCGCGGACCCGCTGCGCCAGCACGGCCGCCGTGAGCGCGACCAGTCCGATGCTCTGGAGCACGACGCCTGCGAATGCTCCGGTCAAGGCGCGGGCGCCGACCGGGTGGGCGAAGGCCGCTTCCCGAGAGAGGTCCAGGCGTGCGGGATCGGGAAGGAGAGCCGCCAGGAGCGGAGCGTCGGGCGTCACGTGGGGGACGATCAGGCGCGTGCCGACGATGACCGTGAGGATGCCGACGATGCCGAGCTCCCGCCCGAGCAGTGCGCCGGCCAGGGCTCCCGCGGCGACGAAGAACAGGCCTCCGCCGAGCGCTCCCAGCGCGGCCGACGCCAGACCAGAGGCAGGCGGGAACTCGCCGGGGGAACCGAGCCGGACCGCGACGAGGCCTGCGATTGCGAGGCCGCACACGTGAAGCCCGAGCGCGAGCCCGACGCCCAGCACCCGCCCGACCGTGTACTCGATGCTGCGGATCGGCGTCGCGGCGAGCTCGGAGTTCGGCCCCAGCGGGTCCCCGGGAACCGTGGTCGAGACCGCGGCGAGTCCGCCGATGACCGCGGCGTAGAGCGCAAGCGTGGACACGACGAGCTCCGTGGGAAGCTCGGGCCCGGCTTCGATCGCACGATCGCTCAGCTTCGGGACGAGGACCACCAGCGCCGCGGCAGCGACCCAGGCCAGCGCGCCTCCGGGGCGGCGCAGCAGGTCGCGCGCCGTCGCATGCGCGAGCGCCGACGTCCGGAGCACCGCGGGAGTCATGCGGCGCAGGGTACACCATCCACAGCGGCAGTTCGCGGCTGTGCCACGAGGGAGAGATGTTTCACGTGAAACATTCGAACGTGACTGTCCCCCCTGGCTCGTAGGATTCGGGCGTCGATTGCACGTGTCGGGAGGTCTCGCCGTGCCGAATTGGAGACAGTCCGCCGAGGGCTTGCTCGGGAGGTGGCGCGTGGTGCAGCGGAGGCTTGGACGGGGGCTGGATTTCCTCATCTCGGGACCGTCCGGCGGCGGCAACGCCGACGAGGTCGTGCTCCAGGTGCCGCTGGCCGAGATCGTGCCGAACCGCTATCAGCCGCGCCGCGAGTTCGCCGAGGCGGAACTGGCAGAGCTGGCCGCGTCGATCCTCGAGCACGGCGTGCTCCAGCCTGTGGTCGTTCGGACCACCGAAGAGGGCTACGAGCTCATCGCGGGCGAGCGTCGCTTCCGCGCCTGCCAGCGCATCGGGCGGGAGACCGTGCCCGCCGTCGTGCGTCAGGCGAGCGACGACCAGATGCTCGAGCTTGCGCTCATCGAGAACCTCCAGCGCGAGCAGCTCAACGCGATCGAGGTGGCGCTCGGCTACCAGGCGCTGATGGAGCGGCTGCATCTGACGCAGGAGGACGTGGCGCTGCGTGTGGGCAAGAGCCGGTCCGGCGTCGCCAACACGCTGCGCCTGCTCGATCTGCCGACCGACCTGCAGAGCCGTGTCGCTGCGGGAGAGCTGAGCGGCGGGCACGCCCGCGCGCTGCTTGCGCTCGGCGACGCGGACGCACAGCGCGCTCTCGCGGAGCGGGCGGCGACCGAGGGGCTGTCGGTTCGCGAAGTCGAGTCGGCGGTGCGCCGCTTGAGCAAGCCGAAGCCGGTCGAGGAGGTGGCACCGGTCGATCCGAGCCTCGCGCCGTACTTCCACGACCTCGAGGATCAGCTGCGGGAGGCGCTCGGCACGCGCGTGACGCTCGTTCCGCGCGGCGAGAAGGGCCGCATCGTCATCGAGTACTTCTCTCGCGAGGAGCTCGAGGGCGTGCTGGATCGACTGCTGGCGACCGCAGGCGAGGCGTAGCGGGTCGGCGGGGGAGCTGCGCCGCTGCGGCGTGGGCTCTCGTCGCAGGCTCAGAGGGGCCGAATGTTCCACGTGGAACATTCGGCCCCTCTGCGTTGGCGGTCGCACGTCCTCGGCTGTTCGGCTACGACGGACCGCCGTCGATCGCCTCGGCTCCCGCGCCCGCTCGCGCGTCCGGCGCGTCGAGAAGGTCGCGGTCTCTGCGTCGCGCGCTCCGCGGAGGCGGGCTGCGCCGCTCGCGGGCCCCGCCCCTCGGACTACTTCGAGTCGTCCGGCTGGTCGTCCGCCGGCGCGTCGTCCGAGTCGTCGTCCTTCGACGGCGCGGGCGTGTCCGTGCTCGGCGCGCCCGGCTTCGTCTCGTCCGTGCTCGGAGTCGCCGGCGCCTCGACGAACTCGCTCGGCTTCGGTGCCGGCGGCAGGTCGGCTTCCCACGGCTCGGGCTCGTCCGTTCCCGACCGCGTCGTGTCGAAGGCGTGGCCGTCCTCGGCCTTCTCGTCCTTGAAGATCGTCACGCGGCGGATGTAGATCGGCGGGTACGGGTGGTCCCGCATGCGCAGGACGCCCTGCTCGTTCTGCGTCTCCGGGCTCGTGCCATACGTGGGTGCCCGGCCGAGCTTGTCGAGCGTCGCCATCGATCCCTCGCGATCGAGCACCATCGCGAAGGGGGTCACGACTCCGTCGTAGCGCTCCATGCTCACGGGAGCCGTCACGATCTGGAAGTTGGTCGCGGACTCGCCCGTGCCCGTCTCCACGCTCGCGACCACGCCGCGCCAGTTGTGGACGAGATAGCGCGCGTCCTCGGCCTCGATCGTGTCGTTCAGCTCCTCGCGGTCGTGGAGAGCGGGGTTGCGCTCGGTCTTGGACGCGAGCGAGCCCAGGCGGATCAGCTGGGGGTCGGCCCCGTTGTTCGCCGCGCGGACTTCGTACACCTGCGTGCGGTTGTAGTCACCGCGCTTCGCGCGCTCGATGAACCCACGCA
Organism: uncultured bacterium; assembly: GCA_937996235.1. GTDB lineage: Bacteria > Planctomycetota > JAJSAM01 > JAJSAM01 > JAJVHW01 > CALKVK01. The sequence continues at coordinate 121,884 of CALKVK010000016.1, read as the reverse complement.
CGTGCTCGGGGGCCAGTTCGTCGTAGAACCCGATCCAGATCGAGCCCTCGGTCGTGTCGATGCACGCGATGCGGCTCTGGCTCGGCGTCGGATGGACGTACGTGGTCTCGCGCGTCCACTCGCGCTCGCTCTCGAGCTTCTTGCGCAGCAGCTGCGTGAGCGACGTCGTGTCGCTCGGGGTCGCGGACTGCGTGTTGGTGACGAACTCGGGGAACTTCGACTGCAGCTCGTCGAGCGTCTGGATGGCGTCGTCGTACTGCCCCAGCGCGCCGTACGCGTTGGCGACCCCCATCAGCGCGAACGGAGTCACCGCGTCCCGGGGGTAGTCACGGATGAGGCGCTGCAGGCCGTCGAGCTGCTGGCGCGCCTTGTCCGGGTCGGCCTGCCCCGGGAAGGCCACCTCGTCGACCTGGAGGCTGTCGTTGTAGCGCGTCCACTGGTCGTCGAGGCGCCCGGTGCGGATCTCGCGGAACGCCAGATACCCGACCACGGCCAAGGTGACGGCCGCGCCGATGCCCCAGATCTGCTTCTTGTAGGGGTGGTACCAGAGCTCGAAGAAGTTCTCGTCCACGTGGTCTTCGGGGAAGACAGGCATGGGGACCTCGGGCCCGCGCGTCGCGGGCGAACGACCTAAGTCATTACTGTGTAAGTGGTTGCGACGAAGCCGCGGAGTGGTCGCGCGACCAGCCTAGCGGGCGGCGGGCCGCCGCCGCAACGTTCGACGGTGCGTCGGACAGGCCGCTCGGATCAGCGGGCGTCCTCCGGAATGGGGAAGAACCCCTTCAGGTGGTCGAGCTCCGAGGCTTCCTTGATGAGATTACGCGCGATCACGAGCCGCTGGACCTGGTTCGTGCCCTCGTAGATCTGCGTGATCTTGGCGTCGCGCATGAACTTCTCGACCGGGTAGTCGCGCATGAACCCGTAGCCGCCGAGGATCTGGACGGCGTTGGTCGTGACCTCCATGGCGACGTCGGTGGCGAAGCACTTCGCCATGGCGGCGAACTTGTTCGCCTTCGGCGTGGCCGCGTCGATGTGCCGCGCGGCGGCGTGGACGAGCTGGCGCGCAGCCTCGACCTTCTGGGCGGCGTCGGCCAGCATCTGCTGGACCATCTGGAGCGACGCGATCGGCTGCCCGAACTGCACCCGCTCGGTCGCGTACACGAGCGCGAAGTCGAGCGCGCCCTGCGCACAGCCGACGGCCTGCGCCGCGACGCCGGGGCGGGCCTTGTCGAGCGTCATCATCGCGTGCTTGAAGCCCATGCCGGCGCGCCCGCCGACCAGGTTCGCGTGCGGCACGCGCAGGCCGTCGAACTCGAGCTCGACGACCGGGATCGCGCGGATGCCCATCTTGTCCTCGATCTTCGAGACGCGGAAGCCCGGGAGGTCGCCCAGCTCCGCGCCCTGGCCGGGCCGCTCGACCACGAGCGCGCTGATCCGGCGCGAGCGCGACTCGGGATCCGTGACGGCGAAGATCGTGTTGACGTGCGCCACCAGGCCGTTCGTGTTCCACTTCTTGTGGCCGTTCACGACCCAGTCGTCGCCGTCGCGGACGGCGTTGCAGGTCATGCCGCCCGCGTCCGAGCCCGCGTTGCGCTCCGAGAGGCCGAAGGCGACGAGGCGCCGCCCGGCGGCGATGTCGGGGAGCAGGCGCTCCTTCTGCTCGTCGGTGCCGCCGATCATGATCGGGAACGAGCCGAGCGCGTTGACCGCGAAGCCGACTCCGACGCCGCCGCAGGCGCGCGCCAGCTCCTCGACGACGACGCACAGGTTGAGGACGCTGCCCCCGTCGCCGCCGTACTCCGCCGGCACGAACACCCGGTAGAGCCCGTAGTCGCGGAGCTTCTCCTGGATCTCCCACGGGTACTGCTGGAGCCGGTCGTACTTCCAGGCCACGGGGCGCACGTACTTGTCCGCCACCTCGCGGGCGCGGGCCTGCCACTCCTGAGCGGCAGTCGGCAGCAGAGGGTCGCTCATCTCCGGTCTCCTCACGTGGGCCGCGCGGAGGCGTGTCCGCGACGGCGGAAACCGCGGATGATAGCAACGCCCGCCGCGCCCGCCGCGCGGGAACGCGGCCTTCGCCGTGACGCCGGTCACGGCGCGCGACGCACGATCCAGTCCCCGATGGCCAGTGCCGTAAGTCCCGTCCTGGAAAGAGCTTCGAGCGCCGAATCGACGTCGGCCACGATCGGCTCGCCGCGCACGTTGAACGACGTGTTCACCAGCACCGGCACGCCCGTGCGCCGCCCGAAGGCGCGCAGCAGCGCGTGGAACCGGGGCGTCTCCGCGCGCGTGACGGTCTGCACGCGGGCCGTCCCGTCGACGTGCGTGACCGCGCCGAGCCGCGCGGCGGCCTCCGTCCGCACGCGGAACGCCAGCAGCATGTAGGGGGAGGGGCGCACGTCCTCGAACCACGCATGCGCCTCCTCGAGCGGCACCGCCGGCGCGAACGGGCGGAACGGCTCGCGGAACTTCACCTCGCGGTTCAGGACCTCCTTCATCGCCGGGTCGCGCGGATCCGCGAGGATCGAGCGGTGGCCCAGGGCACGCGGACCGTACTCCATCCGGCCCTGCATCCAGCCGAGCAGGGCCCCGGCCGCGAGCAGTTCGGCCGCGGCCTCGACGACGTCGGCGGGGCGCTCGACCACCAGACCGCGCCGGGCGGCCGCCTCGGGCACTGCGGCCTCGTCGAAGCCCGGCCCCAGGTACGCATGACGCTGCGCGGGCCCGCGCGGCAGGCGCAGGCGGCGGTGGGCGACGTGCAGCGCCGCGCCCAGGCAGGCTCCGTTGTCGCCGGCCGCGGGCTGCACGAACACCTCGTCGAACGGTCCCTCGCGCACGAGGCGGCCGTTCGCGACGCAGTTGAGCGCCACACCGCCGGCCATCACCAGTCGCCGTAACCCAGTGATCTGATGGAGCTTACGCGCGAGGTGCAGGACCACCTCCTCGGTCGCGTGCTGCAGGGCCCGGGCGACCGCGCGGTGGTGGTCCGCCAGCTCGCCGCCGGGCGGCCGCGGCGCGCCGAACGTGCGCACGAAGCGCTCGGAGACGAGTCGGCGCGCGCCCCACTGGAAGTCGGTGTACGACAGGTCGAGCACGAACCCGCGCGCGTCGTCGGGTCGCAGCACCTCCGCGAACGCCGCCACGAAGCGCTCGTCGCCGTAGGGCGCGAGCCCCATCGTCTTGCCCTCGTCCTGCGTGGGCGTCCAGCCCAGCCAGTCGGTCACCGCCTCCCACAGCTTGCCGACGGAGACGGGGTAGCGCGCGGAGAGGAGCCGCTTCTGGCTCCGCTCGTCCACGCGCGCGAGGACGGTCGTCGCCGCCTCGCCGGCGCCGTCCACGGTCAGCGCCGCCGCCTCGTCGAAGCCGCTCGGGTAGAACGCGCTGTCGATGTGCGCGGCGTGGTGGTCCACCGCGTGGAAGCGGCCGCGGAAGCCGGTCTCGCTCCGGAAGCGACGGCGCACGCCGAGGAAGCTCTCCCAGAGCGCCGGCTTGCGGCCGAGATAGGAGGCGCTGCGCGGCAGGTGCGTCAGGAAGTGGCGGCCGTAGCTCCAGAGCCACAGCTCGGGGTCCATGTAGAACGCGACGTGCGGCAGCGTGTCCCAGCCGGCGCCGCCCGCCTCGAGGCACGCCGCCAGCGCGCGGCGCGGCATCCCGAAGTGGTGTTTCACACGCGAGAGCCGCTCCTCCTCGACCGCGAGCACGACCTCGCCGCCGCGCACGAGCGCCGCCGCCGCGTCGTGCGTCGAGTTGAAGCCGAGGACCAGGGGCGCGTCGGCGGGCATCGCGGGCAAGATACCCGCGGCGCCGCGGAGCGCTTCCGGCCGTGCGGGATTCCCTCCGCGGGCCGCGCCGCGCTGACGGAACATGCGGCGCCTCCGGAGCCGCCCGTGTCGATCCTCGATAGCCTCGTCGCCGCCGCGCTGCCCATCACCCCGAAGGCCGTCGTCGGCCGCGTCGCCAAGCGCTACATCGCGGGCGAGACGCTCGACGCCGCCGTGCAGACCATCCGCACGCTGAACGAACGCGGCGCGTGCTGCACGGTGGACGTGCTCGGCGAGTTCATCACCGACTTCGCCGAGGCCGAGGCGACCGCGCGCGAGTACGCCGCCGCGCAGGAGGCGATCCGGCGCGAGGAGCTCGACTCGAACGTCTCCGTGAAGCTGACCGCGCTCGGCCTCTCGATCGACGAGGAGCGCTGCACGCAGCTCGTGCGCGAGATCGCGCGCCGCGCACAGGAGCACGGCAGCTTCGTGCGCGTGGACATGGAGGACTCGCCCGTCACCGACAAGACGCTGCGGCTCGTGCGGCGGCTGCACGGCGAGGGTCTGCCGGTCGGCGCCGTGCTGCAGGCGTATCTGCGCCGCACCGAGAAGGACGCCGAGGAGCTGGCGCGCGAGGCCATCTCGGTGCGGCTCTGCAAGGGCATCTACCGCGAGCCGCCGGAGCTCGCGTTCCAGGAGCGCGAGGAGATCCGCGCGAGCTACCGCACGTGCCTGCAGATCCTGCTCGAGGGCGAGGGGCGTGTCGGCATCGCGACGCACGACGACCTGCTCGTCGCCTATGCGCGACAGCTCCTGAACGCGCTCGGCGTGCCGGGCGCGCGCTACGAGTTCCAGATGCTGCTCGGCGTGCGCGAGTGGATGCGCGACGAACTGCTCGAGAGCGGCGCCGCGGTGCGCATCTACGTGCCGTTCGGCGCGAACTGGTACGGCTACTCGACGCGCCGCCTGCGCGAGAACCCGAAGATCGCCGGGCACGTCTTCCGCGCGCTGCTCGGCATGCGCTGACGCGCGACGCGCGCGGCTCCCGAGCGAAGCGCGCGCGTCAGCGCGCGTCCGCGACGGTCAGCCAGCCGTCGCCGTTGCGGTCGAGACGTCGCCACGCGGCCGCGCTGCCCTTCCACTCCGCGCGCGCGACCTTGCCGTCGCCGTCGGTGTCGAGCGTCTTCAGCGCGTTCAGGTCCTCGGCGCGCGGCGCCTCCGGGACGCGGTCCCGCATGCGGAACTGCGGGAACACCTCGTAGTAGTCCACGACGCCGTCGTCGTTCTCGTCGAGACGCTGGAACGCGCGCGTCGGTCCGTCGTACTCCGCGAGCACGACGCGGCGGTCGTAGTCGAGGTCGAAGAGCGCGAGCATCTCGTAGCGGCCGGGATTGCGTGCGCGGCGCCGGATGTCCTCGAGCTCCGACTCCGCGAGGCGCCGCACCTCGGGCCCGTCGAGGAACCCGTCGCGGTTGCGGTCGGCGCCGCGGAACGCGCGCTTGCCGCCGCCGTACTCCTCGGCCGCCACGCGCCCGTCCTTGTCGGCGTCGAACGACGCGAAGACCAGCGCGACGCGCGGCCGCACGTCGCGCAGCACGAACAGGCGGTCGTAGCCCGGGCCGCGCGCGAGCACGTCGTGCAGCTCGTCGCGCGTCACGCCGTCGTCGCCGTCGCGGTCGAAGCGCTCGAGCCAGCCGGTCTCGCGCAGCTCGTCGCCGCGCAGCGTGCCGTCCTTGTCCGCGTCGAGCTGCGCGAAGCGCGCGTCGAACTGCGCGCGGCGCTGCTCGGGCGTCGGCGGCGCGGGAGCGTCCTGTGCGAGGGCCGCGGCGCAGCCCACGCCGAGTGCGAGTGCGATGACCCCCGTCGTCCGCATCAGCGCCCCTCGTCGCGCGGCGACCGTGCCGGCTCCGGGTAGAGCGCCCGATCGAACGGCGGGATGCCGAGCACGCGCGCGAGTTCGTCCTGCGAGAGCCACCGTGCCCCCTCGTGGCTGATGTCCATGATCGGCGCGCCCGTCGCGTCGACCGTGCGATCGAACGGGAACTCCTCGAGTGCCAGGTCGAGCGCGCCGGCCGTCCCTGCGACGACGCCCAGCGACTCCGGCTCGGCGGCCTTCGCGAGATCGAGGATCTCGATGCCGGCCGCACCCGCCGCGAGCACGAGCGTCCGCAGGAAGGGTGGATTGTAGACCTGCGCGACGCGCAGTGTGCGCGCGCCGGGGCGGAGCGGCTGCACTCCGAGGGCGCGCGGCGGCCTGCCCGCCTGGAGTCCGTCCACGTCGACCGTGACGAGCAGGATGCCGTTCGTGCCGAGCAGCAGGTGACGCTCGCGCGTCGGGATCGCGCCGCCCTCGCTGCCGAGCTCGACGAGCGTCGTGAACGTGAGGTCGACGACGGGCCCGCTGCCGACGGGCGCGAGCAGCTCGGGCCGCGCGGCGTCGGTGGCGTCGAGGAGCCACGCGCCGCTCGCGGCCGTGCCGACGGCGACGAGGCGCCGCGGAGCGCTGCGGTCCTTCTCCGGCTCGGTGGCGTTCGGTCGCGAGAAGAGGAACAGGGACGCGACGCAGCGCGCGTCCGCCGGAGCCGTGTCCGCGCCGTTGACGTCCACGTCGCCGCCGACCTGCACCGGCTCGCGCGGATCGCGCACGTCGAGCGTCACGAGGCCGCGTGCGCCGGCCGCGACGAAGAGCAGCGGCCCGTCCTGCGCGACGTCGTACGCGGGCAGGTCGGGCACGTGGGCGAGGAGCCGCGGACGCGAGACGTTCGCGATGTCGTAGATGCGCAGACCGGCCTCGCCGTCCGCGACGAAGAGCGTGTCGTCCGCGACGAGCAGCGCCTGCGGGTCGGCGACGGCGTCCTTCTCGGTGCGCACCGTGCGCGGGAAGCCGGGGACGTCCGCGGCGACGAACGTCAGCTCGCCCGACGCCGACGCGCTGATCAGCGTCTTCGCGCGGCCGGTCAGGCGGTCGTTCACGAGCGCCACCGCGCGGACCTCGTCGATGCCTGCCGCCGAGACGAGCGCCGAGTCCGCGGGCGTCTCGCGGTCGAGTGCGACGAAGCGCGCTCCCGTGTCGCCGCCCGTCACGACGAACTCGCGCGCGAGCCGGAAGTCGCCGCTGCCGCGGCCGTACGTGGTCGCGCTCGCGTGGCACTCGGCGCAGCGCCGCGCGCGGGCCGTCACGGTGTGCGGCTGGTGGTGCACGAGCGTCATGCCCGAGAGACCGGCGCGCGTGACGGGCAGCTCCTGGTCGAGCAGCAGCGTGCCGTCCTCCGCGTGCACGGTCGCCATGCTCGAGAAGCCCACCATGTACGGCGCCACGCGGCCGTGGCTGTTCCAGCCGAGCACGAGGCGGTCGAACGTCGCGAACACCTTCTCCTGCGTCGTGACGCGACCGGTCGTGCGGTCGCCGGAGAGCAGGTCGAGCTGCGTGAAGGCCTCGTTGCGGTCGAAGTGGAAGCCGAAGAAGTTCGGCATCCACGCGTTGTGGCACGCGTAGCACTCGAGGCGTCCATGGTCGGGCGACATCGCGAGCGCCGCGCGCGGGTTGTAGTCGGGCGCTCCGGGGCGCACGATGTCGCCGACCTGCTTCACGCGATGGCGCGCGCCCGTCACGCGGCTCGTGAGCCATACGCCGCCTGCATCGCGCGTCAGGTGCGGAAGTCGCTCGCCGCGTGCGGTGACGCCCGTCGCGGCGGCGTCCCACGTGCCGTGGCACGTCTCGCAGCGGATCGCGACGGCGTCCTCCATGCGGCGGTAGAGGAAGCCGTCGCCCATCACGTCGCCCGCCGTGTGGCAGTCCACGCAGTGCATGCCGCGCGCGTGGTGCACGTCGGGCGGCGTGCGCGCGGGATCGTCGATGTAGTACACGCCGTTCAGGCGCTTCGGGTGCAGGCCCGGCGCGTCGGGCGACTGCGGCATGCCGGGGATCGGCTGCGCGAGTCCGCGGAACGAGAGCCCGATCGACGCGTCGCCGTAGTGGCAGCGCGTGCACGTCTCGGTCGCGGGGAAGCGCACCATCGTGTGCGTGCGTGCGTGCCCCGGCTCGTGGTGGTCGATCGACGCGTCGCGCGACTGCGAGAACCCGTCGTCCGCATACGGCACGTGGCACGCGCTGCAGCCGCTGCCGCGGTAGTCGCCGTCGAGCCCTGCGCGACCGCGGACCGCGCGGCCCCGCGACCACAGGTGGCACTGCATGCAGGCCTTGCGCGGCAGGTCGGCGAAGTGCGACGCGACGCGCGTGCGGTCGCCGCCGGTCGGTCCGCGCACCTGCTTGAGGTTGCGCACGGCCGTCGGCGGTCGCGCCACGTCGGCCGGCAGCTCGTCGCGCACGTCGAACACGGCGACCGGCGGATGACGCTCGGCGACGACGCCGTTCTCGTACAGGCCGTCGGCGAGATGACCCGAGGTCGTCGCGTGCAGCGAGTGCGTGACGTCGTACACGGCGCGCTGGTGACATGGCCCGCACGACGCGGGTGCGGCGCGCAGGTCGCCCGGGTCGAGGAAGCGCAGGTACTCGGGGTCGAAGCTCTGGCCGAGCACGCGCTCGTCGCCGGGAGGACGTGTGCGCGAGCGCACGTGGGCGTCTTCCTTCACGGTGCGCGACGCGTCGCCGCCGTGGCACTGCACGCACGTCACCGGCGCGAACGGGTGCATGTCCTCGATGCCGCCGTGGCACACGACGCAGGAGCCGTTCGACGCCGGACCTGCCGCGCGCTCTTCTGCGGCACTGCGTGCGGAAGATGCGCCGAGCACGGCGAGCAGCGCGAGTGCTGCGAGTGTCGTTCCGAGCAGCGCGAACACCCGCGCGCCGGGCCGCCTCACGCGAAGAGCGCGCGCAGCGGCTTGCCCTGCGCGTCGGGCGTCTTCGTGCCGAGCAGTTCGGCGACGGTCGGGCACAGGTCGAACGAATCGACGGGCGTCGCGAGCGTCTTGCCCTGCTTGAAGTCGGGACCCGCGGCGACGAGGAAGATGCGCCCGAGGTCCTCGGACGAGTCGCCGTGGTCGAGTCCGTTGCGCTCGTTCAGGTTCGCGTCGCGGCCGAACTCGGGCGCGATCAGGATCGACGTCGTGTCGCGCAGCTCCGGGTCGTCCTGCACGGCCTTCCACAGCAGTCCGAGCTCGGTGTCGTTGCGGCGGATGACGTCCACGTACGCGTTGAAGCTGCCGTGGGCGACGTCCGCGTTCTGCAGCACGACCGCGGTCAGCGTCGGCTTGAAGATGCGCAGCAGGTTGCGCGCGACGCGGATCGACTTCGCGTCGCCGGCGCCTGGACCCGTGATGTCGGCCGTGTCGCCGCGCAGCTCCTCGAGGATGTAGCGCTGGATGCGCAGCGATGTCTCCGCGTCGTTGCGGACGCCCGCGCCCGCCGTGCCCTCGAGGCCTGCGTCGTCGAGCGAACGCACGAGCCGCTGCACGCGGTCGGCTTCGGCGTCGCTCGGAGGCGCCGCGTTGCCGAACTTCGCGACGAGGTCGCGGAACTCCGCGTTGAAGAGTCCGTCGGTGCTGATCAGGTTCGCGCCGTAGTCGGCGCCGTAGCGCGGGTTCGTGCTGTGCGAGAAGTTGAGCGTCTGCGCGCCGGCGGTCGTCGAGAGCCAGACCTCCTGCGCGGGCAGCCCGGTGCCCTTGCGCAGGTACTCGAAGATCGTCGGCTTCTCGCCGCGCGCGTTCTCGCGGATGCCCTGCGCGTCGGGACAGCCCGTGAAGAGCGCGAGTGCGGCGCCGTAGTGGCCGAGGTTCGCGGCGCGCACGGCCGGGAGCACGACGCCCTTCTCGGCGATCGACATGATGTTCGGGATGTTCGCGGGGGTGCCGATGCACTCGCGCGACCGCACGCCGCCCGCGAAGGCCACGAAGATGACGCGCTTCGTGCGGCGCGCGGCCGGGGCCGCGAAGGCCGCGCCGGCGCGACCGAGCACGGTGGCGCCCGCCAGGGCGCTCGCACCCGCGAGTGCCGACGCGCGCAGGAAGTCGCGCCGACCGAGTCCGTGCGCGTCGCGACCGTCGTGGCGGTTGCCGCGCCCTCGTGCCTGTGGCCGCATCGCGTCCTCCCTCGGCGCACCGGGCGCCGCCGCTGGAGCATACCCGCGGCCGCCGCGGCGGGAAAGTCGGGCGACGTAACCTCGGCGCCGCTCGCGTGTCCTCCGGGCAGCGGATCCGATCCGCCCCGCGGGACCCCGGTCGAGGGCGGGGATGCGCCCGCTCGCCGGGACTCCCCGCCCGCTCGCCGCGGCGAAGTCGCCGCGCACGGGCAGTAGAGTGCGCGCGCGTCTGCGGCGCCAAGGACGCACAGCCTCGGAGAAGACACCGTGCAGCACCCGACGCCGTTCGATCCGCTCGACCATGCCGTCTTCGCGCCCGAGCGCATGGGCAAGGCCACGCTCCACGCGTCGCCGTCGCTGCTCGTCGGCCTGAACGCGTTCGAGCCCGGTCAGTCACACGCGCTGCACGCCCACGAAGGCATGGACAAGCTGTATCACGTGCTCGCGGGCACGGGCGTTCTGCTCCTAGACGGCCGCGAGGAGCCGCTGCGGGCGGGGCAGCTCGTCGTGGCGCCCGCGGGCGCGCCGCACGGGGTGCGCAACCCCGGGCCCGCGCGCCTCGTGCTCCTCGCCGTGCTCGCGCCCGCTCCGTGACGGGCGGACTGCGCCGCCGTCAGACCGGGCCCGAGCCGCGCATGCGGGCGGCCTCGTCCAGGAAGCGCGCGAGCGCCTCGGGTTCGTCGCTGCCGATGCGCAGCGTGGCCCCGCTCCGCAGCGTCACGACGGCGCAGCCTAAGCCCTTGGCAGCCTGTCGGAGCAGTCCCCGCGATCCACGATCGACGGAGGCCGGGTCGCCGCAAGGCGGATCGACGACGAAGGTCCGTCGACCTGCGGAGGAGATCCAACGCAGCGCCGGCCCGGCCTCCGTCGACCCGTCGACCGGCGTCTCGAGTTCCGAGGCCGCCTCGCGGGCGCGGCGGCGGGGACCCGTCTGCGGCGTTGGACCTCCTCGACAACCCATAGGGGGTGCCGTCGTCGGTCCGCCTTGCATCCAGGTCCCCGCCGCCACGTCGTGGACGCGGCGACTGCTCCGACAGGCTGCTCGGTTCCAGGTCCAGCCGCGGCCCGGTACGTAGTGGATGCCCCAGCCGTCGAGCACCGTGCTGCGGCCGGCCTCGACGCGCGCGATCTCGCTGTAGCGCAGGCGCTTGCGGAAGAGCGGCAGCGGGCCGAAGGCGATGCGCACGGCGTCGCCGTCGTCGTGGACCCGCAGGCGGTGGAACGAGAGCGCGAGCAGGGCGAAGAGCAGTCCCCCGAGGCCGAGGAGCAGCGGCACGGGCGGCTGGTCGCCCGTGGCTCCCGCGGCGACGCCGAGCGCGATCGCGATGAGCGCGAGCAGCCAGGAGACGTAGCCTCGCTGGACGTGGTCGTAGGCGCGCATGGTGACGGATGGAACCACACGTGACGGGGCCGCGTGCGGACCTGTCACGATCCTGCGGGATGCGCCGCGGAATCCATGTGACCGAACTCGTCCCCCCGGACGCCCAACGCTGCGGATGAGCTCCGACCGCGCCCTGCCCCTGCCCGAACTGCGCCTCGTCGAGCAGGCGCAGCGCGGCGATCGCGCCGCCTTCGGCACGCTCGTGCGGCAGGCCGCGCCGCAGCTCGAGCGCCTCGCCCTGCGCCTCCTCGGCGACCGGCACGACGCCGAGGACGCGACCCAGGAGGCCGTGCTCTATGCGTGGCGGCGCCTCGACACGTTCCGGGGCGAGGCGCGCTTCACGACCTGGATGCACCGCATCCTCGTCTCGCGCTCGCTCGACGCCCTGCGCCGCAGGCGCCGTACGGCGGAGGTCGTGCCGCCGGCCGCGCCGACCGAGGCGACGCCGGACGACGTCGCCGCGCTGCACCTCGGGCCCGACGCGCTCGTGGCCGGCGCCGACCTCGAGGACGCGGTGCGCGCCGCCATCGACGCGCTCCCGCCCGTCCAGCGTGCGACGCTGCTCCTGCGCGTCGACCACGGGCTGCCGTACGACGAGATCGCGTACGTGCTCGGCTCCACGCGCAACGCCGTCCGCGCGAACCTCGTCGCCGCGCGCAAGCGGCTCGCCGTGACACTGCGCGGCGTCGTGGACCTCGGCGGCGGCAGCGGCGAGGCGTCCGCATGAGCCGCGCGGCCTGCCCGTTCGAGGACGACGTGCTGGTGCTCGCGGACGGCGACCTCGCGTTCGAGCGGCGCATCGTCGTCGAGGCGCACCTCGGCGTGTGCGCGGCGTGCGCCGCGCTCGAGGAGACGCTGACGCTCGCCGAGGAGGCGCTCGCCGCGGCCGACGTGCCGCCGCTCGGTGCAGCGGAGCGCGCGCTCGACGCGCTGCCGTTGCGCGCGTCCTCCGCGCCCGCGCTCCTCGGACGCGCCGCGGCGGTGCTCCTCGTCGGCGCGCTGAGCGTGGCGCTGGTGCGGCGCACCGTGCACGTCGAGCCCCCGAGCGCCCCCGGCGTGGAGATCGGCTCGCGCCGGGAGGAGACGCCGCCCGATTCGCACGTCCCGGCGCGCGGTCCTGCGACGTCGGACGGCGTCGCGGCACTGCCGCAGCTCCCCGAGATCCCTCCGCCCACGCCGCGAGCGGGGCCCGCGCTGCGGCGCCGCCTGGCCGCACTGGCACCGGGGTCGTCCGACTATGCGACGGCGGTGGACGAGATCGCGCGCGGGCTCACGGCGCGCGGGCGCGCGGGCTCCTCGGCGCTGGCGGAGGTGCTGCGCGGCGACGACCCCGCGCTGCGCGCGCGGGCCCTCGACGTCGCGACGCAGGTCGCCGCGCCGGAGGTCACCGCCGCGCTCGACGCGCTCGTCGGCGACGCCGACGTCGGCGCGCGCGCTCTCGACGTGCTCGCCGCGCGCGGCGGGCCGCGCGTCGTGTCGTCGCTCGTGCGCGGACTGGGCGCGGGACCGCAGGCGCGCGACGCGCTCGTCGCCGTCGGGGGCGCCGAGGCCGCCGCCGCACTGACCGAGCGCTGGTACGCGGCCGACGACGCGGAGCGGCCCGCGCTGCTCGACGCCGTCGTGCGCGCCGATGCGGCCACCGGCGCACAGCTCCTCGTCGAGATCGCCGCGCAGGACCCGCGCTCCGTGGCGGCGCGGGCCGTCGCGCGCGAGCGGTCGGCCGAGATCGCGCGCTTCCTGCGTCACGCCGCGGACGGCCGCGACACGCTGCGCGCGCGCGCCGCGGCGCGCGTGCTCGGCTGGGCGGGCGACACGCGCGCGGTGCCGCTCCTCGCGCGGCTCGCGCGCTCGCCGCGCACGGCGCCCGCCGCGACGTCGGCGCTGCTCGACATCGGTGACGGGCCCGCCCTCCGCGCGGCGCTCGACGCCGTGCTCGTGGCGGGGACCGACGGCGCCGTCGCCGCCGCCTTCGAGCGCTGCACGGCAGCCGAGCCGTTCCTGCTCGAGCGTGCGCTGCGCGGCGAGAGCGCCGAACAGGGCGTCGCGCTGCGCCTGCTCGCGCGCTGCGGAACGGCGGAGACCGCGCGCGCGTTCGCGGCGACGACGTGGCCGCGCGCGCTGCTCGTCGACGTCGTCGCGACGCTCGGCGCCGTCGGCGGAGCGGACGGCGCGGCGGCGCTCGGTCCCCTCGCCGAGGTGCCGGGTCTCGCGCCGGACGTCGTGACGGCGCTCGGTGCAACGCACCACGCGGCGGCCGTCGCGTGGCTCGAACGCATCGCCGCCGCCGACGAGCGGCGCGTGCCGCGCGTCGCGGCCGCGCTCGCGGAGATCGAGGACGCGGCGAGCGCACGCGCGCTCGTCCGTCTGCTCGAGGTGCCGCGCGCGATCGACGAGGTCGTCGATGCGCTCGCGCGCCTGCCCGCGGGACTCGTCGTCCCCGCGCTGCTCGCGCCCGAGGACGAGCGCGTCTCCGCGAACGTCCGTCGCGCGCTCACGCGCTTCGCCGGCCGCGACCTCGGCCCGCGCGCCCTTGCGTGGCGCAGTTGGTGGGAGGCGCAGCCGTGATGCCGCGCCCCGCGAATCCGAAATCCCCCGTTCGTGAAGGAGTCCGTCCCATGCGTCTCTCGCACAGCCTCGTCGCTCTCGTCGTCGCCGGCGCCGGTGCGCTCGCGCTCGCTGCGCCCGACGACGCGGAGCCGCTCCTCATCGACGTCTCGGACTTCGCGAACACGTCGGTCGGCGTCCCGAGCGACTTCTCCGTCGGCTCGCTGTTCCCGCACGTCCATGGCGCCGAGGCCGAGACCGCGGCGGCGGAGCTGGAGCAGGAGCCCGAAGATCCGGCGTCCGCCGCCGGCGAGCTCGCCTCGCTCGTGAGAAGCTTCACGGAGCAGGCCGACGAGTCGAGCGACGTCACGGCGGAACCCGGCATGCTCGTCGTGCGCGGCAACGCGGCGGCCCGCGAGCGGGCGCAGGCAGTCGTCGCCGTCCTCCGGCGCGCTCGCGGCACACCGCTGCGCATCGACGCCGAGTGGCTGCGGCTCCCGCCGGGCAGCGAGGTACCGTCGTCCCCGGACGCTGCTGCGCTCGACCGGCTGCGGCGGCTCGACGACGCGGGCGGCGCGCACGCGCTGACCGTCGTCACGCCCGCCGCGCGATGGGCCGCCGTGACGGCGCTGCGCGAGATGTCGTACATCGCCGACGTGGACGTGGAGATCGCCCAGGCGGCACAGGTCGCGGACCCCGTCGTCGGCGTGCTCCAGCCCGGCGTCACGGCGCTGCTGCGTCCGGTGCCGCTCAGCGACGGTCGCGTGCTCGTGCGCGTGCGCGCCGCGCGCAGCGATCTGCTCGCGCCGCTCCGGCGTCTGTCGCTCGGGCTGGAGAAGCTCGGCGCGCTCGAGCTGGCGGACATCGACGCGATGTCCGTCTCGACCGACGTGGTGCTCGCGCCCCGCACGGCGACGACCCTCGTCCTCGGCCGGCCCGGCGGTTCCGTGCACGTGCTCGTGCTGCGGCTCGCCGACCCGCCGACGCCGGTCCTCGAAGGAACGCTCCGCACCGTGCCCGTCGGCGCCTACGGCGACGACGAAGGCGACCCGCAGCTCTCGGCGACCCGCAACGACGGCTCGTTCGTGCGGCTCTGGGGAGTGGGCGTGCGCAGCCCGGAGACCGCATGGGACCGCTCGGTCGTCATCGACGCGGCGCTCTCGCCGGTACGCGACGAGGTGGACGAGGGCTCGATCTACGCGACCACGCTCGACCGTCTCCTCGGCGGCGCGCTCGTCGTCTCCGGACCCGCCGAGCGGCTCGACGGCATCGTCGCGCGCGTGCGACGCTTCGAGCGCGAGCTGCTGCGCCCCGTGGCCGTGAACGTGCGCCTCGAGGAGCGCGAGGGGGACGCGCCCGCGCGGCGCATCGGCGAGCTGCGCGGCACGCTGCTCGAAGGGCGCTTCGCGCAGTTCGCGGCGTACCGCGACGCATCGCGCGTGATCGACTACGACGTGGAGGTCGCAGAGAAGGCGCAGATCGCCGATCCCATCGTGCGGGGTGTGCTGGCCGGGCTCGCCGCGAACCTGCGCGCGGTTCCGACCGAAGGCGGCTGGACGGTCGACGTCGACCTCTTCGCCGCGACGCTCGACGCGCCCGAGGGGATCGTGAGCGGCGCGGTGGATCTCGGGACGATCGAGCGCGTCGGACTGGCCGTGCGGCGCGCGACGACGAGCCTGCACGTGCCGAGCGGCGGGAAGGCCGAGCTCGCGCTCGGCACGAGCCCGTTCTCCCAGAACCCCGCGCGGCTCGTCGCCGTGGTCGAGGTCGTGCGCTGAGCCCTCGCACGTGTGCTCCGGGTGGACGTGCGCACCTCGGTCGCGCGCTCCGCCCGGCGGCCCGCGCGCGTCCGCAGCGCGCGACGAGCTGCGTCGCGACGCGCGCAATCGTCGGGGACCGGATGCGAGAGCTACCTGCCGGCGTTCTCGAACGCCCGGCGCACGCGATCTCGCTCCGCGTCCCACTCGGGTCTGCGGTGCGCGGCGATGATCTCGACCTGCCACTCGCGCCAGGCGCGTTCGAGCTTCTCGCGCTGCGCGCCGCTCTCGAGGCCGAGCGCCGCGAAGAAGTCGCTCTCGCCGATCTGACGCGGACGTGTCGTCCGCGCGCCCCCTGAGCCCTGCCCGAAGTCGAGCTCGAACTCACGGCGCAGGTAGCGCACGAAGCCCGCGCGGTACGTCGGCTGCGGCTCGCCGTGGAACCACAGGAAGTACACGAGGCTCCACGCGTCGTCGTAGAAGAGGCGGGTCATGGCCGCATCGGCGAGCAGCGTGTCCGTCGGCCGCGCCGCGCGCGCACGTGCGGCGGACTGGAGCTGGTCGGCGTCGCGGAGCGACACGATCTCGTCGAGGGTCCAGGGCTTCCAGCCGAGCCCCTGAGCGAGCTCCGCCAGGATCCAGATCTCCTGCAGGTGCTCCTCGTTGGGCTGCATGAAGCGGTACACGCCGTCGCTCACCGTGTGCGACGCGAAGAACTCGGGGAAGCCCTCCGACGTCCACAGCGGACGCACGGCGCACTCGGCCCACCCGGGCGCGCGGCCGACGGCGACGCGCGTCGTGTCCCACGTGTGGAACTGGACGAGCTGCCGCGCCGTCTCGCGGCACTCCGCCTGCCGCGAGGCGTCGCCGCCGAGCACGCACACGAAGCGCGGCTCGTCGAGCGAGTAGCGCGCCCGCGTCGCGATCGCGAGGACGTCGCCGATCGACGCGAGGTAGCGCGCGTACGTGTCGACGTCCGCGAAGATCATCACCTTCTGCATCGAGTTCGCGTCCACGTCGTCCGCGCCGAGGCAGCGGAAGCCGAACACCGGTGCGATCTGCGACGTCCACGCGTCGTAGAGGCTGCGGTGCAGCTCGACGCCGGCCGCGAGCGTCTTCCGCGCCTTCTCCACGTCCTCGGGCTTCGCGTCCGTCACGCGCGAGCCCTTCGACGCCGGCACCTGCGCGAGGATCAGGTACGGACCGACGTGGTCGTCCACCGTCGCGAACTCCCGCAGGACCGGTACCGTGCGCCGGTAGGCGACCCAGTGTGCGCGTGCGCGCGCCGCTTCTGAGTGCTCGAGCTCGGCGTTCTCGCGCACCACCTCCGCCAGCAGCGCCTCGATCTCGTCGCGCTCCGCCCCCTCCACCCACCACGTCTTCGCGGTCTGCGTGTGCTCCTCGAGCAGGTCCTCGAGACGCCGCGCGGCGTCGATGTCCGCGTCCCGCGCGTACTCGCAGGAGTCGAGGGTCTCGCGGATCGGCGCCGTGACCTCGCGACGGCCGCGCAGCTCGTTCGCCCACACGCTCGTCGGATTGCGCTGGAGATAGCGCGCCGCGATCTCGCGCGCGGACTCCTCCGCGCCGCGCTGCTGCAGTCCGACGCAGCTCAGACGGAGCGCCGTGTCGTCGGCGGTGTCCGCGAGAGCGAGCAGCTCCGCGATCCGGCTCGCGCGCGCGGCCGGGGCGAGGCGCGCCCACGCACCCGCGTCGCGCTCGGGCTCCTTCGTCGCCGCCGGAGCCGCGACCTTGGTGGACGCGCCCGCGGAGGGCACCGCGGCCGTGTCGCCGGACGGCGCGTCGCCGCCACGTCGCGCCATCACCACGACCGCGGCGACGAGTGCCAGGCCGCCGATGACGGCACCGACGACGACGACCGGCGGCTGCGATGCGCCCGGAAGCCGTCGGCGCGGACGGCGCGGGCGTCCCGCGCCGCCGCCGGGCGCTGCGGGCGCGGCGGCGCGGCGCGGCGGCGGGTCGACCGGTCGCGCCACGGGCACGCCGGTCGGTCGCGCCGGCATCGCGATCGGCGTCGTCGCCGGAACCACGACCGTGCCGCCGCACGCGCTGCACACGAACTGCGCGAAGTGCGCCACCTGCTCGTACGGGTACTCCCCGCCGCAACCCTGACAGCGGATCGTGTTCATCGCGTGCCTCCTCGCGGGCGAGTCCGTCCGGGGCGCTCTCCCCCGCACCCCATCCTGCGCGATCGTCGGGGACGGACGCCCGAGGATCGCTACTTCCCGTCCCCGTCCTTGCCGTCGAGATGGAGGAAGCCGCGGATGCGCGTCCGCTCCGCATCCCACTCGGGCTTGCGGTGGGCGGCCACGAAGTCGGTCTGCCAGCGGCGCCACTCGTCGTACAGCGCCTGACGCTGCGCGTCGGTGTCGAGGCCCAGCGCCGCGAAGAAGTCCTTCTCGGTGATCGGGCGCGGCGCGCCGGCGAGCTGACGACCGGAGCCCTGTCCGTAGTCGAGTTCGAACTCGCGGCGGAAGTACTTCACCAGGCCCGCGCGGTACTTCGGCGTCGCGTCACCGTGGTACCAGAGGAAGTACACGAGGCTCCACGCGTCGGCGTAGAAGAAGTTCGTCATCACGTTCGTCGCGAGCCCGTGGTCCTCGGGGCGGCGCGCGCGCGCGCCGGAGAAGTCCGACAGCTGGCCGCCGTCGCGGATCGAGAGCAGGTGCTCGAGGGTCCAGGGCTTCCAGCCCTTCGCCTCCACGATCTCGTCGAAGATCCAGATCTGCTTCATCCGCTCCTCGAGCGGCTGCATCCAGCGATACGTGCCGTTCTCCACGGTGTGCGACGAGAAGAACTCGGCGAAGCCCTCGGTGCTCCACAGCGGGCGCACGATGGCGTCGAGCCACGGCGGCTCGCGGTCGATGGCCGTGCGCGTCGTGTCCCACGTGTAGAAGTGCACGAGCTGGTGCGTCGCCTCGTGGCACTGCACCTGGTTCGTGTAGCCCTCGTGCTCGCCGTCCTCGGCGTTGCCGCCGTCGTACGTGCAGATGAAGCGCGGCTCCATCATCGAGTAGTAGGCCCGCGCCATCGACGCGATGCCGCTGCCGATCGCCTCGTTGAACTCTGCGTACGCCTTCCCGTCGGCGAACACGTTCACCTTCAGCACCGACTTCGAGTCGACGTTGTCGGCGGTGAGGCGCCGGAAGCCGAACACCGGCGCCATCTCGGTCATCCAGCCCTCGTACAGGTTGCGGAACAGCTCCACGTTCTTCGCGAGCACCTTCTTCGCGTTCGCGACGTCCTCCGGCTTCGCGTCCCGCACGCGCGTGCCGACCGGCGCCTGCACCTGCACGAAGATCAGGTACGGCCCGACGTGGTCGTGCACCGTCGGGTAGTCGCGCATCACCTCGATCGCGCGCTGGTACGCGACCCAGTGGGCGCGCGCGCGCGCGGCCTCGGAGTTCTCGAGCTCGGCGTTGACGCGCACCACCTCCTCGAGCAGCGCCTCGGCCTCCTCGCGATCGAGGCCCTCCGCCCACCACGACTTCGACGACTGCGTGTGCTCCGCGAGCATCTCCTTCAGTTGCTCCGCGGCGTCGGCCTTCGCGTCGAGCGCCAACTCGCACGTGGCGAGCGTCGAACGGATCGCGCCGGCGAGTTCGCGTCGGCCGAGCACGTCGTTCGCCCACGGGCTCGTCGCGTTGCGCACGAGGTAGCGCGTGGCGATGTCGCGCGCGCCCTGGTCCGCGCCGCGCTCCTTCAGCGCGGCGCACGCGAGGCGCAGCGTCGCGTCGTCGGCGGAGTCCGCGAGCGCGAGCAGCTCGGCGATGCGGTCCGCCCGCGCCGACGGGGCGAGTCCGTCCCACGCGGCTGCGTCGCGCTCGGGCTCCTTCACCGTCGCGGGCACCCCGCTCGGCGCCGTCGCCGTGCTCGTCGAGTTCGTCCCGCTCGTCGGGGCGTCGCCGCCGCGCGCAGCGAGCACGACGATCAGCGCGACGAGGGCGAGACCGCCGACGCCACCACCCACGAGCAGCCCCGTGCGCTTCGACGCCGGCTCCGCCTCGCGGCCGCGACGCGCCCCGCGCGCGCGCTCGGGCTCCGCAGGAGCCGCCGCGGCCCGTCGCGTCGCCGTCGTGCGCGGCTCCGCGGCGACGCGCTGCGCCGACGGCGGACGCGCCGCCTGCGCCGTGCGCTCGGCCGGCGGCGCGGCGGCCGGCGTGCGCGCGGGAGGTGCCACGGGCACCGCCGTCGGGACCACGACGGTGCCGCCGCAGACGCTGCACGTGAACTGCGCGTACTGCGCGACCTGCGCCAGCGGGAACTGACCGCCGCAGCCGGGACACTGGATCGTGCTCATCACGCGCCTCCTCGCGGGCGGCCCGACCCGAGACCATGGCCGCTGCGCTATCCTGCGCGACCCTCGGGGACGGACGCCCGAGACTTCCGGAGCGGACGCGTCGCGAGCACGTGCGGCGTCCGGGGAGAGCGCGACCCATGGTGCGGCCCGATGCCGGGATCCTGTTCGACCTCGACGGCGTGCTGATCGATTCGGAGCGCCTCTACTACCGCGCGTACTCCGAGGTGCTCGCGGAGTTCGGCGTCTCCGTCTCGCCGCAGGTCTATGGCCGCGAGTGGATCTCCGCGGGTCACGGCGCCGAGTACGCCGTGCGCACCTTCGCGCTGCCGATCGGAGCGGAGGAGGTCGTCGCCCGCAAGAACCCGATCTACAGCCGGCTGCTGCGCGACGAGGTCGCGCTCATGCCCGGAGCGCGCGAGGCGCTCGTGCGGCTCTCCGCGGAGTTCCCGCTCGTGCTCGCGACGAACGCGCGCGCGAACGACGTGGAGATGGTGCTCGCGCGCTTCGACCTCCGCGGCTTCTTCCGCGACGTCGTCGTGCGCGGCCGCTACGCGCGGCCGAAGCCCGCGCCCGACGCGTTCGTGACCGCGGCGCAGTCGCTCGGACTCCCGAACGCGCGCTGCGTGGTCATCGAGGATGCGTGGAAGGGGCTGAAGGCCGCGCACGACGCGGGCAGCAGGATCATCGCGGTGCCGCACGAGCTGACGGCCGCAGACGACTTCACGCTCGCCGCGTGCGTCGTCGCGTCGCTCGACGACGTGACGCCGCAGCTCGTCGACGACGTGCTCGCCGGCTGAGCGAGTAGTCTCCGCGCATGCAACACGGTGCCAGCCTTCAGGAGACGTACGCGCCGCGGAGCGTGTGCTTCGGCTGCGGTCCCGCGAACGAGCAGGGGCTGCGCATCCGCTCGTTCGTCGTGGGCGATGCGTGCGTCTGCGAGTTCACGCCGCTGCCGCACCACCACGCGTTTCCCGGCGTGCTGAACGGCGGGATCATCGGCGTGCTGCTCGACTGCCACTGCAACTGGACGGGCGCGTGGCACCTGATGCAGGCCGCGGGCGACGGCGTGCTGCCGAGCACCGTCACGTCGGAGTACACGATCACGATGCGCCGCCCGACGCCGATGGGTGTGCCGCTGCACGTGAGCGCGCGGCTCGTCGGCCTCGACGGCCCGCGGGCGGTCGTCGAGGGCGAGATCAGCGCCGAGGGCCGGGTGACCGCGGCCTGCCGCGGCACGTTCGTGGCCGTGAAGCCGGGCCACCCGGCGTATCACCGCTGGTAGCCGGCGCTCAGTCCCGGCGCGGCGCGTAGAGCACGCGGCTCGTTCCGGCCGTTAGGTCGAGCAGTGTGATCTCCCCGCTCTCCGTGTGCGTGAGCACGCGGTGATCGTCGAGGATGCGGAGGTCGGCCCTCCCGCCCGGGACCGGCGTCTCGCGGCCGGTCTCGAGATCGACGAGGGCCATCGCCGGCTCCTCCCCGTAGCGGATCGCGAAGCGGTCGTCGCTGCCGCCGCCGGGCCAGTGCAGCACGGAGCGCGGCCGACTCGCGCCGACGGTGTCGATGCGCATGCCCGTCGCGCACTCGTAGATCGTCTGGGACCCGGAGTCCATGACCGAGACGTAGCGTCCGGAGCCCGGCGAGACGTAGGCCCACGTGGCATTCGGGCGGCCGTGGTGGATCACGCGCGCGTCCGCGCTCCGGCGCGTGCCTTGCTCCGTCACGGGCCACACGTGCACGACGCCGTTCACGTCGACGTCCTCGCCGAACTGCCTCTGCAGCCACCGCCGCCGCGGAGTCTCGTGACTCTCGCGGAGCTGTGCGTACGAGCGCGTCCGCAGGATGCGACCCGTCGCGGGGTCGATCTCGTGTCGCAGTGCGTCGTCGATGGGCCCGGCGTCCTGGGTCCAGAGGCGGACCAGACCGTCGTCGCCCCACGAGGCGTCGAACCAGTCGAAGTTCCACCTGCGTCCGGGGAGGGCGACCACCTGCCCGGTCTCCAGATTCAGCGTCCACACGTGGTAGCTCGCGTCGCGGTGCCGCTTCTGCGCGATCAGCGTCGCAAAGCGGCCGTCTGACGAGACGACGTGCATCTGCACTCGTAGCTCGGGGTCGCCCGGCTCCACGTGCAGGCGCTCCAGCGCCACGGCCGCCCACACGGCGCCCGTCGGCACGAACACCGCGAGAAGGCACGCCGCCGTGAGCACGAGCCGCCGCAGCGTGCCCGATGCGTGCACGGGTCCGCGTACGAACGTCAGACACGAGATCGCGAGGAACAGCGCCGGCAGGATGTACGCGGCGCCGCGCATCACGCCCTCCTCCGGCAGCAGTTCGGCGTTGCGTGAGCCGACGACCATGCACGCGCCCACGAGTGCGGCGCACGTCACGAGTGCCGCGCCGACGGCCGCGAAGCCGCGCTCGAGCACCGTGGACCACATCACCGTGGCCGCGACGACTGCCGCGATCGCGAGCAGCGGTGTGGTGCGCATGTGGTCGAGCTCGCGCCCCAGGAGATCGATCGCGTCCTGCGGCGCGAACGCCGCGTAGAGCCCGGTCGTCACCGCGAGCGTCCAGACCGTGAAGGCGGCTCCGGCCACGAGCAGGAACGCGAGCTTCGCGGACCAGAGCGTCGCGGGCCGCACGGGCAGCATCGCGTAGCTGCGCGCGCGGCCGGTCGCCGCGTCGGCCGCGACGAGGTCCGACGCGATCACCGCCAGATAGAGCGCGATCACGCCCGGGACGAAGTACGCGCCGGCGAAGTCCCCGCGCCAGTCGAGGAACCCGAGCTCGGCGGCGAGCAGGGCGAGCGGCACGAGCAGAGCGCAGACGAGCGAGAGCGCGCGCGTGTCGCGCCACTCCTTGTGGACGAGTGTCAGGAAGCGGCGCACGGGAGCACCTCCTCGGGGATGCGGGTCGCAGCGCGGAACACGTCTTCGAGATCGCGCGAGAGGCGCGCGACGCCGAGCACCTTCGGGTCGGTGCGGAGCGCGTCCTCGTACGCGGGATGGAAGTCGACGTAGGTGAGCGTGACGTCGGCGCCGTCGCGTTCGCTCGCGGGATGCCCCGGCGGCGCCCAGATGGCGTCCGCGTCGCGCAGCGTCACGGCGAGCCGCACGGCGCTCTTCTGCAGCGACTCGAGGTCGGTGGAGAGGCGGATGCGTCCGCCCTCGAGCAGCGCGACGCGGTCGGCGATGCGCTCGACGTCCGCGATCGAGTGGCTGATGACGACGACGGTGCGCGCCTCGTCGCGCAGATGCCCGAGCACGGCCGTCAGCACCTCGTGGCGCACGATCGGGTCGAGACCCGAGAACGGCTCGTCGAGGAGCAGCAGCTCCGGCCGGTGCGCGAGCGCGGCGACGAGCGCGTGCTTCGCGCGCTGCCCCTTGCTCAGCGTGCTGACCTTCGCCTGCGGATCGAGCTCGAGCCGCGAGCACAGCGCGCGCTCCTCGTCGCGGCTCCACGTCGGGTGGAACGGCTCGAGGAAGCGGAACCAGTCGGCTACACGCATCCACCGCGGCAGCTCCTGCGTGTCGGGCACGTAGCCGACGCGGCGCCGGATCGCGGCCGCGCGGCGCGCGGGGTCGAGACCGAGCACGCGCACACGGCCGGGAGCCGGCGACAGGAAGCCGGTCAGGAGCCGCAGGAGCGTCGACTTGCCCTCGCCGTTGCGCCCGAGGAGCGCCGTCACGCTGCCGCGCGGCACGCTCAGGTCGACGCCGCGCAGCACGTCGCGCCGGCCGAGCCGCGCGAGCGGACCGCGGCGTCCGTAGCCGCCGAAGCTGAAGTGGAGCGCGTCCACCTCGATCACGGGATCGTCCGAACTCACGACTGCACCTCCTGCACGGCGCCGCGCACGAGGCGGGCGACGAGCGCTTCGATCTCGCGGGGGGAGAGGCCGGCGGCGAGCGCCTCGACGACCGCGCGGCCGAGCCGCTCGGCGAGCGCGTCGCGCGTGTCCTTGCGGCAGCGCCGCGGCGCGTCGGCCGCGACGTACACACCGGCGCCCGGCCGCGTCTCCACCGTGCCCTCGCGCTCGAGCTCGCGGTATGCGCGCGCCACCGTGTTCGGGTTGACGAGCGCCGTCGCCGCGAGTCCGCGCACCGAGGGCAGGCGGTCGCCCGGCACGAGCCGCCCGCTGGCGACCGCGAAGCGCACCTGGTCGGCGATCTGCTCGCTCGGTGGCGTCGGGGCCTTCGGGTCGACGTCGATCCGCACGGTTCCGTCTCCTCCCGCCGGCGGAGCAGCGCCGCCGCGGAACCGTGCTATCGGTCTAGTACGGTGGGACGGTTTAGAGGGAAACCGCGCGCGCGGCGGATTCGCGTGCGTGCGGGCGGATCACTCGGCCGCGGGGATGCGCGCCTCGATCTCGCCCTCGCCGGTGCGGAAGGTGCCGAGCGCGCGCGGCCCGCCGCGCAGCTCGCCTTCCCCCGGCACCATCGCGATGACCTCGCACTCGCCGGGCGGCACGCCTGCGGCCTCGAAGCGTCCGCGGTCGTCGGTGACGACGTGCGTCTCGAAGCGTCGGAGCGGCACGCGCACGACGACGCGCCCGCGCATCCACGGCCCGCCGTCGGCGGCGCGCACGACGCCGGCGAGCGTCGCGGCGCGCGTGACGCGCAGCTCGCGTGCGGCGCCGTCGGCCGGCAGCTCGAGTGCGCCTTCGAGGAGCCAGCCGGCGTCGTCGCGCAGCTCGAGGCGATACGTCCCCGCGTCGAGACCGGTCGCGACGAACGTGCCGTCGTCCGCCGTGCGGAGCTGCGCGACCGGCTCGGCCGCGAACGGCAGGCGGTCGCGCCAGACCTGCAGGTCGCGTCCCGCGACGTCCGCGCCGTCGTCGGGCAGCAGCCGGCCGCGCAGCGTCGCGCCCGGGTCGAGCACGACGTCGAGCGCGCCCTTCCGCGGGTCGTACGACTCCTGGGACCAGCGCGCGTAGCGGAATGCGTGGCCGTCGACGCTCGGCGTCAGCACCTGCACCTCCCACGGCTCGCCCGCGGGGAGGTTCAGCTCGAACGCGCCGCCGGTGCCGCTGCGGACGCGCTCGCGGTCGGTGCGCGCGCCCGCCGCGCGCGAGAAGGTGATCTCCGCGTCGGCGACGAGCGTGCCGTCCTTCGCGCGCACGGTGCCGCGCGTCACGACGCCTTCGCGCAACTGCAGCCGCAGCGCGCCCTCGCGCGGCAGCCCGGCGCTGGTCTGGAAGCGCGCGAACGTGCGGCGTCCGACGGCGAAGCCGGGCACGAGCACGTAGAGGCGGTCGCCCGGGACGCGCAACGTCACGCGGCCGTCGTCCGCGGTCGTCGCCTCGCGCGTGTCGGCCTCGTCGTCCGTCCACCACAGGAGCGCCGCGCCCGCGACGGGCGCGTCGCCCGGATCGACGAGCTCCACGAGCACGTCGTGCTCGGGGAGCTGCACGATGCCCGTCGAGCGGTCGTCCGGGCCGCGCTCGATGCGCACGCCGCGCGGCACCGGCGGCTCGTCCTCGGGCGGCGTCTCCCGCGGCTCGTTGCGGATGACGACGCGTCGCGGCGGCGGGGCGACGTCGCGCTCTTCGCGCAGCACGAGCAGCGCGGCGCCGAGCACGCCGAGCACGACCAGCCCGACGACGACCGCCAGCGATCTCGAGAGCGCCACGGCGACGAGCCTACTCGAAACCGATCAGCGCGGATTCGTCTCGAAGAGCTGCACGTAGCGGCCGCCGCCCTGCGCCGCCATGCGCTGCAGGAACGTCTCGTTGACGCCGAGCGTGCCGAAGACGAACACGTCCACCTGGGCCCGGGCGTAGCGGTTCAGCTCGAGGTACCAGCGGAGCACCTGCTCGGGGTCGGTGACGTCGCCGACCGTCGGGCTGCCGTCGGTCAGGAACATCACGGTGTCGGCGCCGTTGCGGAGATCGGACGCGGTCCACGGCTCCGGGTCGAGGTCGAGGGCCGCGAGCAGCGCGCCGTGGAAGTTCGTCTCGCCGAACGGCGACCGGCTGCGCGCGAAGGACGCGCCGCCGCGCTTGTTGCCCTCGCTCGCGGGGACGAGCGAGCCCTTCCAGCGCGCGACGTCCGACGCGAAGCAGATGACGTCGAACCGCGCGCGCGGGTCGAGCGCGTCGATGCTCTGCTGCAGCTCCACCTGGCAGATCTGCGCGATGGTGAGCGTGTCGCCGAGGTAGCTGCCGAGCAGGCGCTCGCGTGTGCTCGGCGCCGGCTCGAAGTTGCGGTTGGTGCTGCGGCTCGTGTCGAGCACGAACATCACGCGCTGCGAGAAGACGCGCTCGCCGAAGTACTTCGGCGTGTCCTCCGGCGCGTAGCGGTCGGGCTCCTTCGGCGGCTTCGGCGGACCCGTGAACACGACGCCGCCGCGGTCGAGCACGTGGGGCCGCTCGTGCTCCCACCACACGCGCCAGCGCTCGGGGTCGTTCCCGAAGTCCTCGCCCGCGATCTCGCGCAGCGCGACGAAGATCTCGGACTGCACGCGCCCGCCCTCCGCCGGCGCGCGCGCGACGAGCGCGTCGACGGCCTCGGGGCCGCCGAGCCGCGCGAGGCACTGCGCCGCGGCGATGCGCACCTGCCACGCGTCGTGCTCGAGCTGTTTCGCGACGAGCGGGAGGCACGTCGAGTTCGCGTCCGTGCCGAGGATCGCGAGCGCGTCCAGGGCTCCGATGCGCGTCTTCGGCGACGGGTCCGCGAGCAGCGCGCGCATGCCGGACTGCGCGTCGAAGTCGCGCAGCGTCGCGCAGGCGAGCGCCGCCTCCGAGCGCACGAGCCAGTGCGGATCGGCGAGGAGCGGGCGCAGCGCGGGCTTCGCGTCGACGAGACCGAGGAGCCGGCACGCCCGCGCCGCGTACGCGCGCGCGAGCGGCCGCGCGCTCGCGAGTCCGCGCTCGTGGATCGCGCGGAGCGCGGCGGGCTCCTGCGTCTTCAGCAGCACGGCGAGCGCCGTCTCGCGCACGAGGTCGCTGCGCATCAGACCGGCGAGGTCGAGCAGCGCGGCGACGTCGTCCGGCGAGGTGAGGCGCCCCATCGCCTCGATCGCGGCGGCGGCCTTCGCGGGCTCGTCCGTCGCCATCACCCCCGCGAGCGACGGCGCGGCGGGCGCAGGTGCGTCGGCTGCGTCCTCGCCCAGGAGCTGCGCCATGCACGCGTCGTGGAACGCCTCCGGGCTCATGCCGAGGTGCTCCTGGAACGCGTCGCGCACGTCGCGCTCGCGGCGCAGGTCGGCGAGCGTCTCGATGAACTTCGCGCGCCACGCATCGGAGCCGAGGGCGACGTCGAACAGCGCCCAGAGCTGACGGTGGTCGTCGACGTCGAACTGCCCGAGCGAGTTGCGCGCGAGGAGCTCGCCGAACGGCGCGAGCTTCCCGGCCACGGCGCGCCTGCCGACGAGGTCGCGCCAGTCCTTCCCGCTGCCCGAGAGCTTCTGGCTCTCGCCCGTGCAGTAGAAGACGACGTCGCGGTGCTTCTCGAGCCGCTTCTCGAACCAGTGCGCGAGTCCGATGAACGCCCAGCGCGGCATCGTGCGGTTCTCGCCGTTGCGCTCGATCCAGCACGTCGAGAGCACGTGCGCGAGCATGTGGCGCAGCGTCCCGTGCCACGCGTAGTCGTCGCCGGCGACGGAGCGCGCCGCGGCCGCCGACTGCTTGATGCGCTCGAGCGGGATGCAGCAGCCGTTCAGGCAGAAGCCGCCCGAGATCGCGGACTCGCTGCGGCCCGGGTACGACGAGTAGATCATGTGGCTGCGCGCGTTGCGGAAGTAGACGTCCTGCAGTGCGCGTCCCGTGCGCTCCGACTTCGGCAGGTAGATGCCCATCGGCCGCAGCAGCTTGATGCGCCCGCCGAGGACCTGCGAGAGCTCGTCGTACGCGAGCTCCGCGCGCTGCACCATCAGGTGCGCGTACTCGTGGCCGGTGGCCCAGCGCGGCGAGCCGTCCTGACTCACGAGGCGCACGCGGTCGATGTCGGTCACCACGTAGAAGCGCCGCGAGTACGCGACGACCACGTCCTTCGCATCGAAGAAGCGCGTCTCGATCGCGAGCTGCTCGGCCATCGTGGCGCGCGCGTCCTGCGAGAGCGCGTCCTTCGCGAAGGGGTCGCGCCGCGCACCGTCGCCGCAGGACGGACAGTCCGCCTGGCCCGGGAACGGACAGCACGTGCGGTCCGCGAGGCAGGCGCTGCACGTGATGCGCCACGAGACCGCGTGGCGCTTGAGGAAGCAGTCCAGCCGGTTCGACGCGCAGCACGCCGCGTTCCAGCCCTCGGGCAGCTCCGCACCGGGCTGGTGACGCGCGCCGCCGGCGCAGCGCGGGCACGAGCAGACGTCGTCCGGCGCCTCGAACGGCGCGTGCAGGAAGTGGTAGCAGGCGCGGCGGTGCACGCAGACGCAGCGCGCCGGCGCCTCGTCGTCGTCCGGGCCGTCGTCCTGCGCGCGGGCCGGACGCATCCACGGCAGCAGGAGCAGCGCGAGCACGCACAGTAGGCGCAGCACGTGAGGGGTGCCGCCGCGGCGCCTCCGTGATTCGGTCATCCGGTTCCTACCTCCGCGCGCGCCCCCATCTTCGCCGCTCCGGCGCAGCGCGGGTGGGATGGCCCGTACGGGCTACTTGAGGAGCGACATCAGGAACTCGCGGAACTTCGCGTGGAACTCGGCCGAATCGGCGAACCCGAGCTCCTTCGACGGATCCTTCGCGGCGCGACCGGAGTAGTAGCCGCGCATGTAGCGCTCGAGCGCGGCGCGGCCCTCCTCGCCGCAGCGGTTCATCATGAAGAAGACGAGGCTGCCCGCCTGCTCGTAGAAGAGCGCACGCACGTCGAGCACGCGGTTGCCGACGGTGTTGCGCAGGAACACGACCGCGACCTGCTTCTCGGGGATCTTCGAGAAGTCGATCTGCGTCATCGCCACGAGGTCGGGGACCTGCATGATCTTGTCCTGCTTCGCGACCTGCGACGTGGCGTCGAGCGACGACACGGTCGGGTCGTCGAGCCGGCCGGCGCGGCGCCCCATCTCGACCGACTGGTCCTCGATGAAGCGCGCGAAGCCCTCGACGATCCAGTAGCCGGAGGTCGCCGGGTTGCTGCGTCCGCCGCCCGGCAGCCAGCGCATCTCGAGCCAGTGGTGCGTCAGCTCGTGCGCGAGCACCTTCGAGAGTCCGCGTCCGAGCGGCTCGACGTTGCCCTCGTCCCCCGGCACGTAGAAGCGCGAGACGCCCTCCGCCGGCGAGAAGTAGCCGGCGCTCCACGGCAGCGCGGAGCCGATGGGAGTCTTCTCCTCGAGGTAGTCCTTGCGGTTCGCGTGCAGGCGCACGTCGAGCGCGGCGCGCGAGTTCGCGCCGCCCTTGCCGAGCAGCCCCTCGAGCGCGCGCACGGTGCCCTCGCCGACGCGCAGGCACATGCCGATGACCTTGATGTCCTTCGAGCGCGAGAGCAGCGTGACGTTGCGCGTGCGGAAGCCCAGCGTGTCCTTGTTCCACGGCGGATACGACGCCTTCTTCCAGAGCACGTCGGAGCTGCTCAGGAACTCGCCGCCCGCGGGCACGATCTCCTGCGCCCACTGCAGCCACAGGTGGCCGGGCTGCGGCGCGTCGCGCCACGGGAAGCCCGCGGGGATGAGCTTGGCCGCGAGCTCCTCGATGCGCTCCTCCGGCGCGTGCTCGCGCTGCGCGTACGAGAGCAGCGCGGTCGCCGCCCCGCCGTACTCGCGCTCCGCACACCAGTCCACCGCCGCGAAGACCTGGTCGAGCGCGCGCTTGCGCAGGTCGGCCTCGATGGGTCCGAGGCGCTTCAGCTTCATGTCGGCGTTCGGGTTCTCGGTCTGTCCCGCGAGGCCTGCCTGCAGTCCCTCGACGAGCGCGTGTCCGGCGCCGTAGCCGCGCATGTCCTCGATCAGGCGGCGGCACTCCGTGAGCAGGCGCTCCTTGCGGTAGCCCTCGTACGCCTCGTTCAGCGCACGCACGAACACGCCGTCGAGGATCGTCTCCCACGCGCGGAGGATCTGCGGCTCCTCGCCGCGGTGCACGATGCGCCCGCTGCTCTCGCCGAACGCGACCTCGTCGGCGGTGAGCTCGAGCGGGTCGCCGCCTTCGGCCTTCACGACGATCGTGTCGCCGTTCATGTCGACGTCGCCGAGCAGCTTGCGGCCGTCGGCGAGCAGCACGCCGTCGCCGGGTTCGGGCGGCGGGGGCGCGTCCTCGGCGCCCGCCGCCGCCGACGCCGGGTCGTTGGCCGCGGCGAGGGCGTCCGGCTCCGCGAGGCAGACGAGCTCGTCCTCTGCGGTGCCGAGCAGCACGAACGAGTCCGCGACGGGCGTGACCGATGCGATCTCCGGCAGGTCCGCGAGCACCCACATCGTGCGCCCGCTCTCGATCTCGAACGCCCAGTTGCCGAAGCACAGCACGCCCTTCGACGCGGCCGCGGGTCCGGGACGTGCGCCCTGCGGCAGCGAGCCGCGCGTGGTCAGCGGATCTGCGCGGCGGTCGGGTGTGATGCGCAGGAGCGTGCCTTCGCGCGAGAAGCCGTAGACGCAGCCGCCGTCCGCGGCGGGCTGCGTCGCGATGTCGGAGTTCAGGCGCTTCGCGGGCTCGAAGGGGTCGATCGCGAGCGTGCCGATCCAGCCCGTGCCCTTCGCGCGCGCGGTCAGCGTCCACGAGCCGCTGTCGCCCTTCTCGTCGGTGGCGCACCAGCCGAAGAGCGTCGCGTGGAGCGCGTCGGCGTCGGGCGCGTCCACGATCGGCAGCACGTCCTTCACGGCGAGCGCGCCGAACGAGGGCTTGCGGCCGCCCGGGTCCACGAGCGGCAGCGTCGTGATGCGGAGCAGCTTGTCCTTGCGGCTGCGGTGTGCGCCGGCGACCTCGAGCCCGCCGCCCGTGGCGCGCACGGCGAGCATCGAGAACGCGTCGTTCTCGTCGAGCGGGTCGCCCTTCAACAGCCAGTCCGCCTTCGCGAGCTCGCGGCCGGTGCGCGGGTCGTACATCTTCATCTGGCCGCCGTCGCGGGCGACGCACACGCCGCCCGCCACGCACTGCCCGCCGCGGAAGCCGCCCTTCTTGCGCCACGGCATGCCGAGCTTGCCGTCCTTGAACGGGAAGCCGCGGAGCTGTCCCTCCTCGCCGACGATCACGATGCCCTGCCACACGGCGAGGTCGGCCCACGTGCCCTTGTCGAGGCGGCGCTGGAAGAGCTCGTTGCCCGTGCGCGCGTCGATGCCGCGCAGCTCGACGAAGTCGCCGTTGCGGGACGGCACGAACACCACGCCGCCCCACGAGACGGGCTCGCCGGCGAGCGGACCCGCGAGCTTCCTGCGCCACGCGATCTGCGGGTCCGACGCCACGGGCCGCAGGAGCGTGGCCCCCGAACGCTCGGAGCTGCCGCGGGTCTGGTTCCACTCGCGGTCGCCCGCGTCGGCCGCGCGGGCGGCGGGCGGCGGCGCGACGCCGAACGCTGCGACGGTGAGCACCGCGAAGGCGGCGGCGAGGGCGGCGCGAGGTCTCATTCCCACGGTCTCCTGACTTCGGAACGGCCGGAGAGCCTACACGTTCGCGCCGGACCGCACGCACTCGGGGACGCGGCGGCGATCGGTCACTCGCCGCCGCCGCCGAGGAAGTGCGCGAGCGCGAGCTGCAGGACCAGCGTGCCGCCGCCCGCGGCCTCGAGCACGTCGCCGAGCGGCTCGCTGACCCACGCGGCGGGGACGCCGTACGCCACGACGGCCACGAGCAGCACGTACGGCGCGCACACGAGCACGAACCATGCGCCGCGTCCGAGTCGCACCTTGCGGCGCGGCCGCGTCTTCCACGTCAGGAACGCGCCGAGTCCGAGTGCGACGACCACGCCCGACGTGAAGCGCAGCGCGGCGCGCCAGAGCCACGGCTGCGGCCACGCGTCGATCGCGACGACGCCGCGCGCGTCGAGGAGGTCGAGCAGCTCCGCGCCGAGCGGCAGCGCGACGAACAGGATGCCCGCGGCGACGGGTCCGAGCGCGCGGCGCACGCGGTCCTGCCCCTTCTGCATGCAGCCCCAGCCGACGAGGCTCGCGACGGCGAGCGCGGAGACCGCGTAGACCGGGAGCAGCGCGCGCTCCGCGAACGCGGGCCACGTCTCGTCCGGCAGCAGCGCGAGCACGCCGACGGCGGCGAGCGCGGCGAGCCCGCACCAGCCCACCCACCAGAGCAGGGGTGCGACGAACGAGTCGACGCGGTCGGGCAGCGACGCTGCGGCGAAGGCGACACGGCCCGCGCTGCGCGCCGTGTCGCCCAATCTCGATCGCGCGCGACGGCCGGCCATGCGGCCGTCACGATAGCGAGGGTGCGGTCAGTCGTCCGCGAGCTTGCGGACGAGGCGCGCCTCCTCGCGGACGGCGTCGTCGTAGAACTCGCCGACGCGCAGCCACGAGCGCGTCACCTCGCGCACCTTATCGAGGGCGCCCTGCAGGTTCTTCGCCTTCTCGAGGTCCTTCGCGTCCGTCAGCAGCGCGCGCTGGGCGTCGAGCCGCTCCGACACGTCCTTCCAGAGCGCGTCGAACTTCGCCTTCACCGTGCTCTGCAGGAACCCGACGACCTTCTTGCCGCCGACGAGCGCGCCGCTCTTCGCGACGACCTCGAGGTTGCGGTCGAGCACCGAGAACGACGGGCCCTCGCCCATGCCGAAGCGCTCGAGCAGCGCCGCGTCGCTCTTCGCGACGTCGATCTCGACGAAGCGGTAGAGCTGGCTCCAGCGTGCGATCGACTCGTCGTTGAAGTCGCCGCACTGCTTGTCCCAGGCGCGGTTCTCCTTCCCCTCCTCGTGGTCGCGGTGGAAGTAGAGCAGCGTGGGCTTCGGGTCCCACTCGCTCACGCCGAGGAGCTGCTTCAGGTGCTCGTCGAGCGAGAGCGCCTCGGGCGCGCCGTCACCGGTCAGCGCCGCGGGGCCCGTGAGCGCCGCCTCCTTCCAGTTGATGTACGTCTGGCGTCCCGCGTCGGCCGCGGCGCCGCGCGGCGTCGTGCCGCCTCCGCCCATCCCGCCGGGTGCTGCGACTCCTCCGGAGCCGCCTCCCGAACATCAGCCCGCCGCGGCGGGCGCAGGCTGCCAGGTCAGGATCGCCAGGGCCGCTGCGGCCACGAGCAGCTTCTCGCGCATGTCTCCTCCTCCGGTCCGTGCGTGCATCCTACCGCTCCGCCCGCGCTTGGGCAGTCCCCCGCCTCCAGTGGCCGAGCAACGACGACCGACGGCCGCGATCACGCGGCTTGCGCGGCATCCGCCGACGCGCACGCGACTCGGCAGGGCGGCAAGCCGCGCGCCCCTGCCGGGCCGCGCTCCGCCGGTCGTCGTTGCCCGGCCACTCAGCGCGGGTGGCGCAGGTCGGGCCGCGGACCGAGGTCCGGGGGCGTCTGCGGCGCGCGCTCGAGCAGCGCGAGCGCCTCGCGGACACCCCGCTCGAGCTGCGGGTCCGTGCCGCGCCACGAGTCGCCCGGCGTGTGGTCCACCACGATGTCGGGCTCGACGCCGTGGTTCTCGACGCCCCAGCCGACGCCGGGGAACCAGAACGCGTACTCCGGCTGCGTCGTCGAGCCGCCGTCCACGAGGTCCTTCGCGTTGTCGATGCCGACGACGCCGCCCCACGTGCGCATGCCGATCAGCGGGCCGAGTCCGGTCGCCTTGACGGCCTGCGAGAAGATGTCGCCGTCCGAACCCGCGTTCTCGTTCGTGAGCACGACGATCGGACCGAGCGGCGCGTGGTATGGGTACGTGCGCGGCGCGTGGCTCCAGCGCGACGCCGTCCAGCCGACGATGCGGCGCAGGAGCTTCGCGAGCAGGATGCCCGAGATGTTGCCGCCGCCGTTGAAGCGGTTGTCGACGACGAACGCGCGCCGCTGCGTCACCTGCCACAGGTAGTTGCGGTGGAACTCGACCGCGCCCGGCACCCCCATGTTCGGGATGTGCAGGTAGCCGACGCGCCCGCCGCTCGCCTCCTCGACGTGCCGGCGGTTGCCGTCGACCCACGCGCGGTAGCGCAGTTGCGTGTCCGAGCGCAACGGCGTGACGGGCACCTCGCGGCGGTTCGTGCCGGCCGGGTCGTCGGCGACGGTCAGCGTGACGGTGCGGCGCGCGCGCTCGAGCAGCAGCTCGCCCGGGTGCACGTCGCCGCCGACCGCGGCGCCGTCGACGGCCAGGAGCACGCTGCCCTCGCGGACCTCGCGGCCCGGCGCGGCCAGCGGCGAGTGGCCGTCCTCGTCCCACAGGTCGCCGGTGTAGATGCGCGAGATGCGGTACGCGCCCGTCTCCGGGCAGCGCTCGAAGTCGCAGCCGAGCTGGCCCGGCGCGAAGCGGCGTCCCGCGGGCAGGTCGCCGCCCATCGCGTACGCGTGCGACGTGCCGAGCTCGCCCTGCAGCTCCCACAGGAGGTCGATCAGCTCCTCGCGCGTGCGCACGCGCTCGACGAGCGGCAGGTAGCGCGCGAGGCACGCGTCCCAGTCCACGTTCACCAGCGCCGCGTCGTAGAAGTGGTCGCGCTGCAGCGCCCACGCCTCCTCGACGATCTGGCGGTACTCGGTGCGCGGGTCGACGGGCAGCGCGACGCGGCCGAGGTCGATCCAGCCGGTGCGCGGCGACGGCTTGTCGCGCTCGGCCGGGTCGGCCTTCTCGTCCGGCTTCGCCGCGGCGGCGAGCACGCGGAAGCGCAGACCCACGCGGTGGATCCAGTGCGCGCCGTCCGGCGACGTCGACCAGCCGCTCGCGCGCGCCAGCGCCGTGTCCACCTTGCGCTCCGCGAGGTCGAAGACGCGCACGCAGAGGTCGGCGCGGTCGGGGGCGTCGCCCTCCTCCTCGACGCGCGCGCCGCGGAGCGGCGCCTGCAGCGCGGCGACGGCGCTGACCGAGCAGCCGAGCTGGTGATAGCGGCCCGGCTCGAAGCCGAGTGCGACGGCGCGCTCGGCGAAGCCCTCGAGGTCGATCGCGAGCGGCGCGGTGACGCGCTCCGGCGGCTTCTCCGGCGGCACGACCTCGGCGGCGAACGGCGGCGTCTCCCCGCGGCGCAGCATCACGGCGTACGCGCGCGTCGGCGCGACGAACGCGAAGTCGTGCTCGAGCGCGCTGTAGTACGGGTCGAGGTGCCGTGACGAGAGGAACGCGAGGAAGCGCCCGGCCGGATCCCACGCGGGTGCGAAGTCCACGAACTCGTCGCGGCTGAGCGCGTGCACGGCGCCGTCGGCGGCGCCCCACAGGTAGAGGCGCGAGGACCACCAGTCCGACGCGCGGCCGTACGCGAGCCACGTCGAGCACGGCGACCACGCCGCGTCGCGCACCCAGCGGTTGCCCTCGTCGTCGACGAGCGTGATGGTCGCGCTCGTGCGGTCCTCGGCGAGCGTCGCGACGTGCAGTCCGCGCGCCTGGTCGAGGATCGCGACGCGCGTGCCGTCGGGGCTCGGGACCAGCTCGCGGATGCGCCGCCCGACGCCGCCGAGCACCGTCGCGTTCGCGAGGTCTCCGCCGAGTCCGGCCGGCGGCACGACGACGAGCCGGTCCTCGCCGCCGAGCTGCGCGACGGCGATCACGTGCCCGCCGCTCCCGAGCGCGCGCGCCTCGCGGAAGCGCACGCCCGGCACGTCGGCGACGACGCGCGCCGCGCCGTGCCAGTTGGGCAGACGCACGATGCGCCCGCGCACCGTGAGCAGCGCCTCGCTGCCGCCGTGCATCAGCGCGAACGACTGCACGCTGCGCGGCACGTCCGCGAACTTGCGCGTGCCCGCGAGCGAGTGACCGCGCACCTCGACGGGGACCTCGCGCGGCGTCGGCTGCGCGGCGTCGGTGTCGAGCACGAAGAGGCGTCCGCCGAGCGCGTAGACGATGCGCGCGCCGTGGGACTGCGGCCAGCGCGCGAAGAACTCGGCGTGCGCCGTGACGCGCCGGCGGTTGCCGCCGTCGGCGTCGCAGCACCACAGGTCGCCCATTCCGTCCTCGTCCGAGAGGAACCAGAGGCGGTCGCCGATCCACATCGGGCATGCGTCGGTGCGCGGCCCGCCGGGCAGGAGCGAGAACTCGCCGGTGGACATGCGCCCGATCCAGATGCGCCCCGCGCGCCCGCCGCGGTAGCGCTTCCACCACGCCGGGTCCGAGCTGTGCCGGCCGATGGCCACGCGGTCGCCGTCGGCGTGCCACGCGATCGTGGTCGCGCGGCCGAGAGGGAGTCCGCGCACGGGGCCGCCGGCGACCGGCACCGTGGCGAGCGTCGCAGCGCGGATGCCCTCGACTGCGAGTGTGCGGAACACGACGTCGTGGCCGTCCGGGGTCCACGCGGCCACGGCGTCGGCGCTCGCGTGGAACGTGAGGCGCCGTGCGGCGCCGCCCTGCGAGGGCATCACGTAGATCGCCGCGGGCCCGTCGTCCGCGGACGCGAACGCCAGCAGCGAGCCGTCCGGCGAGAAGCGCGGCGTCGAGTGCGTCGCCGTCGACGACGTCAGCCGCCGCGCGACGCCGCCGTCGATGCCGACCTCCCAGAGGTTGCCCTCGGCGCAGAAGACGATGCGGTCGCCGTGGATCGTCGGCTGCTGCACGTAGGCGAGGGTGTCGCGGTCGGAAGCCGTGGGCATGGGAGTCCTCGGGGGTGAACGGACGGGGGCGCGATGGTACCCCTCCCGCGGGAGGGGTCCATCCCGCCCCGGTCCCCGGGCACTCGACGTGGTGCCGCGCCGCGCCCCGCCACGCGTCCAGGGCGGCCGCCGGGCGCGGGACCTTGCGCGGTGCGGCGGGCGCGTCGAGAGTCCGCGGATGGCGCACGCCGAACTCGAGCACCTCTACCTCGCGATGATCCCTGCCGTCCGCCACGCGCTCGAGGGGCACGGCGGGCTGCGGCCCTTCGCCGCGGCGCTCGGGACCGACGGGCGCGTGGCCCGTATCGAGCCGCGCGACGGGACGCACGACGGCAGTCCGGCGGCGCATCTCCGCGCCGTGCACGGTGCCGTGCAGGCCTACGCTGCGGCGGAGCACGTGCGTGCGGTCTGCGTCTGCACGGCCGTCACGCTCGAGGCCGACGACGTCGGCGAGGCGCCCGACGGCGTGCGCGTCCACCTCGAGCACGTGGACGGCGAGAGCGTGGACGTGCTGCTGCCGTACCGCGCCGGGACGGACGGGGTCGAGTACGGCGAGGCCGTCGCGCAGGAGGCTGGGCGTCGGTTGTTGTAGGCACGTCGCGTGCGGAGCACGCGCCGCGCCTACGTTCCAGTGGGGTGCACGCGGGCGTGCGACACGTACGTCGCGGTGTCCGCCCCCTCGGTCGCACTGCCCGCGAGCACCATCCCCCCGGGCACTGCGCGTGCGTTGCACGCTCGTGCCCCGGGGGGTCGGCACGTCGCGTGCGGAGCACGCGCCGCGCCTACGTTCCAGTGGGGTGCACGCGGGCGTGCGACACGTACGTCGCGGTGTCCGCCCCCTCGGTCGCACTGCCCGCGAGCACCATCCCCCGGGCACTGCGCGTGCGCTGCACGCTCGAGCCCGGGGGGTCGGCACGTCGCGTGCGTTGCACGCTCGTGCCCCGGGGGGCTACTCGATCTCGGTCCACGTGGCCGTGGACGAGTCGTAGCGGTGGTAGCGCAGCGTGAAGCCGGTCTCCTCGCGGAGCTTCAGCGAGTAGGAGCGGCCGTCCGGCGCGCGGGCGTAGAAGTCGGGCGCGGACATCGACGGCAGGCGCGGCGGCGGGTCGAGCTCGTCGATCTCCTGCGGATAGCGGCCCTTCGTGCGGTGGTACTCCTCGAGCAGCGGACAGATGTTCTCCGCCGCGTGGCGCGCGCCGCGCACGCGCGTCTGCCACACCGCGACGCCCGCGGCGATCCCGAGCAGCGCAGCGCCGCCGCACATCGCGCCGACGATGCCGCGCTGCCGCGCTCCCTGCGGATCGTCCGGGCGCCGCAGCACGTAGCTCCGCAGCGGCGGCACGGCGAAGAGCGCGCAGCCCGCGGCGGACACGACTCCGAGCACCGTCCCGCCGACCGGCGACACGTAGTAGGTGACCGCCACCGCAAGGAAGACGGCGATCGCGATGACGCCGACGACGGGGAACGGGAGTCGCGACACGGCGACAGGCTACCGCGGGGAGCGGCGCGCGCGATGAGCACGTCGGTGGACGCCGCCGCCTCTCCCTCGCGCGGATCGTCGCGCGCCGCCCGCGCCGCTACCCTCGGCGCCGTGAGGCGACGTCGCGCCCTCGTGCTGCTGCTCCTCCTGACCGGACTCGTCGTCGGCGGGGGCGGGGCCGCGCTGTGGCTCGCCGCGGACGGCGCGTCCGCGCCCCCCACGCGCGACGCGATCGCCGACTCCGCTGCAGACGCCGCGCCGCGGGCGCGGGCGCGCGTGCACACGACGTCCGACGCGGGCACCGCGCCGCCGCCCTCTGCGGCGCCCGTCGCAGCACCGTCGCCGTCGTCGTCGGCCGCGGCGGACGCGACCCCGTCGCCCGCCGCGCGACGCGTCGGCGGTCGCGTGCTCGACGGCTCCGGCGGGCGGCCGCTCGTCGATGCGCGCGTGCGCGTGGTCGTCGTCGCCGACGGGAGCGTCTCGTGGGAGGGCTGCAGGACCGGCGAGGGGGGCGTGTTCGAGGCCTCCGTGCCGGGCGATGCCGCACGCCCCGGCGCCCGCATCGAGCTGCGCATCGCGCGCCGGGGGCACCGGACGCTCGTGCTGCCGTGGACCGACGGGCCCGTCGAGGTGCGGCTCGAGCCCCTCGATCACGCGCCGCTCCCCGGGCGCGTGGTCGGGTTCGCGACCGACGCCGCGGGCCACGTCCTCTCCGGCCGACTGCTGCTCGACGCCACCGACGAGTTCGACGACCACGCCGGGCTCTGGGCGCTCGCAGACGACGCCGGCCGCTTCGTCCTCGAGGGCGTGCCGGCGGGCTGGTGGCGCCTGCGGCTCGTCGGAGGCGACGCGACCGTGCCCGCGATCGTGCCCGAGGACGGCGAGACGCGCGTCGCACTGCGCGGCGGCGCCGAGCCGTGGCCGGGCGCGCTCGGCGACGACGAGTTCGCGCGGCGCCACGCGGAGCTCTCCGCGCGGATGGCACCCGAGCGCGCGACCACCGATGCGCAGCTCGGTGCCGCGGAGGAGCGCGAGGCCGCGCTCGCGGTCGCGCTCGCGGTGCAGGACCTCGAGCAGCGCCGCCGCGCCACCGCGCCGACGCGCGAGGTCGAGATCCGTGGGCTGCCGAGCGGAGCGTCCGTGCACCTGCGGGCCGACGCGGTGCAGGGCCCGCAGGACGCGTGGCGCGCGCGCGTCGTCGAAGGCGTCGCGCGCTTCCCGGCGCTGACCCACGAGGCGTGGCGCCTCGTGCTCGAGGTGCCGGGCGACGCGGAGGTCCGGAAGCCGCTCGACGTCGTCGCGGGGGAAGGCGTCCTCTGCGTCGACTGGTGAGCGATGCGGGCTACGCCCAGGCGTGCGCGCGCAGCAGCTCCGGACGCAGCTCGATCGTCGCGTCCGGATCGTCCGCGCAGACGACGTGGCGCACGAGGTCGCGCAGGTACGCGAGGTCGGCGTCGGGCAGTCCCGCGCCGAAGCGCACGATCTCGGCGTCGCAGACGAGCGACACGCCGCCCGTCGGCACGAGCGCCGCGAGCGCGTGCGGACGCTCCGCCGCGCGCGACGCGGTGACGCCTTCGAGCCGGTCGCACGCGACGACGCGCGTGCGCGCGGTCCACGGCCACTCGCTGCGGATGCGGATCGCCTTCGGCGCGATCTCCACCGTGGTGCGCCGCAGGCCGCGGTGCGCGGCGAGCAGCGAGGTGAAGAGCACCGGCGCGAACGACGCGGCGACGAACAGCGCGCGGATGGGCGCCGGGGCGTCGCCCGCGATCGTCGTCGCGACCACGATCCCCATCACGCAGCCGGGCAGCGCGAGCCCGAGCAGCAGCAGGCCGCCGCGCACGAGCCCGAGCGCGGGCAGCGCGACGGTGTGGCGCAGGTCGGCGACGTGGACCTCGAGGCGCGAGTCGGCGGGGCGCGTCGGGCACGGCGGCACGCCGCTCTCGCGGAGCGTCTCGCGCAGCGACCAGTCGAGACGCGCGGGATCGCGCACCACGACCTCGTCGCCGAGCTCCTCGCGGAGCGGCAGGTGCGCAGCGCGCGCGATGTGTTCGGCGAGGCGTCGCGCGCCCGCGGCGTCGGTGGGCGCGGCGATCTCGAACGTCTCGTCCCCGCGCAAACGGATCGGGTGCACGCGCACCGCGTGCTTGCCGTGGCCGCGGACCTCCGTGCCGACGCCGACCTCGCGGAACGCCGAGAGCCGCGCCGAGGCGACGCTGCGTCGCGTCGTCACGCTGCGCCAGGTCTCGACGCGGTCCGCGACGGCGTCGACCGTCACCCCGTCGCGTCGCAGCACGAGCCACGTGGCGGCGGCGACGAGGAGCAGCCCGGCCGCGAGGAACGCCTCGTACGGCACGGCACCACCCTCGGCGAAGAGGAGTGCGAAGCCGACGGCGCCCGCGACCGCGCCGCAGACGACGCGCAGCGCGGCGGACGGGCGGACCTCCACAGCGTGGCGTTCCACGCGCACGCGGAATCCCGCGACGGACTGCATGGCGCCGCATCGGGCGCCCGGGCCCCGGCGCTTGAGCGTGCGCGCACCGGCCCAGCTCGCCGGCAGCCTGTCGGAGCAGTCGCCGCGTCCACGACGTGGCGGTCCGCGAGGCGGTCGCGGAACCTGCGCCCACCGTCGATCGTGGATCGTGGGGACTGGTCCGACAGGCTGCTAGGCTCGGCGCATGGCTGCCCCGTGCTCCGCGTTCCGCAGCGTCGTGCCGCTCGCCCTCCTCACTCTCACGGCGTTGCTCGCCGCGTGCGGGGGCGACACGATGCGCGCCGTCGCGGGTGCCGCGCCCGTCACCCTCGTGCGGGGCGGCGCGGCGCAGCACGTGCAGCCCGGACCGATCCCGTTCGGCGACGGCGACACGCTCTCGTCGCCCGCCGACTCCGCGTCGCAGGTGCGCATCGCGTGCGATCCCGACACGGATCCGGGGAGCGACATCTCGGGCGCCCCGCGCGCGGGCCTCGCCGACGTGACGCTCGAGGCGAACACGTCGCTGCGCCGTCGCCAGGGCAGCTTCCTCGACCTCGTGCAGGGTGCGGCGCACGTGACCGCGGGTCCCCTGCGCCGCCGCCTCGTCCTCTTCCACGGGACGGTGTTCGCCGAGGCGCACGAGACGAACACGTCCGGCGTCACGTTCACGGCGCGCGCCGAGGGGAGCGCGCTGACCGTGAGCGTCGAGCGCGGCGAGCTGCTGCTGCACGCGCCGGGCACGACGCCGAAGGATCTGCACTACGTGACGCTCGGTCCGGGCGAGACGGCGACCGCCGAGCCCGGGAGCGAGCCGAAGAAGCTGGAGCCGCAGAAGCGCTGAGAGCAGGCGGCGCAGCCGCCGCGGAGGATGCCGTGAAGGACGAACGTGACAGGCAGCGGCCGGGCGACGACGACCCGCGCGCGCGATCCGAGTTCCCGGCGGAGCCGCGCGTCGCTCCCGCGCCGCGCCGCAACGTGCCGCCGCCGAACGCCGTCCCCGTGTTCGTGTTCGGACTCGTCGGACTCACCGTCTGCGGCCTGTGCGGGATCGTGGCGTGGGTGCTGGGCGATCGCTACCTGGCCGCGTGTCGCGCCGAGGGCTCGCCGCCGGAGACCCTGGGCGTCGTCGGGCGCATCCTCGGCATCGTCTCGACCGCGCTGTTCGCCCTCGGCGTCGTCTTCGTCGTGGTGATGATCTTGTTCGGCGCGCTCCGGAGCTGATCTGCCGACGATGCACGCGACACCGCTCCGCTGCGCCGCGTGCGACACGCCCGTCGATGCGGGCCCCCACTGCCGCAACTGCACCGACCGCGACGGCCGCGTGCTCTCCTTCGACGCGCGGCTCGCGGCGCTCCGCACGTTCCTGGTCCGCACGGCCGGTCTCGGCCCGGAGGAGGCGGAGCGGCGCTCGCTGGCGCTGCTCGTCGAGATGCCCGCGTGGCGCGACGAGGCGCGCGCGCGGCGCGGCTGAGCCGCGTCGCGACGGTCGGGAGGCGCCCGTGGACACGAAGAGCGACGCGCCGAAGAGGACCGCCGACGAGGACGTCACCTGGGAAACACTGCACGAGTGCGTGCGGAGCACCCCGGCGCCGCGTCGCCACGTGGCGCCGCCCAGTCCGGTCCCGGTGTTCGTGCTCGGGCTCGTCGGCGTACTGGGCTGTCCGCCGATCGGGATCGCGGCGTGGATCCTCAGCGAACGGTATCTCCGGCGCTGCTGCGCCCGGGGCGTCCCTCCGCAGCGCCTGGGTCTCGTCGGCCGGGCCCTGGGAATCGCCGCGACGATCCTGGCGCTGCTCCTGGGCGTGATCGTGGGAGTGGCGTTGATCGTGAGGTACGGGAGGCGCTGAGAGCGACCGCTCCCGTCACCTTCTCCGCTCGGCTGACGCGCCTCCGCTGCGCGGGGCGTTCGGCGGGGACGCCGGGCCTTCCGGCGCCCCCGCCCCGGACGCGGACGCATCCCGCGCGGCGGCCCCTGCCGCCGCGAGCCACGGAGTGCGTGCGTCCGGTGTCCCCGCTAACCCGACGTGCGGATCTTCACCGTGCGCGGCCGTGCGGCCTCGTCGATGCGCCGCGGCAGGTCGATCCGCAGCACGCCGTTCGTGAACGTCGCCTCGACCTTCTCCTCGAGCACGTCGACCGGGAGCGGCACGAGCCGCTCGAAGCGTCCGGTCGTGCGCTCGCGCCGCACGAAGCGACGCTTCTCGTCCTTCTCCTCGCTCTCGGTGTGCTTCTCGCCGGCGATGCGCAGCGCGCCGTCGGCGAGCGTCACCGTCACGTCCTTCGCGTCGAGCCCGGGCAGGTCCGCGGTGACGCGGACGAGCTCGTCGGTCAGGCTCACGTCGACGTCCGGGAAGCCGCTCTTCAGCCACTCCGGCATCGGCCGCTCGAAGCCGCCCAGGAAGTCCGCGAACAGCTCGTCCACGTTCCGGTGCAGCAGGCTCAGCGGGTCGTCGCGCAGCTCGGCCGGTGGGCCGTCGCGCGTCTTGCGCAGTCGCGTCAGCATCGACATCGCATGTTCCTCCGTCCGGCGGAGGCCTCGCCGCGGAGCGCCCCGCCGCCGGAGCCGGGACGCCCCGATGCAGGTACGACGCGGATCCTAGCCCGACCTTCTCACGACGACTCACGCACCTGGGCGGTCCGGAGCGCCGCGTGCTGCGTTGCCTCGGCTCTGCGACGCCACGGCGTCGCGATCGCCTCGGCGCCTTGCCCGCGACACTCCGTCCTCACCCAGGACGCCGCCGGCGGTGCGTACCGTGTACGCCGCATCCGTTCGGAACGTGGGTCGCACCGCGGTGCTCGTCACGACGTGCGCGAGCCTCGTGAGACGGTCGGGCTAGAGCCGTCCGCGCGTCGGCGCATCGACCGACGTCACACCGCCGTCCAGCGCAGCGGCGCCGACTCGAGCTGCGAACGCAGGAGCGTGAGCGCCTCGCCCCAGCCCGTCGCGTTGGAGAGCTGCGAGCGGCGGCCTTCGTCCGTCGGCGGGAAGCCCGTCTCGTGCACCGCGACGCGCGTCGCGCCGTCCGCGAGCGTCTCGAGCGTGAGCACGACGGTCGTGAGCAGCTCGGGCCGCCCGTGGACGGCGTCCCAGCGGAACACCAGACGTTCCGGCGGCACGACCTCGTCGACCGGGCCGCCGCTCTCGACGACCCCGGCGCCCGGCGGCCAGCGGAACGTGATGCTGCCCCCCGCGCGCAGATCGACCGCCGCGCCCTGCGTGAACCACGCGTCGAGACCTGCGGGAGTCGTGAGCGCGGCCCACACGGCGGCGCGCGGCGCTGCGATGCGCGTCGCGAAGCGCACCTCGAGCGGACGCGGCAGCACCGGCAGGTACGCCCGCCACGGACCCACGGCGTCCGCGTGCGGCGCGGCGAGGGCGCGCGCGATCTGCGCGAGGTGCGCGTGGTCGTGCACGAGCCACGTCGCGAGCAGGTTCGCGAGGGTCACCGTGCCGAGCGCCGGATGCTCGCCCTGCCGCGCG
The DNA here is from genome assembly GCA_937996235.1 of uncultured bacterium. GTDB lineage: Bacteria > Planctomycetota > JAJSAM01 > JAJSAM01 > JAJVHW01 > CALKVK01. The sequence continues at coordinate 78,114 of CALKVK010000016.1, read as the reverse complement.
AGCGCGCGCGCGTCGAGCCGGAGCGCCGTGAGCTCCGCGAGGCTCACGGCGCGCGCTGCGGCGAACTCGTCGAGCACCTGCGGCAGCGTCTTGCCCGCGTCGCGCGCGAACATCGCCTCGCGATCGAACGGCGCGAAGGGGCGCTCGCGGCCGTGTTCGAGGAGGTGCCGCGCGCGCGGCAGCCAGTCGTCGAGCTCGCCCCAGGTCAGATGGCCGACGACGTCGAAGACGCTCCACGTACCGGGCGCAGGGCGCGCGTGCGCGCGTTCGGCGGCGAGACCGTCGAGGAGCGCGTGGAGCGCCGCCGGAGTGCGCGCGAGCGCCGCGCCGAGTTCGTCGAGGTCGAGCGTCGCGTCGGCCATCTGCTCCTCCCGGTCACGGAGGGTACGGGACGGCCGCAACCTTCTTTCCGCCGTGGGTTGCGCTCGCTCCCGGGATCCGTAGGGTGGGCCGCTCGCAGCGCTGGAGGACGAGATGCGCCCGACGACCCTGCTCACGACCGTCGCGATCCTGGGCCTTGCGACGTACGCCCTGGCGATGCGCGCGACGACCTACCTGGACCTGGTCGCGGACCACGTCCACACGCAGATCGAGACCGCGACCGGCAAGGAGCTGAAGGCGTACGAGAACATCGACAAGAAGCTCGACAAGGGCTCGACGTCGCTCCAGAAGGAGATCGCGCTCAGCGGGTTCGTCGGCAAGACGGCGACGAAGAAGCTCCCGGGCGACTCCCAGCTCGCCGAGTTCCTCGCCGGGACGGCGATGGGGCTGCGCGGCGACGTGCAGGCGCACATCGACGAGGTGCAGGGGCAGCTCGACGCCAAGCTGAAGGTGAAGCCCGCCGCGGTGCAGAAGACGCTCGACAAGGCGCGCGCCGCGCTCGCGACGGCGTCCGACCAGACCGACATCACGAAGCGCTTCAAGTTCCTCGGCAAGGCCGAGTCGAGCGCGACGAAGGCCGGGAAGCTCGTGCAGAAGGTCGGCACGGGCGGCGGCGGGAACGGGAACGGTCGCTGCCCGGCGACGGCGCGCCGGCTCGGTCTCGTCGAGGGGGCGCAGTTCGACTTCGACGGCGTCACGAAGTCGGTGGACAAGGTCGAGCTGGTGCTCGACGACGCGTTCGGCGAGCCGAGCCCGCGACTCGCGCTCCACCTCTACGTCTGCTCGGAGGACATCGAGGTCGTCCTCGCCATCAAGGACCCGGCGGTCGCCGAGTTCTCCGTCACGATCGGCTGCTTCGGCGGCAACTGCGCGTCGGCGACGGTGTACCACGTGCCTGCGGGCGGGTCCGGCGCGGTGTCGGCCGCCGGCACCGTCGACATCCAGTCCTACGACGCGTCGGCCGGCACGATCTCCGGTACGTTCTCGCTCCCCGAGAACCCGGTCGCCGTCGTCACGAACGGGTCGTTCACCCTGACGGGACTCCCGACGCAGTAGCGCGGACCGAGCGGCCGCGGCGTGTTGCGCAGGCGCGGCACCTCACACGTAGAACGCGCTGGGCGCGCGTACGATGGGGTGCCGCTCCCACGCTCCGGAGATCCGATGCCGCGCCGTGCCTCCCTCGCCGCCTCCGTCGCGCTCGTCGCCGCGCTCGTCGCCGCATCCACCGCGCGCGCCGAGGAGGAGCCGCAGACGACGCCGTTCGTGCGCCTCGAGTACGAGGTCGTCGTCGAGCGCGCGGTGACGCGCGCGGAGGTGCAGCGCAAGGAGCCGCTCGTGCCGCGCAGCGAGTCGCGCTGGGTGCTGACGCTCGGCCCGCGCACGGTTCAGCTCGAGACGGACGGGCGGCGCACCGTCCTCGACTTCGCGGGCGGGCGCGAGGTCGTCGTCGATCCGCGGACGCGCCGCCGTCGCCCGACACCGCTCGTCGCGCGCGTCGCGGAGCTCGAGATGGCGCTCGCCGAGCGCGAGCGGATGAGCGCCGTGCTGCAGGAGGCCGGCATCTCCGACCGCGCGCTCGTGCCGTCGGAGCGCTCGATCGCGTACGGCTGGCCGAGCGTGGGCGACGCCGCGACGGTCACGCGCGTCGAGCGGGACGCCGAGGTGGCGTGGAGCATCGAGGGCGAGGAGGTCGCGCGCTGTACGTCCGCGGAGCATCTCCTCGACCCCGCGCAGCGCGCGGCGCTGGACCGCGCGCTGCAGCGCTGGTGCCACCTGCACCCGGAGGTGCGGGCGCAGATCGTGGACCAGGGCGCCGCGCCCGCCGCGCTGACGGCGCGCTGGTTCGATCTCGGCGAGCGTGACACGGCGACGCTCCGTCTGGTCGCGTTCGCGCGCGACGCCGCCGCGCCGGACGCGGGCGACGACCTCGAGCGCGAGTTCGCGAAGGGGCCCGTCGAGCAGCTCGCGGCGGGCGTGCTGCACGCGGCGGAGCGCCCGGACCCTGCGGCCGTGGCCGCGGAGCTGGACGAGCTGGCGCTGACGCGGCGGCGCGAGGGGCGCGCGGCCGACGCGCTGCTCCTGCAGTTCGAGCGCAGCATGACCGACGGGCACGACGTGTCCTCGGACGTGCGCACGCTGCTCGGCACGAGCGGCGCGCGCGAGCGTCTGCTCGCACTCATGGCGACCATCCAGCGCGCGAACCAGGAGCCCGAGCGCGGTCTCGCCGAGCTCGATGCGCTCGACCGCTCCGAGTTCACGCACCCGGCGATCCTCGACGTCTTCCGCGCCGCCGCCCTGCGCCGCCTCGGCCGCCACGACGCGGCCGTGCCGGCTCTGACGGAGGCGCTCCGCCGGCGGCCCGCGCTCGTCGCGGGCTACAAGGACCTCGGCGACGTGCTCTACGACATGTCGCAGCCCGACGCGGCGTGGCTGGTGTGGGAGGTGGGCCGCGCACTCGGCCCCGAGCACGCCGTGTGGCGCGACGTCGCCGGACTCGAGGAGCAGCTCCGCGCCACGTACGCGTCGATCCTGTGAGCGGCGGGCTCAGCGCGACGCGGCGTCGAGGCGCCGCTCGGCGCGCGCGCTGACGCGACCGCTCGCGACGACGCCCTCGAGCGCGAGCCGCGCGTTCGTGGCGTCCACGGCCAGCGCCGCGGCGTCGAGGGCCGCTGCGGCGCACGCGACGGTGTGCCGCACGCGCCGCCGCGCGTCCGCCGACTCGATGCGCACCGCGCGCACGTCGAGCGCCTGGACCTGCGCACGCGCCGTCGCCGCGAGTCGCGAGGCCAGCTCGGCGAGTCCGCGGCGCAGTGTGGCCGGCGCTCCGGGCGGCACGCGATCGAGTGCGGGACCCAGCTCGTCCTCGAGCAGTCCGACGATCCGCACCGCGCGACGGACGTCGCTCCCGAGCGTCGCGGAGGGCCGCCGCGCGAGTCGGATCGCGCGCGCGAGGGCGAGCGAGCGGCGGTGCGCGTCGCGACCCGTCTCGGTGCCGAGGTGCACCTGCGCCGGATCGAGGTAGGTGCGGACGAGCGGCTCGAACGCGGCGCTCGTCGCCGTCGCGCGCCGACCCGCGAACGCGTCCGCGCCGCACACGACGGTGGCGAGCGCGAACGCGACGAGGACGGACCGGACGCGGTGGCAGCGCACGCCGAGACGATACGGGCCGCGGCCCCGCGGGGCACGCGCGCGTTCAGTAGTACTGATAGTGCGGGCTCGTCAGGAGGGCGAACGCGGCGGTGCGCCAGGTCGCGCCCGGCTCGGCGAGCACCTCGAGGAACGTCGCGAGCTCCGCGGCCGTGGGGTCGCGGCCGAGGAGCCGCTGGAAGAGGTCGGTGACCTCCTCGGCCGAGACCGGCGACGTCGCGCCGGCTCCGTCGCCGTCGGACGTCGAGCCGCGCTCGCGTCCGGGGCCGCCGCGCGCACGCGCCGCGCCGCGGGGCGGCAGGGCTGCGCCGCTGTCGAGCATCACCTTCGCGAGGACTCCGCGCAGCGGCGCCGGGTCGGCGAGCGCCTGGAGCGCGTTGCGCATGTTGCGGAACTCCTGCAGCGACGGCGGGCGGCCCAGCAGGTCCACGAAGAGCCCGCGGATGAACTGGTGGTCGTCCTTCGCGCGCGCCGCGCGGCCCTCCGCCGCGTAGCGCGGCGAGGTCAGCCACGAGCGGAGCAGCGGCCGCAGCTCCGTCGGGTCGAGGGCGATGCGCGCCACCGCGGCGGCGTGCTCGTCGTCGGGGAGCGGCGCGCCGAGGTAGCGCTGCTCCATGCGGCGGCAGAACACGTCCACGTAGCCCGGCTGCGCGAGACAGATGCGCACCACGTCGCTCTGGTTGCCGCCGAGCGTGCCGAAGATGCGCGCCTGCTGGCCGTCGTACATCTTCTTCGCCGCGCCGAGGAGCCGCGGCTCGCGCTGCACCTCGAGTCCGAGGAACTGCTCGAGGACCACCGTGACGTAGGTGTCGTTGCCGGGGTTGCGCGCGTTGAACTCGGCCGACAGCGCGAACTCCGTGTGCGCGCCGCGGAAGTCCGCGGTGCCGTCGTGGAGCCGCGCGGGAAGGCTCGCCAGGCGGTCGCTCACGGGACGGAAGCGGTCGATGAGCAGGAAGTAGAACGCCTCCTCGTCGCACCAGTGCTCCCAGCACTCGATGGAGTCGAGCAGCCGGTCCACGCGCCTGCCGAGCGGCAGCGCCGCGAGCCGCGCGAGCTCCTCGGACGTCGGGCTGCGACCGAGGACGTCGAAGCAGAGCGCGCGCGTGAGGCGGCGTGTCGCGTCGTCGACGGCGGCCGTCGGCGCCGGCGCGTCGCCGTCGTCGCGGACCGTGCTCGGGCGCGTGGCGGCGAAGCGCACGAGCACGGGCCAGCCCGAGAGGCCGCCCGCCCGCGGCCGGCAGCGCACGACCCACGGCCCGTCGCGGTCGGGGACGAGCGACGTCTTCGGTCCGGACGTCGCGCTGAGCCGCGCCGTCGCGCCGAGCGGCGCCTCCGCGATCTCCCACTCGAGCGCGACGTCGCCGCCGCCCGGGCGGAACGAGAGCGACGCGTCGAGCGCGACCTCGGCGCCGCGCGCGACGTCGGCGGGCCACGGCGCGAGCACCGCGACGGGCGCCGCGCGCGCGGCCGTCGCGCCGAAGATCCACTGCACGAGCGGACCGGCGGGGTCGAGCAGCGACGTGTCGAACGACGAGCCGTCGGCCTTGCCGCCGTCGTGGTCGACGCCGCCCTGCGCGAGCGGAGCGAGCTTCAGCAGCACGCGGCTGCGCTCGGGCGCGTCGCGGTCGAGCAGCTTGGTGACGGCGGCGTAGTCGGCCTGCGCCGTCTCCGCGTCCGGCCGCTCGCCGGGCGGCGGCACGAGCAGGCGGTGCTGCGACTGGTTGTTCGGGTCGTCGTGGTCGTGGCAGCCCGAGCAGTCGCGCAGGAGCAGCGGGAGCACGCGTTCCTCGAAGTACGGCGCGTCGTGGACGACACCGCCGCGGCTCGTCGCGAGGTCCGCCTCCTGCATCTCCTGCGCGCGGACGGCGTGCGCGGCGCACGGCAGTGCCGCGGCGAGCGCAGCGAGTGCGGCGAGGACGGGACGCGGCGACGTCACGGCCGGATCCTACGTGCTCGCGGCTGCGCCGCGCACGGTCGCGGCCGAGAGGGCGCAGCGCGGCGGCGGCACGCAGCGCGGAAGCCGGGGAGCGCTCCGGGCCCGTGTGCGCGCGTCGGCGCGGGCGGGCGGCCCGCTCCCGCGCTGGACGCGGGCAGGCCCGGAAAGCGCGAGCGGGAGGTCCCGAAGGACCTCCCGCCGCAGGATCGATCGATCTTCGCGCGTGCCGTGGCACGCGCCCGAAGCGAGGCCGCCCGCCTTGCGGCGGGCGCGCGTCCCTACTTCTTCTTGGCGGCCTTCTTCGCCGGCTTCTTGGCTGCCGTCTTCTTGGCGGCCTTCTTCGCGGCGGGCTTCTTCGCAGCCTTCTTCGCGGCCTTCTTGGCCGGCTTCTTGGCCGTCTTCTTGGCGGCCTTCTTCGCAGCGGCCTTGCGCGTCGACTTGCGCGCGGTCGCCTTCTTGGCTGCCTTCTTCGCCGACTTCTTCGCGGCCTTCTTCGCCGGCTTCTTGGCGGCCTTCTTCGCTGCCTTCTTAGCGGCCATCGGTATCTCCTCCTGATGGTCCTCGCAACTTGTGCAGCACAGCAGCGTGCCGCACGTCCACTCAGTTCATCGACCGAGTTGCGACATTACTTCGACAGCAGTCGGGGGAATCTTCAACGCTTCTCAACGCTTTTCGTCTCGGCGTCCACCCAAGCCGCGTACGCCGCGTCGACGTGCGCGGGTTCGATCGCGACGATCTCCGGAACCTCGTACGGATGCAGCGCGCGCAGCCGCGCGACGAGCGCGGAGAGCGCGTCGCCGCTCGTCTTCACGACGAGCAGCGCCTCGCCTGCGCGTTCGACCGCGCCCTTCCAGCGGTAGACCGACATGACGCCCGGGAGCACGTTCACGCACGCGGCGACGCGCTCCTCGACGAGCTTGGAAGCCAGGGATTCCGCGGCTTCCGAGGGCGCGGTGCAGAGGACGACGTACATCGGCGGCTCCCTTCCGTCGGCGCGCGCGGCGCCGTGCACGCGCAGTATCGCGCGCGGTGCGGCGACGCCTCAGTGCCGTGCGACGCAGCACGCGGCGCTCCGGACCGCTCAGGTGCGCGAGCCGTCGCGAGAAGTTCGGGCCAGGAACGCGCGCAGGCGCGGCTCCTGCGGTGCGTCGAAGAGCGCGCGCGTCGGCGCGTCCACGACCACGCGTCCGCGGTCGAGGAACAGCGTGCGCGTCGAGACCTCGGCCGCGAACGCGAGCTCGTGCGTCACGACGACCATCGTCGTCCCGTCGCCCGCGATCTCGCGCATCACGGCGAGCACCTCGCCGACGGTCTCGGGGTCGAGCGCGCTCGTCGGCTCGTCGAAGAGCAGCGCGTCGGGGCGCAGCGCGAGAGCGCGCGCGATCGCGACGCGCTGGCGCTGTCCGCCGGAGAGCTCGTCGGGTCGCGCGGCGGCGCGCTCCGCGAGTCCGACGCGCGCCAGGAGCTCGCGTGCGCGCGCCTCGGCGTCCGCGCGCGGCTCGCGCAGCACGAGCTGCGGCGCGAGCGTCACGTTCCCGAGCACCGAGAGGTGCGGGAACAGGTGGAACGCCTGGAAGACCATCGCCGCGCGCGCGCGCAGGCGGTCCACGTCCGGCGCGCCCGCGCGCAGCGGCTCGCCGCAGAGCCGCACCTCGCCCGCGTCCGGCACCTCGAGCGCGTTGAGGCAGCGCAGCAGCGTGGACTTGCCGCCGCCCGACGGGCCGATGACCGTCACGACCTCGCCGCGCCGGACGTCGAGGTCGACGCCGTCGAGCGCGACGACGTCGCCCCAGCGCTTGCGGAGCCCGCGCGCCGACAGGACCACGTCGCCGCTCACAGCCGCGTCACCGGCATCGGCTGCGGCCCGGCGAGCCGGCGCTCGAGGCGCCGCGCGAGCAGCGTCAGCGGCAGCGTGACCGTGAGGTAGAGCGCGGCGAGCGCGACGAACGCGGCCCACGTCTCGTACTCGTGCGCCTGCAGGTTCTTGGCGTGGTAGGTGATCTCCGCGACGCCGAGGATCGAGAGCAGCGAGCTCTCCTTCACGAGCGAGACGGCCTCGCCCGTGAGCGGCGGCAGCAGGCGCCGCGCGCACTGCGGCAGGATCACGTGGCGCAGCGTCCGCGCGTGCGACAGCCCGAGCGAGCGCGCCGCCTCCCACTGCCCGCGCTCGATCGACTCCACGGCGCCCCGCACGATCTCGGCGACGTACGCGCCGGCGAACACCCCGAGCCCGACGGTCCCGACGACCGCCGCCTCGTGCGTGCCGAACGCCTGGTTCAGGTGCAGCACCCGCGCGATGCACCAGTACCAGACGTAGAGCTGGACCAGGAACGGGGTGCCGCGCACCAGCTCGACGTAGGTGCGCGCGACCTGGTCGAGCGCGACCGAGGCGGAGACGCGCGCGAGGCCCGCCGCGGCGCCGAGCGCAAGTCCGAGGAGCAGCGCACCCGCGGAGATCAGCGCGGTGAGCCGGAGCCCGTCGAGGAAGAGGCCGCGGCGCGCCCAGACCAGCGACCAGCGGATCTCGCCGGGCGCGGCGGCGAGCAGACCGGCGACCAGGAGCGCGAGGACGAGCAGCACGGCCGCGCGCAGCGCGCGCTCGCGCGCGGCGGGCGACACGTCAGCGCGGCTCCGCGCGGAAGCGCTCGGGATCCGTCAGCCAGCGGCGCAGGAGTTCGTCCACCTTGCCGCCGGGGCGCGACTCGCGCGCCAGGAACGCGTCGGCGTCCGCCACGAGCGGCGAGCCCTTCGCGAACGCGATGCAGTAGTGCTCCGTGCCGAGCTCGACGTCGAGGATGCGCGTCGTCGCGGCGTGCTGCGCGTGCAGCTTCACGATCGAGACCATGTCGTAGACGAACACGTGCGCGCGCCCGTCGGCGACCTCCTGCGCGGCGTCCACCTCGCGGTCGAAGACGCGCACCTGCGCCTGCGGCAGGTTCGCGCGCGTCTTCTCCTCGCCCGTCGTCTTGCGCTGCACGGCGGCGACGACGTCCGGCCGGTCGAGCGCCGCGAGCGTCGCGCCCTCGGGCACGAGCGTCGCGGAGACGAGCACGCCGGTCGGCACGCGCACGTAGGGCTGCGAGAAGTCCACGACCTGTGCGCGCTCGGGCGTGCGGCTCATGCCGGAGCAGACGGCGTCGAGGCGTCCCGACTGGAGGTCCGGGATGAGCGTCGAGAACTCGCAGTTGCGGAACTCCACGCGGCGCCCGAGCTCGGCGCCGAGGGCGCGCGCGAGGTCGATGTCGAAGCCCTCGAGCGAGCCGTCCTCCGCGACGGACTCGAACGGCGGGAACGCCGCCTCGGTGCCGACGACCAGCACGTCGCTCCCGTCGCCTTCCGGCGCGCGCGGCCCGCAGGTCGCCAGGAAGACGAGGAGCAGCGGGAGGAGGACGCGGTGCGCGCGCGGCATGCGCGCAGTCTACGTCGCGGCCGCGTCCGGCGCGTGCTGCCGGTGCAGTCGCGGATCGACGACGCGCGCCATCGCCGCGGCGTCGAGCGGACCGCCCACGAACGCCGCGATGCGCCGGGCGACCGCGTCCGGATCGGCGATGCAGTCGCGGTGGCGCACGATGCACGTCGGCGTCTCGCGGGCCGCGAGGCGCGCGAGGGCACCGCGCAACTGTCGCCGGAGCTGCCGCGCGAGCCGGAGCTGCGACTCCCCGCCGCCGCGGGCGCCGTGGCGCGCCAGCATGGCGCGCTGCGAGGCGGCCACCTCGTCCACGTCGCGCTCCACGAAGACGACGCGCACCGGCGCGTCGGCCGGGACGTACCCGAGGAGCGGCGCGACGATCTTCACGGCGTGGCCGGGCGTCTCGCCGAGCCAGCGCGCCTCCCGCGCGATGCCGCGCACGGCCGCGTGCTCGAAGTAGCCCCGCGGGTTGTCCTCGTCGGGCGTGCGCGCGCCGTCGGTCCACGCCGGGAGCCCGCCCGCCACGAGCATCTGCATCACGAGCGACGTGCCGGAGCGCGGGAGGCCCGAGACGACGACCGTGTACGCGCCGCGGTCGGCCGGCGGCGGGCCGCCTTCGAGCGGCCGCGGCGCGGCGGCCGCGACGTCGTCCTCGCCGTCGGGCTCGACGGCGCCCGAGGCGCGCGGCGGCGCCGGCGGCGCGAGCGCACGGGCCTGTTCCGCGAGCCGCTTGTGACGGAGCGCGAGCTCCGGCTCGAACAGCTCGTTGTGCAGGAGCATGAGCCGCGTGTGCGCGCGCGCTCTCTGCGGGTTCAGCGCGACGGCCGTGCGCAGCGCGGAGACCGCGTCACGCGGGCGGCGCAGACGCTGGAGCGCCGCGCCGAGCAGGAGGTGCGGCTGCACGTCCTGGTGGCGCAACGCCGCGGCGGAGAGTGCGACGTCGGCGGCGGCGCTCCACTGGCGGCGGCGGAGCAGGGCGCGCGCGAGACCGATGAGCGCGCCCGCGTGCTCGGGGTCGGCCGCGAGGACGCGTCGGAACGCCGCCTCCGCGTGCTCCGGGCGGCGCATGCGCAGGTAGGTCGCGCCGAGCGAGAGGTGCACGAGCGGAGACGTGGGATCGATCTGCTCGACCGCGCGCAGCAGGGCGAGAGCCGTCTCCGGCTTCCGCTCCGCGAGCGCGACGTGCGCCTCGAGCAGCGCGAGGCCGCTGCGGCTGTGGCCCATGCGCGCACGCAGCCTCCGGTAGCGGCGGCGGTCGTGTTCGGCGACGTCGGCCGCCGGCGTGTCGCGGTGCTCCTCGTGGAACTCGCGCAGCTCCTCGCGGGCGCGCTCCATGTCCTCGTGCTTGCGCGCGACGAGCAGCCCGAACGCCGCGCGGGCGCCGCTCGCGTCGCGCAGCGCGGCGCGGCAGCGGACCGTCGCGACGCCGAAGCGGTGCTCGGCCGGGAACTCCTCCCACAGCGCCTCGAAGAGCGGGAGCGCGTCGCGGTGGCGGTTGCCGTCCATGTAGGCGCGCGCGAGGTTGTAGGTCTGCTCGCGCGCGGCGTCGCGCGAGGCGCGCTCGAGGTTCGCGTCGGGCGCGTCCACGTAGCCGAGCGCCACGAGCTGGTCGAGCGTCGCGCTGCCCTCGCCCGGGTCGATGCGCGCGTCGGGATCGTGCATGCCGCACTCGCCGGGCACCAGGTCCCAGCTCGGGATGTGCTCGACGGGACGCTCCTCCGCGAGCGCCGCCGCGAGCACGCGCCCGTCCATGTCGTCGCCGACCGCGAGTCCGAGCAGGTGGAGCACGGTGGGCGCGATGTCGAGCACGCTCGCGCCCTCGAGCGTGACGCCCTTCCGCACACCGGGTCCGTGCAGCACCACGATGCCGATGTCGCGGTGCTCGTCGGCCGGCCCGGCGGGATCGACCGAGCGCTGCACCGGCCGCAGGTGGTCCGAGTGGAACCCGTGGTCGGAGACGATCACGACCGTCGTGTCCTCGCCCGCGAGCCGGAGCAGCGTCCCGAGCAGCATGTCGTGGTAGCGGTAGCCGCCGTTGACGACGTCCTTGTAGAGCTCGTGGTCGCGCTCCGAGACGTTCTGCATGCGCGGCGGGTGGTAGCGCATGAAGCCGTGGCAGAAGTGGTCGATGGCGTCGAAGTAGACGCACGCGAGATCCCACGGCTCGTTCGCGAGGAGGGCCGTCGCGACCGCCTGCACCGTCGTGCACTCGCTCAGGATGCGCGCGATCGACTCGAGGCGGTGGTCGCTCTCCTGGTCCACCTCGGCGAGACGCGGCACGAACGGGCCGAGCGCCCACTCGTCCATCTCCTCGGGGTGCACGCGCAGCTCCGCGAGGCGCGCGATCAGAGCGGGCGGATGCACGGCGCCGGCGGGCACGGGCCACGGCGCGTCCGCGCGTCCGGCGATCTTCTGGAACGCATCCGACACCATCACGCCGCGGATCTGCTCCGCGGGCTGGGTCGGCCACCAGCCCACGACGAGCGCGTCGAGGCCGACCTGCGTCGTGATGTTCCACAGCGCCTTCGTCGTCCGGCCGAGGCTCGTCACCGGCCGCGCGCCGCCGGAGATCGGGTCGCGCTCGGTGAAGCCGAGGACGCCGTGCTTGAACGGTCGCTTGCCCGTGGCGATGGACGTCCACACCATCGGCGAGAACACGGGGCGGATGGTCGCGAGGTTGCCCGCCGCGCCCCCTTCGAGGAGGCGCGCGAGGTGCGGCATCTCCCCCGCCGCCACGAGCGGGCGGATGACCTTCCAGTCGGCGGCGTCCCAGCCGACGACGAGCACCTGGCGGCGCGGCGTGGTCACGCGAGCGGATGTGCGGTCGCGGGCACAGTCACGCGATGGGCGCGGCCTTGCGGCGGCGACGACGGAGCGCGATGAGTCCGGCGGCGCCGCTCGCGAAGAGCGCGAGGGTGCCCGGCTCCGGGACGGCGGTGATGCCGGTGACGATGGGCGTGTCCGCCAGGGACTCGTAGGCGAAGTCGTGGATGGTCACGGTGTCGGTGTTCACCGTGGACATGCGCACCCAGCCGTAGTGCGTCGCGCCGCCGATCGTGAAGCGCACGCCGAGGTAGCGGTTCGAGACGTTGATCCAGTTGCCGTAGTAGCCGTAGTCGCTCTTCTGCCAGAGGTCGTAGCCCGGGCCGAAGCTGCCGGTCGTCGGAGCGGGACCCACGACGAACCCCGCCGGCAGCGCGAGCGCGTTGTCGTTGATGGAGGACGTGCCGAGGACGGAACCGGTTGAGATCTGGTTGAAGTAGGTCGAGCCGCCCGAGATCGTGATGTCGTTGACGGTGTCGCCGTCGAAGTCGATCGAGAACGTATCGCCGTGGTTCAGCGTGACGTCGGCGATGTCGGTGTAGACGACCGCGGCCTCGGCCTGCGTCGCACCGAACGCGAGAGCCGCACTCGCCGCCGCCGTGTACGCGCCGATCCGACGATCCAGGCGACCTCGCTCCATCACTCACCTCCTCGCGGGGGACGCGCCGAGGGGGCGAGGCTAGACACGCCGTATCGGCTGCGCCCGCGAAATCGCGAACTCGAGGACGCAGCGCGCGGGGAGCGGCGTCGCGCCGAGTCGCGCGGCGAGGGCGGCGGTATGTCCGTGGCGCGTCGGCGCGAACGACCACGTCAGGTCGGCGCTGCCGCGCGCGAGGGCGGCGGAGAGCACCTCGGCGAGCAGCGGGACGTGCGCACGCGTTCCGCGGTGCCGGGGAGAGGCCACCCACGCATCCACGTCGATGTGTCCGCGGACCGCGCGCACGAGGAGCGCCGCGTGGACGTCTCCGCCCGCCGTCGCGAGGTGCGACAGGGCCGCGTCGTAGCGCGTTCCGCCCTCCGCGACGTCGCGGGCGTGCGGTGCGAACCGGCGTCCGAACTCGGACGAGAGCAGTGCCGCGAGCTGCGCGCGTTCCGACGGTGTGGCGGCGGCGAGCGGACGGAGCGCATGGCGTGCGGCGCGCGACGGACGCGCGGCGTGGCGCGCGACGAGCGGCGCAAGGCGCGCGTGCGCCACGCGCACGTCGACCGCGACGTGCTCGACGCGGTCGCGCTCGACGAAGCCGAGCTCCGTCAACGCGGCGTGACGCCGTCCGCCGACCGTGACCGGGCGGACGCAGCGCACGTGCGCGAGTCCGTGATCGCGGGCGTGTGCGAGAGCGACGCGCGCCAGCTCCGTCACGCTGTTCCGTCGAGCGTCGGCGAGCACGTGCAGGCCGAGGTGCCCCCGCGTGTCCAGGGTCGCGCCGCCGAGCCAGCCCCGCGTCTCGGCGTCGAGCGCGAGCCACATGGCCGCGGGCGGGCCGCCGCGGAAGCAGCGCGGCAGCCAGCGACGCAGGAGCTCGTGCTCGATCGCGTGCTCGGGCGCGCGCACGTGCACGTCAGGGCGTCGCGCGGAGGAGTCGCCGCTCACGTGCGACGAGGGTAGCTCGCGGCAGCTCTGTCGGCGCCGGTTGCGCCGAGCGTCAGGCCGCCGCCGTCGCGGCCTTGCGGCGGCGGCGACGGAGCGCGATCAGCCCGGCGGCGCCGCTCGCGAAGAGGGCGAGGGTGCCCGGCTCCGGCACGGCGGTGATGCCGGTGACGATCGGCGTGTCGGCGAGCGTCTCGTAGGCGTAGTCGTGGATGGTGACGGTGTCGGTGTTCACCGTGGACATCCGCACCCAGCCGTAGTGCGTCGCGCCGCTGATCGAGAAGCGCACGCCGAGGTAGCGGTTCGAGACGTTGATCCAGTTGCCGTACAGGTAGTCGCTCTGCGACCAGAGGTCGAACGCCGCGCCGAAGCTGCCGGTTGCCGGAGCCGGTCCCACGACGAAGCCCGCCGGGAGTGCGAGGGCGTTGTCGTTGGACGTGACGGTGCCGAGGACGGAGCCCGTCTTGATCTGGTTGAAGCTCGTCGAGCCGCCCGAGATCGTGATGTCGTTGTCCGTGTCGCCGTCGAAGTCGATCGAGAACGTATCGCCGTGGTTCAGCGTGACGTCGGCGATGTCGGTGTAGACGACCGCGGCCTCGGCCGGTGTCGCGGCGAACGCGGCCGCCGCTCCCGCGGCCGCAGTGTACGCAGCGAGCTTCGCATCCAACTTCCGTGACGACATCACGCGCCCTCCCGTCCCGTCCCGTGCCGATACGACGACTCCTCGGCTATCGACCGATCGGCGCCGCGAATTGAACGCGATCGGCCACGACTGCGGCGGGTCCGCCCCGGGCGCTACAAGACGGTCCCGCGACGAGGTGCCGAGGAGACGCGCGTGACAGCGAGCGAGACAGGGCTGCGGACGTGCTACTGCGGCGCCGATCTGGCCGCGGACGCCGCGCGCTGCGCCGCGTGCGGCCGCGACCGTCCGGCCCCGCGCCGCGGGCGCGGACGTCGTCGGCGCCTCGTCCTCGGTGCGGCCGTGCTGCTCGTCGGCGGGCTCGCGCTCGGCTACGCGCTCGTCCGTCACGCGGCGGCGAAGGGGCGCTCCGAGCTCCTCGCCCGGGGGAACACCGCACTCGAGGACGGGCGCACGGCCGACGCCGTCGCCGCGGCGCGCGCGATCCTGCGGGACCGGCCGGACGACGTCCGCGCGCGGCGGCTGCTCGCGCTCGGCCTCACGGCGCAGGGCGACGCGGACGAGGCGCGGTCGCTCGCGGAGGGTCTGCTCGCGTCCGACGCCGGCGATGCCGTCGCGCACGAGATCCTGGCGCGGCGCGCGGCGCTCTCGGGAGACGTCACCGCCGCACTCGAGCACGCGCAGGCAGCCGGTGTGCGGGCGCGCGACGTCGAGGCCTGGGCCCTCTCGCGCCTCGGCCGACTCGACGAGGCCGTCGCCGCGTACGATCGCGCGCTGGAGCGCCGCGACGCTCCGCTCGGCCTGCGCGTCGCCGCCGCGCGCTGCCGGCTGCAGGCCGACCCCGCGGGCGCTGCCGTCCCGCGCGCCTTCTGGGAGGTGCTGCAGCGGGCGGCGACGGAGCGCCTCGCCGAGGAGCCCGACGACGCGACCGCGGCGCACGGGCTCGCGCTCGCGCTCACGTTCGCGTCGCCGCCGCTCGGCGAGCCGCGCCCGGCGCTCGAGCGAGCGCTCGCGCTGCGCCCGGATCCCGAGCTCGCTCTCGCGCTGGCCACGGCGCAGCTCCGCGACGGCGACGCGGCGGGGGCGGCGCGCGTGCTGCGCGACTGCGCCGCGTCGCGCGAGACGCCGCCGTCGTGCGCGCCGGCGCTCGTCGCGCGCGCCGCCGCGGCGGGCGGCGCCCCGCTCGCCGCCGAGATCGCCGCGAGCATGCGCCGCACGGCGCCGCAGGATCCCGACGTCCTGCTGGCGGCCGGCGACGCCGCGTTCCTCGCGCGCGACCTCGATGCGGCCGAGGAGGACTGGTCGAAGGCGGCGGCGGCACGCGAGGACCGCTTCTCGCTCTCCCGCCTGGCACGCCTCGAGTTCGCGCGGCGCGGCGCGCTCGGGACCGCGGCGGCGCGCCTGCGTGCGGCGGCGCCCGACGCCCCGGAACTGCTCGTGCTCGACGCGCAGGCGGCGCTCGCCGCGGGAGACTTCGCCGCGGCCGACGCGAGCGCGCGCCGCGCCGCCGCCGATCCTGCGTCGTCCGCGGAGGCGCGCGTGGTGCTGCTGCTCGTCGCCGCCAGACGGCACGACGCGGCGGCGCTCGAGCGCCTCGCCGGCGAGCTCCTCGCGGCGCCGGACCTCGATGCGGCGACCGTGCGCTCGCTCGCGCGCGAGCTGCTCCTCGAGGGGCTCCTCGGCGAGGCCCGCCGCTTCGCGCAGCGCGCGCTCGCCGCGCGCCCCGACGACGCGGACGCCGCGTGGCTCCTCGCGCGCACGCTCGTGGCCGACGGCGCCCCGCTCGAGGCGGCGCGCGTCCTCGCGCCGTGGGTCGCCCGGCCGGCGGCGACCGCCGCGCTGCGTCACGCGTACGTCGCCGCGCTGGTCGCCGCCGACGAGGCCCGGGCGGCGCGCCGCAGCGTGGAGTCGTGGGCGCTCCCGGACCGGGCCGAGCGTGCCGTCCTCCTCGCGCTCTGCGGCGACGTCGCGGAGGCGCGGCGCGCCCTCGCGGACGCGCCCGGGGGGGACGACGGTGACGCGAGCGCGCCGCTCGCCCGTGCGCGCGTCGAGCTGCTCGCGGGGAACGCCGAGGGCGCCGAGGCGATCCTGCGCGAGCGCCTGGCAGGCGACCCGACCGACGGGGAGGCGCGCGCGTTCCTCGCGGACCTGCTGTTCGACCGTGGCGGCGACCCGTCGCGACTCGACGCGCTGCTGCCGCCCGACACGGAGACCGGCGGAGCCGCGGAGTACCTGCGTGCCCTCGGCGCTCTGGCCCACGGCGACGCCACCGTCGCGCTGGCCTCCCTGGAGGCGCTCCATCGGCGTCCCGGCGCTCCCCCGCGCGTCGCGCGCCGGCTCGCGCAGGCGCTCGGCGATTCGGCCCCCGGGCGGCGCGTCCTCCTGTTGCGCGAGGTCCTCGCGGCCGAGCCCGGGTCCGAGCGTGCGCGCGTCGAGCTCGCGGCCGCGCTGCGCGACGCGCTGCGGAGCGACGCGGAGTCCGTCGCGGGCCTCGACGAGATCGAGCGCCTCGGCGAGGCGCTCCCGGTCCTGCCCGCCGCGCGCGCGCTCGCCGACCTCCGGCGCCTGGGCTCGGACGAGGCCGTCGAGACGAGCCGGAGCCTGCTCGAGCGGAGTCCCGGGGACTGGCGCACGCGCACGGTCCTGGCTCTCGCGCTGGCCCGCCGCGGCGACTGGGCGGCGGCGCTCACCGAGTCCGAGCGCGCCCTCGCCGACCAGGCTGCGGCGGGAGTCGCGGCCACTCCGGCTCTGCGCGGAGCGCGGGCGGCGGCGCTGATCGGGGTCGGGCGCGCCGCCGAGGCCGTGCGGGAGCTCGATGCGCTGCTCGCGGCGACGCAGCGTCATCCGTTGCTCCTCCTCTGGCGCCTGCGCGCGGCGCTGGCGCTCGACGACGGCCCCGGTGCGGCCTCCCTCGCCGAGGAGCTCACGCGGGCGCGGCCCGAGCAGGCGGCGGCCTGGCTCGCGGCCGGCGCGGCGTACACCCGCGCGCAGCGCCCCGCCGACGCGGAGAGCGCGCTGCGGCGGGCGCGCAGCCTGCGCGGGGAGTGGCTCGCGCCCCGTCTCGCGCTCGCGCGCCTGCTGCTCACGCAGAAGCGCACGGCCGAGGCGGCCGAGGTCCTGCCGGCCGAGGGGAGCGCGGAGGGCGAGTGCGCCACGCTCTGGGCGGAGCTCCGCATCGCCCAGGGCGAGCTCGACGCGGCGCTCGCGCTCCTGCGCCGCGCCCTGCCGCAGGACCCGCGCGCCGGACTGCTCCTGGGTGCGCTGCTGGAGAAGCGCGGGGACCCGGCCGGGGCGGTGGCCGCCTACGACGTCGCGCTCGACGCGGGACTCGGCGGCGCCCGGTTCTGGGCGCAGGCGGGCATCCTGCTCCACGCCGCGGGACGGCTCGCCGACGCGCGCCGCCACTTCGAGGAGGCGCTGCGCCTCGATCCGGACTATCTGCCGGCCGTCAACGACCTCGCGCTCGTGCTCGCGGACTCGCGCGACGATCTCGCGCGCGCCCAGGAGCTCGCCCGGCGCGCCGTCGAGCTGGCACCCGAGAACGCCGCCGTCGCCGACACGCTCGGCTGGGTGCTCCTCCGCCGCGACAACCACGCGGCCGCCGAGCGCGAGCTGCGCCGGGCGCTCGAGCTGAGCAAGGGGGCGAGCCCGGACGCGCACTACCACCTCGGCCTCACGCTCGAGGTCCGCGGCGACCGGTCCGCGGCCCGCGCCTCGCTCGAGCGCGCCCTCGAGCTCGCGCCGGACGCGCCGTGGGCCGCGGACGCCCGCGCGGCGCTCGGCCGGATGCGCTGACGGCCGCGCCAGACGCTGCTTCAGTGGGCCCGGCCGGACGCCGATGCGGGAAAGGCTGCCGGACCATCCGGCCGACCGCCGTTGGAGCCCGCCATGAGCATGAGCAAGAAGTACGTCCTGCTGCCCGCCCTGGTCCTGCTGCTCGGCACGACCGGCTGCTACACGTCGCGGCGCGTGGCCGGCGACGACCTCGAGGGCGGGATCACGAACCCGGCGCTCTGGGTCACGGTCCCCGTCGACATCCTGATGTCGCCGTACCAGATCCCGAAGTGGCTCTCGGACGACCGCGACGACTGGCAGCCGTTCGACACGCAGCAGATGCGCAAGGACTACAGCGGCGAGATCTCGAAGACGCCGTTCTGAGGCGTCCCGGCGTGAGCGCGCGCGAGCTGCGCGCGGCTCCTCCGCGCCCCGCGCGGAATCGGTGCAAGACGTTTTCCGTCAACGAGATGGAGCTCGGCTGACCAAAACGTCACGCGGCGGCAGACCGGCCCCGCGGTGATTTTCCAGGCGGTGCCGCGCGGCCGCGCGTAAGCTCCGCGGCTTTACCCCCGGCGGGAGGGCCGAAGTCCTCCAGGAAGGGGTGCGGCGAGGGGCGGCGACAACCCCGCCGCAGGTGCAGTGGACCCCGAACGAGCCCCCGACGAGCGGGCGGAGTCGAAGTGGCTACGCTACACCCACGTGGGCCTGCAGTACTGCCTGACCTTGCTGCTCTTCGTTCTCGGGGGGTGGTGGGCGGACCGGCGGCTGGACACGGATCCGTGGCTGACGATCACGGGCTCGCTGCTGGGCTTCCTGGCGGCGACCTACGGGATCGTGCGCGAGACGGGTCGGATCCGAAGCTGACGCCGCTCCAGCACGCGCTCGGCGTGACGGGTCTCGTCGCCGCCTTCGTGCTCGCCCAGTGGGGCGTCTTCGCCTACTCGGGCACGAGTCCGCGCGTCATGTCGGGCGTCTACGCGGGCACGTTCGCCGGCCTGATCAGCCTCGTCGTCGAGATGGCGGTGATCGGCCGCTCGATGCGCCTCTTCCACCACAACGGCATGCAGGCGACGCTGCAGACCTTCATCCTCCGCCTGATGATCGTGGGGGGCGTCGGGATCTGGTTCATGCGGCCCGAGAGCGGCACCGACGTCAACGCGTTCTGCCTCACGTACTGCGCCACGTTCTTCGTCTACCTGTGCTGGCTCACGTGGCGGACCTACAATGCGCCGGTCCTGTACCGGGGCGGCGCGGTGCGGGTCTCGTCGGCGACGGGTGCGCGGGCGACCTCGGTCGCCGCGCGCGGTCGCGAGACCGCGGGGAGCACCCGCTAGCGCATGCCCGCCCTGCCCGCCCTGCCGACCCTGCTCGGTTCGAGCGATCCGTTCCAGCACACCTGGAACTCGTGGAGCCTGCACCTCTACCGGTGGGAGCTGCACCTCGACCGCATCGCGATCTGCAAGCAGCTCGGCATCACGAACTTCGTCGTGATGATGCTCGCGGCCGCGCTCGCGCTGCTGGTCGTCGGCTGCCTGGCCGGCGCGGAGGCGCGGCGCGCGCAGGCCGAGGGGCGCATGCCGCGCGGCCTGGCGCACGTGCTGGAGATCGTCGTGCAGTTCGTCCGCGACGGGATGCTGCAGCCGAACATGCCGCACCACTACAAGAAGCCCTTCCTCGTCGGCCTGTTCTGCAGCTACTTCTTCTTCATCCTGTTCTGCAACCTGATCGGCCTGCTGCCGCAGCCCTTCGGGCACACGGCCACGGGCCTCTGGTGGATCACGGGCGGGCTCTCGTTCGGCACGGTGCTGCTCGTGATCGTCGGCGCCGGGTTCTACGAGCACGGGCCCATCGGGTTCGTCGCCCACCTCGCGCCGCCCGCGCCGTGGTGGGTGCGCTGGCCCCTGCTCCTGCCCATCGAGGTGGTCGGGATCGTCGTGAAGCCGTTCGCGCTGATGATCCGCCTCGCGGCCAACATGACCGCCGGGCACATCATCCTCGCCGTGCTCTCCGGCTTCCTGGTCATGACGGGCCTGAGCGTCGGCTCGGCCATCGCCGTGAAGGGCGCGAGCGCGTTCGGGTTCTTCGCGATCACCGCGTTCGAGATCGCGATCGCGTTCATCCAGGCCTACATCTTCACCATTCTGAGCACCGTGTTCGTGGGGGCCTCGCTCTCCCACGAGCACTAGTCGACGGTTCCGAGCTGCAACGCGCGCGGGCCGTGGTCGTCCGCGCACAACTGAGTCACGCGGGCGAGACGTCCCGCCTACGGAGGTGTCCGATGAGCTTCGTCACTCTTCTCGCGCAGGAGGCTGCCCCGGCCGCGTCGTCCGGAGCGATGGCCTGGGGCTTCGTCGGTGCGGCGATGGGAGCGGCGGCTGCCGCGATCGCGGCCGCGGTCGGCATCGGCAAGATCTCGGCGGCGGCGTGCGAGTCCATCGCGCGTCAGCCCGAGGCGGCCGGCGACATCAAGGGCAACACGGTGCTGACGGCGGCCTTCATCGAGGGCGTCTGCCTCTTCGCCTGCGTGATCGCGCTGCTCGTGAACAACAACGTGCTGGCGGCGATCAAGCTCGGCCAGTAGTCGCGTCCCGGATCGGACCACACCTCCAGCCCGGCCGCCGCGTGCGCGGCGGCCGGGAACGAGGGGGTGAGATGGGGTGCGCGCCACGGGGGCGCGCACGCGGAGCGCGAGGGGCGAGCCGATGCTGTATCTCCTGGCCACCGAGGGGACCGAGGCGGGACACGGGGCCGCGCACGAAGGTGCGGGGCACGGGATCAACCCGCTCGACTTCGCGGATCCCGCGAACTGGGCCGCCTCGCTCTGGGCGCTCGGCATCTTCGTCGCGCTCGTCCTGGTGCTGCGCAAGTTCGCGTGGGGACCGATCGTGGCGGGCCTCGCCGCGCGCGAGAAGCGCATCTCCGACAGCCTCGAGCAGGCGGCGGCGATCGAGAAGGCGACGCGCGAACTCGCCGAGTCGAACAAGAAGATGCTCGAGGAGGCGCAGCGCGAGGCGCAGGCGATCATCGCCGAGTCGCGCACCGCGGCGAAGGCCGCGGCCGCCGACATCCAGGCGAAGGCGCAGGCCGAGATCGAGGCGCAGCGCGACCGCGCGAAGCGCGAGCTCTCGCTCGAGGTCGACAAGGCGCGTGCGGAGATCCGCGCGCAGACCGTGGACCTGACGCTGCTCGCGGCCGGCAAGCTGCTCGGCCGCGCGCTGACGGCCGACGACCAGCGCCGCCTCGCCGAGCAGGCGCTCGGCGACGCCGCCGAGGCCGCGAGGAACTGAGGGCGCGGTGCCGAACGTCAGCCAGACCATCGCCCGCGTCTACGCCCAGGCCCTCTACGAGGTCGCCGCGGAGCAGCAGAAGGTCGGCGACGTGCTCGACGAGCTGCGCGCGCTCGACGCCGCGCTGCTCGCGCCCGGGGGGCGCACCGTGCGCGACTTCCTCTTCTCGCCGCGCGTGGACCGCGACCAGAAGTGGGCGGTGATGCAGCGCGCCCTCGAGGGCCGCGTCTCGCGCCCCGTGCTCGGACTCGTGCGCGTGCTGATCGACAAGGGCCGCGAGGCGACCCTCGACAACATCGCCGACCAGTTCGAGCGCTTCCGCGACCAGGCGGAGAACCGCATCCACGCGCACGTGACCGTCGCCGTCCCGCTCGACGAGGCGCTGCGGCGCGATCTCGTCGCGCGGCTCGAGGCGGCGAGCGGCAAGACCGTGCGGATGCACGAGACGGTGGATCCGGCGGTCCTCGGCGGCGCGCGTCTGCGCGTCGGGGACCGCGTGATCGACCGCACCCTGCGGACGAAGCTCCAGGCGCTGCGGAAGCGTCTGCTCGCTTCGGCCGGACCGCGTTGACGTGCGGGCCGGCCCCGGCCGGCCGCGCGCCTGATCGGAGAACAGTCCCGTGAGCATTCGACCGGACGAGATCACCTCGGTCCTGAAGCAGGCCATCTCCGGCTTCGACGTCGACCTCTCGATGGAGGAGGTCGGCACCGTGCTGGAGGTGGGCGACGGCATCGCCCGCGTCTACGGCCTCGAGCGCGTGATGGCCAACGAGATGGTGCAGTTCGAGAACGGCGCCTTCGGCATGGCCTTCAACCTCGAGGAGGACTCGGTCGGCGTGGTCATCCTGGGTGACTACCTCCAGATCGAGGAGGGCCAGACCGTCAAGCGCACCGGCAACGTGCTCAGCGTGCCGACCGGCGCGGCGCTCATCGGCCGCGTGGTCAACTCGCTCGGCGAGCCGATCGACGGCAAGGGCCCGGTGAAGACGGTCGCGCGCATGCTGCTCGAGGGCGCGTCGCCCGGCATCGCCGACCGCCAGTCGGTGTTCGAGCCGCTCATGACGGGCATCAAGGCCGTCGACGCGATGATCCCGATCGGCCGCGGCCAGCGCGAGCTGATCATCGGTGACCGCGAGACCGGCAAGACGTCGGTCGCGGTGGACGCGATCATCAACCAGCGCGGCAAGGGCGTGATTTGCGTCTACGTCGCGGTCGGCCAGAAGGCGTCGACCGTCGCGGGCGTCGTGGACCGCCTGCGCGAGCACGGCGCGATGGACTACACCATCGTCGTCGTCGCGACGGCGAACGACCCCGCGCCGATGCAGTACATCGCGCCGTACGCCGGCACGGCGATGGCCGAGTACTTCATGTACAACCACTTCGTCGTCGACGCGAAGGGCAACCCCGAGCGCGGCGAAGACGGCGAGTTCGTGCGCGGCGACCTGCGCTTCCAGATGGCCGACGAGCACGGCCGCCGCAAGCTCGAGAAGGACAGCCCGCGCGGTCTCGCGACGCTGTGCGTCTACGACGACCTATCGAAGCAGGCGGTCGCGTACCGCCAGCTCTCGCTGCTCCTGCGCCGCCCGCCGGGCCGCGAGGCGTATCCCGGCGACGTGTTCTACTGCCACAGCCGCCTGCTCGAGCGCTCGGCGAAGCTCTCCGACGCGAAGGGCGCCGGCTCGCTGACGGCGCTGCCGATCATCGAGACGCAGGCGGGCGACGTGTCGGCGTACATCCCGACGAACGTCATCTCGATCACCGACGGCCAGATCTACCTCGAGCCGGATCTCTTCTACGCCGGCGTGCGCCCCGCCATCAACGTGGGCATCTCGGTGTCGCGCGTGGGCGGCAACGCGCAGACGAAGGCGATGAAGAAGGTCGCAGGTCAGCTGCGTCTCGACCTCGCGCAGTACCGCGAGCTCGAGGCGTTCGCGCAGTTCGCGTCGGACCTCGACGCCGCGACGCAGCGCCAGCTCCAGCGCGGCATGCGCAACGTGGAGCTGCTGAAGCAGGGCCTCTTCCGGCCGCGGCCGGTCGAGGAGCAGGTCACGGCGATCTTCGCGATGGGCCAGGGCTACTTCGACGACGTGCCCGTCACGCGCGTGCGCGAGGCGGAGAGCGAGCTGGTCGAGTACGTGCGCAACCACCCGTCCGGCGCGATGCAGGCGCTGGCCGAGGACCCGGTGCTCACGGACGCCGTGCGCGAGGGCCTGAACCAGGCGCTCAAGGCGTTCAAGGAGCACTGGAAGGCCACGTCGGGCAAGGGCGCGTAACGCGGAAACGCGGCGGGAGACGCAGACGTGCCCCAGAACTCGAAGGCGATCCGCAAGCGCATCCGGAGCGTCGCTTCGACGAAGAAGATCACGCGCACCATGGAGATGGTCGCGACGTCGAAGCTGCAGCGCACGCAGGGTCGCGTGCTGCAGTCGCGCCCGTACATGCGCGCGATGACGGACCTGATGGAGAAGCTGTCGGGCTCCGTCGAGGGCGTCGGCCTGTCGCCGCTGTTCGAGCGCCGCTCGCCGATGAAGCGCGTGCTCGTGTTCCTCATCACCGCGAACCGCGGCCTCTGCGGCGGCTACAACTCGAACCTCGTGCGCATGTGCCGCGAGCACCTTCAGGCGCTGCGCGCCGAGGGGCTCGAGCCCGTGCTCTGGGTCGCCGGCAAGAAGGGCATCGCGCAGATGCGCTTCCAGCGCATCGAGATGGAGCGCACGCGCATCGACCTCTCCGACAACCCGAGCTTCGCGGAGGCCGAGGCGGTCGCCGCGCCGATGCTCGAGGCGTTCCTGACGTCGGCCGTGGACCGCGTGGACGTCGTCTACGCCGACTTCCAGTCCGCGTCGCGGCAGCCCCCGGTGGCGCAGACGCTGCTCCCGGTCGGCGCGAAGGCGGAGCCCGCGGACGGCGCGGCGCAGGCGCCGCAGACGGCGTCGGACCTCGACACGTTCATCTACGAGCCGTCGGCGGCCGAGATCCTCGAGGAACTCGGGCCGGCGTACGTGAAGAACCTCGCGTACCGCATGCTGCTCTCGGCCGTCGCGAGCGAACAGCTCGCACGGCGCGCGGCCATGAAGGCCGCGAGCGACAACGCCGGTGAGATGGAGAAGAACCTCACCCGCAAGTACAACAAGGCGCGCCAGGCCCAGATCACGCAGGAGATCGCGGAGATCGTGGGCGGCGCCGAGGCCCTGAAGTAGCGAGACGCCGCCGCGCGTCCGCGGGCGCGCGCCGGCAGAGGAGTCCAGCGACATGGCGACCCTGGCAGACGGCAAGGTGGTGCAGGTCATCGGCCCGGTGCTCGACGTCGAGTTCCCCGGCGACGCGATGCCCGAGATCTACACCGCGCTGCGCATCGACGACGAGTCGGGCGGCGTGGCGATCCACTTGACGGCCGAGGTGCAGCAGCACATCGGGCGCAACCAGGTGCGCGCGGTCGCGATGTCGTCGACCGACGGCCTCGTGCGCGGCACGAGCGTGAAGAACACGGGGGCGCCGATCATGGTGCCCGTCGGCGACGGCTGCCTCGGCCGCGTGTTCAACCTGCTCGGCGAGCCGGTGGACTACCGCGGGCCCGTGCCGGCCGGCATGGAGCGGCGTCCGATCCACCGCCCGGCGCCGAAGTTCCAGAACCTCTCGACGAAGACCGAGGTGTTCGAGACGGGCATCAAGGTCGTCGACCTGCTGGCACCGTACGCCAAGGGCGGCAAGACCGGCCTGTTCGGCGGCGCGGGCGTCGGCAAGACGGTCGTGATCATGGAGCTGATCAACAACATCGCGAAGCAGCACGGCGGCTTCTCGGTGTTCTGCGGCGTCGGCGAGCGCACGCGCGAGGGCAACGACCTCTGGGTCGAGATGCAGGAGTCGGGCGTCATCGACAAGACCGTGCTGTGCTACGGCCAGATGAACGAGCCGCCCGGCGCGCGTCTGCGCGTGGCGCTCTCGGGCCTGACGATGGCCGAGTACTTCCGCGACCAGACCGGCACCGACGTGCTGCTGTTCGTGGACAACATCTTCCGCTTCTCGCAGGCGGGCTCCGAGGTGTCCGCGCTCCTCGGCCGCATGCCGAGCGCCGTGGGCTACCAGCCGACGCTCTCGACCGAGATGGGTGCGCTCCAGGAGCGCGTCACCTCGACGGACTACGGCTCGGTGACGTCGGTGCAGGCGATCTACGTGCCCGCCGACGACCTGACCGACCCGGCTCCGGCCACCGCGTTCACGCACCTCGACGCGAAGACGGTGCTCAGCCGCCAGATCGCCGAGCTCGGCATCTACCCGGCCGTGGACCCGCTCGACTCGACGAGCCGCGTGCTCGACCCGCAGTTCGTCGGCCAGGAGCACTACGACGTCGCACGTCAAGTGCAGTCGATCCTGCAGCGCTACAAGGACCTGCAGGACATCATCGCGATCCTCGGCATGGACGAGCTGTCGGAGGAGGACAAGGTCCTCGTGCAGCGCGCCCGCAAGATCCAGAAGTTCCTCTCGCAGCCGTTCCACGTGGCGGAGGTCTTCACGGGCCGTGCGGGCAAGTACGTGAAGCTCGAGGACACGATCCGCAGCTTCAAGGCCGTCGCGAACGGCGAGTACGACCACCTGCCCGAGAACGCCTTCTACATGGTGGGCTCGATCGACGAGGCCGTCGAGCAGGCCGAGAAGATGAAGACGGGGAACTGACCGTGTCGCGCACGCTCACCTGCCGCGTCGTGTCGCCGGAGCGGCCGCTCTTCGAGGGCGCCGTCGATCGCCTCGTGGCGCCCGGCGCGAAGGGCGAGCTCGGCATCTACCCGCTCCACGCACCGCTCATCTCCAAGCTCGGGCCCGGCGTGGTGCGCCTGCACGAAGGCCAGAAGGTCACACGGCTCGCGATCCGCGACGGCTTCCTCGAGGTGAAGGACGACGCCGTGACGCTGCTGGTGTCGCGCGCCGTCACTCCGGCCGACGTGGACCGCGCCACCGCCGAGCGCGAGCTGGCCGAGACGGTCGAGGAGCTGCGGCACCCGGGCTCCGACGAACGCTTCCGCGAGCTCCTCGAGCAGCGCCGCTGGCTCGAGGTCTGCGTCCGCATGCACGGCTGAGCGGCGCGCCGCCGCGCCCGCTCAGGCGGAGTGCGGATCGGTGAAGCCGACGACGCGCGCGAAGCGGCCGTCCGCGGCGATCGCGGCGACGTTCACGCCGGTCGAGACGACCTCGTCGCCGCGCCGTACCCGCCACGGGAAGCGCACGTGTCCGTGCACCTGCTCGAAGGGGCCCGCGCTCTCGAGCACGAGCCCCGTCATGAAGCGCCTGCTGTTCTCGATGTGCGTCGCGAGGTCCGGACGACCGCGTGTCCACGCCGACGCGTGCTGGAACTCGCCGGCGTCGGCGAGGCAGCGCCCGAGGGCGTCGGCGCGCGCGGCGGAGTCGCCGGCGGCCCAGGCCTCGAACCACGCCGTGACGACCGCAGCGAGTCCGGCGCCGTGCTCGCGCCGCGCGGCGTGGTCTCCGAGCAGCCCGGTGCAGAGCAGCCAGCCCATGCGGTGGTTGCGCGCGAGGACCTCGTCCGGGAGGCCGGAGTGCCGCAGGCGCAGGCGGGTGCCGCCCGCGACGGCTTCCAGCGTCACGTCCACGCGCGTGCTGCCCCACGCGAACGGCCGCCCGTTCTCGTAGCCCCACGTGAACGCGAACGCGCGCGGCGCGTCGAGCGCGAGCACCGTTCCGCCGGCGTAGACGCCGGGTCCCGGGTAGTGCACGCGCACCTCGCCCCCGACGCGCGGGTCGATGGTCGCCACGCCGATGTGCCCGCCCACCCAGCGGCCGAACGACTCGGAGTCGGTGAAGAACCCGAACACCGTCTCCGGCCGCGCCGCGATCAGCACCTCGACGTCCACAGCGTGCGCCTCGTTCATCGCCTGCCCTCCTGCTCGCGCGCCTCCGCGAGGTCCTTGAGCCGCATCAGGCTGCTCTGCCACGTCGCCTCGAGGAGGGCGCAGAGCGGTCCCATGCACTCGCGCCGCGCGCGGTAGATGCGCCGGCGTCCGTCGCGCCGCACCTCGACGAGCCCCGCCTCGCGCAGCACGCGCAGGTGCTGCGAGACGGCGCCGAACGTGACGTCGAACGCGCCCGCGATCTCCCCCGCCGAGAGCTCGCGGTCCCACACCATCCGCAAGATCTCGCGGCGGCGGGGCTCGGCGACGGCGGTAAGCGCAGCGCGCACGACAATACTTTAGCCAACACTAAAGTAATGTCAACGACGATCGCGCGGGATGCGGCGGACGGCCGCGTCAGGGGTGCTCGCGGTCGTACTCGGCGCGGCGCTCGAGGAGCGCGGCGGCGGCGAGCGGCAGCGGCACGCACCCGAGCCCGAGCAGCGCGTCATGGAACGCGCGGAGCGATCCCGGACCGTGGCGCGCCACGTGGTCGGCGCGCATCGCGAGGATCTCGCGGCGCCCGATCCAGTAGCTCATCGGCTGCGTCGGCGACTCGAGGTAGCGCCGCACCTCGAGCTCCGCGGCGCGCCGCGTCGCGCCCATCTCCCGCATCAGGAGCTCCACCGCCTCCGACGGGCGGATGCGGCCGACGTGCAGCGCCGGATCGACGTAGCAGCGCACGGCGCGCCAGGCCCGCCCGCGCAGGAGCGCGAACTCGGCCGCGTCGCCTTCGAGCGCGCCGATCTCGGCGGCGAGGTCCTCGGCGTAGAAGCCCCAGCCCTCGACGTACGTGGAGTTCCAGGAGAAGCCCCGCAGCCGACCCGCGGAGTACGCCGCCGCAGTGAACTGCAGGTGGTGCCCCGGCACACCCTCGTGCGCGCTCACCGCCCACACGAACCCGCGGTCGAACTCGGTGAGCCACGCGTCCCGGGCGTCCTCGTCGAGTCCGCGCGGCAGCGGCGCGACGCGGTACGTGCCGTGGTACACGCCCTGCGCGTCGCGCTTTCCCGGGATGTAGTGCGCGTAGGGGTGCAGGAACTCCGGCGGGAAGACGGCCACCGGCAGCGACTCGGCTCCCCGCGGAAGCGACACCACCTCCGCGCGCGCGACCGTCGCGGTGCACGTCGCGACCGCCTCGCGGCACCACGCGAGCAACTCGTCGTGGGAGCGGGGATGGTCCTCCCTCGCGCGGGTCAGCAGGTCGCGCCAGTCGTCCACGCCGCGGGACCTCGCGAACGCCGCCAGCGCGTCCTGCGTCGCGTGGCGCGCGCGTTCGCCCTCCGCGAGCACCGCGAGCGGCCCGAGGTCGAGCCCCTCGGTGCGCCGCAGCAGCCACGCGAAGCGCGCGTAGCCGACGGGGTGCCTCTTCTCGGCGACGCAGCTCGCGTCGAACGCGTCCGCCGAGGACTCCGTCGGATCCACGACGCCGCTCCCGAGTCCTGCGTCGGGGCGCGCGTCGAGCGTTCTGTCGAGCGCGGCGAGAGCGACGTGCAGATCCAACCACTCCATGTCGGAGAGTGGCTCGCGCACCACGCGCGTGCCGAGCGTCGTCCGCAGCGCGCGCAGCGGCTCCTTCGCGTGCGGGTGCGCCAACGCCTTCGTGGTCTGCTCGAGCAGCGCGGCGAGCGGCGGCGGTGCGTCGCGCTCGTCCGCGCGCGCGGACGCGGCCGCGAGAGCTGCCGCGAGGACGGTGACGACGGCCGCCGCGGGCTGCGAGCGGCGGCGGCCGCTCATGCGGCGTCGCAGGCCGCGAGCAGCTCGGCGACCGACGCGCTCGCGAGCGCCACGCACGTCCCCGCGCAGCCGTAATAGAGCCGCACCCGCGCGTCCGGCAGCGCGCACGCATCGCCGTCCACGCGGTCGACGACGGCGCCGCCCGGCTCGATCGCGTTCGGCGCGCGCCCCGTCGTCTCGTACGCCTCGCGCGGCTCGAGCACGTTCGCCGACGCGCGACCGACGACGCGCGTCGGGTCGGTCGCATCGAGCACGACGGCACCGACCTGCTGCACGAAGCCGCCGCCCGCCCGCACGGCCGCGCGCGTGAGCAGCAGCCAACCCGCCGACGTGAGGACCGGCGGCGGCCCCGGTGCGAGGAGCACGTCGAAGCCGTGCGGACGTGCCGCGAGCAGCGGTCCGGCGTCGCGCCACGTCACGAGATCGTCGGACTCCGCGAGCCGCAGCTCGCGGCCGAAGTCCGCGGGGGCGTCCGCGACGCGGGCTGCGGACTCGACGCGCAGGTGGCGGCCGCCCACGCCCGCGGGGAACAGCACCGCGTGGCGTGCGCCGCGCGCGAAGTCGAGCGAGAGCAACTCGAGCGCGCCGGGATCCATGCCGCGGGCGAGTCCCACGTGCACGGCGTCGTCGGTCTCGGCGACGAAGCTGACGACCAGGGCGCCGTCGAGCACGACGAGCCGCGGCGAGCGCACGCGGTGGACGCGCTCCGGCAGCGCCTCGATGCCGACGACGCCGACGCGCCGCGGCTCCACGGAGAAGCGCACGCCGTCGTCGCTCCACGCGGGCATCCAGACCGACGTCGCCGCGCGTGTGAGCACCTCGGCCAGGAGCAGCGTGCGGCCGTCCCACGTCGCGGCCCCGGGCGCGAGGACCGCGGAGACGTCGCGCGTCTCCGCGTCGAGTTCCGGGACCTCGCCGCGCGTGAGGATCGGATTGACGGGCGACCTGCGCACGCCGCCATGCTGCCCGCGCGGGGGCGCGCACGGAAGAGCCGATGCGGGCTGGCCCGACCTCCTCACGAGGACTCACGCACCTGAGCGGCCCAGAGCGCCGCGTGCTGCGTTGACTCCCCTCCGCTTCGGCCTGCGGCCTGCGCTTCGCGTTCGCTCGTCTCGGAGGCTCCGCAGGAGCCTCCTCGTGCGGCTGCGCCGCACCCTCGCTCACTCAGCGACGCCACGGCGTCGCGATCGCCTCGGCGCCTTGCCCGCGACACTCTGTCCTCGCTCAGGACGCCGCTGGCGGTGCGCACCGTATACGTCGCATCCGCTCGGAACGTGGATCGCACCGCGGTCCTCGTCACGACGTGCGCGAGCCTCGTGAGAAGGTCGGGCTAGCATCCCCCGCCGTGACGTCGCCGCGCCGTCCGCTGCTCGAACGCCTCGCGTTGCACCGGCCGGAGCTGCGCGCGTGGGCGCTCTACGACTGGGGGAACTCGGCCTTCTTCACGACGGTCGTCGCCACCGTCTTCCCGGTCTACTTCGTCTCGATCGCCTCGGAGTCGATGTCGGAGACCGAGGCGACGGCGCACTTCAGCGGCGTCACCTCGGCCGCGCTGCTCGTCATCGCGGTGCTCTCGCCCGTGCTCGGCGCGCTCGCCGACGCGCGTGCGCTGCGCAAGCGCCTGCTCGGCGTGTTCCTAGCGCTCGGTGTCGCCGCGACGGCCGCGCTCTGCGTCGTCGACGTCGGCGACTGGCGCATCGCAGCCGTGCTGTTCGGCCTCGGGAACGTCGGCGTCGCCGGGACGATGATCTTCTACGACGGGCTGCTGCCGCACGTCGCGCGCGAGGGCGAGGTCGAGCGCCTCTCGACGTCCGCGTACGCGCTCGGCTACCTGGGCGGCGGCCTGCTGCTCGCCGCGCAGCTCCTTGTCATCACGAAGCCCGCGTGGTTCGGGCTCCCCGCAGAGGGCACGCTCGCCGTGCGGCTCACGTTCCTGAGCGTGGCCGTCTGGTGGCTCGTCTTCGCGGTGCCGCTGCTGCGGCGCGTGTCCGAGCCGTCCGCCGACCCCGGCGCCGATGCCTCGCTGCGCGGCGTGTTCGCACGCCTCGTCCGCACCGCGCGCGAGCTGCGGCAGCGCCCGAACACGCTGCTCATGCTCGCGGCGTTCGTCGTCTACGGCGACGGCATCGGGACCGTGTTCCGCATGGCGGCGGCCGCGTCGACGGCGCTCGGCTTCCCGCGTCTCGCCGTCGTCGGTGCTCTGCTCCTCACGCAGTTCGTCGGAGTGCCCGCCGCGGTCGCGCTCGGCGCACTGGCGCAGCGCGTGGGAGCGAAGCGCACCGTGCTCGCCTGCCTCGTCGTGTACGTCGCCGCGTGCGTGCTCGCGTCGCAGATGCGCGCGACGTGGCACCTGTTCGCGCTGGCCGGACTCGTCGCGCTCGTGCAGGGCGGTGCCCAGGCGCTCAGCCGCTCGCTGTTCGCGTCGATGGTGCCGCAGCGTCGCTCGGCGGAGTTCTTCGGGC
The DNA here is from genome assembly GCA_937996235.1 of uncultured bacterium. Classification (GTDB taxonomy): domain Bacteria; phylum Planctomycetota; class JAJSAM01; order JAJSAM01; family JAJVHW01; genus CALKVK01. Next base: position 47,024 of record CALKVK010000016.1, on the reverse strand, counting down.
TCTTCGCGGTGTGCGACCGCGTCGCCGGAGTCGCCGGTCCCGCGTTCTTCGGCGCGATGATCTCGCTGACGGGCTCGATCCGCGTCGCCATGGCGTCGATCGTCGTCTTCTTCGTCGTGGGCGGCGCGCTGCTGACGCGCGTCGACGTGGCCGGCGGGCGCCGCGAGTCGCAGCTCTGAGAGCCCCTCAGTGGTCGCCGCGACGGAAGACGCGCGCGAACGTCGCGTAGAAGTAGCGCAGCAGCACGAGCCAGAGCGGGGAGCCGCGCTGCGTTCCGCCGTGCAGCAGCACGCGCAGGTCGCGCTGGTCGGCGCGCGACAGCAGCCCGCCCTCGAGCACGTGCGACTCGTGCGCCGTCATCGCGTCGTGCAGCCGGTGCTCGAGCGCCGAGCGGAGCTGCTCCAGGAACTCACGTGCGACGGGGTCCGCCTGCTCCGACGCCAGCATCGCGAGGTGCGACATCAGGAGCGCCGCGCGCTTCATCGCGTCGGCCGGCGTCGGCGTGGCGTCGAGCTCCTCGAGCAGGCGCCGCACGAGCTCCTTGAGCGCCTCGAGCTGCGCCTCGTCGAGCGCGAACACCTTCGCCGGGTCGATGTCGTCGAGTTCCACGTACACGTGCGCGAGGCGCTCGATCTCGTGGCCGTAGTCCTGGCGCAGCTCGGCGGCGATCTCGCCCTGCTCGCCCTCGATCTTGCGGATCTCGCCCTCGATGCCGTAGCGCGTGCCCGCGTCGTGCGTGTCGCGCAGCGCCGATTCGAGCAGGCGCTTGCGCTCGCGCAGCTGGACGATGCGCTGCCCGCGCCGCGTGGTCGTGTCGTCGTCGAGCTCGAGCCGGTCGTGCAGCCACTGGTCGGTCGGGTAGACCTGCGCGTGCCCCAGCTTCACGCAGTGCAGGCGGATGCGGTCGCCGAGCGCCTCGCGCAGGTGTCCGATGCGCAGCCGTGCGGCGCCGTCGGTGACGACCAGGATCTCCGCGCCCGCGACGGTGCGCTCGTTGCGGATGTCGTCGCACGCCGTCGTGATCGCCTTCTCGAGGCACGTGCCGTTGCCGAGCGTCACCTGGCGCGCGACCTGCCGCATCAGCTGGTCGAACGAGTCCCGGTCGTTCGCGCGCCGCAGAGGCCCGACGTCCACGTCGAACGTGCGCAGGTGGATCTCGCCGAGCTCCCGGCGGTTCTCGCGCAGGAAGCGCAGGACGGCCGCCTTGGCGAGGGCGAAGCGGTGCCGCAGCGCCATCGAGCGCGACGTGTCGAGGAGGACGTAGACCTTCTGCTTCGCGGGCGTCGGCGAGAACTCGTCCTCGCCGGTCTCGACGGCGCGGATCACCGGCGCCTTCGCCATGGGGAACCAGAGGGTGCGCTCGGCGAGGCGCCGCAGGAACGCCTCCTCGGGCAGCAGCCACTGCCACGAGTAGACGTAGCGCACGTCGCTCCAGGCGCGGATGTGCTCCGCCTCGTACTCCTCGCCGGCCGGCACCTCGACGATGTGCGGGTCCGTGTCGTCGATCGCGTCGGCGGGCTCCGGGACTCCGCCGCTCGCCGAGAGGCGCAGCGCGGGCGCCAGCACGCTCGCGAGGCGGCTCTGCGGGTCCGCGAGGATGCGTCCGATCTCGTAGACGGCCCCGAAGCCGGGCGGCAGCTCGTCCTCGAGGTTCTCGAGGAGCCCGAGCTCCTCCATCTGCGCGAGGAACTCCTCGTACGCGCCGAGCGAGGCGTCGGGCGGCGCGTCGAGGGCGGCGGTCACTTCCAGCCTTCGTCCGGATTGAAGAGGTGGTGGACCTCGTCGAGGAGCCGCAGGCGCAGCAGGCGCAGCTCGTCGGTCAGCGCGTTGACGCCTTCCAGGTACTCGGTGAGCAGGCGGCGGTTGTGCTCGGGTCCCGTCTCGCCGAGACCGAGCCTCTGCTTGGCCCACTCGAGCATCGAGACCTTGACCGGATGCGCCGCGAGCTCGGCGATGGGCCGCTCGAGCAGCGCCGGGTCGTCGCGCACGCGGTCGAGCACGTCCTGCAGCTCGAGCAGGTTGCGGAGCTGCTCGAACGCGTGCGACGCGGTGTAGTGGTTGGCCAGGCTGTCGTGCGCCTTCAGGAAGATCTCGCGCTCCTCGCGGACGCCGGCCGTGCAGAGCAGGATCGGCATCTTCGCCACGTCCTCGAGCTGCACCTCGGTGCGGCGGTTCATGACGGCGATGGCGCGCAGCGCGTCCAGCGACTTCGCCTGCGTGCGCGGCGAGATGTAGAAGTCGGGGCTGCCGCCACCGCCCTCCTTCGCGCGCTGCTTGCGCGCGCGGCGCAGCAGCGTCTCGTAGTGCCGCAGCACCAGGTTCGTGAAGAACATGATCTCGGCGGGAACGCGCACCTGCACGTCGCGGTCGTGGCCGCGCACGACGTTCGACAGGCGCTGCAGCGTCGCGAAGGGGATGCGCCGCGGCGGCTGCGCGATGCCGCCGCGGTGCAGCACGAACTGCTGCGAGATGCGGTACATGAAGAAGGGCTCGCGGTCCGGCTCGATCACGGCCTTGTAGAGGAAGCGGTCGAGGACGGCCTCGGTGACCTCGGTGACGCGGATGTAGTTCGCCGCGCCGATCACCGTGTGCACGCGCGCGGCGACGTCCTGCACGCCGCGCACGAGGCGGCGCTCGTTCAGCGTGGTGAGCAGCGCGCGCAGCGTGTAGTCGTTGGCGTCGAAGATCTCGTCGATGAAGCCGAGCTCGCTCTCCACGAGCGACCCCTCGGTGTTGTGGATCAGGCGGCCCTTCTTCAGCTCCTCGAGGTCGAGGCCGCCGAAGTACGTGTCCGGCTGCTGCTCCTTGCTCGCCTGCATGCGGAAGATGCGGGCACCCTCGAACATCGCGAACACCTGGTTCGCGAGGAGCGACTTGCCCACGCCCGTCCGCGCGGCGAGCAGCACGTGCTCGCGCGTGAGCAGCGCGCAGAAGAGCTTCTTCACGACGTCGGTGCGGTTGACCGCGCGCCGCTCGACGAACGCCATCGCCTCGCGGAACTCCGTGACTGCGGCATCGAGTTCGGGGGGGAGCTGCGTGTCCATCGATCCCGCAGTCTCCCCGCGGGGAGCCGCCGGAGCAAACGCGCGGATCCGGAAGCGCGGTGTGCGGCGGCTATCTGCGCGCGCGTGCGGCGGCGCAGCTCGCCACGATCGCCGCCGCCTCGCCCGCGCTGCGGCAGCCCGCGAGGCGGTCCCGGCGCGCCGTGTCGTTCAGGAGGCTGCACAGGTTGGCGAGGAGCGCCGCGTGTTCACGCGACTGCTCGGCGCCCGCGACGCACAGGAACACCAGGTGGGCCGGACGGCCGTCGATCGCGTGGAAGTCGACGCCGCGGGGGGCGATCCCGAGCGCGAGGAACAGCGTCGGCACGCCGGCGACGCGCGCGTGCGGGATCGCCACGCCGCCGCCGATCCCCGTCGTGAGCTCGTCCTCGCGCTCGAAGACGGCGCGCCGCACGACCGTGCGGAGTTCGGGCCGGATCGGCAGGATCGCGAGCAGGGCGTCCACGGCCTCGTCGCGCGAGGCCGCCTCCAGCGGGGCGACGATCCGGGCGGCGGGGAGGGCGTCGAGCAGGTCCACGCAGCGAGCGTAGCCGCCATCGGCGACAGCGTCGCGAAGGCGCGCGGCGGCGGCGCTCCCGCGCGGCGCGATGGGCCGCCGCGGCGTCAACCGTTCCGGCGGGGCGGGGCGGGCGGGGCTGCGGGGCCGGGTGGGACGGGAAACGGCGAGAGGCCCACGGATCTCGCGATCCGCAGGCCTCTCGTGCCGGGTGGTTGGGCGCGCAAGCCGCGCCGTGTCGCCTCTCCAGGGGTTCTCGCTCGGTGCGTCCGAGTGCCCGGCGTCGCCGCCGTGCACTGCTCCCTCGCAGGGTTCTGCCGCCTTCCGGAGCCTCACCCGCGTGCGTAGCGGACCATCGGTTCGCCGCCCCCTCCACGCCGTCTCCACGGCCTCGAGGTCTTCCGCACTCGGATCCGCGCGGACGCAAGCGTCCGCGCCGGCTGCCCAGGCTTGGCCGCCCTCTCAGGGTCCTGCCGCACCGCCGACCGGGGACCGTCAGGTGCCCCGGCTGCCCCTCTTGGGGTTTCGTGTCCCTTCAACGACGTGGGCGCGCGGGTCCGCTTCACCCGGGTTTGCCTCACCCGGCACGTTCCGTCCCCGGGGTTTCGCACCCCCTCGACGGTTTCCTCCCCTTGCGCTTCGCGACTTCGAGAGCCGCTGCCGTTCCTGGGATTCTCCCACCCGCTCCGGCCGTCGCCGCGGTTCGCCGTGCATCGTGCCACTGCGTGAGCGGTGGCCGTGCGCACGGCGGACGCAACGGCTGCGCTGCGATCCGGTCTCGAGCTCTGAGGAACACGAGGCCGTCCGCTTCGCACCGTCCACGCCCATCGCCGCGTCGTCGGAGGCGGCGCGGCGTCCGAAGACGTCGCACCGCAGTTCCGGGGCGGGTCCCCCCTTCGGAGACGATCCCCGCACGACCGGTGTCGCGGCCTTGCCGCGTCACATCCCCTCTCGCGCTTTTCCCGCGCACGTGGCCGAAGCCTCGCAGCGCGGACGGCACCTCAGGGTCTTGCGTCCGTGCGTCCACCGGGCCGTTCGGCCCGGATCTCCCATGGGGTTCGCTTGCATCGCCGAGGCGCTCCCGCGCCCCCCGATGCGTCGTGTCCCGAAAGTGCCGGCACACCGTCGGGACCGGAGGTGTCCCGGGGGCCGAAACCCCCTCGTGTCCCACATCGCCGTGACCGTCGCGCCCGGTCTCCCGGTCGCTCCGGCCTCGGTCCTGCGGGGCCCCTCCTGTTCGCTCGGGATGTCAAGGAGCCGCTTCGGTCGAGCAGGTCGCGGCATGGCCTGCCTCGCCCAACCGCGAATGAAAGTACGGGCGCCCGGGCCCCTCATCAATCCCGAAAGAAACCCACAATTCCTCTCCACACGAGCCTGTTGAAAGCATGTGGAGGGCGCCCGTTGCGCCCGACCGGCGCAAGTGCTCGTGAGCGCCGTGTTTGGGGCGTGCATCCGCGGCAGGGTGTGGAGAACCACGGCCGCACCATGTGTCGCCGGCCGGCGTGCCGCGCTCCCGCGGCTTGCGAACTTTTCTTCCGAAATGTGCGGATCCACCGCTGTGGAGCCTCGGCGGCAGCAGCCGTGGACCGTTGCGCGCGAACTCCCTTGACGACGCCCACGAGCGCCGACAACCTGTGTTCCTTCGCACTTGAACCCCAAGGTGTCGTGGTTTTCGGGGCGGTTCGGTGGGGCGGGAACTCTGAGGACCGTTCCGCCGGCCGCCCTCTCCGGCCTTCCGCGACTCCCGAGACGTCTCCGCGATTCCGAGACAGAGCGAGGTCCGCATGGCGCGCCGACCGACCTTCGCGTCCACGATCGTGCTCGCGCTGGGGCTCGCCCTGGGCGGCGGCTGCGCCACCACCGACGCAACCGCGGAGGACCCGGGCGTCGCGGTTGGCGAGTCGCCGCTGACGGCGCGCGACCTCGCGGGGCTCCTCGGACTGCGGGTCCGCCCCGTGGACGGACTCGGCCGGATGCCCCTCGAGGCCTGGGACGGCGACCGCATCCTGCTGTTCCCGGGCTCCCGCACCATCACCGTGCGGGGGGTGCGTTACGAGGCGCAGCAGCCGGTCGCCGGCACCGGGGACGACGCACTCATCGCGGCGGCCGACGCGCGGGTCGTGCGCGAGATGTGGATCTCCGGGATCGGCGCCGACCGCCCGTCGTCGCCTCTGTCGCTCCCGCCCTCGCGCAGCGACGAGCTGCCGCCGCTCCCTCCGCCGCTGCCGCGTGAGGCGGCCGCGGGCGGCGCCGCGCCGAGCACGCAGCAGGCGGCGCTCAGTGCGCTCGAGCGGCGCGAGTGGGCGGTCCCGCTCCGGCGCAAGTGGGACTACATCGTCATCCACCACAGCGCGTCGGCGTCCGGCAGCGCGGCGGCGTTCGACCGCGTCCACCGCGAGGAGCGCGGCTGGGACGGGCTCGGCTACGACTTCGTGATCGGCAACGGCAACGGCTCGCCCGACGGGAAGGTCGAGGTGGGCTACCGCTGGCGCGACCAGGTGGACGGCGCCCACGCCAAGGACAAGCTGATGAACCAGCACGGCGTGGGCATCTGCCTCGTCGGCGACTTCACGAAGTCCCGGCCCACGGCGGCGCAGATGCGCTCGCTGCAGCGCCTGTGCGACTTCCTCGCCGCGTACTGCGGCATCCCCGCCTCGAACCTGCGCCGCCACAGCGACGTGCGGGACACCGAGTGCCCCGGGAAGCTCTTCCCCGGCAGCTTCACGTTCCGGCCGATGCCCGGCGTGCGGCGCGGGGCCACCGCCTCCTCGAACTGAGCGCGGCGGCCGGCGCCGGACCGCGGAGCGACGGCGCGGGCCCGCATCGTTCCCCAGCTCCCGCGCCCGGCGCGTCGCCGGCGCCGCGACCTCGCTTCCTCCGCGGAGTGGCCGCGGAGGCTCGCACCATTGGACTCGCGCCTCCGGCTCGGCCGGGACGGACAGCCGCGTCGCGACGGGGCCGGCGCCACGGACACAGGCCGCGATCCGACTGCGTCGCGGCCGCACTCGCCGCGAGAGCTGGTGAGCGATGCGGGCCGGCCCACGCTCCCAGATGGCATCCGCGCAGCCTCGAACGGCGCTCCCCGCGCGCGATTCGGCCGCGTGAAAGCACACGAGGCCGTCCGTCTGCGCAGAAGCGCATCCGGGCGGCCTCCACGTGCGCTGCCGGGCAGCGCCACGGGCTCGCCTCCGGCCCGCGCGAGCGGGTGCCGGAAGCTCGGTGTCGTGCTACTTCTTGGCGGCCGGCATGATCTTGAAGATGCCCGTGCCGCACTTGCTGCACTTGCCCTTCATCGCCTTCTTGCCGTTCTTCATCGTGACTTCCTGAGCGCCGGTCATCGCGACCTTCGCACGGCACTTCACGCAGTAGCCTTCCATCGCAGCCTCCTTGGTGACGTTGCGGTCCGGGCGCCCTGCACCGCATCGGGCCGCGCTCGCGCGGCGCCGCCGGTGCGGGCCATCAGGGCCCCCGACCGGACTAGCGCCGAGCAGCGGCCGCGATGGCGGCGCTGTTCTTGCTGAACTTTATCTCACGCGAGTTCGCGTACTCCATGAGCTCTTCGACCATGCTCCGGTGGATCAGCCCCTCCTCGGCGAGGAGGCGCAGGAAGATCCGGCCCTCGCGGTTGTCGATCCGCGACGACGCCTGGTTGAAGAACCGGTTGGACTGCTGCTCCGCGCGGAGCACGCAGTCGACCGCGACGTCCATCGACGTGCGGTCCTTCACCTCGAGGAACACGAAGCGCGTACGCAGCCGCTTCTTGTCCTCGATCGACAGCGTGATCTGGCTGCTGCCGACGAGCTCCTTGCGGTACTTGCGCAGGATCTTGCGGTGGTCGCGCTCCTCGGAGGCCATCAGCCGGAAGCGCTGCTTCATGATCGGGTCGCTGACGACCTTCGAGAGGAACTCGTAGTACTGCGACGTCAGCGTCTTCCAGTAGATGCTGAGGTCCAGGATCTTGCGCGTGTCCTCGTGGGGCTCGTGCAGATCGGCAGAGGACTCGACGGTCATGGTGGTGTTCGGTGTGGTGGTGATCGACATTGTGTCACGCGTGCGGGGCCGGGTCACCCGTGCGATTCGAGATGTCCGGAGGGTTCCCGGCGAGGTGTGCAGCCGGACTTCGCGATGGATCGTGAAGGAAAAACCGACATCGTAGACGGGCCCAAAGCCCTGTAAAGCGAAAACCAAAACGCGCGGGGGTGCCGGTTGCGTCCCGAGACGAGCCTGCTCAGGCTCGTGGCGCGGATCCGCTGCCGCGCGGCGTCGCCCGCGCGTCAGGGCAGCGGGCGTCGGTCCTCGTAGCCGCCGTCGAGCGGCACGAAGTAGCGGATGTCGTCCTCGCCGAGCTTCCAGCACAGGTGCGCCGGGTGCCCGTCCACGGTCGCGTCCACGTAGAGGATGCCGAGCTCCGGGTCGACGACGCGCGCTCCGAGCTCGGCCAGCTCGCGCATCTGGTCGTTCAGGTCGCGCAGGTCCGTGCGCACCTCGTCCGGCAGCCCGGCGTCGTCGTGCACGCGCTCGAGCGGCAGCGCGCCGCGCAGGCGGCGCAGGCGCGCGCGCAGCCGCACGTAGGTCGTGTGGGCGTCGTCGGCGATCGCGCGCAGCAGAGGCAGCGCACGGCGCGCCTCCTCGATCGTGCGGATCGCAGGCTCGACGGTCCGGCCGGGTGTCTCGGTCGCCACACCTTCTTTTCGGAAGGGCGGGCGCCCCGGTTGAACCCTGCGGGCGGCTACTGCAGGTCGCGGTCCCGATCGCGCTGACGCCGCGGCCCGTCGTCCCGCCGCGGCTGGCGCGGCTGCGGCGCCGGCCGCTGCCGTTCCGGCTGCGGATTCGGGTGCCGGACGACGTCCGGCGCGCGCCGCACGGGCTCGCTGCGCTCCGGGACCGTCCGCGTCGGGGGCTCGGGCCGCCGCTCGACGCGCTCGGGCCGCGGCCGCTCGGGTTCGCGCCGCGGCGTCGGGTCGATGTCGCGGCGCGTGCCGCCGCGGTCGACCTCGGGCGCCCGCGGCCGTGCCGGCGGCGTCTCGACGTCGCGGCGCCGCACCACGCGCCCGCTGTCGTCCGAGCCGCGCTCGGTGCCGTTCCGGAGCCCCGGCAGGCCGCGGTCGCGGGGCGTGTCGTCGCCGCCACGCCGCACCGTGCGCACGATCTCGGGCGGCGACGCGACGCGCGGCGCCTCGCGCGCCGCACCTTCCTGGTCGGCCGCGGCGCGGCGTGCGCGCTCGCGGGCCGCGTCGTCGAGCCCACTGCCGAAACGCGGCGTCTCGGTGCGCGGCTCGGTGCGCGCCACCGGGCTCTCGCCGCCACCGCGTTCGCGGCGCGTCGGCGTGCTCCCGGTCGACGGTGCCGCGTCGAGCGGCGAGCGCCCTGCGCCCGGCTCCTCGCCGCCGCGCGAGCGCACGACGGGGGCCGTCGCCGAGCCGCCGGCCGCGGAACCGCTCCGCTCGCGCCGGCCCGCGACCACCGGACCCGTGGGCGACGGGGAGCTCGCGGGCGGCGGTGCCGCGACTTCGCGGCCGTCCTGGAAGCCGTCCACGTAGCCCTTGCGGAACGCGCGCTTGCGGTCGCGGCGCGAGGCGCCGTCGGCGACGTGGCGCACGTAGTAGTCGTGCCGGTAGTGCGCGTCGTGGTCGTAGTCGTAGCCGCCGTGCCAGTACCCGACGTGGTAGTAGGTGTACGGGTTGCCGCAGCCGACCCACACGCGCCAGTCGTGATCGGAGAGGTGGAACGAGATCGAGCTGTGGCAGTCGTAGTACCAGGGGTGGCACGAGCAGCCGTAGTAGTGGTGCCCGCAGCCGAGGTGGTGGACGTGCCCGAACGGCACCCACTGGTAGACCGTCTCGGTCTCGTAGACGACCTGCTCGTAGATGACGGTCGGCTCCTCCTCGACCACGACGACGTCCTCGTCGTCGCCGACCTGGCGCTCCACGACGACCTCGCGCACGGGCCCGTCGTCGCCGCCCTCGCGCACGAGCGGCCCCTCGTCGGCGCCGACGCGCGGCTCGCCGTCCGCACCCGCCGTCGCCTCGGCGCCGTCGAGCTCCTCGATCGGCGCGACGGGCTCGCCGGCGGCGGCGCGGCCGTCGTCGCCCGCGCGCGCCGCGCGCAACTCCTCGTCCATGTCGGCGAGCTGCGCGCGCAGCCTCGCGACCTCCTCGGCGAGGGCGCGCACCGCCTCGGCGTCGAGAGCGCGCTCGGGAGCCTTCGTGCCCGGCTCCTGCGCGGCGGGCTCCCCGGCGGCAGGCTGCTGCGGTGCGGTGACCGGCGGCACGGCCTGCGGGAGGACGGCGGCGCCGACCTGCGCGGCGCCGTCGGCGGGCAGGGCGCCCGGCGCGCACCCGCCGTTCGCGAGGCCGGTCACTCCGAGGAGGCCGAGGCCGAGGACGAGACGAAGGGGGGATCGGCGGTTGCTCATCGAGATGCTCCGCAAGGGTCTCCGCGCGCCGGGAGGCGGCGGGCATGATTCGAACGCCGTGCCACGCGCTCCCCGACGCTACAGGACTTGGACGACCGCAGGGGCTGTCTCGTTCCGAGGACCCCCCGTGGCCTCGCGCGGCCACGCTCGCGGGCGCACCGCGAAGTCCGCCGCCGCCGCACCGGCGCCGTACAATCCCGGGCCCATGCGATCCACCCGCGCCCTGCTCGTCGCCGCGCTGCTCGGCACGCTCGCCCTGCCGGCCGTCGCGCTCGAGCGCCACACCGTGCTCCCCGGCGAGCGCGTCCTCGGCACCGTCAACGACGACGCCCCCGTCCACGAGTACCTGATCGCGGTGCCGCGCAGCGGCGTGCTCACGGTTGCGCTCCCGCGCCAGAAGACGAGCGTGCTCCAGGGTTCGCTCGGCCTCTTCTCCCTCGCGTACCGTGTCGAGCCGGCGCTGCAGATCGCCGCGCGCAAGATCCAGCAGCGCACGCCGCCGACCGCCACCACGCAGTACCGCGTGGTCGTCGCGGGCGCGAACGGCAGCCAGGGCGACTACGCGCTCGTGCCGAAGATCACGCCGCAGACGCTCTGGAAGATCCGCGGCAAGGTCACGGACCTCAATCCGCCCGGGCGGATCGTCTTCGGCGCGCTCGCCGGGTACGAGGCGCAGCTCACGGTGTCGTGGAAGGGCGCCGACCCCGTCACGATCGGCTCGTTCACGGGCCCGGGCGGCGACGTGACCAGCAGCGCGGAGCCCAAGCAGAAGGGCTCGACCTGGAAGCAGAAGGGCTACACGCTGAGCGAGGTCGGCGACTACACGGTCGTCCTCGACATCCCCCCGTCCGCGAAGCGCTGGGCGCTCACGGTCAAGCTCAAGGGTTCCGCGAACGCCGGGCTGGAGACCGACCGCCGTCCCGAACATGCGACGCCCCCCGGGCTCGCCCTCGCGGCGACTCCCGCACTCCTGCCGTTCGTCACGGTGGTGGGCGAGTCCGGCGCGGCGAACGACATCGTGCTGACGTCGCAGGGCACCGCGCCGATCGCGATCGGCATCGCCGGCCCGCCGCCCGATCCCTGCACGCTGACGCCGCTCCAGGCCGGCCCGACCCCGACGGGCTACGCGCTCGCGTGCGGCGAGGACTACGGCGCGACGCTCGCCGTCGCCGCACGCGACGCCTCCCGTCGCGTCCTCGACTTCAGCGCGGACCCGGTCTTCACGCCCGCGGGCAGCGGCACCGCCGCGTACTCCGACTTCGTGTTCGACGGCTCCGGCCGCCCGCTCGGCTGGACCGAGGTGCGCACCTTCGAAGCGACCGGCCACGAGCACACGCTCGTCATCAGCGACATCCAGCGCCTCTCGGGCGGGATCTTCACGTACACGGTGCTCCACACCGACCCCGACGGCGTCACGCGCCGCTACGACTTCCTGCCCTTCTGAGCCGCCCCACCCCCCTCCACCCCACCCCGCACACCCGAGGAGCTCCGTCATGACCACCACGGACGTCGTCGTCGCCGGCGCGGTGCGCACGCCGATCGGCCGCTTCGGCGGCGGGCTCCTGCCGCTCTCGGCGGCCGACCTCGGGACCGCCGTCGCGAAGGAGGCCCTCGCCCGCGCGGGCGTCGCGCCCGACCAGATCGACGAGACGCTCTTCGGCCACGGCCGGCAGGCGGGCGGCGGCACCAACACGGCGCGGCAGGTGTCCGTGCGCGCGGGCATCCCGGTCGAGGTGCCCGCGATGACCGTCAACAAGGCGTGCGCGTCGTCGCTCAAGTCGATCGCGCTCGCGAGCGACGCGATCCGCCTCGGCCGCGCGCGCGCGGTGTTGGCGGGCGGCACCGAGTCGATGTCGAACACGCCGTTCCTGCTGCCGCAGGCGCGCTGGGGCTACCGCCTCGGCCACGCCGAGGTGGTGGACGCCATGTACCGCGACGGCTTCCTGTGCCCGATCTCGAACGTGCTGATGGGCATGACCGCCGAGAACCTCGCCGAGAAGTACGGCATCTCGCGCGCCGAGCAGGACGCGTACGCGGAGCGCACGCAGCAGCGCTGCGGCGTCGCCCTCGCGAAGGGGCTCTTCGCCGACGAGACGTTCGGCGTCGAGGTGCCCGGCCGCAAGGGGCCGACGCTGGTCACGGCCGACGAGCACCCGCGCCCGGACGCGACCGTGGCGTCGATGGCGAAGCTGCCGCCCGTGTTCAAGAAGGACGGGGGCGTCCACGCCGGCAACTCGTCGGGCATCACCGACGGCGCCGCGGCGCTCGTCGTGCTCGACGCCGCCCGTGCGGCGGAGCTCGGCGTCACGCCGCTCGCGCGCATCGTCGACTGGACGGTCGCCGGCGTGCCCGCCGAGATCATGGGCATCGGCCCCGTGCCGGCGGTGCGCAGGCTGCTCGAGCGCCAGAAGCTGACGCTCGGCGACATCGACCTCGTGGAGCTGAACGAGGCGTTCGCCGCGCAGGTCATCGCGTGCGACCGCGAGCTGCACATCGACCCCGAGCGGCTGAACGTCAACGGCGGCGCGATCGCGCTCGGCCACCCCATCGGCGCTACCGGCGCGCGCATCTGCGTGACGCTGCTGCACGAGATGCGCCGCCGCGAGGCGCGCTACGGCCTCGCGACGCTGTGCGTCTCCGGCGGCATGGGCATGGCGATGCTCTTCGAGCGCCTGGGATGAGCGAGCGCCCGCGCGGCCTCTCGCGCCGCGGCCTGCTCGGCATCTTCGGCCGCGGCGCGAGCCAGCTCCGCGAGGGGCTCGACGACGTCCAGCGCGCGGCGACCGGCGGACCGCGCGCCGCCGCGCCGCCGAGCCCCGCGACACCGGGCGCGCCCGGCTCGCGACCGTACGTGCGCATCCAACGACCGGCCGCGCAGTGCGCCGAGGCGCGCGCGGCGGCGCCGGGAGCGTGGAACATCGACTTCGGCGGACGCGCGCTCGACGTCGGCGCGAGCGTCATCGTGACGGGCGGCGGGCTGCCCGAGCCGGTGATCGTCGTGCACGTGGACCCCGCGCACTTCGCGGCGTCCACGGGCGAGTGCCCGGTCGACGGGAGCGACCTGCTGTGGCGCAGCGACGAGGACCTGCTGCGCTGCGGATCGTGTGGCTCCGCCTGGCGCCTCGACGGCACCGTGCGCGAGGGCCCCGCGACCTGGCCGCTCGGCCGTGTGCTCGTCGACGCGTTCGTGGACGACGCCGGCGCCCTCGAGGCGCGCATCCGCCTGCCGTGACGCGTCTGCGCGCCGCGCGCGAATGCGCTGCGGCAGGTCGCCGCGAACGCCTGCGCCGAACGTAGAATCCGGCGCTCCCGGGAGGTGCAGGGTGACGCGCAAGGAGCGGATCGTGATCGCCAACTGCGGCGGGTTCTGGGGCGACGACCCCACCGCCGCGCGACGCCAGGTCGAGGGCGGTCCCATCGACTACCTGGTCATGGACTACCTGGCCGAGGTCACGATGGCGATCCTGCAGAAGCAGCGCCGGAAGGACCCGACCAAGGGCTTCGCCGCGGACTTCCTGACGCAGCTCCGCGACGTGCTCCCGGCGTGCGTCGAGCGCGGCGTCACGATCATCAGCAACGCGGGCGGCGTGAACCCCCTCGCCTGCCGCGACGCCGTCGTCGCGCTCGCGCGGGAGCTCGGCATCGAGGACCGCGTGCGCGTGGGCGTCGTGCTCGGCGACGACATCCACGACCGCATCGACGAACTGCTCGCGTCCGGCGAGCCGCTCACGCACATGGACACGGGCCGCCCGCTCGCCGACGAGCGCGCGAACGTGCTCTCGGCCAACGTCTACCTGGGCGCGCGGCCGGTCGCGCGTGCGCTCGCGCTCGGCGCGAACGTCGTCGTGGCGGGGCGCGTCACCGACACGGCCGTCACGCTCGCGCCGATGATCCACGAGTTCGGCTGGGCCGAGGACGACTGGGACCGGCTCGCCGCGGGCGTGATCGCCGGGCACATCATCGAGTGCGGCACGCAGGCGACGGGCGGCAACTTCACCGACTGGCACCTCGTCCCGAGCTACGAGGACATGGGCTACCCGATGGTCGAGGTCGCCGCCGACGGCAGCTTCGTCGTGACGAAGCACCCGGGCAGCGGCGGGCTCGTGAGCGTCCACACCGTGAGCGAGCAGCTCGTCTACGAGATGGGCTCGCCGAGCTACATCGCGCCCGACTGCGTCGCGCGCTTCGACTCGATCCGGCTCGAGCAGGTCGGCGAGGACCGCGTGCGCGTGAGCGGCGCGCGCGGCGCGCCCGCGCCCGAGAAGCTGAAGGTCTCGGTCTCGTTCGCGCACGGCTACCGCGCGTTCGGGCGGCTGCTCGTGGCGGGTCCGCTGGCGCTCGCGAAGGCGCGGCGCGTCGCCGACGCGTTCTGGCACGCCGCCGGCGGCGCCGACCTCTACGAGGACGCGACGACGTGCTACGTCGGCTTCGACGGGAGCCACCCGCCGCTCGACCCGGACGAGGAGCCGTCCGAGGTGCTGCTGCAGGTGGCGGTGCGCGACGCGGACCGCCGCAAGATCGACGACCGTTTCGGCGTGCAGCTCGTGCCGCGCGTGCTCGCGACGGTGCCGGGCATCACCTACCTCGCCGACCAGGGCCGCCCGCGCGCGTCCGAGGTCGTCGGCTACTGGCCCGCGCTGATCGGACGCGACGCCGTGCACGTGCGCGTGGTCGTCGGCGACCACGAGGAGGCGCTCTCCTGCGCCGCGCCGACGCGCCCGGGCGAGCCCTTCGAAGCCGAGGAGCCGCACACGCTCGAGCCGAACACGGGTCGCCGCACGATGGTGCAGCTCCAGGAGCTCTGCCTCGCGCGCTCGGGCGACAAGGGCGACACGTGCAACATCGGCGTGATCGCGCGCTGCCCCGAGGTCTACGCGTGGATGCTGCGCACGCTGACGCCCGACTTCGTGAAGCGGCGCTTCGCGGGCGTCTGCCGCGGCGCGGTCGAGCGCCACGAGGTCCCGAACCTGCTCGCCCTCAACTTCCTGCTGCACGAGAGCCTCGGCGGCGGCGGCACGCTCTCGCTGCTGCTCGACGCGCAGGGCAAGACGTACGCGCAGTACCTGCTCGCGACCGAGGTGACGATCGACGCGGGCCTGCTCGAGATCGTGGACGAGCTGCACGGTCATCACGCCGACGACGAGGACGCCGCGTGAACGACGTGCTCGCGCGCATCCGCGAGCGCGCCGCGGGGCACCCGCGCCGGATCGTGCTGCCCGAGGCGCACGACCCGCGCGTGCGCGAGGCGGCGCGGCTGCTCGCGGAGCGCGGGCTCGCGGAGCCCGTGCTGCTCGAGGCGCCGCCTGCGGCCGCCGACCTCGCGCGCTGGGCCGCGCTCCTCGCTGGCGCGCGCGCACACAAGGGCATGACGGAATCCGCCGCGCGCGAGGCGCTCGCCGACCCGCTGCTCCGCGCGGCGCTGATGGTGCGCGCGGGCGACGCCGACGGCGCCGTGGCCGGTGCCGTCGCGACGACGGCCGCGACGGTGCGCGCCGCCCTCGTCGGAATCGGACTCGCCCCGGGCGTCGCGACGCTCTCGAGCTTCTTCCTCATCGCGTTCCCCGCCGAGCGCGTCGCCGCGGGCGAGCACGGCGCGTTCGTGTTCACCGACGCGGGGGTCGTCCCCGACCCGACGGCGGAGCAGCTCGCGGAGATCGCACTCGCCGGCGCCGCGAGCGCGCGCACCTTCCTCGAGTGCACGCCGCGCGTGGCGCTCCTCAGCTTCTCGACGAAGGGCAGCGCCGAGCACCCCGACGCCGCGAAGGTCGCGCGCGCGGCCGAGCTCGTGCACGCGCGCGATCCGCAGCTCGTCTGCGACGGCGAGCTGCAGCTCGACGCCGCGGTCGTCCCGTCGGTCGCCGCCGCGAAGGCGCCCGGCAGCGCGGTCGACGGCCGCGCGAACGTGCTCGTCTTCCCCGACCTCGGCGCGGGCAACATCGCCTACAAGCTCGCGCAGCGGCTCGGCGGAGCGACCGCGATCGGCCCGATCCTGCAGGGGCTCGCGAAGCCGATGAACGACCTCTCGCGCGGCTGCAGCGCCGAGGACGTCGTCGACGCCGCGTGCGTGACGGCGCTGCAGGTCGCGTGACGACGCGCGCGGCCGCCGCGGCCGTCATCGCGCTCGCCGCATGCGCCGCGTCCGCGCACGCCGCCGAGCGCGTCGTCGCCGACGACTGGTACGCCGTGCGCCTGAACGGCACGCACGCGGGCAGCGTCCACACGCGCGTCGTCGCGGACGACGCCACGCGCCGCACGGTCACGACCACCGAGACGAAGCTCCTGCTCGCGCGCGCGGGCAGCGAGATCGAGCTCGTGCTCGCGAGTCGCGTCGAGGAGGACGCGGCCGGGCGCGTCGTCGCGTTCGGCACGCGGCAGAAGGTGGCGGCGAGCGAGACGACGACGTCGGGCGTCGTCGACGGCGCGACGATCCGCCTGCGCCAGGATGCCGGGACGAGCGAGCTCGCGTATCCCGAGGGCGCGCTCGGTCCGGCCGCTCTCGACCGCGCCGTCCTCGCGGCGGGCTTCGCGCCCGACACCGTCACGCGTCTCCGCGCCTTCGCGACGGAGAGCCCGGCGCAGGCGTCCGACGTCGCGTATCGCGTGCTCGCGACCGAGCCGCTGCGCGCTGCCGGGCACGCAGGAGACGCGACGCTGCACCGCGTCGAGGTCACCGAGGACGCCGCGCGCGGCCGCACGCGCACGCTCTGGCTCGACGACGCCGGACGTCTGCAGGCATCGCGCGGCGAGCTCGTCGGCGTGGGGCGCATGGAGACGGAGCGGACGACCGAGGAGCGCGCGTGCGCGGCGCCGACGGCGGTGGACGTGCTCGCGACGTCGTTCGTCGCGCCCGACCGCACGATCCACGAGCCGCGCGGCCGGCGGCACGCCGTGCTCCGTCTCGCGCGCCGCGACGGCTCGCGCTTCGACGCGCACCCGCCCGAGGACGCGGGCCAGTCCGTGCGGCGCGCCGACGACGACGCCGCGCTCGAGGTCACGATCGACGTGTGGTGGGCGCGCGACGGCTTCCGCGCGTTCCGTCGCCCGGTGCAGGACGCGTCGCTCGAGCGCTACCTCCAGGCGACGCCGTGGCTCGAGACCGCCGACCTCGACGTGCGCGCGCTCTCGGCGATCGCCGTCGGCGCCGAGGCCGACGCGCTCGCGTGCACGCGCCGCATCGAGCAGTTCGTGCGGCGGTACGTCCTCGACAAGACCCTCGACGTCGGCTTCGCGACGGCCGCCGAGACCGCCCGCTCGCGCCGCGGCGACTGCAGCGAGCACGCGCTGCTCGCGGCCGCGCTCGCGCGCGCGGCGGGTCTGCCGTCGCGCGTCGTCCTCGGTCTCGCGTATCTCGAACCCGACGCCGCCCCGGGAGTCGGGCGCCGCGGCGCGTTCGGCTATCACATGTGGGCCGAGGTGCTCGTCGCAGCGGACACCTGGGTACCGATGGACCCGGCCCTCGGGGGCTTCGACGCGACGCACCTGGCGCTCGCGAAGAGCGACCTCGCCGCGGGCACGGGGACGTCGCAACTGACCGGTCCCGTCGTCGACGCGATCCGCGACCTGCGGATCGAGGTCGTGGAGGTGCGCTGATGGCGTCGGCCCGCGACTCGGCCTCCGAAGCGCGCCTCGCGCGGACGTCCCCGGACGCCCCCAACCAGGGGTGGCTGTTCGGGCGTCCCCCCCACGAGGAAGAATGTCGGTCCATGAAGGCCCCGAGGCGGCTCGGCAAGGGGCTGGCGGCTCTGGTCAACCTGCACGGTGGGACGGCTGGGACGACGGCCGAGGAGCACGACGCGGTTCCCGCGTCCGGGGACCCCTCGTCGGCTCCCTTCTTCGCCCACCTGCTGAGCACCCTGCCGCCCGAGGAGGCCGAGGAGCCCGCGACCGAAGCGCCCGCTGCCTCGGCGGCGGCGGTCATCGAGACCGCGCCCGCGCCCGACGTGTCGGCAGCAGCCGCACCCGAGTCCGCAGTCGACGTCGCCGCGGCGGCGGCGCCTCTGCCCGAGGTCGAGTCGGCGCCCGAGCCGTCGGTCCCGGAGCCGGAACCGCCGGTCACCGCCGAGGCCGTCCCGGAGCCCGCGGCCGCCCCGACGATCGAGCCGGAGCCGGTCGAGCCCGAACCCGCGGCGCGCAGGGAGCCGTCGCCCGCGCTCGAGGCCGTCGAGTCGCGTGCGCCGGAAGCCGTGGCGGTCGCGCAGGTCGCCGGGCAGCACCCCACCGAGGCCCCGCCCGTGCCGGAGCCCGTCGCGGCGCCGGTCGCCGCCGAGCCCGCGTTCGAAGACACCGTCTTCTTCGATCCGCCGATCGTCGACACGGTCGTCCTGCACGAGGGCCCGGCGACGTACGCCGCGCCCGAGCCGGTGGTCGGCGAGTCCGACGATCTCGACGTCGACGAGTCACCGTCCGAGATCGCCACCATCACCGCGCCCGCCGCGCCGGCCCCCGCCGCTGCGGCGCCGGCTCCCGCCCCCGAGCGCGCCCCCGAGCCGCCGCCGGAGCCGGTCGCCGCGCCCGAGCCCGCGTTCGTGGACGAGTGGTTCGAGGCGCCCGTGGTCTCGTTCGCGTCGGCCCGCAGCGCCGCGCCCGCGAGCCAGCCGCGCGCCGTGCAGGAGCCGCAGCCGCAGCCCCAGACGCCGCCGCGCCGCCCCGCCGAGCCGGTGCGTCAGCAGACGCCCGGGGCAGCGCCGCTCCCGCCGCCGGCGGCCCCGCGACCGGCACCTGCCGCGCCGCCGCTCGCGCCGAAGCCCTCGCCCCCGGCCCCGAAGCGGGAGGCCGAAGACGGCCGTTTCGTCGACGACTTCGTGGTCGGCTCGTTCCTGCCCGACGTCGACCTCGACGGCTGATGCTGGCGGCGCGCCCCGCGTCACGGCGCCCGGTGCGGTGATCCCGTACGCTCTCTCTGCCTACGCAGGATCGCGGGTGCGACGACCCGGCACGCCCGTTGCGCCTGCTCCGGTGCCGTGGGAGGCGTGGTAGACGCCCCGCCGCGGCGCGGAAAGGAGCCGTTCGAGATGCGTCCCGCGATCCCCGTCCTCTCGCCCGAAGTCGCTGTCCACGAGGGAGTTGCAGCGCCCGCCGACCGCCGCTCGTGGAGCCGTCGGCTGCGCCGCCCCGTGCTCGCGGCTGCGGCCCTCGCCCTCGCTCTGACGCTCGCTCCGGCGCGCTCCGACGCGGGCCCCACAGACTCCCCGAAGCTGCAGGGCGTGACCTATCACGTGGGCACTCGCAGCGAGCGCCGCGACGTCGTCCGCCGCTCGTCCGATGCGCACGTGCTCGCCGCCGCCCGGGCCCTCGGCCGCGCCGGCTTCGCGCCCGACGGCGCGCGCGACGCCCACGAGCGACCGACCGCGGGGAAGATCTTCGGCGCCGACGACCGCGAGCCCGTCTACGACACGGAGGCGTTCCCGTGGTCGGCCGTCGCGAAGGTCTATGCGCACTTCCCGGACGGCGCCGCCTTCGAGGGCAGCGCCGTGCTCGTCGGCCGCGACCAGGCGCTGACCGCCGGCCACGTCGTCTACGACCCGCGCCACGGCGGCTGGGCCGACGACGTCGTCGTGGTGCCCGGCTTCGACCTCGGCTACGAGCCGTTCGGCGAGTACGTCGCGCAGGAGCTGCGCAGCTTCGCGGGCTTCGTCGACGACCGCGACTACGACTACGACATCGCGCTCCTCGGTCTCGACGCGCGCGCCGGCGACCTGACCGGCTGGCTCGGCATCGCCGTGCGCGACGACGCCGAGACCTTCGACGCGCTCTTGAACACCGCCGGCTACCCCGCCGACCTCGATGACGGCGAGGGCATGTGGTACGCGGCCGACTACCCGTATGCGGTGGACGCGCACGCGATCCGCCTGAACGGCACGCTCGACGCGGCGCAGGGCCAGTCGGGCAGCGGAGTGTGGCTGCGCGAAGGCGACGCGCGCTTCGTGGTCGGCGTGGTCTCGACCGAGACCTCGAGCGCGAACGTCGCGGCGCGCATCACCGGCGACGTCTTCGACGTCCTCGACGCGTGGCTCGACGGCTTCGACGGTCCGGCCGACCTCGCGCCGACCGCCGTCACCACCACGCTGCCCTTCGACAGCGCCGCGGGCCAGACCGGCACCGTCTCGTTCGAGGTGGACAACTTCGGCGCGCGGCCGGCCGTCTTCGACGTGGACGTGCTGCTCGACGCGGGCGTCGGCGCGCGGCCCGTCATCGGCAGCGCCCGCGCGAGCGTCGCGGCGGGCGACTACGACGCGTTCGAAGTGCCCGTCGCGATCCCGTCGGGCGTCGGCGCCGGCACCTATCGCGTGACGGTGCGCGTGAACGGCGACGGCGCCGTCCCCGAGAGCGACTACGCGAACAACGAGGCGCGCGGTCCGCAGGTCTCCGTCGCGGCGGCCGGCTCGCGCTGGCAGCCCGTCGAGCTGCCGACCGTGATCCGCGACCGCCTGAGCCCGAACGGCGAGGGGCGCTGGTCGTTCACCGTGAGCGAGCCGCGCGAGAAGCTCGTCCTGCGACTCGCGGGCGCCGCGTTCACCGGCTTCGCGATCGTGGTCCGTCCCGACGGCACCACCTTCACTCTGCTGCCGCGCCGCGCCTACCGCACGATCGAGCTGCAGCCGCAGCTCGGCGAGTGGCGCGTGCTCGTGAAGAACCGCCCGGACGCCCCGCGTCCGCGGCGCTTCCGCCTGAAGGTGTTCAGCCCGCGCTGAGCGCCCGCCCGCGGTGGGCGGACCTGACCCCGCGCGGCGGCGTCACCGGAGAGTCCGGGGCGCCGTCGCGCGTCAGTCGGCGGCGGCGCGGGTCAGTCGGCCGCGGCGCGGGCGACGACGCGCGGACGCCTCCAGCGCGCGCCCGTCTCGACGAGTCCGCGCAGGCGTGCGGCGTACATCGTCCAGCCCATCTGGTGATCGGCTGTGATGCGCTCCTCGTCCCAGCCCTCGTGGGCCAGCGTGAGCCACGTGCCGTCGGCGTCGCCGTCGAGCGTCCACGTCACGACCGTGTCGCCGCGATAGCGCCACGCGATGCGGAGCCGCCGCGAGGGCTCGTACGCGACGACGCCCGCCGGGCCGGCGCGCCAGCCGAAGTCGTACGCGCCGCCGGGCCGTGCTTCGACCGTCGCACGCGTCGCGATCCAGCGATCGAGTGCAGCGGGTTCGATCAGCGCGCGGTCCACGGCGTCGGGAGGAGCCGCCACGTGTACGCGCAGCCGCGCGGGGCCGCTGCAGTGCGTGTGGTCATGGAACAGCGGCGCGGCGCCGCGCTCGAGGTGTCCGCGCAGGTTCTCGAGCGCGAGCAGCCAGAAGTCGTCGAGTCCGGCCTCGCCCTCGTCGAGCTCCGGGACACCTGTGTGGTGGACGCTGACGACGCAGCCGTCCGGCTCCGGGCGCACGTCGAGTTCGACGCGTGTGGCGACGCCGTCGAGCGTCCAGTCGAGGTCGATGCCGCGACCCGGGCGGACCGCGGCGAGGCGGATGGTCCCCGGTCGCGCCGGTGCGCCGCGCAGCGCCGTCCCCCACGCGGCGAAGCGACCTGCCGCGACGTCCACGTCGCAGTCGGACGCGAACCAGCGCGCCACCTGCGCAGTGCTCCGCAGCGCGTCGTACGCGCGGTCCGCCGTCACGGCCAGATCGAGCTCCAGTGCGATGTCCGTCGTCATCGACGCCCTCCTGCGCTGCGCCGCCGCGGTGCGGCGCGTCCCGGGTGCACCGCCAAGACCATGCGGAACGCGTCCGACTCCTCGTCCGCGGCAGTCGCCGCGTGGCGCTCCACGAGCGCCTGCAGCGTGGCGCGCACGTCGTCGAGGAACGCCTTGCGCCGGGCGGCGTCGCGGGGCAGGCGCACCGACGCTTCGGCCGCGAGCGTCGGCCCCGCCTCGTCCGAGGCGGCGAGCGCGCCCGCGTCTTCGACGAGCGACGCGGCGAGGTCCACGAGGAAGCGCCGCGCGGTGCGTCGCTTCTCCGTCCGGCGGTGCAGCGCGTCGTCGAGCAGACGCGGTGACGTCCACACGTCCGTGGCGGCCCGCTGGTAGCGGCCCTCGTCGATCCCGCCGATGCGGCGCGACGCGACGCGTCGCACGGCGCCCGCGCGCTCGAGGCGCTTCACGTGGTACCAGACCTTCTGCGCCGTCTCGCCGAGACGTGCCGCGACCTCCGGGCACGTCGAGGGCTGCTCGAGCTCGCGTAGCACCGCGAGCCGCAGCGGGTGCAGGAGCGCGGCCGCGCGGGCGGGCTCGTCGACGACCAGGACGCTCTGCATCGCCGCAGCATGCACGCCCCGCACACGTACGTACAAGAAACTTTGTACGACGTGCCCGAAGCCCCCGCGCGCGATCGTGCGCCCGCTGCGGCGCGTAGGATGGGGCGCGTGACGCCGGTCTCCCCGCCGCACCGCGCCCCCGTGCGCCGCGCCCTCGGCCGGGCGCTCCGCGGGCGCTGCCCCGCGTGCGGCCTCGGTCACGTCTTCGAGCACGGGTTCGTGCGCGCGACGCGCTGCGACACGTGCGGCTGGCTCTTCGAGCGCGGCCGCGGCCACTGGATCGGCGGCTCCGAGATCAACATGATCGTCACGTACTGGGCCGCGTGCCTGACGTTCGTGACGATCACGCTGGTCTGGGGCTCGAGCGCCTTCACGCTCGCGGCGGCGGGCGCTTTCACCGTCGGCTTCTCGCTCCTGATCCACCGCCCGTGCCGCTGCCTGTTCGTCGCGCTCGACCACCTGATCGATCCCGCGCCCGACCCGTCCGAGGACACGCGTGAGGACGACGACGACCGCCGCCGCGACGACGACCGCCACGGCCCGGACGACCGCGGCGACGACCCCCCGCCCGTCCCGTACCTCCCCGGCGGCGCCGCCGCCCGCCCGGATCGCCGCGAACATCTGTCACACTGAGCGGTGAAGCGCGGACGCGGTACGCCGTCGCGAGCGGCCCGCGCCGTCGAAGTCGCCTCGGTGAAGGGACGATGAAGACCCCGGGGCGGGGCTTCCGGGATCACGGTCCGGCGCTCGCAGCGGCCGGACACCGCACTGCGGTCTCTCGTGCGAGTTCCGCCCCATCACCGTTCCGCGGCGTGCGCGGCGCGGCCGGTCACGGCCGGTCCGCCGCTCGGCCGCCCTCACCGAGGAGTCGCCCCATGCGAGTTCGCGCCGTCGTCGTGCCCGCCGCCGCGCTGCTGCTCTCCGCCTGCTCCACGTGGAACGTCAACCTGAAGGATGCGCCCCCCGAGTTCCCCGCTCCGCTGCCGCTCGACGCCTACGCCAACACCGACGGACTGCGCGACTACGACGGCAACATCATCGACGCGACCTTCCTCGGCACCGGCGCCCGCCAGGGCGAGCTGCTGCACCTCCAGGTCTGGCCGTTCGTCGGCATCGGCGTCGGCGCCCTCGGCGTCCGCCTCCAGCTCCTCCCGCTCGACGTCGGCGTCGGCACGATCCTCTACGCCCCGAGCCGCCCGACGGGCTCGGGCGTGCCGACCGGCGAGTAGCGCCGCACAGGACGCGCGGCGCGCTCAGCGACGCGGAGATCGCGCACCCGGCGGGGGAGACCTCCCCGATTCCGTGCGCCCGCCCGCGCCCCGTCCCTACCCTCGCCGCGCGTCAGGCAGACCCGCGTCCGCCGGCTCCGACACCGCCACCGCACCGACATAGCAGGCGACTCCGACCCACCCGACCACACCGAAGCGTCCCCGTAGCTCAGCTGGACAGAGCGGCGGTTTCCTAAACCGCAGGTCGCAGGTTCGAGCCCTGCCGGGGACGCCAGGAATACCGAACCCGGAACGTTTTTTCGGCATCCTCCTCCGACCACCTCTCGGGTTGGGTGCCGCGCCGCGCCTCCCGCCCGGAGCGACTCCGTCACGTCGGCGAGAGGACCGCGCAGGCGGGCGCCGGCACCGACCGCCGCACGACGAGATCCACGATCCGGGCGACGGCTTCTCGGTAGGCCCGGTCGCTCGCGCAGCGGCGCTCATGGGCACGCACCCGCTGGTGCGCCGTCGAGACGGCACAGTCGAGACGCAGCGCGATCTCCTCGAGCGAACAGGCGGCGAGCTCGCGCAGGAAACCGGCGCGCAGCGTCCCGTCGTCGCGAAACGCGCGCGGGAGGCGTTCGATCAGGGGCGACAGCACGCACTCCGGCACGACCATGGCCCCGGGGCGCGTCCCGTCCGCGAGGCGCGCCTTCCACTCGAACCACGCCTGCTGACGCCGCGACGCGCTGCGAACCAGATCCGTCACGGGCACGGTGCGCGCATGCGCCGTCTCGTCGAGCCCGCGCTCGACGCGCAGGGCGTCGGCGTCCGGAGTTCCCGCCAGCGCGAAACGGTCGAAGTCCGTCGGCAGGGGCGTGCTCCGCAGGAAGGCCGCCGCGACCATCCGGTCGATCGCGTCCGTCGTGAGCCAGGCCGGTCGAACCGGAGCGGCGTAGAGCCGCGCGCTGCCGAACGGATATGCGCTCGGCAGGGAGCACATCCGCGCGCGCACCGGGTTCAGGTCGATGTAGCGCACGACCGTCTCCCAGTACACGTCGTCCTCGATGAGTCGCGCCTTGTAGCGACCGCGGAAGAGCGCGCCGTCGCGCTTGCGCGAGCGGTTGAACCAGCGTACGTAGCCGAGCAGGAGCCCGCGCATCGCGCCGGGCAGCTCCCCTCGGAGGCTGCGCGCGAGCAGGTGGAAGTGCGTGGTCAGGACCGCGAACGCATGGATCTCGATCCAGCCCGCCTCGACGGTCCCCTGGAGCCGTGCGACGAACTGCTCAATGTCGTGACCGTTCTCGAACACCGTGCGCTTCGTGATCCCGCGGTTGGTGATGTGCCACCATGCGCCTGCGTAGTCGGTTGGACTGCGTCGTGGCATGCGACCTCCTCGGAGAGTAAGGTCGCTTGAGACGGCTTGAGGTTACGAGCGGCCGGAAAAACGTTCCGGGTTCGGTATTTCGGGTGGCGGGGGCTCGGGTGGGAGTTCAGGGGCTGGCGGAGCTAATGCGTTCAATCGTGTGGTCACGAATGCGGACGACGTGAGAGCCGTGCTGAAAACGCTTGCCAACGGCACGCAAAAGGGAAACAAGCTGGTTAACTCTGAGGCGGAGATGGTAGCGCTGTACAAGACGCTGGGGCAGAACGGAACGTCGATCGAGACGACGGGCGATGCCGCTGGCGTGCTTCTGAAGAGGCTGGCAGATGGGACGGAGTTGGCTTTTCGTCCGTTTTCGAAGACTAACGGGAAGGCGACGATCGAGATCTGGTACCCTGGGACCACTAGAATCAGGAAGGTGCACGTCAGATGAGTTCCGTGGAGCTCTGCATACGAGAGATAGTCCTCATCGGCTCTATCGATTGGGTGAGCTCAACCGAGGTCGCGCTGATTGCTGCGGAGGTCGGTGGAGCGACGACAGACGAGAGTAATCGTTCGCTCTCGCTGCGGCTGGTCGCGGAACTGGTTCGGCGCGGCTTGATGGAGGTCGGTGAACTTAGCGTGGCCGCACGCGGATTCAGGAAGTGGCCGCTCTCCGCAGAGGAGTCCATTGCACGGTTGACTCGCGAGTGGCCGGCTGGTGTTCCACGCTCCCGAACGGAGGATGTGTGCTGGCTGAACAACACAGTTCTGGGTGATCGAGCGGCTGAGGTCGCCGCAAGGGGCGATCCCACGAGCGACGGCCGCGCCGCCCCACGACACTAAGCGGGGTCCCGCTGAACAGGTCGTTGCCAGGAAGCGCCGGCGGCTGGCGCCCGGCAGACCGCAGAGTCGCATGAGCCGCAAGACGGCGTGGATCATCCGGATCTTCTACGTCGCCGCGCGGCAGACGGGAGGGCGGCCGGCCCCTCCACCCATGGAAGAGGCTCCGGGAGACTCGAGGGACGTCGTATCGCTTCGGCACCGCGTGCTCGGCCTGGCGCGTGCTCACGAACTCGAATTCCGCTTCGTGCCCCGCTGCGCGAAGCCCGCGGCGGCTTTTTCCTGGATATCGCGCTCCTCCCGGCGGCGCAGGTTCTCGCGCCGCAACCGCACCAACTCGTCGCGCGCTGCGCACGTCAACCCGTCCTTGCGGCGGCTGGCGTCCAGGTCGGCGTGACGGACGCAGTTGCGGATCGTCCGAGCCGACGGCTAAGACTCCTTCTCTGAGCTCCTTGGGCGATCGCGCAGTCCGGGCGAGCTCGATCATCTCCTGCCGGAACTCCGGCCGGTACGGCGGTCTACTGCTGGCCATAGTGGACCCAATCTCCCGAGCGGGAGAGTGTCCACGGAAGCGGGTCAACTGCAGCGGCGGCGTCACCCCACGACGCGCCGGATGCCTCCCACTAGTTCTCCCACTAGTTCTCCCACTAGTTGCCGGGATCCAGCCTCAAACACGCGGTTTCCTAAACCGCAGGTCGCAGGTTCGAGCCCTGCCGGCGACGCCACGTTCGAGGCCGGCGAGAGTCTCCGGTCCGCGTTGCTACGGCGGTGTGCGCGTCTCAGGCGCGACGCAGCTCAGCCGTCCAGGACGATCCGGAGCGAACGACCGGACGGAGTGCGGTACGTCGCGAAGCCGTGGCGGTCGAGAGTCAGGACCTGCCGTGCGTCGAGTTGGTCCGCGAGCAGGACGAGCGTGGCATCCGCGAAGTCCATGGGGACCCTTGCGTACCGCTCCATCAGATCGACCACGTGGGGGAGTGCGTGGGTCGCGGAGAAGTCGAACACCTGCACGTCCCACGCGCGGAGCAGGTCCGAGAGCAGTCGCGGGCCGTCGGGCGCGACGCTGACGAAGTGCATGGCCTCGGTCACGACGGCGCTGGTCGTGGCGAGCACGCCGCCGAACGGCTCCGCCGCGGCGACGACGTCCGCGTGGCCGGGCTCCGAGGCGTCGAGGTACGCGACCAGCGGGCCCGTGTCGAGCAGCCAGGTGATCACGGGCGCCAGTTCCGCTCCCGCAGCGAGGAACGCCAGGAGCGGCGGGCGTCCTCCGAGACCTGGAGCCGACCGCGCAGCGCCTCGGCGCGTCTGCCGAGCGGACGTTCGCTGACCGCGGCCTCCAGGATCTGCCGGACGAGGGCGGAGATCGATGTCCCTGCGGCCTCGGCCCGCTCCTCGAGGCGGCGGCGCAACTCGTCGTCGGTCCGGATCGTGATCGTCGTACTCATGTGCACGAGTGTACGACAGAGTCGCGGGCGCGACAACGCAGTTGCCTCGCTCAGGACCGGAGGACGATCGGCGGCGGCGTCTCGGCGGCGCGTCGGTCGTGCGACGCCGCCGCCGTGCGCGGCGACGCAAGGGTCGCTATCCTCGCGCCTCGCGGCTCAGAGGAGCGTCCATGCGAACCGTCACGCTGAACCTGCCGTCGGACGTCTCCGAGGACGAGACCCTTCCGCTCCAGGCCGTGCGCCTATTCGAGGAGCGTCACGTCTCGCTCGGCAAGGCAGCGGAGCTTGCCGGCTACAGGACGGCGGCGTTCGTCGAGATCCTCGGGCACGATGGGGTCACGACCGTGGCCCACCCCGCCGAGGAGCTCGCGGACGATGCCCGGCGTGCGTGAGGTTGCCGTCCCCGACACGAGCCGCCTCATCGCGCTGGCCGCGATCGATCGGGTCGACCTGCTGCGCTCCGTCTCCGCGCGGACGACGGAGCCGTGCGCCGTGCAGCTCGGGACACCTCACCGCTGCGTGACATGGAACACCGAGCCTGGAACAGGCTTCCGGCCGCGCGCGGGGGCCGAAAGACCGTTCCGGGTGCGGCATAGCGCGGCGTGGAGTGCCGAGCCCGGAACAGACTACGACTGCGTCCGGGAGCCGAAGAGTTGTTCCGGGTTCGGTGTTTCGTGCGACCTCCTTTGAGAAGAGGGTCGCGTGAAGACGCCGAAGGTTACGCACCACCGAAGAAGCGTTCCGGGTTCGGCACTTCGCACGGAGTCAGCGCTGCTAGGCTGGGGGCTCAGCGTGGCTAGACCTGGGCAATCTTCTTCGGCCTGCGCGGCGCCAAATCCAAATAATGTGGAATAGACAATGACCATCAGGAGAACCAGGTTGCGGAAACTCGCAGTGATACTGACCTGCGCCGTGCTTGGTGCTGTTGCTGGAGGCGGCGCGTTCAGCGGGTGTAGCGACAAGGCTCTGCAAGTCTCGACGGTGCCAGCTGGCGCCGCCGTTCAACTGGACGGCATGCACGTCGGATATACACCCGGCACGTGGCATGTCGACCCAGGCGTCCACGATGTGTCGCTACAGCTCGCAGGCTTCCGTTCCAAGTCTCTGAGGGTGGACGTTGCGGCCACCTCGCGCCTGGACGAGGTGTTGGAGCCGCTGGAGGCCCGGGCGGTGGATCCCATCGCGCAGTTGGTCACCGCGCTCGGTTACGGTCGCATTCACCGGGAGTGGACGATTACGGCGACAGGTGAGGCGTCGCGCGATCGGATGCGTCCTGCGCGCCGCACGCTATGGGATCGCAACACGCTACCTATGCTCCCGGTGGAGTATGGCGAGACGCTTGTGCTCTACCCCAGAGGTCTGTTGGGCCCGAATGTGCCTCAGGTCGTCGAGGTGCAGTTCGGCTGGTCGTGGAGCGGCGATGACGCGAAGCTGACCATTGATGCGTTCGACGAGTCTATCGACCTGGCCACGATATCCGATCTCCACGTCATCGAGTCCGTCAGCATACCGGATGCCGTAGCGAAGCGACTTGCGTCCACTCCTGGCGCATTCGATGTCATCGTTCGTTCGAGCAAGGGAGATGAGGTTCGCTCGACATTTGAGCTCCTCCCGCGGTCATCCACGAGTGCGCGTGAACTCGCAGACCTCGATGCTCGGCTGTGTGGAGCGCGCCCGTGGGTTGCGCACGCTGTGCGGGCTGCGGCGGAGTATCAGCTTTCATATTACTCATCTGCCTACTACTCCGCCTGCCGGGCGTTTGCCGATGAGCCTGAATGTGCGTATGCCTGCGAGGTAGCGTGGATGTCGCAACATCGATTGGGGCTCGTCGCCAGGAATGTCCAGATCATCCCCATAGGGGCTGATATGCATCCAGAGGCTCGTTGAAGAAGCGCACGGCGTGGAGTGCCGAGCCCGGAACAGACTGCGACGGCGTCCGCCGGAGCCGAAAAACTGTTCCGGATTCGGTCTTTCGCAGTTGAGGTCTCACTTGCCTGACAACGTCTCGGTACGTGGAACGGTTCATGCGAATGCGGGGATGTTCTGTGTATTCGACCCGGCCGCCCTGCAGCGCTTGGCAGGCTCCGGTGAGTTCGAGGGGCGAGACGTTGACGAAATCGTGCGGAGCCCCATTCTCCTGAGCTCTATAGACAATAGCTTGGATCGGGCGGCGCGCGACTGCCGTCTTCTGGTATGGGACAGCGGTGCTTGCGGCCCGCACGGCGGCGAGGTTCTCGTTCGCAGTTTCATGACCGCTCAGTCGGGCCTGCGGGTGTATAACGGATTTTTTCAAGTGGAGAGCGGTGTGATTCGAGTGTCCGAATTCGCGGATGCTTGGGCCTGCGCTGCGGGCCGAGAGATGTATGGGCGTGGCTTCGACCTCGAGCTGCCGCGTGGCGTGTATGCGCTGAAGCTGGTTGAGATGACCTCGGTGTCGACCGAAGCGGAATTGCAGCAGGATGAGTTCGGTGACGAAGCACTCGGCGGGGGCGAGGAGTTGCTTGGGGTCCTGATCGAGCGGCTGTTCGAAGCGCTCGCAGACGAGCCAACCGAAGACGACGTGCCGATCTACGTCCTCGAGTTGCAGCGCATGGAGCACAAGTGTCCGCCCGGTGAGGGGCCCGTAGCCACTGTCTGGGGCCCGGCGTGGGTGTGAATCCAGCGGGCGGCGGCTGCTCAGATGCGACTTGCTGCGCCTGTGGAGTACCGAACTCGGACCGGACCTCCGGCCGCGCCCGGGAACCGAAGAAGCGCTCCGGGTCCGGCATTTTGCAGACTGCCGACCCGACGTCACCGCGTCACCCGGCGTAGGCCGGATCCGTGCCCAAGGGCCTGCTGACGACTCGCGCCAGGCTCCGGATGTCGGTGAGGTTCACCCTGCCGACGACGTCAGGACGATCTCCAGGCGCCGCGACGGGGCGGTGCTCTGTGCCACGACCCGGCGTCCGCTCATCTGCGCTTCAAGCGCAGTTCCAGCTCGGCGGGCGAGGTCAGAGTGCCCGGCACGACGCCGTCGCGCTCGCCGGCCTCGTAGGCGTCCGCTGAGGCAGTGACCTTGTGCGAGGAACTGGCGACGAGGGCGCGGAGGAGGAGCGTTCCGTCTGCGCCTGTGAAGCCGGCCCAACCAGGGCGGTAGTCGAAGCCGGGGAAACGGTCGGGCTGGGTCGCGGCGTCAAGCGGGCCCGCGACGACGCGCGCTCCGGCGATCGGCTCGCCCGTGTCGGCGTCGACCACGCGGACACGGACCGCGCCCGCAGGCAGGTCGAACGTGAACTCCAGCGGCTTGCCGGGGTCGAGGTGCCGCGCGGTCGACGTGCGGATGCGGTGGAAGCTGTCGTCCGCCTGCGGGTCGCCGCAGTAGATGACGAGGTGGTGCGCGGTGCCGACGTCGAGGCCGTCGAGTGCGAAGCGGCCGTCGCCATCGGTGCGGACGAAGCCGCCCTTGGCGTTCGTCGGCTGGTCGACGACGAAGAGACCGGCGAGGCCGACGCCACCCGATGTGACGACTCCGGTGATTCTCCCGCGGGTGCCCGACGCGGCGGGCGCTCCGATCACGACGCGCGCGACACCGTCCTCGCCGACCGTTGCGTGCGCCTGCGTGAACGCGTCGCCGACGAGCAACATCAGATCGACGGCGCCGTTGGGGGCCGGGACGTCTTTCATCTTGAAGGTGCCGGTGGGGCCGGTGACGCAGCCGAACGTCATCCCCTTCGTTGCCGTCACGACACGGCAGCCGGCGGCGGGTTCTCCGGAGCGCAGGTACGCGACGCCTTCGACGCGCGTGGACCTCGGCAGCGCGATGTCGACGGACTCGGTCGCGTCCGGGTCGTCGAGTGCGGATGCGGGGAGCATGCCGACGTAGCCGGGCGCGTGGACCCACCAGATCGGCGCACGGGTCGCGCCTCGCTGTTCGGACGGGTCGTAGGGCAGCGCTGCAACGCCGAGCGCGTCCGTCTCGATCGGCGCTCCGGGGAGGTACGCGCGGCCGTCCCCGACCTCGAGCCACGGCACGAGCGAGGCGCCCGCGAGCGGTGTGCGCGTGTCCCCGGTGACGAGGCGGATGCGCCGCGTCCGCGGCGCGTCGGGCAGGCGGACCGTGATGACGGTCGCAGCGCGCGCGTCGCCGACCACGAAGGGCTCGGAGAGCCACGGCGTGGCGTCGGGTCGGCGGACGAAGAGCCGCCAGCGTCCCGTCCCGACGCCTTCCGACAGGCGGAGCGATGAGCCGTCGTCCTGCATGAAGAGCGTCGTGTGCCAGTCGGCGCTCGGCCCGAACAGCAGACGGAGCATGCGTGGGACATCGTTCCCGGCGATCGCGTCGTCGGCGACGAGCTCGAACGCATCCATCGGGAGCCGCCGTCCGAACCGTGCGTGGACCTCCTCTGCCGTGAGCGTGCGGCCGGAGTCCGTGACGAAGCGGACCTCCAGCGGTTCGCACGGAGCGAGGGCGATCGTCCTCACGTCGGCTGCGAGCTCCGTGTCGGCGAGTCGTCGCCGCGCGTAGCCAGGCGCCCATGCCCAGATGGTCGCGGTGCCGCCCACCAGAGCCGGGTCGAGCGCGAAGCGGCCGTCCGCGGCGGGGTAGTTGTGGAAGGCCGTCCGGCCGTCGGGGCGCGAGACAGCGAGCATCGCCGTCGTGATGGGCTGGTTCGTGGTGACGTCGACGACGGCGACGAGCGGACGGTCGCGCGGGGACTCGGGGGATTCGGAGATCGCCGGGTCGGCCGGAGTCGCGGCCGTGTCGCCGGTCGGCGTGGGCACGGCCCGGGCTCGGTGCGTGCGCTCCGTCGGCGGCTGTGGCGTCCTGTCGCTCACGGGGCCGGCGGGGTCGCCCGATCGTGTCGCGAACCACGTCCCGACCCCGGTGCCGAGCAGGAGGAGCAGCAGCAGAGCCGCTGCGAGCACGACCGCCTTCTTCGTCGCCATCATGGTCGCTCCTGTGAGGGCGGACGCCGCAGCGCTCGGCGCCGCGTCGGCCGGGGTGCCGGCGGTCGGTGTGCCGACCGGGCCGCCGACGAGCGGGAGGAGCGCGGCGCGCCACTGCTCCCGGCCCCCTTCGTGCTCCGCGTCGAACCGCTCGCGGAGTTGCGCCAGCGCTCGCTTGAGACGCGTGCGGACCGTCTCCACAGGCACGCCCAGGCGCGCGGCGATGGCGCCCGGCGTCTGCTCCTCGAAGTAGCGGAGCACGACGGCCGACCTGTAGGGCTCGGCGAGGTCCATGACCGCGACGACGACCTGCTTGAGGGCCTCCGCCCTCGCGATCGCCTCGTGCGGGGACGGTGCCGACTCCGGCCGCGCCACAGCCTGCTCGCGCCGCGCGCGGCTGCGCTCCGAGTTGGATGCGTTCGTGCGGTCCCTCCGCACGGCGGTGAAGAGCCAGCCGCGCAGAGATCGCCTGTCGCGCGGAGGGCGCTGCAGCACGTCGAGCCAGAGGCCCTGCTCGAGGTCGTCCGCGTCGTTGACGTCCCGGACCATCGCGCGGGCCACGCGACGCACCCACTCGCGCTCTGCGAGGAGTTCTTCGATCGGTACGGGTGCGTGAGGGCTCATGGGCTACAGAGGGAGCCGAGACCCTGGGGTGGCGGGGTTCGCGACATCCGAAGTCAGGCTCGAATCATCGGCGCCGACACGCGCACAGGGCGGTGTCGTGCGCCGCGCAGCGCAGGAGCTCGGGACACCTCACCGCCGCGTGACAAGGCTCGCTTCGCGCCTCGCTACTTGTCGTCCGTCTCGTCTGCGAACCACACATCCCCCGACGCGAACAGGCCGACGTAGCGCGATGTCAGCTCGGCCGGTGGGGGCCAGTGCGCTGCCACCATGCCCCCGTCGCCCCAGCGGCCGATCGACGCGTGGTTCGATGCGGCGCGGGAGGCGAGCAGCCGCACGTCGTCCGCCGGCTCGCGCTCTGGCCACAGGTCGCCGCGGAGGAGGACTTGGCCGACGCGGGCACCTGCCTCCGCCGCCGAGCCGACGACGGTGAGAACGAGGCCCACCGGGGCGGACGCCTCGCCCTCGATGAGGACGCCGACGTTCTCTCCTCCGGACTGCGCGGCGCGCAACTCGGCGCCGATCTCGGAGGGACGCGCGGGCGTGTCCGTCTCGTCGATCCGGACGGACAGGAAGCGGAACCACGGCCCGACATGGCGACCCGCGTGAGCGCGCGGGACGAACACCGCGAGCGCTCCGGAGCGATCGTGCGCATCGCGCACGGCGAAGAAGGTCCGGTAGATACCCGCCCAGGAGCATCGACACTGGCACCGAACGCCGACGATCCACGGCAGCGAAGCGTCGAGGGCGATGACAGCGTAGGCATCCGAGTAGCGCCCGTCGGCGGGAGCGTGCGCGAACCGCTTCACGCGCTCGTAGAGGCCGTCGAGATCCGTCGTCTCTCCGTCCACGGTGATCGTCCCTGCGGCATCGACGCCGATGTCGATGCGCAGCGCGATCGGCGGAAGCGCGCCGACGGTCGCGACCTCGGGCAGGTCGATGCTCGCGGGCCAGCGGCCGCGCGACCCGGCGGCGTCCGGATCGGGCGCTTGCACGGCGTCGCTGCTCGACGCACTGACGGGTACCGACGGCGCGGGTTGGTCGTCCGCGCAACAGGTGAGAGCCACGAGGCTCAGGGCGAGCGCGATCGCGATGCGGCGCATGCAAGAGTATGGCATCCGCGGCCACCGCCCGTGAGGGCGGCGGTTCGGCCCTCACCGCGCCTGGCCGCAGCCCGGTCGCGCACGGCGTTCTGGCTGCTGCGATGGACAGCGAGCGCTGCCGCCCCGGCGCCGGAGCTCGGAACCGCCGTCGTCGCCCCGTTGCTCGAGCGCCGCGTCGGCCGCGCGTGGGCCGGTCACGCGGCGTTCGCGGTGACGGTCGGCTATGCCGCGGGCGCGTGGCTCGGTCCGTTCGTGAGCTGAGGCGCGCCGTCGGCGCGACGACGTCCGCGCGGGCGGATCGCGGAGATGTGCCCGGGTCGGCACGTCGAGGGCTTGAGCCACGGACGGCCACTGACCATGATGTCCCGCCGGCACACGACCGGAGGAGGCTCTCGTGAACAGGACTGCCGTCGTACTCGCGCTCGCCGTGACGCTGCTCTGCGGCGCGGCAGCCCCGGCTGTCGCGGCGACGTACCGGGTGTCACCGACCGACGGCCCGACGGCGCTCGGCGACGCCGTCGCGCAACTGGCCGATGGTGACAAGCTCGTTCTGCTCCCGGGGGACTACTCCGAGCGGCTCGTGCTCTCGGGACTGGCGCGCGTGAAGGTCATCGCGAAGCGCGGTGCGCGCATGGCGCCGACGGGACCGGGCGCCGCCGTGCAGGTGGCCCTCTGCGACGATCTCCAGCTGCGTGGCATCACGATCGAGAGCAGTTCGGCGCACGGCATCTTCATCACGGGGAGCGCGCGGGTGCGGATCAAGAAGGCGACGATCCGGAACACGGCGCTCCACGGCATCTTCGTGAGCTCGTGCCCCGACATGCTCGTGACCCGCTGCAGCTTCACGAACACCGAGATCGGTCTGGGGCTCTCCAGTTCGGAGCGGTCGGTCGTGACGCGCAGCCGCTTCGAGGGGACGAGCATCCGCGCGCTCACGCTCGGCGTCGACGCCGCGCTCCGCGGCTCGGAGGGCTTCACCTTCTCGCGCAACGTCGTCGAGGGCACGAGCGACGTCGCCGTGCTGGTCGGCGGGGGATCTGGGCCGGACGTCGTCGTCGCGCGCAACCGCCTGCTGCGCTGCGCGGGAGGCGTCGCGGCGATCTCCTCCAGGACGGTCGTCGACCGCAACGTCGTCGAGGACAGCACCGCCGACGCGATCCTCGTCGATTCGATCGAAGGCACGGCCACGCGCAACACGGTCCGGCGCTGCGCGGGCACCGGGATCCTCGCGAGCGCCCGCGCCCGGGCGGCGGCGATCGCGAGGAACCGCGTCGAGGACTGCGAGCCGGTGGGGATCGACGTGCTCGCGAACGAGTGCGTGGTCGAGAGGAACGACGTTCGGAACGTGACGGGCGACGGGATCTCGGTCGGCGGGACGTCCGGGTCGTTCCGCATGAACAAGGTCACGAGCGCTTCGCAGTCCGCGTTCGTGGTCGGCAGCGGCGGGAACACGATCGAAGCGAACGTGGCCTCCGGCAGCGGCGCGTCCGACCTCCGGAGTGCGGTCGCCGAGTCCGAGAACGCGTACGCGAAGAACCGCTTCGCCACGCGCGTCTTCGAGTGAGCGATGCCCCTCGGCGCGCCTACGCGACGACGTCGACGTCGTGGAGCCGGCGCCGGCACCATGCGTCGATGGCGGCGCGCGCTCGCGCGAGGTAGCACTGCGCCGTCGGGTGCTTCTCCGGCGTGGACGTTCGAGTTGCCGGACGCAACTCGCCAGGTGTCGGCCAGGTAGCGTCGAGAGTCGCTCCACGATCGGATGATCGGGCGCCGACGACACGGCACGCGTCCGACGACGCGCACTCTCGACGGCCCGGCTGCTCCCGCGATCCCCGCGCGAAAACCGTCCGTCGCGTCAACCAGGGACAGGAACGAGCGCCTCGCCCGCTCCCCTGCACGTGCGCCGGGCAGCGGCGTTGCCGGACACCCTCCGAAGGAGACGAACATGGCAGCTCGCCACCGCCTCGCGCTGATCCTCGCCGTCCTGTCCACCTGCGTCTTCGCACCGGCCGTGCTGGCGGGGCCGGGACCGGACGTCTACTCGGTCGAGTCGGGCCAGGACGGCGCGGGAGGCCGGACGCTCACCATCACCGGGAGACGCCTCTCGCGCGTGGTCGGCGCCGCGTTCGACGAGGGGCCGGCGCTCCAGATCGCCGCCCGCTCCTCGAAGCTGCTCGTGCTGCGCGTGCCCGCGGGGCAGGAGCCGGCACCGGGGCCGCACACGCTCGTGCTCGAGGACAGGAGCGGGGCGGCGGCGAGCCTCGGGATCGACGTCGGGCTCGGCTGGGGGGAGCTCCCGGGCAGTCCGGCGCGGCTCGACCTCGCGGCCGCGGACGGCGCCGTCCTCCGTGGGGCGCTCGGCGAGGGCTCCATCGCCGCCGAGGGGGCGGGGGAGCGTCTGCTGTGGTACCCGGCCAAGGCCGCGTTCCGCGTCGGCAGCGCGACCGACACGCAGTGGGACGACGCACACGTCGGCATCTACTCCGTCGCGACGGGAACCGACACGACGGCGAGCGGCAACTCCTCCACGGCGCTCGGCAACTCGACGACGGCCAACGGCTTCTCGGCGACCGCGATGGGCAACTCGACCACGGCGAGCGGCTACGGCGCGACCGCGATGGGGATCGCCAGTGTCGCGAGCGGCTACTCCGCGACGGCCCTCGGCTACGACACCGTCGCGAGCGGCCAGTTCTCGACGTCGATGTGCCTCGGCACGGCCGCGACCGGCGACGCGGCGACGGCGCTCGGCCACCGCACGAACGCCCGGCCCTTCGCCTCGCTCGCGATCGGTCGCTACAACGTCGTCGAGGGGTCGCCGACGGCCTGGGTCCCGGAGGATCCCGTGCTCGTCGTCGGGAACGGCGACGACTCGACTCCGTCGAACGCGCTGACGCTGCTCAAGAACGGCGACCTGACCATCGCGGGCACGCTCACGCAGCTCTCGGACCTGCGTCTCAAGCGGAACGTGGCGTCGCTCACGGGCGTGCTGCCGAAGCTCGCGGGGCTGCGCGGCGTCTCGTACGAGTTCACGGACTCCGCGCACGCGCCCGCCGGACGACAGATCGGCCTCGTCGCCCAGGAGGTCCGCGCGGCGTTCCCGGAGCTCGTGCGCGAGGACGCCCGCGGGACGCTCTCGGTCTCGTACCAGAATTTCACCGCGGTGCTGCTGCAGGCGGTGAAGGAGCAGCAGGCGCTGATCGACGCGCAGGCGAAGGCCCTCGCGGCGCAGAAGGCGACGAACGAGGCGCTCGAGGCGCGTCTCGCACGGCTCGAGGCAATCGTCGGGGAGAGGTAGGCGGCGGTCGCGGGCTGTGAGTCGACGAGCGCGGACCACCGATCCGGACGCGGCTCATCGATTGACACAATGTGCCACACGGCCTATGCTCCCGACGTGCCCGCCAGGACCACGCTCAACGTCTCACTGACGCCCGAACTCAGCCGGTTCGTCGAGAGTCGGCTGCGCTCCGGCCGCTACCAGTCGGCCAGCGAGGTGGTTCGGGAGGCGCTTCGGCTGCTCGAGCAGCGCGAGTGCCAGCCCGTCGCCGGCGTCGAGGAACTGAAGGCGGAGATCGCCGTCGGGCTCGCTCAACTGCGGCGCGGAGAGGCGGTCGACGGCGACTCCTTCTTCGCCGCCCTGAACGCCCGCCGCGCGTCAGCGGAGTAGCAGCTCGTGGCCGCATTCGTCCTCTCGCCGGCCGCGGCGTCGGATGTGGAAAGGATCGCGTCGTTCCTCGACATCCATGCGCCCCACGCGACCGAAGCCGTGCTCCGAGCCCTCCGAGACGCGATGGACCGCATCGCCGGGCACCCCGGACTCGGCCACCTTCGCGAGGACCTGTCGGACGAGCCGCTCCGCTTCTACGCAGTCTGGAGCTATCTGGTGATCTACCGCGTGGCGGAGCGTGTGGAGATCGTGCGCGTCGTCCACGCCGCGCGCGACGTTGCGGACGCGCTGCGAACCGCTGAGTGAGGCGACCGCGCGAGAGGGATCGCGGTTCGATCGCGATCCGCCGAACCCCGTAGTTCACGGCCTCCACCGCAGGCGCAGGTCGTGCGTACCGGCCTCGATTCCGTCGACCCCGCTCAGCAGGCGTTGCCCGCCACCGACGTGCTCTCCCGGCCTGTCGAAGCCGCGCATGTCGTACAGTCGGTAACGCCCAGGCGACAGACCCTCGAGCTCGAATCCACCGTCCGTGCCCGAATGCGCCATGTTCGTCCTGGGATACCACTCGGACTCGTCCACCGGGACGGCCGTGATGTCGCAGCCGGCGACGGGGCGATCGCTCTGATCCACGAGGTTCCCGCTGATCGAGAGACCCCGTGGCAGGACGAGGTCCAGCGTGCCGTCACCCGGGTCGCGCGGCTCCCATCGCGCGGCGCGGCGCCCGCGTCCGGTCGGACCCCATCGATCGTGGACCATTCCCACATGGACCGCCCCGTGCGGAGCGTTCTCGATCCGAAACGTGCCGTCGTCAGCGGTCGCGGCATCGGCCGAGAGCCCCGGGAGGAACGACGCCTTCACCGAGACGGTCACCCGTGCACCCGCTACCGGCGTCCCATCCTCGCGGACCAGGCGCCCCTCGATGGTGCGCGCAGCGCGCACCTCGAGGCGGAGCTCGCGCGAGGGGACGTCGAACGGGCCGTAGACGGCCGGAGCGAAGGGCTCGAGTCCCCAACGCTCCAGCTCCACCTCGTAGCGCCCTGTCCGCCGCCCGGCCGCCCGGAACCTCCCGCCGCTGTCGATGCGGACCACGACCGGCAGAGGCGCGGTCGGCCACGACGCGTCGAGCGGGCACACGGCGCACATGCCGCCGCGAAGGGGCGTGCCGTCGTCGGTGACGAAGCGACCAGTGAGTTCGCGCTGCGTGTCGAGGACGATCGTCGCGCGCGGTTCTGCAACGGTGTCGAGACGGACCTCGACGCTCTGCTCGTGGTACCCGGGCGCCGCGGCGACGACGCGCACCACTCCGGTCGCGAGACCGCGTAGCGACCCGCGGCCCACTGCGTTCGTCCGGCCGAGCCAGAGCGGGCCGCGCGCGACATCGTCCGGGATCGCCGGCACCGTCGGCGCGTCGTCGGTCTCGCGAACCGGCTCGAGTCGAAGCCACGCCTCTGGCACAGGCGCTCCGTCGCCCGAGACCACCAGGAGCTGGACGATGCGCTCGCGGGGGAGCGTGACGACGCACTGTTCGGAGCCGTCTCCGGGCCGCAGCACACCGCGTGCAGCGCCGTGCCAGGTTGCCGTGACCTCGAACGGGACTTCGACGTCGGACTCCGGGCGCGGCAGCGCAACACTGCCATCGGGCCCCGTGAAGCCGAGGACCGGAGCGGGCGGCGCCGGTGTCGTGTGGAACCAGATCCTGTCGGCGTAGGCCTCCGTGTCGCCGAGCCGAACACACGCGCCCGCCACGGCCCTCCCGCGCTCGTCGAGCACGCGCAGCGTCGCGAGCGGCTGCGGCGAAAGCGTCACCACGAGGGCGCGCGCAACGGCGTCACGCGACCCCGCGGGTACGCGCAGTTCGCTCGCGTCGTGGCCCCCCGCCCGCGCGACGAGCGTCGTGTCCGCAGTGGTGACGTCGAGACGAAACGACCCGTCGTCGGCCGAGAGCGTCCATGCGTCGTCGTCGGCGCTCGCGATCAGTGCGTCCGCGATCGCGACGCCCTCCGGCGTGGTCACGCGTCCGCGCAGCGTGCGCCGATCGCCGCGCGCGACCGCCCCCGGCACCGGCGCCGGCTCCGCGCCCGCGCACGCCAGGACCACCGTCTCGAACCCGCGGGGGTCGAGGCGCAGCGCCCACGCCGGCGCGCACCCGGGCGCCGCCGTCAAGACGTCGACAGGCCCGCGCGGCAGTCCGTCGAGGACGAAGCCGCCGGTTGCGCTCGCGACGGCGCGCCCGTACTCCTCCGCGACGTCGCCTTCGAACCCGACCGGTCCTGCGACGATCAGGGCGTCGGGCACGGTGCGTCCGTCCGCGACGACACTCCCGCGCAGCTCGGAGCCATCGGGCAGCCTGAACTCCAGCTCTCGCGGTGCGCCGGCGCGCAGCGCCACGACGCGTCGCAACGTGGCGCGTCCGTGGGCGCGAACGGAGACGTGCCACGCTCCCTCGCTCAGTCCCGCCACGCGCGCGGAGCCGTCCGAACCCGTCTCGACCGCGCGATCGACAGGCCGCGCGAGCGGCGATGCGATGCCACGCACCCACGCACTCACGTCGAGCTTGCGCACCTCGACGGTCGCGTCACCCAGCGGCCTGCCGTCGCACGTCGTGACCGCGACCTCGGACCCAGCCTCACGATCGTGCGCGTGCGCTCTGGAACCTGGCAGAACCGACGCGAGACTGAGGGCGGCGGCAGCGACGTGCCCGGCAGTACGGATCATAGCAGCAGAGTCCTCGGCTGGTGCGGCGCCAGGCTCCTGTCTCCCAGGCCAAGGCTATGTGGATAATGCCACGCCGACTGAGCTCGAACTCGATCGCGCGCGTGCCGCGCCTTGCGCCAGTCAAGCGTACGACTAGCGATCCTCGAGACATCCGCGACGGTGCTGCTGTCGCGTACGTCCAGCAGCCGATTGAGGATCGCGTTCACTAGGAACCAAACGGAGACTGCGGACGCCGAGTTCGCGGATCCCGCCCAGGCGCCTGCCGGACGACAGATCGAACTCCTCGCCCGGGAGGTCCGCGCGGCGTTCCCGGAGCGCGTGCGCGAGGACGCTCACTGGACCCTCTCGGTCTCGTCCCAGGAGTTCACCGCGGTGCTGCTGCAGGCAGTCAAGAAGCAGCAGGCGCTGATCGACGCCCAGGCGAAGGACCTCGCGGCGCAGAAAAGCGGCGAACGATGCGCTCGTCGGCGAGAGGTAGGCGCGGCCGTGCGGTAGGGCGAAGGGGAACCCGGCCACCGTCCGCTGCCACCGCGTACGCGCGGCCGTGTCGGGCTCGGTGCTTGCCAGCGTAGCGGCTGCTATCGATGGCCTCGTCGAGGTCGCTCAGCGCTGTCCTCGAGGCAACGCCACCTGACAGACTCCGCGCGCAGGCCACGTCCCACAGAGGTCGGGAACCGGCCGAACTGTCACCCTCGTGGAGTCTCCGGCTCGGGCGACGGCGCGGCTCCAGAACCCCGCCCGCAACGGACGCTACTTCCGTCGCCGGAGCGCCTGCACGGCGACCGCGCGAAGGTGCGGCGAGGAGTCCGCCCCAGTTGCGACTGCCTGCAAGAACGACAGCGACTCTCGGTCGCCCAGGCGCCCGATCGCATCGACCAGCGCCGCACGCTCCGACACGTCCGTGCGCGCGGAATAGACAACGCGAAGTCGCCTTGCCACATCGGATGCGTCGGACTCGGGAACGCCAAGGTGCAGGGCCTCGAGTGCGAGTGGGTCTCCCGCCTCCACGCGGTCGAGCAGGAAGTCAAGCAGGAACTTGGGCTTGGTCCGAGCGTCTTTCAGGACGAACTCCTCGGCCAACCGGCAGTGTTCCTCTCGGGCTCTCGCCACGTCGAGCAGCAGTCGCAGCGACGGCTCGTCGATCTGCGCGCCCTGAAGCCCGCGAATCACGTCCGAACGGTCGCCTCCGGAACGGAGCAACTCGGCCACCAACGTCGCTTCCTCTCCGCTCAGATCCCCGCGTCGTGCCCAGTTGAGCCGGAGGAGCAGTTCTCCTCGGTCGCCCGACGTGGCATCTCTGATCTGCATCCGGAGCAACTGGTACTCCGACCCATCCAGTTCATCCGCGGCGAGGATCTGCCACGCGAGCAGTCGGACACCGCCCGTGGAAGTGTGCACGTGCGGTCGCACCGCCCCGCGCAACCCACGTCGATCCAGTGCCACCCCGCGCGTCGCGACAAGCGCGCGTAGCGCTGCGAGCGCAAGCGTCGCGTCCTCCCGAGCGAGTGCGGCCCGCACTTCGGCGTACGCCACGTCCCTCCTCGCGTCGTCGCCTGTTAGACGCAGCGCCTTGATCCACGTGTCGGCCTGTCGCGTCGCCGCGGACACGTCGACGGGAGTGATCGCTGGCACGGCATGCGTTGAGGGCTGTCGCGGCGGCGCGTCGACTCGGCCAGCGTCGGAGGCGACACGGACCGCGGTGGGTGCGTCGCCCGAGCGTGCGGGCGTGCCGTGCGTCCACTTGGGCGCCGCGTCCTGCGTCTCTGATGGACCCTCGCGACCCCGTAGCTCGTGCACCTGCTCGCGGAGACGCTGCATTGCTGCGTCCCGTTCGCGGAGCTCGCTCCGCAGCCGCTGCTCGCGCAGCAGCGCCAGTTCGCGCTCCGCACCCTGTTCGGCTGCCAGCCGCCATGCGAGTGCCGCGACGAGAACGGCCGCGGCGGCGCAGGCAGCGGAGATCCGCGATCCGAGCGACGTCATGACGTGGACGCCTCCCGTTCCAGGCGGTCCCAATCGAGCCCCTCCTCCTCGAATTGCGCGTGCCAGGCGAGAGTGCGCTCTAGCGAACGCCGGACGCCGCGGCAGTGGGACTCGTCCGGCTCCATGACCGTCCCGTCGGGAGCGGAGACGTACCGGGGACACGCGCCTGCGCACCAGCGCGTGGCCCAGCACCGGCGACATCGCTCGTAGACTCCCGCCAGCCGGTCGTAGTACCTACGCGCTGCGTCGTCGTCGATGCCGCTCCAGATGTCGCCGAGGACGTACTCATTCATGCCGACGTAGCGATGGCACGGGTATATCCTGCCATCGACGTCCACGCCCTGGTCGTTCCGACCCACGCCGCAGGCCATCTTGACGCGCGGGCCCGGTCGGTTGCACTCGCGCTGCAGCGCCAGCACACCCCGAAGCAGTGGATTGTACGGTACTGGAGTGTAAGATCGCACTCCGTCAGCGATTCTCTCGTCGATCAACGACTCTATGGCGTCGTCGATCTCCTCTCGGTCCTGCTGCGTCAGATCGAACGGCCCCTTGCCGTACGCGAAGCCGAGCGTGGAGCCGAGTCCGATGCGGCGGAATCCGAACTGCTCGAAGAACTCCGAGAGCTGCCTAACGTCGTGGGACTGATGACTCATCGTAGCGCGCACGATGATTCCGTCCCGACCCGGATGGCGCGCCAGCAGCCGGCGAATGCCCGCGGCCGCCAACGCAAACGAGCCGCGCCCGCTGGCGGTCGGACGGAACCGATCCTGGATCGCCTCGGGGCCGTCCAGGCTGAGCATGATGCTGAAGCGCTCGCGAATCAGAAACTCGACCGCAGCCTCCGTCAGCAAAGTCCCGTTCGTCGTGATGCAGAAGTGGATGCGTTTGCCGATCGACGCGACCCACTCCCGCGCCCACGGCACGAGTTCGCGGATAATCCGGAAGTTGACGAGCGGCTCGCCACCGAAGAGCGTGACCGTGAGGTTCGTCCGGTTCCCGGAGCGTTTCGCGAGGAACCGGATGGCGTCCTGCGCGGTCCCGAGCGACATCAGCTTGCCCTCGTCCGGGAAATTCCCATCGATAGCATAGCAATAGACGCACCTCAAGTTGCAGCTCTGCGACACCAGCAGCATCATCTTCCGCGGATGGTGGGCCATGTAGGCGCGGATCGCGCGCTCGTGTGAGTCCGCCAGGTCGAGTTGCTGTGTTCGAAAGAGCCCCGCACGCCCGAGTCGCTCCAACTCCTCGACAAACGCCAGTGCGGCGTTCTCACCGACATCCGCGATGACGGCGGCGATGGACCGTTCGCTGGAGGGGCGTGCCATCTCGAGGGCGAGTTTCAGCGGAGCCCCGTCGAGACGCATCAGGAGACCGCTCGCGGGGTCTACTAGGTACCCCTGACCTCTGTAGACGTACGCATGAGGAGTGTGTTCCTCAAGGAAGCGAGCGTATCGATCGTGGAGCGTCTCGCTCGCGACACCCGAGCACGGACTGGCTACAGGGGGGCCGCTCCAGCGTGACGCGGCGTCGGCGTCCGTCGACGCCGCGGCACACGGTCGATGGTCACGCTGCGCGGTGCGCCCTGCGAGCTGGATGGGATCGTCCACGGCCACCCCTCCCTCTCAGGTCGCTCGCCGACGTGCCCGCCGACTCCGGTCACGTCCACCGATCTCCGTCCACGGAGTTCGGCGAACCCCCTCACGGCGTCGAGTTCCCTGCCTAGCACGCGGAGAGTCGCTGCCACCCCGACGGCTCGCAGTGACCGAACTCACAGGGCAGATCCGGAGGCTGCGCGGCCCGTCGTTCTTGCGGCTCCGGCAGTGCATGCGCTGCAGCAGTCCGGGATCACGTGGCCTGCAGCTCTCGATCGATGTGCCGAGCCCGCGATGCCGACCGCGGCGGGCTCACCGGCGTCCCCAACGCGCATGACCTTCACTGGAGCCTACCTAGTCCGGCCGAGGCGAGGACTCACGCCGGCGACCGAACTACTCCGTCAACACGGTTCCTGACCGCCGAATCTCGTCGGTCACCTCGAGAAACCCGACGCCCCAGCCGCCTCGAGCCTCCCACTGGGTTCCGACCATCACCCAGACTCCGTCGACAGCCACGCACGTCCCCTGCGCGAACCTCGGGTAGCCGCTG
Source organism: uncultured bacterium (assembly GCA_937996235.1). Classification (GTDB taxonomy): domain Bacteria; phylum Planctomycetota; class JAJSAM01; order JAJSAM01; family JAJVHW01; genus CALKVK01. The sequence goes on along the minus strand of CALKVK010000016.1, from coordinate 2,804 downwards.
GCATCCCTCGGGGCGGGCAACGCGACGTAGGCGAGGGTCCAGTCGCTTCCGCGCGGCGAGAGCAGCGCGAGTCGTGGGGGCTCCTGCGCCGCGATCGCGACGATGTCCCCATCGGCGGCCATCGGCCGAGTCCCCACTCCTGGCTGAACACACAGTGCCGTAGCGCTCCGCGCCAGCGGCTCGCCCCACCCGGACGCGGTCCGCTGGAAGATCCGGATCCGGCCACCCGATGTAAGCGTCACGAGCCGGTCGCCGGATCCGGCGACGGCACCGACCGTCGCGGCGCGATCACGGTGTGCCGGCAGGGCCAGAGTGCGGTCGAAACGGAACTCGGCACCCCCGGAGAACACGGCGAGTTCAGTGCCAAGCGTCGTCGAGTACCAGACGGACGTGGACCCGCGGAGCGAGACCCACGATCCGGCTGAGTTACTGAGGCCCGGACCGGCTGCCCGGACGACCCGTACGGGCCGAGCTCCCGATTCGTCGATTCTCCAGGCTGTGAAGCGCGCAGCGTTGGCACTCACGCCGACCAGGAGGTCGTCGTCGAGATCCCAGTTCACGCACCACTGGTCAGCGCCGATGCGAGTCTCCGACTCGAGCTCCCAAACGGCTCCCTCGCGCGCGACGTAGCTGCGGATCGAGTGCTCATCAGCAGCACCGACCCGCCCGCCGACAGTCACAACGCGTCGTCCGGTGGCGCCGACGAATGCCAGCGCCTCTCGTGCGTGGTCGGGAGGCCGGATCTCCGACTCCTGGCGCCACCCGGTCGCTCCGCGTCGGTACACGAGCGCGTATCCACAGTCGATGACGCCCTCCCGGTAGCGGCAGGACGCGACCGCGAGGTCTCCGGCCAGGTCGACGCACTCGCCGACGCGCACGAGATCCCGATCTACGCTCGGCAGCAGGACAACGAACGCGCCGCAACGTCCAGTCCGTGTGCTCGCGTCGTTGTCGAGGACCCTCCGCTCGCGCCCGTCGTCGCCCCAGGCGTCGTCGCCGGCCGCAAGCGGAGCCTGCGACCCACCGTTCCCTTCGGGTGCTTCCCGAACCCCGGGCTCGATCTCGCGCGCCGCTCCCCCCGCGCGGGAACTGGGCCGGCCGGTCCCGCGGGGACCGGTTGCCGCGTCGCGGCGGGGGCGCTCGCCGCGCGCGGCAACACCGCCCGTGCAAGCAGGCGGCGACTCAGGCGCGGCGCACGTGAGGATGATGGCTCCGGCTCCCACGAGGAGGATGCCCAGCGCCATGAGTAGGCCCACGACCGCGCACCGCTCGCGGCGCGCGCTCTCCTCGGGAGCCCGCCGGACTCGGTCCGTCATCACGACCCGGAGCACACTGGGGACTGTGCTCGATGAACTGCCATACGCACATGACTCAGGATAGTCGTCGATACCATGCGCACGTCGTGACATCGATCACATGGCGCCTGATTTCCGGTCGCGATGATACCGCGAGCCGCGACCCAGAATCGGCGTTCGTTGCGGTCAAGGCAACGTTGAAGGGGACGATGCGTTGGACGGCCGGACCGCAACCGTCCGCGTTCAGCCCACCCCCGAAGGAGAGCACCATGGCGGGAGATCGACTCCGCAAGCCCCCAAGCCAACTCCTCACGCGACGCCACGCGATCCGCAGCTTCTTGCGTGCCGGAATCGTCACGATGTCGCTTGCCGGCGCGGGTGGAGTGCTCGCCGGCACGGCGCGTACGGCACTCGGAGACGAAAGCTGCGGCGCGTCGAACGGCTCGGGAGGCGTGTATCCCGACGTCCAGTGCGGCAACTCCCAGGATCCCGATGCGTCCTGTGGGCTGCCAGGTGGTCCGAGGGGCGAGACCTGGCAGGACTGCCAGTGCGCAGGCGGGGATCCGGCCAACCCCAACCCGGACGGATCGTGCAACACCTCCTACGGGGGAGGTCCGTACAACCCGGACTATCATTGTGGCGAGGCCGACCCTGGGTCGGGAACCGCGACGGACGCGTCGTGTGGCCAGAGCGGCGCGTACGGCGGCACGGTCTCGGACCTGCACTGCGGCCAAGGAGCGGAACCAGCCTCGGACTCGGCGTGTGGCGGATCCGGGCAATCGGGCGTGCCGACGCCGGACTCCCATTGCGGCTCCTATTCAGAGGGCGTGCAGCAAAGTGACTCCAACTGTGGCGCCAACCTCGCATCGGGCATCTCCGCCGACAATGCGTGTGGCTCACCGCCGAATCAGGGAGGGAGTGTGCCCTCGGAGGACTCGAACTGCGGCAAGTCCCTGGGAGGCGGCGGTGGAGCAGGCGTGCTCACGGACGCTGATGCCGACTGTGGGCAGAGCGGGGGCGCGACGAGCACGAGTTTCAACGACGGCGCCTGCGGCAAGCAGAGCCAGGGAGAGACAGAAGCGCACTGCGACTCAAACTGCGGTAACTGGGACGGCGGGGGGATCGATCCGGACAGCCACTGCGGCACGGGTCCACCGGAGATCAAGGCCACGGACAACGACTGCGGACGGGGGTCGCCCGAGCACACCTCGGCGACGGCTCAGGACAACAACTGCGGTGTGCTGACGGCGGGCCAGGTGGATCCCGACGAGGACTGCGGCAACGCCGTGGGCGCGTCGGCCACGCACCAGGACGCCGACTGTGGTCAGCCCGCCGCGGGCGGTGGCTACTTCGCGGACGGTGACTGCGGTCAGACCACCGCCACCGGCGATGGCTCGGTCAGCCCCGATGACTGCTGTGGCAAGCCCGCCGCTCCGTCGGGGTTCGTACCGGACTGAAGCTGCCCCGTCTCGGTGGACAGTTTACGGCTTTCGTTCCTCGGACATGGAT
>CALKVK010000015.1 GCA_937996235.1 uncultured bacterium | reverse complement strand
GCGACCGAGGGGGCGGACGTCACCTGCGTAGGTGACGCACGCCCGCGTGCACCCACTGGCACCTGAGGCACGGCCCGTGCTTCGCACGGGCCGTGCCTCAGAATCCGTACACGTCCCGCAGGATCGGGACGAGTTCGTGGAACGAGGTGATCTCGTGGTCCGGCGCGACGCCACCGTCGCGCGCAGCGTGCTTCCCGCCGAGCGACCGGTGCCGCACGGTGCGCATGCCGATCGCGTGCGCCGGCGCGATGTCGTGCTCCGGGTGGTCACCGACGTACATGCACTCCGCCGGAGCGGCGCCGACGCCGTCGCACGCGCGCTGGTAGAGCTTGCGGTTGGGCTTCGAGATCCCGATCTGGTCGGAGATGAAGATCGCGGTCGTGTCGAGGTACGGGACGATTCCGAGCCGGACGAGCTTCTCCGCCTGCTTCAGCTCGAGGCCGTCCGTGATCACGCCGACGACGAGCGACGTCTCGGCGCGGATCTTCGCGAGCACCTCGGGCACGTCGCGGAACGGGAAGAGGCTGCGGTACTTCGTGTCGTGGTACGCGCCGACTGCTGCCGCGACGAGCAGCGCGCGGTTCCCGGCAGGCAGCACCGAGGGCGGCAGCCGCTTCAGCAGCCGGTCGTAGTGGAACGCGTAGTTCGAGCCGAACTCGGCGATCACCTCGTTCAGCTCGGCGACCGCGTCCTCGACGCGCATCCGAAGTCCGAGGCGCACCATCGCCTCCATCGCGTTGTGGCGCGCGGTCGCCGCGAACTCGCTGGTGCTGTACAGCGTGTCGTCGATGTCGAGGAAGAGGGCGCGGAGGGGGGGCGGCATCGCCCCGAGAGGATCGCGCGGCGCCGCGGATTGCGCAACCGCCGGAGCGCCGTGGGGGGGGACGCGCGGGCTGACGATCCGGGAATCACAGCGCCCCGGTCTCGCGGGGAGACCGGGGCGCGTGGTCGTTGCGAAGGACCTTGCAGAGCCTAGCGGCGCAGCCGCGCCTCCTGCTCCTTCAGGTCGCTGATGGTCGCCTTCACGATGACCATCAGGTTGCGCATCTCCTCCGACGAGCCCTTGCGGCTGAAGAAGAAGGACGCGAACGGGATGCTCGAGATCCAGGGCGTCTCGGACTTGAGGTCGCGCTGGCTGATGTTCTTGAGGCCGCCCATCAGCAGCGTGCCGCCGTCCGGCACGCGCACCGTGGTGCCGGCCTTCTGCACCTGGAGCTCCGGGATCTGGATCGTGACGGGCGTCGTGAACGCGCCGAGCGACGTGGTGAACGTCGGGATCGGGCGCACGAGGTTCGCGATCGTCGGGCGGAGCTGCAGGGTGATGTACTTGCGGTCGTGGCTGACCGTGGGCTGCACGTCCAGCACCACGCCGTCCTGGATGATGCCGATGATCGGGTCGGCGATGAACGCCGTCTGGGCGACCTCGACGTCGAAGTCCTGCACGAACGTGAGCTGGTTGATCAGCGTGATGTTGGCGCGCTGGGTGTTGAACACCGTCACGCTCGGCGCTTGGAGGACGCGGCCCTCCTGGCTCTTCTCGACGGCGCGCAGGATCAGCGACAGGTCGGTGTCGTCGACCAGCGTGTACTGCAGCACGGCGCCGCCGATGTTGGTGATGCGCGTGCCGAGCGCCTGGTCGAACACGTTCTCCGTGCGGGCGCGGTAGTCGCCGTCGGAGTTGTTGTTGTAGAAGGCGCCGGCCGACGGAGCCGAGCTCGCGTTCGCGGGCAGGCCCACGCCGCCGTTGTCGAAGCCGGCCGACGCGTTGTTCAGCAGGCCGTTCGTGACGTCGTCGAGCAGCGCGAGGCGGCCGGGCGTGCCGTTGCCGATGCCGCGGATGTCGATGCCGACATCGCGCAGGAAGTCGTCGGTGACGGTCAGGAAGCGCGTCTCGATCGTCACGACGAGGCCGGAGAAGGCCCGCAGGTCGTCGAGGAACGCGGAGACCTCGCGCTGGACGTTCGGCGCCGCGACGACGACGAGCTTGTCGGTGCCGGAGGGCGCGATGCTCACGCCGTCGGCCGTCCAGTAGTCGGGGTCGGCGACGTTGCCCTGGATGAGCGTCATCAGCGCGTCGGTGTCGCCGAAGGACGTCACGCCCTCCTGCGCGGCACCGAACATCGGCGCGTCCTCGTTCTCCTCGGCGCCGGCCGGGCGGAGCTGGAGGTTCGGCGCGATGAAGTTCGTCAGCGCGACGGTCAGGTCGCCGACCGAGTGCACCTGGACGATCGGGTCCTCGCGGGCGAACTCCGGCTTCGTGATCACCACGACGCCGCCCTTCACCACGTAGGTCAGGCCGCCGGCGATCCGGTTGATCGTCTTGAGCGCCTCCTCGACCGCGACGCCCTGCAGGTTCAGGGTGATCGGGATCGCCTCGAGTTCCTGCGCGACCTGCGGGTCGATCACGATGCTCATCTGCCGCGTGTCGGCGATGTAGCGGATGACCTCCGCGAACTCGGCGCCCTGGAACTGGAAGGTGACGCGCTCGCTGCGCAGCTTGTTCTTCGTCGCCGCGGTGTCGGGCGAGTCGGGCTCGCGGTCGGCGAGCACGCCCGCGTCCGCGCGGAGCTGCGTGATGCGGTCCCAGTGCTCCTGCGACGGCCAGTTGAGGATCTTGTGGTAGGGGACGGTCGTCTCGCGCATGTCGAGACGCCACTCGCGGAAGCGCTCGCGCTGCAGCTTGAGCGACTCCTCGGACGCGCGCTCGTGCTTCGCGCGCGTGGCCGTGGCGAGGAGCTGCTGCGCGTTGGTGTCGCCGGGCACCAGTGCGAGGTAGTCCTGCAGGAGCGTCTCGGCCGACGCGTACTGCTCGTTCTCGAACGCCGTCATCGCGGCCTCGAAGAGCGCGTTGCGCTTCTCGACCTCGGCGAGGCGGCGCCGGGCCTCCTCCTCCTTGACCGACTTGTAGGCGTCGCGGGCGGCGCTGGCACGTGCGGCCTTGTCGGCGTCGGCGCGCAGCTTCCGCACGTCCGCGAGCTCGTTGCGCACCGAGGTCGGCATCGCGCCCCAGTTGATGCCCGAGGGATCGTGCTCGATGACCGTCAGGCAGCTCTCGAGGTCCTGCTCGGCCTTCGCGAAGTCGCCGCCCTTCTTCGCCTCCTGTGCGGAGGTCCAGTAGCGCTGCGCCTGGAACTGCGCCTGCTCGCGCTTCACCGAGGCCGTGCGCGACAGCAGCTCGGCGAGGCTCGCGATGTCGGAGTCGCGCTCGCCCATCGCGGCGCGCGCCGTGCGCAGGAGGCTCTCGGCCTCCTGGTTCGAGTGGTCGAGCTCGAGCGCGCGGGACGCCCAGTCGGCCGTCGACTCGTGGTCGAAGCGCTTCGCCGCCTCACGGGCGTGGGCGACGTAGTCCTCGACGAGGATCGCGTTCTTCTGCCGCTCGAGCTCGAGCTCCTTGATGCGCTGCGCGAGGAGCGCATCGGCCTCGCTCTGCGCGGTCGCGACCGGTGCGGGCTTCGGCTCGACGGGCTTCGGCGTGGTCGCGGTCGGCGCAGCCGGCGGGGCGGGCGGCGGCGCGACGGGCGGCGTGGTCGTCGTCGGAGCCGGCGGCACGGGACGCGGCGGCGTCGGGCCGGTCGCCGTCGGCGCGGGCGGGGCGGGCGGAGTCGTCGGCTTCTCGGCCGTGGGGGCCGGCGGGACCGGCGTGGTCGCGCCGGAGTCGCGGCCGCCGCGCGGCGGGACCGGCGCCGGCAGCGGAGCGCCCGGCTTGGGCGGGGCGACCGGGCCGCCGTCGGCGCGCGCGGTCGTCGCGGCCGGGGCGACGGGCGTCGTCGTCGCCGGGGTCGCCGGCTTCGCCGCGGTGCCGCCCGGAGCCGCAGGCGCCGCGGGAGGCGTCGCCGGCTTCCCGGACGTCGTCGCGCCGCCGTCCGCGGGCGCGGCCGCCGGGGCGCCCGCAGCGGTCGTGCCGCCGCCGCCCGGCATGGCAGACGTCTTGTCGCCCTTCGCGACCGCCGGCGAGGCCTTGCTCGGCTTCTCGGCCTTCTTGTCCGCAGGACCGGTGCAGGAGGCCGCCGAGACCACCATGCCGATCGTCGCCAGCGCGGCCACGAGGGTCAGAGAACGAGTCCGGGAGTCCGTCATAGGTGCTTGCCCTTCCCGTCGAGGTGTGCCGGTGCGCGTCGGACCCCGCGTCCGCACGCCCCGGGACTGCGGCCGGACGCGCCGGTCGCGTTGCCCTGAAAGCTCCAGCCCAAAAACCTGAGTGACGTGCCTCCGCAGCGGAGGCACCGGCCCACGTGCGAGCCCGGAGGCCGCACGGCGCCGTGCCCGTTCTTCCTGTCCGGGCCCGTCCTTCCCGTCCGGGATCGCATCAGCGACCCGGCTCTGCCCTGCACGCCCGTCGATCCTGCTGGATCGCCGGGCCACGAGGGGCGGCCTGCGCGGCCTCCCTCCGGCCCTCCTCGCCATCGAGGAGGACATGCCCTTCCGTTCCTTCGGTCCGGTCACGTGCCCCGGCCCGCGCCCGACGGCCGCCTCGCGGCCCATCCGGCCGCTCTGCTGCTCCGCCTCACGCGAGCCTGCCGGACCCTCTCCCGATCTGCATCCGGAGCCTGCCCGGCCGTGCCCGAGTCGCGGATGCTAGCCAGCGCTCGGACACGAGGTCAACCATTCAATCCAACACGGATTACGCCTCGCAGGTCACCCGTCTGTCACGCTGCCGCAGCCTCGAATCCGGGGTTCCGCGACGTGTCCGGAGTGCGCTCATCGCAGCGCCTCGCCGAGCTCCCGGACGGCCTTCTCGAGCCAGGGCGTCGGGGGCTCGCGGCGCGCCGCCGCGAGGGCGCGGCGGGCGGCGTCCGTCCGTCCGGCCGCGGCCAGGAGCAGCGCCTCGAACACGTACACGGGACCGTCGCTCCGGAGGCCCTTCCCGCGCGCCTCCTCCAGGAACTTCAGGGCACGCCCGGCCTCCTCGGGGTCGGACTCGACGCCGGCCGCCGAGGCCTGCAGCGCCTTCGCGACGCAGGCTGCGTCCTGCCAGCCCAGCCCGAACGCCGCCCGGAAGTCGGCCGCCGCGCCGAGCGGGTCGCCGGCTCCGAGCCGGGCCCGTGCGAGCCACTGGCGGGCCTGCGGGTTCGCCGGGTCGAGCGCGACGACCGCCGCGAACGCGGTCACGGCGCGGGCGGGGTCGCCCCCGGCGAGGAGCGCGCGGGCGGCGTCGAGCTCGCGGACGACGTCCATCCGGTCGTAGGGGCTCGGCAGGGCGGCGTTCTCGGCGCGGGAGAGGATCGTCGTCGCTCCCGTGCCGGCGGGTGCCCAGTACGAGCCGCCCGCGAGTTCCGGCGCTGCGGCGGCCGACGGGGCGTCCAAGGGCGGCAGGGCGGCGACCGACCGGAGGGACTCGACGACGTCGCGCTCCGCGGCGGCCGCCGTCGCGTCCGCGGGCGGGGTCCCGGGCGACGGGACCGCGCGCCTGGTGACGGCGAGCTCGCGCGGGTCGCGGGCGAGGTCGGCCTCGAGCGTGTGCGGGCCCGCGTCCACCAGCTTGCGGTCGCCGTCGCGGAGCGCGAACACCTGCGCCCAGCGCGCGGTCTCCCAGCCGTAGAGCGACTCGGCGTAGGGCGCCCGGCGCTCGCCCGGTGCGCCGGCGGCGAACAGCGGCCGCCCGCCGAGCCCCGGAGGCACCGGCACGTCGGCGAAGCCGAGGAGCGTCGGCGCGACGTCCGCGATCGAGACCGGGTCCTCGCGGACGAGGCCTGCGGCCACGAGTCCGGGCGCAGCGACGAGGAGCGGCACGTGCAGCGTCGCCTCGTGGAGCAGGAAGCCGTGGGTCGGCTCGCCGTGCTCGCCGAGCGCTTCTCCGTGGTCCGCGACGACGACGACGGCGGCGTTGCGGTAGCCCGCGGCGGCGAGTCCGTCGAGCAGGAGCCCGACGGCATGATCGACGTAGCGGACCTCGCCGGCGTACCCCGTCGCGTCCGCGGAGTGCTCGGCGCCGGCGCCCCAGGGCTGCGGTGCGGCGTAGGGAGCGTGCGGGTCGAACAGGTGCACCCACAGGAACGTGCTGCCGGAGCCGCCTCGGAGCCATGCGAGCGCCGCGGCGACCGTCTCCTCGGCGCGCCGCTCCGCGTCGTGCAGGGCCCCGGGGGCGGCGGCGGGGACGTCGTCGTAGACGTCGAAGCCGGCCGCGAGGCCCGTGCGGTCGGCGCGGAGGACGGACGCCGAGACGAACGCACCGGTGCGCCAGCCCTGCTCGTGGAGCGCCTCGGCGACCGTCGGGTAGCGCCGCGTCTCGGCAGGCGGGATGCGTGCCGCGCCGGAGTTCGTGCGCAGCCCGTGCACGGGCGGCACGAGCCCCGTGAGCAGGCTGGCGTGCGCCGGGACCGTCAGGGGCGCGGTCGTCCACGCCCGCGTGAAGACGGCGCCGCGGGCGGCGAGCGCATCGAGGTGCGGCGTCAGATCCGCAGCACCGTCGGTGCCCGTCGCCGCCGCGATGGCGCCCACGTGGTCGGCGCGGAGCGTGTCGATGCTGATGAGGACGACGGCGGTGGGGCGTCGCTCCGCGCGCCAGACGAAGGCGAGCGCGGTCGCCACGACGCCCGCCACGCAGAGCGCGACGACCACCAGCGGACCGGAACGCGACGGCATCCCGGCGACACTACCAGCGCTCCGTCGCCCGATCGTCATCGCGGGGCGCGTCCGACGCCCGAGCGCGCGGCGGCAGGAGTGTCCCCGTCGCAACTCCCCGTTGCGTCACGAGCCTGCGCGAGGACCGTCCCCTTCGCAACGAGAGGGCCGCCGCCCGCCGGCGCGCGCGTGCCCCGCACGCGCCAGTGCCGGCGGGATGGTGCTCGCGGGCAGTGCGACCGAGGGGGCGGACGTCACCTGCGTAGGTGACGCACGCCCGCGTGCACCCCACTAGAGCGAGAGGCGCACCGCGTGCTTCGCACGCGGTGTGCCTCTCACCGACGGGCACCGCGGAACTGGACGTTCCCGATGTCCGCTGCCAACAGCGTGTCGATGGCGTGCACGACGTCGCCGGTCGCGACGTCGCGGCTGCCGTCGACCTCCGCGACGAGGTCGTCGGGCGCGAGACCGGCGCCGAGGTGCCGCGCGCGGATGCCGCGCGCCGATGCGGCGAGCCGCCCCCACGTCGCGGGATCGTCGGCCGTGCCGAGGCGCTGCCCGTCGAGACGCAGGTCGGTCGCCCGGCCGCTGCGGACCAGCCGGGCCGAGACGCGTGTGACGGGCGGCGGATCGACGAACGTGTCGCTCAGCCCGACCTGCTTCGGCAGCTGCGCCTCGATCTTCATGTCGAGCGTCTTGAACTTCATCGACACGAGGAAGAAGACCAGGAGCTGGAAGACGACGTCGATCATCGGCGTCATGTTCGGGCGGGGGAGTGTGTCGTCGTTCATCGGCGTGCCTCCTCTCGGCTGGGTTCGGTGGCCGGGCCGCGCGTCGCGAACTGCACGCGCACGATGCGCACGTCGTCGTCGACGCAGGCCTGCATGACGAGCTGGACGTGGCGCCACGGAGCGCCCGCGTCGGCACGGATCAGGACGGCCGACGCGCTCGGCGCGCGCGGCTCGCGGCCGTCACGTTCGCGGTCCGCGAACGCGCGCAGCGTGTCGACGAGATCCGGCAGGTCGAGCGTCCGCCCGGACACCCGCACGCGCGGCGGCGCGGCGTCGTCCGCGGGGTCCGTGGGCGCGAGCACGTTGACCGTGCACGTCGCGTCGTCGGGGCGCAGTTCGGTCGCGTGCTGCGCTTCCGGCAGCACGAGTTCCTCGTTCTGCCGGGCCGTGATGTCGTTCACGACGAGCAGGAACACGAGGAGCTGGAAGGTGACGTCCACGAGGGGCGTCAGGTCCGGCGACGCCGCCGTGGCGTCGCGGTTCGAGTCGGTTTCGCGTCGGCGTCTCACGTCCGGCCTCCTGCGCTCGCGCGCGCGGCCGGGGACGGGACAGGCGGTGGGGGAGGGCGTCGCGCCGTCGCGCGAGCACCCGCTCACGACTCGGGATCAGGCAGGCAGGGGAGGCAGCGCGGTGTGCCGCCCCGGCAGGGCCGGGGCGGCACGGAGTGTGCGCAAGGGGTCGATACGGGGTCCTGAACCCTCAGCGAGTGCCCGCGGCCTTGCGGATCTTCGCCAGGTTCGAGTTCGGGGGGGGCGTGCCGATGAACGTCACGTCCTGGAGTCCGGCGGCGAGGAACGCGTCCACCGCACGCACGACGTCGCCCGTGGGCACGAGGGCCGAGGCATCGACCTCGCCCTTCACGTCCTCCGCAGCGCCGCCGTTCGCCTTGTGGCGGTCGAGGAGCGCCTTGGCCTGCTGCGTGAGCAGATCCCAGGTCTCCTGCTTGTCGCCGGTTCCGAGGGTGGCGTTCTGCACACGGATGCGCGTGCTGTTCTCGAGGCCTCCGCCCTCGACCTTCCGCTTGAGCACAGCGGTGATCTTGGGCTTCTCCTCGAGCGTCGCGATCTCGGGCGAAAGCCCGCGATCCTTCGGCAGGAACGCCTCGATCTTCATGTCCAGCGTCTTGAACTTCATCGAGACGAGGAAGAAGACCAGCAACTGGAACACGACGTCGATCATCGGCGTCATGTTCGGCTTCGGCATCTCTTCTTCGTTCATGGGATGCTCCTATTCACCGCTCGCCGACGTGGCCTTGCCGTCGTCACGCTTCGTCGTCGCGAACTGCATCTTGTAGATGCGGATCGACGGGTCGGCGCAGACCTGCATCACGTACTGGACGTGCTGCCACGGCGTGTCCTTGTCGGCGCGGATCAGAACGAAGATCGCACTCGGCGCACCCGGACCGTCCGTCTCGCGCTTCGAGTCGGCCTCGGTGCGCATCAGACGCTCGAGGTCGTCGAGTCCGTAGGGCTTGCCCTTGACCTTCACCTCGGGGATGTCAGGCGGGTTCGCCCTGTCCTCCGGGGCGAGGATGTTGATGATCACACGGCGGTCCTTCTCGGTCGCCTTGTCCTCCTTGCCGTAGATCGCCTGCGGGAGCTTGAGCTCCTCGACCTCCTTGCGGGTCAGGTCGTTCGCGACGAGGAAGAAGACGATGAGCTGGAAGGTGATGTCGATCATCGGGGTCATGTCCATCTCGGCCCCGCCCTCGACGTCCTTCCCGGCCTCCGCAGTCGTGCGCTTCTTCGCCATGTGGCGTTACCGCTGCTGCGGCCGGAACCGCTCGATGAGGTCCTCGCCGATCGCCTTGAACTCGTAGGTGATCCGCACGACCTTGTTACGGAAGTAGAAGAAGAAGCCGATCGCCGGGATCGCCACGACGAGTCCGAAGAGCGTCGTGATGAGCGCCTGCTGCACGCCCGAGGCGAGGTCCTTCGGCGTCACGGCCGGTCCGAGCTGCACGATCTTGTTGAACGCGCCCACCATTCCCTGCACCGTCCCGTACAGGCCGAGCATCGGGGCGAGGTTCGCGATCAGCGACAGGTAGCTGATCTTGGTGTGGAGCTTCATCGCCTCGAGGCTGTGCGCCTCGTCGAGGTGCTCCTCCATCGTGTCGAAGCCGGCGTTCATCTTCGGGAGCGCGGCCGCGAGCATGTTCGTGAGGTAGTTGGGCTCGGACTCGCAGAGCTCGAGCGCCTCCTGGTACTCCTCCTCCTCGAACAGCGCCTCGATCTCGTCGATGATCTCGGGCGGCACGATCTTGTCGCGCTTGATCGACACGAAGTGCTCGATGACCAGCGCGACCATCGTGATCGAGATCAGGATGATCACGCCGCCGACGACGCCGCCCCACGCGATGACCTTGCCGATGGTCACCTCGTCCTCGGGCGCGACCACCGGGGCCGCGTCCTGGGCGAACGCGGTCACGGCCGGCAGCGCGGTCATGAACGTCACCGCCAGCCCGGCGGTCAGGTTGCTCTTCCACTTGCGCATGCAGGGCACTCCTTGGCTGTAAGCCCTCGTTCCGGAGGCGTCTCTCGATCCCGCCCGCCGACGGACCCCACGTCGGCGTGCGCGAGACCCTACTTCCTCCGGGCCCACTCTGACTTGGGATAGTACTTGCGAAGGTCGCGCAGCCGCGCGTCCCTCTGTGCGGTGTCGCCGAGCTTGTCCCAGCACTCGGCCTGGTACCACAGCGACCGCGCCACCTCGTCCGGAACGCCGAAGTGCAGCACCTCGGTGGTCTGGAAGTGGTGGAGCGCACCGAACGTGTCGCCGGCGGCGAGCTTGATCACGCCCGTCGCGTTCTCGACCGACGAGAGGACCTCCGGCACCTGTCCGAGCTTGCCCGGCAGGCCCTGGAAGTAGTCGCGTGCCCGGTCGAAGTCGGCCGGGGCCTTGGTCTCGAGCGCCTGGTCCACGAGCACCCAGCCCGCGGACGCCGCCGCGCGGCGCCGCAGGCGCTCGAAGCGCTGGCGCTCCGCCGGGGCGCGCGCGGCGCCCGCCTGCTGCTCCGCGACGCGGGCCGCCTCCTCGTACGCCTGCGAGACCTCGGCCGGGTTCTTCGCCTGACGCGCGATGTCGGCGCGCAGGAAGAGGGCGTCGATCTCCCACTCCGGGCGCCGCGCGGTGCGGCCCGCCGAGAGGAGCGCGTCGCTCTGCTTGCGCGCCTCGTCCGGCTTGCCCGCGATCAGCGCGGCCTCGGCCAGCCCCTTCAGGATGCGATCCGCCATCAGGCTCTTGGGGTTCGCCTTCTGCGCCGCGGTGAACGCGTCGACGGCCGCCGACGTCTTGCCCTTCTCGGCGGCGGCGAGCAGGAGGCACGCCTCGCCGAGGCCGATCTGCGCGTACTCGTCGATCCACGGGCGCGAGACCACTCCCGCCGCCTTCGCGGCGAGGCACGCGTTGAACGCGTCGCGGGCGGCGGCACCGTCGCGACCTGCGACGGCGCGCCAGCCGACGGCGTACTCCGGGGGCGCGTCGCCCCAGCGCACCTCGACGACCGTGTTGCCCGGCTGCGACGCGGAGCGCGCGCCGGCCTTGTAGGCGACGGCGTCCCAGTCGGCGCTCTCGACGACGACGTCGGTGCGCGACTTCTGCTCGCCGCCGTCCTCGTACACGATCGTGTCCGGCGGCGGACCGGCGGCGGCCGCGTGGTCGTCCGCGCTGCGCGCCGGTGAGCCGAGCGCCAAGGCGAGCGCCAGGGCGGCGGCAGGGCGGATGAGCGTGTTCCGGGTCGTCGGCATCGTTGCGTCCCTCACGGGCTACCTGCCCCCGCTCTTCGCGCGGGCGAGCAGGTCCTCGAACTTCTTCTTCGAGCCCGGCACGAGCTGGTTGCACGTGTCGAGCAGGTTCTGCACGACCAGCCGCGTCTGGATCAGCCGCTCGACCTTCTTGAAGGCCTCGGGGTCGTTCTTCAGCGCGCCGTACTTGAAGTAGGCCGTGGAGAGGCGGAGCTGGTACTCGACCCAGTCGGGACCGTACTTGTCCTCGTCGGGCTGGCAGTACAGCAGCACGTTCGTCAGGTTGACGGAGCGCAGCAGGTCCTTGTCGTCGCGCGCCGCCTCGACGTACGCGCGCGCCAGCACGTCGAGCACGCGCCGGTTGCGCGACATCGTCTCGAGGAGCTTCTCGAGCTCCTCCTTCGTGAGGCTGTCGTCCTTCGCGAGGCGGTCGAGCACGGCGAGGCGCGCGCCCTGGTCGGGGACGAGCTCGACCTCGAGCGGCCGGATCGCGTCCTCGAACTTGCGCTGGTCCACGAGCAGGTTGATCAGCTCGAGCCGCACGGCGCGGGCGCGCTCGTCGTCGCCGCGCCCCGCGTAGGCCTCCTGGGCCTTGCGGTAGTACTCCTCGGCCTTCTCGAGGTCTCCCGACTTCCGGAAGGTGGAGGCGAGGGAGAGGTACGACTCGGGGCTCGGGTCTCCCGCCTTGGTGATCGCGTACTCGCGCAGGCGCGCCGAGCGCAGCATGAGCGTGCGGTAGCGGCCCTCGTCGCCCTTGTCGAGCCAGGTGTTGGCCTCGGTCTCGAGCGCGCGCGCGACCAGCGCGGCGAGGTAGGGGCCGTTCGCCAGATCCGGGTCCTTGGCGAGCAGGTCCTGCAGCAGCTTCTCCGCCTTCTCGACCTGGTCCGTGCCGATCAGCGCCTCCGTGCGCCACTGGTCGAGCAGGGTCTGGCCGCGGCTCACGGCCCGCAGGAAGTCGGCGCCCTTGGCGTCGATCTCCTTCAGGAGCTCCTCGAAGACCGCCTTGCGCTGGTCCTGCGCGACGTAGTCGGCCTTCTCCGCCAGTGCGGTCAGGATGTTCGTGAGCGCGATGGACTCGCCGGCGGCGCGCGCCTGGCGCACCGTCGAGACCTCGGCCGCGGGGCGCTGCTTCGCGAGCCACGCGCGCGACAGCCGCAGCGCCTCGTCGAGCGCCTTGACCGCGCCGGCGTCGTCCTTCTGCTCGTGCAGGCAGCGCGCGGTCTCGCGGCGCGCCTGCGCGATCAGCGCCTCGACCTTGTCGATCTGGCTGCTGCCCTTGTCGGTCGCGGTGAGGGCGGCGATCGCCTCGTCGTACTTGGCGAGGGCGCCGGCGTAGTCGCCCGTGCGCCGCATGCCCTGCGCGTCGCGCAGCTTCTCGGTCGCGGCCTGCAGCTCCGCGCCCTGGTTGCGCGGGCTCTCCGGGTGGTTGCGCGCGAACTCGTCGAGGAGCTCCTTCGCCCACGCCTTGAGCCGCGCCGACTCCGCCGCGTCCTTCGTGACGATGCCGAGCTTGCCGACGACCTGCGCGCGGTTCCAGCCGGTCTCCTGCGTGATCTCGGCGAGCTTCGCGCTCTTCTGGTCCGCCTGCCACGCCTTCTCGATGGCGTCGAACGCCAGGAACGCCTCGTACCAGCGCTCCTCGATGCCGTAGCAGCGGCCGATGTAGTCCCACGCGTCCCACGCGAACTCGTCGCGCTGCTCGGGCGTGCGGCACGCACCGATGACGCCCTGGAACGCCCGGATCGCACCGGGGTAGTCGCCGTCGCGCCACTTCGCGATCGCGATCCTGTTCAGGAGCGCCGGGTCGAGCTTGACGCCGCCCGACGCGGTCGACGTGAGGAGCTCGGCGAGCAGCTCGCCCGCGGCGCCGTCGACGCCCGTGTGCTTCTCGTCGGCCTTCTTCAGGACGTTCTGCAGCAGCTCGATCGCCTCGCGCGTGCGCTGCGCACGAGCGAGGAGACGTGCGCGCGACACCGCCGCGCGCTGCCCGGCGGCGTCGTCGAGGTACGTCGGCCACTGTCCGGGCAGGCGGTCGAGGCGCGCCAGCGCCGTGCGCGCGAGCTCCTCCTCGCCCTTGCGGTCGGCGGCGTCGAGCGCGATCGTGCCGAGCATCTCGTACGCCTGCAGCGAGACGCCGCGCGCCGCCGGGACGCCGTCGGACTCGCTCACGTACCCCGTGACGTCGCCCATGTCGCGCACGGCGTCCGTCGTCCGGTCGAGCTTCCAGTTCGCGAGCCCGCCGTAGTACGAGGCCCACAGGCCGCGCAGCGTGCCGTCGAACGACCACAGGTAGTCGGTGACCTCGGAGATCGCCGCGTTCAGCGCGGCGACGCCGCTCGTGTCGCCGCGCGGCAGCGCGGCGCCCTTGCCGTACAGCGCCACGATGCGGTGCAGCCACACGAGGCCCAGGCGCTCCTGCGCGTCCTCGTACTCCTCGGTGCCGAGCGCCTTGCCCTCGACGTCCTTCTTCGCCTTGTCCTGCACGGCCTGCAGGAGCGAGATCGCCGTGTCGTAGCCCTGCGCGACCTCCTTCTGCAGATCGCCCTCGGAGACGTCCGCCGGCAGCCAGCCGCGCTCGATCGCGAGGTTGATGTAGTTGGCGCGGTCGGTGATCAGGTTCGCGCGGTCGAGCTTCGCCTCGAGCACGCGCTGGTGCGCGGCGTTGGCCTCGATGAACGAGGCGATCGCCGCGTCGGCCTGGCGGAAGAGGTCGAGGACCTCCTTCAGCGGCCTGCGGCGCCGCTCGCTCGTCTCGCGTGCCGCTGCGAGCGCGTCGATGCGCTTGATGATCGCGAGCCCGTACTGCCCCTCGGCCTTCTCCTTCGCGCTGCGCTTCGGGTCCGAGAGCAGGGCCCGGAACTGCTGCTCCGCGAGGTCGGTGTAGCCGCGGTCCGCCAGCGCCTGCGCGAACTCGAAGTCGTCCTCGTACGCGTGGGCGATGCCGCAGGCCGCGACGAGCCCGGCGACCACGAGGACGAAGCGCGGGAGGAGCGAACGGCGGGGCATGGTCACCTCGGTCGATGGGGCGCGACGGGCGCGCCACGATGCCGCCGCGCGCCCGGCGAGCGACGCCGCGCGCCGCTCGGACGCCGCGGTTCCGCGTCCCCGGAGGGAGTCCGGACGAGTCGGCGCCGGATCGTAGCCATGCGCCGGAGGCGGCGCAACATTCGTCACCAATCCGCGGGCGCGTGACGCGCGGGCGCGGAGGAGGAGTTCCGGGAGTGTGGGGAACTGCATGCGCGCGGGCCCTCTCGTGTCGTGTCCGGGCCCCGCGCGGGGACGAACAGGCAGATGGACTGTAGCGCGGCGTGCGCGCGCGTCAAGGGGCTGCCTGCGTCCGAACCGGACTCGCCGCGGCCGGGAACGACACAGGGGAGGCCGCGGTCGGCCTCCCCTGGTCTGGTGTTCGTCGTTCCGCGGTCGGCGGCGTGCGCCGTCCGCGTCCGCCGAGCGGCGGTGTCAGCGACCGACGGTCGAGCCGGGCTCGTTCTCCTCGGGACGCAGGATGCGCGCGCGGATCAGCACGAGCAGGTTGCGCTTCTCGAGGTACGTCGCCTTGCGCGAGACGAAGAAGCTGACGATCGGGATGTCCGAGAGCCACGGGACGCTGGAGTCCAGCCGCTGCTCGGTGAAGAACTTCATGCCGCCCAGGAGCAGCGTGCCGTTGTCGGGCATGGTGACCGTCGTGCGGACGCGCTGGATCTGGATCTCGGGGAGCTGGATCGTGACCGGCGGGCCGTTCGCCAGCGTGGTCTGGAAGGTCGCGATCGGGCGCTGCAGCAGCGCGATCGTCGGGCGCAGCTCCATGGTGATGAAGCGGCGGTCCGAGGAGACGACCGGACGCAGGTCGAGGATGACGCCGTCGCGCAGGGTCTGCACGATCGGGTCGCCGATCTGCGCGGCCTGGGCGATCTCGACGTCGAAGTCGGAGATGTACGAGATCTGGTTCAGGACCGTGACGTTCGCGCGCTGGCCGTTGTAGGCCGTGAGGCGCGGCGCCACGACGAGCGTGTTCCGGCTGCTCTTCTCGACGGCGCGGAGGATGACCTCGAGCTGCGTGTCGTCGATCAGCGTGCCCTGGAACGAGAAGCCGCCCAGGTTCGTCAGGACGCCCTGGCGGCCCAGCGCGACGTCGAACAGGTTCTCGAAGCGACCGCGGATGTCGCCGTCGCTGTTGAGGTTGTAGAAGATGCCGGTGTCGCCGCCCGTGCCGATGCCGGACGGGTTGCCGGCCGAGCCGAAGAACAGGTCGTCGAACGTGACGGGCACCGAGATGCCGCCCGGTCCGGCGAGACCGCCCTTGCCGGCCACGCCGATGCCGCCGGACTGGTCGCCCAGGCCGCGCAGGTCGACGCCGACCTCCTGCAGGAAGTTGTCCTCGACCGTGACGAAGCGCGTCTCGATCGAGACCTCGAGGCCGCCGGCGCCGCGCAGGCCGCCGAGCAGGCTCTGGATCTTCGCGTGCGTCGTGGCCGGGGCCTTGACGACCAGCGTGCCCGGCTCGAGGAGGTCGATCGAGCCGCCCTCCTCCCAGACCGTCTTGTCGACGTTCTGCTCGATCAGGTCCTTGATCGCGTCGCCGGTGAACTCGGCGACCGGCTCCGGGACCTCCTCCTCGACCTCGTGCTCACCCTGCGGGTCGAGGTTGATCTCGTCGCCGGGGAAGTTCGCGATCGGCGTCGCGAGGTCCTTGATGTCGTACATCTGGACGATCGACTTGCCGCGCGCGGCCTCGGGCGTCGTGATCTGGGCGATGCCGTTCTCGACCGTCCAGGCGAGGCCCTTGAACTGCGCGATCAGCTCGAGGATCTTGTCGACCGACTCGGCCGAGTCGAGCTTGAGCGTGATCGCGAGCTCGTCGTCGGAGCGGCCCTCGCGGGCCTCGTTCATGACGACGATGTTCGTGCCCGAGACGCGGCCGAGGTACTCGACCGCCTCGTCGAGCGTCGCGTCCGTGAAGCTGATCGTCGTGCGGGCCGCGGCGAGGCGGTTGCGCACCTCGCGCGAGCGCGCGTCCTCCTCGCCGGCCGCGGAGACCGAGAGCGAGGGCGCCGTGCGCAGCCCCTGCACCTCGTTCCACGTGTCGGGGAAGGTGTACTCCTCGACCTGCGGCGTCGTCGCCTCGCGCAGGTCGGCGAACGTGTACTTCCACTCGTTCAGGAGCGTCGCCTGGAGGCGCTCGTCGGCGTCCGCCATGCGGGCGTCGCGGGCGATCTCGCGCAGGCGCTTCGCCGACGCGTTGAGCGGGTCGGAGGTCAGGATCTCGGCCGACAGGTTCTCGGCGAGCTGGTAGTTGCGGCGCTCCATCGCCTCGTTCGCCTGCTTGAGCAGGTTGTTGACGCGCGACTGCTGGGCGGCGCGCTGGCGCGCGGCCTCGAGGCGCGCCTGGTCGTGCGCCTCCTGGAGCACCTTGCGGCGCGCGGCGTCGGCCGAGGCCTCGGCCGACTCGCGTGCGGAGCGCAGCATGGCGCGCAGTCCGTCCGGCGTCGGGCTGAAGTCGACCGTGCGCGGGTAGAGCTGCTCGATCACGAGCGCGCGCTCGTACCGGGTGACCGCGCCGGCCATGTCGCCGGCCGCCGCCTTCGCCTTGCCCTCGGCGACCAGGCGGGCGACCTCGGCCTTGGCCTGCTGCACCTGGACCGTCTTCAGGTCCCGGGCGCCCTCCATCGCCTCGCCCTCGGTCACGCCGCGCTTGCCGAGCGCCGCACCGATCTGCTGCATGCGCCGGCGGGCGTGCTCGTTCGACGGGTCGAGGTCGAGCACCGAGTTGTAGTGCGACTCGGCGTCCTCGAAGCGCGAAGCCGCGAAGGCGTCGTCGCCCATCTTGAGGAAGTTCTGGACGAGCGTCTGCCGGGCCTGCTCGCGGACGCTCCGGTCCTTGCGCACCTCGTCGAGCGACGGCGCGCCGTCCGACGCAGGCTTGGCGACGGCCGTGGCCGAGGCCGCGGCGGGCTGCTGCGCGTCGTCCGCCTTCTTGGCGGCCGGCTGGGCGGCGGCCTTCTTCTTACCGAAGAAGGGGAACTCGCCGCTCTTGCAAGCCCCCAGAGACAGCGCCGCGCCCGCGAGCGCAAGCGCTGCGGCAACTCGAGGCGTCTTCATTCGTAGCCCCTCCCTGTGCTGGACCCGTTCGCGACGGGGCCCTTCCGTGGGGTTTTCCCAACGCGCTCTCGCGCCGCGCCCGCGGGGGGTGAACCCGACCCCCCGGAGCACGGCCCGAGCGCGCGACGTCTTCCTAGACGGGGAGTTCTACTAGATGGGGCGCGTCACCCGTCTGTCATTTTTCCAAGCCTCTCGCGGGCGGCGTCGCCGCGTCGCGCGCGGCCTGCGGGCCGCCCTCCGCGGGGCGCTCTCACCCCCGCGCGCCGGGGCGTCCGAGGGCGATCCACACGCCGAGTGCGGCCGTGCCGACGGCGACGACGGCCGCGGCCACGAGCAGCGCCTGGACGGTCGGTGACGGTCCGGCGGGCGGGTCGGGCACGTCGGCGGGCACGTCGGCGAGCGGCAGTCGCGCGGTCGGCGCGCCGAGCGCCTCGAGCGCCGCGCCGACCGCTCCGACGAGCTCGACTGCGCGCGCGTCGTCGAGCGCGCCGCCCCCCGCGCCGTCGAGGGCGTGGGTCGGCTCCGAGCGGAACGCGGCGGGCGCGAGGCGCTCCCCGAGCGCGGCCGCGAGCGCGGCGCGCGCGCGGGAGGCGCCGGCGCCGACGAGCGCGAAGTCCGGCCGCGGCCCGCCGGGGCCGCGGCGCGAGAGCTCGCGGTGGTAGTCCGCGAGGCGCACGAGGTCGTGGGCGAGCGCCACCGCGCCGCCGTCGCGCGCGAGCTCGCGCAGCCCGGCCGCCACGAGGTAGCGGCGCACGCGGTCGCCGTCGAACGCCAGCACGCGGGTGACGTCGTCCTGCACGTCCACCGCGTACCCCGAACGCCCGACCAGTCCGAGCGCGCGCACGCCGCGCGCCAGCGCGGGCGAGGCGAGGCCGAGGCCGTGCCGCGCGGGATCGAGCTCCGCGGCCACGGAGGCGAACGCGGCGGACGTGGCCGCGGGCACCGCCGCCACCATGTAGCGGCGCTCCTCGCCGCTGCCGACGCGGTGGTAGAGGAGCTGGCCCTCGCCCGGCTCGAACGGCGCGAAGTCGTGCAGCGTGAACACGACCTCCTCGTCCGTCATCTCGAGCTCGGAGCGGTCGATCTCGCCGGTGCCCACGGCGCAGCTCTCGTCGCCGACGGCGATCCACGCGGGACGCCCGCGCACCTCGCGCCGCGCGAGCGCCCGACGCACCGCGTCGCGCGGCGCGTCCGCGGTCGTCTCGACGAAGCCGTCGAGCACCTCGTGGCGCCCGTCGTCGCCGCGCAGGACGAACGCGCCGCACACGGCGCCGCGCGTCACGTGGATGCCCCAGAGAGGATTCGGTGCGCTCACGACCGGTCGCGCCGCGGCGTCGCGCGGCCTCGCGATGCTACTGCGCGCGCGGCGGCGCGCCCACAGGTCACGCGGGTTCCGCCAGCAGCCGCAGGACCAGCTTGAGGTCCTCCCACGTCTCGCGTTTCGCGGCCGGGTTGCGCAGCAGGTACGCGGGATGGAACGTCGGCACGACGCGCGCGCCGTAGCGTTCGATCACCTGGCCGCGCAGGCGCGTGATGCCGCGCGTCTCGTCGAGCAGGGCGTGCACGGCGTGGTTGCCGAGCGCCACGATGACGCGCGGGCGCAGCACCGCGAGCTGCTCCTCGAGGAACGGGCGGCAGGCCGCGACCTCGTCGGGAGCCGGCGGCCGGTTGCGCGGCGGGCGGCACTTGAGCGTGTTCAACACGAACACGTCCTCGCGTCGCCGCCCCATGCCGCGCTCGATCATGGCGGTGAGGAGCTCGCCCGCGGCGCCCACGAACGGGCGTCCGCTGCGGTCCTCCTCGAAGCCCGGTGCCTCGCCGCAGAACACGAGGTCGGTCGGCGCCGTGCCCTCGCCGAAGACGCAGCGCGTCCGCTGCGCGCCGAGGCCGCAGCGCCGACACGCGTCGACGCGCGCGGGCAGGTCGCCGAACGGCGCGAGCGCGCTCTCCGGAAGCTCGAGCGGGCGGACGCGCGGCGTGAACGCGTCGTCGGGCGCCGGGGCCGCGCGAGGTGCCGCCGGCGCGCGCGACGCGCCGGCGGGCTCCGTCGCGCGCGACGGAGCCGGGGCGGCGGACGGCGCGCGCTCGACGGGCGCGGCCGCCGGCGCGGGGGGCGGCTCGGGCAGCCCGGGGAGCGCGACGTGACCGGCCTCGCGCTCGGCCGCGACGAGCGCGCGCGCCGCCCGCGTGAGGCGGGCCAGCTCGGCGCGCAGGTCGTCGGCTTCGGTGCTCGTCACGCTCACGGGCCGTCCTCCGCATCGGTCGCCGTATCGGTCGCCGCGTCCGTCGACGCGTCCGCGCGCGGCGGCTGCGGCGGGCGCCGGAGCCCGACCAGCACCGCCGCGCCGAGCACGCCCCCGCCCACGACCTGCGGCGCCGTGACGCGTTCGGCGAGGAACGCCACGCCGAACGCGAGGGCGAGCGCCGGCTCCAGCACGATGAGCAGGTTCAGCGTGAAGAAGCGCACGCGCGGGACGGCCCAATTGAAGCAGGCGTGGCCGACGGCGGTGGGGAGCAGGACCAGGACGGCGAGCCAGCCCCACGACGCCGTCGCGTAGCCGTGGAGCGGCACGCCGAGCGCGAGCGCGGCGCCGGCGAGCAGCAGGCCGGCGCCGCCGTACGTCGCCGCCATGAACGGCGCGAACGGGAGCGCGCGCCGCAGCGGGCGCACGGCCACGTAGTAGAGCGCGATCGCGAGACTGCCGAGCACCGCGAGCGCGTCGCCGAGCAGCGCGTCGGCGGGCGGCGTCTCCGCGGCGCCGCGCACGTCGGCGTGCACGAGCAGCGCCAGCCCGCCGGCCGCGCCCGCGAGCGCGAACCACGTGGCGGCGCCGAGCCGCTCCCCGTACGCGACGCGACCGACGAGCGCGCCGAAGAGCGGCTGCGTGACGAGCAGCAGCACCGTCGACGCGTACGACGTGTGCTCGAACGCGGAGATCCAGAGGCCGAAGTGCAGCGCGAGCAGCGAGCTCGCCGCGGCGAGCAGGAGCCACTCGCGCGAGCCGAGACCGCGCAGCGCCGCGAGGTCGCGCGGACGGAGCGCCGCGTACAGCGCGCCGCACGTCGCCGTGCGCCACGCGGCCAGCGCCACGGCGGGCAGGGCGGCGAGGCGGATGAGCGGCGCCGCGGCGGAGACGGCGAGCGTCCCGACGGCGAGCGCGGCCACGGTGCGGACGGCGTCCCTCGTCACGGCGGAGAGCGGGCGGCCGGGCGTCGCCGGCCGGGCGCGCGGCGCCGCGCGCGGGTGCTGGTGCCCCCTCTAGGACTCGAACCTAGGACCCACGGATTAAGAATCCGTTGCTCTAACCAACTGAGCTAAGGAGGCACGTTCCGCCGCCGGCGGGAGCCCGCCGACGTCCCCGCCGTGGCGCGCGCGAGCGGCGCCCGGCACGGGAGGGCAAGTCATAGCGCGGCCCGGCGCCGTCCGCAAGTTGCCGCGACGGGAGCGGCGTGGCGTCCGTCACCGCGGCCCCGACGGGCTGCCGCAGCGGGTGCCGGACGGGTTGCCGGACGCTGCCGGATGGGGTGAGTGACGGGATTTGAACCCGCGACCTCCTGAGCCACAGTCAGGCGCTCTAACCAACTGAGCTACACCCACCACCGTGTCGTCCGGCCACCGTGTCGTCCGGCCAGCGTCTCGTCCGGCCGATGCGCCGTCCGGGCCGCGCGCGGCGCTGGCGCGCCGAGCAGGACTCGAACCTGCGACCGGCGGATTAGAAATCCGCTGCTCTGTCCAACTGAGCTATCGGCGCGCTGTGTCCGCGCGCGTCGCAGACGCGCCGTGTTCGCGCACGTCGCAGGCGCGTCGTGTGCGGCGCGCGTGCGGTGCCGTGCGTGCCGTGCGTGCCGTGCGTGCCGTGCGTGCCGTGTGTGCGTCGCCGCCGGGCCGCGCGGGCGGGCTCTGGTCGGGGCGAGAGGATTCGAACCTCCGGCCTCCTGCTCCCAAAGCAGGCGCTCTAGCCAGGCTGAGCTACGCCCCGTCCGCGGCTGCGGCCCGTCCGCGGCGCTGCCCCGCCGGCGCCGCGTCGCACGCGCGCCGCGGGAACCGTCCCCGCACGCCGCGAGCGGCGCCCGGGGGACGTCTGCCGTCCGTCGTGTCAGGCTCCGCCGCGGGGGCGGAACGGCGCGCAGGTCGGGCCCGCGCGAAGGGCCGGGGAGCGTAGGACGGCGCGGGCGCGCGACGGTAGGGAAATCGCGCCGCCCGGCAGCGCTTCGGAGGCGCCCACGTCTCGTCCAGAATGCCGCCGCGGCGACGGCACGGGAGGCACGATGCGAGTCCTGGTGGTGGGCGGCGGCGGGCGCGAGCACGCGCTCGCGTGGAAGATCCGGCAGAGCCCGCTCGTCGAGCGGCTGATCGTGACGCCCGGCAACGCCGGCACGTCGACGGTCGCCGAGACGGCGGACATCGCCGACGGCGACCACGACGGCATCGCCGCGCTGTGCCGCAAGGAGCGCATCGGGCTGGTCGTGGTCGGGCCCGAGGCGCCGCTCGCGGCCGGGCTCGCCGACCGCCTGCGCGCGGCCGACGTGCTCGTCTTCGGGCCCGGCGCGGCGGGCGCCCGTCTCGAGGCGTCGAAGTCGTACGCGAAGCAGCTCATGCACCGCTACGTCCTGCCGACGGCGTCGGCGCGCACGTTCGACCGTCTCGACGAGGCCGTCGAGTACATCGAGGCGCAGCGCCACTTCCCGATCGTGCTCAAGGCCGACGGCCTCGCGGCGGGCAAGGGCGTCGTGGTGGCCGAGACGCTGGAGGAGGCGCTCGACGCCGTCCACGCGATGCTCGAGGGGGGGCGCTTCGGCGACGCGGGGCGCACCGTCGTGATCGAGGAGCACCTGCGCGGCGAGGAGGTGAGCGTCCACGCGCTGACCGACGGGCGCACGCTCGCCGTGCTCGAGTCGGCGCAGGACCACAAGCGCATCTTCGACGGCGACCGCGGCCCGAACACGGGCGGCATGGGCGCGTACAGCCCTGCGCCCGTCGCGACGCGCGCGCTGCTCGACGTCGTCACGCGCGAGATCCTCGTCCGCATCGTCCATGCGCTCGCGCGGGAGCACGTCGACTACCGCGGCGTCCTGTACGCGGGGCTGATGGCGACCCGCGGCGGTCCGCGCGTCATCGAGTTCAACAGCCGCTTCGGCGACCCCGAGACGCAGGTCGTGCTGCCGCGGCTGCGCTCGGACCTCGTGCCGCTGCTCGCCGCGTGCGCCGAAGGGCGCCTGAACCAGGTCGAGGACCTCGACTGGGACCCGCGACCGGCCGTGTGCGTGGTGCTCGCGTCGGCGGGCTACCCGGAGTCCGCGCGCAAGGGCGACGCGATCCACGGCCTGCGCGAGGCGGGGGAGCTCGACGACGTGCTCGTGTTCCACGCCGGGACGAAGCGCGTGGGCGACGACGTCGTCACGAACGGCGGCCGCGTGCTCGGCGTCACCGCGCTCGGCGCGAACGTCGAGGCGGCGCGCGACCGCGCGTACGAGGCGGTCGAGCGCATCCGCTTCGACGGCATGCAGTTCCGCCGCGACATCGCGTCGCGCGCGCTCGGCCGCTGACGGGCCGCCGCGTCGCCGCGGGCCGGCTGCGGCGCGGCCCCTTCCCGCCCCGGCGGCGACCGCTAGCATGGCGGCGGGGTCGCGGTCGGAGGTTCCTCGCATGCGCTCACTGCTCGCCTGCCTCGCACTCGGCCTCGCCGTGCTCGCGGCGCCCGCCGCCGCCGGGGACCGCCCGGCTGCCCCTGCCGCCGGCGTGACCGCGAAGGCGCCGGCTCCCGCGGCGGGCACGCCGCTCGTGCAGCGCCCGGCGCCGCGCTCCCTCGAGGAGGCGCGCCGGCGGCTCGACGCGCAGCGCGTGAGCGTCGACTTCCGCGAGATGGAGCTCGCCGACGTGGTCGCGTTCGTCGCGCGCGTGGCGGGCTTCAACGTGATCGTCGCGCCGGAGCTCCAGCGCGACGGACTCGACGCCCTGCCGCACCTCACGATGAAGCTCGAGCGCGTCTCGCTGCTCCAGGTCGTGGACCTGACGCTGCGGTTCACGGACACGGCGCTCGCGTTCGACGGCGGGATCCTGCGCGTGACGACGAAGGCCGCCGCGCGCGGGAAGCCGGTGCTGCGCATCTACCCGATCGGGGAGCTGACGGCGCCGCTCATGAACTTCCCCGGACCGGACATCAACCTGCACCCGTCCGGCGCCGAGTTCGAGGACGAGGAGGTCTCGGAGGTCGAGAACCCGTTCGCCGACGGCGACAAGGTCGCGGAGATGGTGAAGGAGTACGTCGCCGCGGACACGTGGGACGACGAGGGCGTCTCGATCGCCGTGCTCAAGGACAAGCTCGTCGTGCGCCAGTACCCGAAGGTGCAGCGCGAGATCGCGCGCTTCCTCGCGCTCCTGCGCGCGGCGCGCTGAGCGCCGCGGCGGCGCCGGGCGCCGCGCGCGAAGTCGTCACGCGACGGGGAGCGCGGCGTCCGCTACAACTGCGCGCGATGACGGAGGGAGTCGAGCGCGTGATCCGCTACCTGCGCAGCCGCGGGCTGCGCAGCACCGACGCGCGTCGTCGCATCGTCGAGGTGCTGCTCGACACCGACGACCACTTCACCGCCGACGACCTGCTCGACCGGCTGCGCGCGCGCGGTCACCGCGTGAGCCGCGCGTCCGTGTACCGCACGCTGGCGCTGCTCTGCGAGGGCGAGTTCGTCGAGAGCCGTGAGTTCCAGCGCGGCCAGCTCATGTACGAGGTGATGGTGGGGCAGCACCACCACGACCACCTGATCTGCTCGCGCTGCGGTCGCATCGTCGAGTTCGAGAACGAGGCGATCGAGGCGCTGCAGCGGCAGGTCGCGGAGGCGCACGGCTTCGAACTCGTGAGCCACTCGCTGCGCCTGTTCGGCCGCTGTCCCGACTGCCGCGCGCCGGGCTCCGCCGGCACGCGCTGAGCGGCGCGCAGCGGGCGTCCGCCCGCGTGCGCTCAGCGGCGCACGAGGCAGAGCTGCGGGTCGCGTCCGGACGTCAGCATGCGCGCCGTCTGGACGAGACCGTGCTGCCGCGCGAGCTCGGGCAGCGTCTCCTCGAGCAGGCAGCGCTCGTACGCCGGATCGGGATCGCCCGGCCGTGCACCGGCCGTGTAGAGCGCGCGGTAGGTGTCCACCATCGCCGGCGACTGCGACTCGAGGAAGAGGCGCACCTTCGCGCGCGCGGAGCCGTGCAGGTTCAGCACCTCCGCGGTGACCCACGACGCGCCCGCGTCCTTCGCGCGGCGCAGCGTGTCCCCGAGCAGCTCGAGGTCGTCGGTGACCTCGGGCATCACGGGCGAGAGCAGCAGCGCGACGGGCACGCCGCGGCTCGAGAGCACGCGCATGACGCGCAGGCGCTCCGCCACCGTTGCGCCGTCGGGCTCCATGCGCGCGCGCACGTCGTCCTCGGCGGCCTGCAGCGCGACGTAGACGTTCACGAGGTCGCGCTTCGCGAGCATCTCGAGCAGGTCCACGTCGCGCAGGATCAGCGCCTGGCGCGTCTGCACGACGACCGGGTGGCCGCTCTCGAGGCACGCCTTCAGCAGCTCGCGCGTGACCTGGTGGCGCTCCTCGCCCGGCTGGTACGGGTCGGACGTGACGCCGATGCCGAGCACGTTGCCGACGCGCGGTGCGAGCTCCTCGTTGCGCAGCTCCATCGCCGCGAGCTGCGGCGCGTTCTGCACGACGGTCACGCGGCGCCGGAACTTCTCCGCCGAGTCGCCGCTCCACTCGTCGCCGGTGCGCGCGTTGCAGAACGTGCAGCGCATCTGGCAGCCGCGGTACGGGTCGGCGATCCACGTCCAGGGCAGGTGGTCGCTCATCTGCCGCACGAGGAACGACGTGCCCATGAGCGAGAGGTGCTCCACGTCGCCGACGCCCTGGTTGACGAGTCCGGCGACATCCGTCTCCGCCGCGTGGCGCATGCGGCCGAGGCGCATGCCCGCGTCCTCGAAGTCGACGCCCTCGCACAGCGAGCCGAACGGCGTGCGCGCGACGTCGAGCACGAGCGAGAGCGACGACGCGTCGTCGCGCTCGGCGCAGCGCCGCACGAACGGCGTCACCACCTCGGGCGCGAGGCAGCCCATGCCGTCCACCGCGGTCGTGAGCGTGGCCACGACGGTGGGGGACGCGCCGGGCACGAGCGCGTCGTAGAGCTCGAGCCCGCGCTCGATGAAGCGCCGCAGCAGGCTCGGCCGCGAGATCTTCCCGCCGACCGCGATGCGCGCGACCGTGCGGATCACGACCTCGCGGACACGGTCGTTCTTGCCCTGGAGCCACTGCTCGAGCACGGTCCAGAGCGCGTCGGCGTGGGCCAGCCAGAGCTCCTCGAGGGCGCCCTCCGCGCCGTGCTCGCGCACCTCGGGGTCGGCGTCGTTCGCGAGCCGCTCCACGAACGGCAGGATGCGCGTGAGCGAGTCGCGGTCGCGGGCCCCGATCACCCCGTACGCCACGCCGGAGGCGATGCGCACGAACGGACTCGGGTGCGCGCTCCACGACGCCAGCCCCGCCATCACGTCGTCGGGGTTGCGGTGGTACGCGTTGCGAACGGAGTTGCCCGCGAGCCGTGCCTGCTGGAGGCACGGGCGGCGGACGAGGCGGTCTACGAGGTCCTGCATCCGGGGGATGCATCGGCACGAACCGGTGCTGCGGTTGACACGTCGTCCGCCGTGGCTAGCGTAAAGCGCGGATCGGGTGGACGATCGCCGGGCGCCGTCCGGCGCGGAGGTCGTCGCGTGCGTGCACTCTCTCTGGCCTGTCTCGCCATTCTCGTCTCGCTCTCCGCCGGCGCTGCCGCGGACACCGTCCGGCTGCAGTCCGGCGACGTCGTCGCGGGCGACGTCGCGGACCGCGGCGACCGCATCGAGGTCACGACCGGCGACGGCGTCGTGTCGCTGCGCTGGCGCGACGTCGACGTCGTGCGCCGCGACACCACACCGGCCGACGAGTTCGCGGAGCGCCGCGCCGCGCTCGCGAAGGACGACGCCGGCGCGCTCTACGAGCTGGCGCTGTGGGCGGAGCGCGCGGGTCTCGTCGACGAGTCGCGCGCGTGCGCCGCGCGCGTCGCCGAACTGGATCCGGAGCACACCGGGGCGCGGGCGCTGCTCGCGCAGGAGCAGGTCGACGGCGCGTGGCTCTCGGGCGAGCGGCTGCTCGCCGCGAAGGGTTTCGTGCGCCGCGACGGCGCGTGGGTGCTGAAGGAGGAGGCGGAGGCCGCGGACCGCCGCGCGACGCCCGTGCGCGAGCTGAGCGACGACGAGAAGCGCGCGGACGAGCTCATCCATCGCGCGGCGTCCGGACCGGAGCGCGCCCAGAAGTTCGCGCTCGAGGCGCTCGACGGCATGTCGGCGGAGGCCCTCGCCCGTCCCGCACTGCGCGCGCTGCGCCGGGGCGAGCCCGCGGAGCGCCGCCTCGCCGCGCGCCTGCTCGCGCGCTGGGGCGACGTCGACGCGCTGCGACCGCTGCTGCACGCGGCCGTGTTGGACCGCGAGAAGAGCGTGCGCGACGCCGCGGTCGCGGCGCTGCGCGAGATCGGTCACCCGGACACGGTGCGCCCGCTCGCGCGTGCGCTCTGGAGCCCGCTGCCGCTCGTGCGCACCAACGCCGCCGAGGCGCTCGGCGCGTTCGGCGGCGGCCAGTCGGTCGAGTGGCTCATCCGCCGGCTGAAGACGAGCGGCGGCCCCGGGGGCCGCAACTCGATCTTCATCGGTCGCCAGCTCTCGTACATCTCCGACTTCGACGTCGAGATCGCGCAGGCCGCGCAGATCGGCGACCCGATCGTCGGCACGATCCGCGAGGGCGTCTCGCTCGACACGCGCGTGCTCGGCGTCAACGAGGAGTTCACGGCCGTCGAGCGCCGCGTCTTCTACCGCTCGCTGCGGCAGGCGACGGGCGTGGACCACGGCGAGGACGTCGCGGCCTGGGAGGCGTGGTACGAGAAGGACGGGCGCGCCGCGCTCGCCTCGGCGGCGCAGCCGTCGGGCGGCGCCGACACGGGCCGCTGAGCGCGCGGTCGCGCGGCGCCGACCCGGGAACACGGGCGCGCGAAGACGAGACCGCGAAGACGAGACCGCGAAGACGAGAAGGGCCGGCCGCATCTCGCGGCCGGCCCTTCTGCGTTCCGATCGGCGCCGGCTCCCGCTGCGTGCGGTGCCGCGGCGCGCGGCGACGGCGCCTACTTGGCGTCGTCGTCCTTCTTCTCGGCCTTCTTCTTCGCCTTCGACTTGAGGGCGGTGCGCACCTTCGGGAGGCCCAGGACGGCGTCGCCGTCGGCCCAGCGCCGCACCTTGCGGAGCGCGTCGATGCGCTCGGCGCGCGTCCACACGTTGCGCTGGCGCAGGAGGCCGGCCTTCACCTTCAGGCTGTTGTCGATGGACACGGGAACCTCCGACCCTCGGTCGCGTGGGAAGCCGCGGATCATCGGCGTCACGCCGCGGCGGGGGAAGGATTTCCGCCGCCGCGCGCCGCGGCACGGAGCGCGAGCCGCAGCGCGGCGACCGTGGACGCGGGGTCCGCGACGCCGCGGCCGGCGATGTCGCGGGCGGATCCGTGGTCGGGAGAGGTGCGCGGGAGGGGCAGCCCCAGGCTCAGGTTGACGGCGTGACCACCCTCGACCGCCTTCAGCGCGGCGAGCCCCTGGTCGTGGTACGCCGCGACGAACGCATCGAACGCGGCCCGCGCCCGCGGCGCGAACGTCCCGTCGCCCGGGAGCGGGCCGACGCAGTCGATGCCGTCGCCGCGGCAGCGCGCGACCGCCGGCGCGACGGCGGCGGCGTCCTCGTCGCCGAGCAGCCCGCCCTCGCCGGCATGCGGGTTCACCCCGAGCACCGCGATGCGCGGGGCGGCGATCCCGAACCACGTCCGCAGCCCGGCGTGCGTGCGCCGCACCGCGCGCTCGACCGCCTCCGCCGTGACGGCGTCGGGCACCTCGCGCAGCGGCAGGTGGGTGGTCACGAGCGCCACGCGCAGGTTCGCGCCGGCGAGCATCATCGTCGGACGCGGGACGCCCAGACGCTCGCCGAGGAACTCCGTCTGGCCGCGGAAGCCGGGTGCGAACGCGGCGATGTCGGCCTTCGTGACCGGTGCCGTGAGCAGCGCGTCGACGGCCCCTGCGCACGCCAGCCGGCAGGCCTCCTCGAGCGCCCAGAGCGCCGACGCGGGACCGCCGACGGGGGCCGGGACCACGACCCCGCGCACGGCCAGTCCGAGGGCGCGCGCCGTGCGCGCGAGGGCGTCGGCGTCGCCGAGCAGCGTGACGTCCGCGTGCGGGGCGGCCTCGGCGGCGAGGGCGCGCAGCACGACCTCGGGGCCGATGCCGAGCGGGTCGCCGAGCGTGACGGCTAGGCGCGTGCGGGTGGCGGGCGTGCTCATGCGAGGCGCCGCAGCGCGGCCTCCGCGACGAGCAGCACGCCGCACGCGGCGAGCCACGGCGCGTCGTGCTCCTCGCGCCGCTCGCCGGGGACTGCGGCGCGCGGCGCCGGGAGCGACGCCACCAGCGGCACGTCCGCAGCGCGCGCGAGCGCCTCTGCGCCGCCTTCGGGTGCCCGCGCGGCGCCCGGCGACACGAAGGCGACCGGGCGCGGGCCGCCGTCCGCGGGCGTGAGGCTGCCGGCCCACAGCCCCTGGGCGGGCATCCGCGCCAGGCGCAGCTCGGCCGTGCTCCCGCCCGCTCCGCCGCACGTGCCGTCCACGGCATCCGCGGGTGCTCCGGCCTCGATCGGGACCGCGTGGAGCTCCCCGCCGACGCCGCCGGGCAGCACGATGCGCGCGCCGCCGTCCGCGACGGGGACGACCTCCGCCACGAGCCCCGCGGCGGGCGTGTCCTCCGGCGGGGCGAGCGAGCGCACGAGCTGCGCGAGGAAGCGCCCGCCCTCCTCCCAGGCGAACAGGGCGCGCGCGTCGAGCGTCGCGGCGTCGGCCGCCAGCACGGCGACGCGGGCGGCGCCCGAGCGCCCGAGGACCAGCGCCGGCGCGTCGTCGTCCCACGCCAGCACGACCTGCGCCGGGGTGCGCACCCCCGGCGCCTCCGCGTGGGCCAGCTCGGGCCACACGGCGCCGCCGAGACCCGCGAGCGCGGGCGCGCGTCCGACGACGTGGGGGCGGCGTGTCGGCGGGGCGCGCGGCGGCTCCGGCGGCGTGGTCTCGGCAGTGGGCGGCTGCGGCGGCCGGGCCTCGGCGGGGGGGGCGTCCGGCGCGTCCGGCGGAGTCGGCGGCAGTCCCTCCGGGGCGCGCCGCGACGCGTCCTCGACGGCGCGGCGCTCGCGCTCCTCGACGGTGAAGCGGCGCGTGTCCACCGTGACGATCTCCGGCAGCCGCCGCGGATCGTTCGCGAGGTACATGCGCCCGTGGCCCCAGCCGGCGAGCAGCGCGAGCAGGTTCGTGTCGGCGTCGTCGCCGACCGCGACCGTGCTGAGCGTCACGGCGCGCTGCGCGGCCTGCTCCACGAGCGGACGGAACACGGCGTCGCGCGTGACGCCGTCGGTCAGGAGGATGACGTGGCGGATGCCCGCGTCCTCGCGCGTGATCGCCTCGAAGCCGTCGCGGAGCGCCGGGAAGAAGTGCGTGCCGCCGTCGGCCCGCAGCCCGGCGACGCGGCGCGCCAGCGTCGCCGTGTCGCCCGCGTCCTGGAACGGCGCGATCCACTCGGCGGCGTCGTCGAACGCGATCACGCCCACGCGGTCCCCGGGCGCCAGGCTGCGGGCCGCGGCGCGCGCGGCGTTCTGCGCGAGCTGCAGCTTGGCGCCCGCCATGCTCCCCGAGCGGTCCACGACCAGGAGGAGCGCGACGCGCAGCGCCTGCTTGGGCCCGTCCTCGAGCTCGGTGTGCGGCCGCTCCGGGTCCGGCGGCGGGGGTGCGGGAGGCGGCGGCGCCGGGGGCGCGGGAGGGGGAGGCGGAGGCGGCGGCGGCAGCGAGACCGGCAGGCGGGCGGCGAGGGGGCCGTCCGCGAAGCGGCGCAGCCCCCCGGCACCGGGGCCGCCGAGCACGAGGAGCCCCGCGCCCTCGTCGAGCCGCGCGCCGAGGCGCGTCTCGAGCGTGCCGCCGGCGGCGCCCGCCGCGACGACGAACACGTCGGCCACGCCGAAGCCCGCGGCCGCGACCTCCTGCGGCGTGAGCACGCGCGTCGGCAGGCCCTGCACGGCGAGGTGCGCCGCGAGCGGGCCCGCCCGCACGCTCTCGTCGCCGACGACGACCACCCGCGGCGCGCGCCGCACGTGTACGAACGCCACGGCCGGCAGACGACCGGGGGCGCGGAAGACGACGCGGTGCTCGCCCGCGTCGAGCCGCAGTGCCGGCAGGGCCGCGCGCGTCGCGCCCTCCTCGAGATCCGCCGGGAGCTCGCGCCCGGCGGCGGCCACGCGCCCGCTGCCGCGCGTGAACGGGCTCCCGACGGCCTCCGCGACGAGCACGACGTCCACGCCCTCGCACGCCCCCGCCGGTGCGAGCAGGCGGGGCGCGGGCAGCGGCGGCGCGGCCGACGTGGGCGCGTCGCCGTCGTCCACACCGAGGACCGCCGTGCGCAGTGCCGCGCTCGGCTGCAGAGCCGCGACGAGGGCCGGACTCGCGCGCAGTCCGCGCGGCGCGACGAGCACGACGTCCGCGGGCAGGTCCGGTGGGGCGGCCGCGCGCAGCGCGCTCAGCGCCGCCGCGGCGTCGGGCGCGTCGGTCGGCCACGTGAGCACGGCGGAGGGGTGGCGTGAGGGGCGCGCCGCGTCGGGCGCGGCGACGAGGACCGCGCCGGAGCGCGGCACGGCGTGGACGAGGTGCGGCCCGGCGGCCGCGACGAGACCCGCCGCGACGGCGCCCGCGCGCGCCACGGCGCACAGCACGGCGGGCAGGGGGCGGGCCCCCGGACGGCGCAGCAGGCGGCGCGCCTGGAGGAGCGCCACGGCCACGACGAGTCCGAGTGCCGCGACCACGGCAGCGCCCGACGCCGCGTCCCAGCGGAGGGCGCTCACCTGACGAGCATCGCCCCCAGCCAGTCGGCCTCGTCCTGGATCGGGTAGGGATCCTGCGCGTCGCCCGCGAGCACGCGCAGCGTGAGCGACTTCGCGCCGCCGACGTCGATGCGCCCGGCGTCCACGGGGCCGGGCGTGCCGTGCTCCCCCGCGGCGTCGCGGGCCGGACGCACGAGGGGGCTCTTCCAGCGCGAGGTGCCGTCCACGACGACCTCGAACACCGCCCCTCCGAGGCGCCCGGCGGCGTCGTCGATCGCGACCTGCGTCCGGAACTCGCGCCAGGTGCCGTCGAGCTGCCAGGTCAGCTCGGTGCCGGAGTACGCGCCGATGCCCTTCGTCCACGTGCGGCCGTCCGCGCGCAGCGGACCGCCCGAGAACGCGCGGTCGTCGCGCGGGGCGTAGAGCGACTGCGGGTCGCCGGCCACCGGCTCCCAGAAGGGCTTCACGACGAGCGTGCGCCCGGGCAGGTCGCTCAGGTAGGCGATCGACGCGCTGCGCACGAGCACCGTGACGACCTCGCGCAGCGACACGCGCACGTCGAAGCCGCTCACGCTCCTCAGCACGAGCCGCCCCGCGTCCACGGCGACCGCCGCCGCGGCCGCCCGGGTCCCGTCGCGCAGCACCGCCGTGAAGCGGGCGCGCTCGGGGGGCGCGGCGCCGGCGGCGACGAGCCGGAGCGCCACGATGCGCGCGTACGGCACCGCCACGTCGTCGCTGGTCGCCGTCGCGCAGTGCAGGGCGTCGGCCGTGAACGACGAGATCGTGCAGTCCACGCGGTCGCCGCCGACCAGATGCACGACGTCGCCGTCGTGCCGCTGCGCGAGGTCGGGCGGGTCGGCGGCCTGCGCGAGCCGCTGCAGGAAGCGCGCGCCGGCGACGTGGTCGACGTTCACCCGCACCCGCCCGATCAGCGGGGTCTCGAGATCGATGCCGAGGTCGTCGCCCCCGACGATCCGCCCGCGCAGCTCCTCGCCGCTCCAGAGCTCGAGCGCGACCTCGTCGGCGGCGGGGGTGCGCTGCTCCTCGAGGGCGTTGCCGAGCGAGACCTCGACGACGTCGCCGACGGCCACCCGCGCCGCCGCGTCGCCCTGCGCGAAGACGAGCTCCTCGCCGTCGGCGGCGGTCCAGGCGTCGGCGACGAGCGGGTCGCCGTGCACGCGCGTGACGCGGACGCGCGCCGCGGACTCCGCGGCAGGCGCCGCGACCGGACCCGCCGCGGCGAGCCCGGCGAGGAGGACCACGGCGGTGCGGAGAGTGCGGCGCGACATGGCCGCGATCGTAGCAGTACCCGCACCGGCGCAGGGGAGATGCGGCCGGGGGGCAGGCTCCCGCGCGAGCCTGCTGTCATCGTGACAGGCGGGCGCACGGGCGTGCGTGGGTTCTGCCAGCGTGTCATCGGGAGGCGAGCCTGCGCGAGCCCGGGCGGCGCGGCACGGTGGATGCGGAGGCGCGATGGGGCGGGAGTACGGCCCCACCCGGCGCGGGCGCCCGGCCGAACACGGCGCGGCGCGGACCGCGGCAGACGATCGAGCGAGAAGGAGACGTCCGGATGGCGAAGCAGATGGCGTTCGATGCGGAGGCGCGCGATGCGATCAGCATCGGCGTGTCCACCCTGGCCCGCGCCGTGAAGGCGACGCTCGGCCCGCGCGGCCGCAACGCGATGCTCGACAAGGGCTGGGGCGCGCCGACCGTGACGAAGGACGGCGTGTCGGTGGCCGAGGAGATCGAGCTCGTCGACCCGTACCAGAACATGGGCGCGCGCCTCCTGCGCGAGGTCGCGAGCAAGACCAGCGACGTCGCCGGCGACGGCACGACGACCGCGACGGTGCTGGCCGAGGCGCTCTACCGCGAGGGCCTGCGCCAGGTCGTGGCGGGGCACGATGCGACCGACGTCCAGCGCGGCATGCTCGAGGCCTGCGAGAAGGTCGTCGAGCGCCTGCGCAAGCTGTCGGTCCCCGTGCGCGACAAGAAGGACATCCGCCAGGTCGCGACGATCTCGGCCAACGGCGACGCGGAGGTCGGCAAGATCATCGCCGACGCGCTCGAGAAGGTCGGCAAGGACGGCGTCGTCACGGTCGAGGAGGGCAAGAGCCTCGAGACCGAGGTCGTCGTGGTCGAGGGCATGCAGTTCGACCGCGGCTACCTGTCGCCGCACTTCGTCACCGACCAGGACCGCATGGAGGCGGTGCTCGAGGACCCGCTGATCCTCGTCCACGAGGACAAGATCAGCGCCGTCGCGAAGCTCGTCCCCCTGCTCGAGAAGGTGATCCAGGCCAACCGGCCGCTCGTGATCATCGCCGAGGAGGTCGAGGGCGAGGCGCTGGCGACGCTCGTCGTGAACAAGCTGCGCGGCGGGCTGCGCGTCGTCGCGGTCAAGGCGCCGGGCTACGGCGACCGCCGCAAGGCGATGCTCGGCGACATCGCGACCCTGACCGGCGCGCGCGCCGTCATGAAGGACCTCGGCATCGAGCTCGAGGCGCTGACGCTCGCGGACCTCGGCACCTGCCGCAAGGTCGTCGTCGACGCCGACAAGACGCTCGTGGTCGAGGGCGCGGGCCAGCGCGCCGCGGTGCAGGCGCGGATCGCGCAGATCCGGCGCGAGATCGAGGGCACGACCTCCGACTACGACCGCGAGAAGCTCCAGGAGCGCCTCGCGAAGCTCGCCGGCGGCGTGGCCGAGGTGAAGGTGGGCGCCGCGACCGAGACGGAGATGAAGGAGAAGAAGGCGCGCGTCGAGGACGCGCTCCACGCCACGCGCGCCGCGAACGACGAGGGCATCGTGCCGGGCGGCGGCGTCGCGCTGATCCGCGCGGCGGAGTCGCTCGGCCGCGTCAAGCTCGCGCCGGAGCGCCAGGTCGGCGCGGACATCCTGCTCCGCGCGCTGGAGCTGCCCGCGCGCACGATCGCCGAGAACGCGGGCGTCGACGGCGCCGTCGTCGTGCGCAACATCCGCAAGGCGAAGGGCAACGAGGGCTACGACGCCGACTCCGACCGCTACGTGGACATGGTCGAGGCGGGCATCGTGGACCCGACGAAGGTCGTGCGCTCGGCGCTCGAGAACGCCGTCTCCGTGGCCGGGCTGCTGCTCACCACGGAGTGCCTCATCGCGAAGGCGCCCGATGACGACGAGGCCGAGGGCGCCGGCGGCGACGAGGGCATGGACGAGGACTACTGAGACCTGCCGCGCCGCAGACGCGCGCGGAACCGCAATCGCACCGGAGGAACGAGCCGTGAAGTTGAAGCCCCTCGATGATCGTGTGGTCGTGAGCCCGCTCTCCGCCGAGGAGCGCACGACGGGCGGCGTGATCCTGCCCGACAGCGCCAAGGAGAAGCCGAACAAGGGCAAGATCGTGGCCGTCGGCCCCGGCAAGCAGCGCGACGACGGCGAGCGCATGCCGCCCGCGGTGGCGGTCGGCGCCGTCGTCTACTACGGCAAGTACTCGGGCACCGAGGTCAAGGTCGGCGGGCAGGAGCTCAAGATCCTGCGCGAGTCCGACATCCTCGCCGTCGAGTCGTAGCGGCTCGCGGTCGACTCGTGGCGGCGCGCGCGGCGCGCCCCGCACCCACGGACACCCCAACTCGGCGCTGAACGAACCTCAGCACGGAACGACGATCAGGAGCGACACATGGCGAAGCAACTGCTCTTCGACGAGGAGGCCTGGAAGAAGGTCCAGAAGGGCGTGGCCCAGCTGGCGAACACCGTGAAGGTGACGCTCGGACCGGCCGGCCGCACGGTGATCCTCGACAAGAAGTGGGGCAGCCCCGGCGTCACGAAGGACGGCGTCACGGTCTCGAAGGAGATCGAGCTGCCGGACCCCTTCGAGAACATGGGCGCGAAGCTCGTCAACGAGGTCGCCAGCAAGACGAGCGACGTCGCCGGCGACGGCACCACCACCGCGACGGTGCTCGCCCAGGCGATCATCGACGAGGGCGTGAAGGTGCTCTCGGCCGGCGCCGACCCGATGGCGCTCAAGCGCGGACTCGACAAGTGCCTGGTCGCGCTGAACGACGCGATCGGGCGTCAGTCGCGTCCCGTCGCGAAGCGCGAGGAGATGGCGCAGGTCGCCACGATCTCCGCGAACCAGGACGAGGCGATCGGCGCGCTGATCGCCGACGCCGTCGAGCGCTGCGGCAAGGACGGCGTGATCACCGTCGAGGAAGCGAAGAGCATGGACACGAAGCTCGACTTCGTGGACGGCATGCAGTTCGACAAGGGCTACGTGAGCCCGTACTTCGTCACCGACACGCAGAAGATGCGCTGCGTGATGGAGAACGCGCTCGTGCTCGTGCACGAGAAGAAGATCTCCACGCTGCGCGAGCTGATCCCGCTGCTCGAGCAGGTCGCGCGCACGGGCAAGCCGCTGCTGATCGTGGCGGAGGACGTCGAGAACGAGGTCCTCGCGGCGCTCGTCGTGAACCGGCTGCGCGGCGTGCTGAACGTCTGCGCCGTGAAGGCGCCGGGTTTCGGCGACCGGCGCAAGGCCATGCTCGGCGACATCGCCGTGCTGACCGGCGGCGAGTTCTTCGCCGCGGACCTCGGCCGCAAGCTCGAGGACGTGCAGCTCTCCGAGCTCGGCAGCGCGAAGAAGATCGAGATCACGAAGAACGACACCACGATCATCGAGGGCGCCGGCGCGCAGGCGGCCGTGCGCGAGCGCGTCGCGCAGATCCGTCGCCAGATCGACGCGAGCACGTCGGACTACGACCGCGAGAAGCTCCAGGAGCGCCTCGCGAAGCTGGCGGGCGGCGTGGCCATCGTGAAGGTCGGCGCGGCCACCGAGGCCGAGTCGAAGGAGAAGAAGGCGCGCGTCGAGGACGCGCTGCACGCCACGCGTGCGGCCGTCGACGAGGGCATCGTTCCCGGCGGCGGCACCGCGCTCCTGCGCGCGGCGGCGGCGCTCGAGGGCGTCAAGCTGAAGGGCGACGAGAAGTTCGCGGCGCGCATCCTGCGCCGCGCGCTCGAGGCGCCGACGCGCTGCATCGTGCAGAACGCGGGCGGCGACGGCGCCGTCGTCGTCGCCGACGTGCTCGCCGAGTCGAGCGAGACGCGCGGCTTCGACGCGAAGAGCGGCAAGCTCGTCGACATGTTCCGTGCGGGCATCGTGGACCCGACGAAGGTCACGAAGTCCGCTCTCACGCACGCGGTCAGCGTCGCGGGCACCATGCTCACGACGCGCGTGATGGTGACGGAGCTGAAGGGCAAGGATCGCAAGAAGGCGGTCGCCGGCGCGATCGCCTGACGCACCGCCCTCTGGCGGTGCTGCTGCGGCGGCCGCGCCGGGTGGACCGGTGCGGCCGTCGGTGCAAGACGGCACGGGAGACGGACGTGGCGGACAAGCGCGACTACTACGAGGTGCTCGGAGTCGCCCGCGACGCTCCCGCGGACGACGTCAAGAAGGCGTACCGCAAGCTCGCCCTCAAGTACCACCCGGACCGCAACCCGGGTGATGCGGAGGCCGAGGCGCGCTTCAAGGAGGCCGCCGAGGCCTACGAGGTGCTCTCGGACGAGCAGAAGCGGGCGCACTACGACCGCTTCGGCCACTCCGCGCCGCAGCCGGGCGGTTTCGCGGGCGGCGCGGCCGGCGGAGCCGACCCGTTCGACATCTTCGAGCAGGTCTTCGGCGGCCGCGGCGGCTCGATCTTCGACGAGCTGTTCGGCGGCGGCGGCGGACGCCGGGCCGGGCCGCCGCGCGGCAGCCACCTGCGCGTGGACGTGGACCTCGCGTTCGAGGAGGCCGCGCGCGGCGCGCGCAAGACGATCACGCTGCGCCGCCACCAGACCTGCGCGACGTGCTCCGGCTCCGGCGCCGCGGCCGGCTCGGGGCGGACGCGCTGCGCGCAGTGCGGCGGCGTCGGCCAGGTGCGGCAGGCGGCGTTCGGCGGGTTCATGCACGTCGCGCAGACGTGCCCGCGCTGCGGCGGCGAGGGCTCGACGCTCGACCGCCCGTGCGGCCCGTGCTCGGGCTCCGGGCGCGAGCTGAAGAAGACCGACATCACGGTGACGTTCCCGGCCGGCATCGAGGACGGCACGCAGATGCGGCTGCGC
This sequence comes from uncultured bacterium, assembly GCA_937996235.1. Lineage (GTDB taxonomy): Bacteria > Planctomycetota > JAJSAM01 > JAJSAM01 > JAJVHW01 > CALKVK01. Next base: position 57,798 of record CALKVK010000015.1, on the reverse strand, counting down.
GGCGAGGGCGAGTCGGGCCCGCGCGGCGGTCCCGCGGGCGACCTGTTCGTCGTCGTGCGCGTGCGGCCCCACGACGTGTTTCGGCGCCACGACGACGACCTGCTCGTGGACCTGCCGGTCTCGTTCGCCGACGCGGCGCTCGGCGCCGAGGTCGCCGTGCCGACCCTCGACGGCAAGGAGACCGTGCGGCTGCGGCCCGGCACCCAGAGCGGCGAGACGCTGCGCGTGCGCGGCAAGGGCCTGCCGAACATGCACGACGGGCGCCACCGCGGCGATCTCGTCGCCACGGTCGAGATCGAGGTGCCGCGCGGCCTCACGGCGCGGCAGCGCGAGCTCCTGGAGGAGTTCCGCAAGATCGAGAACGAGAACCCCGGTCCGAAGCGCAAGAGCTTCCTCGACCACCTCGCGGACCTGTTCGTGCTATGAGCGACGAGAAGAACGACTTCCCGACCGACGACGTCGAAGCGGCCGCGTCCGCCGTGGACGCGCCCGCGACGCCGCCCGAGGACGCCGCGCCGCCGGAGTCCGGCCGCGCGGAGCCGGAGACCGGAGCGCCCGAGGAGGAGGAGCCCGAGGTCCTCTACACGCGGCGCGACGTCGAGCGCCTGCTCGCGGAGGCGAGCGACCGCCACCTGCGGCTCGCGGCCGAGTACGACAACTTCCGCCGCCGCACGCAGCGCGAGAAGGAGCAGTGGATGGCGGACGCGCTCGAGGCGTTCGTGAAGGACCTGCTCCCCGTGTTCGACAGCTTCGACAAGGCCCGCGAGAGCGCGACCGGCGAGCTCGCCGACGTGCAGGCGGGGCTCGACGTCACGCACCGCCAGCTGCGCGGCGCGCTCGCGCGCTGCGGCATCGAGGTCATCGACCCGGCGGCGGGCGAGGCCTTCGACCCGCGTGTGCACGAGGCGGTCATGCGGCGCCCCGCGCCGGAGCAGGCCGCGGGCAGCGTTGTGACCGTGTTCGAGCGCGGGTACAAGCTGGGGCCGCGGCTGCTGCGCCCGGCGCGCACCGTCGTCGCGGCGGAGGAGTGACCGGATGCCCACCTACGACTACGTCTGCGACGCCTGCGGGCACGCGTTCGAGCACCTGCAGAGCATGACGTCGTCGCCCCTGCGCGTGTGCCCGTCGTGCAGGAAGCGCAAGCTGCGCCGCCTGATCGGCTCGGGCGCGGGCGTGATCTTCAAGGGCGGCGGCTTCTACGAGACGGACTACAAGCGCAAGGGCGGCGGCGGAGCGGCCGCCTCCAAGGACGAGGCGCCGGCGTCGAAGGACACGGCCGCCTCGAAGTCCGAGCCGGGCGCCTGCACCGCGCACCCCGCGTCGTGCGCCGGCCCGTGCACGAGCTCGGACGACTGACGGTGCGCGGGTCGGCCCGCCCGTCGCGCGGACGCCGGGGCTGACGCGTTGGCGCGCCTCGCCGTCGCGTGCCGTCGCTGCGGGACGCGGATCGTCGTCGACGACGCCGAGCCGCTGCCGGCGAACTTCCCGTTCTGCACCGAGCGCTGCCGCCTGATCGACCTCGGCCGCTGGTTCGACGAGGAGTGGCGCGTCGCGCGCGAGATCCGCGAGCAGGACATCGAGCAGACGGACTGAGACGCCGCGCGTGGTGCGGCGCCGCGTCGGTCGGCGCTACGTCAGGCCGAGCTACGTCAGATAGGGCCGGCCCGCGAGGATCGCGCGGAACGTGCGCAGCGCGCGGCGGCGCTCGCTCTCGGGCACGCCGTCGCGCTCGACCGCCTCGTCGAGGCGCTCGACGAAGCGGTCGCGCATCTCGCGGCGGCGGTGTCCGAACTGCTCGAGCACCTCGACGGTCGTCTGGCCGCGGCAGCGCCCGAGCGTGACGCGCGCGTCGCCGGGGCCGCGCACCACGACCTCCGCCTCGTCGGTCTCGCCGAGCAGGTTGTGGAAGTTGCCCATCACGTCCTGGTACGCGCCGAGCAGGAACGCGCCGAGGTGGTACGGCTTGCCGTCGAGGCGGTGCAGGCGGATCGCGTCCTGGTCCTCGCGCACGTCGCCGAACTTGTCGATCTTGCCGTCGCTGTCGCAGGTGATGTCGCAGAGTGTCGCCCACTCGGTCGGGCGCTCGAGCAGCCGGTGGATGGGGCAGATCGGGAAGAGCTGCCCGATCGCCCAGAAGTCCGGCATCGACTGGAAGATCGAGAGGTTGCAGACGTACTTCGTCGCGATGTCGTGCTCGAGCTCCTCGATCTCCTCGGGCAGGCGGCGGCCGGACGTCTTCGCGTAGTAGACGACGTCGCGGTAGATGCGCGCGGCCGTCGCCTCGCCGACCGCGCGCTCCTCGAGCGAGACCTGCCCGAGGTTGAAGAGCATGTGGAGCTGCTCGACGAGCGCCACCGTGTCGTGGAAGCACTCCATGAAGTTCTTGTGGCCGATGTCGCGGCTGGTCGCGAGCAGGTCGAGGACCGCGCGGGCCGGGTCGTCCGGCAGCGCCGGCAGCGGCACCTCGATCGGGCGCGTCTGCTCCTCGTCGACCGAGAAGAGCGTCATCGCGTGGTACGCGGACACGGCGCGGCCGCTCTCGCTGACGAGGTCGGGGACGGGCACGCCCGCCTCCTCGCAGATCTCGCGCACGTTCCAGACGACGTCGTTCGCGTACTCCTGCATCGAGTAGTTCGCGCTGCTGTCCGACGCGGTGCGGCTGCCGTCGTAGTCGACGCCGAGCCCGCCGCCGACGTCGAGGAGGCGGATGTCCACGCCCTTCTGCCGCAGCGACGCGTAGAAGCGCGCGCCTTCGAGCACGCCCTGCTTGATGCGGCGGATGTCCGTGATCTGGCTGCCGATGTGGAAGTGCAGGAGATGGAGCCGGTCGAGCCAGTCCTGGCGCCGCAGCTCCTCGATCGCCTCGAGCAGCTCGTACGTCGTCAGGCCGAACTTCGAGCCCTCGCCGCCCGAGCGCGCCCACTTGCCCGTACCGCGCGCGTGCACCTTGAGGCGCAGCCCGAGCCCGGGGCGTACGCCCGCGCGCCGCGCCCGGCGCAGCACCAGGTCTACCTCGTGGTACTTCTCGAGCACGATCACGACCTCGTAGCCGAGCGAGATGCCGGCGAGCGCGAGGTCCACGTAGGCGGCGTCCTTGTAGCCGTTGCAGACGATGAGCGAGCCCGCGGGGAGTCCCGCCGACAGCACGAGCGCGAGCTCGGGCTTCGTGCCCGCCTCGAGGCTGTAGCCGTGCTCCTGCGCCGCCTCGACGAGGCCGTGCACGAACGGCTGCATCTGGTTGACCTTCACCGGGAACACGCCGCGGTAGCGCCCCGCGTAGCCGAACTCCTCGATCGAGCGGCGGAACGCGCCGTGCAGCTCGGCCACCTGCGTCGCGATCATCTGCGGGAAGCGCAGCACGAACGGCGTCCGCACGCGGCGGCGCTTCATGCGCGCGACGACGTCCGCGAGGTCCACCCAGGTGTCGGGGTCCTTCGTCGGATGGACGCGCAGGTTGCCGTCGTCGCCGACGCGGAAGTAGCCGGCACCCCAGCGGTGGATGCCGTAGGTCTCCTCCGCTTCGTGCGGCTCCATCGGTCGCGTCGTCCGGCGTCGCCGGCTGCCGTTCGTCCCCACGTGCACCTCGCTGTCGGAGTGCCTCCCCGCACGGCTCCGCGGCGGGACCGCGCAGGCTACGTTCGCGCGTCACGAGGGGACGCGGGATTCGCCCGGCGGCGGGTCAGCGGCGGCGCGTGCGCGGGTCGAGCTCGTCCTTCAGGCCGTCTCCGAGCAGGTTGAAGCCGAGCACCGTCACGAAGATCGCGAGGCCCGCGACGGCCACCTGCAGGTTCGCGTCGGGCCGCTTGTTCCAGCCCTGCGTGAGGATGAGACCCCACTCCGGGACGCGGTAGGGGTCGCCGCCGAGCCCGAGGAAGTTGAGGCCCGCGACGGAGAGGATCGCGCTGCCGGTGCCGAGGGTGCCGAGCACGATGACGGGCCCGAGGCTGTTCGGCAGAACGTGCGTGAACAGCACGCGCGTCGCGGGCAGCCCGAGCGAGCGCGCGGCGACGACGTACTCCTCGGACACCACGCGCAGCACCTCGGCGCGCACCTGGCGCGCGAACACCGGCGCCCCGACGAGACCCACGGCGACGATCACGTTCTCGAGCCGCGGGCCGAGCACGGCGACGGTGACCATCGCGAGCAGGAAGCTCGGGAAGCTCATCGCGACGTCCACGCCGCGCATCAGCAGCATGTCGGCGACGCCGCCGGCGAAGCCCGCCACCGCGCCGACCAGCGTGCCGAGCACCAGCGAGAGCGTCATCGACGCCACCGCGATGACCAGCGTCGTGCGTGCACCGTAGACCATGCGCGCGAGCAGGTCGTAGCCCTGGCTGTCGGTGCCGAGCGGGTGCGAGCCGCCGGGCTCAGCGAAGCGCTCGAACACGTCGCCCGGTGCGTGGGGGATCACGGCGGGGCCGCCCGCGGCCGTGAGGAGCACGAGGGCGACGAGCACCGTCCCGACCAGCGCGGGCCGATGGTGCCGCAGGAACGCGACGGCGCGCGCGCCGCCGCCGCTCACGCGCCGCCTCCGCCCGCGCGGATGCGCGGGTCGAGCGCGGCGTAGCTGACGTCGACGATCAGGTTCACGAACACGAAGCCGACGGCGACGACGAGCACGCACGCCTGGAGCGGCTTCACGTCGAGGTTCAGGATCGCCTGCACGACGTACGTGCCCATGCCCGGCCACTGGAAGATCGTCTCGGTGAGCACCGCGCCGCCGAGCAGGTAGCCGAGCTGCGTGCCGATCGACGTGACCACCGGGATCGCCGCGTTGCGCAGCGCGTGGCGCAGCACGACCGTGCGCGCCGGCAGTCCCTTCGCGCGCGCCGTGCGCACGTAGTCCTGCAGCAGCGCCTCGCCGACCGACGCGCGCGTGATGCGCGCGATCACCGACATCGGCACGGTGGAGAGCACGAGCGTCGGCAGCAGCAGGTGCTTCGCGACGTGCAGGAAGACCTGCGGGTCGCGCGCCACGAAGAGCGTGTCCCACAGCAGGAAGCCGGTCGCGCCCTCGTGCGACTCGAGCCACGGCCCGAGGCTGTACTCGGCGGGGGAGAAGCGCCCGCCGAGCGGCAGCCCGCGCAGTCCGGTCGCGTGCGCGAGGAGTCCGCCCTCGCCGACGCCCTGCAGCGCGAGGAACCCGAGCCAGAAGATCGGCAGCGAGACGCCCGCGAGCGCCGCGGTCAGTCCGGCCACGTCCCACCACGTGCGCGGTCGCGTGGCCGTGAACACGCCGAGTCCGACGCCGACGAACGACGCGACGAGGAGCGCTGCGACCGACAGCTCGAGCGTCGCGGGCAGCACGCGCGCGAGCTCGCGCGTCACCAACTGGTTCGAGACGTGCGAGCGACCGAGATCGCCGGCCACGACGGCCTCGACGTAGTGCAGGAACTGCCACGGGAGCGGATCGTTCAGGCCGAGCCGCTCGCGCATCTCGAACGCGGCCGCCTGCGTGTACTGCTTGCCGAGCACCGCCGCCGCGGGGTCGCCGGGCAGCGCGTGGTGCAGCAGGAACGTGGCGAGCACGACCACCGCGAGCAGGACCACGGAGAGTCCCAGCCGGCGCAGGACGTACGCGAACACGCGCGGCTACTCGAGCGTCGCGCGGTCGAAGCGATAGTGCCCGGTCGCGTCCACCTCGAGGCCGTGGATCGTCTTCGAGAACGCGACCGCCTGCTGCGTGTTGACGAGCGGCACGTAGCCGGCGACGTCGGTCTGCAGGATGCGCTCGATCTCGCGGTACGCCGCGACGCGCCGCGCGGGCTCGTCGTACTGCCGCGCCGCGAGCAGCTTCGCGTGCACGTCCGCGTTCACGACGCGGCTCGTGTTGCTCTCGCCCGGCCGGCCGTCGAGTCCGTCCGCGAGTGGCCCGTAGAAGTTGTCGGGGTCGCCGTTGTCGGTCGTCCAGCCGATCAGCACGAGCTCGTACTTCCCGGTCGCGACGCCGGGGAACAGCACGCTCTTGTCCTCGCTCTGGATGCGCGCGTCGAGGCCGATCGCCTTGAGCTGCTGGCGCACGGTGTCCGCGATGTCCTGCGGACGCGGCAGGTAGGGACGCGGCTGCTGCGGGTGGTAGACGGTGACCACGCGGCCCTCGGCGCGCGCCTTCTCGATCAGCGCCGCGGCGGCCTTGCGGCGCTCCGCCGGGTCGTCGCTCCAGCCCGGCGGGCGCAGCGCCGGGTCGTACTCCGCCATGGGCTGCGCCACGAGTCCGAAGGTGGGCCGCGCGGTGCCGTCGTAGTGCGCGACCACGGGCTCGCGTTCCACCGCGAGCTGGATCGCGCGCCGCACGTCGAGCTCGCGCGTCGCGTCGTGGTCGGCGTTCACGCCCAGGTAGCAGACGTTCAGCGCCCACCACGCCTGGAGCTGCATGGTCCCCGATGCCTGCACCGCGTCCCAGTGCTGGCGCGGCACGTCGTCGACGAGCACGTGGCCCGCCGCCTTCGTGAGGTACTCCGTGCGCATGCTCTCGTCGGAGACGGGCTTGAACAGCAGGCGCCGCACGGTGGGGGCGCCGCCCCAGTACGCGTCGTTCGCGGTCAGCGTCGCCTGCTTCGCGGCGGGGTCGAACGTCTCGATGCGGTACGCGCCCGTGCCCATCGGGTGCGACGTGACGTACGCCGTCGCCGCGTCGGGGTCGAGGCCGCGCGTCGCCTCGATCACGCGCGGGCTCACGATGCTCGAGCAGAACATCGAGAGGTTGCGCAGGGCGACGCGCGCGACGGGCGCGCGCAGGCGCATGACGAGCCGCGCGCCGTCCACGTCGAAGCTCGCGACGTCCTGGAACTCGGGCGCGTACGGCGCCGACGACAGCTTGAAGCCGACCTCGCGCAGGCGGTCGAGGCTCAGCTTCGCGGCGGCGGCGTCGAAGGGCGCGTCGTCGTGGAACGTGACGCCCTCGCGCAGCGTGAACGTGACCGCGAGCCCGTCGGGCGCCGTCTCCCACTGCGTGGCGAGCGCGGGGATCAGCCGGTTGACGTCGGCCGGGTCGATGCGCACCAGCGTCTCGAACACCTGGTGGATGACCTTCGAGTTGCCGCCGTCCGACGTGCAGTGCGGATCGAGCACCTTCGCGTCGTCCGCCGTCACGATCGTCACGAGCGCGGACGCGTCCACGCGTCCGATGCCGCCGCCCGAGCCGGTGCCGTCCTGCGAGTCGCCGTTGCACGCCGCGAGCGCGAGCAAGAGGGCGAGGGTCCATCGCCTCATGTCCGTCCTCCGCCTGGACCGGGATCGTAGCGCAGTGCGCCGCGCGGCGCCCGCGGCCTCTGGCGGGGCGTCCGCCGCATTCCGGCGCGCGCTCTCAGGCGCCGCCCTTGAGTTCGCCGAGCGACTTGCGCTCGCGGCGCCGGAAGTCGAAGCGCACCGGCACCTCGTGCACCGGGTACGTGTCGCGGAAGCGGTTCTCCAGGTAGCGCCGGAAGGCCGGATCGAAGAGGCCCGGGTCGTTGACGTAGAGCGCGAACGTCGGTGGACGCACACCGACCTGCGTCGCGTAGTAGACGCGCGCGCGGCGGCCCGAGCGGATGCGCGGCGGGCGCGTGTCGAGGGCGGCCTGCACGAAGCGGTTCAGCTCGCCGGTGCCGATCTCGAACCCCGCCTGCGCGTGGAGCTCGAGCACGACGTCGAGCATGCGCTCGACGTTGCGCCCGGTCTGCGCCGAGATGAACGCGAGCGGCGCGCGCGAGAGGCCCGAGAGCACGCCGCGGTAGTACGTGTCGAACTCGCCGGTCGGCACGCCGTCCACGAGGTCCCACTTGTTCGCGACGAGGTAGCACGGCCGCCCGGCCTCCGCGATGGCGTCGGCGAGGCGCTTCTCGAGACCGCTGATCTTCGTCGTCACGTCGAGCAGCAGCACGGCGACGTCGCAGTAGCGCACCGCGCGGAGCGCGCGGTGCTCGCCGTAGAACTGGATCGGGTCGCGCCCGTCGCGCGCGTGCTGCGTGAAGCCCGCCGTGTCGACGATCACCCACTGCGCGCCGTCGCGCTCGATCCACACGTCCACGGCGTCGCGCGTCGTGCCGGGCTTCTCCGAGACGATCACGCGCTCCTGCCGCGCGATCGCGTTCACGAGCGTGCTCTTGCCGGCGTTGCGGCGCCCGACGATCGCGACCTTCACGGCTGCGCCGGGCAGCTCCGCGGGCGTGTCCTCGGGCAGGAACGCCAGCGCGCGCTCGAGCGCCTCCTCGGTGCTCTCGCCGTTCTGCGCCGAGATGGCGAGCGGCGGCCCGAAGCCGAGGGCGCGGAACTCGTCGAGCCCCTGCTCGAGCGCCACCGACTCCGCCTTGTTGGCGACGAACACCACGGGCTTGCCGATGGCGTGCAGGCGCCGCCCGATCTCGCGGTCGAGCGACGTCAGCCCGGCGCGCGCGTCCACCACGAAGATCACGGCGCACGCGGCCTCGAGCGCCGCGCCGATCTGGCGCTCGACATCCGCCTCGAGGTCCTGGCGGTCCACGATCCCGATGCCGCCCGTGTCGAGCACCTCGAACGCGCGCTCCCCGCGCAGCAGCGGAGCGGCGACTCGGTCGCGCGTCACGCCCTCGGTCGGGTCGACGACGGACACGCGCCGGCCGGCGAACGCGTTCAGGAGCGTGCTCTTGCCGACGTTGGGACGTCCGACGATCGCGATGGCCGGTAGCGGCATGGGAACCGCGCACGGTACCGCACGCGGCCTCGCGGCGGGGAGGACCCCCGGACCGGCGGGTGTCGGCGGGATGTGGCGCGATCCTGACGCGGGATCGCTATCGTCTCGCCGATGCGCACCCCCGCTCGCCGCGCGCGCGTCGCCGCGCTCCTGCTCCTCCTCTGCCCCGCCGCCCTCGGTCTCGGCGGCTGCGAGGGCATGCACTCGCCGTTCTCGGGCGATCCGGACGCCGCGCTCCCGGACGACGACGCGTACGTCTCCAGCAAGCCGCTCACCGCGCCCGAGTTCGAGTTCCTGTGGGAGCGCGCGAAGTTCGACCTGCAGGCCGACGGCTACGCGCCGGACTCGCTGCGGAGCCGCCGCTCGGAGCGCTCGATGGTGACCGCCTGGCGCACGCTGCTCGCCCCGGCGCGCTTCCAGGGCGTGCGGCGCCGTGTGCACCTGCGCTTCGACGAGACCGCGCCCGGCCGGTACGTCGCGCGCTGTGCGGTGCTCGTGCAGCGCAACGAGGACCTCGTGGACCCCACGCAGCCCGCGCGCGCCGTGTGGAAGGACCAGCCCGCCGACCGCGAGCGCGCGAACCTGATCGTCTACCGGCTCGAGTCCGGGTTCGCGGCGGACGCCGCGGGCGGCAGCCCGCCCACGAAGCAGCGCAACCCCGGACGGTAGCGACGGGCGCTACTTCGACTCGTCGCCCTTCCCGCCCTCGTCGCCCGCGCCGGGCGCGTCCTTCGGCGTCACCGCGGGCGCGTCGGCCGGCTTCGTCGCCTCGACGGCCGTGCCGTCCACCACGTAGTCGTGGAACGTGACCTCGATCGGGTGCTGCAGCATGCCCGGGAGCTCGAGCGTGATGGCGCGCAGGAGCGGCGTGCCGCCGGGGACGTCGAAGTAGTCGTACTTCACGGTCATCTCGCCGATCGGCATGAGCGTGTTCATGCGGGTCAGCACGCTGCGCTCGCCGTGCTTCTCGTAGCCGTACGTCGTCTCGACCTCGGCGCCGATCAGCGACTGCTCGATGATGTCCTGCGTCGCCGGGTCGATGCGCAGGACCATCGTCTCGGACTCGCAGCGGCCGTCCGCGTCGAACCACATGCGCCGCCGCTCGAAGCGCGCGGCCTTCGCGTGCGCGAGCAGCTCCACGCCGCGGATCTCCGCGTCCTTCGCCTTCTTCTTCGTCAGCGCGACGTCGTAGTCCGTCGCCATCGCCGACGGCTTCTCGAGCGCGGGCCGCAGCGACTCCTTCGCGCGCGCGCGCAGCATCTCGCGCAGCATGGTCACCGCCTGCGGCGGCTGGCGCTCCGCGAACTCGCGCGGCAGCGTGACGTCGAGGTCGATCCCGCCCTCCGGCGTCCACGACAGCGTGGCCTCGAGCTGCCCCTTCCCGAGGACGTCCGGGATCTTGCCCTCGGCCTTCGCGGTGAGCTCCTTCTTCACGTCGCGCGTGGGGACGTGCATCGCGCCGTCCCAGCGCTCGAGCTGCGCGAGCGCGTCGGCGTCCACCTTGCGCGGCGTCTCGGCCGCGTCGGCGGGTGCGGGCGCGGCAGGGCGCTGCGCGCCCTCGCCGTCCGCACGCGCGACGTGCGACGCGCCGACGGCGGCGACCAGGGCTGCGAGGACGATCGGGGAACACGTGCGCATCGGACTCACTCCTCCACGGGACGGCGCGCCGGGGCGCGCGGCGCCGGAGTGTAGCAGTTCCCGTGCCGTCGGCCGTCGCGCGCGCCGGCGGTCGCTGCGAACTGCGCGAGGCTGGCGAATGGTCCGGGCTACCCTCCGCCGGATGCCGGCGGTGACCCCTGGCGGAGACGCACCCGTGCTCTCCGTCGTGACGGTGACGTGGAACGCGCCCGAGTGGGCGGCGCGGCTCTACGCGTCGCTCGCCGCGCGCACCGCGGAGCCGTACGAGCTGATCGTCGTGGACAACGCGTCCGGCGCCGAGACGCGCGCGCTGAACGTCGCCGAGGAGCGCGCGGGGCGGCTGCGCCTCGTCCAGAACGAGGAGAACGTGCTGTGGGCGCCGGCCTGCAACCAGGGGCTGCGGCTCGTCGATCCGCGCTCGCGCTACGTGCTGCTGCTCAATCCGGACTGCGAGGTCCTCGCCGACGACTGGGTGCGGCGGCTCGCGGCCGTGCTCGAGCGCGACCCGCGCGTCGCCGTCACGGGCACGGCGCTCAACTGGAAGCGCATCGGCCCCGTCTACGGCTGCGTGGACGGCTCCGTCTTCTTCATGCGGCGCGAGGCGTTCGACGCCGTCGGACTGCTCGACGCCGAGCGCTATCCGTGGAACGGCGCGCCGTACGACTGGTGCGCGCGCGCGTTCGCGCGCGGCTGGATCTACCGGCGCTGCGCGAACGAGCCGCCGTTCCTCGTCCACCACGGCCACAAGAGCGTGATCGCGTCGGGCGAGGAGCACCCGTGGCGGCGCGTGGACGTCGCGGAGATGTACGTGCGCGCGGGGCTCGCGCCCACGCGGCCGCACCGTGCGGCCGTCTGGCTGCGGCGGCGCCTCGGTCCGCGCTGGTTCTTCGAGCCCGATGCCGAATCGTCTTCCCGCGGCGGCGCGCCGGGGTAGGTTCGGGCCGAGTTCGCGGGAGGTGCGTCGCGTGCGGGATCCGGGCTTCGTGCTGTGGTTCACCGGGCTGTCGGGAGCGGGCAAGAGCACGCTCGCGAACGCCGTCGTGGCCGAGTTCGTGCGCCGCGGCGTCGAGCACGAGCTGCTCGACGGCGACGTCATCCGCACGCACCTGACGAAGGGGCTCGGGTTCTCGAAGGAGGACCGCGACACCAACGTGCGGCGCATCGGCTGGGTCGCGAACACGCTGGCGAAGCACGGCTGCGCGGCCGTGTGCGCGGTCATCAGCCCGTACCGTGCGATCCGCGAGGAGCTGCGCGCGCAGTCGCCCCGCTTCGTCGAGGTGCACGTGAAGGTGCCGCTCGAGGTCGCGGAGTCGCGCGACGTGAAGGGCCTCTACGCGAAGGCGCGCGCGGGCGAGATCCGCGGCTTCACCGGCATCGACGACCCGTACGAGGAGCCGCTCGCGCCCGAGATCGTGTGCGAGACGGCGCACCAGACCCTCGAGGAGAGCACAGCGCTCGTGCTGCGGCGGCTCGAGGAGCTCGGACTCGTGCGCCCCTGCACGGGGAGTTGATCCGGTTTTCACGTAGGCGCGCCACGCTCCGCGGGTGACGCTGACGCGGCGTGCGCGGGGCGCAGCCGCGCACGGGACCGCTGCTCTCGAAGGGCGAGGAGGAGCTTTGACGTTCGAGGTGGACGCGCCCGACGCGTCCGCGCCGCCGCGGCCGCTGTCGCTGCTGATGGTCAACCCGATGGGCGGCGACGGCTGGGGCGGCGTGGAGCGCTGGCTGATGGACGTGGCGCTCGGCCTGCGGGGCCGGGGGCACGCCGTCAGCGCGGCGGGGCGTCCGGGCAGCGCGTGGCTGGCCCGCTGCGCGGACAACGACGTCCCGTCGCTCGCCGTGCCGCTCCGCGCCGACTTCCACCTCGGCCAGGCGCGCAAGCTCTCGCGCTTCATGCTCGACCAGGGCGTGGACGTGGTCGCGACGAAGCTGCACCGCGGCATCCGCGCGGCGGGCTTCGCGGCGAAGCTCGCGGGCGCGCCGCCCGTCGTCGCGTTCATGGGGCTCGTCGAGACGCGCCCCGGGCTGCGCTACCGGCTGACGTACGAGCTGTTCCTCGACGGCGTCGTCACGCTCTCGCAGCGCATGCGCGACGAGATCGTCGCCGCCGGCGGTCTCGACCCGGAGAGCGTCCGCGCCATCCCGTACGGCGTGCGCCCCGAGCGCTACCGCGTCGACGCCGAGCGCGCCGCGGCCCTGCGGGCGGAGCTCGGCCTGCCGGCCGACGCGCCGGTCGCGGTCGCGATCGGCCGCCTGAACGACCAGAAGCGCTTCGACCTGCTGCTCGAGGCGTTCCGCGCCGTCCGCGACGAGCTGCCCGAGGCGCACCTCGTGATCGCGGGCACGGGCAAGCTGCAGTCGGCGCTCGAGACGCAGCGCGCAGCTCTCGGCCTCGAGCGCAGCGCGCACCTCATCGGCTTCCGGCGCGACGTGGCGGCGCTGCTCACGGCCGCCGACACGCTCGTCCTGAGCAGCGACGACGAGGGCCTGCCGATGGTCGTGCTCGAGGCGATGGCGGCCGCGCGGCCCGTGGTCGCGACACGCGTCGGCTCGATCGACGAGCAGGTCGAGGACGGCCGCACCGGACGGCTCGTCCCGCGCCGCGACGTCCCGGCGCTCGCGCGGGCGCTCGCAGACGTGCTGCGCGACCGCGGCGCGGCGCGGCGCATCGGGGCCGCGGCGCGCGAGCGCGTCGAGCGGCTCTACCCGCTCGAGCTGTGCGTCGTCCGCACCGAGCGCTGGCTCAGCGAGCTGCGCGACGCACGTCGCGCCGCGACGCCGCGCGCTCCCTGAGCGCGTCGAGCCACGCGAGGGGGACGCGCATGCGCCCGCGGCCCGAGCCGACGCGCAGCCCCGGCTTCATGGAGCCGTGGAAGTCCGAGCCGCCCGACGGGAGCAGCCCCGCCGCCTCGGTCGCCGCCTCGAAGAAGCGCTCCTGGCGGCGCGTGTAGCTGCCGTAGCGCGCCTCGACCGCGTCCACGCCGCGTGCGGCGGCGTCTGCGAGGAACGCGTGGAAGCGCTGCTCGGCCTCGGGCAGGCCGGGCACGGCGAAGCCGAGCGTGAACGGGTGGCACACGACCGTGGCACCGCCGGCCGCGCGCGTCGCGGCGACGCACTCCTCGAGCGCGACGCGCTCGCGCTCGACGTAGGCGGGCGCGCCGCGCCCGAGGAAGCGGTCGAACGCCTCCTGCACGTCGCGCACGGCACCCTTGCGCACCAGCACGCGTGCGATGTGCGGCCGCGCGACGACCTGGTCGGGGCCGCCCGCCTCGGCGACGACCTCGTCGAGCGTGATGTCCACGCCGAGGGCCCGGAGCCGCGCGATCACGCCGGCGTTGCGCGGGCCGCGCGCGTCCTTCAGGCGCGCGGCGACGTCGCGGATCGCGGCGTGCGACGGGTCCACGTCGAGCGCGATCAGGTGGAAGCTGCCGCGGTCGTGGGGGAGGCTCAGCTCGACGCCCGCGACCACCTCCACGCCCTGCTTGCGCCCGGCGTCGAGCGCCTCGTCGAGGCCGTCGAACGTGTCGTGGTCCGTGAGCGCCATCGCGGCGAGGCGCGCGCGCCGCGCGAGGCGCACGACCTCGGCGGGCCGCTCCGTCCCGTCCGAGGCCGTGGAGTGCAGATGGAGATCGCACCAGGACATCGCGGCGCGCCGCGCGGGCTACTCGACCTCCAGCTCGATGTCCTGCTCGTACTCGGACTTCCCGTCGACCATCTCGATCTCGATGTCGTCGCTCCACGCCTCTTCGCCGAGCTCCGCCGAGAGATAGACGGCGCCGCGCGGCAGGTAGGGGAAGTCGTAGCGGCCGTCCGGGCCCGAGCGGATCTGCACGCTCAGGTCGTCGTCGAACCCGTCGACGTCGTCGGGCTCGACGTCGAGCAGCACGAGCGCGTCCGGCACCGGCGTGCCCTCGGGGGTCCTCACGAGGCCGTGGACGCGCACGGCCGGGTGCGCGACGACGCGCATGGGTGCGCCCTCGTCGTGGCTCTCGGGGTAGACGCGCACCATCGCGAAGCCCTTCTTGAACCCGAAGAGCAGCGCGCGCGGTCCCTCGAACTCGAACGGGAACGTGAACCGTCCCTGGGCGTCGGTCTGGCCCGGCACGCGCACCGAGCGGACGGCGTCGTACATCTCGTCCACGTTGGCGGTGTAGAACGTCATCCCCGCGAGCGGCGCGCCGCCCTCGTCGACGACCGTCACCTCCGTGTCCACGGCGGGGTCGAACGACAGCTCGACCTCCTGCCGGAGCTGCTCGCCGGTGACGTTCACGATCTCCTCGCCGAACGGGATCGCGCGCGCACCGCGGCCGCTCACGGAGTACGTGCCGGGCGGCAGTCCGTCGAAGTCGACGACGCCGTTCGCGTCGGTCTTCCCGAGGACGTACTGCAGCGTGTCCTGGTGGAGCACGGCGATCTGCGCGTCCGCCAGCGGCCGGTCGCCCTGGACGTCCTCCGGGTCGAGCGCGGTCAGGACCGCGACGACGTGCAGCGTGGTGCCGCGCGGCAGGCGCAGCTCGAGCGGCCGGCCCGGGAGCACCTTCACGGTGGCGTCCATGAGCGGCGGCTGACCCGTCGCGGCCACGTTCGCGAGGTAGCTGCCGGGGCCCACGCCCTCGATGCGGAAGCTGCCGTCGGCGGCGGAGGTGGCCGTGTGCCGGCCCTCGCCGTCGTCGAGCACGATGATCGCGCCCGCCACCCCGACGTTGCTGCCGCCGCTCGTGACCGTGCCGGTGACGGCGGCCACCGGGCCGACCGTCAGCTCGATCTCGTCGTCCGGCTGCACGCCCTGCGCCGACGCCTTGCCGAGCGCGGACTCGACGGTCACGCGGAACGGGCCGCGTCCGCCGCCGCCGGGCACCGGGCACTCGAACCGGCCGTCGGCGCCCGTGGTCACGTGCGCGAGCTCCGCCGCGCCGGCGCGCGCCCCCGCGGCGCCCGAGAGGCTCTTGCCGAACGCGGCGAACGGCCGCGGGCGCTCGATGTCCTCGTCCATGACGATGAGCAGCGAGTAGAGGAACGCGATGTCCTCGGGCGACGAGGTCTCCGCCGCCGGGACGCTCTCCACGGGCAGCGCGATGCGCACGGTCGCGTCGGGCACGGCGTTGCCGTCGCCGTCGACGACGCGGCCGAGGACGACGGGGTTCTTGCGGCGCTGCGGCGTGTCGCGGGGGCCGGCGGGTCCGCCGTCCGGATGACGCGGTCCAGGGGTCTTCGAGCCCGTCTCCGGACCCGGGCTCAGCGGACCGACGACGGCCTCGTCCGGGTTCGGCGGCGTGTCGCCCGGGAGGATCGCGCGCACGAGGAAGAACGCCACCACGGCGACGAGCGCGCACCACGCGACGAGCAACAGGTTGGAGGATTTCATCGGGGATCTCCGTGCGCCCCTCTGCGCGGGGCGGGCGGTCTCGGGAACGGTCCAGAGTACCTTCGGACGTGTGAGGCAGCCGAGAAAGGGCGTCTCACCTGGGCGCCTCCGCGGCGCCGGCCTGCCGGGCGGCCGCGCGCTCGAGGAGCGTCTCGAGCGTCGCGTCCGGGAGGAGCGCTCCGAGGTCCGGGTCGGTCCGCACGGCGTGCGGGTCCACGGCTCCGGTGGCGACGGCCGAGCCGATGGCGTCGATCGCGCCCCGGCGCTGGCCCTGGCGCGCGAGGGCGCGCGCCATCACCAGGTAGTGCTCGGGGTCCGGGTCGCGCTCGACAGCCTGCTTCGCGAGGCGCAGCGCGCCGGCGCTGTCGCCGACGGCGAGCGCGGCGGCGGCGCGCACGCCCAGCAGCCGGCCGGTGAACGTCGTCGCCTCCGCCTCGCGGCCCGCCGCCCGCAGCACGCGCGCCGCCGCCGCGAGGAAGCCGGTGTCCGACTGCAGCGCCGGCACGCTCCCGGCCGCCACGACGAGTGTCAGCGCGCGCTCGGGCGCCTTCGGGGCGAGCGCTTCGGCGTGGTGCAGGAGCGCCCACACGAACTCCGGGTCGCGGCGGAGCATCGCGGGGGTCGAGCGCCGCACCTGCGCGTCGTCGCCGGCGCCGAAGAGGGAGTCGAGGGCGGCCAGGGCGTCCGCGTGGGCGTTGCGCTCGCGCGCCGCCAGCCGCGCCTCGGCGAGGAGCGCGACGAGGCGAGGGTCGTTCGGCGCGGACGCGAGCGCCTCGTCGAAGTCGGCGACGGCGTCCCGCGCGCGGCCGTCCGCGAGCGCGAGCTGTCCCGCCGCGCTCCGGGCGTCGGGGTGCCACGGGCAGAGCTCCAGCGCGCGCGCCAGGGCGGCGCGGCCGCCGGCGTCGTCGCCGCCCTGCAGCAGCGCGCGCGCGAGGTTGGCGTGCGCCGTCGGACTCCCGGGCCGGAGCGCCGTGGCGGCGCGCAGCGCGTCGGCCGCCGCGCGGCCCTCGCGCGCGTTCAGCAGCAGCACGCCGAGCTCGAAGCGCGGCGCGAACGCGCGTGCGTCGACGTCGGCGGCGTCGTGGAGCAGGCGCAGCGCCTGCGCGTGCTCGCCGCGCGCGAGGTGCCCGCGTGCGAGCGCCAGGAACGTCTCGCCGCGCAGCGTCGCGACCGCGCCGACGAGCGCGGCGAACAACGCTGCGGAGACGACGACGTCCGCGGCCCTGCGTGCGCCGGGCGTACGCAGGGCCGCGACCGGCTCGCGTGGCTCGATGCCGATCGCCGCGCCCCACGCCAGCCCGCCGAGCAGCGCCGTCGCGCCGTGCTCGAGCGGCGACGACGCGAGCCCCGAGACGAGCAGCGCGGCGCTGCACGCCGCGAGCGCGCCGCGCGCCGCGGGCTGCGCGGCGTCCGGGCGCCGCAGGCGGCGCCAGAGACGGCTCGCACAGAGCACGGCGACGGCGAGACCGACGAGACCGAGCGGCACCGCGAGTGCGAGGAACGTGTTGTGCGGCGTGTCCACCTCGCGGCCGAGCGAGAGCACGAACTCCTCGCGGTCCCGGAACGCGGGGAACAGATCCGTGAACGGGTGCGTCTGCGGCAGCCACGCGCCGATCCCGCGCAGCATGGCGAGGCACGCCTGCCACACGAGCAGCCGCACGCGCACGGTGTCGGAGCGACCGAGGAACGCCGCGCCGTCGCCGAGGGCCGCCGCGCGGAACGCCCACGCGAGCGCGACCGCGGCGACTCCCGCGCCGAGCGCGAGCCCGCGGGCGAGTCGGCGTCGCCCACGCGCCTCGAGCCCGGCGAGCGCGAGGACCGTGAGCGCGACGCCGACCGCGACGAGGTCGATGCGCGAGCGCGCCAGCACGAGGTGCGTCCCCGCGAGGGCCACCGCGGCCGCGCCGAGCACGCGGTCGCCGCGCCCGGCGCCGCGCGTCAGCGCGAGCGCGAGGGCGAGCGGCAGCGCAGCCGCCTGGAACTCTGCGGCGAACGACGTGTTCCCGAACGTCGCGACGACCTCGCGCCGCGCGCCCCAGGGTGTCGGATCGAGACCGGCCGCCTGCACGAGCGCGTAGATCCCCGCACCCGCGGCCGCGACGGACGCGGCGCGCGCGAGGGCGCGGAACGTCGCCTCCGGCGCACCGCGCGCGGTCAGCCGCGCGGCGGCGAGCGCGCCGACCGCGAGGAGCGGGCCGTCCACGGCGCCGACGGGACCCGCCGCCACGGCGACGCACGCCGCCAGCGCGGCGAGCGCGAGCGGCACGGCGAGCAGCGGATCGCCGTCCGGGGCGCGCGGCGCGTCACGTCGCGCGGCGAGCCGCAGCGTGATGAGCGCCGCGCCGGCGAGGAGCACGACGAGCTTCAGCGCATCGAAGCCCGGCAGCCCCTCGAGCGGCAGGAACGCCCACGCGACGGGCACGAGCAGCCACGCCGCGAGTCGGGCGGGGCGGTCGTCGGTCGCCTGCCGCGCGTCGCTCACGGTCTCGTTGGACGCCCGGCGCGGCTCGCGCCTGCGCGGCGCGGGGACGCGCGGTGCCCGGAACCCGCGCGCGGAGCGCGCATCGGACGGTGTCGACCCGCGCGCGGAGCGCGCATCAGACCGCGTCGAACAGCGCGGCCACGAACTCCTCGGCGTCGAACGGCGCGAAGTCCTCCGGCGTCTCGCCCGTGCCGACGAACTTCACGGGCACGTCGAGCTCGTCGCGGATCGACAGCACGACACCGCCCTTCGCGGTGCCGTCGAGCTTCGAGACGATGAGTCCGGTGACGTTCGCGTGCTCGCGGAAGCGCCGCGTCTGCGCGAGACCGTTCTGGCCGGCCGTGCCGTCGAGCACGAGCAGCGTCTCGTGCGGCGCGCCCGGGATGCGCCGTCCGAGCACGCGCGTGATCTTCGTGAGCTCCTCCATGAGGTTGCGCTGCGTGTGCAGGCGGCCCGCCGTGTCGACGATCAGCACGTCGACCTTGCGCTGCGCCGCGGACTCCGCCGCGTCGAACGCCACCGCGGCCGGGTCGGCGCCCTGGCTCTGGCGGACGATCGGGATGCCGATGCGCTCGCTCCAGATGGTGAGCTGGTCCACGGCGGCCGCGCGGAACGTGTCGCAGGCCGCGAGCATGCACGTGCGGCGCTGCGCGCGCACCCACGTCGCCAGCTTCGCGATCGACGTCGTCTTGCCGGAGCCGTTCACGCCCGCGACGAGCACGACCGTCGTGCCGTCGGGGTTCCAGCGCAGCCCCGACTCGCGCGGACGCAGCCGCTCGGCCATGTGCCGCCGCATCCACGGGATCACGTCGTCGCCCGAGAGGATCTCGCCGTGGCGCGCCGCGTCCTTCGCCGCCGCGAGCAGCGCCTCGGTGGCGGCCACACCGACGTCGCTCGTGATCAGGACCTCCTCGATCTCGTCCCAGAGCGCCGCGTCGATCTTGCGCCCCTTCACGAGCGCCTTGAGGCGCCCGGCGAGCGCGCGCGACGTCTTGCGCAGCGAGTCCCGGAGCTTCGCGAAGGGCATGGACGTTCGCTCCCGCGGTGACGGGCCGCCGCGCGGCCCCTTCGTTCAGAGTCCGAGCGTGCGGCGCACGCGGTCGAGCACGCCGTTCACGAACGCGCCGCTCTGCTCCGCGCCGAAGCGCTTCGCCAGCTCGATCGCCTCGTTGATCGCCACCTTCGCCGGCACGTCGCCGCCCGTCGAGCGCATCTCGAACACCGCCATGCGCATGACGTTGCGGTCCACGACGGCCATGCGGTGGAGCGCCCAGTGCTCGGCGGCACCGGAGAGCAGCTCGTCGATGGCCGCGCGCTCCGCGACGACCCCGCGCACCAGCTTGCGCACGTAGTCGGCGACGTCGTCCTCGCGCCGGTCGCGCACGAGCAGGTCGTCCATCTCGGGCAGCACCTCGTCGCCGCGCACGTCCCACTGGTAGAGGATCGTGAGCGCGATCTCGCGCGCCTTGCGCCGTGCCTTCACCGCCCGCCTCCCGGCTGCGGCATCCGGCCGATCGGCGGCCGCGCCGCGGGCGCGGGGCGCACCTGCTCGAGCAGGTCGGCCATGCGCAGCGCGTCGAGCGCGACGTCCGCGCCCTTGTTGCCGTGCGCGCCGCCCGAGCGCGCGAGCGCCTGCTCGTCGGTGTCGCACGTGAGCACGCCGAACAGCACGGGCAGCGTGTGCTGCAGCGACACGGCGACGAGGCCCTGCTCGGCCGCCTCGCACACGTAGTCGTAGTGGTCGGTCTCGCCGCGGATCACGGCGCCGAGCGCGACGAGTGCGTGGAAGCCGCCGCGGCGCGCGAGCGCGTCGCACGCGAGCGGCAGCTCGAACGCGCCCGGGACGTGCGCCACGGCGACGTCGTCGTCGGCGACGCCGGCGCCGCGCAGCGCGTCGAGCGCGCCCGCGAGCAGGCGCTCCGTGATCTCCGCGTTGAAGCGCGACACCGCGATCCCGACGCGCCGCCCCGCGCCGAGCGGGCGCCCTTCGAACTCCTGCATGCACGACCTCCGTCCGCCGGCCCGGCACTGTACTGGCGTCGCGGGGCGCCTCCGACTTCCGGGCGCCCCGTGCCGCCGCCCGGAAAGCTCTCCGCCCGCGCGCGTGCCGACGCGGACGATGCCGCCGATGCCCGCGCTGCTCTCCGTGGACGAGGCCCTCGCGCTCGTCCTCGCCCGCGTCCCCGCGCCTCGCACCGAGCGGCTGCCGCTCGACGTCGCCGCCGGGCGCGTGCTCGCCGAGGACGTCGCCGCGCGCGAGGACTTCCCCGCGTTCCCGCGCAGCCGTGTGGACGGCTGGGCCGTGCGGGCGGCCGAGGCGCACGAGGGCGCGGAGCTGGCGCCCGCCCACGAGGTCGCCGCGGGCGTCGTGGCGCCGCCGCCGCTCCCGCCGGGCGCCGCGGCGCGCGTCTTCACGGGCGCGACCGTGCCGCCCGGCGCGGACGCGGTCGTGATGCAGGAGGACTGCGCGCGCGACGCGACGGGGCGCGTGCGCGTCGGGCGCGCTGCGGCGCCCGGGCAGCACGTGGTGCCCGTCGCGTACGAGTGCGCGCGGGGCGCGCTCGTCGCCGCACGCGGCACGCGGGTCTCGCCCGCCGTCGCGGGAGCCCTCGCCGCGGCGGGCGCGGCGCACGTGGCGGTCCACGCCGTCCCCGCGGCGCACGTCGTCGCCACCGGCGACGAGCTGGTCGCCGTCGAGGACGACCCGCCGCCGGGCCGTATCCGCAACAGCAACGCGCCCGCGCTCGCCGCGGCGCTCGCGGCGTTCGGGGCGCGCCCGGCCGCGCCGCTCCGCGCGCGCGACGACGCCGACGAGCTCGACGCGGCCGTCCGCACCGCGCTCGCGGGCGACGTGTGCGTGCTGACCGGCGGCGTCAGCGTCGGCGACTTCGACCTCGTCCCGGCGACGCTCGAGCGTGCCGGGGTCGAGCGCGTCCTGCACGGCGTGCGGCTGCAGCCCGGCAAGCCGCTCTGGTTCGGCGTCCGGGGGCGGACGCTCGTGTTCGGCCTGCCGGGCAACCCGGTCTCGTCGCTCGTCACGGCGACCCTCTTCGTGCGGCCGGCCGTGCGCGCGCTGCTCGGGTTGCCGTCCGCGCTCCCCGGGCCGACGCACGCCGTCCTCGAGGGTGCGCTCCCGGCCGGCGGGGCGCGGCGCCGCTGCGACCCCGTGCGGCTGTCGCACGCGTCCGACGGGCGCGTCACCGCACGCCCGGTGCGCTACCGCGGCTCGGGCGACGTGTTCGGGTTCGCCGCGGCCGACGCCCTGGCGGTCGTCCCGGAGCACGCGCGCGCGCCGCAGGCGGGGGACGTGGTCGAGGTCGTCCGGCTCTCCGGGTCCGACGCGTGACGCGCCTCCTGCGCTCGCTCCTCGCCGGGTTCTGGCCGGCGCCGCTCGCCGCGGGCCTGCTGATGGCCGCCGCGTTCCCGCCGCTCGACCTCGGGTTCCTCGCGCCGCTCGCCTGGGCGCTGCTCCTCGCGTCGATGCGCGTCCGCCGCGGGGCACGCGCCGGGCGGCAGGGCTTCGTCGCCGGCCTCTGCCTCTTCCTCCCCGGGCTGCACTGGATGCAGCCGCTCATGGACGGCGGCTGGCTCTTCTCCGCGGCCTGGTGCGCGCTCTTCCCGGCCGCCCTCGGCTGGTTCGTCGGTCGCGTGTGGCTCGCGCGCGAGCGCGCGGGCTGGGTCGTCGGCGCGGCGCTGGTGCAGCTCGCGTGCGACGGCGTCCGCACGTACGCGCTCTCCGGGTTCCCGTGGCTCCTGCCGGGCTACACGGGCTGGCGCAACCCGGTGCTCCTCGGCTCCGCGGGCCTGCTCGGCGTCCACGGGGCGACGCTTGCGGTGCTGCTGCTCGGCGGGGGAATCGCGGAGGCGCTCGTCCGCCGCCTCGAGGCCCGTCCGCGCCCGGTCGGCGCGCTCGTCCCCGCGGCCGTGTGGTGGGGCGCCCTCGCGCTCTTCGCCGCGCTGGCCCCTGCGCCTGCGGAGCGGCCGGGTCCGACGCTCGCGCTGCTGCAGGGCAACGTGCCGCAGAAGCTGAAGCACCAGGTGCTGGCGAACGCCACGCCGGCCGAGATCCGGGACTACCAGCGCAAGAACCTGCTCGCGTGGTGGCAGTCCTACGAGGCACTCGCCGACGAGGTCCGCGAGGGCCCGCGCGGACGCGAGGTCGACGTGGTCGTCTGGCCCGAGACGATGGTCCCGCCGCAGCCGTACGTGGCGTGGCGCGACCTGCCGCGCTCGGCGCCGCTCTGGGAGCGCCTGGCGGAACTGTCGGGCGGCGCGCAGACGCTCGCGGGCGTCGTGCTCGAGGACGACCTGGGACGGCAGTGGAACTCGGTGGTGCTGCTCGACGCAGAGGGGCGACCCGTCGCGGCGCAGGACAAGCAGCACCTGACGCCAGGGGGCGAGTACGTGCCCTACGTCGGGCTCCTCCCGCGCGCGTTCCGCGCGTGGCTGGAGGCGCGCCTGCGCGAGTTCGCCGGCTTCGTGCCCGAGCTCGTCGCGGGGGACGGGAACACCCTGCTGCCCGTCCGCGGGCGCACCGGCGTTGCACGTGCCGGCGTACTGATCTGCTACGAGTCCGTCTTCCCGGAGATCGCCCGGGGGATGGTGCGCGACGGCGCCGACTTCCTGCTGAACGCCAGCAACTACGGCTGGTTCGAGGGGACCGCCGAGATGGACCAGGCTCTGGCGATGGCGTGCTTCCGCGCCGCCGAGTTGGGGGTGCCGGTGGCGCTCTCCAGCAACAACGGCCACTCCACCGTCATCGGCGCCGACGGGCGCCCGCGCGCGTTCGCGACGGGCGCCGCCGGCCGCACGACGGACGTGCGCGCGTGCCTGGTCGCCGAGGTGCCGCTCGGAGGCCGCGCGACGCCCTTCCGGACGTGGGGGGAGTGGCCCGCCTGGGGCCTCGGACTCGTCGGGCTCGCGCTCGGGCTGGCCGGACGCGGGGGCCCGTGGCGCAGGGCCTCCGGGGCGTTCGGAAGTGGCAGCGGGGACGCGGGTTCGGAGCGTGCGGAGGGAGTGGGGAAATCCTCTTGACCCTCTTCGCGCGACGCGCCTAGCATCCCCCCGCGGTCGAAATCGCTGACGTCGCTCGGGCGGGTTCAGCGGGCATGGCCAGTTCAGCTGGTATGGACAGGATGGGCGGGTCCGGCGGGCATCCGGGGCCGTCGTGGGAGGCCGAACTCAGATGAGTCTCTTCGCCAAGATCATGGTCGTGGTCAATCTGATCCTCGCGGTCGTCTTCTTGGCGGCGGCGGGCACGTTCCTCAACGCGACGGACAGCTGGCGTGCGAAGCACAAGGCCGACACGGACCGGCTCGAGTCGGACAAGGACGACCTGCAGAAGCAGGTCGAGGCCGCGAAGGCGCGCGAGGGCGACGCGAACACGCGCCGCGAGTCCGCCGAGACGGCACGCGCCGCGGCCGAGTCGCGCATGAACGTGCTCGACGCGTCGAACGAGGCGCTGAACACGCAGAACCAGCAGCTCCGCGCCTCGCTGGACACGCTGACCGCGACGCAGCAGGACCTGCAGACGAAGAACTCCGAGCTGCAGACGATCATCTCCAACCTGAACACGTCGCTCGCGCAGGCGAACTCGGAGAAGTCCGACCTCGCCGACCAGGTGCGCACGCACCTCGAGACGATCGCGCGCCTCGAGCAGGCGGTGGCCGACGGCAACGCGGCCGTCGCGGCCATGGAGAAGCAGCAGAAGGCCGACGCCGAGAAGATCGACTCGCTCGGGACGACGGTCAGTCTCTACAACAAGGCCTTCGGCCCGCTGCCGGGCGGCCCGCCCATGAAGCCGGTCGACGCGGTCGTCCAGTCGGTCGACAACACCAACGACATCTACATCCTCTCGGTCGGCTCCAAGGACGGCGTCGCCGAGGGTTGGGAGTTCACGGTGCACCGGAACGGCGAGTTCGTCGCCACGGTGGTCGTCGACAAGGTCTACGCGAACTACGCCTCGGCCCGCACCAAGGCCGGCATGAAGCGCAAGGACGCGAATCCGGGCGACTCGGCGTCGACGAGCCTGTAACCCCCGGGAAGTCCACGGAACACACCCCCGCACGGACCGAACGGAAAGGGAACCACCCATGGCGAACGACGAGTACGACGCCCCCGCCGGCGACGACGGCGTGAACATCGCGAACGGCATCGTGGTCGTGACCGGCATCGTCCTGATCCTCGCGATCTGGGCGATGTGCAAGGTCTCGGCCGATCAGTACCAGGTCGGCTGGCTCGCGAAGTGAGCCGCCGGCTCCGGCGGCGCGCCGCCGGGGTCCACCACGGACGAAGAGACGGGTCCGGCGCCTTCGGGCGTCGGACCCGTTTTCCATGATGCGCGAAGACGGGACGCCCGTCGCGCGCGGCGCTACGCTGTGCCGCGACCTGCATCGTCGGCGACGGAGCCGCGTCCGCGGCGCGGCCTCCCGGCACGGCCGCACGCACGGGCGGCGCGGTACGTGACGGTGCGGACGCAGGGACGGCGGGCGCGGACTGGGTGGTGGGGGCCGGCGGGCTCCCCGGCGCTGGCGGAGGGCGCGCGGTGTTGAACTTCTGGGACCGCCTCCTCGGGTCCGTCTCGGTCGACATGGGGATCGACCTCGGGACCGCCAACACGCTCGTGACGGTGCGTGGCGAGGGCATCGTCCTGAACGAGCCGTCCGTGGTCGCCGTGCGCAAGGGCACCAACGAGATCGCGGCGGGCGGGACCGCCGTCGGCTGGGCCGCCAAGGAGATGCTCGGGAAGACGCCCGGTCACATCGAGGCGATCCGCCCCATGAAGGACGGCGTCATCGCCGACTTCGAGATCACCGAGGCGATGCTGCGGTACTTCATCCGCAAGGTGCACAACCAGCGCGCGTTCGTGCGCCCGCGCATGGTCATCGCCATTCCGAGCGGCATCACGCAGGTGGAGCGGCGCGCCGTCATCAACAGCGCCGAGCGCGCGGGCGCGCGCAAGGTCTACCTGGTGTCCGAGCCCCTCGCAGCCGCGATCGGCGTCGGCCTCCCGATCACCGAGCCGACCGGCTGCATGATCTGCGACATCGGCGGCGGCACGACCGAGGTCGCGGTGATCTCGCTGGCGGGCATCGTCCACTCCGAGTCCGTGCGCGTCGCCGGCGACGAGGCCGACGAGGCCGTCATCAACCACATGCGCAAGCACTACGAACTGCTCATCGGCGAGCAGAGCGCGGAGCGCATCAAGATCGCGATCGGCAGCGCGTACCCGCTCAAGAAGGAGATGAGCATGGAGGTCAAGGGCCGTGACCTCCAGCGCGGCATGCCGCGCAAGGTCATGGTGACCTCCGAGGAGATCCGCGAGGCGCTGGCCGAGCCGATCCTCCACATCGTGGGCGCCATCCGCTCGACGCTGGAGGCGACGCCGCCGGAGATCTCGGCGGACCTGGTCGACCTCGGCATCGTGCTCGCCGGCGGCGGCTCGCTCATCCGCGGCATCGACCGCGTGATCTCGGAGCGCACCGGGCTGCCGGTGCGCGTGGCGAAGGACCCGCTCACGGCGGTGGCGCGCGGCACGCAGATCTTCCTCGAGAACCTCGCCGGGTTCCGCGCGATGCTCGACGAGGCAGAGGACTGACGCCGGGCGCGCGGAGCGCGGCGACCGGTCGCGATCTGCGCAGTGCGTCCGACCGTTTTCTGGTGCGCGCGCGCAGCGCACCGGAAACTGACGCTCCCCCTCGCGCACCTGCGTTCTCCCGCACCTCGCGGGACGCGTGCGACTCGATCCACTCCGCCGGGCCCTCCTCGTGCTCCTCGGCTGTCTCGTGACGGCCCTGGTGTTCCCGCGCGCCTGCGAGTCGGCGCGCGTGCGGGTGGCCGTGCTCGTGCCCGCCACCGCGGGCGTCACGGGCTCGGGCGAGACCGCTCCCGTGCGCGTCTGGGAAGAGGCGGCGGCCGCGGGCGCACGCGAGCTCGAGCGGCTGCGCGCGGCGTACGAGGCGCGGCCGACGCGCGTCGCGCCGAGTCTCGGCGCGCTCGAGTTCGCCCCCGGCGCGCAGCGCGACCCGGTCCGCGCGCTGACGGCGCGCGTGCTGCACCGCGACGCGTCGGCCGCGCGCGCGTCGTTCGTCATCGACGCCGGCTCCGCCGCCGGACTGCACAACGGGCTGGCGGTCGTCCACGGCGACTCGCTCGTCGGCATCGTCCAGGTCGTCACCGACGACTACGCGCGCGTGCTGCGGGTCGACGACACGTCGCCGCAGGTCGTGCTGCCCGTCGTGGTGCTCGCGCGGCCTGCCGACGGAGGAGTGCCGACGCGCCGCGGCGCCGGCGTCGCGAACGGCGGCGGCACCGGGCGCATCGTGGTGTCGCACCTCGCCGCCGACGAGGCCGCCGTCGGGGATCTCGTGGTCACGGGCGCCGGGCGCTTCGGGATCCCCGACGGGCTCGTCGTCGGCGAGATCGTGCGCGTCGAGGACGACGACCGCGACGGCGAGTGGCGCGCGGAGGTCCGGCCGCTGCGCGACCTGGACCGGCTCGAGGCGGTCGTCGTCCTGGTGCGGCCCGAGCTGCCCGAGCCGATCCGCGCGGCAGGGCGGGCGCGATGAGGCGCTGGCGCGTCGCCTGGGCGGTGCTCGTCGCGGCGCTCGTGCCGCTGCTCGTGCCGAGCGATCTCGTGCGCTTCGGACTCGTGCCCGACCTCGCGGTGCTCGTGACGGCGTACGTCGCCCTCGAGGCCGGCCCGTCCCCTGCGGCGTTCGTCGGCGTGGCGCTCGGCCTGGCCGCGTGTCCCTGGACGTCGGAGCCGCTCGGCCAGCAGGCGTTCGTGCTCGGGGCGACGGGCCTCGCGACCGGGATCGTGCGCCAGGCCGTCTTCCGCGACCGCGCGTCCGTGCAGCTCGCGCTCGTCGCGGGGGCGGCGTTCGTCGCGCGCCTGGCCGCGCTCGCGGCGGCGGAGGGCGCACACGGACTGTCGGCCGCCGTGGCGCCGGCCGCCGTCTCCGCGGGATGCACGGCCCTCGCGGCCCCGCCCGCGTTCGCGCTGTTCCGGGCCGCGCGGCTGCTGCGTCCGGCGTGGAGGCGCAGCGCCCGTGTATGAGAAGCGGCTCTCGCGGCTCGTCGCGGCGTTCGCGCTCGTGTTCGCGCTGATCGCCGGCCGCGCGTTCCTGGTTCAGGTGCTCGACGTCGGGAGCCACCGCGCCGAGGTCGACGGCGGCCGCGAGTTCAGCGTCCTGCCGCGGCGCGGCGCCGTGCTCGCGGCCGACGGCTCGCCGCTCGCGTGGAGCGTGCCGGGCTACTCGCTCGAGATCGAGTTCGGCGCCGTGGACGACCGGCTGCTCCCGACGCCCGAGGCGTTCGCCGCCGAGCGCCGCCTGCGCGAGGAGCGCGAGGCGCGCGACGACGCCGCCGCCCTGGCCGCGCTCGCGAGCGCGGCGGAGCGCGAGGCCGAAGCGCACCGGCGCGTGCGCGAGCGCGAGCAGCGCCGCACCGCGAGGGACGAGCTCGCCGGCGATCTCGTGCGGCTGACGTCGGAGCTGCCGACGCGCACCCGCGGCCCGCGCGTGCGCTGCCGCGTGTGCGGACACGTGCGCAAGCTCACCGCGGCGAGTCGCAGCACGTGTCCCGAGTGCCGGGCCGACGGGCAGTGCGACGAGCTCGCACCGATCGACCGCGCCGATCTCGCCGCGCTCGTGCAGCGCGACGTCTTCGACATCGACGCCGCGCTCGTGTTCGCGCTGCGCCGTCGCGAGTGGCATCCGGACTGGCGCTCCCACGCGCTCCTGCCGCGCATCCCGGCGGACGCGGCGGAGGCCATCGACCTGCACCCCGAGCAGTTCGGCGGACTGCGCGCGGTGCCGCGCATCGCGCGCGAGAGCGATCCCGACGCCGCGCCCGTGATCGGCGCCGCGCGCGCGCCGACGCCCGACGACGTGGCGGATCTCACGGACCCGAAGCGTGCGGAGAACGGGGAGCGCGTCTACGTCCGCGCCGAGGTCTTCCCTGCGCTCTTCGGCGCGTCGCGGCTCGAGGAGGCGCACGACGAGGAGCTGCGCGGCGTGCCGGGACGCGCGCGGCGCACGCTGCGGCCGCGCGCGGGCGGCGGCGGGGCCGAGGCCGTCGTCGAGACGCTCGCGGAGGTGGTCGACGGCACCGACCTCGTCACGACGCTCCGCCCGCGCGTGCAGCATCTCGCGCAGGAGCTCGTGCGCGCCGCCCCCGGCGGGCGCGACGCCTCGGCCGTCGTCCTCGACGTGCGCACCGGCGCGCTCGTGGCGCTCGCGTCCGCCACGGACGACGGCATGGACCACGCGCGCTCGCACGTCGTTCCCGGGTCGGTCTACAAGCTGGTCACCGCGGTCGCGCTGCTCGAGGCGGGGATCTCGCCCGACGAGCGCGTCGAGTGCCGCCACCGCGAGCGGCGCGCGGGGCACGTGCGCTACTCGTGCATGCACCTGCACGGCGACATCGCGCTCGTCGACGCGTTCGCGGACTCGTGCAACGGCTACTTCGCGCAGCTCGCGGTGCGCGCGGGCTCCGAGGCGATGGTGGACGCGGCGCGGCGCCTCGGTCTCGAGGGCAACGCGCTCGCGGCGGACCTCGGCACGCGCGGCACGGGCCCCGCGGGGCTCGACCTCGCGTCGCCCGGCGCGCGCGGCTGGTTCCCCGCGGATCTCGCGATGCTCGGCATCGGGCAGGGACGCGGCGCGTCCGCGTCGCCGCTGCAGATCGCCGTCGCGTACGCGCGGATCGCGAACGGCGGGCACCTGGTCGAGCCGACGCTGCTCGCGCGGAACCTGCGCGCACCCGGCGCGATCCCCGTCGATCCCGTGCTCGCGCGGTTCGCGCCGCTGCTGCGCGACGCCGCGCGCCGCGTCGTGACCGAGGGCACGGCCGAGGGCGTGCCCGCCCTCGCCGCGGTGCGCGCGGCCGGCAAGACCGGCACGGCCGAGGTCTGGCAGCGGACGACCGGCGACGACGGCGTCAATCTCAACACCGCGTGGTTCGTGGGGTATGCGCCCTACGACGCGCCGCGCTACTGCGCGGTGTTCGTGGTCGAGCGCATGGAGCACAAGTCCTACGGCGCCGACGTCTCCGGCGATCCCGTCGCCGCACTTCTCGCGGAGGCGCTCGTTGAGCAGTGAGGCCGTCCGCCCGTCGGTGCCGTGGATCCCGGAGCGCTGGCAGCACGTCGCGCGGGCCTGCGATCCGCGCGTGCTCGCGCCCACGTTCCTGCTGTGCGGGCTCGGGCTCCTCTCGTTGGCGGCCGACCGGCCGGACCTGGTCATGTCGCAGCTGCGCTGGATGCTCGTCGGCGCCGCGCTCGCGCTCGCCGTCGTCGTGTTGCCGTTCCGGCGACTGCTGGACCTGATCTATCCCGGCTACCTGCTCGCCCTCGTCGCGCTCGTGCTGCTCTTCGCGGGCTTCGGCCGCAGCACGAACGGCGCGACGCGCTGGCTGCAGATCGGCGGCTTCGGGCTGCAGCCGAGCGAGTTCGCGAAGGTGGCGGTCGTCGCCGTGCTCGCGCACTACGTCCGGTTCCGCCGTGACCAGCGCACGCTGCGCGGTCTCGTCGGCCCGTTCGTGCTGACGCTCGTCCCCCTCGCGCTCATCATGAAGCAGCCGGACCTCGGCACGGCGCTGATGCTCGTGCCCGTGCTGTTCGTCGTGCTGTGGGCCGCCGGCGCCCGGCCGCGGCACCTCGGGACGGTCGTCGCGCTCGCCGTGCTGAGTCTCCCGCTGCTGTGGGCGACCGTGGTGAAGGACTACCAGAAGCAGCGCGTGCGCGGGTTCGTGGCGCCGGTCGTCGCGACGCTGGAGGGGCACCTCGGCCGGGCGGCGGCGCCCGAGTCGTCTGCGACGGAGACGCGCGAGGCGCGTCTCGAGCGGCGCAGGCTCGCGCGCGAGCAGGCCGATCGCGACTACCACCGCGACCGCTCGCTCGCGGCGATCGCGTCGGGGGGCGTCGCGGGGCACGGCTTCGCGCAGGGCCCGATGAACTGCGCGAACGCCGTCCCCGAGTCCGAGACGGACTTCGTCTTCACGGTCCACGCCGAGGAGTGGGGCTTCGTCGGCGTGGGGGTCCTGCTGCTGCTCGAGCTGGCTCTCCTCTCCGGGCTCGCCGCGACTGCACGCGAGGTGAAGGAGCCCGCGGCGCGCCTGCTCGCCGTCGGCACGCTCACGCTGCTCGGCACACAGGCCGCCGTGAACATCGCGATGACGCTCGGTCTCGCGCCGATCACCGGGCTGCCGCTGCCGTTCCTCTCGTACGGAGGCTCCTCGATGTGCTCGTCGTGGCTGCTGCTCGGCCTCTCGCTGAACGCCCGCGCGCAGCGTCCGCTGGTCTTCACCGAACGGGACTTCGACTGAGACGTTCCCTTCCCGCCGGGGTCTCCCGTACACGGGGGGCGGGCTGAATTCGCGGAACCGGGCGGCGCGCCCGGCATCCAACGGGGAGGAATGAGCACGTGTCCGAGCGGGATGCCGACCTGCGCGACGTCGAGCGCTGCCTCGCGGGCGACCGCGCGGCGTTCGGCGCTCTCGTCGAGCGTTGGCAGGACCGCATCTACGGCGCGGTGCTGCGGATGGTGCGCGACCCGGAGCTGGCGCGCGACCTCGCGCAGGAGACCTTCCTGCGCGCGTTCGCGAACCTCGCCTCGTTCCGCGGTGGCGCGGCCGTCGGCACGTGGCTCTACTCGATCGCGGTGAACCAGGTGCGGAGCGAGATGCGCAAGAGGTCGGCTCGGAAGCACGGCGCGCCCGTGTCGCTCGACGCCCTGCAGGGCGGCGGCGCGGACGACTCGTCGCGCGGCGGCTACGAGCCCGCGGACGCCGCGCCCGACGCGCCGGCGCGCGCGGCCACGCGCGAGGACTGCGCGCTGCTCCTCGCCGAGCTGCACCGCCTCGACGACGAGCACCGCGAGGTGCTGGTGCTGCGCGAGTTCCAGGATCTCGCGTACGACGAGATCGCGAGCGTGCTCGACGTGCCCGTGGGGACCGTCCGCTCGCGCCTCCACCGGGCGCGGGCCGAGCTGCGCACGCGGCTCGAGGGGCGTGTGCTGTGAGCGAGCGCGACGAACTGCTCGCGCTCGTCCACGCCGAGCTCGACGGCGAATTGACGCCGGCCGAAGAGGAGCGCCTCGACGCCGCGCTGCGGCGCGATCCCGAGCTCGCGCGCGAGGCCGAGGCGCTGCGCCGCCTGCGCGACCTGTTCCGTGCCGTGCCGCAGGTGCAGGCGCCGGCGGGCTTCCGCGACGACGTCGTGCGCGCCGCGGCTGCGACGGGCGGACGCGGGCGTCTCGTGCGGCTCGCGCCGTGGATCGCGGCGTGCGCCGCGGCGGCCGCCGTGCTGCTCGCGGTCGGCCCGCGCTTCGTCCGGCCCGGCCGCGCGCCGGAGCTCGCGGACGCGCCGCCGAAGGTCACGTATTCCGCCGACGAGCGCGGTGCGCCGTCCGGTGCGCCGATGCGCGTCGAGGCCGGCCGGCCTGCGGCCCCGGGGCGGTCGCGCGACCTCGGGGAAGCGGATGACGCTGCCGGCGCGGGCGCGTTCCCGGCCGACGCGCGCTTCGGCGAGGCCCCGCCGCTCGAGGAGTCCGCCCCCCCGGCGGCCGAGAGCGAAGAGAAGTCGGCAGCGCCGGTCGCCGACGCGGAGGCGGCTCGCGAGCCGTCGGACCCCGCACCCGAGAAGGAGCTCGCTCCCGCCACGGACCCGGTCGCCGCGGCCGCGCAGCCGGCGGCCGACGCCGCCCCCGCGCGCGCGGTGCGCTACGTCGTGTTCGCGGACGAGGCGGCCGCGCGACGCTTCGTCGCCGCGCTCCGGACCGAGCGTCGCCGCGCCCCCGGGCGCGGTGCGGCGCCGGCCGACGGGGCCGGGGCGGACAGCGGCGACAGCGGCGGGAAGGCGCGGACGAAGGACGCGAGCCGTCCCGCTCCGTCCCCGCCTGCGACGCCGACGTCCGGTGCCCCCGCGGGCGGTGGCGCTGGCGGTGGCGGGGGCGGTGGCGGTGGGGGGGACGGCGCCGGAGCGCTCGCCGCCGAGGCGCCCGCGCCGCGCGTGTTCGCACGCGTGGTGCTCGACGAGGGCGGCCTCGCCGACGCCCTGCTGGCGGCGGGCCGTCTTGGCGCGTCGCCCGACGACGCACGCTCGCGTGCGCTCGGCGAGCGTGCGGTCGAGGCGCTCGACCGGGGCCGGCGCGCGGCGTCGTCCGGCGACGCTCCGGCCGGCTCCGGACCGACGACGCCGGGCGGCACGCCGCCCGACGAGGGGAGCAAGAACGGGGACGACGCCGCGCGGCGACCGGCGGAGCGGGCGGAGTCCGCAGCCGAGGACGACGCGACCGGTGCGACCTTCGGCGGCGTCCGCGACGCGGCCGAGGACGCCGCGGACTCGGACGGCGCCGCGGGGGCGCAGGTCGAGATCGTCGTCGTGCTCCTCGCGCCGGCCGCTCCCGGCGCACGCTGAGGCCCGCGGGAGCCCGGCGCCCTCCCGTCGCGCTCAGCCGGGGAGCGCACCGAGGCGGCGCTGCAGCGCACGCCCGACCGGCGCTCCCTCGCGCGCGAGCCCCGGGTCGCGCGCGACGAGCTCGAACGCGTCGTGCCGCGCCTCGACCAGGATCGGTGCGTCGGCGACGAGGTCGGCCACGCGCAGTTCCGGCACGCCCGACTGCCGCGTCCCGAGGAACTCGCCGGGCCCGCGGATGCGCAGGTCCTCCTCGGCGATGCGGAAGCCGTCGGTCGTCGCGGCGAGCGCGTCGAGGCGCGCGCGCGCCTCGTTCGTGCGCGCGTCGTGGAAGCAGATCATGCGCGCCGCGAGACCGCCGCGGCCCACGCGCCCGCGGAGCTGGTGGAGCTGCGCGAGACCGAAGCGCTCGGCGTGCTCGACCACGAGCACCGTGGCCTCGGGCACGTCCACGCCCACCTCGACGACCGACGTCGCCACGAGGATCGGCGTCGCGCCGCTGCGGAACGCCTCCATGGCCGCGTCCTTCTCGGCGGGCTTCATGCGCCCGTGCAGGAGGCCGACGCCGATGCCCGCGAACACGGCGCGCAGCTCGTCCGCGAACTGCGTCGCCGCGCGCAGCGGCAGCTCCTCGTTCTCGTCCACGAGCGGGACGACGTGGTAC
This sequence comes from uncultured bacterium, assembly GCA_937996235.1. Classification (GTDB taxonomy): domain Bacteria; phylum Planctomycetota; class JAJSAM01; order JAJSAM01; family JAJVHW01; genus CALKVK01. The sequence continues at coordinate 24,583 of CALKVK010000015.1, read as the reverse complement.
ACGCGCCGGCCGCGCGCGACCTCGCGCCGCACCCAGTCGTACGCGAGGGCGCGGTCCGCCTCGCGACAGAGCACGGTCTCGACCGGCGTGCGGCCGGGCGGGAGCTCGTCGAGCACGCTGACGTCGAGGTCGCCGAACAGCGTCATCGTGAGCGTGCGCGGGATCGGCGTGGCGCTCATCACGAGCAGGTCGGCGGCGAGCCCCTTGTCGCGCAGCGCCGCGCGCTGCAGCACGCCGAACTTGTGCTGCTCGTCGACGACCACGAACGCGAGCCTCGCGAAGTGCACGTCCTCCTGCAGGAGCGCGTGCGTGCCCACCGCGATGTCGACGTCGCCCGCGGCGAGCGCGGCGAGCGTCGCGCGCCGACGCTTCGACCGGGCCCCGCCGGCGATCCGCGCGAGGCGCACCTGCGACCCCGCGAGCATGCGCGAGAGCGTGCGCTCGTGCTGCTCCGCGAGGATCTCCGTCGGCGCGAGCAGCGCGGACTGCAGGCGGTGCGCGACGACCGCGAGCATGCCGTACGCCGCGACGGCCGTCTTGCCGGAGCCGACGTCGCCCTGGAGCAGGCGGTTCATCGGCCGGGGCGCGGCGAGGTCGCCGACGATCTCGGCCACGCAGCGCTCCTGCGCCCGCGTCAGGCGGAAGGGCAGGCGCGCGCGGATGCGCGCGTCGAGCCGCGCGTCCACGAGCACCACGTGGGGCTTCGACTCCGTCTGCTGACGCAGGCGCCGGCGCGCGAGCGCCACCTGGAGCAGGAACAGCTCCTCGTACTTCAGCCGGCGGAGCGCTGCGGCGTGCTCCTCCCACGAGGCGGGGAAGTGGACGGCGCGGAGCGCGGCGCCGAGCGGCGGCAGGTCGCGCGCCGCGCGCAGCGCTTCCGGCAGCGGGTCCTCCAGCGCGTCCGCCACCAGCGGCAGCGCGCGCCAGACCAGCGTGCGCATGCGCGTGGCCGTGACGCCCTGCGTGAGCGGGTGGATCGGCACGATCCGGCCCGCGTGGAGCAGCTCGGCGTCCTCCTCCTCTGCCGGCACCTCGACCTCGGCGCCCGACATGCGCGGGCCGTGGTCCCACGTGACGCGGCCGGAGAGGATCACGTCGGTCCCCGCCTCGAGCTGCCGCGCGCGCCACGGCTGGTTCCAGAACTCTGCCTCGAGCGCGCCGCTGCCGTCGTCGACCGTCGCGGTGACCACCGAGCGCGCGCGGGGTCCGCCGAGTCCGCGCGCGCGGACGGCCACGACGCGTCCGCGGACGGTGGCCGAGACCTCGGCGCGCAGCTGCGAGATCGGTACGAACGACGTGCGGTCCTGGTGGTCCCGCGGCAGGTGCCGCACCAGGTCCTGCACCTCGCGGATGCCCAGCTTGACGAGGCGCGCCGCCCGGTCGGGCCCCACGCCGCGCAGGAACTGCACGGGGGTTGCGGGTCCGAGGGCCTCGCCCCCCTCGGGAGGAGGCCCGGCGCGGGCGCTCGGGTGCGTCATGGCGTGGGCGGGAGCGCAGGATAGGCCCCGCCCCGGACGGGGCCGAGCGAGAGGCGCACGGCTCCGGGTGACGCCCGGGTGACGCGGACCGGCAGCATGGAGCATCCCCGCGACCCCGCCCGCGCGTGCCCGGAGCCCGCCGGGCGGGTAGAGTCGCCCGCTTCCGGCACCCGAGTTCCCTGGAGTCCGCACCATGATCCGCCCGCCGCTCGTCCGCACCGCGCTGGCGGTCCTCCTGGCCGCCTCGCCCGCGCTCGCGCAGGGCAAGCCGCCCGTCGTGGGCGGAGGCCGCTCGGGCGGCGAGCCCCCGCGCGTACGTTCGGCCGACGAGCCCCAGGCCGGCGCACCCGAAGGCGACGCGCCCGCCGCGCCCGCGACTCCGGAGCAGGAGGTGGCGCGGCTCGTCGGCGCGCTCGGCGCATGGCCCGGCACGGACGCGCGCCAGGCGTCGATCCGCCTCACGGCCACGCCCGGCGCGGCGCTGCCGGCGCTCCTCGCGGTGCTGTCGGACCCCAACGCTGACTGGCGCTCGGTCTGCGGCGCCGCCGCGACGCTCGGACGCATCGGCGACCTGCGCGCCGCCGACCCCATCGCCGCGCGGCTGAACGACCGCGCGCTCTTCCAGCACTCGTCGGACCTCCTCGACGCGCTCGTGAAGATCGACCCGCTCGGCGCGAAGCCGCGGCTGCTGGCGCAGCTCCTGCACCCCGCGTCCGCGGTCGTCGTGGAGGCACGGGAGCGCCTCGCCGGGCGCGTCGGTCCGGGCGACGCGGACGCCCTGCGCGAGATCTGGCAGACGGGCGGGGCGGCCGCCCGGCTGAACGCCCTCGAGCTCCTCGCGGCCGCGGACCCCGTCTCCGCGCGGGCGGACCTCGCGGCGGCCCTGCGCGACGACGCCCCCGAGATCACGTTCGCCGCCGCGCGCCTGCTCGCCGACGACGACGACCCGGCGGCGCTGGAGGCCCTGCGCGGCGCGGCGCACGCGCCGCTCGACCGCCCGATGGCCTACGGCTACCTGGGACTCGCGCTGCGGGCCGAGCGCACCGGGGAGCTGCTGCTCGACGCGCTCGACGTGCGCGCGCTGCTCGGGGGGCGCGGGCTCGACCACGTCGAGCGGCTGAACCGCTGCGTCGCCGCGCTCGCGCTCGCCGACGCGGGGTACTACCACGAGGTCGACGCGCTGGAGCAGCAGCTCGACGCCAAGGTGCTGCCGGCGCTGCTCGAGTGCTGGATCAACCCCGAGTTCTGGAAGGACGGGCGCGTCGTCCAGCCGCTGGTGCTGCGTCGTCTGCGGCGTCTCACCGGGCGCAGCGAGCTGCACGAGCCGCGCGAGTGGCGCGCCTGGTGGGAGGAGAACCGGCGCGGCTTCACGGCGCGCCGCGTGCTCGCGAGCGTCCCGGCCGACGCGCTCTCGACGTTCGTCGTCCGCGTCGCGGGCCGCGACGCGCCCGGCGGCGAGACCACCGTGCTCGCGGCGTCCACGGCGGAGCTCGGGCCGGCGCTCGCGGGAGAGCTCTCGATCCTCCTGCCCGAGGAGGACGCGCGCGCCCTCGCCGAGCTCGTGAACGCGAGCGGCGTGCTGCGCGGCGCCGAGCGCGCCTCGAGCGCGCTGCTCGACCGCGACGCGCTGCGGCTCTCGATCCGCGCGGGGAACCGCGAGCGCCTGATCGGTCTCGAGGGCTCGCGCGAGGCGACCGGGTCCGCGGAGGTGCTGGCGCGCGTCGCCGAGCTGCGCGCCGCGTACGGCTGGCAGCGCTACCGCCCGCTCGACGCGTCCGCGGACGTCGCATCGTTCGTGCGCGCCACGGGGCCGCTGTTCTCGAAGGACGTGCCCGAGGAGGTGCGCCGCGGCACGCTCGCGCAGCTGATCGTGGACGCCGTCGGCGACGCGCGCGGCGACGCCTGGAACTGCGCCGCCCTCCGGGACCTCGCGTCGATCCCGGACTTCGGGGCGCAGCTCGGCGACACGCAGGTGGACCGCCTGCTGCGCATGCTCGGCACGCACCAGACGGGCGACGAGCTCGCGCTCGCCCTCGTGCGCGTGCTCGCCGCGTCGCGGCGCCCGGAGGCGCTGCCGATCGTCGTCGACTTCGTGACCACGCGCGTCCAGACCGGGCGCGAGGCGCTGCTCGACGAGCTGCTGGCCGCGGCGCCCGACGAGGGCATCCGGGCCGCGCTCGCCGACGCGCGGCCGGAGGTGCGCGTCGCGGGCCTCGCGGCGCTGCGCGCCGGTTCGCTCGACGGCAAGGCCGCCCTCGCCGCCCGCGGTGCGGTCCACGACGAGGAGCGCCACGTGCGCGGCGCGGCCGTCCGCGCGCTCGGGCGCCTCGGCGACGAGGAGTCGCGCGCGATGCTCGAGCAGCTCGCCAAGGAGCCGGGCGAGCTGCGCATCCCCGCGATCGAGGCGCTCGGCCTGCTCGGCGGCAAGGCCTCGCTCGCCGTCGTGATGCTCGCCTTCACGAGCGACGACGTGGCGCTGCGCGTCGCGGCCATCGAGGCGTTCGCCGCGGGCGGCGAACCCGAGGGTCTCTCCGCGGTCGTCTTCGCCATGGGGGGCGACCCGAACTCGCTCGTGCGCGAGGTGGCGTCCATGGCCATCACGCGCGTCGGCTCGCGGCGCGCCGCCGACGAGCTGCGCAAGCTCGCGATCGACCCCGCGCAGCCGGCCGGCCCGCGCGCGCGCGCCCTCTCCGGCTACTCGGTGCTGCGCGGGCGCGAGGCGGTCGACGATCTCCGCCGCCTCGTCGCCGATCCCGCCGTCGAGGTGGGGGACGAGGCCGCGATGTCGCTCGCGCTGTGGCGCGATCCCGCGGGCGTCGCGCGCCTGGTCGAGATGCTCGCCGCCGGTCGCAACACGCTGCGCGCGCGGCGCGCGCTCGAGAGCCTCTCGCTGCAGTCCTTCGGGCAGGACGACCCGACGATCGTCGCGTCGCTCTACGACGGCTGGTGGGAGATCGAGCAGGAGCGCGGTCCGCGCGGCTGGCTCGCCGACGCGCTGCGGCTCGAGGGCGTCGACGACCCGGCGCTCGACCCGTGGGTGACGGGGCGCGGCGGGCGCGAGATCGTGCCGTCGCTGCTGCAGGGCGTGCGCTCCGAGCGCTGGTACCTGCGCCGCGCCTGCGACCTGGCGCTGCGCGACGCGCTCGGCCGCACGGTCGGCGAGCAGACGCCGTGGACGACGTCCGGCGAGGCCGCGCGCATGGCCACGGAGTGGGAGCGCATCTGGGCGGAGATCCTCGGGCAGTGACGGCGGCGCCGGCCGGCGCGTCCGGCGTGCCGGCGGCGTTGCTGTTCTGCGTCGCCCCGCTGCTGCTGCTCGCGGCGGCGCTCGGTCTGCGCGGGAGCGGACGCGTCAACTCGGGCGCGGCGGTCGTCGCGCGGCTGCGCCCCTACGTCGGCGCGGCCCGCGCCGCCGCCGAGGCCGAGGGCGTGCCGCTCGCGCTCGTCCTCGCGGTCGCGTCGGCCGAGAGCGGGGGGCGCCCCGACGCGCGCTCGCACAGGGACGCCGTCGGCCTCATGCAGCTGCGCGAGGACACGGCCGACGAGCTGGCCGCGCGCCGCGGCGAGCCGCGTCCCGATCGCGGCGACCCGGCCACCTCGCTGCGCCTCGGCGCGCGCTACCTCGCGCAGCAGTTCCGGCGCTACGCCGCTCTGCCCGACCCGCGCGCCGCCGCGCTCGCCGCGTACAACGCCGGTCCGGGCAACGTCGACGGCTGGTTGCGCGACGACGGGACCGAAACGCAGCGGCGCGGCATCGAGACGTGGGTGCGCTTCGCCGAGACGCGCGCGTACCTGGAACGCGTCACGTGGTGGGAGCGTCGCTGGGCGCTCGAGCTGGGCGCGTCCGCCCTGCGCTGACGCGCGCCGAGAACTCGCGGCGCATCGGCCGGCGCAGGCAGACTCGCCCCTTCCCGAGATCCCGGAGGTCCCGCATGCCCCGTCGCTCCACGTCCCTCGTCGCCGGCGCCGTGCTCGCCGCGCTCCCGCTCCTCGCCGGATGCAACGGCAAGGAGCTGGAGGAGCTGCGCACGAAGAGTGCGCGCCTCGAGCAGGAGGGCGCCGCGCAGCGCGCCGAGGTCGAGCGTCTCTCGGCGGAGCTCACGGGGGCGCGCACGGAACGCGACGCGGCCTCCGCGACCCTGAAGACGACGGAGACCGATCTCGCGGCCGCCCGCGGCGAGCTCGACGCGGCGCGGGCGCGCGAGGGGCAGCTCTCCGAGGAGCTCGGCACGGCGCGCACCGACAGCGCGAGCGCGCGCGCCGCCGCGGAGCAGGCGAAGTCCGACGCGGAGACGGCGGAGAAGGAGCGCGGGAAGCTCGCGTCCCACCGCGACGAGCTGATCGAGTGGGTGAACGAGCTCCTGCCGCTCGCGGAGCAGCAGGACGAGCGCCTGCGCAACCTGCGCGCGATCACCGACGACATCGCGCGCCAGGTCGAGCGCTACCGCGGGCTCGAGTTCAAGCGCCCGTTCATGCGGCGCCTGATCCACCGCGAGGACGTCGTGAAGTTCATGCGCCGCGACATGGAGCGCGACATGCCGCGCGAGGAGGCGCGCAAGCTGGTCCTGGTCATGTCCGAGTTCGGACTCGTGGCGCCGGACGCGGACTTCTACGCGATGTTCGAAGGGTTCATGGAGGCGGGCGCCGCGGCGTTCTACAAGCCCGACACGCAGACCTTCTACCTCATCGAGGGCAAGAACGACCGGGGCGACCGCCCGATCGTCTTCCACGAGCTCGTCCACGCGCTCGAGGACCAGCACTTCGGTCTCGACGGACTGATGCAGCGCGAGGACCAGGACTCCGACGCCGGAATGGCCGTGAAGGCCCTCGTCGAGGGGTCCGCGGAGCACTTCACGAATGCGTACTCCGCGGCGAACCCCGACGACCTGAAGGCGATGATGGCCGCGCAGATGACGCCGGACATGGTCCAGCGCCAGGCCGCGATGATGCAGACCGTGCCGATGTTCCTGATCGCCTCGATGGGGCTCTATCCCTACAAGAACGGCGCGGCCTGGCTCGACGCGATCGGCGCGCGCGACGGCGCCGCGGTCGACCGCATCTACGCCGACCTGCCCGCGTCGTCCGAGCAGGTGCTGCACCCCGAGAAGTGGGGCAAGGACTTCCCCCGCAGGGTCGGCGCGCCCGACCTCGCCGGGGCGCTCGGCTCCGGCTGGGAGATCCTCGACGACGACACGCTCGGCGAGCTCTTCTGCGGACTCGTGGTCGCGACGAACCGCTGGAACCCGACCCTGCGCAACAACCTGCAGGCGCTGCTCGCCGTGCTGGACATGACGACGCAGGGTGTGGGCTTCAAGCCGCCGATCGCCGGCGTGGTCGAGGGCTGGGACGGCGACCGCTACTCCGCGGCCGTCTCGGCCGACAGCGCGCGCGTGTGCGTCGCGTGGGCGAGCGTCTGGGACTCGGCGCAGGACGCCCAGGAGTTCGCCGCGTACTACGCGACGCTCGTGGGCGCGCGCGCCGTCGGGAAGAAGTCGCCGCTCAAGGATGTCACGCTGCCAGCGCGCTTCGAGCGCCCGAGCGACGGCGCCGTCTTCGCCGTCGAGGTGCAGGGCGACCGCGTGTTCGTCGTGCTCGGCGCGCCCGCGGAGCAGGCCGACGCGGTGCTCGCCGCGACGCGCGCCGTCCCCGTGACCGCCGATCCGCGCGACGCCGCCGACGCTGCGAAGTAGCCGCAGCGGAGGCCCCCATGCGAAGAGCCCGCGCGGCGTAGGCCGCGCGGGCTCTTCTCGTTCGTGCCGGCGTGCCCCGCCGCTCAGGCCAGGTTGAGCGCCATGAGGAACTCGACGTTGGTCTTGGTCTTGCGGATCTTCTCCTTGAGGAGGTCCATCGCGTCGCCGGGGTTCATGTCGTTCAGCACCTTGCGCAGGAGCCACACGCGCTTCAGCTCCTCCGGGTCGAGCAGCAGCTCCTCCTTGCGCGTGCCGGAGCGCGTGATGTCGATCGCCGGGAAGATGCGCTTGTCCGCGAGCTTGCGGTCCAGGTGCAGCTCCATGTTGCCGGTGCCCTTGAACTCCTCGTAGATGACCTCGTCCATGCGCGAGCCCGTCTCGATGAGCGCGGTGCCGAGGATCGTCAGCGAGCCGCCCTCCTCGCAGTTGCGCGCCGCGCCGAAGAAGCGCTTCGGGCGCTGCAGCGCGTTGGCGTCGACGCCGCCGGAGAGGATCTTCCCGGAGTGCGGCACCTCCGTGTTGTAGGCGCGCGCGAGACGTGTGATCGAGTCGAGCAGCACCACGACGTCCTTGCCGAACTCGACGAGACGGCGCGCGCGCTCGAGCACCATCTCGGCCACCTGCACGTGGCGTGCGGCCGGCTCGTCGAACGTGGACGACACGACCTCGCCCTTCACCGTGCGCACCATGTCGGTGACCTCCTCCGGGCGCTCGTCGATGAGCAGCACGATGAGGTGGCACTCGGGATGGTTCTGCGCGATCGAGTGCGCGATGGCCTGCAGGATCATCGTCTTGCCCGCGCGCGGCGGCGAGACGATGAGTCCGCGCTGCCCCTTCCCGATGGGCGTGACGATGTCCATGATGCGCATCTCGAGACCGGTCGCGGCGGTCTCCATGATGAGCCGCTTGTGGGGATAGAGCGGCGTCAGGTCGTCGAAGACGGAGCGCGGCGGGAGGTCGTCGGGGGCGTGCCCGTCGATCTCCTCCACGCGCAGGAGCGCGAAGTAGCGCTCGGCCTCCTTCGGCGGACGGATCGGGCCGCGCACCATCTGCCCCGTGCGCAGGTGGAAGCGCCGGATCTGCGACGGCGAGACGTAGATGTCGTCGGGCGCCGCGATGTAGCTGTACCAGGGCGAGCGCAGGAACCCGAAGCCGTCGGGCAGCACCTCGAGCACGCCCTGTCCGTAGACCAGGTCGCGCTGCGCGATCTTCTTCCGCAGGATGCGGAAGATCAGCTCCTGCTTCTTGAGTCCGGCGAAGTCGCCGATGCCCTCGCGCACGGCGGCGCGGTGCACGTCCGCCATCGGCAGGCGCTGGATGTCGCCGATGTTGACGGCGGGGCGCCCCGAGTCCGGCTCGTAGTCGGACCACTGGTCGTCGTCGTCCGCGGGCAGGCCCTCGTAGAACTCGCGCCCGCGACGGCCGCGCCGCCCGCGGCGCCGCGCGTTGCGGCCGCCGCGGCGGTCGTCCCAGTCGTTGCCGCCCTGGCCCTGCGCCCCGCCGCCCTCGGGGGCGCCGCGCCCGTCGTCGTAGCCGCCCGCCGTTCCCTCGGGACCGCGGTCGCCGTCCGGGCCGGGCGCAGCGCGGTCGTCGTCGTCGCGCGCCGCGCGCTCGCGGTCGTCGTCGCGCGGGGCGAGGTCGCGGTCGTCGTCGCGCTCGCGCTCGACCTCCCGCTCGCGCGCCGGCTCGCGGTCGTCGCGCCGCCGCCGTCCGCGCGCGGGCGCCGCGTGCTCCGCTTCGAGGATGTCGGCGCCGAAGCCGTCCGCCGTGTCGCCGCCCGCTGCCGCGGGCTCCGGGTCGGGCGCACCGCGGCGCGGCGCGCGCCTCCGCGGCGCACGCGGCTTCTTCTCCATCTCGTCGTCGGGCGTGTCGGACATCGGGATCCTCCGTGCGGGGTGCGTCGGCGCCCCGGACCTCAGGTGAGTCGTTCCGTCGCGGCGGCGCGCAGCTCGGCGTACAGAGCGAGCGTGGCGCGGCCGAGGGCCTCGCGGTCGCCGGCGTTCACGAGCACGCGCGCCGCGCGCGAGCGCTTCTCCTCGGCGCTGAGCTGGCTCTGCTCGCGCCGGCGCAGCTCGCCGTCGTCCCAGCCCCGCGCGCTCTCGGCGCGCGCGAGCCGCAGCTCGCGCGGCGCGTGGACGACGATCGTCTCGTCGCAGTAGGCGTCGATGCCGCCCTCGAACAGCAGCGCCGCGTCCACGACGACGACGTCGGCGCCGGCGCGCAGCGCCGCGGCGACCTCCTCGCGGAGGCGCTCCGCGACGGTCGGGTGCACGAGCTCCTCGAGCCGGCGCAGCGCCGCAGGGCTGCGGAACGCCACGCGCGCGAGCGCGTGGCGGTCGAGCCGCCCGTCCGCCCCGACGACGCCCGGCCCGAACGCCTGCTGCACCGCCTCGCGCACCGCCGGGGCGTCGAGCGCCTCGTGGCCGAGACCGTCGACGTCGATCACCGGGCAGCCCGCCTCGCGCAGGAACCGGGCGACGGTCGACTTGCCGGCGGCCGGCGCTCCCGTGAGGCCCACCACGAGTCCCTGACCGGGGAGCTCGGACCTCGCACGGCGGGACGCGTCGGACGGCATCGGGCGGGGGTCGCTCCGGGCGGGGGAGGGCGGTGCCGGACGGCGCGCCCGAGGGAGAAGGGTGGGACCGCCGGACCGCTCGCGCGGGGCGACCGGGGGCGGGGGCGTCGCGGTCCTCGCGGACCGCTGCGCGCGCGGAACTCGGGAGAGCCCGCAGTGCGCCGCAACCTAGAGGCGCGCGGCGGGCCTGTCAACCTCCTCGCAGCACGCGGCCGCGCCGCGCTCCCGGGCGCCGGAAGTCGCTGCGTCGCCGCGCGTTCCGAAGCAGCCCCCGGTGCCGGGCAGGGAGACCTTTTTCCGTTGACCCTGCGGAATCCACGGGGCTATCTTCCGCCCCGACGGCGCCGTGCCGTGCCCGGGTGCATTGGGCAGGCCCGGGGTCGGCGCGCCGGGCGCGCGGGCTGACGGTCCGCGTCCTCGCGACTGCGGCGGAAGACTCCGGAGGGAGGGTGTTGATGTACAGGGCACGCGAGCGCGGGATGTCCTACTGGCCGTTCGTGGTGGCGCTCGTCGGGCTCCTCGCCATGACGTACATGTGGTACGAGGCGGGTTCGAAGCGCGACGACATGCTCGGCGAGATCGCCCGGCTGAAGGGCGAGAAGGCGAGCCTCGACGAGAAGTGGCGCAAGGAGCGCGACGCGGCGCTGCGCGTCTCGGAGCTCGTCGGCTGGTCGAGCGAGCTCGACAAGATCACCGATCCGGACCGTGCGAACGAGTCGCTGCGTGCGTTCGTGCAGCAGTGCCGCGAGCAGCTCGTGCTCAAGTTCGACACCGAGAAGTTCTCCGCGACGGGCCCCGGGGGCGCGATGGAGAAGATCGGTCAGGGCGAGTACGTCGTCCGCTACTTCACCGACGCGATCCCCGAGTCGGACATGACGGTGGAGCGCGTCCTGCCGCGCTTCATGACGGCGACCAAGCGCATGCTCGCGGACATCGAGCATCACGTGCAGCTCAAGGCCGCCGCCGAGAACGGCAAGGCCGCCGCCGAGACCGAGAAGGCCACGGCGATGACGCAGCGCGACCGCACGATCGCGGACCTGCAGACCCAGCTCCGTCAGATCCAGGCGCAGGCCGCCGAGCAGGCGAACGAACTGCGCGGCCAGATCGCCGCGCTCGAGTCGCAGAACGAGACGCTGCGCACCGAGAACGAGGAGCAGCGCGCGGCGGGCGAGAAGGCCGTCGCCGAGCTGACGAACGCGCTCGGGCAGAAGAACAGCGAGCTGCTCTCGATCATCAACCGCGAGGCCCCGAAGGTCACCGAGGGGCCCGACGGCTCCGTGGTCGCCGCGGAGGGTGGCGTGGTGTTCGTGGACCGCGGCAGGAAGCACATGCTCATGCCCGGGACGACGTTCACCGTCCTCAAGCGGGTCAAGGGCGGCGGCCTGGTCGAGATCGGCCACATCAAGGTGACGAGCTGCGACGCCGAGACCGCCCGCGCGGCGGTGCTCGACGCGACCGACGTCATCTCCGAGGGCGACCTGATCCAGAGCGCGGTGTACTCGCCGAACGAGAAGCTGCACTTCGTCCTCGTGGGCGAGTTCAGCAAGATGGGCCGCTCGTCCGCGATCGCGCGGCTCGAGCAGCTCGGCGCCGCCGTGGACGACACGGTCACCTCGAAGACGCACTACCTCGTGGTCGGCACGCCCGGCCCCGGCGGTGAGGCGATCGAGAGCAGCGAGGCCTACCAGGCCGCGAAGGCGCTCAACATCCGCATGCTGACCGAGGCGGACCTCTCCACGTTCACGCAGTACTGATCTCCGCCTCCGCGCGGGATCGGTCGCGGTCGGCAGACGCGACGCAACAGGAGACGGGCGAAGGCGCAGGCCTTCGCCCGCCTCGATTCCCTGGGGCCGTACGCGGTCGCGCGCCTCTCTTGGGCGCGCAGGACCTCGGGTAGAAGGGCGCCGTGGTGTCCGGCGACGACGACGACGACCCGTTCGACGGTCCTCCGGAAGACCGTCCGATGTCGCTGTTCGCGCACCTCGAGGAGCTGCGCAAGCGGCTGATCCGCGCGCTGCTCTGGCTCGCCGCGGGCACCGCACTCTGCTACGCGTTCTCGAACCACCTGATGCTGCTGGTGCTCGCGCCGCTGCGCGACGCCATCGCGCACCTGCCGCCGGAGCGCCAGGCGTCGATCGTGCAGACGGACCTCGGGTCGGTGTTCTTCGTGACCCTGAAGGTCTCGATCCTGTTCGGCGCCTTCCTGACCGGACCGCTGGTCCTCGGTCAGGCGTGGGGCTTCGTGGCGCCGGGGCTGTACGCGTCCGAGAAGCGCTGGTTCCGCCTGTTCGCGCCGCTCTCCTACGTGCTCTTCGCCGCGGGCGGCGCGTTCTACTACTGGCTCGTGCAGCCGGTGATGATCGCGTTCTTCCTCGACTACGGTCGCGCGGAGTCGGACCCCGTGTTCGGGCCGTCGCTGCCCGTCGCCGACATGATCGACGTCTCGCGCTGGTTCACGCTCTGGCTCGGCATGGCGCTCGTGATGGGCGTGGTGTTCCAGCTCCCGCTGGTCATGATCGTGGCGCAGCTCACGGGACTCGTCGACGCGCGGACCTTCGCCGCGTACCGGCGGCACTTCATCGTCGGCAGCGTGATCGTGGCGGCCGTGCTCACGCCGACCGGCGACGCGCTCACGCTCTCGATCGTGATGGTCCCGATCCTGTTCCTGTACGAGTTGGGCCTGCTCTTCTGCCGCATGCTCGGCGGACGCAGGAAGGAGGCGCGCGCGTGAGGTTGGCGATCGTCGGAGCCCGCGGTTCGGGGAAGAGCACGCTCTTCCGCGCGTTCACCGGGCAGGGAGCCGCCGCCGGGGGGCACGGTCCCGCGGTCTCGGTCGTACGCGTGCGCGACCCGCGCCTCGAGTGGCTGCGCGACCACCACCAGCCGCGCAAGTACACGCCCGTCGCGCTCGAGATCTCGGACTTCCCCGGGCTGCCGGACCCGTCGGAGACGACCGGCGTGAAGCTCTCGGAGCTGCTCGCGCAGGCGCGCGAGGCCGAGGGGCTCATCATCTGCGTGCGCGGGTTCACGGACCCGACGTACCCGTACCGCGAGGCGGCGCCGAACCCCGCCTCGGAGGCCGACGGCGTGGCGACCGAGCTCGCGTTCGCCGACCTCGACGTCGCGACGCGGCGCATCGAGAAGCTCGAGAAGAAGGGCGGGAACGCGCTCGACGTCGAGAAGCAGGAGCTCGGCGCGCTGCGCAAGATCGTGACCGCGCTCGAGGAGGGTCGGCCGGTCAAGTCGGTCGAGCTCGCCGCCGCCGACGAGAAGCTGCTGCGCGGCTTCCGGTTCCTGACGCAGAAGCCGTGGGTGCTGGTCGTCTCGCTGCCGGACGAAGGCGGCGACGAGCTGCTCGACAGCGTCACGGGGCCGTTCGAGGCACGCGTCGCCGTGCGCGGCAAGCTCGAGGCGGAGGTCGCGGAGCTCGAGCCCGACGACCGCGCCGTGTTCATGGAGGACCTCGGCATCTCCGAGCTCGCCAGCGAGAGCGTGGTCGCCGCGGCGTTCCGTGCGCTCGGCACGATCTCGTTCTTCACGACGGGCGAGGACGAGGTGCGGGCCTGGCCGATCCCGCGCGGCGCGAACGCGGTCGAGGCGGCGGGCAAGATCCACTCGGACCTCGCGCGCGGCTTCATCCGCGCCGAGGTGTACTCGTACGACGACTTCCGCGGAGTCGCCGGCGACCTCGCCGCGGTGAAGAAGGCGGGGCGTTTCCGCATCGAGGGCCGCGACTACGTGGTCGCCGACGGCGACGTCGTCAACGTGCGCTTCTCCGTGTGAGCGGCGTCATGCGCGCGTACCTGCTGTCCACCGGCGACGAGATCGTGCGCGGGCGGACCCTCGACCGCAACGCTCCCGAGATCGCGCGCGCGCTCGCGGACATCGGCTGCGGGGTCGTCGGGATGACGACCGTCGGCGACGACGTGGACGCGCTGACCGACGCGATCCGCCGTGCCGCGGCGCTGGCCGACGTGGTCGTCATGACAGGCGGTCTCGGGCCGACACGCGACGACTGCACGCGTGCGGCGGCGGCGGCGGCGGCGGGCGTCGCGCTGCGCCGCGACGCGGGCGTGGAGGCGTGGCTGCGCGAGCGCTGGAGCGCACGCGGGCTGCACATGCCCGAGAGCAACCTGCTGCAGGCGGACGTGCCCGAGGGCGCGGACCTGCTGCCCAACGAGTTCGGCACGGCTCCCGGCTTCGTGCTCGCCGTCGGCGGCGCGCGCTTCTTCGCGCTGCCGGGGCCGCCGCGCGAGATGCGCGGCATGCTCGCGGCGGAGGTGCTGCCGCGCCTGCGCGCCGCCACGGAGACGTCGGCGCACGTCGTGCGCACACGGACGCTCGAGACCTTCGGGGAGCGCGAGTCCGCACTCGGCGAGCGCATCGCCGACCTGATGGCGCGCGACGCCTGGCCGCGCGTCGGGACGACGGCCGACGAGGGCACGATCCGCGTCGTGGTGCACGCGGAGGGCGCGGCCGCCGAGGTGGACGCGGCGCTCGGCCGCGTCGAGGCCGAACTGCGCCGGCGCCTCGGGGCCACCGTCTTCGGCGTGGACGGTGCGACGCTGCAGGAGGTGGTCGTCGCGGGGCTGCTCCGCACGCGCGCGACGCTCGCGGTCGCCGAGAGTTGCACGGGCGGTCTCGTCGCGGGCGCGCTGACGTCGGTGCCCGGGGCGAGCGCCGTCTTCCCCGGCGGGGTGGTGACCTACTCGGACGGCGCCAAGAGCGATCTGGTGGGGGTCCCCGCGGATCTGCTCGCGCGGCACGGGGCCGTCAGCGAGGAGGTCGTGCGCGCGATGGCCGCCGGCGTGCGGGCGCGCTTCGGCGCCGAGTTCGGACTCGCCGTGTCGGGGATCGCGGGACCGGGCGGCGGCACGCCCGAGAAACCGGTCGGCCTCGTCCACCTCGCCCTCGACGTGCGCGGCGCGGTGGTGCACCGTCGCGTGATGCTCCCCGGGGACCGCGCGCTGGTCCGCACGATCAGCGTCAAGGCCGCCCTCGACCTGGTGCGCCGCCACCTCTGACGCCTCCGGGCGCGGGCGGCGACCCCCGATCCCCGGCCAGGATTCGAACCTGGATAAGCGGGACCAAAACCCGCTGTGTTGCCGTTACACCACCGGGGAGACGGGAGCGGGAGAGTACCCGCCGCGCTCCGCGGCGCCGGAGGAGCTTCCGCGGCCGCGCGCGCCGGGCGCACCTGCCGCGGGCTCCCGGAAATCCCGTGGTCCGGCCGGGCCGCCGGATACCCTCGGCCCCTTTCCGCAGGAGCTCCCCGCTCCCGCGGTCCCGGACGACGGTCGTCCGGGCCCCCCGGTCGCCCCCCGACCGGGACATGACTGGACCTCGTCCGCCCCGGCGGACGGGACGCGCGCCCCCGGCGCGCGCCGGACGGACGGCGATGGCACGTGCACGCCCTCTGGCCGCGGTGATCCTCGCCGCGGGCCAGGGAACCCGCATGAAGAGCGACCGCCCCAAGGTGGCGTTCGACGTCTGTGGCCTGCCCATGGTGCGCCACGTCGTCGAGGCCGCCCGCGGCGCGGGCGCGCAGCGCGTCGTCGTGGTCGTCGGGCACGGCCGCGCGGAGGTCGAGAAGGCGCTCCGCGGCGTCCCCGACGTCCGCTACGCGCTGCAGCGCGAGCAGCGCGGGACGGGCGACGCCGCCAAGGCCGGCATGGCCGCGCTCCGCGACTTCGAGGGGACGCTGCTCCTGCTCTGCGGCGACGTCCCGCTCGTGCGCACGGAGACGCTGCGCGACCTGCTGCGCCGCCACACGCGCGCGCGCGCCGCGGCGACCGTCCTCTCGATGGTGCTCGAGACGCCGGGCTCCTACGGCCGCGTGCTGCGCGAGGACGGCCGCTTCACGGACATCCGCGAAGCGCGCGACTGCAGCCCGGAGGAACTCGCCGTGCGCGAGGTCAACTCGGGGCTCTACGCCTTCGACGCGGCCGCGCTGCGCAGCGCCCTGCGCGCGGTCAAGTCCGACAACGCGCAGCGCGAGTACTACCTGACCGACGTGCCGCGCATCCTCGCGCGCCGCGGCGCGCGGGTGCAGGCCGTGCCGTGCGACGACGCGTCGGAGGTCCGGGGCGTCAACACGCTCGCGGAGCTGGCCGAGGCGGGGACGCGCCTGCGCCTGCGCGTGCTCGGCGACCTGATGGCGGCGGGCGTCGAGATCGCCGACCCGGCGACGACGTTCGTCGCGTGCGGCGCGCGCATCGGCCGCGGCACGCGCATCCTGCCGTGCACGGTGATCGAGCGCGACGTCGTCGTCGGCGAGCACTGCGAGGTGGGGCCGTTCAGCCACCTCCGCCCGGGCACCGAGCTGCGCGCGCGGGCCGAGGTCGGCAACTTCGTCGAGACGAAGCAGGCGCTCCTCGGCGAGGGCGCGAAGGCCAAGCACCTCACGTACCTCGGCGACGCGGCCATCGGCGCGCGCACGAACGTGGGCTGCGGCACGATCACCGCCAACTACGACGGGCGCGCCAAGCACCGCACCGTGGTCGAGGACGACGTGCACATCGGCTCCGGCACCGTGCTCGTCGCCCCCGTGACGGTGGGACGCGGCGCCACCACCGGCGCGGGCGCGATCGTGCTCGCCGGCCGCGACGTGGCGCCGGGCGACGTCGTCGCGGGCGTCCCCGCGCGCAGTCTGCGCGCCGGGCGCTCACGCTCGACAGGGAGGGAGGCATGATCCTCGGTCCGCTGCAGGTCTTCACCGGCACGGTGCACCGCGACCTCGCGCACGCCGTCTGCCGGCGGCTCGAGATCCCGCTCGGCGACGCGCTCGTCGGCCGGTTCCCGGACGGCGAGATCAATGTGAAGATCAACGAGGACGTGCGCGGCCGCGACGTCTTCGTCGTGCAGTCCACGTGTCCGCCGGTCAACGAGAGCCTGATGGAGGTCATGATCCTCGTCGACACGCTGCGCCGCGCCTCGGCGGCCCGCGTGACGGCGGTGATCCCGTACTTCGGCTACGCGCGGAAGGACCGCAAGGACGAGGGCCGCGTCCCGATCACGGCCAAGCTGGTCGCCAACCTGATCGCGCGCTCGGGCGTCGACCGCGTCGTCGCGCTCGACCTGCACGCGCCGCAGATCCAGGGCTTCTTCGACATCCCGGTGGACCACCTCTACGCGTCGCGCGTGTTCGTGGACCACTGGGAGCGCGAGGGCATGCGCGACATCAAGGACGGCTGCGTGGTGGCGCCGGACGTCGGCGGCATCAAGCAGGCGCGCGCGTACGCGAAGCTCCTCGGGCTCAGCCTGGCGATCGTGGACAAGCGCCGCGTGTCGTCCGAGCAGGCCGAGGCCGTGCACGTCATCGGCAGCGTGGACGGCAAGCGCTGCATCCTCGTGGACGACATGATCTCGACCGCGGGCACGGTCTCCGAGGCGTCGCGCGCGCTGCGCCAGAACGGTGCGAGCGAGGTGCACGTGTGCGCCACGCACGCCGTGTTCTGCGGTCCGGCGAAGGAGCGCCTCGAGGCGGCGCCGATCGACTCCGTGGTGGTCACGGACACGATCCCGATGCGCGAGTCGAGCCCCGCGGGCGTGCGCGTGCTGCCCTGCGGGGACCTGCTGGGCGACGCGATCCTGCGCATCCACCAGGGCCGTTCTGTCTCGAAGCTGTTCCCGCTCTGAGCGGGGGCGGCGCACCCACAGGCATCCGAGGGGACGCGGGCGCCCCGGCAGAGAACGCCCGCACGGAGGCAACGAGATGAAGGTCGTGACGTTGAAGGCCGAGCCGCGCGCAGGCGCGGGGACGGCGCACGCCCGCCGCCTGCGGCGCGCGGGGGCGCTCCCCGCCGTCGTCTACGGCGAGGGCCGGGAGCCGCGCCACATCGCGGTGGACACGCGTGCGTTCCGGCACGCGCTGGATCACGGGGCACGCGTGATCGATCTCGAGATGGACGAGATCGGTGCGGCCCGCGTGCTGCTCAAGGACGTGCAGTGGGACGCGCTCGGCGTGCGCGTCGTGCACGCCGACTTCCTGCGGCTGCACCCCGAGCACGAACTGGAGCTCGCCGTGCCGCTGCACTTCGAGGGCACGCCCAAGGGCCTGTCGTCGGGCGGCGTGATGACCGTGCTCTCCGACACGCTCGAGGTGGCGTGCCTGCCCGCGGACATCCCGGAGTTCATCACCGTGGTGGTGGCCGACCTGGACGTGGGCGGCGCCGTGCACGCGGGCGAGATCCCGCTCCCCGAGCGCGTCCGGCTCGCGGTGGACGCGGCGGACGTCATCGTGTCCGTCGCGATCCCGCGCGCGCCGTCGGCCCCTGCGGACGCGGGCGAGGGCGACGAGGCCGCGGAGGGCGACGCCGCCGAGGGCGCGTCCTCCGAGGACGCCGACTGAGGAATGCGGCTCGTCGTGGGCATCGGCAACCCGGGCAAGGAGTACCTCGGAACCCGCCACAACGCGGGCTTCGAGGTCGTCGAGCGCGTGGCGTCGCGCAACGCCATGGCGTTCGAGCGGGACCGGCGGCTGAACGCCGCCGTCGCCCGCGGCCGGGTCGGGAGCGAGGAGGTGTGGCTCGTCGAGCCGCACACCTACGTCAACCTGACCGGTCCCGTGGTGTCGCGCCTGTCGCGCGAGCGTGAGCTGCCGCTCGAGCACGTGCTCCTGGTGGTGGACGACTTCAACCTGCCCCTCGGGACCGTGCGGCTGCGCGCCGCGGGTTCCGCGGGCGGACACAACGGCATGCGCTCGGTCGTGGCGGCCCTCGGCACCGAGGAGTTCCCGCGGCTGCGGATCGGCATCGGCGAGGCGCCCCCGGGCGGCTCGGTCGAGTTCGTGCTGACCCGCTTCCGCCCCTCGGAGAAGAAGACCATCGAGGACGCGTACGACCGCGCGGCCGACTGCGTGGAGGACTGGGTACGGCTCGGCACGCAGGCGGCGATGAACAGGCACAACGGATGACGGGAGCGGGCGGCGCCCGACGGCTGCCGCGCGCGCTCCCCACGGAGGCTCAGTTGCGAACCTACGAAGGCATGTTCCTGCTCGACAGCGCGCAGGCGGTGAAGGACTGGGACGCCACGGTCGGCGTCGTCACCGGGATCCTCCAGCGCTACGGCGCGGAGCTCGCGCTGAACGGCAAGTGGGACGAGCGCAAGCTCGCCTACCCGGTGAAGAAGCAGCGGCGCGGCGCCTACTACCTGGCGTACTTCCACGCGCCGACGGACGCGATCACGAAGATCCGCGGCGACCTCCTCCTGCGCGAGGAGGTGCTGCGCTTCCTGATCCTGGCGCTGCCCGAGGACCAGCCCGTCCCGGACACGCTCGAGGTCACGACGACGATCGAGGACGACGACGACGACGATCGGCGCGGCTTCGGCGGAGGCGGAGGCCGTGGGCGCGAGCGGCGTGAGAGCCGCGGCGATCGCGAGGGCTTCTCGGGCGACGGTGAGGAGTCGTCGGACGACGACGGAGGCAACGACTGATGGACAAGAGCAAGCGTCGGTTCAAGAAGTACTCGCGCGGTCGCTGCCGCTTCTGCCGCGCCAACGTGCAGTACGTGGACTGGAAGGACATCCACACGCTGTCCCGTCTCTCGACGGGGCAGGGGAAGATGTTCTCCCGCAAGCGGTCGGGCAACTGCGCCCGTCACCAGCGCCAGTTCAAGGCGGCGATCAAGTACGCCCGCTTCATGGCGCTCATGCCCTACGTGGCGCGCTGAGGAGGCGGAGATGCTCAAGCTGATGCTGCTGAAGGAGGTCGAGGGCCTCGGCAGCGCGGGCGAGATCGTCCGCGTGCGCCCGGGCTTCGCCCGCAACTTCCTCTTCCCGCGCCGCCTCGCCGCGCCGGTCTCGGCCGACGCGCTGCGCCAGGCCGAGGCGCACAAGCGCCGCGTCGCCTCCGAGGCGGCGCAGCGCCGCGAGGAGGCGCTCGCGCAGGCGAGTGTCCTCTCGAACCTCTCGGTGAGCGTCGAGGCGCGCGCCGGCGAGGGCGGAACGCTCTACGGCTCCGTCACCGCGGCCATGGTCGCGGAGGCGATCGTCCGCGAGGGCGTCGCCGTGGACGCGAAGCAGGTCGAGCTCGCCGAGCCGATCAAGGCCCTCGGGATCTACGAGGTGCCGCTCAAGCTCTTCACCGACGTCGTCGGCACCGTGAAGCTGTACGTCGTCGAGCCGCCGCCGGAGAGCGCGTCGTAGACGCCCCCCGGCCCCAGCCGAATCCACGGGCTCCCTCCTCGCGGGGGGAGCCCGCTGCGTACGCGGGCACGCCGCGCGCGCGTCATCCGATCCCGCCCGCGCGCTGGCCCGACGCCGCGCAGGCCGCCGCCTCGCGCCTCTTCGCGCCCGGGCGGCTCGGCGCCGCGTGCGCCACCACGTCGCGCACGTGGGTGCCCGCGATGGTGCCGTGGCGCGCCACCGACGAGGGCTTCGCCTCGGACGCCGTCGTCGCGTGGTACGGACGCTTCGCCGCCGGGCGGCCCGGCGTGCTCGTCGTCGAGGCGACGGGCATCCGGGACGTGCCGAGCGGCCCGCTGCTGCGCGCCGGCGACGACCGCTTCGTGCCCGGGCTCGCGCGCATCGCCGACGCGGTGCGCACGCACTCCGGCGGCGCGACGCGACTCCTCGTGCAGCTCATCGACTTCCTCGCGATCCGCCGCCGGCCGGAGCCGGCGAAGTACTTCGCGCGGCACCTCGTCCTGCGCGACGCACACCGCGCGGCGCTGGCGCGCCTGCGCTCCGACGACGCGTGGCTCGCGGCTCCCGAGGAGGCGGTGCGCGCGGCGCTCGCGGCGCTCGACGGCGCCGGGTGGCGCGACGTGCTCTCCGCGCGCGAACTCGAGGACCTCTCGCACGGCTACCGCGAGCGCGTCACCGACCTGCACCTGCCGCACGTGCGCGAGCTGCCGCGCGTGCTCCCCGATCTGTTCGCCGCGGCCGCGCGGCGCGCGGAGGCCGCGGGCTTCGACGGCGTCGAGCTGCACTACGCCCACGCGTACACGATGGCGTCGTTCCTCTCGCGTACGAACGACCGCGACGACGGCTACGGCGGCGACCCGGAGGGGCGCGTGCGGCTGCCGCTCGAGGTCTTCGCGGCCGTGCGCGCGGCCGTCTCGCGCGGGTTCGTCGTCGGCTGCCGGTTCCTCGGCGACGAGGTCATCGAGGGCGGGTCGCGCATCGCGGACGCGTGCACGTACGCGCGACGCTTCGCCGCGGCCGGCATGGACTTCCTGTCGGTGTCGAAGGGCGGCCGCTTCGAGGACGCCCGGCAGCCGCGCGTCGGCGAGGCCGCGTACCCGTACACGGGGCCGAGCGGACACGAGTGCATGCCGACCGTGTACGCCGCGGGTGCGCCGCCCTTCGGGCGCAACGCGCACCTCGCCGCTGCGGTGCGCGCGGCCGTGCGCGCCGACGGCCACGCGACGCCGGTGGTGGCCGCCGGCGGCGTCAACTCCTTCGAGCTCGCCGAGCGCCTGCTCGCCGACGGCGCGGCCGACTACGTCGCCGCGGCGCGGCAGTCGCTCGCGGACCCGGACTGGTGGGAGAAGGTGCGCAGCGGCCGCGGCGCGGCCGTGCGCCGCTGCGAGTACACGAACTACTGCGAGGCCCTCGACCAGCGGCACCTCGAGGTGACGTGCCGCCTGTGGGACCGGCTCCCGGTGCAGCACGGAGAGGGCGACGTCGCGCGGAGCGCCGACGGGCGCCGCCGCCTGCTCCCGCCGCCGTGGGCGGACGCGTGACGCCGGCGCCCCGCGCGCACGGGCGTCAGAACTTCGCGGCGCTCTCGAAGCGCATGTACTGCGCGAGGAACGTGAGGTTCACCGTGCCCGTCGGCCCGTTGCGCTGCTTGCCGATGATCACCTCGGCCTGACCCGCGAGCTCCGCGCGGCGGTCCGGGTCCAACTCGTAGTACTCGGGCCGGTACAGGAACATGATCACGTCGGCGTCCTGTTCGATGGCGCCCGAGTTGTGGCTCACCAGCCCGTCCGCGAGCCACGAGGCGGGACCCGGCACCGTGAGGTCGTAGACCTCCTGGTGCCCGGCGGGCTCGACGGACTCGATCCGGTCCCAGAACACGTGCTCCGTGGCGCGCGCTGCGAGCGACTCGTCTCCGAGGAGCGCTGCGTACTCGAGGAAGACGGTGCGCGAAGGGGAGAACCCGAAGTGGGCGTCGCCGCCGTAGCTCGTCCCGCGCAAGGCGGCCATGCGCCGCTGCGACACGCCCTGACGACGCATCGTCGCGCGGACGTCGTCGAACCACGAGTTCGGTAGCGGGTCGACGTTCGTCCCCGGCGTGGCGCGCGCCAACGCCTCTCGCAGACGGGTCGCCTGCGTCGCCCGAGGTCCGAACGCGCCGACGCGCTCGAGGAACAGCGCCTGCGACCGCGCGCCCGACACGAGGACGTTCCAGACGGGGCGGCCACGGCGCTGCGGCGTCGTCGAGACACGCGCGACGATCCCGAGCCGCAGGAGAAGCGCGGCGACGTCGCGTGCGAGACCCTGACTCGACGTGCCGAACTGCACGCGGTGACTCCCCTTACCGCGGACGCGTGTCCAGATCGTGCCGTCCGTCGCCCAGAGGTGACGGAGGAGCGTGGCGACCTGGACGTCCGGCAGGCGGAACACGTCCGCGGGTAGCCGCTTCTCGTGGGAGCGCTGCCCGAACACGCCGAGCTCGCGCAGCCAACGGTTGACGCCCGCGGGGTGCCGGCGGTCGCCGTTGCCGGCGATGACGAGTTGGAACCAGTTGCCGCGTCCGGCGTGGCGGGTGACGCGGCAGCCGAATTCGTGGACCGCGGCATCCGTCACGATCCGAGCGTTCTGCTCGTCCGCCGTCGTGTAGCGCAGCGGGGCTCCGACGAGGTAGCTGCCGTCGCCGATGAGCTGTCCCAGTAGCGCGATGCGCAGCTCGGGCCACGAAATGGGCTCTGCCGGCTCCGGCACGCGCCGCACGAGCGCGATCCGTGACCCGGGCCCCAGCTCGTCGGCCCGTGTCCACCCGCGCTCGGCGAGAACCCGGTGTCGACCCGTGCACCGGAGCGTGCGTCCGCTCGCGGTTCGCAGTGCGAGCACTGGCCTGCGGCCCACGCGCCAGACGCGCTCGGAACGCGCAGCGACGACGCCCGTGCCGTCGAAGGCGAGCACGACTGGCGTCGCGTCGACGAGCTCCGAGATGGGGACGCGGCGACCGTCCGCGAGATTCACCGGCGTATCGCCGGTGACGCACTCACGCAGGTCGCTCATGCGCGGGCGGTGGTCCTCGCGGCTGTCCACGCCGCGGTTCAGCTGGCTGAGCGCGATGATCGGGACGCCGAGCTCGCGCGCGAGGCTCTTGATCGAGCGCGAGATGTACGAGATCTCGGCCTGGCGGTTCGCGTCGCCGCGCCCCGTCGACGGCACCTCCATGAGCTGCAGGTAGTCGATGATGATCAGGCCGATGCCGCGCTGCGCGCGCAGTCGGCGCGCCTTCGCGCGCAGCAGCAGCGGCGAGAGGCCGGGCGTGTCGTCGATGTAGATCTTCGCCTCGCCGAGCTTGCCGAGCGCCTGCGAGATGCGCCCCCAGTCCTCGTCGCGCAGGAAGCCGCGGCGCAGCTTGAGCGCATCGACGCGCGCCCGCGAGCAGAGCATGTTCTGCACCAGCGCGTCCTTCGACATCTCGAGGCTGAAGATCGCGACCGGCGTGTTCTCGGCCACGGCGGCGTGCTCGGCGACGTTCAGGCAGAACGTCGTCTTGCCCATCGACGGGCGCGCCGCGACCACGATCAGCTCGCCGCCCTGCAGGCCCGACGTCATGTCGTCGAGGTCGTAGAAGCCCGTGGGCACGCCGGTCAGGCTGCCTTCCTGCTGCTGCAGCGCGTCGATGCGGCGGAACGTCTCGTTCAGGATGTCCTTGATGTGCGTCGCCTCGCCGCCGTCGGTCTTCTTGTCGATCTCGAAGAAGCAGCTCTCGGCGAAGTCGACGAGATCGCGCGCGCTGCGGTCGCCCTCGTAGGCCTCGCGCTCGATCGAGTTCGCGGCGCCGATCACCGTGCGGCGCAGCGCCTTCTCGTGGACGATGCGCGCGTAGTGCTCCGCGTTCGCCGCCGTCGGCACCGACGCGACGAGTCGCGAGAGGAACGCCACGCCGCCGATGCGCTCGAGCAGCCCGCGGCGCTCGAGCTCCTCGCGCAGCAGCACCACGTCGATGGCGCGGTTCGCGTCGTAGACCTCGGTCAGCACCTGGAAGACGTCGCCGTGCGGACCGCGGTAGAAGTCGGCGGCGCGCAGGATCGCCGCGACGCGGCCCGCCGCCTCGGGGTCGAGCAGCATGGAGCCGAGCACGGCGATCTCGGCCTCGACGTCGTGGGGTGGTACGCGGTCCATGGAGCGCGCACTGTAGCCGCCCGGCAGGCGCGGTGCGCACACGCCACGGCCGCCACGCTCCAACCCAACTCCCTCACCCGCATGACCATCAGCCGATGGCCGATCCACGTCGTCCGCGCGTTACGATGCGTCTGCATCCCGGGGCCTCCTTCAAGTTGGTGGAACTTGCCTGACACAAGCCCACCTACCGGGAGACCCGGGGTGTCTACAAGGGGCTCGGACTGCACAGCTAGGGCAGTCCGTCCCGGCCGAGCCGGAGGCGCGAGAGTGCGAGCCTCCGCGGCTTGCCCGCGGGGTGAGCGAGGGTGCGGCGCAGCCGCACGAGAAGGCTCCTGCGGAGCCTTCGAGACGAGCGAACGCGGAGCGCAGGCCGCAGGCCGGAGCGGAGGGCAGCCGCCGGTGGCGGCTGCGATCGGCGAGCACGCGAGCGCTCGACGCAGTCGAGCGCCAGGGAAGAAGGCGCGACGAAGTCGGAGTTGAACGCCCCGTTCGAGGAGCGCCGACGCAGAGATCGCGACTCCGGCGACGCG
>CALKVK010000014.1 GCA_937996235.1 uncultured bacterium | reverse complement strand
CCGTGTGCACGCAGGCGAAGCCTGCGAGCTGCACACGGGCCGGGCGCGCGCGGCTACGCCGCGGCGCCCCATGCAAAGACGCCCCGGCAGCAAGCTGCCGAGGCGTCTCGTTCCGATCCGGAAGGGCGACTAGAAGTCGACCTGGAAGCGCATCTCGAAGACGTCGACCTGCGCGCCGTGCTCGAGGTCGATGTAGACGTAGTTCCACATGACCTTCGTGTTCGGGTTCAGGTACCAGTTGATGCCGGCCGTCCACTGGTCCGCCTCGCCCGCCGACGACGGGTTGTCGTCGAGGTCGATGGCGTCGTAGCGGCCCGCCACCTCCCACGCGCCCGTGCCGTCGCCGTCGCCGTAGTTGTGCGCCGGCATGACGCGGCCGAGGTTGTGGCTCTTCTTGTCGTACGGGCGATCCTCGCCCGTGAGCATGTACGAGGCCGCGAACGACATGGCGCTGAAGTTCATGCGGCTGACCGAGTTGTCGTACATCTGCTCGATGTACTCGGCCTGCAGCCAGAGCGGGCCGGCGGCGAAGCCGAGGTCCGCGCCCCACCAGTTCGACCACTGGTCGTCGAGGCCGATCGCGCCCGTGTCGACCAGGTTCGCGCCGATGTGCTGTCCGCCGCGGGACGCGACGCGGATCGTCTCGTCCTCGATCCCGGCGACGGCGTTCGTGACGCCGCTGCCGACGTGACGACGGCTGACGTTCACGCCGGCGTGCAGGAGCTGGCCGCTGTCGGCGTCCTCCCACACCTCGCCGGCGAGGCGGCCCGTGAAGGCCCACTCACCGCCGTCGAAGTTGCCCGTGTCGTTGGCCGCGCCGTTGCTGTCGCGGAACACGCCGACGTGCCAGCCCCAGTTGTCGTTGAGGCTGTTGGCGACGCTGATGCCGACGTTGCGCTCGGGCGACAGGGCGTCCGTGAAGCTGCGCTCCATGAAGAGCGTGTTCAGGTCGCTCGTGTTCGTCTCGAAGCCGAACGGCTCGTAGTGGTTGCCGACCGTGATCAGGCCGATGCACGGGTGGTTCAGCGTCATGTAGACGTCCTTGAACCCGACCGCGCCGCCCGCGAAGTCGTACTGCGCCTTGAAGCCGACGTTCCCGTAGATCGTGCCGGCCAGGTAGAGGCGGGCGCGGCGGAACTCGGTGCCGGTCTCGAAGGCGTTCCGGCCGAGCAGCGCGTCCGCGTTGTCGTTCGCCGAGTAGGTGGCCCAGTCGTTCTGGAGCCGCCCGCCGAACTTGAACGAGAAGCGCTTGTCGGCGCTGCCGAAGCGGATGCCGTTGTCCCACGACATCGCGAGCGCGTTGTCCGCGCCGCCCGAAGCCGTCTGCAGCTCCGCGATGCGCGTCTCGAGCGTGCTCTGCGACGCCGTGTTGCTCTGCATCTGCGCCGAGACCCGCGCAAGCTGGGCCTCGAGCTCGTTGATGCGCTGCTCGAGCTGGGCCTCCTTGGTCGCGGACTCGTTGGCCAGAGCCGGGACCGACGTCAGCGCCAGGGCGCTCACGACGAGGAGCGCGCCGCTCGTCGAAAAGGGCTTGAAGAGTCGCACTCGCTGTTCCTCCCTGCTTCGCCCCGCGCACGCACGGCGCACCGGGGCCAAGACGACGTACGGGTGATCTCCCGGCTGGGAGCCACCGCCGAACCGCTCGGCGGTCACGCGCCCGGAGCCAGCCATCCCTCGGTTCCGGATCCCTGAGAGAGCTCCCTCGGGTCCCGCGGCCGGCGATCTCCCATGAAGTGCAAGGGCGTGGCCCACACGCCCGGGGGAACGTTAGTGCCTCCCCCCCGGGGAATGTGAACAGGAATCGTGGGTTCCGTGCGCTCCGTGCCAATTTCCTGTGAGGCGCACCGGCGCGGCGGCGCCGCGGAAAACCTGTGGGCGCCCGGGGGGGCGGGACGCGAGATTCCGACCGCGATGCCGCCCCTCTTCCGGACCGCCGGAACCCTGCCGTTCGAGGTGCACCGCCGGAGACGGCGGACGGTCGGCATCACCGTCCGCGACGACGGCACGGTCGAGGTCCACGCGCCGCTCCGGACGAGCCAGCGCCAGATCGACGAGGTCGTCGAGCAGTACCGCGACTGGATCGAGCGCAAGCGCAAGGAGCACCAGGAGCGCTGGCGGCGGCTGCGGGCGCGGCGCTTCGACGACGGCGACACGATCCCGTTCCTCGGCGAGGAGCTGCGCCTGGTCGTGCGCGAGGTGCGCGCCGTGCCCGTCGCGGCACCGCAGCGCGAGGGCGAGACGCTCGTCGTCGAGGTGCCGTGCGGTCTCGCGGCCGGCGGCCGGCGCGCGGTCACCCGCTACGCCGTCGGGCGCTGGGTGCTCGAGCAGGCCGAGGAGGTCTTCCACCGCCGCCACGCGCGCGCCGCCCGGCTCGTCGGCGACTCCGCGACCGAGGTGACGATCAAGGACATGCGCTCGCGCTGGGGGAGCTGCGGCCCGAGCCGCAAGATGAGCCTCAACTGGCGTCTCGTGCTCGCGCCCGTGGAGATCCTCGACTACGTGCTCGCGCACGAGCTCGTGCACATCCGCGTCCCGGACCACTCCGAGCGCTTCTGGAAGCGCGTCGCGCGCGCCTGCCCCCACTGGGAGGAGAGCCGCGACTGGCTGCGCGACCACGGCGCGGACCTCGAGCTCTGACACGCCCCGTCGGCCGGCGTCGTCGCGCGACGTCGCGCGTCGGCGCTTCGCAGCCGCGGCGGCCCGTCCGTACGTAGAATCGCGCGTTCGCCCGTTCCCCGCCCCACGCGCCCCTGTCCGGGAGGTTCCATGGAGTCCGACGTCAAGGCCGTGGGAGAGAGCGTCCTGCGCGAGCGCGGCGCGCTCGTGGCGCTGCGCGACGCGATGGCGCGCGTGGTGCTCGGTCAGGAGCGCCTCGTCGAGCGGCTGGTGATGGCGCTCCTCGCCGACGGCCACGTGCTGCTCGAGGGCGTCCCCGGCCTCGCCAAGACGACGGCCGTGCAGGCGCTCGCCGAGGGGCTCCGCGGCAGCTTCGCGCGGCTCCAGTTCACCCCGGACCTGCTGCCCGCGGACCTCGTCGGCACGCTCGTCTACTCGCCGAAGGAAGGGGACTTCTTCGTCAAGAAGGGGCCGATCTTCGCGAACGTCGTGCTCGCCGACGAGGTGAACCGCGCGCCCGCGAAGGTGCAGAGCGCGCTGCTCGAGGCGATGCAGGAGCGCCAGGTCACGATCGGCGACGAGACCTTCCGTCTGCCCGACCCGTTCCTCGTGCTCGCGACGCAGAACCCCATCGAGCAGGAGGGCACCTACCCGCTGCCCGAGGCGCAGGTCGACCGCTTCCTGTTCAAGGTGCACGTCGACTACCCGGACCGCGAGACCGAGCGGCGCATCCTCGACACGCACGGGACGAGCCGCCGCCGCGAGCCGCTTTCGCCCGTGCTCTCGACCGAGGACGTGCTGCGCCTGCGCGCGCTCACCGACCGCATCTACGTGGACGACAAGATCAAGCAGTACGTCGTGGACCTGGTGCACACGACGCGGCGTCCGGCCGAGCACGGGCTCGAGCGCCTGGCGCCGCTCGTCGAGTACGGCGCGAGTCCGCGCGCGACGCTCGCGCTCGTGCGCGGCGCCCGCGCCGCGGCGTTCCTGGCCGGGCGCGGCTACGTGACGCCGCAGGACGTGAAGGACGTCGCGCCCGAGGTGCTGCGCCACCGCGTCGTGCTGACGTACGAGGCCGAGGCGCGCCGCACCACGTCCGACGACGTCGTCGCGACGGTCCTCGCCGAAGTCCCGGTGCCGTAGGCATGGAGTCGCCCGCCGCCGCCGACACGCGGGCGCCCGGCACCGTCTCCGAAGACGTGCTCGGCGCCGTGCGGCGCATCCAGCTCCGCGCGGCGCGCGTCGTGAACGAGGTCCTGGCCGGCCACTACCACTCCACGTTCCGCGGCGTCGGCATGGAGTTCGACGAGGTGCGCGTCTACTCGCCCGGCGACGACGTGCGCTCGATCGACTGGAACGTCACCGCGCGCACGGGCATCCCGCACGTCAAGCGCTTCGTCGAGGAGCGCGAGCTGACCGTCGTGCTGCTCGTGGACGTCTCCGCATCCGGCGCGTTCGGGTCGGTCGAGCGCACGCGCGCCGAGGTCGCCGCCGAGCTGTGCGCGCTGCTCGCGCTCGCGGCCATCGCGAACCACGACAAGGTCGGGCTCGTGCTCTTCGGCGCGGAGGTCGAGCGCCACGTGCCGCCGAAGAAGGGCCGGCGCCACGTGCTGCGCGTCATCCGCGAGGTGCTGCTGCACCGCGCCCACGCCGGCGCGACGCGCATCGCCGACGCGCTCGCGTACGTCAGCCGCGCCCAGCGCCGCCACGCGACGCTGTTCGTCGTCAGCGACTTCCTGGTCGACGCGCGCGAGGGCGCCGCGCTCGAGTCGGCGCTGCGCATCGCCGCACGCCGCCACGACGTCGTCGCCGTCGCGCTCGAGGACCCGCGCGAGCGCGAGCTCGTGCCGGCCGGGCTCGTCGAGCTGCGCGACCTCGAGACGGGCGCGACGCGCCTCGTCGACACGTCGAGCGCGCGCGTGCGCCGCGCGTACGCCGCCGCAGCCGAACGCCGCCGGACCGAACGCGCCGCGCGCTTCGCGCGCCTCGGCGTCGACGAGGTCGCGGTCGACGTCGGCGGCGACTGGGTCGAGCCGCTCGTGCGCTTCTTCCAGTCGCGCGAGCGTCGCGCGCGGCGCCGCGGAGGCGGCGCATGAGTCGCGCACTCCGTGCGGCGTGCGCCTGCGCGGTGCTCGTCGCCGCCGGCGTCTCGTCGTCGGCGGCGGAGTCGTCCCCGGCGTCCGCTGCGCCGCCTCCGCTCGTCGTGCGTGCCGACGACGGCCCGCTGCACGCCGTGCTGAGCGCGACCCCCGCGCGGCCGGCGCTCGGCGCGCC
Source organism: uncultured bacterium (assembly GCA_937996235.1). Lineage (GTDB taxonomy): Bacteria > Planctomycetota > JAJSAM01 > JAJSAM01 > JAJVHW01 > CALKVK01. The sequence goes on along the minus strand of CALKVK010000014.1, from coordinate 18,183 downwards.
CGTCTCGATCACGCTGACGGCGCAGCTCGACGCGGGCACGGCGGCGGACCTGCGCTGGCCCGACGTACGTTCGGAGCTCACGAAGGCGCTCGGGACGGACGTCGTCGAGGTCGAGACGGTGCGCACGCGGCCCGACGGCGGCGGCGTCGAGCTCGTGCTGCGGCTCTTCGACCAGGGCGAGCACGCGCTCCCGCCGCTCGACGTCCGCGCGATCGCGACCGGAGCGGATGCCGCGGCGCCGCCGCTCGCGTCGGCGCGGCTCGACGGTGTCGTGCTGCGCGTGGACGCGGGCGTCGGCGACGACGTCGCCCTCGCCGCGACGCGCGGAGCGGTCGCGTGGGCGGCGCCGGCCCGCCCGTTCCCGTGGGCTCTCGCCGGCGCGGCCGCGGCCGTCCTCGCCGCGCTCGCCGCGGCCGTGCTCCTCCTCGCGCGCCGTCGTGCGGCCACACCGCCCACCGCGCCCCCGCCCGTCCCGCCGCACGAGCGCGCGCTCGCCGCGCTCGAGGCGCTGCTCGCGCGCGAACTGCCCGAGCACGGACGCTTCGACCCGTACTTCGTGGAGCTCTCCGAGATCGTGCGGCGCTACCTCGAGGAACGCTTCGCACTGCGTGCGCCGGAGCAGACGACCGAGGAGTTCCTCGCGTCGATCATGCGCAGCGAGACGGGGCGTCGCACGCTCGAGCCGGCGCACCGCGAGCTGCTGCGCGCGTTCCTCGTGCGCGCCGACCTCGTGAAGTTCGCGCGCGCCGTCCCCGACGTGCGCGAGTGCGGGCGCGCGGCGTCCGACGTGGAGCGCTTCGTCGTCGAGACGCAGCCCGAGGCGCCGCAGCCCGACGACGTCGAGGAGATCGTCGCGTGAGCGCGCTCCTCCCGGACCGCTTCGAGTTCGCGTCGCCGTGGCTGCTCGCGGTCGTGCCGCTCGCGCTCCTCCTGCTCTGGCTCGCGCGCGGTCGCGGACGGCGCCGCGTCGGCTTCTCGTCGCTGCTGCTGCTCGCCGACGTGCCGACCACGTGGCGCGTGCGCCTCGCGTGGCTGCCCGCCGCGTGCATCGCGCTCGGCGCGGCGGCGGGAGCCGTCGCCCTCGCGCGCCCGCGTCTCGGCGACGACCGCACGGTCGTCACGTCCGAGGGCATCGCGATCGAGCTGGTCGTCGACGTCTCCGGCTCCATGTGGGCGCACGACTTCAAGGACGAGAACGGCCGGCCGACCGACCGGCTGAGCGCCGTGAAGCGCGTCGTCCACGCCTTCGTCGCCGGCGGCGACGGCCTGCCCGGACGTGCGGGCGACCTGCTCGGGCTGACCGTCTTCGCCGGCTACGCGGACGCGCTCTGCCCGCTGACGATCGACCACGAGCTCCTGCTCGAGTCGCTCGACGCCGCCGAGATCGCGAAGTCGCGGGAAGAGGACGGCACGTCGATCGCGCAGGGGCTCGCCGTCGCGGTCGCGCGGCTGCGCGACGCCCCGGCGAAGAGCCGCGTGGTCGTGCTGCTGACCGACGGCGTGCACAACGACCCCGAGACCGACCCGCTCGACGCGGCGCGCGTGGCGAAGGAGTTCGGCATCCGCGTCTACACGGTCGGCATGGGCACGACCGGTCTCGTGCCGTACCCGGTGACGCAGCCGGACGGCTCCGTCGTCATGCGCGCGATCGAGTCGGCGCTCGACGAGCGCCTGCTGCAGCGCATCGCGCAGGAGACGGGCGGCACTTATCAGCGCGCGGGCACGACCGAGGCGCTGCGCGACATCTACCGCGAGGTGGACCGGCTCGAGCGCACGGAGGTGCAGGGCACGACCTACCGCCGCTGGCGCGAGCTCTTCCCCTACCCCGCGACCGCCGCGCTGACGCTCTGGGTCTTCGGGCTGTGCTCCGAGTGGCTGCTCTTCCGGAGGCTCGGATGAGCGGCGACGGGCTCCATCTCGCTGCGCCCGCGTGGCTGTGGGCGCTGTGGGCCGTGCCGCTCCTCGCGTTCGTCGCGTGGTGGGGCGCGCGCCGCGCCGCGCGGCGGCGCAGCGCGTTCGTGGGGCGGCTCGCGCCGCGCCTCGTCGAGGGCGGCGGCGCCCACCCGCGCGCGGCGGTGCTCGTGCTCGCGGGCGTCGGCGGTGTCGCGCTCGCGCTCGCACGGCCCGGCTGGGGCGTCTACTACGAAGAGGTGCACAGCGAAGGCATGGAGCTCGTCGTGCTGGTGGACGTCTCGCGCAGCATGCTCGCGGAGGACGCGGCGCCGAACCGCCTCGAGCGCGCGCGCATCGCGGTCGACGGGCTGATCGACCGGCTCGAGGAGCGCGGCGGTCACCGCGTCGGTCTCGTCGAGTTCGCGGGCGTGCCGGTCGTGCGCTCGCCGGTGACGTCGGACTACGCGCACGTCCGCGCGCAGCTCCGGCGCATCGGCTGCGCCGACGTGCCGCGCGGCGGGACGCTGCTCGGCGACGCCGTGCGCCGCGCCGTCGCGCTGCTCGACCACCCCGGCGACCACGACCGCGTGATCGTGCTCCTGACGGACGGCGAGGACCACGAGAGCTTCCCGCTCGAGGCCGCCCGCGCCGCCGCCGACGCGCACGTCGCGATCTTCGCCGTCGGCATCGGCGACGCGACCGACGGCGGGCGCATCCCGTACGTCGACGGCGACGGCGTGCGGCGCTTCGTCGAGGACGACGGCAAGCCGGTCGTGAGCCGGCTCGACGAGGAGACGCTGCGCACGATGGCGGAGGTGACCGGCGGCGGCTACGTCCCCGCCGGCACGCGCACCATCCCGCTCGACCGCATCTGGGACGAGGCGATCGCGCCGCGGCGCACCGCGCAGGTCGGCACGACGCGCGAGCGGCGCCACCACGAGCGCTTCCAGTGGCCGCTCGGCGCGGCGCTCGTGCTCGTGGTGCTCTCGCGCTTCGCCGCGCCGAAGGGGGCGGCATGAAGCGGCTCGTCGCGCTGCTCCTCTGCGTGTGCGTCGGCGCCCGGGTCGCGCACGCGGACGACGCCTCCGACGCCGCGGAGCGCGCGCGTGCCGCCGCCCTCCGCGCGCAGCCCGACGTCGACGCCGGTCTCGCGGCGCTCGCCGCGGGCCGCGCCGACGAGGCCGTGGCGGCGCTGCGGCGGGCCGTCGAGGCGCTGCCCGACGATCCCGTGCTGCACTACGACCTCGGCGTCGCGCTCGAACGCGCGGGCACCCGCGACGAGGCGCTGAAGGAGTACGCGCACGCGCTGCGGCTCGAGGGCGCGACGGGCGACGTCGGCGCGCGCGCTCTCTACAACACGGGCACGCTGCAGCTCGCCGAGGCCGCCGCCGCCGAGCAGCTCCTGCGCGACCCTGCGGCCGCGGAGGCGGCGGTGCGCGCGCAGGGCTCGCCCGACGGCAACCCGCTGACCGACGACATGGCGCGCATGCTGGCCGACAAGCTGCGCCAGTCCGCCGCCGAGCGCGGCGTGAAGGCCGCGGGCGAGGCCGCGAAGGCGCTGCGCGACGTCGTGCGGCGCGACGTCACCGACGCGGACGCGGCGCGCAACCTGGTGCTCGCGAACCGCACGCGGCGCTACCTGAAGGCGGAGCTCGAGAAACTCCAGGAGGAGCAGCGCTCGCAGCAGCAGCAGAAGGGCGAGCAGGGCGACGAGTCCGAGCAGCAGCAGGACGCATCCGCGCAGCAGTCCGGCGACGGGCAGCAGCAGGATGCGCAGGAGGCGCAGCAGCAGGAAGGCGGCACCGACCAGCAGCAGGGCGCCGACACGCAGCAGGCCCAGCAGGAGACCGGCGACGAGGGCGCACACCAGGACGACGCCGCGGAGCCGGCCGCCGCGGAGGGCGACACGCCGCACGACGTCGGCCGCGAGGAGGCGGAACGCCTGCTGCAGAAGCTCCTCGACGCCGCCGCGCAGAAGTCCCGAGAGGTCGAGCGCCTGCGCCTCGAGCGGCTGCGGCGCACGCCGGTGGGGAAGGACTGGTGAGGGTCGCCGCGCTCCGTCGCGTGCGCGGCGCCCTCGCGCTGCTCGCCGCGCTGCTCTTCGCCGTGGCGGCGTTCGCGGCCGAGCCGACCGCGACCGCGTCGTTCGACGCCACGGACCTCGCGCTCGGCGACAGCGTGACGTTCCGCATCGAGGTGACCGACGTCGAGACCGCCGACGGCCCCGCCGCGACCGACTTCGGCACCGACTTCGACGTCCGCTTCCTCGGCGGGCGGCGCTACCAGAGCACGTCGGTCGTGCGCCGCGACGGCCGCGCCGCCTACGAGACGAGCTCCACGTACACGCTCGCGTACGAGCTGCGGCCGCGCCACGCCGGCGAGGCCCGCGTGCCCGCGCTCACGGTGCGGGCGGGCGGTCGCGAGCTGCACACGGCGCCGCGGATCGTGCGGGTGCAGGGGCCGCGCGAGACGAGCACCGCGTTCCTGCACGTTGCCTGCTCGCCGCGTCGCGTCTACGTCGAACAGCCGTTCGACATCGTGCTCGAGGTGTGGGTGCGCGCGGCGGAGCTCGACGGCACGCCGTTCGACGGCGACCCGTGGGCGGCGAGTCGCGCCCCCGAGCTGCGTGTGCCGTGGTTCGAGGCGCTCCCTAGCTGCACGACGAGCGACTACCGCGAGTTCGCGCGGCGGCTGCTCGCGTCGGGCGACGCCGCCGGCCTGCGCATCAACGGTCTCGCCGACCAGCAGCTCTTCGGCGGCTCCGTGCCGCTGCGCTTCGACCTCCCGCACCGCACGGAGCTGCGCGACGGCGCGTCGTACCGCGTGTACGAGCTGCGCCGCACCTTCGTGCCGCAGAAGGCGGGCACGCTCCCGATCCCCGTGACCACGCTGCGCGGCGGCGTCGTGCGCACGATCGCGCGCGTCCGCGGCCAGCTCGAGCCGCGCGAGAACGAGGACGTGTTCGTCGCGCACGCGCCTCTCAGTCTCGACGTGCTGCCGGTGCCGCAGACGGACCGGCCGCCGACCTACGCGCACGCCGTCGGGCGCTACCGCGTGCGCGCGGAGCTGACGCCGCGCCGCGTGAACGTGGGCGATCCGATGCAGCTCACGCTGCGCATCGAGGGCGACGAGCGCGTCGCCAACGTGCTCGCGCCGCGCCTCGGCAGGCAGCCGGACCTCGCGGCGGCGTTCCAGGTGGCCGACGGCGAGGCGCCGCGGCGTGAGGACGATGCGGTCGTCTTCTCGTACGTCTTGCGTCCGCTGCGTGGGGACGTCGTCGAGCTGCCGCCGCTCGAGTTCGCGTCGTTCGATCCCGAGGCGGAGCGCTTCGTCGTCGTGCGCACCGACGCCGTGCCGATCGCGGTGGAGGAGGCGCAGTCGGTGCTGCCCTCCGAGGTCGAGGCCCGCGCCGCCGCGGCCCGCGCGACCAGCGCGCCCGGCGAGGAGCTCGTGGGCGGCATCCTCGGGAACTACGCCGACGAGGAGACGCTGCGCGACGAGAGCTACGCGCCCCAGCGCTCCCCGCTGACGTGGCTCCTGCTCGTGCTGCCGCCGCTCGTCTGCGCCGGCGCGTTCGCCGTCGCGCGCGTGCGCGCGGCGCACGACGCCGACCCGGCGCTGCGCCGCGAGCGCACGGCGCTCCCGCGCGCCGAGGAGCGGCTCGCGCAGGCGCAGGCCGCGTTCGCCGCGGGGGACGCGACCGCCGGTGCCGCAGCGCTCCACGCCGCGCTCGGCGGCTACGTCGCCGACCGCGCGCGCGTGCCCTCGGCCGGGGTCACCGGTGCCGACGTGCGCGCCCTGCTCGAGCGCGCGGGCTGCGACGGCGAGCTCGCCCGCGACGTCGTCGCCGCGCTCGTCGCCTGCGAGGACGCGCGCTACGGCGGCGGCGCGCGCGACCTCGCCGACCGCGCGCGCGCCGCCGCCGACTGGTTGCGCGCCCTCGAGCGGGAGCGGCTGCGATGACGCGCGCGCTCCGCGTGTTCGTCGCGCTGCTCCTCGCGGCGCTCGTGTGCGTCGGCGCGGCGCGCGTCGCAGCGGCCTCCGACACGGCGGGTACCGGCGTCGTCGCGCGCGTCGCCGCGGCGTCCGCCACGTTCCGCGAGGCGACGGCGCTCGTGTCGGAGGACGCGCGGCGCGCGAAGTTCCTCGAGTCCGCGCGGCTCTTCGAGGCGGCGCTCGACGGCGGCCCGCGCAACGGCGCTCTCGAGACGAACGCGGCGAACGCATTCCTGCTCGGCGGCGACGTGGGCCGGGCGATCCTCCACTACCGCCGCGCGCTGGTCGTCCGTCCGGACGATCCGCGCGCGACCGTGAACCTCGCGACCGCGCGCGGACGCCGCCGCGACGTCATCGAGGAGACGCCCTCGCGCGCGCTGCTCGAGACGTTCGCGTTCTGGCACCGCGCCCTGGCACTGCGCACGAAGGTCGCGCTCGCACTCGGTGCGTGGACGTTCGCCTTCCTCGGGATCGCCGCGGGCGTCGCGTGGCGGCGCGCCGCGCGCATTCGCGGCACGCTCGTCCGAGGCGGCCTCGCGCTGCTCGTCGTCGCCCTCGCGGTCGGTGTCTCCGGCGTCGTCGAGCTGCGCGAGCGCGCGGCGGGCGACGCCGCGGTGGTGCTCGCTCCGGAGGTCGCGCTGCGCACCGGGGACGGCCAGTCGTACCCGCCGCGCTACGAGAACCCCGTGCACGCCGGCACCGAGGTGCGCGTGCGCGAGGAGCGCGCGGGCTGGATCGAGGTCGAGCTGGCCGACGGCAAGCGCGGCTGGGTGCCGCGCGACGCCGTCGAACGCGTCTGAGGCGCGCGCCGCCTCAGCGCGGCGCGAGGTCGTCGCGCAGCGCGCCGAGCCGCTCGGGCTCGGCCGCGAGCGCCGCCTCGACCGACGGATAGCGCCGCACGCCGCCGTCGGATTCGACGACGACGTCGGACGAGCGCAGCACCAGCACGCGCAGCGACGTGTCCCCGAGCGTGCGCCGGATCTCGCACGTCACGTCGTCGTCGGAGACGCTGCCCGCGACGTCCACGTCCACCTGCATGTCGATCGACGCGCGGGCGACGCGTGCGAGCATGGCGGTGTTGATCTCGTCGAGGGCGAAGCGCACCTCGGCGCGGTCGATCACGAAGCCGTGTACGGCGCCGCCGCCGTCGCCGAGGACCGCGATCACGTCGCCGCCCGTGCGACCGACGTCGACCACGGGCGAGCCCGAGGCGATGCACAGCGCGACGTCCGTCGAGAACGTGCCGAGGCGGCCGAGCTGCAGGCGCACGCCCGGTCCCTCGCCGACCGGCAGGAGCGCTGCGGACTGCGCGGCCGTGAGGTCGAGGAACTCGCCCGTGCTGCGCCGCCGGACGCGCGCGCTGCCGCCGTCCACCTGCACGCGCGCGAACGCGGCGGGCGCGCTCGCGGGGAACGCGGGCGGGGCCGCGCCGGTCGCGGCGGCGCCGCCCCGCACGAACAGCGCGCGGAAGGCGCCGTCGCCGCCGTCCGGGGCCACGTCCACGTCGGCCATCGAGACGAAGAGCGTCGGGCCCGTGACCTGCGCCGTGCCGGCGAGGATCTCGACGCGGAAGGTGCCGCGCGTCTCGCCCTTCGCGATCCGCAGCGTGGTGCCGGGCTGCGGCACGATCGTGGCGCCGTCGGGGCCGCGGAGGGTGCGCACGCCCTCGGCGGCGTAGAGCGCCGTGTCGTCGGCGTGGACGCGGCGCGCGGCGACCCAGCGGTCGCCCTTCCACATCTGGATGGGGGCGCCCTCGACAGCGAACGCGGCGGCCGGGGGATCGAGCGCGAAGACGCCGAGCGAACCCACGGCGACGACGAGCACGGCCGCCGCCGCGCGCAGCGCACGCCCGCGCAGGACGCGCCGCCAGTCGCTGCGCGCGCCGGGGCTCCGGGCCCGGCGCCACGCGCCGGCCGCGATCCGCGCGGCCGCGTCGTCGTCCGGCGCCGGACCGGACGCCGCGCGCAGCGCGATGAGCGTCCGCGCGTCGCAGCCGTCCGCGAGGGGCGGCGTGCGGTGATCGCCGTCAGCGTTCGTCACGGGTCACCTCCAGCATCTCGCGCACCTGCCGCAGACCGCGGCTGACCCAGGTGCGCACCGTCGTGACCGGCGCCCCCACGCGCTCGGCGACGACCTCGTACGGCAGCTCCTCGACGATCCGCAGCGTGACGGCGACGCGCTGCGCGAGCGGCAGCGCGTCGAGCGCCTGCCGCGCGCGGGCGGCCTCCTCGCGCAGCTCGAGCGCGCGGCCCGGCGCCGCTCCGCCCGTGTGCGCCGGCTCCTCGTCGCCGAGCGACGACGTCGGCGCGAGGCGGCTCCGCCGCGAGCGCTTGCGCGTCCAGTCGGTGGCGAGGTTGAGCGCGATCGCGCCGGCCCAGGTCGCGAAGGCGGCGCGCCCGTCGAAGCCGTCGAGCTTGTCGAGCGCCTTCGCGAACACGTCCTGGAGCAGGTCCTCGACCGGTGCGGCCGCGCCGGCGCGCTGCCGCACGAGCCCGGCGAGCATGCGGTGATGCCGCCCGACGAGCGCGCCGAACGCGCCCCGGTCGCCCGCTCGCGCGCGTGCGAGCAGCTCGGCGTCGGTGGGCGCCGCGACCTCGAGCGCAGCCTCGCCCGGGAGCACGCGCAGCCCGTGGGCGGCGGCGCGGGCCGACGGCCGCGCGGCTCCGTCGCCGGGCAGCGGCAGGGCGCTCGAGGTCAACTCGCGGGGTCCGGCGACGGCATGTCCGCCCCGTTGGACGCGCGAGAGCCCGCCGCGCGACGGACTCACCCGCCGCGGCGCGCCGGGTGCGTCACCACGTGTACCGCACGCGGTAGGTGACGGTCTTCGAGCCGTTCGCCGGGACCTCCACCGTCATGTGGATGTTCCGCGAGTCCTGCTTCTCGTAGGGGTCCGAGGACTCGAGGATCTCCCAGTTCGTCCAGCGGTAGAGGGTCTCGCGGACGACCACCTGCGCCGCCGTGTCCTTGTGGTTGCGCAGCTCGATCTCGTAGCGCTCCTCGATCTCGTGGCGCCCCGAGTCCACGCGGAAGTCGGTCTGCTTGCGCGACCCGACCACGTCGAACGACTGCCCGAGCTTGACGAGCACCTTCTCGTCGCGCGCGGTGTGGTCGATGAGGTCCTCGCCGACGAACTCGCGCGTACCGTCGGCGTCGTCGCGCTTGTAGACGCGCAGCTTGCCCTTCGGCAGCGGCATCCCGAGCCGGTTCTCGCGGCTGTTCGCGACGCGCAGGTAGACGTCCACCTTCGGGTTGCTCAGCGTGCCGAGCTCGCGATCGGTGCGCGGCTGCGAGAACACCCAGTGCGCCGCGTCGGGCAGGCCGTAGTAGACGAGCACCTTCTCGACCCCCACGCCCTGCGCGGTCGGGAAGAGCGCGAGCTGCTGCGTGCTGGCGTCGAGGACGTCGGTGCGCCGCGGCAGCGTGTAGAGGTGGTACTCGAAGAACGACTTCTCCTCGAAGCCCTCGTTCGCGTCGCGGAGCTTCGCGCCGCGTGCGGGCGCCCGCGGCGCGGGCGGCATGCGCGGCGCGACGCGCTGCACGTCGCCCGCGACGAGCTTCAGCCGCGCGTCGCGGTACGACGCGCCCGACATGTTCATGAGCGTGACCCACGCCGAGACGTCCGCGTGCGTGTCGTCGCCCGCGAGGACCACGTTGTAGTCCGCGCGCCACGTGAGCCCGCCCGTCTGGTAGGTCGTGCGCACGCGCCGCGTGCCGGCCTGCTCCGAAGCGACCTTCCACACGAGCGTCGGCCGCGTCACGAGACCGTCCGGGAGCGCGGGCAGCCGCAGGTTCGGGTCCGACGACGACACGAAGCGCAGCGTCCCGTCCGCGAGCTGCAGCACGACCTGGCCCTGGTTCGCCGAGAGCACCTTCCCGCGGACGAACGCCTCCAGCGGACCGGAGCCGTCGTTGCGCGTCTCGCGCAGGTCGATCTCGTGGTCCACGTAGCGCTCGAGCAGCTTCGAGGGGCTGACGAGGTCGAACTGGAACACCTGCTCGAGCACGCCCGTCGCCTGCGGCGCGTCGAGGTCGGCGAACGAGACCGTCGTCGGGTCGATGAACGCGGCGACGTCGGTGATGCGCACGTCGCCCGTGCCCGCGGGCAGCGCGATGCGCCGGACCTCCTTCACCACGCCGTAGCCGGGCACCTGCCACGCGAACGACGGGTCCCGGCCCATCCGCTGCTGCGCCGCGAACTGCTGCGGGTCGAACGACGCGGGGTCGGCCGACGAGTAGACCGTCAGCGCGACGCCGTCCGCGGAGTCCGCGTCCGCGTTCGCCTGCGCGAGCGCCGGCCGGGCCAGGAGAAGAGCGGCGAGCACGGCGGCGAGCCGCGTTGCGGGGGCGTGTCGCATCACCACGTGTACCTCACGGTGTAGGTGACCTGCTTCGTGCCGTGCGCGGGAACGCTCACGGGGAAGTGGATCGTGCGGGAGTCCTGCTTCTCGAACGCGTCGCTCTTCTGCGTGATCTCCCAGTTCGTCCAGCGGTAGAGCACCTCGCGGACGAGCACGTCCACGGCCTCGTCCTTGTGGTTGCGCAGCTCGATCGAGAACGTCTCGACCATCTCCTTGCGGCCCGTGTTCACGCGGAAGTCCGTCTGCTTGCGCTCGCCGACGACGTCGAACGACTGGCCGAGCTTCACGCGCACGGTCTCGTCGCGCGGCGTGTGGTCGATGAGGTCCTCGCCGACGAACTCGAGCGTGCCGTCGGCGTCGTCGCGCTGGTAGACGCGCAGCTTGCCCTTCGGCAGCGGACGCCCGAGGCGGTTCGCCTCGCGGTTCGGGATCTCCAGGTACACGTCGACCTTCGGGTTCGACTGCGTGCCGAGGTCGCGCTCGGTGACCGCGTTCCCGAAGACGCCCCACTGCGCCGCGTCGGGGAGACCGAAGTAGACCAGCACCTTGCGCACGCCGACGCCGGTGGCGGTCGGGAAGAGCGCGAGCTGCTGCGTCGAGTTCGCGAGCACGTCGGTCTTCCGCGGCAGCGTGTAGAGGTGGTACTCGAAGAACGACTTCTCGTCGAAGCCGTGGACGGCGGCGCCGAGCGTCTGCACCTCCTCGGTCGGGCCTGCGTCCCAGCCGCCGCCGCTCTGGATGCGCTGCACGTCGCCCGCGACCAGCTTGAGCGCCGCGTTGCGGTACGAGGCACCCGACATGTTCAGGAGCGTGACCCACGCGCCGACGTCCGCGCTCTTCGCGTCGCCCGCGATCACGACGTTGTAGTCCGCGCGCCAGGTCAGGCCGCCCGTCTGGTACGTCGTGCGCACGCGCCGCGTGCCGGCCTGGTCCGAGACCACCTTCCACGCGAGCGTCGGGCGCGTGACGAGCCCCTCCGGGAGCGACGGCAGGCGCAGGTTCGCGTCGGTCGCGCCGACGAAGCGCAGGCTGCCGTCCTGCATCCGCAGGACCACCTGGCCCTGGTTCGCCGAGAGCACGGTGCCGCGGACGGACGTCTCGAACTCGCCGCTGCCGTCGATGCGCCGCTCGACCAGGTCCACCTCGTGGTCCACGTAGCGTTCGAGCAGCTTCGAGGGGCTGACGAGGTCGAACTGGAACACCTGCTCGAGCACGCCCGTCGCCTGCGGCGCGTCGAGGTCGGCGAACGAGACGGTGGTCGGGTCGATGAACTCCGCGACGTCGGTGATGCGCACGTCGGCGGTGCCGGCGGGGAGCGCGATGCGCCGCACCTCCTTCACGACCCCGTAGCCGGGCACCTGCCACGCGGCCCAGGGGTTCCAGCCCATGCGCTGTTGCATCGCGAACTGCTGCGGGTCGAAGCCCGTCGGGTCGGCGGACGAGTAGACCGTCAGCGCGACCTCCTCGGCGGCCGACGTCTCCGCGGACTGTGCCCGCGCGAGCGACGGGACGAGCGAGACGCACGCGGCCGCGACGAGCGCGGCGCGTGCCGAACGGAACTCGGAACGCATGCAGGGTTCTCCGGAGTTGAATGGCGTGTCCGGGATTCGACGCACATGCGCGCTCCGAGTTCCCGGGGACCCGCGAGCCGCCGTTGCGTGCGCCGCGCGGCGAGGAGAGCAGCCGATGGACGCCCAGAAGAGCCTCTTCGACCCGGCGGACCGCGACGCGCTCCTCGCGCGCCTCACGAAGCTACGCCCGGACGCGCCGCGGCAGTGGGGGAAGATGGACCTCGCCCAGGCGCTCGCCCATCTGTCGGTCACGCTCGAGGCGGCGCTCGGCGAGCGCCACGTCCCTCAGGTCCTGATCGGGAAGCTCCTCGCACCGTTCTTCCGCGGCGTGATGCTCGGACCGCGGCCCTTCGCGAAGAACGCGCCGACCGGCAGGGCGCTCGTCGTCTCCGACCCGCGCGACTTCGCGCGCGAGCGCGACCGGCTCGTCGCGACGATCGGACGCTTCGTCGCCGCCGGTCCCGACGCGGTCGCGCGTCAGCCGCACGGCTTCCTCGGCCGCGTGACCGGCGACGAGTGGGGCCGCGTCCAGTGGAAGCACGTGGACCACCACCTGCGCCAGTTCGGGGGCTGACCCGGCTCGGACCTTCCCGATGCGCACGCCTCAGCCCGCGCGGACGCGCAGCACCGCCGCCCCGTCGAAGCGGCCGGCCTCGAGATCCGCGAGTGCGCGGTTCGCGTCCGCGAGGTCGTAGAGCGTCGTGTGCGTGCGCACCGGGATGCGCGCCGCCTCGCGCAGGAACTCCTCGCCGTCTGCCCGCGTGTTCGCCGTCACGCTGCGGAGCACACGCTCGCCGAAGAGCTCCGTGTCGTAGTCGATGCGCGGGATCGGGCTCATGTGGATGCCCGCGCACGCGAGCGTGCCGCCGCGGTCGAGCGCACGCAGCGCGGGCGGCACCAGCTCGCCCGCCGGCGCGAAGAGGATCGCCGCGTCGAGGGCGACGGGCGGGAGCGCGTCGGCGGGGCCCGTCCACACCGCGCCGAGCTCCTCCGCGAGGCGGCGGTGCGTCGCGCGCAGCGAGGCCACGTACACCTGGCAGCCCTGGGCACGCGCGAGCTGGATGACGATGTGCGCCGACGCGCCGAACCCGTAGAGCCCGAGACGCTGCCCGGGCCGCACGCCGCAGAGGCGCAGCGCGCGCCAGCCGATGATCCCCGCGCACAGGAGCGGCGCGGCGGCGACGTCGTCGAAACCGTCCGGGAGCGCGTACGCCCAGGCGGCCGGCACGAGCGCGTACTCCGCGTAGCCGCCGTCCACGTGATGCCCGCCGAAACGCGGCGTCTCGCACAGGTTCTCGCGCCCGGAGGCGCAGAAGCGGCAGGTGCCGCAGGTGCCCTGCATCCACGCCGCCCCGACGCGCGTGCCGAGCGCGGGTGCGGCGACTCCGGCGCCGAGCGCATCGACGACGCCGACGGTCTGGTGCCCGGGCACGAGCGGACGACGGCCCGGCGGCAGCTCGCCCGCGACGACGTGGATGTCGGTGCGACAGACCGCGCACACCGAGACGCGGATGCGCAGCTCGCCGGGACCGGGCTCGGGCACCGGCAGCTCGCACAGCGCGAGCGGGGCCGACGCCACGGGGGCGCTGCGCTCGAGCACCATCGCGCGCATCGTGGCGGACATGGCCGGATCGTAGCCGCACCGCCGGCTGCACACGTCCGCCGACCGAACTCACGCTCGCCCTCGCGGTTCCGGCCTGACCCGCCTCGGGCCCCGGAGGATCGCATGCTCTGGATCGTGATGCTGATCGGCGCCGGAGTCGGAGCCTGGAAGATGGCCGACGCGGAGCATCGCCAGCGCGCGCGCTGGGCCACCGGGACGACCCTCGCCGGGTTCGTCATCGGGTTCGCGCCGGGCTGGACCGGGTTCTGTTCGCCCGCGATCGCGTTCGTCGGCGCGTTCGCCCTGATGTGGTGGCTGAAGCTGCGCGACCCGCGACCGCGCGGCTACTGATCTTCCTGCAGCTCGGTGAACTCGATCGACGCGCCGTCGCCGGTGGACGTCGCGAGCGTGTGCACGCGGACGTTGCCGGCGAGCGCGAGGCCGCCGCCGCGCGCCATCGCCGTCTCGAAGCCCTCGTCGCGCCAGGCCTTCTTCTGCGGCTCGTTCAGGAGTGTGTCCACGCGCGCGTCGAACGCCTCGCGCGCCGCGCGCATCTTGTCGCCGTCGATGCGCCGGACGACCACGTGCGAGCCGTCGTCCTCGGTGCGCTCCTCGGACGCCATCGCGGCCTTCAGGCCCTCCTGCAGCTCCGCGTGGGCGCGCTTCAGCTCGTCCACCTGCACGCTGTTCAGCCCGACCTTGTCGGCGGCGAGCGCCCAGCGTTCGTCCTCGGGCAGCGAGCGGATGTGCATGCCCTTCGCGAAACGCTGCTGCGCCTCGTTCGCGTCGCCGCCCCCGGCGCGGACGATCCGGAAGCTCCCCGGAGCCAGCCCGCCGCGTCCGATGCGGAAGGTGCGGCCGCCCACGGCGCCGCCTTCCGAGCTCCCGTCGCCGGCGTCGGCGGTCTCGTCCGCCTCGGCGGCGTCGGCCGTCCGCGCGACGCGCTGCGCGAGGTTCATCTCGAGTCCGGCGAGCCGCTCGCGGACGTGCGCGCTCTCGTCGCGCAGAGCCGACGACGCCTCGCGCAGCGACTCGACGCTGCGCGCGATCTCGTCGAGGCGCCCGGCGACGGCGGGATCGCCGCGCCGCTCAGCGCCGCCGCCGAGCACGAGCGTGGCCGCGCCGCCGGCGGCGGCTCCGACCACCCCCGCGAGCAGGATCAGACCGGCGAGCGAGCGAGCGTTCATGGCGCGACCTCCCGGCCCGGCCTGTTCATGAGGCTCGCGCGCTTCGTGGCGCCCCCCTCGGCGGAACCGAGGCCCGCTCCGCGTGCGGCGTGCACCGTGCGCGCCGCGGGCAGCCTCCTGAGCGAGGACAGAGTGTAGCGGGCAAGGCGCCGAGGCGATCGCGACGCCGTGGCGTCGCAGAGCCGAGGCAACGCAGCACGCGGCGCTCTGGACCGCTCAGGTGCGTGAGTCGTCATGAACAGGCCGGGCCGACGGTTGGACGCGCGCGGCGCCGTGCCGTGCCGGACATTCTGCCCGCTCGCTCCCCGCCACGCGCGCGTGCCCGCGGCTCGCCGGAAGTGGCGGCCGCCCGTGCGGGATGGTCCGATTCGGGGTCCCATGCAGCGCACCGACTACGTGTTCACCCTGGACCGCATCCGCAAGGTCTACGACGGCAAGGAGGTCCTGAAGGGCATCACCCTCTCGTTCCTCCCGGGCGCCAAGATCGGCGTCATCGGCAACAACGGCGCCGGCAAGTCGACGCTCCTGCGCGTCATCGCGGGCGAGGAGCGCGAGTTCGACGGCGACGCGCTGCCCGCGCCCGGCATCACGATCGGCTACGTGCCGCAGGAGCCGCGGCTCGACGCGTCGAAGGACGTGCGCGGCAACATCGAAGACGGGCTCGCGGGCATCCGCAAGCTGCTCGCGGACTACGAGGGGCTCTCCGCGCGCCTCGGCGAGGACCTCGACGAGGACGCGATGCAGAAGGTCCTCGACCGCATGAACGCGGTGCAGGAGGAGATCGACAGCAAGGGCGGCTGGGAGATCGACCTGAAGGTCGAGATCGCGATGGACGCGCTCCGCACGCCGCCGGGCGACGCGCGCATCGAGACGCTCTCGGGCGGCGAGAAGCGCCGCGTGGCGCTCGCGCGGACGCTGCTCGCGGAGCCCGACATCCTGCTGCTCGACGAGCCGACGAACCACCTCGACGCCGAGTCGGTCGCGTGGCTCGAGACGCACCTGCGCGACTACGCGGGCACCGTCATCCTCGTCACGCACGACCGCTACTTCCTCGACAACGTCGTCGGCTGGATGCTCGAGATCGACCGCGGCCGGGGCATCCCCTACAAGGGCAACTACTCCGAGTACCTCGACCAGAAGGCGAAGCGCCAGGAGCTCGAGGCCCGCGAGCAGGTGAAGCGCCAGCGCCACCTCGAGCGCGAGCTCGCGTGGGTGCGCACGACGCCTTCGGCGCGCAACGCGAAGAGCAAGGCGCGCCTGCGCCGCTACGACGAGCTGCTCGCCGAGGAGTACGAGCACGCCGAGGACGAGGTGGACCTCCAGATCCCGCCCGGTCCGCGTCTCGGCGAGCGCGTGCTGCGCTTCGAGGGCGTCTCGAAGGCGCTCGGCGGCCGCACGCTGATCGACGGACTCAGCTTCGAGCTGCCGCGCGGCGCGATCGTCGGCGTGGTCGGCCCGAACGGCATGGGCAAGACGACGCTGCTGAAGCTCGTCAACGGCGACATCGAGCCCGACGCGGGGCGCCTCGTGCGCGGCGAGACGCTCGCCGTGACCTACGTGGACCAGTCGCGCGAGGACCTCGACCCGAAGAAGTCCGTGTTCGAGGAGATCTCGGGCGGCGCCGACTGGGTGCCGTTCGGCAACCGCACGATCCACGCGCGCGGCTACGTGAGTCGCTTCAACTTCCGCGGTCAGGACCAGCAGAAGCTCGTCGGCGAGCTGTCCGGCGGTCAGCGCAACCGCGTGCAGCTCGCGAAGCTCCTGCGCCGCGGCGCGAACCTGCTGCTCCTCGACGAGCCCACGAACGACCTCGACCTCGAGACGCTGCGCGTGCTCGAGGACGCGCTCGCCGCGTTCGCGGGCTGCGCGATCGTCGTCTCGCACGACCGCTGGTTCCTGAACCGCATCGCCACGCACATCCTCGCGTTCGAGGGCGAAGGCAAGGCGCGCTGGTTCGAGGGCGACTACGGCATGTACGCCGCCCGCCGCGAGGAAGAGCTCGAGGCCGCCGGCGAGGTGCGGAAGGGCCCGCGAAGGCGCCTGCGTACCTGACGCGGGGCGCCGGAGAGGAGCGGCTCCGAGAGCAACTGGACGCCGTACGCCGGCACCACGTCTCCGACCTGGCCGCCGGCGCCCGTCGCGTGGACCTGCCTCCCGCCTTCCGACGGAAGTCCCCGTCGGCGGGACGCGCGCTGCCCTGGCAGTGGGTGCTTCCGGCGACGCGCACGTACCGGCACGCCGCCACCGGCGAGGTGCGGCGCCATCACCTCCACGAGTCCGCGCTCCAGCACGCGAGCTCGACCGGGGGGAGCCGGGTCGCGGCGAGCCGGACCGCGGGGCGCCGGATTGGGCTCGCGTCACCGCCACCGCTTGCCCGCGCTGACTCGCGCCCTATCCTGGGCCAGATAACGGATTCTCCGCGCCCGGCGAATCGGCCCGACAACCCCCGCCCCCAGCCTCCCGCGCCTGACATATCGACGGGCGCGGACCGGATCGCGCAGGCACGTTGACCAGCCGCCGCCACAGGGAGAACGGACTTCTACCCGCAATAGAATCACAGTTAGGGCTACTGGCGTGTCACTCGACGCATGCTCCGGGTTCCTCGACGCGCTGGCGTTACTGAACGTCGGTACCGACCATGTCCCCGACTACTCGATCGTGAGGTTGCCGAGCGCCACGTCATGCCGGTCGTCGCTGGAACTCCACTTCGCGTCGCTCAGCACGTCACTCTCCGCCAAGCAGCCCGCCTCGGCGTGGCACATCGAGTTGGCGAACGTTCCTGACGACTGGATACAGGTCGTCGCAACCGCCGCTCGCCGGTGGTTCTTCGAACAGCGGTTCTCTCCTCGCGTTGAGCCCGAGGTCGCCAACGAACTCGTGTCCCGGTTCATCGAACTCCTCCAAGCCGCCGTCGGCAGCGCCGGTGCGTGGTCGGTCAACGTGGCTCCGCCCATGTGGTACGAGTGCACCTGGCAGGACTTCGCGTTCGAGTCCCCGAGTGGCACCTGGCTCCTGCACTTCGGGTTCTCGGACTAGCGTGAGCCCTAACTGGCCGCTGCAGCCGACGAGCGGCGGGGCCGCCCGTCGCGCCGAGGCGGTACACTCTGGGCCCGCCGCTCGCGGCTGAGCGGCAACGTTAGACCTACTTGCGAGGCGGCGAGTGCCCGAATGGACGCCCGATCCCGACGTGGTGCGGCGACTTCGCGAGCGCGCCCGAGCCGGAGCATCCCTCGAAGAACTACAGGTCGTGTGCGGCGTCGGAGGCATCGCCCAGGCGGCGTACTTCGCTCGTGCATTCCGAGTCCCGCTACCGGAACTGACGACCTGGCACGCCTGGATCGGCGTTGAGCACGAGGCGGCCGTCGCACAGCGACGCGAGTTGCTCGCGCTGGTGCGGCAGGCCGTAGCGGGGCCCGACGTTGAGGAGGTCTAACAAGCCGCTGCAGCCGACGAGCGGCGGGGCCGCCCGTCGCGCCGAGGCGGTACACTCTGGCCCCGCCGCTCGCGGCTGAGCGGCAACGTTAGGCGCACAACCGCTTCGACGCGTCGACCTCCAACTTCCGTAGATCGCGCTC
>CALKVK010000013.1 GCA_937996235.1 uncultured bacterium | reverse complement strand
TGTCCCGCGTGCTGTGCGTCTCACGCAGCGGGTACTACGCGTCGAGGGACCGGGACGCTCTGACGAGAGCGTCGGGTCTGTCGGGTCTGTCGGGTTGCGATCGAGGACCAGACCGGTATCGCGTTGGACAACGGCGCGCGCAGCAGGCACGGCCTCGACAACGACGAAGGTGGTGTCCGTCCAAGAGTGTTGACAATCCCGACATTCCCGACAACGACCTGCACTCCTCGGCCCAGGACCCAGCGAGCTCCCCTCGGAGTTCAGCGGACGACCGCACCTTCCTCATGCGGCGCACCCTTCCCCGGCGGAGTCGTCGAAGAGCCGGACCTCCGCGTCCTGGCGCCGAGAGTCGATGCCCAGCGCGCTCGCTCGAAGATGCAGAACCGCCTGCGGCCGGTCCTCAAGGACCCGGCGAACCGTATTGGTCTGCCGGGCCGAGTCCGTGGAAGCGAGCAGGTCGTGCCCCTTCAGGCGCTTCCACAACGTCTGGGGCGTGACGCCAAGGCCCGCACCCCCGGACTCAGCAAGTCGCGAGACCGCTGCGTACGTCGCATCCGGCAGGAGGTAGACGTTCTGGTCGTCGACGTATCCGATCCTGTCGCCAAGGGGGCGCTCACGCTGCTCCTCGCCGGCCCCCTCGAGCCGCCAGCCCCACCGAGTCGGTGACGCGGGTGCGGTGCCGTCCCGGAGCGCCAAGTGTCCACGGCCGCTCGCAATCACCTGGCGCAGGAGCTCCACGAAGCGATCGTGCGGCGCGCACTCGGCCTGACGGCGCCCGTGGTCGTCGACTGCGTCCGCAATCGCTCGGTTCCCGCGCGCAAGGAGACGCTGCACATCAGCGGCCCGCAGCCCACCAGCCTCCTCGAGGAAGCGCCCGAGGATCTTGAGCGCGGCCACGAGGTCCGCCTCGATCTCGAGGGTTCGTCGATGGGGACGATCGCGACCGAGCGACGCTCTGATCTCGACCACCAGTCGCTTGACCTCATCGCGAACGGCATCGAGGTGCCGCGCAAGCCACTTGATCCACGCGGATGTGAACGACGCGTAGATGCCCGCAGAGGCCGCCTGCTGACACTCCGTTAACGTCGCCGCGTTGACGGACGAGCCGACGACGTGCAGCACGAGCATCCGGGCGAGGAGACTCTGCCCAGCCGGTACGTCCTCCCCTGTCGAGAGGATCAGGCCGCGCGGGTAGTAAGTAGTGCGGAGCGACGTATCAGCCTTCATGCGGCTGCGACCGGCTTGGTTGCCCTGCGCCCGCAACAAGCGCTCGGCCTTCGCATGCTCGCGGCGCACGTCGCCCGCCGAGCCCCGGGGCACGAAGTCGTCGACGACGAACACCGAGTCCTTCGCCGCGTACGCAAGGAGCTCGAGCGAGTTCGCGGTGCCGGACCAGGCTCCGGGCAGGTGCCTGGCAGTCATGTCGGCGCCGAAGAACTGCTGCGCGAGCGCCGCTAGCTCGCTCTTGAACGTGCCGCTCTCACCCTCGAGGTGGACGGCGAAGTCCACGTTCCCGATGACAGCGCGCGCGATCGCCGCTATCAGTGCAAATGTGATCCGTTCCGGGGCCACGCTGAGCATGCGGATGACGGCGTTGACGGCAGTGCGAAGCTCATCGCCGTTCGGCGGCGAGGGCAGGTGGTAGAGGGCTAGCTGCCCCGGAAGGTCGACGTCGACGCCCTCAACGAGACCTTCCGCGCCGACCGCGCCGCCTGCGTGCACGAAGACGAACTTGCCGTCGATCGTCCTCCATCCAGCGTGACCGATCGACACGCGCCGGACGATGTGGCCCGAGAGCTCCTGGATCGCTACACGGGCGCGATCGGCCGTCGCTCGGCCGCCTGGGGCCACCCACGCCTCGGCTCCCAGGTGCTCGATGGGCCACGACATGGCTGTGAACTCGGTCGGGGTGACACGAAACTCTGCCTCGACGTCCCCGCACTTCGCCCGCACCTCGAAGTACCGTCGCTGATCGGCACCGTCGTCGAGCGTGACGTCCGCGACGATCTCGGCCGCGAAGTTGGTGAGCTGGATCGGCTCGGTGCACCCATCGCTGACCCCTCTCAGCCAGAAGATCCCGCCGCTCCGATGGACGTAGGGGCCGTCTTCCGTCTCGACACCGGGGGGAGCCCGCAGTGCTTCCGAGGAGAGCCCGACCAGTTGATCGACGGTGCCCCCGGCAGCGAGGAAGTCGTCGAGGCCGGCCTTGCGACCGTCGGGTTTGGGCGGCAAGTACACAATGCGGACGTCCGCGCCGAGGCGCTCCAGGACCGCCCGAAAGCGCTTGAGGGCCACGTAGACCTCGCGCTTCGACATCGCGTCGGAGTCGAAGACGAGGTAGACGAGCCGCCGCCTCCCGTCCCTGCCCTTCCACGCAACGAACTCGAGGTCCGGAAGCGCCGTCGTTCCACCGAGGGCGCTCGTGCTGCGCCACCCGTAGACCCCCGGCACACCGATACACCCCAGTCCGTGGCTGACGCCGGCATCGACCTTCTTGGTGCCTTCCGTCACGAACAACGGCGTGTCGATGTCCTGGAGCAAGGTCCGCGCTCGCTGCGGGACGTCCAGTCGCAGGGATGTGCGAGCGGGGGTCTCGTACTTGACCAAACGCCCCGTGCGCCTGTCGACGCGCGGATCATCCGGGCGCGACTGGTACGTAACGATCTCGCCGTGCATGTCTCGGATCGGCATCACCAGCGCCGGCACGCGGACCTGCGTCCCCGCGAAACCGTACTCTCGGAGCGCCGTCTTCTTCGTGACGGACCGGTACCCGCGCTCCCGGGCCACGTCCGGGTTGACGCCTGACTCGGCGAGCTGCAGCGCGTGCTGAGGGAGCAGACCGAGCTCGGTGTACGCCTCGGGCGTGGGGCCGTCGGCCGATGGTGGTATTCTGGTGTCGCTCATCTGACTTCCCGTTCGTGAAGGTGCGGGTGGTCCCACGGTCGCCGTGCCCGCGGCAACGGGCACGGCAGCCGGCTACTCGAGTTCGAACGCCTGCCTGTCGCGCATCGCAGCAAGCACGCGCGCAACCTCCGCGCGCAGCACGAAGACTCGTCCGCTCCCGCCGCTCGAGGTCCTGTGGACTCGGAGCTTTCCGG
This sequence comes from uncultured bacterium, assembly GCA_937996235.1. Classification (GTDB taxonomy): domain Bacteria; phylum Planctomycetota; class JAJSAM01; order JAJSAM01; family JAJVHW01; genus CALKVK01. The sequence continues at coordinate 64,749 of CALKVK010000013.1, read as the reverse complement.
GCGTGCGAGCCCAGTCGCGTGCTGTTCGCACCGAGATCCCAAAGAACTCGGCGAACTGCTTCAGGCTCAAGAGAGCCGGAAGATCTGAGACGGCGTCCAGGATGTGGGCATCTGCTGCTGCTTTCTGCACGGTGCTGCTCTCCTCTCGCAGTTGGCGATCGGAGTCTCGTGCAGTTGCCGGCAGACGAGTTCGCAGCGCGATACGGGAACCAGACCTAATCCGTTTCTCTGCAGCAACTTGCGGGGCTCAGCCCAGGGGCGAAAAAACTTACGAGGTACGTGCGTCCCACTCGGCTTGGCGTTCTGCTGCGGCCTTGGCCTCGTGGGCGCGAGCCATGGCCGCCTGTTGCGCGCGCCGAGTGGCCCTGCCGCAGCGCTTGGCGCAGTAGGTGTGCGGAGACCCGGACGACGCTGCAGCCTCGGAGTGGACGTAGCTCCGGATGAAGAAGCTGGCGCACGCCTGGCAGCGAGCGAGGCTCACGAAACGCACCGCGGGTGCAGTCAGAACACTGGCGTCGTGGAGCAACCCCGCGGCGATCCATGCGAGAGCGCGTTCGGCCACACCAACGTCGGTCCGCACGTCCGGCTTGAAAGCGTAGAACCGCGTTCGTGGCGGGCCTCCCCGCGGTGCCCGCATCGTGCACTCCCCCACATCCAACCTGGACAGCCAGGCTGGCCACGTTCCGGGCCGCCATGGGTTCCTCCGCAGGTCCAACCACTCACCGCATGCCACCCAGACGTCGTTCAGCGCATCTCTGAGGTCCGGTTGCTCGACGAAGTCTCCCCCATCGACGAGCACGTCGCAGAAGCGGGCGACGGCTAGGTAGAGGCGGGCACGCCCGCGTTGCGGCCAAACATCGACCCAGCCGTCCCGGGCCATGGCGTCGAGCTTGTCGGGTTCGCGGGCATCCTCGTGGAGCCAATCGCACTCGGCGATCGTGCCGTGCCGCTCCAGCACGAGCGGCCCGTACCGACTCGCGAAGGCCAGCCACCCGGGGATGCCCGGGGCACGCGGTCTACCCACTTCGAGCTCGACAGGTCGGTGTCGATCGCGTCGCCCCCCTGCCGTGCGCTGCGATGAGGTGTGCGATGATGCCCTCGACGTCCATGGCTGCCTCAAGGGTCTGGGCCATCGGCGGGATGCCTGTCAGCACGCCGACATAGTGCTTCTCCGCCACTGGCACGGAGTGGCCGAGCTGCGCCGCACTACGAAAGACGGACGTGCTCCCGAAGATGCCGGGGCTGCACGTGAGGTACGAACCGCACGTTCTACGAAGGCGCTGCCAGTTGAACGCCGGCGCACCGAAGCTGCGCTGCAGACGTCGACGGGTGGTCTCGACCCTGGACTCGGCGATGGGCTTCGCCCCGCCGAACACGTAGGGCTTGCCCCCTGCCTGGGCCTTCATGACCGTGAGCAGTTCTCGCAGCGCCGGGGACACCGACAGATCTACGCGGCGGTCCGTGCGGTTCTTCGAGGTTGCGGCAACCACACGGATCTCCCCGACGGCGGCACCGCGCACGTCTTTGGCGCGGAGGTGCACATCGCGCCACCTGACCTGTCGCGCCTCGCCGAGGCGCATTCCGGTAAGGAGGACGAAGGCCACGAAGGGGGCGACGGACTCGTAGCGAGGCGTCTGGTTCATCGCGACCGCGCTCGGCGACGCTCTGTGCTCCGCACGGGTCAGCGTGAACGTCGCGGCGTCGTGGCGGGCCGCGGCACTGAGCAGCTTCTCGCACTCGACCGGCCAGAGCGGGTTTGCCTTCCGGGGCGGCTCTCGGAGGCGCTGGAGCGCCTCGCCGACCTCGGTCCTCGTCAGCAGCGGCGTCCGCCCCCGCTTGCGCTGGTAGTTCAGAAACGTGGTCACGGACCGCAGGGTGACGTTGGCGGTCTGCGGCGCCACGAGCTTCGCCGCAGCCCGGCGCTCCCCCCGCCGCCCCTTCTCGCTCGGGACTCGCTTGCGACGGGTCTCCTGGGACTCCCGGAACTCCACAAGGTGGATCTCGTTCAGATCCTCCACGCGGTCGATCCCTAAGGTCCTCGCCCACACCGCAAACCTCTCGAGCTGCTTCCTGTAGACGCCGATCGTGCGGGCCGCCAGCCCGGCATCTTCCCGCCTCTTGAGGTAGTCCGTGATCGCGGCATCGAGATCGGTTGAAGTCCGGCGCGGCGCCCCAGAGCTGATTTCCGCCCGGCGGCGGGCGAGCGCCTTGGACTTCTCCTTCAGCCACCGCAAGCGCGACTTTCTGTTCGGAAGGCCGACCGGGTCGAGGGTCTCCCACACCACGCGCCCCGTGTCGGGGTCCTTGAACTTGGCGCGGTAGCGCTTGCTCCCGTCCCTGAGGGTGCGAGGAACCAGGTAGACACCGGAATGTTGGCTGGGAGGCATGCGGAGGCTCTGCGTGGCACCACCTGTGGCACCAAGGTCGAACGATAGCAGTCTCCGGCGACTGCCGACAACCGCACGTCACCATCCAGCACAAGTCGCTACGCGCAAGGCAGTTATCCCCGATCTCCGATGGTCACCAGGAAGTAGCTGACACCCCGGTTCACGACTTCCCAAGCTGCAGGTCGAGGGTTCGAATCCCTTCGCCCGCTCCAGATGCAGCGCGCTTCGAGCGCGGGCCGCGGCCGAGCCCGGCGCAGTGGCTGCGGCGCGTCCGCCCGGTTCGGTTTCACGGGGCGACGACGTGCGCGTGCCGTGCGAAGATCCGGTCGTGGCAGGGCACGCAGGATCGCGCCCGGGCACGGAGCGGAACGTGGCGCCTGGTGACGCATCTCCCGCGCAGCCCGTCGACGACGACTTCGTGGACCTGCTGCGCGAGCACGCCGCGCTCTGCCGCAGGCTGATCGCAGCGCTGCGGGCCGACCCGGCAGGCGGAGAGCGCCCGGAGGCGACGGCCGCGCCCGACGCGCACGCATCGGGTCTGATCGTCGGCCTCATGCGCCACGGGCAGGGCGTCGCCGACGAGGCCGCCCGACGCGGCGTGACCGAGGGCGAGGCGCTGGCGTGGTTCGCGCTGGCGGCGCCCGACGTGGCGGGAGTCTTCCTCGAGGATGCGTTCCGGACGGCCTTCCCCGGTGGAAGCGCGGACCCCCACCTCGACGCATGGCGCGCGCGGGCGCGCCGCGGCAGCGTGCCCGCTGCCCACGTCCTGGGCACGGCGACGATGCTGCTGGCCGATTCCGCGGACGGGGCGGCGGAGGGCCGGCAGCAACTCGAATCGGCGGTGGCGAGCGGATCCTCCAACGCGCGGATCCAACTCGCGCTGATCGACGCGGAACACGCCGAGCGCCTGCTGCGCGAGGCTGCGGCCGCCGGGAGCGCGCCGGCGTGCGCGTACCTGGCGGAGTTCGCCGCGAACGGCGGCGTGCAGGGGGTCGCTGTCGGCGATGTGGTCGAGTGGCTCGAGCGCGCGGCGGCCGCGGACGACGTCGAGTCGATGCTCGCGCTCGGTCGCATCCGCGCCACGGGCGCGTTCGGCCTCCCGATCGACCTGGAGGCGGCGCGCAGCCTGCTCGGTCGAGCCGCTGCACGTCACCGGCGCGTCGCGCGCGAGTGGCAGGCGAAGTTCGCTTCGCTGGACGCGGCGACCTACGCCGATGCGCTCTGGGTGGAGGCGTGGACGCCGACCGAGTCGCACGCGCCGAAGCGCACGGGCCTGCTCGGAGCGGCGCTCGCGCTCGGGTTCGTCGCCCTGCTCGTCGTGGGCACAGTGCGCGGCAACTCGCTCGGGATGATGCTCCTGCTCTCGTCGCTCGCGGTCCTCGCGCACGAGTTCGGGCACTTCGTCGCCGCGCGCCTCGTAGGCGTTCCCGTCGCGGTGGTGACGGTCGGGATCGGACCGGTGGTGCGCAGCTTTGCGACGCGCGGTGGACGCCTCCCGATGCGGTTCGACATCCGCCTTCTGCCGTTGCTCGGGTCCGTACAGCCGCACGTCGCGCCGCGGGCGGTGTGGACGTACTGGAACGAGCGCGCGCGGTGCGAGGAAGCCGGGCGCCCTCCGCCGCCCTACCCGCGACGCGATCCCGACGACGAGCCGCGTCCCGTCCACGCCCACCTCTCCGCCGGGCGGCGTTTCGCGTTCCTGGTCGGCGGACTCGTCGTGAACTTCATGGCCGCCGTCGCCTTCTTCTGGATCTACGCCGCCGCGAGTCCCGAAGCGCGGCTCGTCACCGCGCCCGTCGTCGGCCGTGTGCCCGCCGGATCGGTGGCGGAGCGCTCGGGACTCCGCGCCGGGGATCGCGTGCTGCGCGTCGACGGGATGCCCGTCTCGGGCTTCTTCGACGTCCGCCGCCGCCTTGCGCCGATGGACGACGCGCGCAGCGCGACCGGTCTCGCGGACGCTCCGGGGCGCGGCGTCGAGGTCGTCGTGCTACGCGACGGCACCGAGACGTCGCTCGTCTGGGTCACCCCCGCGGCGCCGCCGGGCGGCGACGCGGAGGACGCCTACGGGCTCCTGCCGCCGGAGACATGGCGCATCGCCCGGGTGCGCAGGGACCGGGCCGCGGAGTTCCAGGTCGACGACGAGGTCATCGGATTCGCCGCGGGCGGCGTGGAGACGTCGACGGCGTCCGCGGACGCGCGCACGCGACTGGAAGCGGCGCTCGCCATGGGACCGGTGGACCTCCGCGTCCGGCGCGGCGCGACGACGCACATCGTTCGCATCGCGCGCAGCGAACGCCAGGCAGCGCGCGAGATCGACGGGATCGAGTTCGCACGGCTCCGCGAACGCGGCCCTCCGCCGACGCCGGCGCAGATCATCGGTCGCGTCGGCTCCGTCGGATGGCGCTCGGTCGTCGCCCTCCCGGCCACGCTGCTCGCGGCGGCGCGGAAGCCGCCGAGTGCCGACGAACGCACGTGGCTCGTCGCAGCCGTTCGCCGCGATCCGTGGCGCGCGGCGGACATCTTCGCGTGGGTGAACGCCTTCGTACTGTTCCTGAACGTGCTTCCCGTGCCGCCGCTCGACGGGTTCGAACTCGCGGTGCTCGGTGTGGAGAGCGCCGCGCGCCGCCCGCTCCCGCGGCGCGGACTGGCACTCGTGCGTCGACTCGGCGTCGTGCTCCTCGTCTGCTGGATGGCGCTCAATGCGTTCCTGATCCTGCGTGACTCGATCGCGTCGTTGTGGTGACGCCGCCCACGGTTCGGCGTGGGCGCGGCGTCCGACGCACCGATCGCTCCGCGCGGGCGACTCCGGCGGATGCTGCACGTGTCGTGCAGGGGACGTTACGCTTCTCGCGGGAGGGCGCGGCGGCCGCACGACGCGCGACCGCGAGCCATCGACAGGAGAGCGGGGGGGAAGCGACGTGACGGACGGGGAACAGGATTCTCGTTTCACGGAGGCGCAGGCGCACCGCCACTTCGGCGTGGCGTTCAACGGCCTGACATGGGAGCTGCTCTCGAAGGAGCGGCGGGTGTCGGACGAGGACGAGCGCATGCTGCACGCGGCGCACGCTTCGTACCTGCACTGGATCCACGCGGGCAACGAGGCGCACCGCTCGCGCGCGGCGTGGCTGCTCTCGCGCGTGTACGCCGTGCTCGGCGACAGCGCCCGCTGCACGCAGTACGCCGACGAGACGTGGCGGCTGTGCGCCGAGCACGCGCACGTGATGAAGGACTGGGACCATGCGTACGCGGCCGAGGCACGGGCGCGCGCCTTCGCGATCGCGGGCGACGTCGACGCCGCGCGCGAGGCCTACGCGACCGCGCGCAAGCTTGCGCGCGAGGTGGCGGACGACGAGGACCGCAAGCTGGTGCTGTCGGACCTCGCGTCGCAGCCGTGGGGCGCGTTCCGGCCGGAGGGCTGAGCGACCCGGAGCGCGCGGCGGCGCTGCGCGGCGTGACCGACGTCATCGCGCAGACCGGCCGGGTCGGCGATGCTGACCGGGCGTCCGGAGGCCCTGCCGCGCGGCTCGCATGTGGCGCTTGCTGCGCTCCCTCCCACCGCCGGGGGGCCTCCGGACCGTCGCGGCCCGACGCGACACGCCCGTGGCGCGGGGGCGTCGGCGCGGCGTGAGCGGCGCCCCTGCGCGCGGGCGGAGCCCTGCATGCGCACCCCTGTGTACGTCGTCGGGACCGATCTCTCGGCGCGCAGCAAGGCCGCACTCGCGGCCGCGGCGGAGCTGGCGCAGCGCACCGGCGCCGAGGTCCACGTGCTCTGCGCCGTGCACCCGGATCTCGTGCGCGCGGACGCGGAGTTCGCGGAGCGTGTCCGCTCCTCCAGCGCGGCGCTCCTGCGTCGCGCCGGACTGCCGCAGGCCGTCACGCGCGTGGTGGCGTCGGCCGATCCTGCGGCGACGCTCGCGAACCACGCGCGGGCCGTGTCGGCCGACCTGGTCGCGGTGGCTCCGCGTGGCCGCTCGGCGTGGCGCCGCGCGCTGCTCGGCAGCGTGACGGAGCGGCTGCTGCGCACCGTGCCCGGCGCACTGCTGATCGTGCGCGGTCCGCTGCCGCCGGCGGGAGGCATCGCGCTCGTCGCGATCGACATGACGCCCGGCTCCGCGCGCGCGTTCCGCACGGCGCTCGATCTCGCGCGGCGCCTGCACCTGCGGCTGGTCGCGCTGCACGTGGTGCGCCCCGCATGGAGCACGCTGGCGCTCGACGCCGACATGTTCGACACGCGCGAGCAGACGCGCGAGTCGGAGCGCGTCGCGGAGGCCGACGGGCGCTTCCGGAAGTTCGTGGCGGGGTTCGACACGAGCGGTGTCGACGTGGCGGTGCAGCTCGCGGAAGGGCACGCCGTCGACGCGGTGCTGCGCGAGGGCCGGACCGTCGGCGCACGTCTGCTGATCGTCGGGTCGCACGGCAAGACCGCGGCGCACGAGCTGTTCGTCGGCAGCGTGGCGCACGGCGTGGCGACCCACGCGAACGTGTCGGTGCTCGTCGTGCGCGCGCGCCCGCCCGCCCGGGGCGGCGGCAAGGCGCGCAGGCGGACCGCGAGGTCGTGACCGACGCGCGCGCCCGGGGCGATCGCCGCCGGGCGCGCGCGGAGTCGGGGAACGCTGCGGGTCAGGTCGTCGCGACGGCCCGCGGCGACTCGCGCTCGAGCAGTTCGCGCACGCGATCGAGCTGCTCGCTCAGCGCGATCAGCACGTCGTCGAGGCTGAGCACGCCGTAGAGCGCGCCGAGCCGGTCGACGACCACGACGCGCCGGAACGATCCCTCGAGCATGAGATCGACGGCGCGATCGACGTGCGCGTCGACGGCGATGGTGCGCGGGTCGGGCGTCATCACGTCGCCGAGCGCGGTGCCCGCCGCGTCGCCGTTGCGCGCGAGCACGCGCACGGCGAGGTCGCGGTCGGTGGCGATGCCGACGGGTCGGCGGCGCTCGTCCACGACCACGACCGACCCGACGTTGCGCTGCTGCATGCGGGCGGCCACCGCCTGCACCGACTCGTGCGCGCCCGCGAGATCGACGTCCCGGGTGCAGATGCTGCCGGCGTTCATGGCGACACCTCCTGTGCGCGGAACCGGTGCGCGCTGCGCACGGTCCGGACCGGATGTGTGCGCGCCGCGCACGAGGGGCAGCATGCGGGATCGCGACCGTCCGCGCGATGACGCGCGTCACGTCGCCTCGCGCCGCGCGCTTCAGCCGCCGATCTGGTGCATGCGGCGGCCGCGCGTGTGCAGGCCGGCGTCGAGGCGGTGCCCGGTCGGCTTGCCGCGCACGGCACGCACGAGCACGCGCGCGACGCGCCGCGCGCGCTCGGCCGAGCTCCCCGGCGCGCGCAGAGCCGCGCGGACGTCGAGCTCCGCGTCCTGCAGGAGGCAGAGGTGGAAGCGGCCGTCGGCGGTCAGGCGCATGCGGTTGCAGGCGCCGCAGTAGGGCCGGCTCACCGGCGAGATGAACCCGATCACGCCCGGCGCCCCGGGCACGCGGAAGTTCTCCGACTCGTCGGACGCGTTTCGCACGGGCAGCGCCTCGAGCGCGCCGAGCGCGGCCTCGATGCGCGCGCGCGTGTCCACGTTCGAGACGTAGTGCGTGACGGAGAGCCGCGCCTCGTCGCCGGAGCCGAGGGGCATCAGCTCGACGAAGCGCACGTGCCAGTCGTGTTCCAGCGTGAGCCGCGCGAGGTCCACGACCTCCGCCTCGTTCATGCCGCGGACGACCACCGCGTTCAGCTTGAGCGGCGTCAGCCCGGCGGCGACGGCCGCGCGGATGCCCGCGAGCACGCGGTCGAGGTCGCCGAGACGCATCACCTGCGGCAGCGTGCGCGCGGAGAGCGAGTCGAGGTGCACGTTGACGCGCCGCAGACCGGCGTCGCGCAGCGCGGGCGCGAGCTCCGGCAGGCGCACGCCGTTCGTCGTGAGCGCGACGTCCTCGATGCCCGGCACCGCGGCGACGCGCCGCACGATGTCGACGAGGTCGCGGCGCAGCGTCGGCTCGCCGCCCGTCAGCCGCACCTTGCGGAAGCCCAGGCGCGCGGCGCAGCGCACGACCAGCTCGATCTCGGCCGCGTCGAGCACGTCCGCGGCGTCCGGTCCGTCGCCGCGCGCGAGCGGCATGCAGTAGACGCAGCGCATGTTGCAGCGCTCCGTCAGCGAGATGCGCAGGTAGTCGATGACGCGCCCGAAGCGGTCGCGCGGCACGCGGCGCGCGCGCACGGCCGCCGGGGACCCGTCGGGGGCCGTGCTCACGCCGAGATCTCCAGCATGCGGCGGATCGGACGCAGCGCGCGCCGCGCGATCTCGGGATCGAGCTCGATCGCCGGGCGGAGGTCGCGCAGGCACGCGACGAGCTTCTCGAGCGTGTTGCGCCGCATGTGCGGGCAGACCGCGCACGCGCAGCCGTGCTCCGGCTCGACGGGCAGCACGTGCTCGCCGGGCGCGGGGATGCTCGCCGTCGTCGCGGCGCCGAGCACGTTGCTGCGCGAAGGCGGCAGCGGGATGACGCGCGCCTCGGGCGCGCGGCGCCGGATCTCGTGCAGGAGCCCCGCCTCGGTCGCCACGATGTGCACGCGGCCCGGATTGCGCGCGACGTGGTCGATCAGCCCGGTCGTCGAGCCGACGTAGTCCGCGAGGGCGAGGATCTCGGCCGGGCACTCGGGATGCGCGACGACGGACGCGTCCGGGTACTGGTCGAGCAGACGCTGGAGCTGCTCGACGGCGAACGCGTCGTGGACCATGCAGCGGCCGGGCCAGAGCGTCATCTCGCGGCCCGTGCGGCGCTGCAGCCACGCGCCCAGGTGCTCGTCGGGCGCGAACAGGATCGGCGTGCCCTCGGGCACCGAGCGGATCACGCGCTCCGCGTTGCTGGACGTGCAGATGATGTCGGAGAGCGCCTTCACGGCGGCCGAGCAGTTGATGTACGTGACGACCGTGGCGCCCGGGTGCGCGGCCACCCACTCCGCGAACGGCCCCGCGGGCGCGCTCTCGTCGAGCGAGCAGCCGGCGTCGATGTCGGGCACGACGACCGTCTTCCCCGGGTTGAGGATCTTCGCGGTCTCCGCCATGAAGTGGACGCCGGCGAAGACGATCACCTCGGCGTCGGTGGTCGCCGCCTGCTGCGAGAGCCCGAGGCTGTCGCCGACGAAGTCCGCGACGTCCTGGATCTCGCCCTCCTGGTAGTAGTGGGCGAGGATCACGGCGTTCCGCGCGCGGCGCAGGTCCGCGAGCTCCTCGAGGAGCGCGGCGCGGCGCGACGCGGCGGGGGCCGATGCGGGTGCGGTCGGGCTCATGGGCCCGGCATTCTCCCGGACGCGCGGGTCCTCCGGGAGGGCAAACGACGCGGCAGAGGCGTCCGTCAGAGGCCGCGCAGCCAGGCCCGGAACCCGGCGTCGACGTCGTCGAGACGGCCCGAGAAGACCTGCAGGAACAGCGTGCGGCCCTCCAGGTCCACGTCGCGCGGCGTCGCGTCGGCGCTCTCCATCGCGCGCTGCCAGGTGCCGAAGCGCGCCGCGAGGTCCTCGGGGGCCTCGCGCACGAACCAGTGGTGGAGCGCCCACGCGACGACGTACCAGCGGCGCCGCGCGGGGCCGTCGAGCACCCGGGGGTCGCGCGCGAGGAAGTCGGCCACGGGCTCGATCTCGTTCGCCGCGGCCGCCGCGCGCAGCATCTGCGCCTCGGACCCGCCGATCCGCCGTCCCACCGTGAGCGTCGTCCCGTCCCAGGTCGCCGTCCCGTAGGTCGGGTTGCCGAAGTAGGACGCGCGCCCCTCCGCGAACCACGTCGGCCAGTGGCGGCCGGTCGCGCGCTCGAGGAAGAGCTTCGCCATCTGGCCGAGCGCCCAGAACGGCGCGTCGCGCTTCGCGAACGTCACGAACGACGTGCCGCGGTCCACGTCGGTGAAGCGCCCCCACGCCGCCTTGTCCTCGTAGCCGTTGGCCTTGCAGAACGCGGTGAAGTCGTCGGCGCTGCGGAAGACGAGCACGTTCAGCGGGAGAAGCTCCGGCGGCGGCTCGCGGCCGATCACCTCGACGAGCTGCGCGTACTCGGCCTCGAGCGCGGCGAGGTACCAGTCGGCCCACTCGCGCGTCAGGTTCGTGCGCACGCGGACGTGCTGCGTGCGCAGGTCCCACGCGTGGTCCCACTCGGCGCGGACCGCGTCGGCGCGCGACGGCGTGTACCACGCGCCTTCCACGTAGACCATGCCCTGCGCCTCCTGGTCGTCGCGGTCGCGCAGGTACTGACCGACGAGCAGCGCGGCCTCGCGCCGCGCCTTCGGCTCGCCGTCGATGTCGTAGCGGAAGTGCCACGGGAGCTGCGGGCGGAGCACCTGCCACGCGAGCAGGCGACCCGGGCGGTCCTTCGCGTCGAGGAGCTCCGCGACACGATCGGCGACGGCGCCCGCGGCGCCGCCGGCGGCCGTCAGCGCCTCGGCGGCGCGGATGCGGATCACGAGCGGCAGCGACTCGTCGCCCACGTACCCGGCGACGAGCTTCGGTGCGACGCGCTTCTTCTCCGGCGTCTCTGCGGTCTCCGCGCAGAACGACTCGACGTTCTCGGCCGCCTTCCGGTCCTTGCCCTTGAAGCGGTTCCCGGGGTGCAGCAGGTTGCCCGCGACGTGCGGCAGCACCTCGTGCAGGCGGCACCACTCCGTGTCGATCGCGCCCTCGATCTCGAGCGTGCCGAAGGTCGCGGCGCCGCCCGAGACGTAGAGCCCGGGCGTGAAGCGCGTCATCGGCGTGTCGGTGTCCTTGCCGGCGAGCGTCGTCGGGCCGTCCGCCGCGGTGATCACGAACGTCGTGTGGTCGCCCTTGCGCACGACCTCGAAGCGCACGTCGGCGCCGCGGTCGAGCTGCGGGACGGGGCTGCGCGCCACGTAGCGGAACTCCGTGACCCCCGGCGCCGTCGCGGGGATGCCGCCCACCTTGTTGATCATCGTGGAGTTGCCGGCGGCCGCGTCGAAGCGGGTGAAGTAGCGGTCCTGGACGAGGCACACGACGGACTCGTCGGACGAGCCCGGCTTCGGCAGCACGATCCCGAGGTCGTGCGGATCGATCAGGTGCGCGTCGACGCGCAGGGCGAGGTCGTCGAGCATGCCGAGGCGCAGACGCAGGCCGCCCGTCCCGCGGGCCGCGAGGCGTCCGTCGGCGAGCGCGAACCCGCCGGTCAGGCCGTAGCGCACCGGCACGAACGCGTCGAAGTCCTGGAGCTGCTCGGGTGCGCTCCAGTCCCAGCGCAGACCGATGCGCACGCCGTCGAACGACGTCAGCTCGCCGTGGAAGCGGCGGTCGAGCGGCTCCGGCAGCGGCGCGGGCGGCTGGCGGTCGTCCGAGAACGGCAGCGGACGCACCGTCTCCGCGGCGGCCGCGTGCGAGCCCACGAGAACGGCGGCGGCGAGCGCGAGCAGCCGGTTGCGTTGCACCTCGAACCCTCCCCGATCGGTCCCACGGTAGCGCACCGTGCACGCCCCGCAGCCTCGTCCGCGCGCGTCGCCGCGCGGCTATCCTCTTGGACGTCCGGGAACGAAAGGACGTTCGAGAATGCGTACCGCCGTGCTCCTCGGGTGCGTTGCGCTGAGCGCGCTCGCCCTGCTGCCCGTGCGCGCGCCGGTCGCGCGCGCGGAGACGCCCTGCGCCGTCGGCGACACCGCCCCCGACTTCACGCTGAAGGACCAGGACGGCTCGGACTTGCGGCTCTCGTCCTTCCGCGGGAAGTCGAACGTGCTCGTCGCCTTCTACCCGAAGGACTTCACGTCGGGCTGCACGACCGAGATGAAGTGCCTCGGGCGCGAGCACGACGACATCGTGCGCCGCGGCGTCACGGTGCTCGCGATCAGCGCCGACTCGGTGAAGAGCCACGCCGACTTCGCGCGCACGCTGGGCGTCCGGTTCCGCATGCTCGCGGACGAGGAGCTCGCCGTGGCGCAGGCCTACGGCGTGCTCGTGCAGACGCCCGAGCGGCGCTTCGCCGCGCGGAGCGCGTTCCTCGTGGACCGCGAGGGCGTGCTGCGCTTCGTCGATCGCAACTTCGCCGTGCCGCAGACGCTCGTCGGCACGCCGCTGCTCGCGGCCGTCGACGCGCTCGCCGCGCCGGCCGACGATCCGCTCGCCTCCCTCGCGGAGCTGCCGGAACCGGAGCGGTCGGGCAAGACGGCCCTCGGCAGGTTCTTCCTCGCCGTCCTCGCGGAGGACACGCGCGCGATCGACGCGCTGCTCCACCGGGCGTTCCGCGCGAAGGCGGGCGAGACCGACGCGGCCGTCCGCGCGCGCCGCAAGGAGTTCCTCGACGCGTGGCGCACGACGTTCGAGGAGCGCGACCTGAAGGGCCTGCGGCTCGCCGACGTGCTCCCGTTCGACGCGGTGAAGGTGGCGCCGCGCGAGAAGGACGGCGCGCCGGGCGTCGCGCGCTGCGGTCAGGCGGTCCGCGACCTCGCGGCGGCCGCGCAGGAGGGCGACCTCGTCGTCGCGGTGCGCGGTCCGGGCGTGACGGCGCCCGACGGCACGGAGATCCTCGCGAAGGAGACCGCCGTGGCGCTGCGCAAGGACGGCGAGACCTGGAGGATCGTCGGGCTGTGCGGCCGCTGAGAGGCCCGGCACGGAGCGCGGCGCTGGTGTGCGCGGCTGCGCTCGCGTTCGGCGCCGGCTGCCGGGGCACCGGCGCCGACGGCGCGCCGCACGACGCGACGCCGTGGCGGCCCGACGCGCCCCCCGCGGCCGACGGCGGCCCCGCGTCCGCCGCGACGGAGCCGGGCCCGACGACTCCGGGCGCATCGGAGTCCGGTGCCGCTGGGACCGGCGCCGCTGCGACCGGGGCGGCGGAGACGGCCGTGCCGGCGCCCGACGCGCGCTGGTGCCTCGGTGCCGGGGCCGTCGCACGGTTCGCGCTGCTCGACGTCGCGGCCGGGAGCGTCCGTGTCGAGGAGCGCACGGCGCGCGCCGTCGAGGGCGGCGTCGAGATCGCCGTGGCGGTCGACGGCCAGGCTGCCGCGCGCCTCCGCGCGAGCGTCGCGGACGACGAGGTGCTCGTCGCGCTCGCCCCGGACGAGCTGCGCGACGTCCCTCCGCCCGTGCGCGAGCTCCCGCGGCCGCCGACGGCCGGCGCGGCGTGGGACACGCCGGCCGCGCGGTGCGTCGTCGAGGAGACCGGCGTGCGCGTGACGACGGCCGTGGGCGAGCGCTCGGGCTGCGCGCGGGTGCGCGTGACGCCGCACGCGGGCGGCGGCCACTCCCTGCGCTGGTTCGACCCGGAGCTCGGCGAGGTGCGGCGCGAGACCTACGACCGCCGCGGGCGGCTGGTCGCGGGCCGGGTGCTCTGCTCCGCGACGGCGCCCGACGCGGCGGCGCTCCGCACGCTGTTCGGCCTCTGACGCGACGCGCCGCGGCGGCTCAGCCGCGGAGCGACGCGACCGCGTTGTGGAGCACGTCCATGCGCGCGAAGCTCGCGCGCGGGAAGCGCCGCTGCGCCTCCGTCAGCCAGTGCTCCGTGCCGCCGGCGAACAGCAGCGGGACCGAGCGCAGACGGCGGCGCTCCGCGAGCACGGCAGCGCGCTCGAGCGCGGTCTCCGGCGCCGCGTCCAGACAGACGACGAGCGCATCGGGCGTCCCGTCGGGCACGTCCGCGGCGGTGGACTCGTCCACCTCGACGTCGTGACCGAGCTCCTCGAAGTCGTCGGCGAGAGCGCGCGCGCTCGCCTCGTCGGGCTGGACCAGGTGGATGTGCACGCCCCCGTTCTACCCGAAGCGGGACGTCGCGCCGCAGCCGCGGAGCGGCCGACGCCCGCCTACTCGGCGACGCGCACGGAGCGCGCGACGCGCTGCACGAGCGCCGCGTAGAGAGCCCGCGCGTCGGGCGTCGCCGGCAGGAGCCCCACCACGGAGACGCCGCGCACGGTGCGGAACTCGAGCTCGACGCCGTCCTGCCACGGCGGATCGAGCGCCCGCGCCTCCGCGGGGCTCGCCGGGGCGATGCGCACGAGCCGCGCGCGATCGGCCCCGCGGGACGCGCCGACGGGCTCGCGACCGCGCAGGGTCGGCAGATCGGGAGCGAGCGCGGCGAGCGCCGCGTCGACGTCGACCGGGCCGCGCCGGACCAGGATCCGGACCTCCGCGGGCGACCGCGCCAGGACCAGCCCGCCCTCCTCCGCCCGGCCGGCGCGCAGCCAGGCCGGCGCCGTCACGCGGACGCCGTCTGCCGCGATCTCGCGCTCGCCCAGCCACGCGCGCGCGTCGTCGGCCGCGAGGACCGTCGCGACGGCCGACACCGCGACGAGCAGCCACGCGAGCGCGCGGGCGAGGCGGCGCCGCGCGGTGCCGGGCGCGCCGCCGTCGTGCGGGGGCAGCAGCGGCAGCGCGCAGAGGAGCCCCGCGAGCAGTCCGACGCCGTGTGCGGCGTTGTCGACGCTCTGGAACTCCGCGATGCCGATCGCCGCGGTCGCCGCGATGCTCAGCCAGAGCAGCGAGAGCCAGCGCCGCCGCTCCTCCACGCCGAAGAGGCGCGGGCGGCGCAGCAGCAGCGCGAGGAACGCGCCGATCAGCCCCATCGCCGCGCCGCTCGCGCCGACGCCGATCGCGGTGTGGTTGAGCAGCACGCTGCCGAGCGAGCCGGCGATGCCCGAGGCGACGTACACGGCGACCAGCCCCGCGCGCCCGAGTCTCCGCTCCACGAGGGCGCCGACGGGGACGATGCAGCCGACGTTGAGCGCGAGGTGCAGCCAGCCGGCGTGCAGGAGCATCGGGGTGACGAGGCGCCACCACTGCCCCTCGGCCACGAGCGGCGCGGAGAGCGCGCCCGCGCCGAGCAGGCCGAGCTCGCTGCCGCCCGTGGCGAGCTGTACCGCGGCGCTGATCGCGACGGTCAGCGCGGCGAGCGACCACGTCGCGACGGGCCGCTGGGCGCGCGCCGCGTGCGCCTGCTCGCGCCGCGCGAGGCAGTACGCCTCGAGCTCAGCGACCTCCGCCGCCAACTCCGGCGGCGCCGTCAGTCGCCGCGCGGAGCCCGACGCGAGGCGGTCCAGCGACTCCGCCGCGGTCCGTCGAACCAGGCCGCGACCGCGGCGCGCCGCAGCCTCGTAGAGAGGCCGCGCGGCCGCCGTGTCGCCGGCCGCCTCGTGGGCGCGCGCGAGCGCGAGCTGCGCGACGCCCGCCGGCCCGGCGACGACGGGGAGGCGCCGGCGCACGGCGTCCGCGACGAACTCGCGCCGGCCGAGCCCGGCGAGCACGGTGCGCACGGTCGCGTCGGCGAGGGCGGTGTGCGGCGCGAGCGCGACCGCGCGGCGGCACGCCCGGAGCGCGCCGGCGGCGTCGCCCGTCTCCACCGCGGCGCGCGCGCGGAAGCCGAGCAGCGAGGCGCCGCGCGAGCCGCTCGCGTCGATGTGGGCGGCGACGTCGGCGAAGCGTCCCTCGTGCGACAGGAGCATGCACTCCGCCAGGAGCTCGAGCTCGCGGGTCGCGGCCCCTTCCGTGAGCTGCGCCATGCGGCGCAGGAGCAGCGCCGCGCGCTCGGCGTCGCCCGCCTCCCAGGCAGCGTGCGCCCCGTAGGAGTACATCTGGCTGCGCAGTGCGGCGGGCATCCCGACGAGCGCGGCGGCGATACGCGTCAGGAACTCGGCGGAGCCGAGCCGGCGCGCCGCGGCGAGCCGGCGCGCGAGCGTGAGGAGCAGCGCGGGCGCCAGCACCAGCACGACGAACGCGAGGACGAGCGGCGCGTGGATGCGGACGCCCCACCCCGGCCACAGCAGCGCGGAGCCGGCGGCCGCGAACAGCACGGCGAGCACGACGGCGTGCACGCGCATCGTTTGGAGCGCGCCGCGCGACCGCAGCGCGTGCAGCCCCACGCCCGTCGCGAGCGCGACGACGTAGAGCAGGGTGCGGTCCTCGAGGTCCATGCGCGGATCACCCGGTCCGTGCGGGCTCGCGGGCCGCGGCGCGGGGGGCGCTCAGACCGGCCGCCGGTCCGTCAGTTCGACGAGAGGCTGTCGAGCGGGCGGCACGTCGGACACGGGTGGAAGCCCTCGTTCACCGCGGAGTAGTCCGGCGGGTACGTGCTCTGGTCCGCGGGCGCGATCTGCTTGCAGAGCTCGCAGTCCGGCCGGTGGAAGTAGCGGGTGCGCCGGTCGGCGACGAACACGGCGGGCAGCGCCTGCGGTCCGGCGGGGACGCCGGACCCGGTCGAGACGTACGACGGGATGACCGCCGCGATGCGGCGCTCGAGCTCGTCGAGCTGCGGCACCGAGACGTACTGCACGTCGATGCGCTTCTCGCCCCCGTTGGCGTAGACGTAGAAGACGCGGGCTCCGAGGTCCCGGCCGGGCCCCGGGGGGGCGTCGGCGGTGCCGTAGCGCGACGCGAGTGCGGCGAAGCCGGACTCGCGCACGGCGGCGTAGAGCCCCACCAGCGCCTCCTCCCCCACCTGGAACTCGCCGGCGTGCTCCGCGCGCGTCGGCGCACGCACGACCGTCTCGAAGGTCGCCTGGCCGTTGCGCTGGATCTTCACCGTGTAGTCCACGGGCGGCTGCGCCGCCTCGCGCACGACGAAGCTGCACAGGAAGTCCGACGGCATCGACGGCGTGAGGTCGAGACGCTGCCCGCCGAACAGACCGGAGAGCGTCGAGCAGCCGGCGAGCAGCAGCGCGGCGGCGGCGAGAGCGAGGATGGAACGCATGGGACGGCTCCCTCGAGACCGGCGCCCCCTGGCGCACGGCGGCCCGGGATGGTAGCGCCCCGCGCGGGAGCGGGCGGGGAATGCGCCACCGTCCCGGCCGGTGCGTCCGGGTGCGGCCCCGGCCGTCCGGCACCACGGGTAGAGTGCACCCGGGACGCCGTCCCGGACGAGGAGCCGATGCGCACGCGAGAGGAACTGGAGGAGCACGAGCGCGCGACGCTCGCACCGTATGCCATGTGCAGCGCGGCGTCGGCGGGGCGTGAGCACGCCGAGGCCGAGCACGGCTACCGCACGGTCTACCAGCGCGACCGCGACCGGATCATCCACTGCGCCGCGTTCCGCCGCCTCGAGTACAAGACGCAGGTCTTCGTCAACACCGAGGGCGACTCGTACCGCACGCGGCTGACGCACACGATGGAGGTGGCGCAGATCGCGCGCACCATCGCGCGCGCGCTCGGCCTGAACGAGGACCTGACCGAGGCGCTCGCCCTCGTGCACGACCTCGGGCACGGGCCGTTCGGGCACGCGGGCGAGGCGGTGCTGGCGCGCTGCATGGAGAGCCACGGGGGCTTCGAGCACAACGGCCACGGCCTGCGCATCGTGACGCTGCTCGAGACGCGCTACCCGGGCTTCCCCGGCCTCAACCTCAGCTACGAGACGCGCGAGGGCATCGCCAAGCACGGCGACTACGTGCGCAAGGGCTCGGCCGCCGCGTACCGGCCGGAGCTGCGCCCGCTGCTCGAGGCGCAGGTCGCCGACCGCGCGGACCGGCTCGCGTACAACCACCACGACCTCGACGACGCGCTCAGCTCCGGCATCCTGTCCGAGAAGGAGGCGCGCGAGGTGCCGCACGTCGACGCGGCCTTCGCGGCCGTCGACGCGACGAGCCCCGGGCTGCCGTTCCCCCTCCGTGTCAGCCAGGTGTTCATCCGCCTGATGAACGAGGCGGTGACGGACCTCGTGACCGCCTCCGACGCGCGCATCGCGGCGGCGCGCCCGGTCTCGACCGACGACGTGCGCGCGGCCGACCGCGAGTGGATCGGCCCGTCGGAGGGCGGCGCGCGTCGGCAGCAGGCGCTGCACGAGTTCCTGTTCGCGCGCTTCTACAGCCACTGGCGCGTCGCGCGCATGCAGGAGAACGCGAAGCGCTACGTGCGCACGGTGTTCGAGTACTACGCGGAGCTGCCCCACACGCTCCCGCCGGGCTCGCTCGCGCGGGCCGACGCAGAAGGCCTGCGGCGGGCGGTCTGCGACCACGTGGCGTCGATGACCGACCGCGAGGTCTACCAGGAGTACCGGCGCATCGTGCTGCCGTAGGAGCGCGCGGCGCGGAGCGGGCCCGGAACGAGAGCGGCCCCCGCGGCAACGGTCGCCGACAGGGGCCGGGCCAGATCTCGTCGTCGCGACGCGCGTGCAGCCGGCGCCCCGCGACCGCGGGAAAGGGCCGGCCCCCGAGGCGCGGGTGCCTCGGGGGCCTTCGGGTGGCGACCCCACCGGGCCGCCTTGGGAGAGTCGTTCACGTCGATCCTGCGCGGGAGAGAGAGCTGAGGGACAGTTGCAGGATCAGCGTTACTGAGGACAGAGTACTGTGCGTCTCTAGGCATGTCAACGGGGACATGCGGAAAAAAGTGAAAGCGGTTGCGTTGGGGGCTGCTCCGCAGCCCGTCCGGAGGCTGGAGAAGCGCGACGCCACGCCTCCTCCAGCACACCGCGCGGCGCACGAACGACCGGCGAGGCAGCCCGAGCGAGGACGAGCGCCCGGAGCGAACGCGGGGAGCGCGGACCTGCCGGCGTGACGGACGTCACGCCGAGGGTCGCATCAGCCCTTCGCGGCGCGGACCGCGGCGGTCAGTGCCGGGAGCACCTCGAAGACGTCCCCCACGATCCCGAGGTCGGCGACCTTGAAGATGGGCGCCTCGGCGTCCTTGTTGACCGCGACGATGCACTTGCTGGAGTTCATCCCAGCGAGGTGCTGGATGGCCCCCGAGATGCCGCACGCCACGTAGAGCTTCGGCGAGACCGTCTTGCCGGTCTGACCCACCTGCTCCGAGTGCGGCCGCCAGCCGGCGTCCACGACCGCCCGGCTCGCCCCCACCACGCCGCCGAGCGCGGCGGCGAGCTCCTCGACCAGGTGGAAGTGCTCCGGGCCCTTCAGGCCGCGACCGCCGGAGACGATCACGTCGGCCTCGGTCAGGTCGACGCTGCGCTGCTCCGGCGCGCGGACCTCGAGGACGCGCGCGGCCGGGGCGCCGGCCGCGCCGGCAGGCAGCGCGTGCGTCTCGGTGCGGCCGGTCGCGCCGCCGCCGTGCGCGCGGAACGCGTTCGGCCGGAGCCCGATGCAGAACGGCGAGCGCTTCGCCGCGACCACCTGCACGGCCTTCCCCGCACAGATCGGCCGGGTGATGCGCACCTCGCCGCCGACGACCTCGAGCGCCGTCGCGTCGGCGGCGACGCCCGCCCCGAGCGCGCCGGCGACGGTCGCGAGCACGTCGCGCCCGAGGACCGTCGCGGGGAAGAGGAGCCACGCGGCGGACGCTGCCGCGGCGGCCGCCTTCACGGCGCGGCAGTGCGGGCCCGCGAGCGACGTCGCGAGCGCGGGGTCCTCGACCACGTGCAGCGCGGCGACGCCCAGCCCGCCCTCGGCGGCCGCGACGGCCGCGGCGTCGGGTGCGGCGATCACCGCGTGCAGCTCGACGCCGAGCGCCGCCGCGAGCGCGGCGCCCGCGCCGAGACCCTCGCGGGCCGGCTTGCGCAGACGACCGCCGTCGGACTCCAGGAACACCAGGACGTTGCCGCTCATCGTCGATCTCCGGGCGTGCGTTTCGGGGTTGTGCGGTCTCGGGACGTGCGATCGATCAGAGCGCGCCGAGCTCGTCGCGCAGCACGCGCACGAGCTCCGGCACGGCCGCGGCGCCTTCGCCGAGGATGCGGCCGGCCGCCCGCGCGGGCGGCGGCGTGACGGCCACCACGGTCGAGGCGTCGGCGGCGTCGGGCGCGGGCTTCTCCACGAGCGGCTTCTTCTTCGCCGCCATGATGCCCTTCAGCGACGCGAAGCGCGGCTCGGCGAGGCCGCGCTGGACCGTGACGACGCACGGCGTCGGCACCTGCACGATCTCCTCGCGCCCCTCGACCTCGCGCGAGACGCGCAGGCCGGAGCCCTCCGCGTCGAGCTTCACGGCGAACGACGCGTACGCGTAGTCGAGACGCGCGGCGAGGAGCCCCGCCACGACGCCCGAGTCGTCGTCGATCGCCTTCCAGCCGCAGAGCACGACGTCGGGCGCGAGGGCGCGCAGCTCCGTCGCGAGGGCCTCGGCCGTGGAGCTCGGGTCGCGCTGCGGGCGCGGATCGACGAGCAGCACCGCGTCGTCCGCCCCCATCGCGAGGGCCTTGCGGAGCTCCTTCGACGCCTCGGCGGGTCCGAGCGAGAGCACGGTGACCTGCGTGGCGGCGCCGGCCTCGCGCAACTGCACGGCGCGCTCGAGCGCGATCTCGTCGTAGGGCGAGATCACGAACTCGACGCCCTGCGACTCGATCGAGCGGCCGTCGGCGGCCGGCCGGATCTTGGCCGCGCTGTCGGGCACGCGCTTCACGCAGACGACGATCTTCATCGGGACTCCTCCGGGACGGGCCGGTTCGAACGGGCGAGGTTAGCCCGGGCGCCGCGACATCCGAAGCGCTGGGGCGAGGCCCGGATCACGCTTTCGCGGCTCGCGTGGGAGCCCGGTCACACGCGCCGTCCGCGACTCAGCAGGGATGGACGAGCTCGTCGTCGCCGACGCGCCGGTCGGAGCACGACGAAGCGAGCGGCTCGAAGACCTGGCCGGCCTCGCAGAGGTCCATCAGCGCGTCCACGCACTCCGGGTCGAAGTGGTTGCCGCGGCCCGAGAGGATGATCTCGCGCACGGTGGACTCCGGCAGCCCCACGCGGTACGCGCGGTCGCTGTAGAGCGCGTCGCAGACGTCCGCCACGGCGAGCACGCGCGCGAGGCGCGGGATGTCCTGCGTGCCGAGCCGGTCCGGGTAGCCGGAGCCGTCCCAGCGCTCGTGGTGGCAGCGGACCGGCGCGCACACGTCGGCGAGCGCGCGGATCGGCGCCAGGATGTTCGCGCCGACGATCGGGTGCAGGCGGATGCCCTCCCACTCGCTGTCGGTGAGCGCCGAGGGCTTGTTGAGGACGTGGTCGGGCGTGCCGATCTTGCCGATGTCGTGC
The DNA here is from genome assembly GCA_937996235.1 of uncultured bacterium. Classification (GTDB taxonomy): domain Bacteria; phylum Planctomycetota; class JAJSAM01; order JAJSAM01; family JAJVHW01; genus CALKVK01. Next base: position 43,497 of record CALKVK010000013.1, on the reverse strand, counting down.
AGCGTGCCCGCGCGGTAGAGCAGCTCGACCTCGCGCTCGCGCATGCCCATGTGGCGTCCCATGCGGGCGGCGATCAGTCCCACGCGCTCCATGTGGCCGCGCGTGTAGTTGTCCTTGGCGTAGACCGCCTCGACGAGCGCCTGCATGGCCTGGTGCGCGTGCTCGTTCTCGGCCTGCAGCCGCACCATCAGCGCGTTGTACTCGCGCGCCTCGCGCCGCAGGCGGCGGCGCTCGATCAGGCGCTTGACCGTGAAGGTCATCGCGTCGAACGAGAACGGCTTCGCGAAGTAGTCGTACGCGCCGCGGCGCAGCGCCTCGACGGCCACCTTCTCGCCGGGCCGGCCCGTCACGATGATCACGTCGGGCGAGCGCGGGTCGTCGGGCGCGCAGAGGCCGTGGATCGCCGAGAGCAGGTCGAGGCCGGAGAGGCCGGGCATGCCGACGTCGGTGATGACGAGGAAGTAGCCGCCGAGCTGCAGGAGCTCGAGCGCGCTCTCCGCGTCGGGCGCGGCCTCCACCTCGAAGCCGAGGCGGCGCAGGAAGACGCCGAGCATGGTCCGGATCGCGGGCTCGTCGTCCACGACCAGGATCCGTCGCTCGTCCGCCGTCGCGATCTCCGTACCGTTCACGTCGTGCATGTGGTGTGGCCCGGCGCACCGGTGCCACGGCACGCCCCCTGTCCCTTCTCGGCAATCCGGAGCGGCGACTCAAGCGCCGAATCCACATCGCGACCGCCGACCTGCGGCGGCGCCGCGTCACATCTTGAACTCGTCCCCCAGATAGAACCCCCGCACCTCCTCGTCGCCCAGGATGTCCTCCGGCGTCCCGTGCTTCAGGATCCGGCCCTGGTAGATGATGTAGGCGCGGTCGGTGATCGAGAGCGTCTCGCGCACGCTGTGGTCGGTGAGCAGGATGCCCATGCCCCGCTCGCGCAGGCGCCGCACGATCCCCTGGATCTCCGCGACCGTCTTCGGGTCCACCCCCGCGAACGGCTCGTCGAGGAGCAGGATCCTGGGTGCCGTCACCAGCGAGCGCGTGATCTCGAGCCGCCGCTTCTCGCCGCCCGAGAGCGACTGCGCGAGCGACTTGCGCACGTGCGTGAGCCCGAGCTCGGTCAGGTGCTCCTCGAGCCGCCGCCTGCGCTCCGCGCGGTCGATCGGCAGCGTCTCGAGGATCGCGAGCACGTTCTCCTCGGCGGTCAGGCCGCGGAAGATCGACGGCTCCTGGCTGAGGTAGCCCATGCCCATCCGCGCGCGGCGGTACATCGGCGTGCGCGTGACGTCCACGTCGCCGAGCAGCACCTCGCCCGAGTCGGGGCGGAGCATGCCCACCGCCATGCGGAACGACGTCGTCTTCCCCGCGCCGTTCGGCCCGAGCAGCCCCACCACCTCGCCGGGCTCGACCCCGAACGAGACCTCGTCGACGACGCGCCCGCGCGCGCCGAACTCCTTCACCAGCTTGCGGGTCTCGAGCAGCGGCACGCGCGGATGCTACGCGCGCGGCGGAGCGGCACCTACCGCCGCAGCAGGTCGAGCGCGCGCTCGAGCACCGGGTCGGCGTCGGCGGCCGCGTCCGCCGGCGGGTCGGTCACGAGCACGTCGGGCGCGACGCCCACGCCCTCGATGCAGTCGCCCGCGGGCGTGAGCGAGCGCCAGCGCGAGACGTTGACCGTCACGCCCGGCAGGACCTCGAACGGCGCCGGGTTGCCGCTCGCGCCGCGCGACGGCGTCCCGACGCGCGTCACGCGCGGCAGCGCCGCGCACATCAGCAGGAACCCCTCGGTCGAGCTGACGCACGCCGGCCCCTGGAGCACCGCGACACGCCCCGCGAAGCGCTCGTCCGCGGGGGCCGCGGCCAGCACGCGGTCCGCGGGCGGGCCGAACCCGTCGGTGCCGGGGAGCGTCGGGTCGCGGAACACCGAGCGCGCGTAGACGACGTCCGCGTCCGCGAACCGCGCGGCGACCGTCGCGGCCTGGCGCTCGTCGCCGCCGCCGTTCAGGCGCACGTCGAGGACGAGACGTTCCGCGCCCGCGAACTGCTCGAACGCACGGCCGACGAGCGCCAGGTCGCTCTCCTGGAGCTGCCACGACGCGACGAGCAGGTAGGCGGTGCGCTGCTCGCCCGCGCCGATCCAGCCCGCGAGCACGTTGCGGCCGCGCAGCAGCGTCGCCGGATCGAGGCGCCGAACGAGGCCCGCGACGGAGACGCGCGGCGCACTCGACGGAGGCACGGTCGGGACCGCGCGGCCGCGCACGTGCAGCACCACGTGCAGGTCGCGGAGCTCTGCGAGGAGCGCGCGGAGCCCTTCCACGAACGCGCCCTCGTCGGCCGCGGCGAGCGCCGCCTCGCGGTGCTTCGCGAAGAGCTCGTCCGCCTGCGGCTTCCCGGCGAGGCCGAAGAACGGATACGTGCGGTCGAGGTGCCACGCGAGCGCGTCGAACGCGGCCGCGCGGCCCGCGCGCGTCGTCGCGTCGGCCGGCGCGGTGGCGAGCCGCACGTCGTCGAACCAGAGCGTGCCCGTGGACGAGAGGAAGAGCCCGACCTCGGCGTGCGTGGTGCCCGGCGGCGCGAACACCTCGAGCCCGAGGTCGACCCAGTCGCGGTCGCCCGCGAGTCGCGCCGTCCCGAGCAGCGCGAGGCGCCGGCCCGCGGCGTCGAAGAACGCGATCGTCGCGTTCGCGTTCGCGAACTGCGCCCCCTGCGGGTGCACGTCGGCCGAGCGCGCGGCGACGCGCAGCGAGATCCGGCTGCCCTCCGCGACGGCCACACGCTGCGACACCATCTGCCAGCGAGCCGTGGCTGCGTCGCCGCGCAGACGCAGCGCCGCCTTGCCGCCGTGGGCGACGGCCACGTCGAGCTCCACCGCCGAGACGGACGTCCCGCCGCCGTTGCGCGCGCCCTCGACGAGGGTCCAGCCGGCGAGCCCGTCCTCGAACCCGGCGTTCACGAGCGCGACGTCCTCGCCGCGCGCGACGCCCCCGCCGACGACGAGGAGCGCGGCCGCGAGCGCGGGTGCGGCACGCCGAGCCCCGCGACCGACGAGCACGTGCGCGAGCAGCAGCAGACCGACACCCGCGGCGTGACCGGCGGTGATCCAGAGCTCGTCGGCGACGGTCTTCGACTCGCGCGCGAACAGCGCGAAGCAGCCGCAGGAGAGGTGGCCGTAGCCGCGCGCCGCCGCCACGCCGAGCAGGGCCGAGAAGACGCACAGGAGCGCGAACGACGCCGCGAGTCCGCGCAGCGGGCGTGTGCCGCGCACGAGGAGCGCTGCGCCGAGCGCCGTCTCGGCGAGCACGGAGAGGACGAGCACCGCCTGCGCGGGAACTCCGCCGCCCACGGCCTGCGCGGCGAACTCGTACGCCGGCTCGGGCGACACGACCTTCGCGACCCCGGCCCACAGCCAGAACACGCCGAGGTAGAGCGCGGCCGCGGCGGTCGCGAGTCGCAGCGCGCGGGCCGCGTTCACGGGAGCTGCTCCTCGAGCACGACGTCGTAGACGCGCTCGACGCGCCCGGACTGCACGATCCGCACCGCAGCCGGAACGGGCGTCTCGCCCGAGACGGGCACGCGGATCGTCCACGTCGCGCCCGGCGCGAGGTTCTCGGTGTGGTCCGGGGGACTCACGCGCGCCGCACCGCGCAGCACGGAGGCGCGCAGCGCAGCGAGCGTCTCGCCGCCGCGACACGTGGCCCGCACCTCGTACATGCTCTGCTCCGGCCGCCGGAACACGCGCGCGACGCGGATGTCGAGCCGCGGGCCGAGATCGCGCGCGCGCACGGCCGCGACGGCCGCGGCGGCGACGCCAACGACGCAGCAGGCCACGAGGCGCAGCGGGGCACGCGCGGGCATCCGGGGAGAGTACCAGCGCCGCTCGCGGCGGGGCGCGATCGTGCGGCGCTTCGCTCCGCGCGTACACTCGCGCCATGGCCGACTCCAAGGTGACGCTGCCCGACGTGGGCCTCTTGCTCGTGCGCCTCGGTGGCGCACTCCTCGTGACGCACGGCTGGGACAAGGTCGCGGCGGGCGCGAAGGACCCGTCGCACTGGGCGTTCGTGGACTCCGTGCGCCGTCTCGGCTTCCCGGCGCCCGCGCTCTTCGCGTGGGCGGCGGCGCTCTCGGAGTTCGTGGGCGGGGCGGCCGTCGCGCTCGGCATCTACACGCGCGTCGCGGCGTTCCTCGCGGCGTCCACCATGTTCGTCGCCGCCTTCATGGCGCACGCGAAGGACGGCCTCGACAAGCGCGAGATGGCGCTGCTCTACCTGTTCCCGATGCTCGGGCTCGTGATGCTCGGCGGCGGACGCCTGACCGTGGACTCGTTCTGGCGGAAGGGCTGAGCGTGCCCGCGCAGCCCCGGCACTGGCTCTTCAAGAGCGAGGCGGACGTCTTCTCGATCGACGACCTCTGCGCCGCGACGCGCGGCACGACGCACTGGGACGGCGTGCGCAACTACCAGGCGCGGAACCTGCTGCGCGACGAGATCCGCAAGGGCGACCTCGTCCTCTACTACCACAGCAGCTCCGAGCCGACGGGCGTCGCCGGACTCGCGCGCGTCGCGCGCTCGGGCTACCCCGATCCGTCGCAGTTCGACGCGAAGTCGCCGTACCACGACCCGGACAGCCCGGCCGACGCGCCGCGCTGGTACTGCGTCGACGTCAAGTTCGTGCGCCGCTTCGAGCGCGTCGTCACGCTGGCCGAGCTGAAGGCCGACCCGGCGCTCGCGGGCATGATGGTGCTGCAGCGCGGCGCGCGTCTCAGCGTGCAGCCGGTGTCGCCCGAGCACTACGCGCGCGTCGTCGAGCTCGCGGGCTGACGCGGCGCGTCACCGCCCGCTGCTGGCGACCACGAACGCGATGAACGCGGCGTAGGGCACGCAGCAGCACACGCAGATGGCCACCAGCGGCCACAGCACGGCGACGACGGCGTGCCCGGTGCTCGTGCGATGGACCGCGCGCGTGGCGATCACGCTCGTGAACACGGCCCACACCTGCCCCACCGTCGCGCCGAGGATCGGCACGATGCCCATCGCCAGCGGCGCCTGCGCGTACGAGAGCGCGCGCACCGTCTGCTCGAAGGGCCGGCGCGCCTGCTTCGTCACGAGCAGATAGAGGTGCACGGCGCCGGCGGCGATGAAGACACCGAGGAGCCCGTTGATCGGTGCCATCGGGACGCCTCCCCAGAAGGAGAGGTTCAGCAGCTGCTCCATCTGCTCTCGCGGGAACGGCGTGCCGCCCGTCCGCCGCGCCTGCTCCTGCATCGCGCGGTCCACGAAGTCGAGGTAGAAGGTCCCGAGGCCGGCGGACCACGCCACGGCGAGCCCGAGACTCGCGAGCGCCTGCGCGACGCACGGGACCACGAGACACGCCCACGACATGCGCCGCGTGTCGAGCCCCTCGAAGAAGCGGCCCGGGTGGAAGGTCGCGTCGAGCATCGTCCGCCACAGCGCCCGCACCGCGCCGAGTTCCTCGCGGCCCGTCTCGAGCGCGACCGGGACGACGTGCTCCGCCGCATCGTCCCCCGGGGAGTCGTATCGCTGTCCGGCCTGGCGCGGCGGTGGGACGACGTCGTCGCGCGCGATCACGAGCGCCTTGCACTCGGCGCACGTCGCGTGGCCGCGGAACTCCATGAGGCAGTCCGCGCAGTAGCGGTGTCCGCAGCGGTAGCAGGTCGAGAGACCGGTCTCGACGTCGGGGTGGTGGCGGCAGGGCATCGTGGACCTCCGGCGCGCGGCGCGGGGTCCGAGTGTCGCGCACCCGCACGCGCGTCACGAGCTTCGACGCCGGAGTCGCTCGCGGCAGGCCCGGAATCACACGACCCCGCGCGGCGTGTGCGGCGCGGGGTCGTGTGGTACCGGGAACAGGAGTCGAACCTGCACGGGCCATAAGGCCCACCAGCCCCTCAAGCTGGCGCGTCTGCCATTCCGCCATCCCGGCACTGTGATGGCGCTCAGGGCGCTCGGAACGCCGGATCGTAGGTGCCCACTGGGCCACGGCAAGGAAGTTCCGCCGCCCTCGGGAGCGGCTTCCCGCTACTCGATGCGGAGGCGCAGCGACCACGCGGCGCCGTCCACGTCGAGCGTCGCGCGGAGTCGCCTGAACGCCTCCAGCGCCTCGTTCCCGCGCCGGTACGCCGCGATCGCCGCCGGGAACTCCTCGCGCTTGCGGCGCTCGATGCGCTGCGCGATGCGCTCGTCCTCGTAGACGACGCGGTCCTCCGGCCGGAGCACGGAGTTCGCGCGGTCGAGCTCCGCGCGGATCGCCTGCCGCTCGGCGCGCCAGTCGTGGTACGTGGCGTGCTCGGCGGCCTCCCAGCGGCCGTCGTCGAGGAGGCGCCGCAGCGGCTCGAAGACGACGTCGACGTCGAGGGCGCCCCCCGGACCGGTGACGGGCGGCTCGGCCGCGGCCGGTTCGGCGAGCGCACGGCGCAGATACCCCTCGTGCGTGGCGACGACGACCGTGTCGCCGACGAGCGCGACGGCCGGCCGCAGCAGCGCCCACTCGCCGCCGAACCCGTGCCCGTCGAGCGTGTGGAGCAGAGCTCCGCCCGGCAGCTCCTCGGGGGCGAGCCGCAGGTGCGCGCCGAACGCCGCCTCGGCCTCCTCGGCGAGCGCGCTCACGAACGCCGCGCCGGTCGTGCCGGGGCGCAGTCGCAGGAGCACGAGCGTCGCGGGGATCGGGTGGACGCCCCCGCCGTCCGGGTCGTCCAGCTCGAGCGCGTCGGCCTCGCGCAGGCGCGCAACGACCACGCCGACGCCGTCCTGCAGGTGCTCCGCGAGCGCGCGCGCGAACGTCGCGGTCGTGCGCCCGTGCTCCGCGAGCAGTTCGTCGACGAGTTCGCGCCGCGCGTCCGGCTGCGCCTCGAGCAGGGTGCGGACGACGTCCTCGGTGCGGACGGCGAGGCCCGCGACGACGCACGCCTCGCCGGGCGCCGCGAAGCGCGCGGCGCGCTCGCGGAGCGCCGTGGCGGCGCCGTCGCCGAGTTCCGCGGCGCGCACGCCGTCGCCGTCGCCGTCGGCGTCGGCGTCGGCGCGCGGCGCGGGCAGAGCGGCCGACAGCGTCAGGACGAGCGCCTGCCGGTCGCCGACCGCGAGCGATCCGACGACCGGCGCGGCGCCGGCGTGCTCCGCTCCCGGCTGCGCCTCCGCGCGCAACGCCGCGAGCACGGGGGCCGCGGCGGCGGGCAGTTCGGGCAGCGCGTCGAGGGCGCGGGCAACGCGCTCGGGAGCGGCGCGGAAGAGCAGGCGGTCCCGCGGAGCGACGCCGGCGTCGAGCTCGGCGTCGTACGGACCCGCCGGACGCGGCGCCTCGAGTGCGCGCTCCGCGAGCGCCACGCAGCCGTCCACGAGACCGCGCGAGGTCGCCGCGACGAACACGTCGCGGAAGCGCCGCGCGTAGACGGGGCGCATGTCGTCGCGCTCGAGCCAGAACCCGTCGCCCTCGCTCCGCAGGCCGAGGGCCGCAAGGCGCTCCGGCGCGAGGGCCCGCGCGAACTCCAGCGCCTTCGCCCGCCCGGTGATGCGCGCCAGCACGAGCACGTCGTCGTCGCGGAGCCCCACCACGACCTCGCCGCCGAGCAGGTCGCGCGAGAGCGACGGTCCGAGCCCGTACGTCGCGCCGGAGAGCCGGACCGCGAGGGCGCGCAGAGGCGCCAGGCGCTCGTCGTCGAGGCCGGCCGCCTCGCGGACGGGCGCGAGCGCCGGGTGCCCGGCGAGACGGCGCAGCGGCTCGCTCGCGGCGAGCGCGCTCCCGTCGCAGCGCGCGACGGCCGAGAGCCCCTCGGGCAGCATCGCCGTCAGCGGCGGACCCGCGCCCTCGAACGGGTCGAACGGCAGCCCGAAGACGACGAGCGCCGCGACGCCGAGCGCGATGGCGAGCACGGCCGCGAGCGCCACGACGGGACGGCGGGAGGGCACGCGGGGAGGGTACCGGACGCCCCCCGCACGTGCGGCACGCGCTGGCAACATGACGCGCTCACGCCCCCGCCGTAGGATCTGCGCATGCGGACCAGCCGCCTCGTCGATCGCATCCAGCCGTCCGCCACGCTCGCGCTCGTGGCGCGCACCAGCGAGCTGCGCGCCGCGGGGCGCGAGATCGTCTCGTTCGGCGCGGGCGAGCCGGACTTCCCCACGCCCGCGAACGTGCGCGCCGCCGCCGTGCGGGCGATGGAGGCGGGCCACACGCGCTACACCGCCGTCGCCGGCATCGTGGAGCTGCGCCGCGCCATCGCCGCGAGCTACCGCGCGGCGGGGCTCGCGTACGACGCGAACGACGTGCTCGTCACGTCCGGCGCGAAGCACGCGCTCTACAACGCGCTGCTCGCGCTGCTCGACCCGGGCGACCGCGTGATCGTCCCGTCGCCCTACTGGGTCAGCTACCCGGAGATGGTCAAGGCGGTCGGCGGCACGCCGGTGCACGTCGAGTGCCGCGAGGAAGACGGCTTCCGCCTGCGCCCCGAGGCGCTGCGGCGCGTCGGACGCGGCGCGCGCGCCCTGCTCTTCAACGGCATCTCGAACCCGACCGGGGCGGTCCACTCGCGCGAGGACCAGGCGGCTCTCGCCGAGGTGTGCCGCGAGCTCGACCTCGCGGTCATCAGCGACGAGATCTACGAGCGTCTCGTCTACGACGGCGTCTCGACGCCGCCGTTCGCGGCCGTCTCGGAGGACGCACGCGCGCGCACGGTGCTCGTCTCGGGCGTCAGCAAGACGTACGCGATGACCGGCTGGCGCATCGGGTGGGCGCTCGGCCCGTCGAACGTCGTCGCCGGCATGCGCAAGATGCAGAGCCAGTCCACCAGCAACGCGACGTCGATCGCGCAGTGGGCGGCGCTCGAGGCGCTCACGGGCCCGCAGCACGAGATCGCGGCGATGGTGCACGAGTTCGAACGTCGCCGCGACCGCATGGTCGAGCTGCTGCGGGCGATCCCGGACGTGCACGTGACGACGCCCGGCGGCGCGTTCTACGTGCTGCCGCGCGTGGACGCGTACTACGGCCGGCGCACCGGCGTGCACGACTCGGCGACGCTCGCCGAGGCGCTGCTCGAGCAGGCGGGCGTCGCGGTGGTCCCCGGCGAGCCGTTCGGCGCGCCGGCGCACGTGCGGCTCTCCTACGCGTGCTCGATGGACGACATCGAGCGCGGCGTCGCGCGGCTCGCCGAGTTCCTCACCGCGCTCTGATCACGTCACGCTGCGGCGCTGCAATCGCGCTGCCGCGTGGGGCTCAGACCACCGCGCGGGCGCGCCCGGAATCGACGGGCCCCGCCACCCGGATGGAGCGGCGGGGCCGTCTGGAGAGGAATGCGAGGACGTCCCGTTCAGACGCCGTACGCGGGACGTCGGCGGCGTCGCACGACGCCGAGTCCCGCGAGGAGCGCCAGTCCGCCGAGCGCGGCGGGCGGCAGGGGGACGATCCGCACGAGCTGGCTCTGGATGTCCGCGCCGTTCCTGTCGGTGAGGTTCAGCACGCGGATGTCGCCGAGGCCGCGGCCGTACCACACGCCGCCCTGCGCCACGGCCGCGTCGGCCTGCAGCACGAGCTGCCACGCGTCGGAGTTGACGCCGCCGATCTCGGCTAGCGTGCGCTCCTGCTCCAGGTACCAGATCGCGTTCTGGAGCGCCGCACCCGACGCCGAGCGGCCCGCGCCGACCGTGTAGTCGTAGTGCTTCTGCTGCCCGCCGGCGGTGGTCCACGCGAGCACGCCGTCCCAGAACTGCGTGTAGAGGTACGCGGTGCGCGCGTCGAGCGGATCGGAGCCGTTCACGGTGCCGTGGCCGATGCCGCCGCCCTGGCGCGCGTCGGTGTCGAGCGACCACGAGTACGTGGTGCCCGGGTAGAAGTGCGCCGCGTACTCGAGGCAGAAGGTCTGGAACGCGCCGGTCACGCCCTGCGTCGTGACCTGCACGCCCGAGCCCAGCGCCGCCACGGGCATGCCCGTGAAGTTGCTGGCCTTGTACTCGCCCGCGCCGCCGCTGCCGGAGTAGAGCCCCGGCTCGTAGCTGAGCCTGATCGTGTTCGCGGACGCGCTCGACGCCAGCGCGGTCGAGACGAGGAACGCTGCGGCGAGCGCCGAGACGGCGCCGCGCAGCCGGGGGAATCTGCCCATCGAGTCTGCCCTCTGCCCAGGGGGTCCGGGTCGCGCGAGGTCGCGGCTTCGCCCGGTCGAGACTATGCGTCGTACGCGGCCGAACTTTGGGCGCCGCGCGGAAGTCGCCGCCGCGGCGCGGGGGACACCGCGACGCCCCCCTCAGCCCGCGGGGCCGCGCCCCATCGACGCCATCGCCGACGGGAGCTCGAAGCGGCGCCGCCAACAGCCGAGCTGCCCGAGGTGCACGCCCTCGTGGCTCACCAGCATGAAGAGCAGGCAGTCGCCCTGCGTCGGCAGCCACCCGTCGAAGCGCCACTCCTCGGCCGCCTGGAGCGCCGCCGGCTCGAGCTCGGCGAGGCGCCGGTCCACGCGCGCGTGCAGGTCGGCGAGCGCGGCCATCAGCGTCGCGCGGTCGGGATACGCCGCGGCGTCGGGATCCGGGCGGCGCGGGTCGCCGGGGCCACGGCGCAGGAACAGCTCGGTCCACGCGTCGGGGACGCCGGGCGCGCCGCCCAGCCCCTCGAGGACCAGGGCCGAGCCCGTGATCAGGTGGCCGATCGTCCACGCGGGGTGGTTCTCGAGGCCGGGCCCGCCGGAGACGGCCCAGAGCTCGGGCGGCACGTCGCGCGTCAGCGCGTCGGCGTAGGCCAGGTTCCAGGCGTACTGCCTGCGCAGGGCGGTCGTGTCCACGGGGCACCTCCGCTGGTGCGCGCCGGGATGCCGCGCGTGCTCACGCCACGTGAGCTGCACACGGGCCTGTCGCGACGCCGGGCGGCATCGTCGCCGAACGACGGTCGGTGCTGCGACGATCGTCCCGCCGAGCCCTGCGCTCCCGCCGGCCGGCGCGCGCCGTGCCGACGGCGACGCCCCTGCTCACGCTCGCTCACACCTCGCGCGAGCTCCGGCCGGCACCGTCGCGTGTCGCACCCGGTGCCGCGCAGCACCCCACCACCACGCGGCGATTTCCGGGCAGAACACGGCGAACTCCCCGCGTACCCAATGCCCGCCTGCCCGTGACGGATACACGGAATCCCGGAATCCGCCGGAGCCGGTCGGCGGCGTGGCCGCGGAGGGGCGCGGGGACGGGCCCGCGCTCAGGCGGCGGCGAACATGCCGGGGCGGTAGGCGGCGATCCGCCCCTCGACGGCCGAGGCCGCGACGGTCAGCGGGGACGCCAGCCAGAGCCGCCCGGGGCCCGAGCGGCCCTTGTAGTTGCGGTTGATCGCCGAGACGGTGACCTGCCGCTCGTTCTCGGAGACGCCGGGGCCGCACCCGATGCAGGCGCCGCAGCCGGGGGCGATGATGCGCACGCCGGTCCGCGCGAAGACGTCCAGGTAGCCGCGCTCGCGCGCGTAGCGCTCGACGTCCGCGGAGCCGAACTGGATCAGGAACTCGACGCCGTCGGCGACGCGCCGCCCCGCGGCGGCGGCCTCGCTCATGACGCGCGCGTAGAGATCGAGGTCGGTCTCCTTGCCCGCCGTGCACGAGCCGCCGTAGGCGATGTCGATCGCGACGTCGCCGATCTCGGCGACGAGCGCGCCGTTCGTCGGGTCGGAGGGCACGCCGCGGTCGGGGTCGCCCGGGTGGGCGACCATCGGCCGGATCGCCGCGAGGTCGATCGTGTGCACGCCGCCGTCGTAGTGCGCGCCGACGTCGGGTGCGACGGCGGACGCGGCGAGCTGCGCCGCCGACACCGCCCCGCCCCGCCGCTCCGCGATCCAGCGGAACGTCTGCTCGTCGGCCTCGAGGATCGCCGTCCGCGCGGTGCACTCGGTGGCCATGTTGGCGAGCGTCGCGCGCTCGTCCATGTCGAGCGTCGCGAGGCCGGGGCCGCCGAACTCCATCACGCGGCTGAGCGTGTCCTCGCGCTTCGCGAACGTCGCGAGGATGTGCAGCATCACGTCCTTCGCGGTGCAGTCCTCGCGCAGCGCGCCGACGAGCTCGAAGCGGATCGACTCCGGCACCTCGACGATCGTGAAGCCCGCGTTCACGAGCGCGGCGTACTCGGTCGCGCCGACGCCCCACGCGAGCGCGTTGCTGCCGCCGCCCATGCACGTGTGGCTGTCGGTCGCCTGCACGAACTCGCCCGGCTCGATGAACTTCTCGCGCGCCACCTGGTGGCAGATCCCGGGGCTCACGCCGTCCGTCGCCGCGAACGACAGGCAGCCGGTGTGGCGCTGGAAGGCGTTCTGGAGGTCGCGCAGTTCCTGGATCTTCGGCATGAAGCGCCGCATCCGCGCCACCTCGTCGGCGTAGATCAGGTGGTCCTCGAAGACCGCGAACTTGTCCGGGTTCGCGATGCGGTAGTCCGCGCCGTACTCCTCGACGAGGAAGGAGTGCACCTGCGCCGTCGTGAACTCGTGCGAGTAGCCCGCGTCGACGCGGACGACGACCGGGTCGCCCGGGCGCACGTTCGCGCCCGCGCCGTCGACCAGGTGCGACGAGAGGATCTTCTCGGCCATGGTCATCGGGCGCGCCGGGTGCTCGATCCGCGGCGGCGTCACGTCCCCCGCGGCCAGCGCCCGCGCGACGGGGAAGAGCCCGCCGTGGCGGATCACGAGCTGCGTGAGCGCGTCGTACCCGGCGCAGAACTCGTCGAGCGGGATGCCCTCGCCGCGCTGCAGGCGCACGAGCATCGCGTGGTCGCCCATGAGCGTGCCGAGGTTGATGTTGTTGCGCGCGTGGATCGGAGCGAACGACGCCGCGATCGCGATGCGGATGCCGCTCCAGCGCTCGCACTGCGCCGCGGTCTCGCGCGACGAGCCGACGCCCTTGCGCAGACCGGAGACGATCACCTCGAAGCCGCCGTCGAGCAGGGCGCGCTCCGGGATCACGCGCTCGCCGTTGACGATCAGGCCTGCGTACGCGTTCTTCGCGATCTCGGCCGGGGAGTGGTCGAAGCACACCCACGCGGGCGTCATGACGTCCGTGTTGATGTCGTCGAGCAGGTCCTCGACGGCGAGGTCCTCCATCCGCAGGTCGAGTTCCCCGGTGAGCTGGCGGCGGATGAGGTCGTGATCCTTCGTCAGGAACAGGACGCGCTTGCCGGGCGTGATTCGGACGATCTCGGGCGGACGCATGGCGGGCTCCTCGGACGCGGTCGCTCGCCCGGCCCGCTCACGAGGCTTGCGCACGTCGGGAGCGGGTCGAGCCGGTGGGTGTGCAGCGAGGCAGGGACCGGCCTCGCGCAGGCGCGTCGGCCGGGTCACCCGCGGCACTTCCGCGTCCGGCGCCGCCGGAACCCGCGGAGTCTATCCGTGCCCCTGGACGTGCCCGGCGCACTTCGCGACGGCGGGCGCCACGCGTCGCGTCGAACCGCGGCCCGGCGCCCGGGCGACGCCGTTCGCGTCACGGCCTGCGGCGCGGGAGCCCGTCGTGCCGCGGTCGGTGCGTGGAGGGACGCGCGCGCGGCTCGACGTGCAGCCGATCGAGACACGTCGGCCGTCACACCGGCCCGAGCCGGCCGAGCTCCTGCTGCGCGAACTCGCGGATCTTCGGGTCGTCGTGCTCGGCCGCCGCGCGCCCGAGGTAGGTGCGCGCGTCGTCGGGACGGCCGAACGCGCGGGCGAACAGGATGCCGAGCCGGAAGCACGCCTCGGCGGCGTCGTCGCCGCGCGGGAAGGTCTCGAGGTAGCGCTGGTACGCGTCGTGCGCCTCGTTCGGCAGCCCGCGGCGGAAGAACTCGTGCGCGATCTCGATCTGCACGGGCCCGGGCAGCGGCTTCTCGCGGGCCATCGCCTCGTAGCGCGGGTAGAGGTCGAGCGCCGAGTCGACGCGGCCCGCGCGCACCTCGCGCACGATCGCGTCCTCGATGGCGACGAGCTGCGACTCGGTCGGGAGCGCCGGCATCACGCGGGGTCCGCGTGAGAACCAGCCGGGGCGGCGCGACTCGTCGGCGTGCGACGCGAAACCCGTGTGCACGTCCCACGGGTCGCCGGCGCCGCCGCCGCCGACGCGCGGTTTCAGGAACACGCCCGCCGCGATGCCGAAGAGCGCACCGCCGACGTGCGCGGCGGTGGCGACGCTGCCCGACGCCGGCCCGCGCGAGAGCACGGTGAGCGCGAGGTCCTGCAGCACCCACGCGCCGATGATCCACTTCGCGCGGACGGGCACGACCTGCACGAAGAAGAAGAACCACAGCAGCATGTGGATGCGCGCCTCGGGGAAGAACGCGAGGTAGGTCCCCATGATCGCGAAGATCGCGCCCGACGCCCCGACGAGCGGCACCGCGCTCACGGGCCCCTCGCTGCCGAGCACCTCGCCGACGGCCGGCGCGAAGCGCGACGTCACGACGTACGCCCACGTCGCGCACATGCCGCCGAGCAGGTAGAGCAGCAGGTAGCGCGCGCGGCCGAGCTTGTCCTCGACGTTGTCGCCGACGATCCAGAGCACCCACATGTTGCCCGCGAGGTGCAGGAGCCCCGCGTGCAGGAACATCGACGAGAGGATGCGCGGCGAGAACGGGTGGCGCTGGTCGAAGCCGAAGCGCAGGAAGACGTCGCGCAGGTCCCCCGCGCCGCGCCCCCACCCGAGCACGTTGACGGCGACGAACACCGCGACGTTCAGCGCGATGAGCGTCCACGTGACGACCGGCGCCCGCCGGCTCGGATTGTCGTCGCCGACCGGGAAGAACATCGCCGCCGAGCATTTCGCGCGCCGGGGCGCGCGTCAACGTCCGCCGGGGGTGGCGCGGCCGGAGTTCAGCGGCGCAGGATCTCGCAGACCCAGTCGCCGATCTCGTCGGTCCGGTGCGTGCCCGCGCGCAGGTTCTTCACGCGGCCCGTGACGAGCAGCTCCTGGATCGCGGCGTCGATGGCGCTCCCCGCCTCGCGCTGCCCGAGGTAGTCGAGCATCATCGAGACGGCCGCGACCGCGGCGATCGGGTTCGCCTTGTTCTGCCCCGCGTACTTCGGCGCCGAGCCGTGGATCGGCTCGAACATCGAGACCTCGCCGGGGTGGATGTTGCCCGACGCGGCGATGCCCATGCCGCCCTGGATGGCCGCGCCGAGGTCCGTGATGATGTCGCCGAAGAGGTTCGGCGTGACGATCACGTCGTACCACTCGGGCTTCGTCAGGAACCACATGCACGTGGCGTCCACGTAGCCGTGGTCCGTCTCGACGTCCGGATACTCCTTCGCGACCAGCGCGAAGACGCGGGTCCAGATGTCCTGCGCGCGGATCGCGTTCGCCTTGTCCACGAGCGTCAGCCGCTTCTTCTTCCCGCGCCGGCGGCAGAGGTCGAAGGCGTAGCGGATCACACGCTCGACGCCGGCGCGCGTGTAGATCATCTCCTGCACCGCGACCTCGTTCGGCGTGCCCTTCTTCAGGATGCCGCCGATGCCGGCGTACGCGCCCTCGGTGTTCTCGCGCACGACGACGAAGTCGACGTCCTCGGGCGTCTTGCCCTTGAGCGGGCAGAGGCGCTCGTCGTAGAGCCGGATCGGGCGCAGGTTGACGAACAGGTCGAGCTGGAAGCGCAGCCCCGCGATGATCGCGCGCTCGAGCTTGCCCACCTCGACGCGCGGGTCGCCGATGGCGCCGAGCAGGATCGCGTCGTGGCCGCGCATCTCGCTCAGCGCGCGCTCGGGGAGCTCCTCGCCGGTGCGCAGGAAGTGCTCGGTCCCGTACGGGTAGTCCGTCGTCTCGAACCCGAAGCCGTGGACCTCGGCCGCCGCGGCGAGCACCTTCAGGCCCTCGCGCGTGACCTCCGGACCGATCCCGTCTCCGCCCAGCACCGCGATGCGGTAGTTCGCCATCTCCGCAGCCTCCGTCCGCCGGCCACCCGTCGCCGGGCGCGGCGCTCCCTGTGTCGTGTTCGATCCCCGGTCCGGGTCGCCGTCAGCGGCCGCGGAACTGCGCCTTCCGCTTCTCGAGGAAGGCCCGTGTGCCCTCGCGCATGTCGTCGGTCGAGAACGCGAGTCCGAAGAGGTCCTGCTCGAGACGCAGCCCGTCCTCGAGCGCGAGCCCGGCGCCGTCCACGACCGCCTGCGTCGCGAGCCGGATCGCGACGGGGCCGCGCGAGGCGATGCGCCGCGCCAGCGCCTCGGCCGTCGCCAGCAGGTCGGCGGCCGGGACGACCTGGTGCACGAGGCCGATGCGCTCCGCCGCCGCGGCGTCGATCATGTCGGCCGTCAGCACCATGGCCAGCGCGCGGCCGACACCGACGAGCCGCGCGAGGCGCTGCGTGCCGCCGTAGCCGGGGACGAGCCCGAGCGTGGCCTCGGGCAGCCCGAGGCGCGCCCCCTCCGCCGCCACGCGCACGTGGCACGCGAGCGCGAGCTCGAGCCCGCCGCCGAGCGCGAACCCGTTGATCGCGGCGACCACGGGCTTCCCGCAGCGCTCGATCAGCGTGAACCCGGCCTGTCCCTTCGCGGAGGCGGCGCGCGCCTGCATCGGGGACATCTCGGCGAGCTCCGAGATGTCGGCCCCCGCCACGAACGCCTTCTCGCCGGCTCCCGTCAGCACCGCGGCGATCACGGACGCGTCGTCACGGACCGCCTCGAACGCGGTGCGCAGGTCGTCGTGCGTGGCGTCCGAGAGCGCGTTCAGCGCCTTCGGGCGGTCCACGGTGACGAACGCGACGCCCTCGCGGACCTCGTAGCGCACGTTCGCCAGGCTGTCGGTCGAGGGCATGGAGGGCTCCTCGGGGACTTTCCACCACCCCGCGCGAGTGGATTCGCCGACGGTACGCCGGTGCGCGGCGCGTCGCCAGGGAAACCATCCGCCGCCCTGAACCGCCGCCTCGCGACGCGACGCGGGTCACTCGCCGGAGTCGTCCCCCGCGTCGTCGCCGCCGTCGCCGCCGCCCCGGGCGCCGCTCCCGCCCTTCAGCAGCCCCCCGCCGTCGCCCGACCGGCGCCCGTCGCCGCCGATCTCCGCGTAGGTGCCGCCGTTCTGCGCGGCGAGGGACTTCATGAAGCGCACGAACGCCTGCCCGCCGCCGATGCCGGGGTCGATCGCGATGGTGTGGATGGAGATGCGCGACAGCGCGTTCCACTCCCGCACGGCGGAGAGGATCTTCTGCGCGTCCATGGGCTGCGCGTTGTCCACGTCGTCGGTGGTCGGCGCGCCGTCCGAGAGCACGAAGATGGTGTCCACGCCCGGGTCGTAGGCCTTGTCGGTGACCCCGCGCCCGGCCAGGTGGAACGCCTTCTCGAGGGCGCCGTACGTGAAGGTCGCGCCGGACGCCTCGAGGTCGTTGATCATCAGGTACGCCTTGTTCTTGTTGTCCTGCGTGGCCGGCACGAGGTTCGGCTCGAAGATGCGCACGGCGTGGTTGAAGATCACGAAGTCGAAGCGCGCCTCCTCGGGCAGGTTGCGGATCGCCTGCTTCAGCACGCGCTTCGCGATGTCCACCTTGCGGCCGTTGTAGGTGTCCTCGGCCTGGCCGGTGACGTCCTGGTTCGTGCTGCCGATCGGGTCCTTCATCGAGCCCGAGACGTCGATCAGGAACACGATGCGGCGGCTGCGCGTCTCGATGCCGTAGTAGTCGATGCCCTGGCCCGCACCCTCGCGCGCCTTGCGCGGCGTCGCGCCCTTCACGCCGAGCTCCCCGAGCCGCGCCTTGTTGTCGTCGTACCACTGGCGCCACACGTCGGGGAACGGTCCGATCTCGGCCTTCGTGATCGCACGCAGCGCCTCGGCGTAGACCTCGATCAGGCGCCCCTCCTCGCCGGCCATGGCGTCGACGAGCGGCGCGACGGCGCGCAGGTCGCCGAGCGCCTGCAGCAGACGCGCCGCGGCCTGACGGTGCGGCCAGCCGCGCTCCTTCAGGCCCTTGACGCCGAACTCGAGCGTGCCCGCGACCTTGCGCCCGGCGAGGGCCTCGAGCGCGACGAGGCGCACGCCCGCGTCGCCGTCCTTGAGCGCCTTCCGGCCCAGGTCCACCGCGTCGGTCTTCTCGTTCCGCAGCAGCCCTTCGAAGAGCGCGCGGCGCGCGAAGTCCTTGGGCGTCCCCACGCCGCGCTCGAGCGACGTCAGCGCGTCGGCGTCGGTGAACTTCGCGATGCCGGCCGCGAACGCGGCGAGCACGACGCCGTCGGCCTGGATCTCCTCGGCCTGGTCGTCGAGCTGCTTGCGCAGGCGCTTCTTGATGTCCCACGCCTTCGGGTCCGTGAACGTGTACCCCTCGTAGGGCTCGTAGTCCTTCTGCGTGCGCACCTGGCGCTCCTCGAGGTCGGCGCGGTGCACGGAGAGCTGGTCGAGGCAGGTCAGCAGCACGCGCGCCGCCTCCGGCGTCCCGAGCTCCGCCACGGCCTGGACCGCGCGCGCCCGGCGCGCGGCGTCGCCGCTCTGCGCGACGCATGCCTCGAGCTCGGCGCGCCGCGCGTCGAGGGCGGCGTCGGCGCGGGCCGGTGCGGCGAGCGCGAGCACGCCGAGCGCGACGGAGAGGAGCAGCGCGGCGGCGCGCAGCGAGCGTGCGGACAGGGCGTTTCGCGACATCGTCACCTCGCGCGGCTCCCCGGCGCCGCGCGCGGCGAGGCTACCGCACCGCCGCCGCGCGGCGTCGTGCCGCGCGGTCCGGCACGCACACGCCGTGCCGCACGCCCGCGCGGTCACTGGTTCCAGGGCAGGTTCTCGAGCAGGTCGTCCCCGGACGGGCGGCGCCGCGCCGGGTCGTCGTGGGCGCCCCCCTCGGCGCGGCGCCGGATGCGCCACGCGCCCGCGTGGTGGAAGAGGCGCGTCGCCTCGCGCAGCGCGACCAGCACCTGCGCGAGCAGCAGCACCGAGAGGCTCGTCAGCACGTACGCGCCGTCGGCGCGCTGCAGGAGTTCGGAGAAGCCCCAGATCGCTGCGAGCTCGATCGCGAAGGCGAACGCCGAGAAGCCGAGGGTCTCGACGGGGTGCTGGAGCACGAACAGGGCCGAGCGCCCGAGCTCCACGAAGACGCCCGGCCGCCGGTACATCCGCACGCCCACGCGCGTGTAGTCGAGGATCGTGCCGAGCACCCAGTACGCGGTGAACACGAACACCTCGGTCGCGCGCCGGTAGGTGATCGCCGGCCCCTCGGTGACGTAGCTCGACGCCTGCTCGTCGATGTAGGCGAGCAGCGGCTTCGCGGCGAGCGACAGCAGGTAGCACGTGACGACGCCCACGAGCGCGATCCGCAGGAACTTCCAGTAGACGGCGCCGCCCACGCGCACGAACTCGTCGAAGCGGATGCGGTCGCCGCGCGCGGCGATCGCGACGTACCCGCCCATGACGAGCGGCCGCAGCGCGAAGAACAGCACGAGGCACGCCGCCGCGAGCACCGTCTGGTGGATGCGGAAGTCGCCGGAGCCGGAGTCCATGTCGGCCAGCAGGTCCGGGTCGAGCACGCGCGCGAGCGACGTCGCGTCCACGCGGTGGCCCGCGGCGCGGTGCACCGTGACGCCCACGTACAGCGCGGCCGGCAGGAACACGAGCGCGTCGGTCAGGGCGACGAGCCAGACGAGACGCTTCGCGCGGCGCACCGCGCGCCACGCGGCGCGGACGGCACCGTCGGCAGGGCTCACAAGAACCGCCCGTACGAGAGCGCCGCGTTCTCGATCCACATCAGGAAGCGCGTCGCCCACTTCGCGCCGGGGCGCGGGTTCTGGCGCTTCGTCAGGCTGTCGTTGCGGCGGTCCGCGTCCTGCAGGAACTCCGCCCGCGGATAGAGCCGCGCCGCCTGGATGCGGCCGTCGAAGACGAAGCGGTGCCAGCGCTCGCGACCGTCCCACGTCTGCCACGTGCTCTCCCACGTGGCGCGCTCGGGGTCGCCGGAGTCGCGCGTGACCTCGATGCGCACCGGCACGACGGCGTCGCCGCGCCGCCGCACGAGCACGGCCGTGCGGATGCGAGCGGCCTCGCCCTCGGCCGGGACGGCGTCGGGCACCGCGACCACGTCCTCCCCGCCCTCGTCCTCGCGGATGCCCGCGAACGGCGGCTCGCGCAGCACGTCGATGCCCTCGATCGCGTAGTCGAGCACGCCCGCCGACGCGGCCAGGGCGTCGAAGAGCCGCGTCGCGTCGCTCCCGGAGCCGCGGCCGAACGCCGTCAGGAAGTCGCCGGTCGTGGGGTGGCGGAACCGCTGCGAGCGCGCGTACTCGAGCATGCCGAGCGCGAACGCGCGCTCGCCGGCGGCGTCGCCGCGCTCCGCCTGGAGCGTGCGGCGCAGCGAGTTCACGAACAGCGCGGGCCGCGAGTAGGCGTTGACCCAGTAGCTCGGCGCGTCGGCGTAGCGCCAGCTCGGGCGCACCATGTCGTCCCAGCCCGCGCGGTTCAGGTAGCGGCGCCGCTGCGGCAGGAGCGGGTCCGTGGCGTACGACGGCGTCGGCAGGCCGCTGAGCGGCGGCAGGTCGCGCCAGCCCTCGAAGAGCTCCATGCGGGGCGGCACGGCCCAGTCGGGGAGCCCCACCCAGCGCGGCCACTCGGCGGCGAGGCCCGGGAAGTCGAAGAACGGCGTCACGAGGAGCGGCACCGAGAGCACGCGCGTGACGCCGATCGCGGGGCCGTAGCCGACCTCCGCCGAGCGCGCGGTGAAGTACGTGTTCAGGCCCTCGTCGAGCCACGCCTCGGCGGCCTCGTTCGAGGCGAGGACGTTCATGAACCACTGGTGGCCGATCTCGTGCAGGATCACGCGCTCGGGGTCGAGCGACTCCGGCGGGTTCGCGATCTCGGTCGCCGCCGTGACGAGCTGCGGGTACTCCATGCCGCCCGCGCGCTTCGCGCCGAACGCCGGGTCCACGATCGTGAGCGTCGGGTACGGGTACGGCCCGAGCCACATCCCGTACGTGGCGAGCGCGACCCGCGCCGCCTCGAAGTAGCGCTCCGCCTGCCGCGCGTGCTCCCGCTGGAGCAGCACCCGGACCTTCACCTTCGGGAGCTGCAGTTCCTCGGGCGCGACCCCGAGCACCTCCGCGAAGCGCGCGCGCTCGCGGAGCACGCGGTCGGCCGCGGGGTCGCGCCCCTCGGGCACGGCGAGCGGCTCGATCTCGCGCTCGTACGACTCGAAGCGCTCGTGCGCCGTCCACGCGAAGTCGACGACGCCGCGCGCGCGCCAGCGCTCCGTGCGCTCGCCCCGCGGCTCGTCCACGGACTCCTCGACGCGCTCGCCGGTCGCGCCGGAGACGAGCGCCGAGCGCAGGCGCAGCTCGACGTCGTAGTCCGCGTAGTCGGCGCAGAACTCGGTCGTCCAGTGGTACTGCGGGCAGTACCAGCCCTCGTGCGTGCCCGGGGCCGCGGTGCCGAGGTAGCGCCCGAGCTTCGGGTACCACTGCGCCGCCATCACGAACCCGCGGTGGCAGCCCATGCGGCGCATGACCGAGGGCAGCGTGGTCGTGAACTTGAGGCGCAGCCCGAGCGTCTCGCCCGGCGCGACGCGCCGCGGCAGCACGACTCGTGCGACGGTGCGGTCGGTGCTCGGCGCGGGTGCGACGCCGACCAGGGTCGTGCCGGGGGGCGGCTCGTCGTCGTCGGGGGTGACGAACGTCAGCTCGAGCGGCTCGCCGGTGACGAGCGACAGCCCGCGCACGTCGATGCCGCCGAAGCGCGCGTCCTCGGGCAGCTTCCAGCCCGCGTCGCGCGCCTCGCGCAGGAGCGTGGTGTGGGAGTCGCGGAACGCGTTCGCGTAGAGGTGCAGGTAGACGACGCCGACGTCCTCGGTCGAGGTGTTGCGCCACTCGATGCGCTGGTTGCCGGCGATGCGGAGGTCGTCCTCGCCGCCGCGGCCCTCGACGAGCCGCGCCTCGATCGAGTAGCGGACCGGGACCTGCTCGGGGGCCGCGCGCCAGCCCTCCTCCGCGCCCGAGCGCGGGGTCGCGAGACCCGCCGCGAGGAGGCCGGCGAGCAGCACGGCGGCGGCGCGGTGCGCGGACGGGCGCAGGCTCTTGAGCGGCACCGCGCGATTGTAGGCGCGGGGCCGAGCGGGCCTCACGGCGCTTCCGGCGGTCGCCACCGCGCACGGAGGAGCGCGACGGCCGCGGAGGCGGCCGCGAGCGCGCTCACGAGCGCGCCGAGGTGCACCGAGCCGGGAGCGTAGACGAGGACGACCTGCGAGCGACCCGCGGGTACGGCCACCGCGCCGAACGCGACGTTCGCGCGCCGCAGCTCCGCCGGGGCGCCGCCGACCTCGGCCGTCCAGCCCGGGTAGTGCTTCTCGGAGACGAACAGCCAGCCGGCTGCCGGGGCGTCCACGTCGAACGTGACGCGGCATGGGTCGGTCTGCGGTGGGCGCACGGCGGGCACCGAGCGCGGCGGCGCCTCGGGCGCGTCCGCGCGCAGCGTCCCGTCGGCCAGCAGCAGCACGCGCTCGCCGCGCAGGAGCCGCGCGAGCGCGACGTCGTCGGCCACCCCCTCCTCGGCCGTGTCGAACCACGCCGCCGCAATCGGCGGACGCGCCGCGGGCACCACGCGCACGGCGTCGTCGACCCCGACCGGCGGACCGGGCGGCAGCGGACCGACGAAGAGCAGCGCGCCGATGTCCATCCACGGCTCGAGCGCCGGCGCGGCCGACGCCGTCAGCCGCGCGAAGGCGTGCGGCTCGAGGTGCGCGGGCAGGCGGTAGCTGCGCACGCCCGACGCCTCGACGTACGGCAGCCGGAAGTCCGCCTGCAGCACGCGGTGCCCGCGCGCGGACTCCGGCAGCCGCGCCTGCCAGTCGGTGTGCAGGAACGGCGTCGCGGTCGCGAGCACGGGCGGCGCGGCCAGACCGACGCCGACGAGCACGCCGAGCTCGGCGAGCAGCGTGCGCTCGGGACGCCGCCGCGCGAACGCGAGCGCCCCCGCGCCGATCGCGAGGCCGGCGAGCGTCGCCGCGACCGCGGCGGGCGCCGCGTTGCGCAGCGCCGCGGCACGCGCGCCGTCGCCCTGCGCGTCGAGCGCGACGACCAGCGCCGCGGCGGCGAGGAGCGTCGCGAGGACCGTCGCGACGGCGACGAGCCGCGCGCCGGCGACGCGTCCGCGCAGCCAGTCGTCGGCGCCGTGGCCGGCGAGCAGCGCCGCGCCGAGCACCGTCAGCGCCTGGGCGCGCGCGGGCACGCGGGCCCACGAGAGGACCGGGAGCCCGTTCAGCCACGCCGAGAGCGGGTTGCCGTAGCCGAGCGCGAGCACGAGCCCGACGAGCGCGAGCACGGCCCACAGCACACGCCGCCGCTCCCGGGCGCACGCGCCGAGGAGCGCGAGCCCGCAGGCGAGCGCGCCGGTGACGCCCCCGTGCTCGTGCGCGAACTCCGTCGCGGTGCCGCGGAGGAGGCCCGGGTAGAGCTTCGCGGCGAGCGAGGGGAGCGGCGCCGACCACGCGCGCAGGAGCTGCGGGTCGCTCACCGGCTGCGTGCCGGCCGCGAGCACGAGCTCGAGGGACGGCAGCCACTGCACCGCCGCGATCCCCACGGCGAGCACAGCCGCGCCGGAGAGGCGCAGCAGCACCGTGCCGCGGCGCTCGCGCGGCACCGCGGACGTGGCGACGAGCGCGTGCACGGCGAGCGCCGGCCCGAGCGTGAACCACGTCTGGACGTGACCCGCGAGCAGCGCGAGGCCGGCCGTCAGCCCGAGCACCGCCGCGCCGCCGCGGCGTCCGGCGACGACGCGCTCGATCGCGACGAGCACCCACGGCGCCCACGCGAGCGACCACACCTGGTTCACGCCGCCCGACGTGAGCTTCCCGACGACGTACTCGGAGAACGCGAAGACGATCGCACCGCACACGGCGCCGCTGCGTCCCGCGTCGCGGCCCCGCAGGAACACGAACACGCCGAGTCCGCCGAACGCACCGTGGAGCAGCGCGCCCCACGTGTACGCCGTCTCGAGCGGCAGCGCCGCCCACAGCAGCGACGCGGGGTGCGCGAGGCCGTACAGCCAGAGCGCGTGCACCGGGTGTCCGCCCGAGAACTCGGGCATCCACCACGCGAGGTGTCCTTCACGCAGCCACGCGCCCCAGCGCGAGCAGATGAGCGCGAGGTGGTACGTGTCGCGCATGCGCGTGAAGTCGGCCGGCATGTGGCCCGGCAGCGCGGCCTCGCCGACGTACAGCGCGCCCGCCACGAGCAGCGCGAGGAACACGAACACGCGCTCCGTCGTGACGCGCTCGCTCATGCGGCGCCCCGCCGCAGGTCGCGACGTGCGAGCAGCAGCACGACGACGAGCGCCGCGAACGAGAGCACGGCCCCGGCGAGGAACGACGCCGGCAGGAAGCGCAGCGTCACGCGCGTGCGGCCCGCCGGCACCTGCACCGCGCGGAAGTTGACGTTCGCGCGCGCGAGCTCGCCGGCGTCGCAGGTCCAGCCCGGGTACCACGACTCCGCGAGGAACAGCACGCCCCGCTCCGGCGCGTCCACGTCCACCACCAGGGCGTTCGGGTCGCCGTCCGCGACGATCCGCGCCGTCGCGCCGGGCAGCGGGCCCTTGCCGGCCGGCCAGTCGTGGACGGTGTCCGCGGCGAGCACGTCGGCGCCGGTCCGGAGCTCCGCGAGGTTCTGCTCCAGGCTGCTGACGTAGCAATCCGCGCCGCGGTAGACGCGCGCGCGCTCGGGGAGCGGCCACGGCGGCCGCTGGAAGCGCACGCGCTGGGGCAGGTCGAGCGGCGCCCCGGGCGGCGGCGGCGGAGCGACGACGAGCACGCCCGACAGCGCGAACCACCACATCACGCGTTCGGGCGGCAGCCCGCGCACGGCCGTGTGCAGCCACACCGTGCCGACGTGCGAGAGCGGCCGCAGCGTGCCGACGCCGTCGAGCTCCGGGTACGGCATGCGCGTGTCCGCGAGCTGCACGCGGTGGTCGCGCAGCTCCGGCGGGACCGCCTGCGCGGCGGCGCCCTGCAGGAACGCGTCGGGCACGAGCTGCACCGGCGGCGCGGCGAGCCACGCGGCGACGAGCGCGGCGGCGGGCAGCGCGAGCCGCGCACGCGGCAGACGTCGCACCGCGAACGCGGCCGCGACGACGAGCGCGAGACCGGCGAGCGACGCGAGCAGAGCGGGCGTGGCCGTCGCCGCCCACGCGGTCGCGAGATCCGCCGCGCGCTGCTGCGCGTCGACGCCGACGTCGGGCGCGTCCGACACGGCCGCCCAGTCGAGCGAGCCGGCCCAGATGCGCAGCGCGGCGAGCGCGCCGACGCCGAGCACGCCCGTGCCCACGGCCGCACGCCGCAGAGCGGCGCGCCACGTGGCGGCGTCGGACGCGAGCGCGACCTCGGCGCCGTGGGCCGCGAGCACCGCGACCGCGAGCACCGCGGCGACGAGCGCACGCCCCGGCACGCGCGACCACGTGAACGGCGGCACGAGTCCGAGCAGGTGCGTCGGCCGCGTCCACTCGCCGAGCGCGAGGAGCAGCGCGACGACGAGCACGCCGCACCACGCGCGGCGGCCCGCGCCGCGGCGCACGCCGAGCGCCACCAGGAAGAGCAGGCCGAGGCCGCCCGCGAGCGCGCTCTCGTTCTCGTAGAGGCCGGGCGCCCAGCGCGAGACGGGCCGCGTGCCGAGCAGTCCGGGCGCGACCTTCTCCGCGAGCACGGCCGGCGCCGCCGACCACGCGCGCAGGTGTTCGGCGTCCATGTCGACGCGCCCCGCGTGCGCGACGTACTCGGCCGTCGGCAGCCACTGCACGGCCGCGAGGAGCAGGGCGAGCGCACCGCCCGCGACCACGCGCCGGAGCGCCGCGCCGCCGCCCGCCGCGCGCGCCTCCGCGAGCGCCGCCCCCGCGCAGACGGGACCGAGGAAGAACCAGATCTGCACGTGGCCCGAGACGAGCGCGAGCGCGCCGACCGCGGCGAGCGCCGGGACGCCGCCGCGCCGCCCGCGCGCGGCCGCGAGTCCGGCGACGAGCACCCACGGCGCCCACGCCAGCGGCCAGACGAGGTTCAGGTGGCCGCCGATCGTGCGCGAGACCACGTACTCCGAGAACGCGAGCGTCAGCGCGCCCGTCGCGGCGGCGGCGTGCGAGAGGCCGCGCGCGCGCAGGTACGCGTGGAGCCCCGCCGCGGCGAGCGTCATGTGCAGCACCGCGCTCCACGTCCACGCCGTGCCGGGCGCGAAGAGCGCGAAGAGCAACGCGCCCGGCGAGAGCAGCCCGTACATCCACGCCGCGTACGCGGGGGCCCCGCCCGCGACCTCGGGCAGCCAGAGCGGCAGGTGGCCGTGCGCGAGATGACGTCCGTACGCGGCGAGGATCGTCGCGACGTGGTACGTGTCGCGCATCCGCGTCGGGTCGGCGACCACGTGGCCGCCCCACGCGCTCGGCCCGAACAGCACGAGCGCGGCGAGGAGCGTCGCGAGCGCCGTCGCGGAGACGCCCCTCACGCCGGACCCCTCACGCGGCACCGCGGCGCGCCCGGAGGAACACGTACAGCGCCGCCGCGCAGCCGACGATCGTGAGCGTGAGCCCGATGCGGTACGCGAGCGGCCGGTAGACGAACTCGACGCGGTGCCGTCCGGCCGGGAGCGGGACCGAGCGCAGCGCGAGGTTGGCGGTGGCGATCTCGACGGGCACGCCGTCCACGGTCGCCGTCCAGCCGGGATACGCCTTCTCGCTGACGACGAGCCGGCACGCCGCCGGAGCGACGACGTCGTACGCGACGCGCAGCGGACCGCCCCCCGGCGCGGAGCGCACGTCGCCGCCGCGCAGCGGGTCGTGGCGCGTGCGCCCGTCGGGGCCGTCGATCCAGGCGCGCGCGTCCATGTTGCGCAACTGCGCGAGCAGCTCGTCGTCGCCGAGCCGGTCGCCGGGACCGGCGGCGGTGAACAGCGCGCCGGGCCCGAGCGCGGGGTGCGTGGACACCGTCATCCGGCGCCCGCGCGTCGAGTTGCGCGGCGCCTCGAACAGCGCGCCGCTCCAGCCGGGCGGCCCGATGTCGGCCGCGACGTCGAGCCAGTACCCGTAGCCCTCGCCCGGGTCGGCCCACAGGCGGCGGAACCCGGGGGTGTCGACGTGGCAGATCTCGCGCAGCGTGCGCGTGCCCTGGCGCTCGACGGGCGCGAACCGGTTGCCGTAGAGCTGGACGCGGTGCGCGCCGACGCCCTCGGGGAGCTGCGCCGTCCAGTCGATCTCGTGGAACGACGCGTCGACCGTCTCGACGGGCGGTGCGGCGACCCAGAGCGCCGCGGCGCCGCACGCGATCGCGGGGAGCGCACGCCACCCGCCGCCGCGCCGCGCGAGCAGCAGCGCGAGCGCCACGAGCACGAGCCCGCCCGCCGCCGTCCATGCCGCGGGGAGCACGATCTCGTCGCGCACCGCGGACGCCGACAGCGAGCCGAGGCGGGTCTCGTACTCCATCTGCCCGCCCGCCTCGACGAGGACCTCCGCGAGGCCCACGCCGAACACGGTGACGGCGAGCGCGGCGGCGAGCGCGAGGCGGCGCCACGCGTCGCGCGGCGCGAGGTCGAGCCACGTCGAGACGCCGAGACCGGCGAGCACGGGCAGCGCGAGCAGCGGCAGCACGAGCGCGCGACCCGGCGTGCGGCCCCACGAGAACGGCGGCAGCGCGTGCAGGAGCGCGCCCCACGGCGCGTGCTCGCCGAGCGCCACGACGACCCCCACCACCGCCGCGGCGAGCCACAGTCGCGCGAGACGGTCGGGGCGTGCGCGCACGAGCGCCGCGAGCAGCACGAGCCACGGACCGCCGATCCACAGGAACTCGTGGTCGAACGGGTCCATGGAGCGCACCCAGTGCGAGTCGTCCGCCTCGTTGCCCAGGGCGCCCGGGACGAGTCGCGCGGCGAGCTGGTGCAGCGGCGCGGACGTGTCGCGCAGACCCGACGGCGTCATGTGCGGCGGGTCCGCGAGGCGCGTCAGCTCGAGCGTCGGGAGCCACTGCACGGCGAGGAGCAGCAGCACGACGAGGGCCGCGAGTCCGCCGCGCTGCAGAGCGTCGCGCGGGCGCGCGCCGGGCGCCGCGCCGCCCGCGACGAGCACGAGGACGACCGCGAGCGGCGCAACGAGGAACCACGTCTCGACGTGACCGGAGAGCAGGCCGAGCGCGGCCGTCACCGCGAGCCAGGCCGGCGCGCCCGGCTCGCCGCGGCCGGTACGGATCGCGTGCAGCAGCACCCACGGCGCCCACGCGAGGGGCATGACGAGGTTCAGGTGACCGACGAGGAGCCGCCCGACCATGAACTCGCTCAGGCCGAACAGCAGGCCGGCGGTGACGCTCCCCGCGGCGCGCGCCCCGTGCGCGCGCACGAGGCGCTCCATCCCCGCCGCGCCGAACGCCGCGTGCAGGATGCCCGTCCAGGTCCACGCCGCGTGCGCCGGCAGGAAGAGGAACGCCGCCAGTCCCGGGTAGAGCAGCCCGTACATCCACGCGGCGGGAGCCGGGTAGCCGCCGCCGAACTCGGGCATCCAGAGCGGCGGCGCGCCCGCGCGCAGGCTCGCGGCCCAGCGCTCGTAGAGCAGCGAGACGTGGTAGACGTCCTCGAGCGGCGAGCGGTCCGCGACGAAGTCGCCGCCGAGCGCGGCACGGCCGAAGTGCAGGGCGAGGAGGCCGACCACGACGGCCGCGACCAGGAGCGAGCTTCGCACCGGGAGAGGTTAGCGCGATCGGTTCGCGCGGCTCGCGCAGTCCGTGGCGACGTGCCCGTCAGCGGGGCGCGAACGCGGGCAGCTCGAGGAGCGCCGCCGCGAGCCGCTCGGCCGAGAGCGCGTGCGCGCGCGCGTTCGGGTGGTGGTCGATCGGGTGGACGAACAGCGTCCGCTCGTCGAGCCCCTCGAACGCGGGGAGCAGGTCGACGACGTCGAGCCCCGCCCGCCGCGCGAGGGCTGCGATCTCGGCGTGCGCCGCGCGGAACGGGTAGTCGCGCAGGCGGTGGAGAAGCGGGTGCACGACGACGACGGTGCGGCAGCCGGGGAGCGCCGCCGCGCGCGCGAAGAGCGCGGCGGCCTCGTCGAGACGCGTGCCGTTCCGCTGTGGGTCCCAGCGCGCCGCGTACTCGTCCTCCGTCGCCGCCGTCCGCGCCCGGGCCGCCGCGAAGCCGAAGGCGAGGTGCGCGAGGCGCGACCAGCGCAGCGGCGCAGGCGTGCCGTCGTCGGCGCGCACGTTCAGGAGGTCGAACGCCCGGTCGGCTGCGGCGCGCTGCGTCGGCGGCGGCACGTCGTTCAGCGTGACGACGAGCAGCGCGCGCGTGCAGCCGTAGCTCGCGACCGCCCACTCGAGGCGGGCGACGTCGAGCGCGAGGTCCGCCCCGCTCTGCGCGCAGTTCGGCACTTCGTACGACGCGCCGAGGCGCGCCGCGAGTCGGGGCGCGAGCGTTTCCGGCTCGCGCACTCCCTCGCCGAACGCGAACGAGTCGCCGATCAGCGCGATGCGCGTCACGCCCGGGAGCGGCCGGGGCGTGACGGCCGGGCCGCGCACGCCCTCCGATCCGTACGCGTAGCGCACGCACCACGGCGTCGCCGCGAGCGCGTCGAGCGCGACCTTGCGCGGCGGCTCCGAGAGCTCGATCGCCTGGTGGCGGCCCGGCGTGAGCGCGGGCGTCGGCTCGAACGCGTTCGCGGGATCGCTCGGGTACGCGTGCAGCACCAGGTCGCCCGTGACGGTGTCGACGACACCGATCTTCGGCCCCGGCGGCGCGCCGTCGCCCGCGATGCGCAACGTCGCCTCGGCGAGCACGAGTGCGGCCGCGACACCGACGAAGAGTGCGACGACGCGGCGACGCGTCCGCCCGGCCCCGCCGACTCCCTGCGCACCCTGCACCCCGCCAATCTACCCAAGGTAGTCTGCGCGCCGTGCCCTCGCCGGGAGCCCGCCTCGACGCCGCGTTCTTCGCCCGCGACACGCGCGTCGTCGCCCGCGAGCTGATCGGCGCCGTGCTCGCGCACGGCGGCGTCGCGGGGCGGATCGTCGAGACCGAGGCCTACCGCGGCGACGCGGCATCGCACTACGTGATGCGGCCGAAGACCGCGCAGATGATGGGCACGACGTACGCGCACCTGTACGTCTACCGCATCTACGGCATGCACCACTGCGTCAACGTGACGACCGAGGACGGCAGGCCGGGCGCCGTCCTGCTGCGTGCGCTCGAGCCGCTCGAGGGTCTCGACACGATGCGTGCGCGGCGCGGCGGACGGCGCGACGCGGAGCTCGCGAGCGGCCCCGCGCGCCTCGCCGTCGCGCTCGGCATCGGTCCCGAGATGAACGGGAGTCGGTTCGACGCGGACCTGACGTGGACCGCGCGGCTGCGGCGGCCGCGCATCGTCGCGGGAACGCGCGTCGGCATCACGCGCGCTGCGCACCTGCCGTGGCGCTTCCGCCTCGCGGACAGCCCGTGGACGAGCCGCGCCCGGGGAGCCACGTGATCGGCTGGCTCGCGTTCTGGGCCGCGCTCGCGCTCGTCTTCGGAGGCGGCGAGGCGTGGACGCGCACCGCGCGCCTCGCCCCGTTCGCGCTCGCTGCTGCGGCGGCGGGCGGCGCCGCGTGCACGGGCGCCTCGGGCGCGGCGCAGTGGGGCGTGTTCGCCGTCGTCGCGCTCGTCCTCGCACTCGCCGGCGTGTGGGTGCGGCGCCGCCTGCGGCTGTGACGCGCGTGCGTCAGTCGGCGCGGCGCAGGTCGCCCGAGCGGCGTCGCGGCAGGCGGCGGCCGTGCGCGACGGCCTCGACGATCCGCGCGATCTGGTCCACGCCGTCGGTGAGCGCCGCGGGCCCTGGCTGCAGCACGTACGTGCTCTTGATCTCGTAGAGCTGGTCGTCGCGCACCGCCGCGACCGCGTCCCACCCGGGGCGTCCCGCGATCGCCGCGCGCTGCGCCTTCTTGCCGCACCACGACGCGATCACGACCTCCGGGTCGCGGCGCGCGATGTCGCCGGCGTCGACGATGCGTCCCTGCGCACCCTGCTCCGCGCGCAGCTCCGCGCCGACGTGTTCGCCGCCCGCGATCTCGATCAGCTCCGAGACCCAGCGGATCGCCGAGATGAGCGGCTCGTGCCACTCCTCGAAGAAGACGCGCGGGCGGCGCGGCAGTGCGGCCGCGCGCACGGCGACGTCCGCGAGATGCGCCGCGAGCCGTGTCGCGAGCGCCTCGCCTGCGTCCGCGAGTCCGACGAGCGCCGCGACCACCCGCACCGTCTGCAGGATCTCCGCCACCGAGCGCTGGTTGAACACGTACACGGGCACGCCGCGGCGGATCAGCTCGCGCGCGATGTCGCGCTGCAGGTCCGAGAAGCCGAGCACGAGGTCCGGGCGCAGCTCGAGGATCGTGTCGATGCGCGCCGTCAGGAACGCCGAGACCTTCGGCTTCGCGCGCGCCTCGGGCGGCCGCACCGTGTAGCCCGAGATGCCGACGACACGGTCGCCCGCGCCGATCGTGTAGAGGATCTCCGTCGTCTCCTCGGTCAGGCAGACGACGCGCCGCGGCCACGGCGGCGCGGCGCCGAGGAGCGCGTCGATGCCCGACGTCACGAGGCGTCCGCTGCGGGAGCCGCGCGCAGGTGCACCTGCACGCGCAGCACCTGCCCCTCGCGCCAGGCGCGGCAGCGCCGGCCGGCGGGCTGCACCGCCACGAGCTCCGACTCGCCCGGCGGCACCACGTGCTGCGCATCGCAGACGAGCAGCGCGGCGAAGCCGGGCGGCAGCTCGCCGCCCGCGTCGATGCGCGCGAGCGACGTGCAGCGCGCGGCCGTCAGGTAGACGCCGTCGCTCGCGAGCCGGCCGAGCACGTGCGCGACGGCCGCGTCGAGCAGCGACTCGATGTCGTCGCCGCGGCACTCGACGCGCTGCGGCGGCGCGGGCGCGGGGGCGTCGGGCACGCCGGCGGCGCGGCAGGCCGCCTCGACCGTGCGCGCGAGCACCTCAGCGAGGTCGGCGCCCCACACGTCGGCGGTGACGGCGGCGCCGTCGTCACTGCGCAGGTAGCGGAACCCGCCGCGGAACGGCGTGCCGGTCGCGCCGCCTTCCACGCGGGCGCCTCAGACGCCGAGTCCGTCGGTGAGCAGCGAACGCGCGATGATCATGCGCTGGATCTCGCTCGTGCCCTCGCCGATCTCGTTCAGCTTCGCGTCGCGGTAGATGCGCTCGACGTCGTACTCGCGCGTGTAGCCGTAGCCGCCGAGCACCTGGATCGCCATGTCGGCGCAGCGCGTGCCCGTCTCGCTGGCGAACAGCTTCGCCATCGACGCCTCGCGGCCGTACGGACGGCCCGCGTCCTTCAGCATCGCCGCGTGGTAGACGAGGTGCCGCGACGCCTCGCACTGCACGGCCATGTCGGCCAGCTTGAACGCGATCTCCTGGTGCTCCGCGATGGGCCGGCCCATCGTGCGCCGCTCCTGCGCGTACGCGAGCGCGCGCTCGAGCGCGCCGAGTCCGCAGCCCGCGCCCAGCGCGCCGATCCCGACGCGCCCGCCCTCGAGCGTCTTCATG
The DNA here is from genome assembly GCA_937996235.1 of uncultured bacterium. Lineage (GTDB taxonomy): Bacteria > Planctomycetota > JAJSAM01 > JAJSAM01 > JAJVHW01 > CALKVK01. Next base: position 11,124 of record CALKVK010000013.1, on the reverse strand, counting down.
AAGTTCTTGAAGCCGACGCCGATCTGCTCCGGCCCGCCGAGCACGCTCTCGAGCGGGATGCGCATCTCCTCGAAGTGCACCATGCGCGTGTCGGACGCGCGCATGCCGAGCTTCTTCTCGAGCTTCCCGAGCACGAGCCCGGGCGTGTCCTTCTCGATCACGAACGCGGTGATCTCCGGGCGCCCGCCGTCGCGCCGGCCCGTGATGGCCGTGAAGGTCAGCACGCCCGCGTGGGTCGCGTTCGTGCAGTACATCTTCGAGCCGTTGACGACGAACGTGTCGCCGTCGCGCACCGCGGTCGTGCGGATGCCCTGCGCGTCGGAGCCTGCGTCGGGCTCCGTGAGGCCGAACGCGCCGAGCGTCTCGCCCGCGGCGAGGCGCGGCACGTAGCGCCGGCGCTGCTCCTCGGTCCCGAACGCGAGGATCGGGTAGGTGCCGAGCGAGACGTGCGCGGCAACCGTCAGCGCTGTCGACGCGCAGTGCCGCGCGAGCTCCTCGACGAGGATCGCGTTGCCGACGTTGTCGAGCCCCATGCCGCCGTACTCCTCGGGCACGGGCACGCCGAGGAAGCCCATCTCGCCGAGTGCGCGGACGTTCTCGAGCGGGAACTCGCACGAGGCGTCGATGCCCTGCGCGAGCGGCGCGACCCTCTCGCGCACGAACTCGCGCGCGCTCTCGCGCAGCATCGCGTGGTCTTCGGTCAGGTAGAGCATCGTCCGGTACCTCGGGGCGTCTTCGGGGTCGTCGTCGCCGCGCTCGCCGCGGCGGCGTCAGTCGAGCAGGGCGCGCGAGATCACGAGCCGCTGGATCTCGGTCGTGCCCTCGTAGATCTCCGTGATGCGCGCGTCGCGCATGTAGCGCTCGACCGGGAAGTCCTCGAGGTACCCGGCGCCGCCGTGGATCTGCACCGCCTCGCGCGCGCAGTGGTTGGCCGCCTGCGACGCGAGCAGCTTCGCGCACGACGCCTCGGTGCCGTGCGGCAGGCCCTTGTCCTTCAGCCACGCCGCGCGCAGCGTCAGGAGCTCCGCGGCTTCGGTCCGCGCGTGCATCTCGGCGAGCTTCGCGCGGATCGCCTGGAAGTCGGCGATCGGCCGCCCGAACGCGTGGCGCTCCTTCGCGTAGCGCACCGACGCCTCGATCGAGGCGCGCGCGATCCCGATCGCCTGCGACGCGATGCCGATGCGCCCGCCGTCGAGGAGCTCCATCGCGACGGGGAAGCCGCGCCCGACGGCGCCGAGCACGTTCGCCTTAGGGACCCGGCACTCCTCGAACACGAGCTCGCACGTCGAGGACGCGCGGATGCCGAGCTTGTCCTCCTTCTTCGAGACGCGGAACCCGGGCGTGTCCTTCTCGACCACGAGGCACGTGATGCCGCGGCTCGGCTTGTCCTCGCGCGAGGTGCGCACGAACACGATGAACACGTCGGCGTGCGTCGCCGACGTGACCCACAGCTTCGTGCCGCTCACCACGAACGCGTCGCCGTCGTCGCGGGCCGCGCAGACGAGCGCCGCGGCGTCCGAGCCGCAGCCCGCCTCCGAGAGCGAGTAGGCGCCGAGGTGCTCGGCCGACGCGAGCCGCGGCAGGAAGCGCTGCTTCTGCTCCTCGGTGCCCGCGTTCACGAGCGCCGCGCAGCAGAGCGAGTTGTGCACCGAGAGCGTCACGCCCGTCGAGGCGCACGCGCGGTTCACCTCGATCAGCGTGAGCGAGAGCTCGACGTTGCCGAGCCCGGCGCCGCCGTAGGCCTCGGGCACGCACACGCCCGCGAACCCGTACTCGCCGGAGCGGCGGAACGGCTCGATCGGGAACGCGCGCGTCTTGTCGCGCTCGTCGGCGCCGGGCAGCACGTGCTCCTCGGCGAAGGCGCGCGCGGTGTCGCGCACCATCTGCTGCTCTTCGGTCAGTCGGAAGTCCATGGGGGGCGGCGCTCCTCGGGTGGCGGGCGTCGTCTCTCGGTGTCGGTGCGCAGTGTCGGGCGGGGTCGCCTTCAGGCGTAGTCGTAGAAGCCGCGTCCGCTCTTCCGCCCGAGGAGGCCGGCGGCCACCATGCGCTTCAGCAGCGGGCACGGACGGTACTTCGGATCGCCGAGCTCCGTGTGGAGCACGTTCAGGATCGAGAGGCAGATGTCCAGTCCGATGAAGTCGGCGAGCGTCAGCGGCCCCATCGGGTGGTTGCACCCGAGCTTCATCACCTCGTCGATCGAGCGCGCGTCCGCCACGCCCTCCATGAGCGCGTAGCAGGCCTCGTTGATCATCGGCATCAGGATGCGGTTCGCGACGAAGCCCGGGTAGTCCTGCGCTTCGACCGCCGTCTTCCCGAGCGAGTCCACGCAGTCCGTGATGATCTTCGTCGTCGCGTCGCTCGTGAGCTGCCCGCGGATGACCTCCACGAGCTTCATGAGCGGCACGGGGTTCATGAAGTGCATGCCGATCACGCGGTCGGGGCGACGTGTCGCCGCGCCGATGACCGTGATCGAGATCGACGACGTGTTCGACGCCAGGATCGTCTCCGGGCGGCACACCGCGTCGAGCTTGCCGAAGACGTCGCGCTTCACGGCCGCCGACTCGACGATCGCCTCGATCACGAGGTCGCAGTCCGCGACGGCGTCGGTGGCGGTCGCCTTCGCGATGCGCTCGCGCACGCCCGCCGCGGCGTGGTCCGCGTCGCCGCCCTTCTTCTCCGCGATCTTGCGGACCGACTTCTCGATGCGCGCCACCGCGCCGTCGAGGATCGCGTCGTCCTGGTCCACGAGCACGACGTGGCGCCCGCTCATCGCGAAGACCTGCGCGATGCCGTTGCCCATCGTGCCGGCGCCGATCACGCCGACCTTGTGGATCTCGCCGACCGGATGCGTGCTCATCTCAGTGCCTCCCGCGCGCGCGGCCCCGCCGGCGCGACGTTCCTCGTGTGCGTCACGTGCTGAAGCGACCGCTCAGCGCAGCATCTCGACGGAGAGCGCGACGGCGTTGCCGCCGCCGAGGCACAGCCCCGCGATGCCCTTCTTCTTGCCCGCGTCCTCGAGGCCCGCGAGCAGCGTGCACAGGATGCGCGCGCCCGACGCGCCGATCGGGTGCCCGAGCGCAACCGCCCCGCCCCACGGATTCACCTGCGCCGGGTCGAGCCCGAGCTCGCGCCCGACCGCGAGCGACGCCACCGAGAACGGCTCGTTCAGCTCGTAGAGGTCGTACGACGAGGCCTTCGTGCCCGTCTTCGCCCACAGCTTCTGGACGGCGACGACCGGCGCCATCATCACCCACTCGGGCGCCATGCCGCCCGTCGCGTAGCCGGTGATGCGCGCGATCGGGTCGATGCCCAGCGCCTTCGCCTTCTCGGCCGACGCGACGATCACCGCCGCGCCGCCGTCGTTGATCGACGACGCGTTGCCCGCCGTCACGCTGCCGGCCTTGTCGAACGCCGGACGCAGCTTCGCGAGCGACTCGGCCGTCGTGTCGCCGCGCGGGCCCTCGTCCTGCGTGATGCGCGTGACGTTGCCCTTGCGGTCCTTCACCTCGACGGGCGCGACCTCGCGCGCGAACTTGCCCGCCGCCCACGCCGCGACGGCGCGGCGGTGGCTCTCGGCGGCGAACGCGTCCTGTTCCTCGCGGGCGATCTCGTACTTCTTCGCGACGAGCTCGCCGGTGTTGCCCATGTGGAAGTCGTTGTAGATGTCCCACAGGCCGTCGTGGACCATCGCGTCGAGGAGCTGGCCGTGGCCGAGGCGCAGGCCGTCGCGCGCCTTCGGGATCAGGTACGGCGCGTTCGTCATCGACTCCATGCCGCCCGCGACCACGAGGTCCGCGTCGCCGGCGCGGACCGCCTGCGCGGCGAGCATCACGGACTTGAGGCCCGAGCCGCACACCTTGTTCACGGTGAAGGAGCCGACGGCGTCGGGGACCCCTGCCGCGCGCGCCGCCTGCCGGGCCGGGTTCTGCCCGACGCCCGCCTGGAGCACGTTGCCCATGATGACCTCGTCCACGGCGGCGGGGTCGATCTCGCGCTTCGCCAGCGCGGCGCGGATCGCCACCGCGCCGAGCTCCGGCGCGCGGAACGACGCGAGGCCGCCCTGGAAGCGCCCGATCGGCGTGCGTGCGTAGGAAAGGATGACGGCGTCGCGCATGTCGGGGTCTCCTCGTCAGGCCAGGGCGGTGCCCGCCGCCGGAACGCGCGGTGGCAAGGCCGGCATTTCCGGCACGTCCGCCCGGTCCCCGTCTAGCGCAGCCGCCCACGCCGCGCCGTGATCGCGATCACGATCCACGGGGCGCGGATGCTAGCCCGCATCGTTCACCAGGTCTCGCGAGGAGTGCGGCGGGGGCGCTCCGCGACGACCGGTGATCGCCTTCGAGCAGCGCGCATCGGCCCCGCGGCCGGCCGTGCGGACGCCACCGAGAGATCGCACCTGCGCTCGCTATTGACGGAGCGCGCCGGTGCCCGCGATCCTGCCTGAGCGCGGACGTGCCTCGGCCGGAACGTCGCCCGTGCGAACCGAGATCTCGGCACGGCGCGCGGCGCCGTGCGCTCGCGGCTTGCCGATCGCGGCGGCCGGGCACGTCGCGCGAGGTGGGCTGTGCGCGTTCGATCACGCGTGTTCCTGGGCTTGGCGTGCGGCCTTCTGCTGGCCGTGCTCCTCCGCTTCGGAACCGCGCCGCGCACCGCCTTGCACGATGCGACGCACCAGGCCGACGCTGCCGCGTCGCCCGTCGACGAGCCGCCTCCGCGCCGCCGCGAGGTCGGCGTGGCTGCAGCTCCCGGCGACTCCTCCCCAGCGCTCCCGGCGGAGCCGACGCAGGTCGTCGGACCCGACGGCGCCGCGCTCGGCGGGCTCGGCGAGGACCCGCGCGCCGCATGGCACGACGGACTCGGTCGACACGTCGTCTGGGTGACGCGCGCAGACGACTCGGCAGCGACGCCCGTGCTGCCGAATCCGGAGGGACGGTTCCACCTGCGCGGGTTCGCCCCGGACGCCCTCCTCGTGCTGCGCGTCACGCGGAACGACGCGCCGTCCACGCTCCTCGTGGCCGACGGGCAGTACCGTGCGCGAGAGTTGGCCGGCGCCGTGGTCGCGTTCCGGGAGGCGCCCGCCACGCGCGTCCGCATCGCGTGCCGCGACACGCGCGACAGCCCCGTCACGGCGTCGTTCCGCATCGAGCGCGCGTTCGCATCGGCGCGCCACACCGTCGCGCGCGTCGAGACCGACGACGTGGGCCGGGCGGAACTCGATGTCGCCGGGGACGGGCGCTTCTACGCCGTCCTGGAGACCAGTGGCGCCCGGCCGAGTCCAGCGTTCTCGCCGCTCGAGATCCCGTTCGACGTCCGCAGGGCGTCCGGTCCGCCGGAGCTGCAAGTCGTGCTGCCCGCCCCCGCCGACCTGCGCGTCGCAGTCGTCGACGCGAACGGGGAGCCGCTCGGCGCGGCCTTGGTGAACCTCTGGTTCGAGGACGACGGAGTAGCGCGCGAGCATCCCGACGCCGGCTGGACGGACGCGACCGGCCTACGTCGCTTCTCCCGGCTCGCGCCGGGCCGGTACGCGATCCAGGCGACGGCGCCAGGTCACCTCCCCGGAGTCCTGACCGCGACGCTGTCGGATGCCGACGATCAGTCCGTGCGGATCACGCTCGCAGAGGGCGGCGCCGGACTGCGCGGACGGCTCACGTCGGACGGCACCCCGTTGTCGCTGGCGCCAGGCAGCGCGTTCCTGCTTCTCCGCGGAACGAGGCCCGAGTCGACCTTCGCGCTCTGGACGGTCGAGCCGGAAGATGCGGGTGGATTCCGCGCGCGCGGCCTGCCGCCCGGCGACTACGAGCTCAACCTGCTGGGGAAGCACACAGGAGTCGTGATCCGGTTCACGGTCGACACCGAGGACCTCGATCTCGGAAGCGTCGATATCGGCCCCGCCCGGACGGAGTCGGGAGGCACGGTGAGTCTGAGCGTCGCGACGAACGCGCCCCCGGCCATGCGAGTGAAAGCGCTGTTCCGGAACGACAACTGGTCGCCGCTCCTCTGGCGGAGCGTGCAGTTGAACTGCTCGGGCGCGGCGCAGCGCGTCGAGCGCCTCGCACCGGGCAACTACCGCTTCGAGATCTCGCCTGCGGCTCTCGACGGTGTGACGTTCGACATCACCCGCGCTGCAACGGTGACTGTGTACTCGTCGCCAGGCGACACGGCGCCCACGGTCGTGCTCGAGATGCCGCGCCGGAAGTGACACGCGTCGCTCGGAGGGTCGTCGCGCTGCGCCCGGGATCCACGCACGAACCTCAGCGCGCGGCCTCGCCCAGCCACGGCGCGAACCACGGCGTCGCGTCGAGCCGGCGGAACGGGGTCGCCGTCGGATCGTCCGCCCGCCGCAGCAGGTCGCCGTCGAGCACGTACGCGTCCGTCGTCGTCCCGAGCGTCACGCGCACGCCGTCCGGGGTCGCCTCGAACGCGCCGCGGCTGGGCGACGACGCCGGCGACTGCCGGCGGCGCTCGACGCGGCCATCTGCGTGGAAGCGGTACCAGACGCCGCCCCGCTCGTCCTGGGCGCGGCGCCAGACGCCGAGCAGGCCGTCCCCGGCGGGCAGCCCCGGCACGCGTCGGAGCAGCCGCACGGAATACCGGACCCGGAACGTTTCTTCGGCATCCTCCTCCGACCACCGCACGGCCGCGGTGCCGCGTGGCGCCTCGCACCGGGAGCGGCTCCGTCACGTCGGCGAGAGGCCCGCGCAGGCGAGCGCCGGCACCGACCGCCGCACGACGAGGTCCAAGGTCCGGGCGACGGGCTGGCGGTCGGCCCCGTCGCGCTCACGGCGGCGCTCGCGGGTGCGCACCCGCTGGTGCGCTGTCGCGGCGACACCGTCGAGACGCAGCGCGATCTCTTCGAGCGAGAGGCCAGCGAGCTCGCGCAGCAGACCGGCGCGCAGCGTCGCGTCGTCGCGCGACCCGTGCGGGAGACGTTCGACCAGGGGCGCCGGAGCGCGCCCTCGCGCTTGCGAGAGCGGTGGCACCAGCGGACGTGGCCGAGCAGGAGCGCGTGCAGCGCGCGCGGTCCCTCTCCGCGGAGGCTGCGCGCGAACCGGTGGACGTGCGTGGTCAAGCGCGCGAACGCGCGGATCTCGATCCGGCCCGCCTCGACCGTCGCTTGGAGCAGTGCTACGAACTCCTCGATGTCGCGACCGTTCTCGAAGGCCGCGCAGCTCGCCATCCCGCGGTCGGCGATGCGCCAGCAGGCGCGTGCGTAGTCCGGTGGCGTGCGTCGTGGCACGCGACCTCCTCGGAGAGAGAGGTCGCGCGGGAACGGCGGAGGTTACGAGACGCCGAAAATGCGTTCCGGGTTCGGTATTGCGCGTCGTCGCGACCGCGCCCTCGCCGAGGATCATGCCCGTCTCCTCGTCGAGCCCGCAGTAGTGACTGCGGCGATCTCCGACGTCGAGTCCCGGAGTCGCTGCGATAGGATGTGTCGGGGCCGGTCCTCCTTCCGGCCCTCGAGGCCGCTGGCTCACGCCGTCTGCAGAGCGCCCGCTACTGCTTCTTGGCTTCGCAGACCGACGCTACTGCGCGCGGGGGACCGGCCTTCTCATCCCATCTCGGTGTTCCTGGCCCGGGAGGTGCGGGCCGGCTGACCCGGCCGCCCGCCGTGGAGGGGCCGCCTCCGGTCGCCCCTCCGCGGCTGTGATCCCCCAACCAGACAGGGCGTCCCTCCTCATCTGGCCGCCAACAGGCGGCGTCGCTTGCCGCGCGGATCCGCTGCCCCACGACTTGGCGGGGACCGCGATCGTGGTGTCGTGCTACCGCGACGATCGAATGCTCGCAGCGAGCACGCGCGCGGGAGCGGCGGCCTCCCCGTTCGCGCTCGCCGCCTCGTCGAGGAACGGCAGGGCCGCCAGACCGGCTCGCCGCAGCAGCCGCTCTGCCGCGCGCCGGCGCGCCTCGTCAGCGGACGCCAGGTGCATCACGAGCGCACCGAGTCTCGGCTGCCCAAGGGCCCTTACGAAGTCGAGGTCGTACCGGTCTAGGCCCTCGAACTCGCCGGCGATGTGCAGGGCACGGGACAGAAGACTCTCCGGAACGCCGAGGCCAAGCGTAGCGCGGAAGGCGTCTTCCGGGCTGTTGCCCGACGGATCGTCGAGGAGCTCGCCGACGATCGGCGCGGCCCACGGGCACTTCGAAGCGGCGACGCACACTGCCCAGCGCGCCGCGCTTCGGAGGGCGGGATCCTCCGACTCGAGCCTCTTCCGCAGCAGAGACTCTCCGCGCGCACTCTTCTCTGCGAGCGCCGCGAGGACCGCAAGCGTGTGCTCGGGATCCGCGCGCGTGCGTGCCTCGAGGATCTCGGCGAGCTCGTCGGGGATCTCGGCGAGTCGAGTAGAGGCCAGCTCTGCTTCGACGGCCAAGGCGAAGTCGGGCCCACGGAGCGCCGTGAGGAGTCTGGGCACCACGACGTTGCCGGACTGTGCCAGCAGAGTCAGCGCCTCGCTGGAGCGAAGCACACCCTTGGCTTCGGCGTTCAGTACCGCTGCAGCCGGCAACGCCAGGCGTTCGTGGGAGGAGCACAGAGCTGCCACCACCCGGGCACGGTCCTCCTCGTCGAGCTTGCCCAGGAACTCGAAGGCAACGCCGGCCACCATGCCTTGCCGCTCCGACGACAACGTCAGGAACGCGCCGACGACAGCGCGGCGGACCTCCCGGCTCGGGTCTGCGAAGAGCGCGACGGCGGCATGCACGAGCTCGGGTCCCGCACTGTCGGACCGTAGCAGATGCACCGCAGCCTCCGATCTCTGGCGCGCGATGTCGGACGCCAGGAACCGCGCAAGTGCGCTGGCGCCCGGCCGCCCCATCTGCGTCAGATCCGGGAGCTCGTCATCCGGACCCGCGCGCGCCCGGAGATACGCCACGAGATCCGGGATCGCCTCCGCGGCAGCGGCACGAAGTGCCGGCAGCGCGTAGGCCGCACATGCCGCCACATGGACGTCGGAGTCGCCGAGCAGCTCACGAAGCCGAGCGAGATCCTCCGGCTGGGCGTGCCCCATCGCAGCCCGCGCCGCAGCTACGCGCATCCACGCCTCGCGATCGCTGCTCGGCGAGTTGAACGTGCCGTCAGCCGTCGCTGAGCGCACCACGGCCACCGCGCGCTCGAGACCCTCCCCTTCCGGGGCGACTGCCACGAGCGCGCCGAGCACAGCGCCATACGCTCTAGCGTCCGTGCGGTCGAGCAGCCGTACGAGGCACGCGGCAGCACTTGCATCGCGAACCCCCATGGCAGCGATGACAGCGCAGGTCCGCGCCATCTCGCCGGCTTCGCACGTCGGGTCCTCCAGACGCTCCAATAGGTACGGGAGCGCGGACGCGCGTGGCTTCGACACGAGTGCGTTCAGGAAGACGCGATGGAGCGTCGGACGGCCTGCCGCCAGCTCCGTCAGAATCCTCGGCGCCACGCCGTCGATCCGCGCGACCAGTCCGACTGCCCACGACGCGTCCGGTCCGTCATCCACCGCCAGCGCGACAATCGCCTCGCGAGCCTCCGAGGGAACACGGTCGTACTCCCCCAGCGCAGCGACGGCGAAGCGGCGCGCGTCCTCGTAGGGAGAACTCAGCGCTCGCGTCAGGGCCGGGAGCACGCGCTCGTCCTGCGCACGCGCAAGTTCGACGATGGGCGCGGTCGCGCCCGCACGGCGCGCCGCGCTATCGGACAGCAGATCGCTGACGAGGCGGCCCACGTCCGCAGGGAAGGGAGCCGCGTCCTCGGCGCGAACTGCGTCCAGAGCGAAGCAGAGCAGGATGGCCGCAATCGCTGATGTGATCCTCCGCGAACGCATCGCACGGAGCGCGGGGTTGCGAGCGACCTCGCAGGGTGCGAGGTGCATGCCGATCCACCGCAGAACTGCCCGACTCCGAGTGGCCACGCGCCGACTCCTTGCAGCACTTCCGGTAGCCATCCCAAGAGTGTACCGGCAAGAGCCAGACTCCGCGCCTACGCATCCATCACTGTCGCGAGGCGCCCGCGTTGACGCTTCCCATGGCGCAACTCGCTCACGCGCGCCTGCCCTGTCGATGCCAATTCCCCCAGCGCCGGCTGGGCGCCAGACAGCCCCGGCGTCCACGTCCAGACTGCTCGTGACGGCCGTGCCGATACGCCGACAAGTCCAGCTCGAGAGCAGATCATGAATCGCCGAACGAGCCCGCACCACTCACCCGCCTACGCGACACCCATTCATCCATATTCGAACTCGCCACTCGAAGAAGCGAGGCCCCTTCCGGCGGCTCAACGGGACATGGCCCATAGGGCCTCCGCAATCTCACTCTGGCCAGCCCTGCGAAAACCCCTCTCAGCTGCGCGCAGAACCGCGAGCTTGAATTCCCGACCGGCCATCGCGCGCGCGAACTCGTCGCTGACAAACAAGACGTCCGTCCGAAGCACAGAAGTATCCGCGGTGACATCCGAAAGCGTCGATGCGATTAGGCTCAGGGCCTGCACAGCGCAGCCAGCGCTCGGAAGCGGGTACGATCGGACAAAACCGGGGATCGCCGACTCGATATGGGCAGCGCCGAACTGAGCGGCCAGCTCAATCAGCGGACCATGCTGCGAATCCGTAAATATGTTCGCAAGGTAGTCCCCATTCGTCAGGACGTCCTTCCCAGTTACAGTTGGGTACTCGTCGCTCCAGCCCCAGGCATATCTGTCGCCCCTGTTGTTGCTGAAGAACTCGACCCACTCCGGAGCGGCGTGCTCACGAACATAGACTAGGTGCTCGCTCTGGATTCGCTCCCAGACGGATTCGCGCGGGGACCAGCCGCGCGTGCGCGCACCGTACCACAACCACTCGTAGGCCGCCAACGTACTCTCCGCCAAGTAGCACGACAGCGCACATGCCTAGTCGACAGCAGCAACATCAACGGCGCCACACGAGGCAACCGACCTGAGATATGCCGGAAACAGCCGCTTTGCGGTGTTCTCAACGCCGAAGCTCAGGAACAACCCACGAAACGAGTGCGGCTGAGATTCTCGCGGATCTTCAGGATCACGACTTGGACCATTGGAACCATGGAATGCTGCAAGCGTATACTCGACTTGATTCCACAAGGCGATCGCCCTTCTGTAGGTATCTGTTCACGTGGGTAGCCAGCCTCAGACCGAAGCAGGCTGCGGGAGGAGTG
>CALKVK010000012.1 GCA_937996235.1 uncultured bacterium | reverse complement strand
GCGAGGACTCCGCTCGGGGCCGCAGCCTGAACCTGAGCGATCCGGGGATCCCGTGCCCGACCTTCTCACGACGACTCACGCACCTGAGCGGTCCAGAGCGCCGCGTGCTGCGTTGCCTCCCCTCCGCTTCGGCCTTCGGCCTACGCTCCGCGTTCGCTCGCCCCGGAGGCTCCGCAGGAGCCTCCTCGTGCGGCTCCGCCGCACCCTCGCTCACTCAGCGACGCCACGGCGTCGCGATCGCCTCGGCGCCTTGCCCGCGACGCTCTGTCCTCGCTCAGGACGCCGTCGGCGGCGCGCACCGTGTACGCCCGCATCCGCTCGGAGCGTGGATCGCGCCGCGGTCGCCGTCACGACGTGCGCGAGCCTCGTGAGAAGGCCGGGCTAGCAGCCCGTCGGCGGGCCGGAGTCGCGGCGGTGAGCGGCCCGTCGAGCGACGGGCTGCCGGCCGCTACTTCGCGGCGGCGGCGGCGCGGTTCTGCGCCTTCGCGAGGCGGCTCTTGATGCGGCTCGCCCGCTTGTGGTGGATCGTGTTGCGCTTCGCGGCCTTGTCGACGGCGCTCGCGGCCGCCGCGATCGAGGCGTCGGCGTGCGAGGGGTCCTTCTCGGCGGCGGTGCGCGCCTTCTTCACGGCCGTGCGGACGGCCGAGCGCTCGGCGCGGTTGCGCAGACGGCGCTCCTGCGAGGTCTTCAGCGACTTCTTCCGGTGCTTGCTGTGGGGCATCTGTCGTCCTGTCGGGGGCCGGGCCCCCGCGCGCAGCCGCTACTTGAGCGACATCACCTTGTCGGCGACGTCGCGGTACGAGACGTCCACCTCGTAGATCTGGAGGTAGCGCTCGCGGGCCGCACGGACATCGCCCTGCTTCTCGTGGAGAAGCCCGAGGTTGTACACGACCCGCTTCCCCTGGTCCGAGTTCAAACCGGGGCTCTCCTCCAGGGCCTTCTCGAGCTGGCGGGCCGCCAGGTCGTAGAGCTCCTTGCGCAGGAAGCACTCGCCGAGCAGCGAGAACGCCTCGAAGCGCTTGCGCGGGTCGTTGACCGCCTTCTGGAACTCGCCGATGGCCTCGTCGACCAGGTTCCCGCGCAGCAGGGCCTGGCCGAGCTGGAAGCGCAGGCCGAGGTCGGTGGGGTGCTCCGCCACCTGGGCGCGGAACTCGGCGATCTGGATGCGCAGCAGCTCCGTGCGCAGCTTCGGCAGCGCGGCCTCGTCGCCCCGCGTCTTGGCGTCCGTGTAGGCCCGCTGCGCCCGGTTGATGCGGATCTCGCCGAGCTTCACGCGCGCGTCGAAGTCGGTCGGGTCGGCCTCGAGCACGCGGGCCCAGGTCGACTCCGCCTCCTCGTGGCGCTGGCTCTGCGAGTACGCGATGGCGAGCTTGCGCAGCGTGAGCGCGTCGTTCGGCTTCTTCGCCACGTCCGCCTCGAGGCGCCCCACGTAGTCGCCGGCCTCGTCGCCGACGCGCTGGAGCTTGTCGCGCTCGGAGAGCTGCTTCGCCTGCTCCTTGTCGCGCAGGAGGTCGTGCGTGGTCTTCGCCGTCTCGAACCCGGTGCGCTTGATCGAGAGCTCGGCGGCGAGGTCCTTGCGGATCTTGATCGCCTCCTGGTTCTTCGGATTGAGCGACAGCGCGGACTCGAGCGCCTTGATGGCCGCCTCCGGGTCCTTCGGCCCGAGCAGCCGGCCCAGGTTCACGTAGCCGTCGATGTTCTTCGGGTCGGTCGCGACGATCGACTCGTACACGCCGATCGCCCCGTTCAGGTACCCGGCCTTCTCGAGCGTCTGGGCCAGCTTGTGGGCGACGTCCGTGTTCTTCGGGTCGGCCTTCAGGTACGCCTCGTGGGCGGCCGCGCGCTTCTCGGCGTTCGGGTTCGCCATGAGCATGCGCGTCGGCGCCGTGGCCAGGCGGATCGAGAACGCGCTCGGGTAGCTGTGCTCGTGCTTCTTCAGCGCGGCGAGGCGCACGCCGCGGCGGCCCTCGCGATTGTCCGGGTCGATCTCGAGGGCCTGCAGGTAGATCTCGATCGCGATGTCGTACTTCCGCGACTGGTACGCGGAGTCCGCCTTCGCGATCTGCTTGCTGACGTCGATGGCCATGCCGCCTCCCGGGTGCCGGACGCGCGTGGAGCGACGCGCGCCGGGCGATCCTAGCCTGCGCGGCGCACGAGGTCACGCGCAGGAGCCCGCGCGGAAACGCGCACGTCCCCGGAGGACGCGCCCGACGCCGCGCGCGTTGCGCGCCGTCCACTCTCGCGGCCGGCGTCCGCCGCGCCCGGAACGGGCCGCCCCGGCCCGCGCGCCACGCCTGGAATGTTCCCGGGCGCTTCTGCGCTCCACGTATGCTGGCCGATGCCTGTACCGGGCCCGGAGGGGCCCCTGTGAGAGACCCCATGCCGGACATCCTGCCCATCGTGAAGTACCCGGACCCCTTCCTGCGCACGCGCACGAAGGAGGTCGCGGCGATCGACGCCGACCTCCACGAGATGGTCGAGCGCATGATCCACACCATGGTCGCGGCGCGCGGCATCGGCCTCGCGGCGACGCAGGTCGGCTGGGACGCGCGCGTGTGCATCGTCTCCGACAGCGGCGAGCCCGACGACTGCCACGTCCTCATCAACCCCGTCGTCACGGAGACGTGGGGCAGCGAGGCGATGGAGGAGGGCTGCCTGTCCTTCCCCGGCGTCTCGGCGGTCATCACGCGCCCGCAGGGCGTGCGCGTCCGCTACACCGGCCTCGACGGCGCCGAGCACGAGCTCGAGGACGACGAACTGCTCGGCCGCTGCTGCCTGCACGAGATCGACCACCTGGACGGCGTCACCTTCCTCGGCAAGATGACCCCGGCCGACAAGCTCGCGAACCGCCGCGCTCTGCAGCGCCTGGAGGAGCGGGCCCGGGCCGCCCTGGCCTGACGCTCCGCGCGCGCCGTGCGCACGCTCTACGGCACACGGTCGCTCGCGCCCGAGCGCTTCCGCAACCCCGTCGTCACGCTGGGCGTCTTCGACGGCATCCACCGCGGCCACCGCGCCGTCCTCGCGCGCACCCGTGAGATGGCCGCGCGCCGCAACGGCGAGGTCGTCGTCCTCACCTTCGACGTCCACCCCCGCGGCCTGACCGTCGGCTGCGCGCCCCCGCTCATCACGAGCCTCGAGCACCGCCTCGCGCTCCTCGCCCGCGAGGGCGTCGACGCGACCGTCGTCCTGCGCTTCGACGAGGAGCTGCGCGAGACCTCCGCCGAGGACTTCGTCGAGCACGTGCTGCTGCGCGGCATCGGCGTCGTCGGCGTCGTGCTCGGCCACGACGCGCACTTCGGCCACGAGCGCCGCGGCGACCACGCGCTCCTCGCGCGGCTCCTCGGCCCCCGCGGCATCCCCGTCGAGCGCACCGAGCCCGTGACCCTGCGCGACGGCACCGTCGTCTCCTCCTCCGCCATCCGCGAGGCCGTCGCCCGCTGCGACCTAGACGCCGCCGCGCGCCTCCTCGGCCGCCCGCCCGCCCTCTTCGGCCGCGTCGTCCACGGCGACGGCCGCGGCCGCGCCCTCGGCTTCCCGACCGCCAACCTCGACCTGCGCCAGGAGCTCCGCCCCGGCCGCGGCGTCTACGCCGGCCGCACCACGCTCGACGGCGTCACCTGGCCGGCCCTCGTGAACATCGGCGCGCGCCCGACCTTCCGGAAGCCGCCCGCCGCGGCCGCCCCGGCCGGCGCCGCCGCCACGGCCGCCACGGCCGCCGCGATCGGCGCAGCGGGCAGCGGCGACGCATCCGCTCCCTCCGCCTCCGCCTCCGCCACCACCGCCGCCACCACCGCCGCCTCCGGTGCTGTCTGCGCCGCCGGTGCAACGTCTGCTGCCGCCGTCGCCGGTGCTGCCGCTGCCCGCGCGACGGCGTCCTCCCCCTCGCCCGACCCGCACGACGGAGCCGACGACGACATCGTCGAAGTCCACATCCTCGGCCTCGACGCCGACCTGTACGGCCGCGACCTCGAGGTCCCCCTCTGGACCCGCCTGCGCGACGAACGCCGCTTCGAGTCCGTGGACGCCCTCCGCGCACAGATCGCCGCGGACGCCCTCGAGCTCCTCGACCGCCTCGCCGACGGCACGTGGTCGCTGGCGTGAGGCGGGGCGGTCCGACGGGGACGGCGTGACGGCGCCGGCACGACGTGGGCGGCGCGACGTGGGCGGCGCGACGTGGGCGGCGTGAAGTGGCGAGCGTGACGTAGCGAGCGTGACGTAGCGAGCGTGACGTGGTGAGCGTGACGTGGTGAGCGTGACGTGGGCGCGCGCGACGACGACGGCGCGACGCAGTGACGTGACGAGGTGGGGCGTGACGAGGTGGCGTGACCGGCGCCGTCTGCGCCCGCGAGCGCGTCGCCTCTGCGCGCGCCTCGCCGCGCCTGCGCACGCCTCACGGCTCCGGGTGCTCCTGCGCCGGGCGCTCCCGCGCCGGCCGCTGCTGCGGCGCTCGATGCTGCCGCGCCGCCCCCCGCGATCTTGCCCGTCGTCGCGCCGCGGCTAAGCTTCCCGTCCCCGGTGGGTAGGTAGCTCAGCTGGTAGAGCACGGCACTGAAAATGCCGGGGTCGCCGGTTCAAGTCCGGCCCTGCCCACCATGCTTCTTGTCCGCTGCATCCGGCGTCTCGGGTGAGCTGGCGTCGCACCGATGCGCCTGCGGACTTGAACGCCGCCGCGTCATCGCTCCCGCAGCTCCGCCGCGCACCTCGGCGGCGTAGCCGAGCGGCCGATTGGCTGGCCTGCTCCGACGCGGCCGCCCGCGAAGGCAACCAGGTTGCGACTCGCCTTCGGCGAGTCGTCCTCCGCTTCGCTACGGACTCGGTCGCTCGGCGCTTCTCTCGCAAGGGCGCGCGTTCGCGGCTCGCTCCCTCGCGACCTCGCTCGCTGTGCTCACTCGGTTCAAGTCCGGCCCTGCCCACCCGGCGCCTGGGCAGCCACCCCCTGGGTCTCGCAGCATGGAGTTCCCTCCCGCGTGGCGGCGAACCCTCGCGCCGCGACTCTCAGGCGGTGCACGCTCTTGCGCGGAGAACCGAAGAAGCCTCCTTGCTGCTTTCCTCGGACCGCGTCGCGCGGGAGTAGGTCGAGGGCACTCTTGTGCGCGCGTCATCTCTCGGTCCACAATCGACTCGAGACCGTGCCTGACCACGCCGCAGCAGACCAACTCGTCGACGCGATCTCGGGCATCCGGCCCTGGTCGCGCGGTCACGAGCGCGCTCCGCACAAGCCTCTCCTGCTTCTGCTTGCGCTCGGACGAATTCAACGCGGCGAAAGCCGTGAGCTGCTCTACGCCGAGATCGACGAGCCGCTTCGCGGCTTGCTCGAGAAGTATGGTCCAACGCGATCCTCGTACCACCCGGAGTATCCGTTCTGGTACCTGCAGAACGACGGTGTCTGGCACGTCGCGGAGGCGGCCTCCTTCAACAAGAAGCAGGGCGGACGCAGCCCGGCGAAGTCGACGCTTCTGAAGGGTGGAGGTCGCGGTGGGCTTGTTCCTCGCTTCGATCGGATACTGCGCGACGACCCGGCCCTGCTCAATCGCGTCGCGCAACTGCTGCTCGACGCACACTTCCCGCCGACGTACCACGACGCGATCTTGGCCGACGTCGGGCTCTCTCCGATCGTCGATCGCGAGACGATCGTCCGGAGAAGGCGCGACCCTCGCTTTCCGTCGCTCGTGCTTCGGGCTTACGAGTACCGCTGCGCCCTCTGTGGCCTGGACATGCAGATGGACGGCCGCAGCGTAGGTCTCGAAGCCGCCCACGTCTGGTGGCACACGCACGCGGGTCCCTCCGACGTCGCGAACGGCCTGGCGCTCTGCGCTCTACACCACAGAACGCTGGACATGGGCGCATGGGGTCTGACGGACGAGCGGCAGGTGATCGTGACCCGACGATTGCACGGCGGGCCGAGCGTCCATGACGCGCTCTTGCGGTACCACGGCACCCGCCTGCGCCCGCCCCAGGCGGGGGAACCAGAAGTGGCGCCGCGCAACGCGCACTGGCATCGATCCGAGGTGTTCCGGGATCCGCCGCGTCCGTTCGAGGTCCTGTAGCTGCGTTGTGGCGCGTGCCGCAATGGTTGCGCGGTCGGGCGACGAGTGCAGATCGACGTGAGAACCTGTAGTAACCTGCCAGCCATGAGGGGGGACGGACCTCCGGTGTCCACGCGCGACGGGCTCATCTTCCGTGCCCGCGTCGCGCGGCACCACCGCAGAGACGTTCGGGGCGTCGATCGAGGTGCGCGCCTCCTGTGTCGAGGGCTGGAGACCTGCGCAATGAAGCTCGAGAGCTCCACCGCGACGCTCAGCGAAGCCGAGTTTCCCCGTCGAAACGAGCTCAGGCCGCCGTCTGCCACGAGCTCCGTTGTCGGCGCGCGTCACTTCGGGACGGCGTGCGCGGATCAGCCTGCGTCACGCGCGCAATGCGCGCGCGCCGTCAGATCCGACGGGACTTCGGCGCAATCGTGAGCGTTCGCCAGGACACGGCGTACCGCGGGTACGCATGGGCCGGCAGCCTGCCGACGTTGGTGGAGACGCCGCGCGCGGCCTTGCTCTCGGCGCTCCAACAGTTCGTCCCCGACGCCTCCACGCAGCAAGTCGCTGCGTGGACGTCGAGCCTCGACGTGCTGCAGGAACAGGGCGCGTTCGCGCTCCGCGCGGACTCGAAGACGCATGCGCACTCCTCGGTCCTCGAGTACGAGTTGCCGCGTGAGGCGGGTCGTCGACCCGACGTCCTCGTGCTCCACAACGGCACCGTCCTCGTCCTGGAGTTCAAGGAGACTGGACGAATACGGCGCGCGGACCTCGATCAGGTTCAGGCATACGCGCGAGACCTGCGCGGATACCACAGCGCGTGCCGCGATCTGTCCGTCGTCCCCCTACTCGTTCTCTGCGGGAAGGACGCTCAGGAGCGTGATGTCGATGGAGTCCTCGTCGTCCCGGCGACGGTCCTGGGAGCGCGCCTCGTCGAGTTCGCCCAGGCCGCGAAGGGTCCGCCTGTTGCGATCGATGCCTGGCTCGAGGGCGACTACGCGCCACTGCCGACCCTGGTGACGGCGGCCCGTATGCTGTTCGAACGGCAGGACTTGCCGTTCATCCGTCGCGCACATAGTGCAGGAGTGCCACGGACGGTCGAGCACGTGCTGACGACGGCGAGGCGGACTGCCCAGATGGGCGGCCGGCGACTCCTCCTCCTGACCGGAGTGCCCGGCGCGGGGAAGACGTTGGTCGGACTCCAGGTCGCGCACAGCGCTGCGCTGGAGGGTGCCGTCGTGGCGCACGAGGCACGGAAGCGCGCGACGCCCGCCACGTTCCTGTCCGGAAACGGTCCACTCGTGCAGGTCCTGCAGGACGCACTGAAGAGTAGGACGTTCGTGCAGGACATGCACCGCTACGTGCGGCGGTTCGGGCTCGAACGGCGCGACCAGATGCCGCCCGAGCATCTCATCGTCTTCGACGAAGCGCAGCGTGCATGGGACGCGGCGAAGGTCGCCGACTTCTACGCCAAACGGCTGCCGGGCATCGATCCGTCGGCGTTCCGGTCCGAGCCGGAGATGCTCGTTGATGCAGCGGAGCGCATTCCTGGTTGGTCGATGGTGCTTGCGCTCGTCGGCACGGGGCAGGAGATCCACACGGGAGAAGAGGCTGGAGTGGTGCAGTGGGCCGAGGCGCTTGCTGCGGCGAGAGAGCGGTGGAACTGGTCAGTGTCTGGGCCGCCGGGGCTTCGAGCGATGTTCGCGGATCGCCAAGTCGCGTACGAAGAGGACGAACTTCTTGATCTGAACGTCACCCTGCGCTCTCACGCTGCAGAGAACCTCCACGTCTGGGTGTCTGCGCTCCTCGATGGCGGCGACGCTGCGTTGGCCGACGCACGACTCGCAGCGGACGAACTGCGACGAGATGGATTCCCCATCTACGCGACGCGTGATCTCGAGAGTGCGAAGCGCTACGCACGCGACCGGTTCCGGGGAGAGCCGCTCAGGCGCTACGGACTTGTTGCATCGTCGAAGGCCAAGAACCTCGAGAGCTACGGTGTCGATCCGACGTTTCAGGCGACGCGCCGCATCAACGTTGCGCGATGGTTCAACGACAGTCCGGGCAGCGCGCGTTCGTGCTGCCAGCTCGTCGATGTCGCCACCGAGTTCCAGTGCCAGGGACTGGAGTTGGACTTGCCGATCCTCTGCTGGGGCGACGACTTCTCCTGGGACGCGGGCAGGTGGCACATGAGTCCTGTTCGGCCGAGTCGGCTCGTTCGCGACCCGTACCGATTGCGCCGGAACGCGTACCGGGTGCTGCTGACGCGCGGACGCGAGGGGTTGGTCATCTGGGTCCCGGATCGCCCGCGGGCTGCGATGGACGGCACGATGGACGCGCTCATCCGTGCCGGCGCGATCAGTGGCAGCTAGCTCAGAAGTCCGAGCGCGTTGTCTACACTGCGCCTGGCTTCGAGTGGAGTCGTGCAGAACTTCAGCGGCGAGGAAGGTTGGCGCTCGGTGCCCCCACACGAGTTCGGGCTCGCCCCTCGGAGGTTGCGCCATGGTCCGATGGCTTGCCGCGTCTTGCGCTACCCGCCGACAATGATCGCGTTGTCGATGTCCACCGAGAAGCCTTCGATCCGGTCGGCGAAGGCGAGAGCGGAGTAGCGGATTTCCATGCTGAAGCCGTCACTGCGCTCGGACGCCGTCGGGAAGTAGACGAGCTCGCGGTAGGTGCGTTCGGGCGTGTACTGCTGATCCGTGCCAGCAAGTCCCAGGACTCCGTCGCGGTAGTCGTACAGATCCTGTTCGGCGCCCGCGCTGACGAAGGCAATTTCGCGGCCGCCGACCTCGGCCCAAACGATTTGGTCCAGAGGACGGATACCGCGATTCGGCTCGACGCCAGGCTTGAAGGTCGGGCGGTACGTGAAGTGGACGCGCGCGATCACGACGTGCCGGATCTCCCCGGCGGCGAACGTGTGCGATCTGACCGAGTGCCGGTAGATGCGGAAGGCGTCGTCGTTCTGCACGCCGGGCAACAAGACGTACGCCTCCGCTTCGACGGTCTGCGTCGAAGGCAGTTCCCACAGGACCGCTAGGGGGGAGCTGGCCGCTTCGTTCGGGTCCGGTGTCTCGAGCGCCGTCGTGCGCGCGGCGAGTGCTGCGAGGTCTGCGGCCAGTTCGGCGCGAGCGTCGGCACCTGCGGCGACATCGGCTGCGAGGCCATCGACTGCGGTTGCGTACGCAGATACGTCGCCCGATGTCTCGGCGAGTTCCTCGCGAACCGCTCCGACGGCCGCGTCGAGTTCGTCGAGCGCGCCTTGGACGTCGGCCGCGTCGATTGCAGTGCCGTTCCCTCGGTAGGCAACCTCGGCTGCGTCGAGTCTCACCGCGCTATCAGCGGGCGATGGGGTCGCGAGGTCGATCACCCGCGCTGAGTGGGCGCCCAGGCGAAGCTGCGCCTCGTAGGACCCCGCGCCGGCATCCTGTTCGATGACGATTCGGTATGAACCGGCTTGCAGGAGAGGGACGTGACGGAGCGACGGCTTCCGGCTCAGAGCTCCGCGTAGATACGCATCCGCGTCGACCTCGGCCCCGTCCGGACCGAAGACGCGCAGCGCGACGCGCAGGTTGCGATCCAGGCGGAGCCGCACGTCCAGACTTGCGGGTGCGGGGACGAACACGGTCAAGCGGTCGCCGCCGCCCTCCGCGAGCGTCCCACGCACGCGATCACCGTCAGCGACCGTCGCTTCCGCCGCGACGGCACCCGCTGCGAGTGCGGTCAGCAGCACTGTCACCAGGATGGTCCCCGCGATCTTCATGCGTCGCCTCCCGATCAACCCGGCCGATGCGGGCGCAGCATAGCGTCGCTCGAACGCTGCACGCGAGTCGGCCCCTCCGTAGACGACCACTCGTTCCCCGTGCTTGCTGCTCCGGGACGCCAGGGGGGTGCGAACCACGGAACGGTGGTGTGGCACCCAGCCGTCCGGCGCCCCCCTTCACCCGCGACGTCCCGCCGCGTACATCCGCAACCCCTCGCGGAGGACGTCGAGGGCGGCGGCGCGGCCGAGGGGGGTGGCGACTTCGACGCGCTTGTTCTCGAGGATCTTGTAGTCCTCGAAGAAGCGGCGGATCTGGCGCAGGACGTGGGGGGCGAGCTGATCGAGCTCCCGGATGCCGTCGTAGGCGGGGTCAGCGGCGCTGACGGCGATGAGCTTGTGGTCGAGGCCCTTCTCGTCGCGCATGGGCATGACGGCGACGGCGCGGGCCTCCACGATGGTCAGGGGGTGGACGGGCGCCTGGCCGAGGACGAGGACGTCGAGCGGGTCGCCGTCGTCGCACCAAGTGCGCGGGACGAAGCCGTAGTCGGCGGGGTAGTGGACGGCGCTGTAGAGGACGCGGTCGAGGCGCAGGAGCCCCGTCTCCTTGTCGAGCTCGTACTTGTTGGTGCTGCCCTTCGGGACCTCGATGACGGCCGGGAAGCTCTCGGCGATGCGCGACTCGTCCACGGTGACGTCGTGCCAGGGGTGCATGGGGCTCCTCCGATCTCAGCCGCGACGAACGGTGTCAGACACCGGCCGGAGTGCTCGACCGCTACGAACGGTGTCTGACACCGATCGTAGTGGCCGGGTCGAGATCCGGCTCGCGTCCGGCACCGGCGCGTGCTGGGCCGCAGTGCGCCTGCACCGACGGTTCGCGTCGGCGGGGCGGCGGAAGGGGCGGCGGAGGGGACCGCGCCGGCCGGGAGGCGCCCGTGGCCTGCTGACGAACGCGGCTGGGCGGCGAAGACCGGATTCTCCCTGCGAAACCGCGGCCTCGGGCCAATCCAGGCTGGGGCGCGTCGGTGCGGCGCGCGCCGGATGCCGAACGAGGGCCCACGAGGCCCGACCAGGCCCAACGAGGCTCCACGAGGCTCCACGGGGCTCCACGGGGCTCCACGGGGCTCCACGGGGCTGAGCGGGGCTGAGTGGGGCTGAAGAGCCTGAGCCTGACGTAACGGAGTCCGCCGCCCGCGGCGGAGGGAGGACGCGCAATGTCCGGGATCCACGCGACGTTGGCGGAGGTGCGACGCGGCGCGCGGCGCGGGGGTGACGCCCGGGTCGGCGCATCCGGGGGCTGCGTCTCCTGGGTCGGCATCGCCCGGCGCAGGGCCGCGCGGCGCGCGGGCCTGCTCGTGGCCGTGGCGGCCCTCGGCGTCGCGGGGACGGCGGCGGCGGACGACGACTTCAACGGGGACGGCGCGCCCGACGTCGTCGTCGCCATCAACAACCTCCCGAACCGCGTGTGGCTGAGCGACGGGGTGGGCGGCTTCAGGTTCGTCGATCCGGAACCGGCCGTGGCGCGCACGTCGCGCGGCGTCGCCGTGGGCGACCTGAACGGCGACTGCCGGATGGACGCGTACTTCGTCGGCTACCAGGCGGACCGGATCTGGTTCGGCGACGGCGCCGGGGGGTTCGTCGGGGTGGACCCCGAGCCGACCGTCACGCGGCCGTCGTACTGCGTGGCGCTCGGCGACCTCGACTCGGACGGCGACCTCGACGCGGTGGTGTGTCAGATCTTCGCGCCCGACCGCGTGCTCCTGAACGACGGCGCGGGCAACTTCACGGGCAGCGATCCGGAGCCGGACGTGGCGCTTGCGTCGCGCCGCGTCGCGCTCGGGGACCTGAACGGCGACGGGCACCTCGACGCGGTCTTCGCGGTCGTCGGCGCCCCGGACCGCCTGTGGCTGGGCGACGGGCGGGGCGGCTTCACCGGTAGCGACCTCGAGCCGGACCTCGTGCGCGACGCCAGCGGCGTGGCGATCGGCGACCTCGATGGCGACGGCGACCAGGACATCGTGATCGCGAACCGCGACCAGCCGGACCGCGTGTTCCTGAACGACGGGCACGCCGTCTTCACGGCGTTCGACCCGGAGCCCGACGTCCAGCGGCTCGGCAAGACGGTCGCGCTGGGGGACCTGAACGGCGACGGGCACCTCGACGTCGTCTTCACGAACGGGACCGTGGACCGGATCTGGCTCGGCGACGGCGCGGGCGGCTTCACGGGCTCCGACCCCGAGCCGTCCCGCAGCTTCATCAGCCACGGCGTCGCACTCGCGGACCTCGACCGCGACGGCGACCTCGACGCCGTCTTCACCGGCACGTTCGGCGGACGCACGCACCTGTGGACAGGCGACGGCGCCGGCGGCTTCGTGGGGAGCGATCCCGACCCCGTCAACCCGGACGGCGGCGAGGAGGTCGCGATCCTGCCGCTCCTGCCGCAGCCGGTGAAGCGGGCGCGGAGCTTCCTCGCGCCCGTCGCCGTGCGCGCGAAGGCCGGGAAGCGCCTGACCGTGCGGGCCGACATCGATCTCGGACCGGACGGCGTGGATCTCGCGGGGGGCGCGACCATCCGGTGCGGGGAGCTGCAGCTGGAGATCCCGGCGTTCGCACCGAACGGCAGCGCGACGCGGTGGACGTACGCGAGCACGGACAAGGCGCTGAAGGCGACCGTCCGCACCGACCGCGCGGGCGGGTCCTCGAAGGCGCGGCTCGACCTGACCCTGAACGGCTGGGACGAGACGCTGCCTGTGACGGGCGACGGTGACGAGCTGCTGGGGCTCGGGTTCGCGACAGCGGATGTCGGCGTCGCGGCCACCGTGCACCTGACCAGCGGCGTATACCGGTCCGGCCGCGGCGAGTTCTCCGGCCCGCCGCTGACGGTGAGCCGGCTGCGCGTCACGGCACCGCACGGGCGCGCGGGGAGCGTGTCGCTGACCGCGCAGCTCGCGCGCGAGGTGGGCGAGGGCGTGGTCGCCGAGTCGCCGGAGCTCCGGCTCGTGCTCGGCTCCCCGGGACGGCCGCTGCGCATGACGCTCTCGCAGGCGACGCACGACGTCCGCTCCGTCCCGGGCGGCTTCGTCTTCACACCGCGCGCCGACGCGCCCGACGGCGCGCGCGCGACCGTCTCGCTCGACTTCGCGCGGCGGCGCGTGCGGGTGGCGCTCCGCGGGGCCCTCTTGGGGCGCTTCCCCGGCGACGACTCCACGCCGTTCGTCTTCGGCCTGTCGCTGCTCCCGCGGGGCTGCCCGGACGCCGTCGAGGTCCAGGCGCGCAAGCGCGGCAGCCGCCTGACGTACTGAGCGCCGAACGCCGACGAACGGTGTCCGACACCGTTCGTCGCGCTCAACCGCTACGAACGGTGTCGGACACCGTTCGTAGCGCCGTGCGGCCGAGGAAGGCCGCCGTCGCGGCGGCGAGGCGGCGGCCGGCCTCCTCCTCGTCGTCCACGACGACGTGCGCGCCGGCGTCGATGAACTCCTGTTTGTGCGACTGGTAGCGGGTGCGGACGATGACGTGCGCGCGGGGGTTCATGAAGCGCACCTGCGCGAGCACGGCCAGGGTGGCGGCGCGCGACGGGATGGTGACGACGACGACGGCCGCGTGCTCGACGTGCGCGTGCTCGAGGATCTCGGGCAGGTGCGCGTCGCCGAGGTGGGCGAGGTGGCCCATGCGCTCGGCGACGGGGCGGCTCGCGGGGTTGATGTCGATCACGGCGGCCTGGTGGCGGCGGCGCGCGAGCACGCGGCCCACGGCCTGGCCGGCGGGGCCGAAGCCGATGACGAGGACGTCCGGCGCGGCGGCCGGGTGGGGGGCGGGGTCGGAGCCGTGCCCGCCGGCGCGCGCCGCGAGCGCCGCGACGGCGCCGAAGCGCCGCTCGGTCCAGGCCGCGACGTGGGGGCTCGCCGCGACGATGTACGGCGTCACGACGAGGCACACGATGGTGCAGGAGACGACGAGCGTGTAGACCTCGGAGCTGACGACCCCGCGCTCGACCGCGGAGCCGCCGAGCACGAACGCGAACTCGCCGATCTGCGCGACGCAGAGGCCGGTCGCGAGCGCCGTGCCGCGCGGCTGCCCGAGCGCGCGCAGCGCGCCGGCCGCGACGCCCGCCTTGACGACGAGCACGAGCAGCGACACGCCGAGGACGAGGAGCGCGTGCTGCGCGATCCACACGGGGTCCGCGACCATCCCCGCCGCCGCGAAGAAGAGCGTCAGCAGCACGACGCGCAGCGAGGCCACGTCGGCGCGCACCTGGGTCGCGAAGGGCGAGCCGCCGAGGAACATCCCGGCGAGGAACGCGCCCATCGCGGGGGAGAGGCCGGCTGCGTGCGCGGCGAAGGTCGCGGCCAGACCGACGACGACGGCGAGCAGGATCGTCAGCTCGCGGTTGCGCTCGAGCGTCAGGCGGCCGAGCGCGAAGAGGGCGAGCTTGTTGAGGACGAGGTAGAGCAGCAGGACGAGGCAGATCGCGAAGAGCAGCACGCGGCCCACGTCGAGCGCGACGTCGGACAGGCTGCCCCCGCCCGCGAGCAGGGTGACGAGGACGGCGAGCGGGACGACCGCCACGTCCTGGACGAGCAGGACGGCCACCGCGTTGCGCCCGTGCAGGCTGTCGGACTCGCCGCGGTCCATCAGCACGCGCAGGACGGCCGCGGTGCTGCTCAGGCAGACCATCGCGCCGACCGCCAGCGCGGCGGCGGGGCCGAGGCCGAACAGCATCCCGACCGCGAACGCGGCGACGATCGTCCCCGCCACCTGGAGCGCGCCGCCGAGCAGCGTGCGGGTGCCGAACGAGCGCAGGCGCGTCCACGAGAACTCGAGGCCGAGGCTGAAGAGCAGGAGCGACACGCCCAGCTCGGCGATGACGTCGATGCCGTGCTGGCCCTCGACCAGGCCGAGGCTGCCCGGTCCGCCGATCACCATGCCGGCGAGCAGGTAGCCGACGAGCGGGCTCTGTTTCAGCCGCGCCATCACGCCGCCGGCGACCAGCGCCGCGGCGAGCAGGATCACGATCTGCGCCAGCAACCCCCACGCGTGCATGCGTCCGGTCCCTCCCTGCCGTGGCCCGTTGCGCCGGGTCCCGCCTGCGTCCGCGGCGCGTCAGCGCCGGGAGGTCCACCAGCGGCGGAGCCAGGCGAAGAACGAGACGTGGTGTGCGCGCGCGATGCGGCGGCGGCGCGGGTTCAGGCGCTTGCCGGCGGCCTTCGTCGAGGCGACGAGCATCCAGTAGTAGGGAGGGGCCATGCGGGTACACCTCGCGGTCCGAGAAGGATGCGCGAGCTCCGTCGGCGCAACAACCGCTACGAACGGTGTCAGACACCGTTCGTCGGACACCGTTCGTCGGGCGGGTCCGCGGCGCCGGGGGCCCTCAGCGCAGGCCGAGCCGCTGCGCCAGGTGGTGCAGGTTGCTGCGGTGCAGGCCGAGGGAGCGCGCCGCGGCCGCCCAGTTGCCGCCGTGCGCTGCGAGGGCGTCGCGGATGGCGCGGCGCTTGAACTCGTCCACGCGCTGCGCGAGCGGTGCGGGTGCGGCGCGCGGCGACGCGTCGGGGACGGCGGCGACGGCCGCGGGCGCGTCGGCGGCGGCGCCCGGGCGGTCGGCGTCCGCGGCACCGTCCGGGTCGCCTCCGAAGTCGCGGCCGAGGTGGTGGGGCGCGACGACCACCGCCGTCCCGCGCTCCAGGCCCGCCGCGGCGCGGAGGACGGCGCGCGAGACGACGTTCTCGAGCTCGCGCACGTTCCCGGGCCAGGGGTAGCCGCCCAGCCGCGCGCGCGCGGCGGCGTCGAGGCGCACGGGGCCGAGGCCGAGCCGGGCGCGCGTGCGGTCGCAGAAGTGGCCGGCCAGGAGCGCGACGTCCGCGCCGCGCTCGCGCAGCGGCGGCACGTGGATGGGGTACACGGCCAGGCGGTGGTAGAGGTCCGCGCGCATCCGGCCCGCCGCGATCTCGCGGTCGAGGTCACGGTTGGTGGCCGCGACGATCCGCACGTCCACGTGCAGCGGATGGTCGGCGCCCACGCGCTGGATCTCGCCCTCCTGCAGCGCACGCAGCAGCTTCGCCTGGACGCCGGGCGGCAGCTCGCCGACCTCGTCGAGCAGCAGCGTGCCGCCGTCGGCGACCTCGAACTTGCCGGGCCGGTCGCGCTCCGCGCCCGTGAACGCGCCGCGCACGTGGCCGAAGAGCTCGCTCTCCGCGACCGACTCGGGGAGCGCCGCACAGTTGACGTAGATCAGCGGGCGCTCCGCCCGCTCGGACGCCGCGTGCACCGCACGCGCCACGAGCTCCTTGCCCGTCCCCGTCTCGCCGGTCACGAGCACCGGCATGTCGGTCCGCGCGACGAGCTCGATCTCGCGCCGCACCCGCTGCATCGGCGCGCTCGTGCCGATCAGGCCGCCGCCGCGCTCGTGCGCGTCGCGGACGAGGTCGCGCGCGACGAGCCCGAGCCTTCGTGACGACTCCTCGAGCGCCTCGATCAGGGCGCTCGTGCGCATCGCGGCGCCCGCGAGCGCGCCGAGCGCCGAGAGCACGCGCAGGTCGAGGCCGTCGAACGCGTGGGGGTTCAGGGAGTCGGCGGTCAGCACGCCGACGAGCCGCCCGTCCACCCGCAGCGGGCAGCCCATGCACGCGTGGATGTGCTCGAGCGCGTCGGGGTCCTCCGCCACGAGGCCGTCGAAGGGGTCGGGCAGGGTGCTGTCGGCGGGGAAGACGACGGGCTCCCGCGCGCCGCAGATGACGGCGAGCCGCGGGTGCGCGTCGAGCGGGTAGCGGCGCCCGAGCGCGTCCGGCGCGAGGCCGTGCGCGGCAAGGGGGACGAGCACGTCGCCCTCGGCCCGCAGCAGGCACGCCGCGTCGGCGGGGATCGCGGTCCGGACGGCCGCGAGCAGGCGGCGGTAGCGGTCCTCGGCGGCGAGCGAGGACGTGAGATCGAGGGCGGCCGAGAGGAAGGCGTCGAGCTGCGTCACGCTGTTCTCCGGACAACGAAGATGTCGCAATCATAACGCGCAGCGTTGTCGAATCCATATCGCGCAGGCTCCCGCAGGCACGCTTCCGCGCCGCGCGATCCCGGCACGTGGCTTGCCAACGTGCGGTGGGGACGACGTCCTCGTCCCGCGCGCAGCCGCGCGCTGACCACGGCGAGAGGGAGCCTCACGATGTACGGCACACGCAGACTCTGGATCGCGCTGGGGGCTGTGCTCCTCGGCACGTTCCTCGTGCTCGGCTGGTTCGGGCGCGAGGTCTACCGGCAGGCGCCGCCGATCCCGGCGCGCGTCGTCACGACGTCGGGCGTCGAGATCGCGACCGGCGAGCGCATCCTCGACGGCCAGCAGGTCTGGCAGAGCGTCGGCGGCCAGCAGGTCGGGTCCGTCTGGGGCCACGGCGCCTACCAGGCGCCCGACTGGTCCGCGGACTGGCTGCACCGCGAGGCGACGGCGCTCCTCGGCGTCTGGGCGCGGGCCGAGGGGGCGGCGACGTTCGACGCGCTGCCGCCCGAGCGCCAGGTCGTGCTGCGCGACCGCCTGCGGAGCGAGCTGCGCCGCAACACGTACGACGCCGCGACCGGCACGCTGACGATCTCCGACGAGCGCGCCGCGGCCGTCGCGGAGGTGGCGGCGCACACCATGTCGCTCTTCGGCGACGACCCCGCCACCGCGGAGCTGCGCGAGGACTACGCGCTCCACGCCCGCGCCGTGCCCGAGCCCGAGCGCCGCGCGGACCTGGCCGCGTTCTTCTTCTGGACCGCGTGGGCGTGCACGACCGAGCGCCCCGACGCGCCGACGACGTACACGAACAACTGGCCGCACGAGCCGCTCGTCGGCAACGTGCCGAGCGCGGCGAACGTGATGTGGTCGATCATCAGCATCGTCGTGCTGCTCGCGGGCGTCGGCGCGTTGGTCTGGTACCACGCCGCGAAGCGCGCCGAGGAGGACGACCCGGCGCCGCCGCGCCACGACCCGCTCGACGCGCTCACGCCGACGCCGTCGATGCGCGCCGCCGGGAAGTTCTGTCTGACGGCCGTCGCGCTGTTCGTGCTGCAGGTCCTGCTCGGCGGAGTCACCGCGCACTACACGGTCGAGGGCGACTCGTTCTTCGGCTTCCCGCTCGCGGAGTACCTGCCGTACGCGGTCTCGCGGACGTGGCACCTGCAGCTCGCCGTCTTCTGGATCGCGACGGCGTTCCTATCCGCGGGGCTCTTCCTCGCACCGGCGATCGGCGGACGCGAGCCGCGCTTCCAGCGCCTCGGCGTCAACGTGCTGTTCGGCGCGCTCGTGCTCGTCGTCGTCGGCTCGCTCGCGGGCGAGTGGCTGGCGGTGCAGCAGAAGCTCGGCGCCGGCGCGACGTTCTGGTTCGGCCACCAGGGCTAC
This sequence comes from uncultured bacterium, assembly GCA_937996235.1. GTDB lineage: Bacteria > Planctomycetota > JAJSAM01 > JAJSAM01 > JAJVHW01 > CALKVK01. Next base: position 197,806 of record CALKVK010000012.1, on the reverse strand, counting down.
GAGTACGTGGACCTCGGGCGCGCGTTCCAGATCGCGCTGTTCGGCGGACTCGCGCTCTGGCTCACGCTGATGCTGCGCGCGCTCTGGCCGGCGCTCACCGCGAAGAGCTCGATGCGCCCGGTCGTCACGCTCTTCACCGGCTCGACCGTCGCGATCGGCCTGTTCTACGGCGCGGGGCTGCTCTTCGGCGCGCGCTCCCATCTCTCGGTGATGGAGTACTGGCGCTGGTGGGTCGTGCACCTGTGGGTCGAGGGCTTCTTCGAGGTCTTCGCCACGGCGGCGGTCGCCTTCCTGTTCGCGCAGTTCGGGCTCGTGACGCCGCGCAGCGCGGCGCGCGCCTCGCTCTTCGCGACCGCGATCTTCCTGCTGGGCGGCATCCCCGGCACCTTCCACCACCTGTACTTCAGCGGCACGCCGGTCTCGATCATGGCCGTCGGCGCGAGCTTCAGCGCGCTCGAGGTCGTGCCGCTCGTCCTGATCGGCAAGGAGGCGCTCGAGACGCTGCGCATGGAGCAGCGCGCGCCGTGGATGCGGCGCTATCGCTGGCCGCTGCGCTTCCTCGGGGGCGTCGCGTTCTGGAACCTCGTCGGCGCGGGCCTCTTCGGCTTCCTCATCAACCCGCCGATCGCGCTCTACTACATGCAGGGCCTGAACACGACGCCGGTGCACGCCCACTCGGCGCTCTTCGGCGTGTACGGCCTGCTGTCGCTGGCGCTGATCCTGCTCGTGCTGCGGCGCCTGCGCCCCGAACACGCGTGGGACGAGCGCTGGCTCGCGCGCGGCTTCTGGCTGATGAACGCCGGGCTCGCCGCCATGATCGCCTTCTCGCTGCTGCCGATCGGCCTCGTGCAGGCCTACGCGAGCATCGAGACCGGCCTCTGGTACGCGCGCAGCTCGGAGCTGCTCCAGCAGGGCTTCGTCGAGAAGCTGCGCTGGGCGCGGCTCGTCGGCGACACGCTCTTCCTCGCGGGCGTCGGCTCGTTCGCGTGGTTCGTGACCGGCCTCTTCACCGGCCACAGCTTCGACCGGCGACCGCAGCCGGACGCGCTCGACCTCGACCGGCTCGTCCCGCCGGGCGCCGAGCTGCCGGCCGGCCGCGGGCGCGTCCGCGCCTGACGACCGGCGGAGCCGTCTCTCCGAGGGGCGCGCCGCGAACTCCGCGGCGCGCCCCTCGCGTCCGGATCCGCGGGTCCCGCGCGGCGGCACGTCGCGGCGCCTGCGGGCGCGGTCAGCAGCCGCAGCAGGGCCGACGTCGCCACGCGTCCGCGCCCTCGCGCGCGAGCAGCGCGGTCATCGCGAGCGCGGCCGCGGGGTCCGCCCACCACCAGCCGAGCGCCGCGTTGGCGGCAATCCCCGTCAGGGTGATGACGGAGAGCCACCAGCACGCCGTGGTCTGGAACGAGTCCGCCTCGAGTGCACGGCTCGCGAGCGCCGCCGCCGCGCGGCGCTTGGCGCGCGCGAGGACGAGCATCGCGGCGGCGGAGACCGCGGTGACGGCGATCCCGAGCGGCGAGGCCTCGGGGGCGCGCTGCGTCCAGAGCGCGTGCGCCGCCGCGACTCCGACGTACGCCGCCAGCGCGAAGAGCGACACGCCGACCAGGCGGTGCGCGCGCCGGTCGAGCCGCTCGATCCGCTCCGCGTCGTCCCCGACCCGCTCCGCGCGCAGGCGCCAGACGAGGACGGCCCCCGAGAGGCTCTCGATGACGCTGTCGGCGCCGAAGCCGAGCAGCGCGACGCTGCCCGCCGCCTCCGCGGCGGAGAGCGCCACGACGGCCTCGACGACGTTCCACCCGACGGTCGCGTACTCGAGCCGCAGCGCGTGCGCGAGCAGCACGGCGCGCGGCGCGGCCGGGGCGGCCGGGGCGGCCGGGGCGTCGGGCGCGTCGGGCGGCGTCACGGTCGCATCGTAGCGTGGAGCCACGCGGGTCGCCGTCCCCGGCAGGCGCGGGGCGTCAGCGGCGGCGGGGATCGCGCGGACCGGCGCCGGGGCAGCCCGCGCTGCGGCATGCGCTCAGGTCGCCGAGGTGTTCCGCGCAGCCGTCCGAACCGGCGGCGGCGCCGCGCTCGTCCGCGATGGGAAGGAAGTAGCGCGCCGAGCGCGGGCCCGGCGCGGAGCCGAGCATCGTCGCGCGGTGGCGCACCTCCTCCGGCGTGACCCCGGCGACGGCGTGGAGCCCGTCCCAGTCCTCGATGAAGATGCCGTGCTCCGTGCGCGCCACGAGCCCGCGCTCCGTGAGGTCGGCGAGCGTCCGCGCCACCACCTCGCGCACGGTCCCGAGGCGTGCGGCCATGTCGGCCTGGGTCGCCTCCACCAGCACCTTCGCGCCGTCGCGCTGGCGCAGGCAGGCGTGCTCGAGCAGGAACTGGGCCATGCGCTCCACGACCGGGCGCAGCGTGATGTCCTCGCGCTCCTGCGTCGCGCGGCGCAACTGGCGGCCGATCTGCCGCACCGCGACCGCATAGACCTGGGGGTTCTCGCGCACGAAGCCGCGGAAGGCCTCGGCGCCGATCCGGTAGAACTCGCCGGCGCGCACGACCACGGCGTCCGCCACCTGCGGGAGGCCGTCCACCGCGGCGTCGAGCCCGACGCACTCGCCCGGCCCACGGAACGACTCGATGAACTCGCGTCCGTCGGCGCCGTGCTTCGAGCACTTGACCGTGCCCGTGACGGGTACGACGACGCCGCTCGCGGCGTCGCCGGCGCGCCAGAACAGGTGGCCGCGCGGGTGCTCGAGCGAGCGCCCGAGGACCATGAACCGCGTCAGGGTCTCGTCGCCGAGTCCCGCCAGGAACTCCACGCTGCGGAGTGTGTCGAGCAGCAGTCCCATCGAGGCTCCTTCAGCGTGGATTGTGACTGCCGTCTCGGTGCGCGACAAGGGGCCGCCGCGCGCGACGGGGGCCGATTCCGCGACGAACGGTGTCCGACGAACGCCGACGAACGGTGTCCGACGAACGGTGTCCGGTGTCCGACGAACGGTGTCAGACACCGTCCGTCGCCGTCCGAGGGGGGCGCCTTCAGGAGTCCGCAAGGAGCGCGTCCTACGTTCGGCTCGGCGGCCGTTGTGGCCGATGCGAGGACGGACGATGCGACGCGCGACGGAATCCGGGACGAGGCGGGCGCTGCGAGCGCCGAGGACGGTGCGGGCGGCGGCGTGGATCGGCGGGGCGGTCGGCGGAACGCTGGTCGTGCTGGGGGCGGCGTTCGCCGAGGTGCCGGCGGTGACGGCACCCGTCGAGAACCCGGTCACCGAGTCGAAGCGCGTGCTCGGGAAGATCCTCTTCTGGGACGAGCAGCTCTCGGCGGACGACACGGTCGCGTGCGGGACCTGCCACGTGCCGGCGCGCGGCGGCACGGACCCGCGGCTCGGGGCGCACCCGGGCGCGGACGGCACCTTCGGGACGGCCGACGACGTCGTCGGGTCGCCGGGCGTGCTGCGCGCGGACGCGGCGGGCGCGTACGAGAAGGACGCGACGTTCGCGCTGACGCCGCAGGTCACCGGCCGCGCGGCGCCGCCGGCGATCATGGCGCAGTACGCGGACCTGCTGTTCTGGGACGGGCGCGCGACGGGCGCCTTCCGCGACCCGGTCACGGACGCGCTGCACATCGCGAGCGGCGGGGCGCTCGAGAGCCAGGTGGTCGGGCCGCCCGTCAGTTCCGTCGAGATGGCGCACGCGGCGCGCGACTGGGGGCAGATCACGACGAAGCTCGAGACGGCGGTGCCGCTCGTGCTCGCCACGAACGTGCCGCAGGACGCCGCGGACGCGATCGCGGCGCGCGGCTCGTATCCGGCGCTGTTCGCGGCCGCGTTCGGCGACGCGGCGATCACGCCGCGGCGCATCGCGTTCGCCATCGCGACGTACGAGCGCACGCTCATCGCCGACCAGACCCCGTGGGACCGCTTCCGCGCGGGCGACGTGAACGCGCTCACGGACGCCGCGCTCCGCGGCTGGAACGCGTTCCAGGCCCCCGCGCACCGCTGCAACGTCTGCCACGAGCCGCCGCTCTTCACCGACGACACGTTCCGCAACATCGGCGTGCGGCCGGTCGCCGAGGACACGGGTCGTCAGGCGATCACCGGCAGCAGCGCGGACCGCGGGAAGTTCAAGGTGCCGGGGCTGCGCAACGTCGGGCTGAAGCGCACGTTCATGCACCAGGGCGAGTTCACGTCGCTCGCGGACGTGCTGCGCTTCTACGCGCAGGCGCCCGGCACGCAGCAGTTCACCGACAACCAGGACCCGCTGATCCCGCCGATCCGCGTGCCGCCTCAGGCGCAGGCCGACATCGTCGCGTTCCTGACCACGGGACTGACCGACCCGCGCGTCGCGGCCGAGACGTTCCCGTTCGACCGGCCGACGCTCCACTCGGAGCGGACGCCGAACCCGCTCCTCACGGGCGCGGGCAGCACCGGGACCGGCGGACGGACGCCGCGCATGGTGGCGGTGACGCCGCCGCGGCTCGGGAACGCGCTGTTCCAGCTCGCCGTCGACAACGCGTTGCCCGGCGCGACGGCCGAGCTCGTGCGCTCGTCGTCGGCGCCGAGCGGCGGTGTCGTCGCACAGGACGAGGTCGTCGCGACGCTCACGCTCGGCGGGTCGGGCGCGGGCGACGGTCACGCGACAGCGCTCTGGCCGGTGCCCGCGGACGCCGCGCGCTTCGGCGAGGTGCACTGGTTCCAGTGGCGCGTCGCGGATCCCGCGGCAACGGGCGGCGTCGCGCTGTCGCGCATCGCGCAGGTGACGCTCGAGGGCGCCGTGCTCGCCGAGCCGGAGGAGCCCGAGGAGCCGGAGCCCGTGCCGGTCGCGTCGGACGACGGCGCGCTCTACGTCGCGAGCGCGGCGTTCGCGATCGACTGGAAGGCGCACGCGCGCGGCGCGTCGTCCGACACGTTCGAGCTGCGCGCCGTGCTGAACCCGCGCGGCGCCGACGACGCGTTCGGGGCGCACGTCACGCTCACGCTGGGCGGCGTCGAGTTGCTCGAGACCTCCGGCCTGAACGCGCGCGGGATCGGCAGCGGCACGACCTCCGAGGGCGTGGCGTTCAAGGCGTCGTACAGCGCGTCCACGGGCGCGCTCGTGCTGCGCGCGAAGGGACTCGACCTGCGCGCGGCGACGGGTCTCGCCGACGAGACCGCCTCCGGCGCGCTGCCGCTCGCGCTCGGCGTGCGCATCGACGGCATCGACCTCGCGACCCCCGAGGCCGCCCAGGACCTGGAGTTCGCGTACGCCTCGCGTGCGGGCGACACGACGCGCGCGGCGTTCGCGTTCGCGAAGCAGCGCTCGCTCGACGCCGTGTTCGCGGCCCTCAAGACGAAGGCGAAGCGGCGCGCGAACGGCGCGCACGTGGTGAGCGTGAAGGGTCCGCTCGTCCTCGCGGACGGCGCGGACGCGTTCCCCGCGGGCGACGTGTCGCTCGTGCTCGGCGACGCCGACCCGCTCGTCGTGCCGCTCGCGGCGCTCGTGCGCGTCGAGCGCGGCGGGGCGACGGGCTTCTCCTACGACCGCCGCGCGGCCGCGGTGGCCGGGCTGAAGTCGCTGAAGTACGACCCGAAGACGCGCGTCCTGAGCATCGTCACCACGGAGCTGGCGGACCTCGGCCTGCCGGCGACGGGCGCCCTCGAGGCCGACGTGGACGTGCGCGTAATCGTGCCGCTCGCGTCGGGCGCGTCGGCGTACGAGACGGTCGTCCGGCTGCACCGGAAGTCCGGCGCGGCGGCGACGTGGTCGCGCTGAGCGTCGTCAACCGCTACGAACGGTGTCAGACACGGTTCGTAGCGGTCAAGCCGACGAACGGTGTCTGACACCGCTCGTAGCGACACCGTTCGTAGCGGGCGCCGTTCGTCGAGCGTGTAGAGTCCTCCGCCGCCGCCGGGGCGGGCACCCGCCCCGCCCCCGCGCACTCCTCGGAGGGCTCGTCGATGCGCATCCGTGTGGCGTTGCTCGTGGCCTGTGCGGCCGTCGCGTTCGCGTTGCCGGTCGCGTCGGCGCCGGCGGGGTCTGCGAGCCCGACGGCGAACGCAGCGGCGAAGACAGTGGCGAAGCGGGCGGCGAAGCGCACGTTCGTCTACGCCTACCGCTCGAGCCCCTCGCCCGCCGTGCTGGCGTACGCCTGGGAGAGCGACGGCACGCTGACGCCGATCGCCGGCAGCCCGTTCTCACCCGACGTCGATCCCGTGGGCTGCGGCGGGTTCTGCGGGCTGCTCGGCTACTCGAAGCGGCGGAACGCGCTGGTGATGCCGGGCAGCGACGCGCTCAACGTCTACCTCGTCGGCGCGGACGGCGTCCTGACCCTCGCCCCCGGCTCGCCGTTCGCCGTCGAGGGTGTCGGCAACCGCCTGTTCGGGACGCGCGCCGTCGATCGCGGCAGCCGGACGTTCGTCTACACGAGCGACTACACCAGGGACACGATCCGCGGCTACGAGATGGCCGCCGACGGCTCGCTGAGCGTTCTCCCCGGGTCGCCGGTCGCGAGCGGCGGCGACGGGCCGGACGGCCTCGCGGCCACGTCGCGCCAGCTCCTGTGCATCCACGAGGTGGGGGGCCTGATCGCGTCGTTCGCCGTCGGGAAGGATGGCGCTCTGACGCCCGCGCCGGGAGCTCTCGGCGACATGGACACCGACGGTGCGTGGAACCTGCACGTGGACGCGCGCGGCAGGCGTGTCTACGCGGGCGACGGCGACGGCCCGCTGGTGCATGGGTTCTCGATCGACCGGAAGACTGGCGAACTCCGGCCGCTGAAGGGCTCGCCGTACACCGCGACGTTGGGCTCGGCGGGATCGGGGGCGAACTTCGCCAAGAAGGGGCCGGCCGTCCTGTTCGGTGTCCGTAGCGAGGGGATCCAGTCGGCGACCGTCGCGCGGAACGGGGCGATCGAGCCGCTGCCCGACACGGTGGAGACATCGCTCACGAGAATCCAGGCGCACGGCCGCTCGCCGGACGGCAAGTACGTCGTTGTCGCCGGGGACGGCGACCAGGGCGTCGGCTTCTACACCTTCGCGCTGGACAAGAAGACGGGCGCGCTGACGCCCGTCGACTTCGTCGCGGACGCCACCACGGGCGTCTCGGGGCTGCAGGTCGTCCGGCGCTGAGTGAGCGCCTGACCGCTACGAACGGTGTCCGCTACGAACCGTGTCTGACACGGTTCGTAGCGGTCAAGCCGACGAACGGTGTCGGACACCGTTCGTAGCGGTCAGGCGCTCAGCGTCTTGAGCTGACGGCTCGCGACGGCCAGCATCGCCAGGTCCGGGGCGGGCTGGGCCTGGAGCTCGCCGAGGAGTTCGTCCACGCGCGCGACGAGCGGCCCGCGCGTCGCCGCCCACGCCTCGATGACGCCGAGCGGCTCGTCGGCCGGCGCGACCGGCGCCGCGCCGGACGCCGCAGGCGCGGCGCCGGCCGGGTGGGCGCGCTCGACCACCGCCGCCGCGATGTCGGCCTGCTGCGCGTCGAGCTCCTCGACGAGCGCCGTGACGGCGCGCTTGTCCCACGAGGACTCGCTCGGGAGCTGCAGCGCCGCGTGCCGCAACCACGTGAAGCCGAAGCGCGCGCCCACGGCGAAGTAGGTGCGCGCCATCGCCGGCACGGAGAGTCCGGTGCGCTGCGCGAGACGCACGACGTCCAGCGCCGGCGCCAGGTACGCGAAGCTCGCGATCGCCTCCGCGAGGTCGCGCGACGCGCCCGCCGCGATCCACGACTCGGCGCGCGCCACGAGCTCGTGGAGCTGGTCGGGCGCGAGCACCTCGCGCAGCGCGTGGCGGAACTCGCGCACGCCGGGCTCGTACCTGCGGACCTGCTCGGCGACGTCGAGACCCTGTCCGGCCGCGCGCAGGAACCACACGGTCACGCGCTCGTGCAGACGCCCGCACTCGGCGAGCAGCGTCGCCTGGAGCTGCGCCGGCATCGCGCCGTCCTGCGCCTCGATCGCACGCCATGCGGCGCGGATGCGCAGCACGTCGCGCGCGGCGACGTAGGCGCGCGCGATGTCGGCCGCGGGCAGGCCGCACTTCTCGCGCACCTCGTGCACGAAGGTGATGCCGACGCGGTTGACGATCTCGTTCGTGACGACCGTCGCCGCGATCTCGCGCCGCAGGCGGTGGCGGCGGATCGCCTCCGGGAAGCGCGCGCGCACGGGCGCCGGGAAGTACGAGTCGAGGTCGGCGTCGAGGCAGGGGTCGGCCGGGACGCTCGACGCGAGCAACTCGTCGTAGAGCACCATCTTGGTGTACGAGAGCAGGATCGCGAGCTCGGGCCGCGTGAGTCCGAGTCCGCGCTGCGCGCGATCGCGCAGCTCGTCGTCGTCGGGCAGGAACTCGAGCTTGCGGTCGAGCCGGTTCTGCCGCTCCATCTCGCGCATCGCGCGGCCGATGCGCTGCAGGAGGCGCGCGCCCATCTGCTGCGTGACCGTGAGGCACTGCGTCTGGAGGTAGTTGTCGCGCAGCACGAGCGCGGCCACGTCCTCGGTCATGTCCACGAGCAGCTCGTTGCGCTGCTTGCGCGTGATGTCGCCCGCGCGCTCGACCTCGCCGAGCAGGATCTTCAGGTTGACCTCGTGGTCCGAGCAGTCCACGCCCGCGGAGTTGTCGATGAAGTCGGTGTTCAGGCGGCCGCCGCGGAGCGCGTACTCGATGCGCGCGCGCTGCGTGAGGCCCAGGTTCGCGCCCTCGCCGATCACCTTCGCGCGCAGCTCGGTCGCGTCCACGCGCAGCGCGTCGTTCGAGCGGTCGCCGGCGTCGGCGTCGGTCTCGCGGCTCGAGCGCACGTAGGTGCCGATGCCGCCGAGCCAGAGCAGGTCCACGTCGAGGCGCAGGATCGCGCGGATGACGTCGTTCGGCGGCAGCGCCTCGGCGTCGACGCCGAGCAGGCGCCGCACCGGCTCCGAGAGCGGGATCGACTTCGCGCTGCGCGGGTGCACGCCGCCGCCCGCCGAGAGCGCCGACGTGTCGTAGTCGGCCCACGTGGATGTCGGCAGCTCGAACAGACGCTTGCGCTCGGCGAAGCTGCGCGCCGGATCCGGGTCCGGGTCGAGGAACACGTGCATGTGGTTGAACGCGGCGACCAGGCGGATGTGCGGCGAGAGCAGCATGCCGTTGCCGAACACGTCGCCGGCCATGTCGCCGACGCCCGCGACGGTGAAGTCGGTCGTCTGCACGTCCACGCCGATCTCGCGGAAGTGACGGCGCACCGACTCCCACGCGCCGCGCGCGGTGATGCCCATCTTCTTGTGGTCGTAGCCGGCCGAGCCGCCCGACGCGAACGCGTCGTCGAGCCAGAAGCCGTACTCGCCCGAGACGCCGTTCGCGATGTCCGAGAACGTCGCCGTGCCCTTGTCGGCGGCGACGACGAGGTACGCGTCGTCGCCGTCGCGGCGCACGACCGCGGGCGGCGGGACGACACGGCCGCCGTCCAGGTTGTCGGTCACGTCGAGGAGTCCCGACATGAGCGTGCGGTAGCAGGCGACGACCTCGTCGCGCAGCGCGGCGCGGTCGGCCGGCGGCTGCTTCACCACGAACCCGCCCTTCGAGCCGACCGGCACGATGACGGTGTTCTTCACCATCTGCGCCTTCATCAGGCCGAGCACCTCGGTGCGGAAGTCCTCGCGGCGGTCCGACCAGCGGATGCCGCCACGCGCGACCATGCCGCCGCGCAGGTGCACCGCCTCGACGCGCGGCGAGTAGACGAACACCTCGCGCAGCGGACGCGGGCGGGGCAGGTCGGGGATGCGCTGCGAGTCGAGCTTGAGCGCGAGGTAGCGCTTCGGCCGACCGTCGTCGCCGCGCTGGAAGTAGTTCGTGCGCACGGTCGCGTCGATGACCGTCAGGAACGCGCGCAGGATGCGGTCCTCGTCGAGGTTCGAGATCTGGTCGAGCGCGCGGCGCACGCCCGCGACGGCCGCGTCGGCGCGCTCCTCGGCGCCCTCGCGGTGCTCGGGGTCGAAGCGCGCTACGAAGACCTCGACGAGCAGGCGCGCGAGCTCCGGGTGGTCGGCGAGCGTCTGCTCCATGTACTCCTGCGAGAACGGCGTGCGCGCCTGACGCAGGAACTTGCAGCACGCGCGCAGCACCGTGACCTCGCGGCCCGAGAGCCCGGCGCGGAGCACGAGGCGGTTGAAGCCGTCGCTCTCCATCTCGCCGCGCCAGACCGCGCGGAACGCCTCGTGGAAGCGGTCGCGCACGCGGCCGAGGTCGATCGCGCGACCGTCCTGCGATTCGAGCGCGACGTCGCGGATCCACACCGGGCCGGGCGCGCCCTGCGGCTGCACCCGGTAGGGCACCTCGTGCAGCGCGCGCAGTCCCATGTTCTCGAGCATGGGCAGCACGTCCGAGAGGCGCGTCGCGTCGCCGTGCACGTACAGCTTGAAGCGCACCTCGTGGGGCGGCGCCTCGATGGGGCGGTACAGGTTGAGAGCCGCGTCGCCGCTCTCGAGCGCCTCCTCGATGCGCTCCGCGTCGTGGACGGCCACCGCCACGGGGAACGCGTCCGCGTAGGCCCGCGGGAACGTGCCGCGGAAGCGCTCGTACGTGAGCAGCCCGCGCTGCTCGCCGCGCTCTTCGACGAGCGCGTCGCGGAGGGCGTCGTCCCAGGAGCGCGCCGCTTCGACCATCGACGCCTCGATGCGGCGGCGGTCGAACTCCGGCACGCGGCCGGGCGTCGTGGCGACGATGAAGTGCAGGCGCGCGAGCGGCGAGTCGGTGAGCAGTGTGTAGAACGCGCTCACGTGGCCGTCGAACGCGCTCTCCAGGATCTCCTGGAAGCGGTGGCGGAGCGGCGTGTCGTAGCGGTCGCGCGGCACGTAGACGAGGCACGACGCGAAGCGTCCGAACGGGTCGAGGCGCACGAACAGCGCGACGCGCTGGCGCTCCTGCAGCGTGAGCACGCCGCGCGCGATGCGCTCGAGATCGTCCACGTCGATCTGGAAGAGCTCGTCGCGCGGGTACGTCTCGAGGATGTGCACGAGCGTCTTGTGGTTGTGGCTCGCGGGGTGGTAGCTCGTGCGCCGCAGCACCTCGGCCACCTTGCGCCGCACGATCGGGATCTGCCGCGCGCCCTCGCTGTACGCGAGCGACGTGAACAGGCCCACGAACAGGTGCTCGCCCACGACCTCGCCGGACGCGTCGAAGCGCTTCACGCCGATCGCGTCCATGTGCACGCCGCGGTGCACGCTCGAGCGGCGGTTCGACTTCGTCAGCCGCACGAGGTCCGGGCGGTCGAGCTCCGCCGGGCGCCGGCCGCCCGTCAGCATGCCGTCGAAGACGCTCGCGAGCGCGTCGCGCAGCACGCCGCGGCCGCTGCCCTGGCGCACGAAGGCGCGGTCGCCCTCGAAGTCGTAGATGCGGTAGCCGAGGAACGTGTAGTGGTCCGCGAGCAGCCAGCGCAGGAACGCCACGGCTTCCTCGGAGCGCTCGCCGAGCGGCTCGAGGTCGTGCGCCGCGCGCTCGCAGAGGCCGCGCATCTCCTCCCAGTCCTCGACGGCGCCGCGCACGTCCGCGAGCACCGCCAGGATGCCGTCGCGCAACTCGGCGTGGCGCGACGCCGGCTGCGCGCTCACGCGCACGTGCATCCACGACTCGCGCGCGCCGCGCGCCCCGGGGCCGGCCTCGGGGTGCAGTTCTGTCAGCGCGCCCGACGCGTCGCGCTCCGCGAGGAACAGCGGGTGCAGGACGAGCAGCACCTCGGCGTGGTTGCGCGTCAGGAAGTTCGACACCGAGTCGACGAGGAACGGCATGTCGTCGGTGACGACCTCGACGATCGTGTGCCGCGACGACCACCCGTCCTCGTCGAGGGCCGGCGTGTAGACGCGCACGGAGGCGCGCCCGCGCTGACGCTGCGCGCCGAGCGACCAGAGCGCGAGCGCGGCGCCGTAGACGTCGTCGGGCGCGTCGTCGCGCAGGTCGTCGGGGCCCGCGTCCGCGAACAGCGCGCGCGCGAGGCGCTCGCGCGACTCCGCGCCGGGGCCGCCGACGCGCTCGCGGATGCGCTGCACCACCGCCTCGGTGATCTCGTCGTTGCCCACCGGCGCTTCCATCGTCATTGCCTGGCTCCGTCGTGAACTGGCCTGGGGACCCGGATCAGTCTCGAGATGCAGCGTGCGGGGGTTGCGAAGCGGCCGCGGAGTGTCCGTGGGGGCGACGTCGCGCGCCCCTCGCGTCGGCTCGTTCCCTCGTCGCGCGTCCTCGCGGGGTGCAGCGCACCCGCCGTCCACCGTCCGTCGCGCGTCCGCCGCCGCACGGTGTGCGGCGCGCCCGGCGCGCAGGTCCCCAGGATCCTCCGCCAGAGGCGTCGGGACGCGCAGGACCATCGCAGCGTCCGCCGCCGCAGGGGCGAGCCTGGCCGGGCTCGGGCGAGGGGGGCGTCCGAACGGTGTCGCCCCTACAGGTCGTGGCGGACGCCGACTCACGTCGCCGCCCGCTGCTGCGCGTCAGAGCCCGAGGGCGCTGCAGGCGGCGACGATCGTGCGGTTGGTGAGCAGGTTGGCGAGGAACGCGGGGCGCTCCTCCTCGGGCAGGCGTGCGGCTGCGGCGTGGAGCGACGCGCGCGCGGCGGCGAGGTGTGTGGTGTCGCCCGTCGCGCGCCAGAGGCAGACGAGCGCGGCGCGGCGCTCGTACTCGGCGAGGAATGCGGCGTCGCGTCCGAAGAGCGCGAGCGCCTCGGTCGCGTCGCCGCCCGGGAGCGCGGCGCGCAGGCAGGCGATCTGCAGCCGCAGCGCAGGTAGGTCGCTGTCGTGCGCGATCGCCTCGCACGCGGCGAGTGCCGCCGCCGCGCCGGCCGCGTCGCCGGCGTCGGCGAGCAGGTCGGCGAGACCGACGTGGGCGGACGCCTCCCAGTCGCGCATGCTCGTCTCGCGCGCGCGTGTGACCGCCGTCTCGAAGCACGCGCGCGCACGGGCGTCGTCGCCCAGGTCGCGGAGCGCCTGCGCGAGGAAGATCAGCGACGTGACCTCGCGTGGCCCCGTGCCGCTCTCGCGCGCCGCCGCGACGGCGGTCTCGAGCCGCTCGCACGCCTCGGCGACGCGTCCGCACATGTGCAGGTCGAGGGCGTGGTCCGCGTCCGCGTCCTGCTGCATGCGCAGGTCGCCGAACTCGCGGGCGAGCCGCGCCGCCTCCTCGCGCGCCTGCCGCGCCTCCACGAGGCGGTCGGTGCTGCGGAACGCGATCGCGAGGCTCGAGTGCGCGAGCGCCTCGCCGCGGCGGTAGCCGATCTCGCGGCACAGCTCGAGACTGCGCTCGGTCGCCGGGATCGCCTCGGAGCGCCGCCCCGCGGCGCGGAGCGCGTGGGCGAGGTTGCCGAGCGCCGCGGCCTCGGCGCGCGCGTTGCCGGCGCGTCGCGCGGCGTCGAGCGAGCGCTCCTGGAACGCGATCGATTCCGGGACGCGGCCGAGGTGCATGAGCGCGATGCCGAGGTTGCCGAGGGCGGCGGAGAGCGCGCGCTGGTCCCCGCTCTCCTCGCGCAGCGCGACGAGCGCACGGAACGCCTCTTCGGCCTCGGGCAGCCGGCCGCTCGTCGCGTAGACGACCGCGCGACAGTTCTGCGCCTGCGACTCCGTGGCGCGGTCGCCGGCCTCGCGTGCGAGCACGAGCCCGAGCTCCAGCTCGCGCAGCGCGTCGTCGTTGCGGCGCAGGCGCTCGTGGCCGTGGCCGAGTGCGCGATGCGCGCGGGCGCGCACGCCCGCCTCGCCCAGCCGGTCGGCGATCTCGACGGCTTCGCCGAGCACGGCGAGCCAGCGCTCGCTGCGCCCGAGATCGTCGAGGCACGAGGCGAGCCGCACGAGCACGTTCACGCGCGCCTCGTCGCGCAGGAGTCCGTCGATCGCGAGCGCCGCCTCGTCGAGCGCGACCGACCGCGCGAGCGAGTAGGCGGTGCGCAGCGCCTGCTGCGCGCGGTCGAGGTAGCGCAGCGCGTCGGTGCCGCGCAGGCCCTTCAGGTAGTGCTCGGCGAGGTCCACGGCGAGCGCACCGTCGAGCGTCTGCGGGTCGGCTTCGGCCGCGCCCGAGCGCGCCGCGAGCGCGTCGCCGAGCGCGCCGTGGTACTCCTCGCGGAGCAGCTCGGGCAGCGACGCGTAGAGCGCCTCCTGCACCTGGTGGTGGTCGAACACGAAGCGCCGGCCGCTCGCGCGCACGAGCCTGTGCGCGCGCTCGATCTGCGCGAGCTGCTTGAGAACCGGGATGCGCCCGATGCCGAGCACCTCGGCGACGAGCAGCGGGTCGAACTCGAAGCCGCAGCACGCGGCGACGTCGAGCAGGTCGCGCTCGGCCGGTGCAAGTGTGGAGACGCGTGCGCGCACGAGGTCGAGGATCGACGACGGGATCTCGATGTCGTCGATGACGCGCGTCGTCGCCCACGTGCCGTCGTCGCGGCGCGTGATGAACTGCCCCTCGCGCAGGCCGCGCACGATCTCGAACACGAAGTAGGGGTTGCCGTCGGACTTGAGGGCGATGCGCACGCCGAGCTCGTGCGCGAGCTGCGAGGAGTGGAACGAGTCCTCGAGCAGGCGCACGAGGTCCTTCGGGAAGAGGCGCTCGAGCGCGATGTGCGACATGTGCTCGAGCCGCGCGAGCGTGCCGCGCCACGCGCCCTCGGCGCCGGGCCGCACCGTGCCGATCAGCAGCACGCGGTGGCCCGGCAGCGCCATCGCGAGCGCCGCGAAGAGCGTGTGCGACTCGTCGGACGCGAAGTGGAGGTCGTCCACGAGGACGATCGCGGGGCGCTCCGCGGCGACGGCGCGTGTGGCCTGCACGAAGCACGTCGCGAGCGAGTCCGCGGAGAGCGGCTGCGCGTCGGGCGGCGGCGCGTCGCCGCGCAGCACGGCGTCGAACGCAGGCACGAGCAGCGGCGTCTGGCGCAGGTACGCGGCGGAGCCGTCGGGCCCGAAGTGCTCGCGGAACGCCGACGAGAACGCGCCCGCCGCAGCCGACGCGCCGCCCGGCTGGTACGACCCGAACAGGAAGTCGACGTCCTCGCCCTCCTGCTGCAGGCGCGCCACGAACTCGTCCACGACGCGCGACTTGCCGATGCCCGCCTCGCCCTCGACGAGCACCACCTGCCCGTCGCCTGCGCGCGCCAGCTCGTAGAGCGCCCGCAGCTTCGCGAGCTCCCTGTCGCGGCCGTAGACGGCCGTCTCGCGCGGCACGCGGATGCGCCGGAGCGGCCGCCGCGTCGCGAGCTGGAGCGCGCGCGCACGCTCCGTCCACCACGGCGACTCCTCGCCCGACTCGAGCACCGCGAGCAGCTCGTCGGCCGACGCGAAGCGCTCGTCGCGGCGCTTGCGCAGGAGCGTGTGGACGACCTCCTCGAAGAACGCGCTGCACTGCGGGTTGATCTCGCCGAGCCGCCGCGGGTCCTCGGACAGCACGCGCCGCACGGTCTGCGGGATGTCGTCCGCGAGGTACGGCGCGCTGCCGGTCGCGAGCTCGTAGAGCACGAGACCGAGCGCGTGCAGGTCCACGCGCGCGTCGAGACCGCGTCCGCCGTCCTCGAACTGCTCCGGCGCGGCGTAGTGCAGCGAGCCGACGAACGCGCCCGTCTGCGAGAGGCGCAGCGCGTCGTCGGTCGAGCGCGCGACGCCGAGGTCCATCAGCTTGACGACGTGCTCGGGCGTGATGAGCACGTTCTCCGGCTTCACGTCGCGGTGGATCGCGCCGGTCGCGTGGATCGCCGCGAGGCCCTTGCACATCTCGCGCGCGACGTGGCGGCAGAGCTCCTCCGGGAGCGGACCGAGCTCGTTCAGGAGGTCCGCGAGGGTCTGGCCCTCGACGTACTCCATCACCAGCGCCCACGCGCCGTCGAGCGCGCCGCCCGCGTACGTACGCACCACGTTCTCGTGCCGCACGCGCGTGCCGATCGCGACCTCGCGCTCGAAGCGCGCGAGCGCGTCCGGCGACTCGAGCAGGTGCGCGTGCACGAGCTTCACGGCGACGCGCCCGCCGACGTGGACGCCGCAGTCGGTAGGCGCGGCGACGGTGGCGGCGTAGACGCGCCCCATCCCGCCCGCGCCGAGCTCGCGGTCGAGGAGGTACGGTCCGAGGCGCGTCCCGGTCACGCGCGGGAGGGTAGCCCGGGCGGCGGCGATCTGCGGAGCCTCGCCGCACGGCGGCGCGGTTCGAGTGTGGACGCGGAGCGGTGCGTCCGGGCATCCTCGCTGCGACGAGCGGGCCCGGCGAGTGGAGTCGCCCGGACCGCGCAGGGCACGCCGTGTGTCGGGAGGTGCGCATGGGGACGGCGAGACGGAAGCCGGCTGCGTCGCAGCCGGAGGCGAGCGGCGTCGCCGATGCCGCGGCGCCGGAGCCCTGCGCCGGGGCACCCGTGCCGTTCGACCCCGACGAGCCCTACTGCTTCGTGATCTCGTCGTTCGCCGACACGCCGGAGCTGCGCGCGGTGCGTCACGAGGCGATCGCGCCCGCGGCGAGGCGGTTCGGGTTCCGCTCGTACCGCATGGACGAGCTGCCGTCCGGCGGACAGATGATCGACGAGATCCGCGACGCGATCCGCGGCGCCGACTTCGTCATCGCCGACCTGACGCACGCGCGGCCGAACTGCTACTACGAGCTCGGCTTCGCGCACGCGATCGGCCGCCCGGTCGTCCACGTCGTGCGCGCGGGCGACGACGTCCACTTCGACGTGCAGGGCTTCCGCGTGCTGCGCTACGCGTCGGCGGCGGAACTGCGCACGCACCTCGAGTGCTTCATCCTGCTCGATGCGCTGACGGTCACGGGACGCACCTGCGTGGAGGACCGCAATCGCGGGCAGTTCGGCCGGCGCGCGTTCGTCCATCCGTACCTGCTCAGCGCGCGTGTGGAGCCGCTGCCGCCTCCCGACCCCGCGCGCGGCCGCGAGGTCGGCTCCCAGCACTGGTTCCGAGTCCACGCGTGCGTGCGGACGGTCGACCCCGATCGACCGCTCCCCAGTGCCATCCGCTTCTGCCACGACCCGGAGACGCTGTCCAGGGCCGACGGTCCACCGAGCGCAACGACTCGCACGACGGCGCGCTGCGAGGTCCTCGTCTACGGCGCATATGCGCTGGGCGCCGTCGTCGGCGAGGGCGCTGCGGCGGTGCGACTCGAACTCGATCTCGCGCGCGTCCCGGGGGCCAACGACACCTTCCGCGCGCGCTGAGGCGTGAATTCGACGGCGGCGCTCGCTCCCTCGCTTCGTGTATCTTCGCGGCGTCCCCGGGAGTGGGGGACGACGTTGCGCACGGGGAGGCGCGTGACCGCGCGGCCCCGGGAGGTGGAGGATGGCGCGGACGCTGACGATCCCTGCGCGGGAGACGCGGGCCGACGGCGTGGCGTCCCCGAGTGCGCGACACCGGATCGCGTCGGCGCGTCGCTTCGAGTTCGCCGCGGACCGCGCGGGGGCGCGGGCGGAGTCCGTGCAGGTGTCGCCCGGCGAGGCGCACGGACTCGTCCGACTCGAACTCGACGGCGGCGGCGTGTTGTGGACGTCGGTCGCACGTCTGCCCGAGCTGTTCGGCGGGCTGCCCGCGGGCGCGCGCGACGCGACGTCGCAGCGGGGCGAGCCCGAGGCCTTCGTCGTGCCGTCCGCGCTGCCGCTGCCGGGCGCGACGCGCGACGCCCTCGGTCTCGGCATCCGCGCGCTGTCGCTGCTCGGCATCGACGTCGACGAGGAGATCGCGAAGCTCGGGACCGCCGCGGCCGTCGCTGCGCTCGAGTCGCGGCTCCCGCACGCGGAGGACCTCTACTCCGTCGCGAGCGACGGCTCGCTCGAGCCGTACGACGCCGCGGCGCTCGCGGGCGACGAGCCCGTGCTGCTGCTGATCCACGGCACCGCGTCGAGCACCGAGGGGAGCTTCGGCGACTTCTTCCGCCGCGAGGCGTCGTCGGGCCAGGCCGTCGCGACGGCGCGCTGGCGCCACGTGTGGCAGCGCTACCGCGGGCGCGTGCTCGCGCTCGAGCACCACACGCTCTCGCGCACGCCCGCCGCCAACGCGCTGCACGCCGTCGAGCGGCTGCCGCCGGGCGTGCAGCTCGACCTCCTGACGCACTCGCGCGGCGGACTCGTCGGCGAGCTGCTGTGCCGGAGCGGCGAGCCGAGCGCCGCGGCGCTCGCGGGGTTCCGCGCGCAGGGCGAAGACGCGGACGTGCGCGCGCGGCAGCGCGAGCAGCTCGTGCAGCTCGCGGGCGCGCTGCGCGAGAAGCGCATCGCGATCCGCCGCTTCGTGCGCGTCGCGTGCCCCGCGAGCGGGACGACGCTCGCGTCGGAGCGACTCGACGCATTCCTCTCCGTGCTCGTGGACCTGGTCGGCGCGCTCGTGGCCGTGCCGGAGGTCGTGGACGCGATCACCGGCACGCTGCTCGAGATCGTCCGCCGGCGCGCGGAGCCGGCGGAGGTGCCGGGCATCGAGGCGCAGCTCCCCGGCTCGCCGCTCACGCGCTACCTGAACCTCGCGCCCGCGTCGTCGGGCGACGAGCTGCGCGTCGTGGCGGGCAACCTGCAGGGCGACGGCGTCTGGCGCCGCCTGCGCGCGCTCGCCGCGTACGCGTTCTTCGGCGAGGCGAACGATCTCGTCGTGCAGACGGCGTCGATGTACGGCGCGACCGGCGGGCGCGGCGGCGCCGTGGCCGCGTTCCACCAGAGCCCGGCCGTCAGCCACTTCACGTACTTCGGCGGACGCGACACGCGCCAGAGCGTCGATGCCGCACTCGACGCGCAGCACGGCGCGGACCTGCGTCCGCGCGGCTTCCGGCCGTTCCGCGGCGGGCCGCCCGAGCGGCTCGTGCCCGTGCGGCGGCGCGACGAGGCCGCCGACGTGGCGGCGCCCTCGCGCGCGGTCCTGCTCGTGCCCGACTTCCTCGGGTCGTCGCTGGCCGACGACGACGGGCCGCTCTGGCCCGACCGCGACGCGCTCGTCGCGGGCCGTCTCGAGCGACTCGCCGCGCCGGTCGGCGTGGTCCGAGCGGTGGGACTCGCGGCCCCCGAACAGTGGATCGCGCTCGAGCGGGCGCTCGAGGGGTTTGCGCTCGTCGAGCCGGTGCCGTACGACTGGCGGCAGTCGCTCGACGTCGTCGCCGCCGTGCTGCGCGAGCGGATCGAGACGGCGTGCGCGGCGTGCGACGTGCACGTGATCGCGCACGGCTACGGCGCCCTCGCCGTCGCGCTCGCGCTGGCCGGCGTGCCGCGGCCCGCGCGCCTGCGCCGCGTCGTGCTGCTCGGACCGCCGACCGTCGGCTCGGGCGCCGTGCTGTCGCTCGCCCTCGGCGAGGGCGCGCTGTTCGAGTCGCTCTGCCTGCTCGACGGACGCGGACGCCGCGCTGCTCTGCGGCGCGTGTTCGCGGAGTGCCCCGCGGTGCACGACCAGTTGCCCGAGCCCTGCGGGCAGCCGGAGTGGTGGCGCGCGCGCGCGGTCGACGCGGCGCCGTCGCGCGAGTTCCTGCGCGCCGGACGGGCGCGTCGCCGCAAGGCCGCGGAGGCGCTGCTCGCGCTCGATGCGCTGACCGTGCTCGGCGCCGCCGACCGCACGGTCGTGTCGTTCGAGCGCGGCGCCGCCGACGCACGGCTGCGCGCCGAGATCAAGCCCGACGCGGGCGACGGCTGGTGCCTCGCGGATCCCACGCTCGCGGAACGCCCCACGGCGCGCTGGCTGGCCGCGCGCCACGAGCGGCTGCCGTCCGCCGCGGATCTCGTCGCGGGCATCCGCGACCTGCTCGAGGCGGGAGTCTCCGCGCGCGTGCCGCCGCGTCCTCCCGTGCGGCCGGAGACGATCGTCGCGGCCGCGTCCACGTTCCCGCCCGAGGACGGCGTCGTGGGACTGCTCGCAGCGCGCGTGCTCGGCGACGAGGAGGCCGTCGTCGGGCCGCAGCTGCGTGCGGAGGTCGTGCACGGCAGTCTGCACGCCGCGCACGGTCCCGTGCTCGTGGGCCACTACGAGGGCGACGGCCTGTTCGGCGCCGAGCGCTACCTCGACTCGCGTCTCGACGGGCGGCTCGCGCGGCGCTTCGCCGTGCGGCAGTACCCGGGGCGCATCGGCGACGTGCTCGTCGTGGACGCGCCGCCCGCGGAAGACGGCGCTGCCGGCCGTCCGCCGGGCGCGATCGTGGTGGGGCTCGGCGACGTCGGCGACCTCACGCCGCGGCGGCTGCGGCGCACGGTGCACGCCGGCGTCCTCGAGTGGGCGCTCCGCGCCGCGGACGCGCGCGGCGACGGCACGCCGCACGAGCTCACGCTGTCGTCGCTCCTGATCGGCACGCGCGGCGGCCGGGCGCTCGACGTGCGCGAGTCCATCGCGGCGATCCTCGACGCGGTCGTGCGCGTCAACGCGCGGCTCGCGGAGCCGGACGGTCCGAACGCCGGCGCGCGCATCGCGCGGCTCGAGTTCGTCGAGCTGAGCGAGGACGTGGCCGTGGCGGCGGCACGGGCGCTGGTCGACGCGGCGCGCGAGCGCGCGCGGCAGAGCGGCGGGCTCCCGGACGTGCACGCGGACGACGCGCTCGTGATCGGGCGCGACGGCCGTCCCGGCGGCCGCACGGGGGCCGCGGCGGACCGCTGGTGGAATCGCCTGCACGTCAGCGCGCGGCGCGAGGAGGACGCGGGCGACGCCGCGCGCACCACGGGACTCGAGTACCTCTACGTGACCGATCGCGCGCGGGCGCCCGTCATCACGCAGCCCACGATCCACACTCTCGTGGATGCGTTCCTGCGCGCGACGGAGCGCACGACGAGCGGCATCGCGCCCGACTCCATCTCGCACACGCTGTTCGACCTGCTGGTGCCCGGTCCCTTCAAGGAGGAGATCGCGGACGCCGGCGAGCTCGTGCTCGTCGTGGACCCGCTGACCGCGCGCTACCCGTGGGAGCTGCTGATGCGCCGGCGCAGCGACGACGGCGCGTCGCCGGCGCTGCTCGGCGTCGTGCGGCAGTTCCGCGATCGCAGCGCCGCCGAGGTCGTCGAGCCGGCGCGCGGCGGCGCGGTGCTCGTCGTCGGCACGCCGCAGGCGCCGGCGTTCGCGGACCTGCCGGGGGCGCGCGCCGAGGCCGTGCGCGTCTCGCAGCAGCTCACCCGCGCCCGGTACGTCGTCGAGACGTCGATCGACGAGGACGCGTCCGCGGTGCTGCAGCGCCTCTACGCGAACGACTACGTGGTGGTGCACGTCGCCGCGCACGGCACCTTCGACGCCGCGGACCCCGCGCGCACCGGCGTGGTGATCGGCGACGACGTGCGGCTGACGGCCGACGTCATCCGTCAGCTCCCCGCGTGCCCCTCGCTCGTGTTCCTGAGCTGCTGCCACCTGGGCCGGACCGACGAGCCGCAGCACGGCCGCTTCGCCGCGAGCGTCGCCGTCGAGCTGATGCGCATCGGCGTGCGCTGCCTGGTCGTCGCGGGGTGGGCCGTGGACGACGCCGCCGCGCGCGCGTTCGCGACCGCGTTCTACGAACGCCTGCTCGACGGCGAGACGTTCGGCGACGCCGTGAGCGCGGCGCGCCGCTCCGCGCACGAGCTCGGGAGCACGACGTGGGGCGCGTTCCAGTGCTACGGCGACCCGCACTTCCGGCTGACGTCCGCGCCGTGGCGCGGCGGCGAGGTGCCGCGCTACGTGTCGGAGCGCGAGGTGGCGGAGGAGCTCGCGGTGCTGCGCATCGGTCTCCACAACCTGCGCCGGCCGAGCGCGGATTCGGCGGAGCGTGTGCGCAGCCGTCTCGCGCAGGTGGACGCCGCGCTGCGTCCGGAGTGGCTCAGCGCGCGCGTGCTCGTGGCGCGCGGGCGCCTGCGCGGCGAGCTCGGCGACTTCGAGGAGGCCGTCGCGGATCTGCGCGCGGCGCTCGCGAGCGACGGCTCCGCGCTGCGCGTCGAGGACATCGAGCAGCTCGCGAACTTCGAGGACCGGCTCGCGCATCGCATCGCGGGCGGCGGCGCGGACGCCGCACGGCTCGCGCGCGCGCGCCAGCTCTGGGAGACGGCGATCGAGCGCTGCCGCGCGCTCGACGCGATCGCGCCGCCGACGTGCGAGCGCGCATCGCTCGTGGGCGGCGCGTTCAAGCGCCGGGCGACGCACGCCGTCGGACGCGAGCGTCGTCGTCTGCTCGCCCAGGCCGAGCGCGAGTACGCGCGCGGTGTCGAGCTCGCCGCCCGCGGGCGGCCCGGCGCCGGCTACTACCCCGCGTGCAACCAGGCCGCACTGCTGTGGGCCCTCCGGCGCTCGGCGCGCGTCGTCCGCGCGGTCCTCGACGCGGCGCGTCAGGACCACGCGCAGGTGCCGGAGGCGCGCCGTGACGTGTGGTGGCAGCTCGCCGTCGTCGACATGGAGATCCTGCACGCGCTCGCCGGGCACGCACTCGGAGCGCGCGTCGCGCGGATACGCGAGTGCTTCGGCGCGGCGGCGCGCGGCGCCTCGCCACGCGAGCGCGACTCCGTCCTGACGCAGCTCGCGACCCTCGGCGAACTCGCTCCCGAGACCGCCGCGGGACGCCGCGACGCCGCCGACCTCGCCGCGCTGGCGGCCGCACTGTCCACGGTGGAGGGACGCGCGTGACGCGCGCCGCCACGCCATCCCGGAGGACCCCATGCCCCACGTGACGTTCGTCCACGGACTCCTGAACAAGCCGCCGCAGGACGTGCTCCTCGCGGAGTGGCTCGCGGCGCTGCGCCAGGGCGGGCTCGACCTGTCGGCGCGCGGCGTGACGAGCTCGATGGTGTACTGGGCCGACGTGCTCTACGCGCGGCCCGAGGCCGAGGACCCGGCGCAGCGCGGCGCGGCGCCGGAGGAGGACGAGCTGCTCGCAGTCGGTGCGGACGTCGTCGAGCGCGCGTTCGTCGCCGCGCTCCGCCGCCGCACCGAGGAGCTCGCGGAGGAGGCGATCCGCGAGGGCGGGGCGACGTTCGCCGCGGCGTCCGAGCGCGCGGTCCCGCTGCCGCACTTCCTCGAGAAAATCCTCATGCGGCGGCTCCTGCGCGACTGCCACCACTACCTCTACGACGCCGAGTCGCGGCCGCGCCCCGGCGTCACGTACCGCGTCCGGCGCGAGATCCGGCAGCGCTTCGTCGCCGCTCTGCGCGCGGTCCCCCCGGCGGCCGGGCCGCACGTCGTCGTCTCGCACAGCATGGGCACCGTGATCGCGTACGACTGCCTGCGGCACGTGGCCGACACGCCCGGCGTCGCGGCGCTGTTCACGATCGGCAGCCCGCTCGGCCTGTCCGAGGTGCAGGACGGCTTCGGCGACGCGTGGGAGTACGACACCGCGTACCCGAGCGCGAAGCTCGCACTCGGCGCGTGGACGAACGTCTACGACCGGCTCGATCCCGTGTGCGGCTTCGACACCGTGCTCGCGAACGACTACCTCGCCGACGGCGAGGAGACGGTCGCGGACGTGCGCGTCTCGAACTCCGGCGCCTGGCGCCACGGCATCGCGCAGTACCTCGCACAGCCGGCGGTCGTCGCCCGGCTGCGCGACAGACTCGGACTCTGAAGGGAGCGCGCCGCCCTCGGCGCGCGCAGGAGGTTCGCCCCCCGTGGCTCGCGTGTACGTCTCCTCGACGTTCCAGGACCTGCGCGAGGCGCGGGCGGCGGTGCGCGCGGCCATCCTGCGCCTCGGCCACCAGCCGATCGGCATGGAGGACTACGGATCCGACAGGCGCACGGTCGTCGCGAAGTGCACCACCGACGTGCGGAACTGTGACGCGTTCGTCCTGCTGCTGGGACGCCGCTACGGCTGGGTGCCCGACGGCCACGAAGGGCGCAGCATCACCCATCTCGAGTACGAGACCGCGTGCGCCGCGGACGTCGAGCAGATGCTGTTCTTCCACACGGAGGCCGAGCCGCGCGCCGGCTTCCTGGGGTTCGGCCGTGCCGAGGCCGAGCGGGCGCGGGCGTTTCGCGCTCTCATCTGCCAGCGGCACACGTCGAAGCCGTTCGCCACGGTCGAAGCGCTCCACAGCGACGTCCTCGCGGACCTGAACACCGCGATCGGGAGCCACGACCCCGTGCCGCCGGCGCTGCCCTACCTGTGCGACCGGACGCCGCAACGCGACGCGCTGCGCGACCTCGCCGCGGTTCCCGCCCTCGACGTGTCGCGGCCGTTCGTCTGGCTGCTGCACGGCCGCTTCGCCCAGGCGCACGAGCAGTTCCTGGACCGCGTGCGCGACGAGCTGCTCGCGGACTTCGCGTCGGCACCTGCGGGCGACGTCGTGCACGCGGTGGACGTGGAGTGGCCGCGCGAGACGGACCCCGCGGCGTGCGTGCGCCGCTTCGAGCAGCGCCTCGCGGAGGCGCTCGGCGCGCGCGGCCACGCCGCCGCCGCGGACGCCGCCGGCGCGTGGCCGAGCGCGCTGCTCGTGACCAGCGAGGTGCCGTTCTGCCGCTGGGACGCGGACGCGACGCCGCGCTGCCTCGATGCCGTGGTCTCGCGCCTCGCCGCGTGGGCGCCCGTGCACCGCACGGCGCCGGCCGTCGTCGTGCCGTGGGTGCGCTTCGACGAACGGGACAGAAAGCTCGCGGACGGCGTCCGCGCGTCTCTCACGGACCTCGCGCGGCGTCACGCGGCGGGCGGCCGTGTCGCGCTGCTGCCCGAGCTCGACGACGTGGACTTCGCCGACGTGACCGCGTGGGCGCGGCATCCGCGCGTGCTCGGGCTGCTGCAGCAGCGGCGCCTGCCCGAGCAGGACCTCGCGCGAGCCCTGCCGGCGACGCAGCGCTCGCCGCTCGATCCGGTCGCGCAGGCGCTGAGCCGCATCCTGCGCGAGAGGCTCCGCACCCCTGGATGACGGAGGACTGCCCATGGACATGATCTACCGCGGGAGCGGCGAGCGTCGCGAGGCGCCGGCCGTCGACCTGCCGTCCGTCGATCGCGCGCGTGCGGAGGACCCCGCCGGCTACCGCGTGGACGCGCGGCTGCGCCGCGCCGTGGACCTCGCGATCCTGCTCGGCCGCCCGCTGCTGCTCACCGGCGAACCGGGCACCGGCAAGACGCAGCTCGCCTACAGCGTGGCGTGGGAGCTGCGGCTCGGCGCGCCGCTGCGCTTCGACACGAAGTCGACGAGCGAGGCGCGGCACCTCTTCTACACGTACGACGCGCTCGGCCGCTTCCACGCGCGCGACGCGGGCGGGAGCTCGCTCGCCGACGGGCTGCGCTTCCTGCGCTACGAGGCGCTCGGCCGCGCGGTGCTGCTGTCGCGCGAGTCGGGCGAGGTCGCGACGTGGCTGCCGTCGGAGTTCGCACACGACGGTCCGCGGCGCAGCGTCGTGCTGATCGACGAGGTCGACAAGGCGCCGCGCGACTTCCCGAACGACCTGCTCGCCGAGATCGAGCGGATGGAGTTCCGCGTGGCGGAGCTCGGCATCGCGGCGATCGCCGCGGACCCCGCGCTGCGCCCGATCGTCATCGTGACGAGCAACTCCGAGCGCAACCTGCCGGACGCGTTCCTGCGCCGCTGCGTCTACCACCACATCGAGTTCCCCGACGAGGAGCGCCTCGGCGAGATCCTCGTGAGCCGCCTCGGCTCCTGGGCGGCGCCCGGCAGCGCCTTCGTGAAGGACGCGCTCGCGCTCTTCCGTGCGCTGCGCGACGCGCGGCCGCCCCTGCGCAAGCCGCCGGCGACGTCCGAGCTCATCGACTGGCTCGCCGCGCTGCGGCGCTCCGCCGGGGAAGGCGTCGCGAACCCGCTCGCCGCGTCGGCCGACGGCGACCTCGGAACGCTCGTGAAGGGCCAGGAGGATCTCGCGGCGGCGCGTCGCATCTTCGCGACGTGGAAGGCGGGGCGCGGGGGCGCGTGAGCGGTCCCGCCGACTCCGAGCGCCTCGCCGCGCTGCACGCGCTCCTGCGCGAGCTGCGGCGCGAGGGCTGGGGCGTCGGCGTCGAGGAGCACCTGGTCGTGCAGGAGGCGTTCCTCGCGCTCGTCGCACGCGGCGCCGCGGGGGAGACGCCGGACGACGTCGCCGACTGGCTCGCGCCGCTGATCGCGCGCTCGCCGCACGAGCAGCGCGACCTGCGCGAGCGCCTGCGGCGCGGCGGCGCACCCGCGGTCGCACCGACCGCGGACCGTGGCAGGGGGCCCGCGCGACGCGCGCCGCCGCGGACGCCCGCCCCGGGATCGCGCACGGTGCGCGTCGCGCTCGCGGTGCTCGTCGTGCTCGCCCTTGGCGTCGCAGCGCTCTGGGCGCTCGACGTGTTCCGGCCCACGCCGCCGCAGTCCGACCCCGTCGTCGAGCCGGAGCCGGGACCGCCGCAGCAGGTCGTTCGATCGGTCGGAGTCGAGCCGCCGCCGGCGACGTCGTCGGCGGACTTCCAGGTCGTGGACGTGGAGCGGACCCGCTCGCGCTGGTCGCCGCCCGTGCTCCTCGGCCACGAGTCCGCGGTCACGTTCGTCTCGTTCTCGCCGCAGGGGCAGCACCTGTTGACCGGTTCGGACGACGGCACGGCTCGTCTCTGGGACCTCGACGGCGGCTGCGATGCGGTCCTCGCCGGCCACTCGAAGCGGCTGACGCAGGCCGCGTGGAGTCCCGACGGCACGCGCGTGCTGACGGCGTCCGAGGACGGGACGGCGCGCGTGTGGGACGTCGAGTCGGGTCGGAACGTGGTCGGGTACGCAGAGCACACGGGACGTGTGCGTGCGGCGGAGTGGAACGCGGCGGGGACACACGTCGTCAGCGGCTCCGACGACGGCACGGCCCGTGTCTGGAGCGCTGCGGACGGGACGACCGCGAGCGTCCTCGAGTGCGCGTCCCCGGTCACCGCCGTGTCGTGGCTGTCGGGCGGCCGCGTGGCGACGGGCTGCGAGGACGGCAGCGTGCGGCTCTGGAGCGCGTCGCAGGAACAGCCGGAGTTCGCTGCGCTGCAGGCGCATCCGCTCCCGATCCGCGCGATCGCGTGGCACGCCGGCACGCGCCGGCTGCTCGTCGCGTCCGAGGGCGGCACGGTGCGCGTGTGGGACGTGGAGGGCCCGGCGCCGGTGACCGTGGCGGAGGTCGAGATCCAGCGCGGCATGCTGCACGGAGCGTCGTGGAGCGCAGATGGCAGCCGGTTCGTCGCGTATGCGGATCAGGGTGCACGCGTCTGGCCCGTGAGCGGCGATGCACCGAGCGTCGAGCTCTCCAGCCCCGACGGCGTCGTCAGCGCGTGTTCGTTCAGCCCGGACGGAACACGGATCGCGACGGCGTCGGATGCCGGGGCCCGGGTTTGGGACACGGTGACGGGAGAGCAACTGGGAGAGCTGGACTCGCGCAGCACCGCGGCGGAGACGGCTGGCGCAGTCGCCGTCGCCTGGGCCGCGGACGGCAGACGCGTGGTCGTCGGCGAGTCCCCGTCGGCCACGCTCTTCGACGTGACCCACCTCGAGGACGCAGTCACGTGGCGCTCGACGCCCGGATCGGACCGGCTGCGCGGACTTCGCTGGAGTCCGGACGGAACGAGGATCGCGGCGCTCTCCGTCCGCGGCGCCGCGTCCATCTTCGCAGCGGCGGGCGCGGATGCGGTCGTGCATGTCGGCCCGCACGAACTCCCTGTGGTGGATGCGGCGTGGAGCCCGGACGGATCCCGTCTGGCGACGTACGCGCTGTTCGATACGCGCACGGGCGCCTCCAGCAGTCCCCTGACCGGTCGCTGGAGGATCGTTTGGCGAGTACGCTTCCGCCCGGACGGCGGGCAGATCGCGCTCTCCGACACTGCGACCGTCCACGTTTGCGACGGTCGGACAGGCGCCGAGGTCCGCTGGCTCTCGTCGATGGAGGGCGCCAAGGACATCGCGTGGAGCCCGGACGGCGGACGAATCGCGGCTGCGTGCGACGACGCGCTCGTGCGCGTGGTCGATGCTGTGACGGGCAGCACCGCTGCAGATCTGCCGACTGGTGGATCGCCTGCTCACGCCGTGGCGTGGAGTCCGTCGGGCGACTGGATCGCCGCAGTCGCGGAGGACGGCACGCTTCGGACCTTCGACGCAGGTACCGGGTCGCAGGCGCGGGCGTGGTCCGGACCGCGCGGCGACCTGGCGACCATCGCGTTCTCGCCGGACTCCGTCTCCCTGTTGGTCACGCGCACCGACGACGTCGCGCGGATCTACGACGTGACGAACGGCGCCGTGGTGGCGCTGCGCGGACACGACGGCTGGGTGACGGGAGGCGACTGGAGTCCCGACGGCACGCGCATCGTCACCGCGAGCGCCGACATGACGGCCCGCGTCTGGGACGCCCGGACCGGCGCCCTCGAGCGCGTGCTGCTCGGTCACACGGGAGCCGTGACCGACGCGCGTTTCAGCCCCGACGGTGCGTTCATCGCGACGTCGTCGCTCGACGGCACGCTGCGCGTGTGGCGCGTGGGCGCGCCCGCGCCGTCGCCGCTGCCGTTCGTGGCCGCGCTGGCGGGCGTGTTCCTGGTCGGCGTCGTCGTGCGCCGCGGAATCGCGCGCGCCTACGTGCGGCGCGGCGTCGTCGCGGACGACGCGCGGCCGGCCTTCCTGACCGTGCCGCAGCACACGCGCGGCTCCGCGGTGGCCCCGACGCTGCGCGCCGACATCGCGCGCCTGCGCACACACGCCGACGTCGTGACCGGCGACCTCGACGTCGAACGCAGCGTGGAGCGCACCGTCGCCGCGGGCGGCCTGCCGACGCCCGTCCTGCGCTCGCGTCCGCAGACGCCGGAGTACGTCGCGCTCGTCGATCGGCGCAGCGCCGCCGACGCGCAGGCCGACCACGTCGCAGCCGTGCTCGACCGTCTGGAGTCGGAGGGCGTGCACGTCGAGCGCTTCGAGTTCTCGCGCGATCCGCGCGTCGTGCGGCGCCGCGGCGGGGAGCGCGCCGAGCGGCTCGACGACCTCGTCGGACGCCTGCGCGACCGGCGGCTGCTGGTGTTCGCGGAGGCGTCCACGTTCCGGGATCCGCGCGGCGGCGCGGCACCGTGGCTCGCGGGGCTCGACGCGTGGGCGCAACGCTCTGCCGTGGTCCCGGCCGCGCGCGACGAGTGGTCGCACGAGGAGCGCGCCGTCCTCGCCGACGGTCTCGCGGTCGCGGCCCTCGAGACCCCGGCGCGCGCGGCGGCGCCCGGCGACCTCGCCGCGTTCGACGCGCACCGCGGCGCGGGCGGGCGCGCCGCGTTCCCGCCCACGCTGCGCGCCGGCGCGGAGCGCTGGCTCGCGTCGGGGTCGCCGCCCGAGCACGAGGTCGCGCGCGTGCTGGCGGAACTGCGCGCGTATCTCGGACCGCAGACGTACGCATGGCTCTGCGCGTGCGCCGTGTACCCGCAGGTGCACCACGGCCTCACCCAGCGGCTCGGCGACCTGGTCTTCGCGCACACCGACGGCTCCGACGCGTGGACGTCCGCCGACCTCACGCGGCTGGTGCGGCTGCCGTGGATGCGCGCGGGCGTCTTCCCGGACTGGCTGCGGCGCCACCTGACCGAAGCGCTCCCCGAGCCGCTCGCGCGCGAGATCCGTGCGAGCTTCCTCGCGTGGCTCGTCCCGGCGTCCGCGTCCGACCCGGACGCTCTCGAGGTGGCGGTCGAGGAGCGTCCGTGGCTGCGCCGCCTCGCCGAGGCGCGGCGCCGCTCGGCCACGGCCGACGACCCGGACGCGGACGCGCTGCGCGACACGGTGTTCCTGGGGTTCGCCGACGACGGCCTCGGCGTGCGCGTGCGACGCTCCGTCGCCGCGCTGCTGCGGCGCGCTCCGCGTGCCGCGTCGGCGGATGCGCAGCGGCGTCCCGAGCGCACGTGGTGGCTTGCGCCGCCGTGCACGTTCGGTGTCGCGTGGGCGCTCGGGTGGGGCCTCGCCCAGCTCGGCGTCGGAGACGTCGTCATGCCGGTCGTCGCGGTGTACGCGCTCGGGTGCGGCGCTTCCGCGGCGCGGTCCGACCTGCGCGGACGCTGGTGGCTCTTCGCGTCCGAGCTGCTGCTCCTGCACGTCGGCGCGCTGCTCGGCCACCACGGCGGGTCGGGCGCCGTCCTCGACGCGGCGCGCGCGGCGACGTGGGACGACTGGCGTGCGCTCCTCGTCGTCGAGGTGCTCGTGCTCGTCGTCGTGCTCGCGCGGACCGCGGCGTGCGCGCGACGTCACGCCGACGCCGTCGCACCCGGGCGACTCGAGCGCGCGCTGTCGGCGCTGCCGGTGGACCGTGTCGTCTCGGCGCTGCTCGCGGACGAACGTCCCGCATCCGAGCGCGCCGCCGCGGCGCGCGACGCACCGCGGTACGCGCCGCCGGTGTGGGCGGCCGCGCACCTCGTGCCGCTCGGCTGGCTCGCGCTGCTCGCGTGGCGCCTCGACGTGCTCGCGCCCGCGGCGAGTCCCGGCGTGCTGCGCACGGCCGTCGGCGGCGCGTTCCTCGCGGCGGCGGGGGCGGCGCTCCTCGTCCACGTGCGCAACGAACGCCGCGGCGCGCTGCGGCCCGTGGACGTCGCGCCGCGCCGGCTGGTCGTGGTCGCCGTGGCGTGCGCGGGCACGTGGCTCGGACTGCGCGCCCTCGCCGCCGCGACGGCGTGGATGGCGGACGTGGCGCGCTGGGCGTTCCTCGTCTGGATCGGTCTCGCGGTGCTCGGCGGCGCCATCGGGTTCGTCATGTCGCGGCGCCGTCGCGCGCAGGAGGCCGCGGCGGCGGCCGGGGCGACCGAAGCGGAGACGACGGGCTCGGACGCGCTCGACGTGGACGTCGAGCTGGACTGGGCCGAGACGGCGGAGCCCGCGGTCGAGGCCGGCTCGCCCGCCGAGGCGCAGCAGGCGGAGCACGACATGGAGGACGATCTGGAGGACGACATGGAGCACGGCGAGGCGCTCCCGGCGTGAGCGATACCTCGCGCCCGTCGACGCCGGTCAGCGCGCCCCTCGCGCTCTGGGAGGAACTGCTCGCCCCGCGCGAGCCGTCGCCCGGTCCGGGGACGTCGCGCGGTTGGGCCGTCCCCCTCGCGACGACCGCGTGCGTCGCACTCGCCGCGGCCGCGTGCGGCGCGTCGCTCGACGCGGCGACTCCGGGACCGCGCACGTTCGCGTGGCTCGTCGTCGGCGCGGTCGCGTGCGTCCACCCGACGCTCGTGACGCTGGCGGAGTCGCGGCGGCACGAGGCGGCGTCGCGTGCGCGCATCCTCGTGGAGTTGCTGCTCTTCTGGGCGGTGCTGCGGACGGCGTTCGCACTCCTCGGCTCGGGGGCGTCCACGGTGGTCTCGCCATCCTTCGCCGTCGACGTCGTGCTGCTCGGAGTCGGTCACGGTCTCCTGGCGTGCTGCGCTCTGACGGTCGCGGCGTCGTTCCGCCGCCGGCGCCATCGCCTCTACGAGTTCGTCGCCGTCGCGGAGGGCCTCGGCGACGCACTCGCCGCCGACACCTGGGTGCGCGCGGTGTCCTCGCGCCTGCGCGCGCCGCGGGAGAGCGCGTGACGCGGCGCGCTCTTCCGCTCGCGCTGGCACTCGTCGTCGCCGCGTGCGGGGCGGAGTCGCGCGGACGCGCCGCGGGCTCGGCTGCCGCGTTCGGTCGCGCGCTCGTCGGGGAGGAGCTGCCCGACGCCGTCGCCGGTCCCGACACGCAGGGCTTCGCCGGTCTGGAGCCGCCGCCCGACACCACGCCCGTCGTCCTGCGGCAGACGCTGTCGCGCCGCGAGCAGGAGGCGCTCTGGGACGCGCTGCGCAACGAGCTGCCGCGCGACGCGCGCTACGCCGACCTGTTCAGCGTCGTGCTCTGGCGGGGGACGGACGGGGACGCAGCCGAGTCCGGCCCGCCGGACTGGTTCCACATCGAGGCGTCGCCGTCGATCGTGCCGCTCGGCCCGGATCCCGAGACGGGGCTCCTCGAGTTCGCGGTCGTCGGCTCCGGCACGATCCGGCTGCGCGACCCGGCGACGGGGCGCGTGCCGGACGGCGACGATCCCGCGCTCGTGATGGTGCTCGTGCCCGGCGGCGAGGCCGACCAGAGCTTCGAGCTGCCTGCGACGCGCACCGCCCAGAACAACGGCGCGCGCGTCGTCGAGCGTCACGTCCGGCTGCAGTCGTTCCTCGTCGCCAGGAGCCCCACGACGCTCGCGCAGTGGAACCACCTCCTCGAGCCGCTCCTCGACGGCGCCGCTCCTCCTGCGCGCGTCGTCGCGGACGACGGGTCGTTCGCCCTCACGTGGGAGGAGCTCTCCGCGGTGCTCGGACGACACGAGCTGCGCGTGCCCTCGATCGCGGAGTGGCAGTACGTCACGGCGCGGCCGGTCCCCGGCGGCGCGTGGCAGCGCTCGCAGCTCGAGGGCCTCGCGCGCGGCGGCACGTGGTGGGCCGGCGACGCGTGGCCCGGCGCGTTCGGATCGTGGCCCACGAACGGCGTCGCGCGGGCCGACGGTGCGGAGGGAGCCCCGCGCGTCGGCGTCGAGCTGCGCGTGGATCTGCGGGGCGGCGACGCACTCGGCGGGGGGCGGGTCGCGGACCCCGCGACGACGATCGACGTCTCGGTGCCGCGGCCCGTGGCGATCGGCGAGGACGCGACCCTCGGCCTGCGCCTCGCGATGACCTTCCCGATGTCGTTCCGGCCCGTGGAGGCGAATGCGCCGCCGGACCGCGAGACCGAGAAGAGGTGACGACGGCCGTCAGTCCGGCTCGTACAGCTCGTCGAACGCAGCGGCCGCGACGGCCCACGGCTCGCGCAGGTCCGCGTGGTGCGAGACGACGTAGTCGCCCGCGACGTAGTGCGAGACGCCCTCGTTCGTCGCGACGCTGCCCGCCTCGGCCATCCGCTCGGCCCAGACGGGCGCCGTCTTGCGGTAGCGGCCGTCGCGCACGTGCCCGTACGTCGCCGCGAACACGTCGGCCTTCACGGTGTAGACGTCGCTGCCGTTGTCCACGATCCAGTCGCCGGCCGCGCAGCGCTGCACGCCGCCCCACTTGCGATACGAGAAGCCCTCGGTGTCGAGTGCGAGCCGGACCGCGATCACGTCGGCTCCGGACTTCCTGCGATAGCGCTGGGGCATCGTGCCGACCTCCGCGCACGAGGCTGCGTCATTCACGGAGCGAATCGACGGTGGATTCGCCGCGTCCCGGCTCCGTAGACTCCCTGCGGATGTGGGAGGCGCGCGTGCCGCGCGCCGGGAGGGCTCCGTGAGTGGGTACCTGCGCGCGCTGGTGCGGGGAGGCGCGGCGCTCGCCGTCGCAGCTTCTGCCGCCGGCTGCGCGCTGCCGAACCCCTTCACGGGCGGCGACGTGCTCCTCGGCTACGCGGCGTCGGCACCCGAGACGGGCGCGCTCCGGCGGGTCGTGGTCGGCGTGGACGTGCGCGCCACGGGTCCGTGGGGCGGCGTCGAGCTCGGCGCGTCCGATCTGCTCGTCGCGCCGCAGCGCGACGTCGCGACCGACCAGGCGCCCGCTTCGCTCGGACCGCAGCTCCCGCCGCCGCTCTGCTTCACGTGGACCGACGACGCGGGCGCGACGCACGCGGTCGGCATCGTGGCGTGGCCCGCGCCGCCCGATCGCCCCGCGTTCGTGCGGCACCGCGCGTTCGGTGCCGGCTGCGTGCTCGCCGCGACCTCGCAGGGCGCGCACCTCGGCTACTCGTCCGTCACGCACGTCGCCGTCCCGCGGGACGACGACGCGCTCTACGCCATCACGCTCGACGCGCAGGACTGGCGCGCCACGCGCTTCGTCCGCAGCAGGGGAGGAGACCGGCCATGAGGAGACCGACCGCGGCATGGACCGCCACGGCGCTGGCGGCGCTCGCGCTCGCGGGCTGCCGCAGCGACCACCTGATCTTCACCACCACCACGAAGGTGGGCGTGGAGCTGTCCGCCACCGACGGCGTCCCGACGTCCGCGGTGCTCGGCTACAAGCGCTTCGAGGGTGCGATCGTGCCCGTCGAGGACCCGCAGAGCGGCGCGCAGGCCGACGAGGCGGCGTCCGTCTTCGCGGCGATCGACATGGACAACCGCTGGCTCGGCGGCCTCGACCTGTTCCAGGTCTTCGCGACGGGCGAGGCGGCGAACAACGTCTCGCGGAGCGGCGCGAGCTCGGGACTCGTCCAGCTCCTCGACTCGATGCACCGGCGCGCGGCCGCCGAGAAGGCGGGGGAGTGATGCGCACCGCGACGTGGCTCCTGGCGGCCGCCCTGTGCGTCGCACCCGGCTGCCGGCACGCCGTGATCTTCACCACGTCCAACCTGACGGGCGTCGAGCTGAACGCCGTCGAGGGCGGCATGCAGACGGTGAGGGTCGGTTACGACCGCACCGAGGGCGTGCTCATGCCGATGCGCCGAGATCCTGTGAGCGGCGAGTACGCCGAGGCGTACTCCGTGCTCGCGGGGTCGTCGATCCAGTCGTCCGGATTCCTGCTCGCGAGTCTCGGCAACGTGCGCGTGACGCAGGTCTTCGCAACGGGCGCCGCGGCGCAGGTGCCCGGCGCCGAGGAGACGATGAAGGCCTCGGTCGACGCGCTCGCCGGCACGCTGGTCGCGGCGGAGCCGCTGACGCAGGCGGAGTCGCTGCTGCGCGCCGTGCGCGGGACGCCGGGAGACGACGCGCAGAGGGCCCGCGCGCTCGAGGTCGTCGCGGCGTGGCAGGGCGCGCCCGTGCGCTCGTTCGCCGACGCGCAGGCGGCGATCCAGGCCGCCGCGCAGCGGGGCGACAGCGCCGCGCTCGCGCGTCTGCGCAGCGAACTCATCCAGGCGGGCATCGCGGTGCGTTGACGCGCGGAGCGCGGGGAGGAGACGCCGATGGCGCTCGACAGGCAGCAGTTGCAGACGTGGCTCGGCAACGCGTGGGAAGTGCGCGAGGAGGTCGTGAAGGAGAGCGACTGGCGGCGTCGCGCGTGGCGGGCCGAGTACCTGTGCCAGCGCGCGCGCCTGTTCAGGAGCCACGTGCACGACGCGCCGCAGGGCGACGGCACGCGCGTCGTCTTCTTCGCCGTGGAGAAGTGACGCTCGCTCAGCCGGCGGGCGCGTCGTCTGCCGCGGAGACCCGCGCCGACACGGGAGCACGGAAGCTCTCCGAGTAGCGGCCGCGCGACGTCGACCCCTCGACGAGCAGCTCCCACCACGCGGGGAGGCGCGCGTCGAGGTCGGTCGGCGGCGTGTCCGGCGGCAGCTCGAAGCGGAAGGGAACGGCCTCGCCCGCGATGGGAGGCGGCACGTCGTCGGGCAGCCGGTAGATGGCCTCGTGCGTGCACGCGAGACCGCTCACCGCGGGCAGCACCATGCCGGACTGCTCCTCGAGGCGCCGCAGGCGGAAGAGCAGAGTCTCGAACGCCGCACCGCCCCGCGCGACCGCGAACGTCCCCGTCAGTGAGGACCCCGGGCCGGCGCGCACGTCGTCCCACGTGACCTCGGTGTCGCCGAGGAACGG
The DNA here is from genome assembly GCA_937996235.1 of uncultured bacterium. GTDB lineage: Bacteria > Planctomycetota > JAJSAM01 > JAJSAM01 > JAJVHW01 > CALKVK01. Next base: position 162,597 of record CALKVK010000012.1, on the reverse strand, counting down.
TGCGTTCCACAGCGGGAGGGCGTTGCCGATCGCAGCGACCGCGGCGACGACATCGAGCACGAACCCTCCCATGCGGTCGCGTACGAGCAGGTAGAGCGCGCAGCCGACGAGCACGTACACGTGGGAGCTGCGGAACACGCGCGCGAGCGCGTGGCGCACTTCGCGCGGCGACTCGAAGTCGCCGGTCCAGCGCCACGGCTCGTGCGGGTGGACGGCGCGGCGGCGCGCGCGCGCCGCCCGCGCGTAGCGCATCCGCAGTCCGCCCGGCACGAGCCACACGAGCACCGCAACGCAGGTGAGTGCGATCGAGAGGAAGGTCGGCCACCGCGCGGGTGCGAGGCCGAGACCGATCATGCACGGGAGCAGCCCGAGCGCGGCGGCGGTGCACGCGGCGACCGACGGACCGGACGCGCCGACGCGCGGGCGTCCGCGCGCCGGCACGCCCCGGTTGTGCTGTTCGATGAGGGACGCGCTGAAGGTCTTGCCGGCGAGCAGCGGCACGCCGGGACACCCGGGGACGACCTCGCGCTCGCGCGCGAGCGGCGCGTGGGCGCGCAGCGCCGCGACCATCGCGTCGGCCTGTTCCGGCGGGAGTCCGTGCCCCAGCTCCAGGTCGCGCCCGCCGCCGACGAAGCGGACGGAGCACGACCGGCGCAGGCGCCGGAACTCGGGCGCCGTCGGAATCGACTCGTAGACGCCCTCCGGCGGGCGCGCCATCGGGACCGAACTGCCCTCCGTCGACTGCCATCTCAGGGTGCGCGCCTGGATCGTGAGCACGTCCTGCTCACGGAAGCGGCGCGCGAGGCGCGGACCGACGTACATCAAGGCGAGGAGCAGGCCGAGGCGCCCGGATCCCCCGAACTGCGCGAGCGTTCGCGGAGCCAGACTCCCGAGGATCACCGGGATGGCCACGAGCGCTGGGAGCCACGACACCGCCGTGCGCAGCCGCCGCCACCGGCTGGGCACCACACCCGTCCGCAGCTCGTGGACGTCCTCCCCGAGCCGCCGGATCTCCCAGCCCTTCCCCTGCGCGACGACGTTCCCCTGCGTGGTCACCGCGGGAGGGTAGCGCGCGGCGTTCACCGGTGCGCCGCTGCTCGCGTCGCCGCCGCGGCGCTAAAACCCGGATTTCCCTCAAGTCCGCATCCGCCGCTTCCCGATGCAACGACGCTGCATCTCGATCCCACGTGGGTCGGTGACGCGGGGACGGCAGAGGAGGCCGACCGCGGAGCCGGGACGGGGGAGGTCCGTTGCCGAACGAATCCGACAGGGCCGCCGCGCCCGCGGAGTTCTGCGATCACGTGCTCGCCGCGCGTGGTCTGGCCGCGCGCTCGCGCCGTCTGGCGCGGCGGGCGACGCCCGCCGGATCCGCGCTCGCCGAAGCCTTCCTCGCCGCCGCCCACACGCGGATGCGCGTGGACCCGCGCGACGCCTCCGAAGCGGCACGCCTCGCGCTCCGCGTCGCCGAGTCCGCAGGCGACCGAGAGGCCATGCTGCGCGCCTGCAGCGCGTGGGCGCAGGCCGAGTCGAGCGGCGGCGACCACCGCGCCGCGCTCCGCGCCGTTCGCCGCGGCGCCGTGCACCTGCATGCCGACGAGCACGCGCACGCGGCCGAACTCGAGACGCTGCGGGCGCAGGCGCTCCTGCATCTCGAGCGCTACGGCCCGGCGCGGGACGCCGTCGAGCGCGCGCGCCGCAGCCACGCGGAGCGCGGCGACCGCAAGGGCCTGCTCTGGACGTCGCTCGTGCTCGGCGACATCGCGTACCGCGAGGACGACCCGCGCGCCGCGCTGCGCCACCTCGCCGACGCCGACCGCCTGCTGAACGGCTCGCCGCTGCCGCGCGTGCGCGGCGCCATCGCCGCCAACCGCGCGAACGCGCTCGAGGCGTGCAACCGCTTCCGCGGCGCCGAGCGGCAGTTCGTGATCGCGCGGGACCTCTTCGCACGCGAGGGCTGCACGCACACGGTCGCGCAGATCGACTACAACGCCGCGTACGCCGAGGGCCTCCGCGGACGCTTCGCCTCGGCGTTGCGGCGCTACGCGGACGTCGAGCACGCGCTCGAGGCACTTGGCGACGAGCGCCATCTCGCGCACGTGGACCTCGACCGCGCCGAGATCCACGTCCAGCTCAACATGCCCGCCGAGGCCGCGCTCGCGGCGTCGCGTGCCGAGCGACGCTTCCGCGCCCTCGGCCTCGCGAAGGAGGCGACGCAGGCGTGCCAGATCGCGGCGCGCGCCGCGGCGCAGGACGGCGACGCGAAGAAGGCGCACGCGCTCTGGGAACGTGCCGCGCGCCGCTTCGCGAAGGCCGGCCACGGCGAGCGTGCCTATCAGTGTCTCGCAGGGCGTGCGGAGCTGCTCCGCGCCGCCGGCGACCGCGCCGGCGCGCGGCGCATGGCGGCCCGCGCGGAGCGCGCGCACCCGCGGGGCCGGCAGAACCCGCTCTCGCTCGCGTCGGTCGCTCTGCTCCGGGGTTGGTTGGAGCTCGACGAGGGGCGCGCGTCCGCGGCGCGCGGGCGTGCGGAGGAGGTGCTCGCCCACTGCCGGCGCGTCCACGCGCCGTGCGTGCGAATCGAGGCGGAGCGGCTGCTCGGTCGGGCGCTGCGCGAGCTGGGCGACGTCTCGTCGGCCATCGACGCGTACCGCCGGGCGATCGACGAGCTCGAGCGCTACCGCGGCGGCGTGCCCGTCGACGAGTACATGATGGCGTTCCTCGCGGGGCGCCGCGCGCTGTACGAGGAGATCGTCGAGCTGCTCGCGGACGCAGGGCGCGAGCACGACGCGTTCGAGTTCGTGGAGCGCGCGAAGTCGCGTGCGCTCACGGACCTGCTGCAGGGCCGCGAGAGCGGCGGCGCAGGGCAGGGAGAGGGCACACTCGCGGCGCGCGCGCAGCACCTGCGCGAGCGGCTGACCGCGATCTACGGGCGCATCATGCGCCAGGGCGAAGGCGGCGCCGCGCGCAGCTCGCGTGCGACGCAGCGCGCGCTGCGCGAGGCGCGCTCGCTCGAGGTGGAGCTCGCCGACGTGCTGCGGCAGCGCCGCATGTCGGGCGGCGGCACGTACGCGCTCGAGTCCGCGGCGGCGCCGACGCTCGCCGAGACGCGTGCCGAACTCGACGGGCGCACGTGCCTGGTCGAGTTCTTCCTCACGGGCACGAGCCTCTTCACGTTCGCGATCACGCGCGACGCGCTGCACGTGACGCGGCGCGCCGTGCGGGCGCGCGAGGTGCTCGACCTGCTCGAGCAGTTCCACTTCCACCTCGCGAAGCACGAGCGGCCGGAGATGCCGGCGCCCGAGCTCGTGCTGCGCGCGACGCGCGCCACGCTCGGGAAGCTGGCCGCGCTGGCCCTCGGCGACATCGCGCCGCACCTCACGAGCGAGCGGCTCGTGATCGTCCCGCACGGTGCGCTGCACCATGTGCCGTTCCACGCCCTGCCGTGGGGTGACGGCTGGCTCTGCGACCGCTTCGAGATCACGTACGCGCCGAGCGCCGCGGTGTACCGCCACTGCGGCGCGCCGCGCGCCCGCGCCACCGGTGCGCCCGCCATCCTGGCGCTGCCCGACGAGGTCGCGCCCGCGATCGCCGACGAGGCCGTCGCGCTCGGCGCACGGCTCGGCACGGACCGCGTGCACGTCGGTCCGGCGGCCACGTTCCATCGCCTCGCGCAGGAGGTCGGCCGCGCGCGCATCGTGCACCTCGCGACGCACGGCATGTTCCGCCACGCGCAGCCGATGCTCTCGTCGGTGCGGCTCGCCGACCGCTGGGCGAACCTCTACGACCTCTACGAGCTCGACGTGCGCAGCGAGCTGATCGTGCTCTCGACGTGCGAGAGCGGCATCGCCGACGTCGCCGGCGGGGACGAGATCCTGGGACTCACGCGCGGCTTCCTCTACGCCGGCGCGCCCGCGATCCTCGCCAGCCAGTGGCGTGTCGACGACGCCGTCACGACGTCGTTCATGACCCGTTTCTACGCCGAGTTCGAACGACTCGGCGACGCCGCCGCAGCGCATCGCGCCACGATGGTCGCGGTCCGCGAGCGGCATCCCCATCCGTACTACTGGGCGCCCTTCTTCCTGACGGGACGCCCCGGGACCGAATCACAGGGATCGCGCGGGGCCGCGCGCCGGCAGGGCTGTCGTCACGACAGGGCCGGCGCCGCGACCGGGCGGCGCGGTCGGAAGGAGCACGCACGATGAAGGACACCCACCAGCCGCGCCGCATGGGGCGCGCCGCCGCGATCGCGGCGCTGGCCGTCACGCTCGCCGCGGTCCCCGCGGCGGCGGACAGGTCGGAGCAGTCGCGCGACTGCGACGGCCGGACGAGGTCGGAGTCGCGACGCTACGAGCTGCTCTCCGGCGAGTGCAACCCGACGAACGTCAAGCTCGTCTCGTCGGATCTTGCGATGGCGATGGCGTACGCGCCCGAGCAGCAGGTGCGCGCGCCGGCCGCGTGGTCGCTGTCGGTCGGGAGCGGGGCGCTCGTCGCCGTGCTCGACGGCGGCTTCAACGTCGATCACCCCGCGGTGTGCGCACACATCGCACCCGGGGGTCTCGACGCGGTGGACCGCGACAGCGACGTCAACGACCACGGCAACGGTCTCGACGACGACGGCGACGGAGTCGTGGACGAGGGCCTCGGCCACGGCACGTTCGTCGCGGGCATGATCCTGAAGGTCGCGCCCGAGGCGCAGATCCTGCCGATCCGCGTGCGCGACGACGAGGGCCGCGGGTTCAACGCGTCGCTCGCGGCCGGGCTGCGCTACGCGATCGACCGCCGCGTGGACGTGATCAACATGTCGCTCGAGGCGTCGAAGGCGAAGGACACGCAGCTCATGGACCTCATGCGCGAGGCGACGTCGAGCGGCATCGTCGTCGTGCTCTCGGCCGGCAACGACGGCAGGGGCCCGGTGACCGATCTCGCGCTCGGCGTGCCCGCTCTGGTCGTCGGCGCGGTGGACGAGAACGACGCGATCGCGCCGTTCTCCTCGTACCAGGACATGCGGCCGCTCGAGGGCCAGGCGCGCATGATCTTCGCGCCCGGCGTCAACCTCTACGGGCCGGTCGGCACGCCCACCGACGACGCCAACGCGTACTGGAGCGGCACCTCGTTCGCCGCCCCGTTCGTCGCCGGAGCTGCCGCGCTCCTGCGTCAGGTCGAGCCGGAGCTCTGCGTGAACGAGGTCGTCGCGCGGCTCGCCGACACCGCGTACCCCGTCTACGACGCGAAGGGCCGTCGTCTGCGCTACTCGGGACGGCTCGACGTGGGCCAGGCGGTGGGCAGGTGAACATCGCGATGGCCCACCCGACCCGCGAGGAGCTGTCGGAGTGCGCGCTCGGCTCGGCGCCGGAGCGCGAGCTCGTGCGCCGCGTGCGGCAGCACCTCGAGGTGGAGCGCTGCAGCGCGTGCAGCGCGACCACGTTCGACCTGCTCTCGGGCGACACGGCGCGCGTGCGCCGCAGTCCGCTCATGAGCCGCTGGCTGCGGCCGACCCGCGTGGGCGCCCGTGCGGGAACCCGCGTCGGAGCGGCCGCCGACTACCAGCTCGTGTGCGCGGCCGGCCCGTTCACGCTCGACGTGCTCGTGCGCGACTGCGAGGTGCAGCGCGAGCTGCGCTACGTCGGTCAGGTCACGCACGCCGGGCGCATCCACGAGCCCGTCGCGAGTCTGCCGCTCCGGCTGGTGGGGCTTCCCGTCCCGGCGTCCGACGACACGACGACCGACGAGTTCGGCGAGTTCACGTTCGCCTCGGCCCGCGACGGCGTGTACGCACTCCGCCTCGGCGCCGCCTTCGACGCTCCGTGCGTGATGGTCTGGGAAGGCTGGGACGCATGAGCGCCGTCGCCGCGCGTCTCGTCTACGACTCGGCCCGCTCGTGGGCGGTCGTCGGCGCGCGCGCGGCGCTCCCCGACGGGAGGTCGCTCGTGTTCTGCGGCGGCGGCCTGACGGTCGACCTGGTGGTCCACACCGGGGGCGATTCCTGGGGCTACCACTACGGTCAGGTGATCCGAACGGCCGACGAGAGGCCCGTGGTCGGCGCGACGGTCGCGCTCGATGCGGGACCGGCCGTCACGACCGACGACTGCGGGCAGTTCACGCTGTCCACGGCCGAGCCGCGCGCGGCGCGCGTGCTCCGCGTGGCGACGGCCGGCGGGCTTTCGCTCGACCTCGATCTGCCTGGCTGCGACAGCGCTTCCGACGTCACCTGAGGGTCTCGGCGCACGATGCACAGCAACGCTCCGCGCGCGCGCAGTCCCGCCGGGAACCCCTCCCGGCGGGCTCCCGCCGCGTCGGCGCCGCCCGTCGACCGTGCGCCGACGCTCGACGCCGAGCGTGCGAAGTGGGAGGCGGAACGGGAGACGCTGCTGCAGATGCTCGGGCACCAGCAGCGCGTCGCGCAGGCGGGGCTGATCACGTCGAGTCTCGCGCACGACGTCCGCAACCAGGCGCAGCTCATCCTCTCGACGGCGGAGCTCGCGCTGCACTCCGGCGACGCCGAGGAGATGCGCAGCGCGCTCGACGGCATCCGCGACCTGTGCCGCGACGTCGCCGAGACGACCGACGCCTTCCTCGCGTTCGCGCGACGGCAGTCGGCGCTCGACGACCAGCGCTTCCTGCTCTCCGAGGTGCTCGCCCACGGCGCGCGGATCGTCCGGCCGCTCGCGCACGCGCACAGCGTCGCGTTCCGCGCGGACGTGGCCGAGGACGGCGGCGTGCGCGGCGAGTGCCGCCTCGCGGTGCAGGCCGTCGTGAACCTCGCGACCAACGCCGTGAAGGCGTGCGGCGAGCGGCCCGGCGCGGAGGTGACGCTCAGCGCCTCGTGCCCGCGCGCCGGCATCTGCCGCCTCACCGTCGCGGACAACGGACCGGGCATTCCCGAGACGATGCGCGCGCGGCTCTTCCGGCCGTTCTCCGGCGTGCACACGCGCGGCGGCGGCAACGGTCTCGGACTCTTCATCGTGCGGCAGGCCGTGCTCGATCTCGGCGGCACGATCGCCGTGCGGACCTCGCCGCTCGGCACCGTCTTCCGCGTCGATCTGCCCGCCGCCGCGCCGTCGGACGCCTGAGCCGGGCGGCGCTCAGTCGTGCGCGTCGCCGGGCGGCGACGCGCGTCGCAGGCGCGCATCGGCGACGAGCACGCCGACGAAGACGCCGTCGAAGAGCACGAGACGCGCGATGTCGAACGGACCGAACGCGTCGGTGACCAGCAGGCGCACGGCATCGACAGCCACGAGCACCGCGAGCACGATGTACGTCACGCGGAACGCCGTGGGCAGCGGGCCGAGCACGCTCGTCCCGCAGCCACCGCACGCGAGGCGCGGGAACCCGAGCGCGTGCCGTGTCGCCGTGAGGCGGAGCACGGCTCCGCAGGCGGAGCAGACGGGAAGGCCGGGATGCGGCATGGCGACGTGCGGCGCGCCGGCGCCGTGGGGGAGTGTACGCTGTCGGCCGGGCCGGTCGGAGTCCGCGGCGCGCGCAGTCCGCGACGCCGCTGCGCGGCGACCGTTCCGCGCCGGCGCGCCGCCATGTCGCGACGGAGCCCTCGAAGCGATCCGAGATCGAGTGCAACGCCGTCGCCGCCGTGCCGTCGGGGATGCGTCCGTGCGACGCCCAGGTCGTCGCGTCCACGGCGCTCCGACCGCGCTCGCTGCGTCGTCAGGCGGTGCCGGTCGCGTAGCGCTCGTCGAGCACGCGCAGATGGTGCGCCGCGTGGCCGAAGCAGAGGCACGCGAGGGCCAGCACCGAGATCTCGCGCTCCCACATGCGGCCGTGCCACGCGAGCGTCTCGGCGTCGCACGCGGCGAGCAGCGAGACGTTCGCGGCGCGCAGGTGTCCGAACTCGTCGGCGAGCGCGTCGAGCGTGCGCGCGTCGCGCGCGGCGCCGGCCATGAAGAGGTCCTGGTCGAAGCCCGGGAGCGGCGTCGGGTCGCGGCGCACGAAGCGCAGCAGCCGGTACCCGAACACCCGCTCCGTGTCGTTCACGTGCAGGAGGACCTCGCGCGCCGTCCACTTCCCTGCGGCGTAGCGGTGTCCGGGCGAGGCTGCGAAGCGCACGCACGCGGCACGGTGCGCCGCCGTCTGGCCCTGCAGGAGCTGCAGCAGATCGCCGGGCGGCACCTGCTCCACGTAGCCGGCGTGGTACGAGTCGAAGTCGCCTGCGACCGGGCGCGCGAGGAGGGGCGGCATGGCAGCAGTCTGACGCGGCTCTCGCGCGCCGTCCCGCGATCCCCGACGGCGCTGCGCGCGCCGCGTCAGAGCGACTCGACGAACGTCGCGAACTCGGTCTCGATGCGGTCGAGGTGGGGGCCGACCAGGCGCTCGAACTCCGCGATCGTCGCCGTGCCGTCGCTCGCGTCGCGGTCGCCGATCTTCGCGCCGATCGCGGCGCCGCGGCAGAACGCCTGCCACGTGTCGAAGGCCTCGCGCACGTCGTCGGTCGCGCCCTCGCGGAAGTAGCGCATGAGCGCCCACGACTCGGCGTAGAAGACCGCGGCCCGGTTGCGGTCGGTGGTGAGCAGCGCGTGCGCGGACGACGTGAACAGCTCACGCAGCGGGATGCGCTGCGCGCCGTCCTTCACGGCGCCGAGCCGGAACGACGCCATCTTGCCGCCGAGCGTCAGCGTCGTCCCGTCCCAGGCGAAGGTGCCGGTGCCGCCGAACGTCTCCGCGAAGCCCTCGCGGTACCAGCTCGGCATCACGCCGCGCGTGACGCCCATGTCGAACAGGTGCGACAGCTCGTGCAGCGCGATGCCGCGCACGTCCTCGTCGCTCCGCCCGCCGCCGTTCACGAGCGCGATGTTCATGCCGGAGACGGCGAGCCCCGCCGCGACCTTGTGCTCGGAGAGGCCCGCGGCGTCGAAGTACGCGTCGTACGTCTTCTTGTCGGTGAAGACGAACACGTTCATGCGCCGCGTCGGTCGTCCGCCCGTCTCCTCCTCGAGCTGCGGCAGGAGCGCGAGCGCCAGCGCGAGGACGTCCGCCGCCTGCGCGTCGTCCTTCATCGTCCGCACGCGCACGCGCTCGTGCACCGCCTCGTGGATCTCGCCGACCTCGGGCAGCTTCTCGAGGAACGCGTCGCGCACGTACCGCTTGCCGTTGATCGTCACGGAGTGCTCGACGACGCGCGCCGACAGCGCGTCGGGGATCGGCCCGCCGCCGATGACGACGGTGCCCTTGTCGTCCAGCTCGAGCGGACGGTCGAGATCGCGCAGGATGTCGACGTACTCCGCGTAGGCGGCGTCCGCGAGGTCCGACTTCTTCGACGCCCAGCGCGCGATGTCGAGGCGGTCGTCCAGCTCGGCGGCCGCCGCCTTCGCGGCGCGCTTCTCGTACGAGTCGAGCAGGCCCTGGTGCGGCTTCTTGCGCCGCTTCTTCCAGAACGCCTCGTCGTAGCGCTGCATGATCGACAGCACCTTGTTCGCGCCGGGGTGCTGTCCGTCCGAGACCTCGACGGCACGGATGAACTCGGCCGTCGCCTGCGGCACGAGGCCCTGGTCGCGGGCCCACACGCCGATCTCGAGATGACGCTGTCCGGCCTCGAGCAGCGCCTTGCGGCGCTTCCCACGCAGCTCGTCCTCGGCCGTGCCCTTCGCGCGCGCGGGCGTCGCGAGGAACGCGGGCGCGACGCACACGGCGAGCAGTGCGGCGATGCAGGCGATGCGGCGTACGGACATCGATCCCTCCCCGGGGCGCCGAGCATACCCTCCCGCGAGTCCGCGCCGCGCTGTCACGGGGAATGCCTGACCGGGGGCGCGGCCGGGCGCAGAATGCGGCCGACGGGAACGGCTTCGTCCGCAGGGACGCACGGAGGACGGCATGAGCGACGGGAACGTCGGCGGCGAGAAGAAGAAGCGGAACTGGATCCTCATCGTGCTCCTGGTGCTGCTCGGCATCGGGGTGCTGTGCTGCGGCACCGGGATCGTCGCGTGGAAGGTGGGAGCCGGCGCGGTGGAGCAGGTGATGAGCTCCGAGCTGCGCGCGAACCCGGTGCTCCTCGAGCACGTGGGAACCGTCTCCACGATGGACGTGCGGTGGATGGAGAGCGTGGAGCTCGGCCGCCAGAACGGGCTCGTCTTCCGCGTCGAGGGGAGCAAGGGCTCGGGTCGCGTCGTCGCCGTGATGTCGCAGCAGCAGGACGGGAACACCATCCGGTTCGACGAGGCGAAGCTGACGCTCGACGGCGACCCGACCGAGATCGACCTGCTCGCGGAGGAGGAGCAGCCCCCGGTGGAGCTCCCGGAGCCGGAGAGCGGGCAGGAGGGCGAGTCGCGCTGAGCGTCGGCGCGCGCGGCGTCAGCGCAGCGCCCCGGCGGTGTCGCGCGTCAGTCGTCGCGGCGGCGGCCGCCGCCGAGCAGGCCGAGGCGGTACGCCCAGTAGAGCAGCGTCAGGAGCGACGTGATGAACGCGGCGACGTAGGTCAGCGCCGCCGCCGTCAGCACCTTGCGCGCGCCGACGTACTCGTCGTCGGTGACGTAGCGGCCGCGCAGCGCTGCTAGGGCGCGGCGGCTCGCGTCGAACTCCACCGGCAGCGTGACGAGCGTGAACAGCGTGGTCGTCGCGAAGAGCGCGATGCCGACCCACGCGAGGCGCTCGCCCATGACCGTCTGTGCGCCGCCCATGAACGCGGCGGCGAAGAGCACGAACATCGAGATGCCGCCGCCCACGTTCGCGACGGGTACCCACGCCGAGCGGAAGCCGAGGAGCGCGTAGCCCTGCGCGTGCTGGATCGCGTGGCCGACCTCGTGCGCCGCGATGCCGAACGCGGCCATGCTGTTGCTGGCGTAGACCGGCTCCGAGAGCCGCAGCATCTTCCCGCGCGGGTCGTAGTGGTCGGTCAGGTTCCCCGGCACGCGCTCCACGGTGACGTCGTGGATGCCGTTGTCGCGCAGGATCGCGCGCGCGATGTCCGCGCCGGTCATGCGCGAGCGCGTGCCGATCTGCGAGTACTTCGCGAAGCGGCCCTTCACGAGGGCGCTCGCCGCAAGGCTGAGCGCCATCCCGATGCCGATCACGATCCAGTAGACGGGGTCGAACAGCATGGTGTGCAGGATCCGTACGTACGGCGCCGGCCGTCAGCGAATCCGAACCCGGGAGACCCCGGGGACCCGGGGGACGCGGACCCGGGGGACGCTGGCAGCTAAGTCGGGTTCCAGCCTCGGCTTCAGCACGGCCGTCGCGCGACGCAGTCCGCAGGGGACGCCGGCGGCCACGTGGCGTTCCAGCCTCGGCTCGACCAGGGTGGTTGCCCTCCGCGCAGAGCGCCGACCTGGCTGTCGTGTCGATCTCGAGGCTGGAACCCGAATTAGCTGCCAGCGTCCCCGTCTCGGCGTCTCCGTCTTGGTCAGCGCACGAGGCGGCCCGGCGCCTTCTCGGTCCACTCCGCCGTGTCCGACGCGCGGTCCGAGCCGAAGACGAGCTCGAAGCGCACGGGGTTGACCGCCGGCGTCGTGAACTCGGCCTTCGTCGCCTTCACGCTGAAGCGGCGCTTCACGGGGTCGAGGAGCAGCGCGACGACGGGCGTCGCGCCCTTCGGACTCCGCCACTTCAGCACGCCCTTCGCGTTCGCCTTCCAGCCGAGGTCGCCGGCCGGCACGTCGATGGCGAGGGGCGCGGCGTCGCCGCCGAGCACGACGTGCAGCGTCTCGGTCTGCGGGTCGAAGAGCTGCGCCGGCGCGGAGCCTGCGAAGCGCAGCGTGCCCGCGACGGAGACCTTGTCCTTCCCGGCCTTCGGACCGTCCACGAGCGAGCCCCTCGTGACGGCGACGGCGACGTGCTCCTCGACGACCACGTGCCCCGGAGCCGTGCCGCGCACCGGCGCGCCGTCCTCGCCGAGCGCCTCGACGACGACGTCGTAGGTGCCCGCCGGGACCTGCGCGAGGTCGATCGCGAGCGAGCCGTCCGCGGCGCCGCCCGTCGCGACGACGAACCCGCCGCCCGGCACGCCGTCGTCGTCGAGGAGCACGCGCACGGGCGCGTCGGCGGCGACGCCGGAGACGCTGAACGCGACGTCCGCGGTGTCGTAGCGCGCGAGCGTCGTCGCCGTGGCGGGCGTCGTCACGTCGAGTTCCGGCAGCGCGGCGGGGATGAAGAAGCTGACGTCGTACGAGCCGAGCGCGGCGTCGTCGAACTGCGCGGTGTACGTGCCGTCCGGAGCGCTGCGCAGCGCGTAGAACGCGACCGCGGGACCGTCCACGAAGTCGACGTCCTGACCGTCCGCGGACGCGGGCGTGAGCACGGTGCCGTCGGGCAGGCGCAGGTCGAAGGCGCCCGAGCCGCTCGCGTGGCGCAGCGTCACCACGAGCCCCTGCGCGCCCGCGCCGCCCGCGACGGTGCCCGTGCGCGCCACGGCCTTGCCGGGGGAGACGTCGGTGACGACGTCGGTGACCTGCCACGACGTCTCGCCGGTCTCGAAGTCGTACGACCAGCCGACACCGCGGCCGTTCAGCACCTGAGCCAGCACGGGGTACGTGCCGGGCACGTCCACGTGCCCCCGCGCGTAGAGGCGGTTGCGCGGGAACGGGCCCGAGCGCCACGTCCACTCGACGCTCGCCTCGAGCTGCGGCACGACGGCCGCGATCCAGTGGTCGGACGGCAGGAGCGTCGTGCCGTTGCCGTAGGCCGTCGCGCGGAACTCGCCCGGCGCGTACGTCGTCGTGAGATCCGCGCTCAGCGCGAAGAGCGGGTCGAACACCAGGTCGCCGCGCAGCATCCAGGTGCCGCCCTCGGTGCCGTCCGGCGCCGGGTGGAACGAGCCCTGCGCGTCGACGAGCCGCATGCGCTCGCCGAACACGTCCTCGAACACGGAGAGCTGTCCGGCGGCCGCGACGTTCCAGAACGGATCGAACGTGCACGCGCCGCGCAGCCGCAGCGGCGTGAGCACGTTCTGCCCGACGAGGTTCGTGGACGGGCCCCACTCGATCACGATGCCGTCCTCGGACACGTTGCCCGTGCCCGGATCGAACGCGCCGCAGACGACCATCGGCGTGCGCGGCGGCTGGCCCTCGAGCTGCGCGAGGTTCACGACGTTGCCCGAGAGCGTGTTGACGTAGATGGCGTCGAGTGCGCCCGTGAACGTCCAGAACGGCAGCTTGCCCTGCAGCGTCGCGCCGACCTTCTCGAGCTGCCCCTCGCGGATCTCGAACGTCGCGCCGACGCCGCGGTCGGTCGGCAGCTTCAGCAGGAACGAGCCGAAGAAGCGCTCCTGCGACGGGTCGATGCCCGCCTCGAGCGACTCGATGCCCCACTTCGTCCCGGCGAAGCCGAGCGGCACGTTCGAGATCGTCGCCTTCGTCTCGCCGAGCGGGTGCAGGTAGGGCGCGACCGCGTCGACGCGGAACTGCTTGAACGACAGCGCGGCGAGCTGCTTCGGCGACGGCGCCTTCGGGTAGACGTGCGAGAGGTCGAGCGGCGCGCCAGGCGCCGGCGGCTCCGTGGGTGCGGCGGGGTCCTGCGAGATGCGCGGGATGCGCACCTCGAAGTCGAACTCGATCCCCGCGCCCACGATCCGCACGTTCTCGAGCTTCGCGGCGAGACCGTGCACGTCGAACGACGCGCTCACGCGCGGCAGGTCCACGCTCGCGAAGCCACCGGTCGCGGCGTCGAGCGTGATGTTCTGCGCGAACGCGAGCCCGTCGGCGTAGCTGCCCGCGCCGGGGACGCCCAGAGCGCCGGCGATCGTGACCGTCACCTTCTCGAAGTCGACGTCGATGTCGTTCGAGAGCGTCAGCCCGCCGTTGATGCGCACGTTGCCCGAGACGCGGTAGCGCTTCCCGCTGCCGTCGCGCGCGGCGATGTTCTCGCCGTCCACCGTCAGCACGCCGATCGTGAGAGGCAGCGACGGCGCGACCTTCACGCTCACCGTCCGCGACATGCGGTACTTGAACGGTCCCTCGCCGAAGACGCCGCTCTTGAAGCCGTGGTAGGCGGTGCAGAGGACGCGGTGCGTGCCCGGCGTCGTGAAGACGTGCGAGACCTCCGACGTGACGGACGACTGGTACGTGATGCCGCCGCCGGTCACGCCGTCGCCGAAGTCCCACTGGAAGCCGATCCACTCCTCGCCGGGGAAGACCGCGCTCGCGCGGAAGTCCACGGGCTTGCCCGCGGTCGGGTCCTCGGTGAGCACCGTGGGGCCCGACGAGATCCGCAGGCGTCCGCCGCCCGCGGCGTCGGGAGCGGGCGCGAACACCAGCAGCGTGGCGGCGAGGGCGAGGGCCGGCGCCCGCCAGGCGTGGCGTGTCGGCCGTGCGATGTGGCTGATGTCTCCGAGCTGGGGCGTGCGCATGGGGTCTCCCGGGGGGCGCCCCTGGGGCGACCCTCCGACGGGGGATTGCCGTCGGGCGCACGGACCGGACACGTCGTCGCCGCGCGTCGGCCGGAACGCGACCGGAATGCGACCCGAGATCAGGTCGCGAGGAGCTGCGTCAGCCGCTCCTCGACGCGCCCGAGGATGCGCCGCACCGTGCGCTCGCTGATGTGCAGCGCCTCGGCGATCTCGGCCTGCGTGCGCGCGGCGAGACGCAGCTCGAGGATGCTGCGCTCCTCGTCGTCGAGCGTGTCGAGCGCCGTCTGGAACTGCTCGCGGAAGGCGGCGTCGTCCTCCGGACCCGGAGCGCTCGAGGAGACGCGGGCGAGCGCGTCGTCGGCGGCGTCGCCGTGGATCTCGCGCTGCATGGCGCGGCGCTGGCGCAGGTGGTGGCGGGCGCGCTCGCGCACCTTGGTCAGCGCGATGGCGCAGAGCAGGCGCCAGAGGGCGTCCCCGTCGGGCAGGTCGTACGCCCGGTCGCGTGCGCGCTGCAGGAAGGTGCGGCAGACCGACTGCGCGATGGACTCGGGTCCGAAGCGGCGGCGCATGCCCGGCTCGATCGCGCGCGCCGCGAGCCTCTCGAGCGCCGGTCCGAAGCGGCGGAAGAACGCGTCGAGCGCGTCGGCCTCGCCCGCCCGGACCCCGGCGATCAGCGCCTCCCAGTCGTCCACCCGCCCAGTCTTGGGGACGCCGGCAGCCAAGTCGAGTTCCAGCCTCCTCGGGACGCCCTCTTGGGGACGCTGGCAGCTAAGTCGGGTTGCAGCCTCGGCTCTGCCACCGAGGTCGGCGGGCGCCACGTCGGACGCGGTCGCGCGCGGCGCGCGCGGCGCGGGCGCCGCGGGCGCCGCCGACGCCGCGGACGGCGCGGACGGCGCGGACGTTGTCGAGGCTGGAACCCGACTTAGCTGCCAGCGTCCCCGTTGGGCGCGTTGGGCGCGTCGGTGTTGGGCGCGTCGCCGTCGGCGTCCCGGTTGGGGGTCGCGTCGCTGTCGGGGGGCGGCGAGGATGCGTCGATGGCGGACGCGCGCGTGCCCATCGACGAGGACGCGCGCCGCCGCTTCGAGGCGCACCGCCTGGCCGGTGGCGCGCGTCCGCTCGACGCGTTCCTGCCCCCGCGGGACTCGCCGCTCCGCGCGGCGACCCTGGAGGAACTGCTGCTCATCGAGCTCGAGCTGCGCTGGAAGGCGTGGGACGCCGCCGCACCGGAGCCCGACGCCGCCGCGCTCTGCGACCCGCACCCGGAGCTCGACACGGCCGCGCGGGCGCGCGTGCTCAAGGAGCACGCCGCGCTCGCCGCGCGGTTCGTCGCCCGCCCGCCGCTCGCCGCAGGGTCGCACGTCGGGCGCTACGAGCTGCGCGAGCGCGTCGGACGCGGCGCGTCCGCCGAGGTCTGGCGTGCGTTCGACCCTCAGCTCGCGCGCGACGTCGCGGTGAAGCTGCCGCGCGAGGATCTGCTCGACGACCCGCTGCTCGCCGCGCGGCTCGTGCGCGAGGCGCGCAGCACGGCGCAGCTCCGCCATCCCGGCATCGTCAGCGTGCACGAGGTCGGCACGTGCGGCGGGCGGCCGTTCATCGTCTCGGACTTCATCGAGGGCGAGAGCCTCGCGCGCGCGATCACGGCGCGCCGCCTCCCCCCCGACGCGTCCGCGGAGCTCGTGGCCCGGCTCGCCGACGCGCTCGAGTACGCGCACGCATACGGCATCGTGCACCGCGACGTGAAGCCCGCGAACGTGCTGCTCGCGGCGGGCGGTCGCCCGGTGCTCGCGGACTTCGGCCTCGCGCACCTCGCGCGCGGCGAGCCGGCGCTCACGCGCGCGGGCGACGTGCTCGGCACACCGGCGTACATGGCGCCCGAGCAGGCGCGCGGCGACGCGGCCGCCGTGGACGCGCGCACCGATGTCTACGGTCTCGGCGCCGTCCTCTACGAGCTGCTGACGGGGCGCCCGCCGTACGTCGGCGGCTCGGCGGCGAGCGTCGTCCACGCCGTGCTGCACGCGCGGCCGACGCCGATCGCGCGCCTCGCACCCGAGGTCCCCGCGGACCTCGCGACCGTCTGCGCGAAGGCGCTCGCGCACGAGCCGGGCGAGCGCTACGCGACGGCGCGCGCGTTCGCCGACGACCTGCGCCGCTTCCTCGCGCGCGAGCCGGTGCGCGCGCGGCCGCCCGGCGCGCTGCGCCGCACCGCGCTGTGGGTGCGACGCGAGCCGGCGCTGGCGGCGACGCTCGGCGCGAGCGCGGGGGTGATCGCACTCGTCGCGTCGTTGGCCTTCGCGCGCGTCGTCGCGGAGCGCGACATCGCCCGCGCGAATCTGCGGCGTGCGCTCGTCGAGGAGGCGGGCGCGCGGCTCGCGGCGCACGACACCGACTGGTACGGGCGCACACGCGATGCGCTGCGCGAGGCCGTCGCGCTCGGCGTGCCGCCCGACGACCTGCCGCGGCTGCGCACCCTCGCAGCGCGCTGCGAGGGCACGCTGCGGCCTTGGTTCACCTGCGAACGTGTGCTCGCGCCGCACGGCAGCGGTGCCCGCGCCCTCGCGGCGGTGCCCGGCACCGACCTCGTCGCCGGCATCGGCGCCGACGGCGAGGTGTGGCTGCGTGCGCTCGACGACGGCGCCGTGCGCGCGTCCGCCCGTCTCGACGACGAGCCGCTTGCGCTCGCCGCGCACGACGCTGCGCTCTGCGTCGCGAGCCGGGGCGGACGCGTGCGGCTTCTCGCGCTGCCGGACCTGCGCGAGAGCGCCGCGTGCGATCTCGACCACGAGCCGCGCGTCGCGGCCGCGGCGGGCGACGCGTTCGTCGTCGGCACGGCCGACGGGCGCGTGCTGTCGGTCCGCCGCGACGGTGCCGCGCTGCGCGTCACGGGCGAGATCCGCGCGCACCAGGGCGCCGTCGTCTGCGTCGCCGCGACGCGCGACGGCGCGCGCCTCGCGAGCGCGGGCGAAGACCACGTCGTCGCCGTGTGGGACCCGCTCCTCGGCGAGACCGTCGAGCGGAGCGAGGTCGTGGACATCCCGCGCAGCGCGGCGTTCGCGGAGGACGGCACGCTCGCGTGGGCGGCGCCCGAGAACCTCGGCTTCGCTCTGCGCGCGCCCGGCGGCGCGGCACGCCTGCGCGGGGGCCTCCACGCCGCCGCGGTGCGCGCCGTGCTGCCGCTCGCCGACGGCACGTGGGTGACGGCCTCCGCAGACGGCACCCTGCGCGCGTGGACGGCCGCGTTCGAGTCACGTGCCGTCGCCGACGACGGCTCGGGCCCGGTGCTGCTCGCCGTCGCGGCCGGCGCCGACCGCGTCGCCGCGCTGCACGACGACGGCGCGATCCACGTGTGGCGACTGCGCCGCTCGGACGTCACGTGTGCGTTCGCGGGCTCGCACTCGGTCGCCTTCACCGGCGATCCGCCGGTGCTCCACACGGGCGTGCGGATGCTGGCGTTCGATCTCGCGCACGACGCGTCCGCGGCGCTGCGCGTCACCGAGCGCATGCTCCCGGAGGAGCAGCGCCACACGTCGCAGGTGTGGGGCGTCGCCGCGCGCCCGGCGGGCGACCTGGTCGCTGCGTCCGCGCACGACGGCGGCGTGAAGCTGCACGACGCGACGAGCGGCGCGTGCGTCGCCGAGCTGCCGACGTCGGCCGAGCCCGCGTGGGTCGTCGCGTTCGCAGCGGACGGCGCGACGCTCGCCGCCGGCGACGGCGCCGACGTCGTGCTGTTCGACGTGGCCGCGCGGCGCGAGATCGCGCGGCTCGCGGGCCACACCGAGCTCGTGACGGGACTCGCGTTCCGCCCCGACGGCCGCGTGCTCGCGAGCACGTCGCTCGACCGCACGCTGCGCCTCTGGGACGTCGAGCGCGCCGCGCCGCTCGGGGCGCCGCGCGAGCTCCGCACGGAACTCCTCGGCGCGACGTTCTCGCCCGACGGCACGCGCCTCGCGGTCGGCGCCGGCGACGGCGGCGTGTGGGTGTGGCCGGCCGGCGCGCTCGAGCGCGGCGACGCGCCACCCCGGCGCCTCGACGGTCACCGCGGCGCCGCGTGGGGCGTCGCGTGGACGCGCGACGGCGCGCTCTTCGCGTCGTGCGACGACCGCGGCGCCGCGATCCTGCGCGACGGCCGCACGCTCGACGATCTCGTCACTCTGCGGGGCGAGGTGCAGCGCGCGCGCTCCGTCGCGTTCGACGCGTCGGGCCGGCTGCTCGCGGTCGGCTGCTACAACGTCCGCTCGCTGACGTGGGACCTCGTCGCGCTCCGGCGCCGACTGGCGGAGCTCGGCCTCGACTGGTGAGAGGCGGGATGGGCGCGCGCTACCGCGTGCGGTGGCGCATCACCGGCAGGTGCAGCGCCAGCTCGAAGTGTTCGACGCCGTGGGCGAAGGGCCGGCCGCTCCACACCTCGAATCCCGGCTGCTCGTCCGGGAGGCAGCTGCTCGCGGGGAGCCAGGTCTCGAAGAGCCAGTCGAGGGCGCGTGACTCCAGGGCCAGGTCGCCGCTGATGCGCAGCTCGGCGACGCGCATGGCAGGGAAGTCGAGCGCCGAGACGCCGTCCGTCGGGTCGTGCGGTCCGATCACCACGGCGACGTCGTACCGGCAGTCCTCGAGCGCGACGACCTCGGGGTCGTCCCACATGTAGCCGAGCCACTGGCCGTCGGCGAGCCCGCGCTCCTCCGCCCACGCGACGAGCCGCGTGCACGCGTCGAAGACGTTCGTGCCCCGGAACGGTTCGAGCACGCGGATGTACGCGACGCGCCGCGGCGGCAGGTCACGGAAGCGGACCTCGAAGCCGTCCGGATTCTGACCGGGATCGAGCGGCGGGCCGATGTGGTAGCGCGCCGGCGATTCCGGCGAGAAGCGCATCGACTCGACCGCCAGCCGCACGTCCTCGCGCCGTCCCTCGCGCCACGCGCGGACGTCGAACGCGCTCGGTGCGACCCCGTAGCGCTGCCTGAAGCTGCGCGTGAAGTCCGAGGACGACGAGAACCCGCACGCGAAGGCGATGTCGGTGAGGCGCGGCCGCGGCCTGCGCGACATCATCGACAGCGCGCGCTCCAGCCGGACGCGCTTGACGAAGCGCTGCAGCGTCTCGCCCATCAGCGCGCGGAAGATGCGGTGGAAGTGGAAGCGCGAGATCCCCGCGACGGCCGCGACGTCCTCGAGGCGCAGCGGCGCGTCGAGGTGGGACAGCACATGGTCGACCGCCCGGTTCACGCGCGCGGCGTAGTCCGGCGGAGGTGCGTGTTCGGCGTGGGGATCGAGGAGCAAGATCTGGCAAGCGCGCTGGTCGGGGAGCGCGCAGTATGCCGCCCGACCGCGTCGCGCACGCGATGTGGTGACACCGGGAGGGACACGTCGTGGCGATCCGAACGCGGTTCTGGGTTCCCCTCGCGCTCGTCCTCGGCGCGTGCGCATCGCGCGGCGGCGCGGACGGCGCGGGCGGCGCGGGCGGCGCGGGCGCGCGCGATGCAGCCTCGTCCTCCCCATCTGCCGAAAGGACCGGCCCCATGCAGCTCGGCAACTTCTGCGTGTGTCTGTCCGTGAAGGACCTCACCGCGTCGCGCGCGTTCTACGAGAAGCTCGGCTTCACGCAGATCAGCGGGGACGCCTCGCAGGGCTGGCTGGTCCTCAAGAACGGCGCCGCCCGCGTCGGGATCTTCCAGGGCATCCTCGAGAAGAACACGCTCAGCTTCAATCCCGGCTGGAACGCCGACGCGCAGCCGCTCGCCGACTTCCAGGACGTGCGCGAGCTGCAGGCCGTCCTGCAGGAGCGCGGCGTGGCGCTCGACGTGACCGCGGATCCCGCGAGCGACGGCCCGGCGTACTTCATCCTGAAGGACCCCGACGGCAACCCGATCTACGTGGACCAGCACGTGCCGCGGCCGCGGCGGTGACGTTCGAGGGGTAGGTGTAGGTGGGGACGCTACGTCGCGGCGCTGCCGGCGTCCCCGTGTGCTTCGCGGAGCGGTACCCCGACTCGCTCCGGCGAGAGTCGCTCCGGGATCGGCCCCGGGTCCTCCGACGCGCTCCAGAGCATCGCTGCCATGTTCTGGTACGGAAGCGACCCCGGCTCCAACCGGCTCGTCATCTTGCGCCACCGGGACGCATTCGCCCGGATGCGCTCGTCCAACACGCTGTTGAACGTGAGCGCGGAGCCCGAACCGGACTCGCGCCACCCGCGCAGCCTGAGCCCCAAGCGGCTCAGACCTCCCGCCGCGGCGAAGCGGATCGACCGCGCGGCCTCGGAGCGCGACCTTCGGAACACGTCCTCGAGAGGCTCTTCCGTCCGCACGCGAATGATGCGACAGCTCCGCCGATACAACTGCAGCAGCAACAGCGTGTCGCGCCAGTCCGTGCGTCCGTGCATCAGCAGCGCCGCCATGACCACGCAGCGGAGCGCGTCGATGTCGCGGCCTCGGGCCGCGCACTCTGCCTGGAAGTGCATGAAGTGGAGGAGCTGCAGTCCCCAGCCGGCGTCGCGCGAGCATGCGTGCTCCCCTACGCGCGCCCTGTCGTCCTCGTCCGCAGCCATCAGCGCGAGGCAGAGGCGTCGCGCTTCGTCGGCTCCGACGCTCCGCCACGCGACGTGGGTGCGATGGCGGACGTCGGGGCTACCCCAGCGCGCGGCGAGCGACGTCAGACACTCCGAAACCTCGCTCAACTGCTCGACTCCTCGATTCCGTGTCGTGGACGCCGAGGCGTACCAGAACCCCTGCTCGTGGGGCGTCGAATCAGCGCGTGGTTCGCCGAGCCTGCGCGTTCCAGTCGCTGCGGGAACGCGACTGGGCGGCGAGGTCGTCGCTCGGGTGGATGATCAGTCCTCGAACGGATCCGCCCTCGCCAGCCCGTAGCGGACGCACGGCTCGTAGAACCGGACAGCCACGCCTCGCCGCCACGACAGCGGATGTCGTGGCGGGTCGGGTATCCTGCGCCGAAGCAGACGTCGTGGGACCGGCCGGATCTCCGAACGTGGACACAGCCGCCCACGTAGCCGTCGACGGGCGTCACGACGGCGCAGGCGAGCCACGGCCAACGCCGTGCACCACGAGGGCGTCTCGGAGACGGGGACGATGTCATGTGCAGGGGGACGGTGGGCACCATGGGTTCGATTCCGGATTCGACGTCGGCACTGCGAATCCCCGCCGCGGGCTGCGCGCACTCGGAGGGTGTGAGGTGTCATCGTCGCCCCTCCCGAACCAGGAACGCGACGTCGTTGCCGGTGTCGCCAGCTTGACGACGATGCAAGCGTCCACAGCCATCGCTCGCGGACGGCGACTCGCCGCCGTCGCACTCTTCGCGACGGTCGTCGTCGGCGCGGGCCCTTCCGCCCGTACCGACCGCGACTCCGCTGCCCGCTGCACGGCGCCCAGCGCCCGCGCCCTCTCCGAACTGCTCTCGTTCTTCGAGGTCGCGCCCGTGCCCGGCACGGAAGGGTTCGACTTCCGGGTGCGCTGTGCGGGGTACGGCGCGCTGGTGCGCTCGACCGGGTTCGTGCTGTCGCTCGACGGGGCACCGCTCGTTGTGCAGCTCGAGGGGGCACGGACGGTCGCGCCCGACACCGCCGGACTCGAACTCGCGGGTCGCGTGCACCACCTCGCCGGCAACGACCCGTCGCGCTGGCGGACGGACGTTCAGATCGTGCGCGGCGCACGCTATGCGGGCGTTGCCGACGGACTGTCGTGGGAACTCGGCCTCGACGCGGGCCGGCTCTCGTTCGCATTCGTCGCCGACGGCGTGGAGCCGGCGCTGCGGCTCGACGGCGCCGCGGAAGTGCACGTCGGAGCCGACGGCGCGCTCCTGCTCGCCACGCCGCGCGGCCTCGCGCAGTTCTCGGCCCCCCGCGCGTGGCAGCCGCACGCCGGCACGGAGCGCTCCGTCGCGGCGGCGTTCGTGGTGGAGGGCCCGGGACGCGTGCGCATCGCACTCGGACCGCACGACGCGACGCGCCCGGTCCACGTGGATCCCACGGTCTCCTACGCTTCGTACCTGGGAGGGTCGGCGGCGGACTCCTGCGCCGGCGCGGCGTTCGACGCGAACGGACGTGCGTTCGTCGCAGGCAGCACGTGGTCCTCGGGGCTCCCGACGACGTCGGGCGCGTACGACACGAGCATCGCGGAACAGGACGTCTACGTCGCGGCGCTGGCCGCCGACGGCGCGTCGCTCGCGTGGGCCACGTTCCTCGGGGGCGGAGGTCAGGATCTGTGCCTCGGGCTCTGTGTCGACGCGAGCGGCCGGCCCGTGGTCGGCGGCACGTCCGCTTCCACCGACCTTCCGACGACCGCCGGAGTCGTGCAGCGCTCGCGCGGCTCGAACGCCAGCGCCGGCTTCTTCACGAAGTTGCGCGCCGACGGCGCCGCGCTCGTCTGGTCGACGTACTGGCCGCTCGGGACGTTCGACGCGTTCGCCGTCGCCCCGGCAGGCGCCGTGCACGTCGTCGCGGGCCCGACGATCCACACGCTCGCGGCCGACGGCAGCGCGGTCTCGTGGAGCACGACGATCGGGAGCTACTCGCTCGGAACCGAGTGGAAGGCGGTGGCCGCGGACGACCACGGCCACGTGTTCGTCGGCGGCTCGACGGTCTCCCAGATCTCAGGAGTCTCGGGGACCTTCCAGACGCAGTTCGGCGGCACCCGAGACGCCCTCCTGGCACGGCTGGACGCCAGCGGCGGGGTGGATTGGATCTCGTACGTCGGCGGATCGGGAAGCGACCGCATCGCGGCTGTGGACGTCGATGCGGGCGGTCGCGTCGTGATGGCGGGGGCGACGGCCTCCGACGATCTGCCGCTCACCTCGGACGCGTTGCAGACCGCGCGTTCCGCGAGCTCCGATGCGTTCGTCGGACGTGCCTCGCACGACGGTGCGACGCTGCTCTATGCGACGTATCTCGGCGGCGGGCTCAGCGACGAGGCCGTTGCGGTGCGCGCGCACCGCAGCGGCACGTTCTGCGTGGCCGGTCGCACGCAGTCCACGGACTTCCCGGTGTCCGGCGCGTTCACGACAGGCGGCGGCGTCGACTTCACGTTCCTTGCGGAGTTCGACCATACGAACACGCGGCTCTGGTCGACGACCTACGGCAGCAGCAGCGGCACCTCGCCGACGGCTGTCGGCGTCGGCCCCGACGGCTCCGTGCTGCTGGTCGGAGCCACGTCAGCGACGGATCTACCCCTGACGAACGCGCTCATCGCCGATGCCGGCGGGAGCGGGGACGGGTGGTTCATGGGTGTGCCGGACACGCTCCCGACCGACGTGCGCGTGCCCGAGCTGGCAGCGGACGTGCTTCCGCCCTGGACCGTCGCAGTCGGGTACGCGGAGGACGCGCCTCTCGTCGGCGGGCGCGCCCCCATCGTCTGGCAGGTGACGTCGGGCGCGCTCCCGTCGGGCATGACGTTCGGGACGGACGGACACGTCAGCGGCACGCCCTCGGTCGTCGGGACGTACACGCTCGGCGTCCACGTGGTCGACGCGTACGGCTTCGTCATGGACGGGACGCTCGGGTTCACCGTGAATCCGACGCCCGCTCTGACTTCGGCCAGTCCGCTCGCTCCATGGACCGTCGAGGTGCCGGTGGTGCTGTCCGTGTCGGGGTCCGGGGGCACGGGCCAACTCGCGTTCCAGTCCATCGGCGCAGGGCTGCCTCCAGGTCTGAGCGTCGGGGCCGACGGGACCTTCACGGGCGCTCCGCAGCAGGCGGGCAACTATACGTTCCTCCTCGGCGTGCACGACGCGACGACCGCGCACAGCGACCGCACGTACACGATGCGCGTCAACGCGCCGCCGGAGATCGATCCTCTGACGATCGCCGACCGCACCGAGACCACACCGCTGATCCTCCGATTCACCTCGCGGCTCGGTACGGGGATCCACACCTGGAGCGTCGCGGACGGTGCGCTGCCGCTCGCGACGGGTGCCCTCTCCGCGACGACCGCCGAGCTCGACGGGACCGTGGGCGCGGCCGGCGACTACTCGTTCACCCTGCGCGTGACGGACGGCGTCGGTGCCGTCGCCACGCGCACCTTCGCCGCTCACGTCAATCCGTTCCCCGAGATCGACACCGTGTCCCTGCCGTGGGCCGTCGCGGGCAGGCCGTATCGCGCTCGGCTTGCGGCGCATGGCGGCACGCCGCCGTTCGAGTGGCGGGGCGACTCCGGAGTCGCGGCCGTCGGTCTCACCGTGGACGGCGCGACGGGCGCGCTCTCCGGCACGCCGGTATCCGGAGCGGACGCGGAACTCGGCGTCGTGTACGCCGACGGCTCCGGCGCCCGGCCCCGCGCGACGCTCACGCTGCGTGTCGCCGACGTGCTCGCGTCCGACAAGGGGCGCCCGCGCGCATCGCTCGCCTTTCCGATCGCCAGCGGCTCCGCACTGCGGGCCCTCGAACTCCTCGCCGGGACCACGCTCGACATGCACGTCCGCGGTCGGTTCACGAAGGACGCGCCGCCGGAGCTGCGCCTGGTGCGGGGCGACGGGAGCGAGCTGCCGCTCGCCGCGTTGACGCGGTCGCGCAAGAGGCGGGTGTCGGCCGTCGGCGTTCCTGTCGCCGAAACGGGCCGCTACTTCGTCGTGGTCGTCCCCGCCGACGACTTCGAGGGGACGCTCGAGCTGGACGTGCGCGTGCGCCCTGCCGCACGCGTGCGCGTCGACACGGCTGTCGGCGACGAGCTCCTCGACATCCCGTTCGCGGCGCCGCCGGGCGCGAGGGTCGAGGTCACGGTCACGCCGCGCCGCGGTTCGCGCGCGTCCGCGGAAGTCGTCGCACTCCTCGGTCCCGACGGCTCGGACCTGTCGGGTGGCGGGTCGGTCACGACGCGCCGCCGCGTGCTCGTCTTCCGCTCCAAGGTGCCGCTCGCCGGCGGCGACCACCTCCTGCGACTGCGAGGCGTGGACGGCGGGGCGGGCGACGTGCGGGTGGATGTGCGGCTGCGCGTTCCGCGGCGCTTCCTGTTCGAACTCCCCGGACTCGCGCAGGGAGCGTCCGGCGACTGACCGCGTCGCGACGCTCCCCCCGGGGAAGCGACGCGGCCGGCTCCGCGGGCGGGGCCGGCCGGTCGTTCCGCGGCCCGGCGTTCGCTGCGCCGGGTCCGGACGGGGCGGACTACTTCTTCCGCGTGTAGGTCAGCTCCATCCACTTCGCCTCGGCAGGCATGGGGCCGCCCGACATGTACATCTCGAGCACGAACGAGTCGTCGCCCTTCGGGGTGACGACCTGGCGGACGTGCATCGTGCCGCCCGACGGCTCGACGATGTCGCCCTCGGTCGTGATGACGCCCTTGTCGTCGGCCTTGCCGCGCGTGACCATCGCGCCCGTGCCGAACGTGTCGAACCACGTGCCGACGTACTCCTTCGTCGCGTTGTCGAAGGCGTTCACGCCGAAGCCCTGGAAGGGCATGCCCATGGCGATGCCGGTGTACTCCTGCACCTGGTAGCGGTTGCCGAGCATCATCCGGAACTTCGCCTGCCCGGTCGTCTCCTCGGCGGGTCCGTCCGGGCCGGCCATCCAGATCTTCGAGGCGATCGTCCACTCGCCGTTCTGCGCGGCCATGCGCTTGTGCGCGTCGCCGGGCGTCATGTAGTCCATCCAGGCCTGCATCTGCTCGGGCGTGGGGCCGCCCTGCTCGGCGCCGCCCTGGCCTCCGCCGCCCTGCTCGTCCTGCGAGAACACCTTCCCGGCGCCCAGCCCGAGCGCGAACACGGCGACGAACGCCGAGGCCATCCACTTGCGCTGCATCTGCTGATCCCTCCCTGGCGGCATGGAGACATGGGGCCGCCGCGAACCCCCGAGTCTACATGGGGACGCTATATGGGGACGCTACATGGGGACGCTGGCAGCTAAGTCGGGTTTCAGCCTCGAGAGCGCCGCGCGGCGGCGACCGGCCGACCGTCCGTCGAGCGGCGCGGCGTGGCGCGCGCTCATCACGTCGCGCGATCGCCCTGGCAGAGTCGAGGCTAGAACCCGACTTAGCTGCCAGCGTCCCCGTCTGGGGCGTTTGGGGCGTTCCCGTCTGGGGGCACGTCTCGCGCGGCGGGAAGGCGCGACGGGTCGCCGCCCGCGCCGCCGACGTCGCCCGCCGGGCCGGCGGGCGGGCCGAGCGTGCGCCGCACGCGCTCGAGGAGCACGGCGGGCGTGAACGGCTTCTCGAGGCACGCGCTCCCGGCGGGGACGCCGGACGCGCCGTAGCCCGACTCGGGCGCGAACCCCGACATGTAGAGCACGCGCAACTCGCCGCGCTCGCCGCGCAGCACCTCGGCGACGCGCGGTCCGGTCGCGCGCTTCATGGTGACGTCGGTGAGCAGCAGGTGGATGGGCCCCGCGTGGCCGCGCGCGACCTCGATCGCGGCGCCGCCGTCGTGCGCCTCGAGCACGCGGTAGCCCTGCTCCTCGAGCACCGCGCGCACGAGCTCGCGGATGGCGGCGTCGTCCTCGGCGACGAGCACCGTCGTGCCCTCGCGTGCGCTCCGCGTGCGCGGCGCACACGGCGCGGAGGGCGGCGGGGGAGGCGCCGGGGCGCGCACGGTCGGCAGCAGCACCCGCACGGTCGTCCCGCGCCCCGCACGGCTGCGCAGGTCCACGTGGCCGCCGTGCTGCATCACGAGCGTGCGCACGATCGACAGGCCGAGCCCCGTGCCCTGCCCCTGCGGTTTCGTGGTGAAGAACGCCTCGAACGCCCGCGCGCGCGTGCGCGCGTCCATGCCGACGCCCTCGTCCACGACCTCGAGCAGCGCGTAGCGTCCGGGCCGCGCACGGCCGCGACGCCGCGCGCGTCCGGGCGGGACGTGCACCTCCGACGTCCGCACGAGCAGCCGTCCGCCGTGCGGCATCGCGTCGCGGGCGTTGACGACGAGGTTCGCGATCACCTGCTCGAGACGCCCGACGTCCACACGCACGCGCTCGTCCGGGCACTCCGTCTCGAGCACGAGCTCGATGCCCGGCCCGAGGAGCCGCCTCAGCAGCGGCTCGAGCCCGCGCACGACGTCGTGCAGCGCGACGACGTGGAACTGCGTCGCGCGGCGCCGTCCGAACGACAGGAGCTGCTGCGTCAGAGCCGCGCCGCGCGCGCCCGCGCGCTGCACCTCGAGCAGCTCCTGACGCAGCGGGTCGTCCTCGTCGAGGCGCCGCAGCGCGAGCTCCGTGTAGCCCGAGATCACCGTCAGCAGGTTGTTGAAGTCGTGTGCGATGCCGCCCGCGAGGCGGCTCACGACCTCCATCTTCTGGAGCTGCAGCACCTGCGCCTCGAGCGACCGCTCCGTGCGCAGGTCGCGCAGCACGAACGCCGCGCCCGTGACGCGCCCCGCGCCGTCGTGCACCGGCACGACCGTCTCCTCGACGTCGACCGGCGTCCCGTCGATGCCGAGCCGCAGCGTCGGCACGGCCTCGGTGGCGCGGCCCGCTCGCGCTGCGGCGAGCGCCCGCGTGCACTCCTCGAGCAGCTCCGCGGGGAAGAGCACGCGGACGCTGCGCCCGAGCATCTCGCCCGCGCCTGCGCGGAAGATGCGCTCCGCCGCGCGGTTCCAGCTCGCGATGCGCCCCTCGGGGTCGGTCGCGACGACGGCGTCGTGGACGTGCCCGCCGAGCGCCTCCGACATCCACGCGGCGACGGCGCCGTCCGGGCGCGCCGGGTCGAGCACGGCCGCGGCGAGCGGCGGCTCGTTCCCGAGCGAGAGCCGCAGCAGGCGCACGACCGCGCGGAAGCGCGTCCCGTCGTGGCGTCGCGCGGGCGTCTCGTAGAGCACGGCGCGCAGCGCCGCGCCGGCGAAGGGGGCGTCGGTGTCGAGGGCGCCGCCCGGGCGCAGGAGGCGCGGCAGCACGCGGGCGACCGGCCGTCCGGTGAGTTCGCCGCGCGCGTAGCCGAGCAGTCGCTCCGCGTGGGCGCTGGCGAGTCGCACGCAGCCGCCCCGGTCGAACGCGACGACCGCGCGCGGCGAGGCGGCGACGGCCGCGCGGAGACGCGCACCCCGCGCGTCCTGGCGCTTCCGATCGAGGGGGTCTCCGATCATCTCCGGTCCTGTCGCGTCCGCGCCCTTCGCACCCGGTCGCGGCGATGCGGACGCGTGTCCGCCACCGGGCCTGCTGAACCGTCCCCCTCCGCCCCGGTCGCCCCGGCCCCCCGAGGCGCGGGGAGGCTACTCCGGGGCCGCTGCGGCGTTCAAGCGTTTCATTGCAAAGCTTCTCGCGCCTTTCTCAATCTGGTCGCTCGTTTCGATGTATCCAGAGTGGGGGTTCATGCCATAGATAGGCAGCCGGCGCGTCGTCGATCGCAGTCGCGAGGCGCCATGGACTGTTGGGCGGCGGGAAGCGGAGCGACCCCGTCGCCGGAGGCGCCCGTGAGCGGTCCGACACCCGTGCGCGTGCTGATCGTGGACGACGACCCCGACCAGATCGAGGTGCTCGCCGCCTTCGCGGAGCAGCGCGGCTGGGCGGTCCTCTCGGCCCGCGACGGACCGGAGGCGCTCGTCGTCGCCGCGGCGGAGCTCCCGGACCTCGTGCTCCTCGACATCACGATGCCGAAGCTCGACGGCCGCGACGTGCTCTCCGAGCTGCGCCGCCACCCGCGCACGGCGGGGCTCGCCGTCGTGGCCGTCAGCGGGCGCGGGAACGACGAGTACGTGCGCGAGAACCTGCTCGCGCTCGGCGCGGCGGAGGTCGTGGCGAAGCCGGTGGACCTCGTGGCGACCTTCGACCTGCTCGAGCGGCTGTGCCAGGGCACGGGCGCGCGCGGAGGGCTGACGGACCGCATCTCGTCCGGCGTTCGCGTTTCGCGGGGGCATGGCATCTAGGGGGTGCCCGACCGGGCGCCCGCCATGTCCGCCCAGAACCCCTCCGCCGGCCTCGACGCGCTCCTCGCCGAGCGCGAGTGGGTGCGCCGCCTCGCCCGCGCGCTCGCCGGCGACCCGCACGCGGCCGACGACCTCGAGCAGGACGCGTGGACGCGCCTCCTCGCGCAGCCCCCGCACACGCCCGGCGCGCTGCGCGGGTGGCTGCGGCGCGTGATGCGGCGGCGCCTGGCCGAGCTGCACCGCGGGCGCACGCGCCGTGCGCGGCGCGAGCAGGCGGCGGCGCGGCCCGAGGCCGTCGCCACGACGGCCGAGATCGTCGCGCGCGCCGAGGCGCACCGTGCCGTCGTCGACGCCGTCCTCGCGCTGCCCGAGCCGCTGCGCACGACGGTCGTCCTGCGCTTCTTCGAGGGGCTCGACACGGCCGCGATCGCCGCGCGCGCGGGCGTCCCCGCCGACACCGTCCGCGCGCGGCTGCGGCGCGCGCTCGTCGTGCTGCGCGAGCGCCTCGCGCCCCGCGACGACGTCGCGGCGGCGTGGGCGCCGCTGCTCGCCGCCGACTCCGCGGCGCACGCGCCGGGCGCGAGCGCCTCCGCGCGCGCGTCCGCCCGTCATCCCGCGCCCCGCGGCGCCCACCACCCTGGAGGTCCCACCGTGTCCACGTCGTCCGCGCTCCCGAAGATCGGCGCCCTCGCGGCCGGCGTGCTGCTCGCCGCGGGTCTCGCCGCGTGGTGGGTGCTGCGCAGCGCGCCCGCGGACGACGTCGCCGCCGCACGCCCGGACGCGGCCGGCGCGACCGCCGAGGACCCGGCCGACGCAGCGGCCGAGCGCGCCGCACGCCGCGCCGCCGCGGGGCCGGGGACCGCCGACACCGACGCGCCGCTCGCAGGCGGCGTCGCCGGGACGGCGCTCGTCGGCGACGTGCGCCGTGTCGTCGGCGACGTGCCCGCGGAGGGCGTCGAGGTGACGCTCGCCGCGCCGGGCGGCACGCTGCGCGCGACGACCGACGCGCTCGGCGGCTACCGCTTCGACGGGCTGCCGCCCGAGGGCGTGCTCGCCGTCGCCGCGCGCGCCCCCGGCTGCGGCACCGCGCGCGCGGCCGGCCTGCGGCTCGCGCCCGGCGAGGTCCGGCGTCTGCCCACGCTGTGGCTCGACGCGCCCGTCGCCGTGCACGTGCTGGTCGAGGGGCCGCGCGGGGAGCCCGTGACGGGGGCGCTCGTCGAGGCGTACCGCGTCCGCGACGCCGTCGCCCGCGAGGACTGGGAGGCGCGCGCGCCCGCCCCGGACGCCACGGCCACGACGACGGAGGACGGGCGCACCGCGTTCGACGACCTCGCCGTCGGCACGTGGCTCTTCCGCGCGACGCACGCGCAGCTCGCGAGCGCGGGCAGCGAGCGCGTGCCCGTGCTGCGTGGCGGGGTCGCGGTCGACGTGCGCCTCGCGCTCGCACCGGGCCACGAGTTGACGGGCACGCTCACCGCGGCCGACGGCGCGCCGATCGCCGACGCGCTCGTCGTCGCCGTGCCGCCCGTGGACTCGACGGTGCTGATGGACCCCGCGCCCACGGACCCGCGACGCACGGAGACGCGCACCGACGCCGCGGGCCGCTACCGCTTCGACGCCCTCGCGACGGGCGAGCACGCGCTTGCGCTCGTGCGCCCGGGCGCGCTGCCCGCGCGACTCGGCGTCGTGTCGATCCCCTCGGTGCGCGTGTTCGACGCGCGCCTCGACGGCGGCGTGCTGCGCGGGCGCGTGACCGAGGAGGGCACGGGACGACCGCTCGCGGGCGCCGTCGTCCGCGCCGCCGTGTGGCGCCGCCACAGCCCGACGTTCCTGGCCGCGACGACCGACGCGGACGGCCGCTACGTGCTGGACGTGCCGATCGGCGGCATCGTCCACGGCCCGGCGCGCGGCGAGGGCGAGGCGCGCTCCCAGCCCGTCAACTTCGACGTGCTGCTCGACGGCTACGCGTTCGCGCCCGAGCTCTGCGCGAATCCGTGGCGCACGCTCTGGGTGCTCGACGGCGACGTCGTCGACTTCGACCTGGTGCTGCGCCCGGCGGCGGTGCTCGCGGGCACGGTGCGGGGCCCGGAGGGTCCCGTGGCCGGCGCGCAGATCGTCGCCGACGTCTGGAACGGACTGCGCGGCTCGGTGGCGTCCACCACGACCAGCGACGAGAGCGGGGCGTACCGGTTCGGCGGTCTGCCCGCCGGTCGCGCGCGGCTCGTCGTGACGCGCAGCGGCTACGTGCAGGCGGCGTCGCCGGGCGCCGGCTGGCGCGCGGAGCCCGCGCCGGAGCCGGGCGCCGTGGTCGAGATCCCCGCGTCCGGCGCCGTCGCGCACGACATCGTCCTCGCGCGCGGTGCGGCGCTGCGCGGGCGCGTCGTGGACGAGGCGGGCGCCGGCGTCGCCGCGGCGACCGTCGAGGCCGTCTCCGGCGCGCTCACGCTGCGGGCCGGCACGGACGCCGATGGGCGCTTCGAGCTCGACGGTCTGCGACCCGGCTCCGCGGTCGCGCTGCGGGCCGAGGCGACCGGCTGCGCGGCGGCGTCGGTCGAGCTCGGCGTCGGCGACGGCGCGGAGCCCCTCGACGTCGAGCTGCGGCTGCGCCGCCTGGGGTCCGTCCGCGGCCGCGTCACCGGCCCGGGCGGCGGCGTGCCGGACGGCGCGTGGGTGCAGGTGGCGCCGGCGGAGGACGCGCTCGAGGGGCGCTACGAGATCGTCAGCGTCTGGCAGCGCGCCGCGCGGCGGCCCGTCGCCCCCGACGGCCGCTTCGAGGCGGCGGTGGACTGGTGGGGCGGCCGCGCCGAGGGCGGTGTCGTCGTGCGTGCCGGGGCGCCCGGGTGCGCGCCCGTGCTGAGCGCGACCCTCGACGTCGGCGCCGACGACGTCGACGCGGGCACGCTCGAGCTGGCGGCGGGCCTGCGGCTCACGGGCCGCGTCGTCGCCGCGGACGGCGGCGGACCCGTCGCGGGCGCCGAGATCGAGTTCCAGAACGGCGAGTTCCCCGCCGCGTTCGCGCAGCGCCGCGACTGGAGCTCGGTCGGACGCGACCGCATGCCGTTCGAGTTCGTCGCGCGCAGCGGCGCCGACGGCCGCTTCGAGGTCCAGGACCTGCCGCCGTGGCGCTACGAGCTGCGCGTCAGCGCCGACGGCTTCGGCGCCGCCGCGCCCGTCGTCGCCGTGCCGCAGGAGGGCGAGCTGACCGTCGAGCTCGCGCGTCTCGCGCCGCTCGCAGGCCACGTGCGCTGGGACGACGGCGCGCCCGCCGCGGGCCTCATCGTCGCGGCGCATCCCGCCGACGGCTCCGCGCCGGTCTTCGGTCTCGCCGAGACGCACGCCGACGGCGCCTTCACCTTCGAGCGCCTGCCCGCCGGGCGCTACGTGCTCGAGGCGCGCCGCGCGTGGGACCGCGACGACGTGCTGCTCTTCGCGCGCACGCCCGAGGCCGTCGAGTCCGGGAGCGACGACGTCGAGATCGTCGTGACGCGCGGCGGCGTGACGCTCGCGGGCGTCTGCGTCACGCGCGACGGCGCGGCGGTCCCGAGCGCGATCCTGCACGCGAAGCCGGCGGGCGGCGGGCCCGTGGTGCACGCGGTCTCGCGTCCCGACGGCAGCTTCCGCGTGACGGCGCTCGAGGGCGCGGGCCCGTTCGAGCTGACCGCCGAGGCGACGCGCGTCGTGGGCGGTCCGGAGGGCTTCGGCCGCAGCTACGTCGCGCAGCTCTCGGGGCTCGCCGCGGGCGCCACCGGCCTGCGGCTCGAGTTCGCGGAGGCGGCGCCGATCGCGGGGCGCGTCGCGTGCGAGGACGGCAGCGTGCCGCCCGGGCGGCTGATGGTGCAGGCGCAGCGCGCGCCCGGCGGCACGTGGACGCACTTCGCGCAGGTCGGCGACGACGGCGCGTTCCGCATCGACAGCGCGACGCTCGGCACGTGGACGCTCGTCGTCGTCGACATGAACAGCGGCGTGCGGCTCGCCGCGTCGGGCGGCGCCGACGTCGCCGGCGGGCGCGAGGACGTGCGGCTCGTCGTCGCGCGTGCGGCGTCGCTCGCGGGGCGTGTCACCGACGAGCGCGGGCGCGGCGTGGTCGCGGCGCGTGTGCGCGCCCGCGGCGCCGACGGCAGCGTGCTGCCCGACGTCCTCACCGACGCCGAGGGCCGCTTCCGCTGGACGGCCGTGCCCGACGGACTCTTCAGCGTCGAGGCGACGGAGCCCGCGACGGGCCGCGCCGTCGCGACGCACGTCGCGCCGGGCGACGAGTCGATCGCGCTGGTGCTCCGCGCCGAGTCGATCGTCCGCGGCCGCCTGCTCGGCGCCGACGGCGCGCCGCTGCGCGGCGCCACGCTCGTGCTCGCCGCCGAGGACGGCCGCGACGCCGCGCGTCTGCGCACCGACGCCGACGGCCGCTTCACCACGCGCTCGCTGCCGCGCGGCGACTACGCCGTGCGCCTCGTCGAACGCGACGGCGTCGCCCTGCCCGCGCCGCTCCCCGTCGGCACCCTGAGCGCGGGCCAGCCGGAGACGGTGTTCCGCATCTGACGGGGGCGCGGCCGGCGCGGGTGTCAGTCCGCCGTCGCGTGCCGCGTTCTTCGGGCCGTTGCTACCCTCGCGCGCTTGGACGCGACGTCCTCCCGTCCGGCGCCGCTCCCCGCCGTGCTCGGCGCGACGTTCCTCGCGTCGGTGAGCGGGGGCGCGCTCGCGAGCGGGGTGTTCTTCGTCGCGCGGCAGGAGTACGGGTTCCGGCCGTTCGACAACCTCGTGCTCGCGGCGGCGTCGGGCGCGGCGTACACGCTGGTCGCGCGCGTCGCGTCGCGCGTCGTGGCGCGGCTCGACGCGCTGACGGGGCCGCGCGGCGCGCTGCAGCTCTCGCTCGCGGTGTGGGGCCTGTCGTCGCTCCTGCCGCTCGTGCCGGGCGGCGGCGCGCCGGGGCTGTGGGGCGCGACGCTCGGCGGCGCGATCGCGTCCGCGATCACGTGGCCGGTCATGCAGTCGTTCCTCGGCGCGGGGCGCAGCGGTCCGCGGCTGCGCGCGGCCATCGGCTGGTTCAACGTCACGTGGACGCCCGCGACGGCCGTGCCGCTGCTGCTGATGCCGGTGTTCGCGGCGCACGACGTGCGCTACATGCTCGCGCTCTCGGCCGTCACGAACCTCGGCGCGATGGCGTTCGTGCTGCGCTTCCCGCCGCGTCCGGGCCGCGAGTCGGCGGAGGACGCCGCCGTCGCCACGCCGCCCGCCTACCCGGCGCTGCTCGCGTCGGTCTCGTGGCTCCTGCCGCTCTCGTACGTGATGTCGTTCGTCCTCGCGCCGCTCCTGCCCGAGCGCACGACGCAGGTGGGTGTCGCGCAGGACTGGGGCGGCGTCGTCGCGGCGACGTGGATGATCGCGCGCGTCGTGGTGCTCGTCGCGATGTGGCGGAGTCCCTTCTGGCACGGGCGCTGGGGCGCGCTGCTCGCGGCGGCCGTCGCGCTCATCGCGGGAACGGGCATGGCGCTGCTCGGCGCGTCGGTCGGCGTGCTCGTTGTCGGCCTCGCGCTGTTCGGGACCGGCATGGCGCTGACGTACTACGCCGCCCTCTACTACCGCCTCGCCGTCGGCCGCGGCTCCGCCGACGCCGGCGGTCGCTTCGAGTCGCTCGTGGGTCTCGGCTCGTTCGTCGGGCCGCTGGTCGGCATCGCCGCGTACTCGCTCGCGCGCGGCGCCGACGCGCGGCTGCTGACGGCCGGCGTCC
This sequence comes from uncultured bacterium, assembly GCA_937996235.1. Classification (GTDB taxonomy): domain Bacteria; phylum Planctomycetota; class JAJSAM01; order JAJSAM01; family JAJVHW01; genus CALKVK01. Next base: position 127,819 of record CALKVK010000012.1, on the reverse strand, counting down.
TCGCGGTCGTGACCGTCGCCGCGTGCACGCTCGCCGCGCGCCCCTACCGCGGGGCGTGACAGTTACGAAGGGGACGGTCCTTGCGCAGGCTCGACGCGCAACGGGTCGTTGCGAGGGGGACGGTCCTTGCGGTGTGGCTGCGGGCGACGCCGCGGCGGCCGTGGTGTCAGCGCGAGTTCAGATCGAGCTCGTGCGTCGTGACGGCGCCTTCCGCCACGTCGAGCGTGAACGTGAACTCGCCGCGCTCGGCCGTCCAGACGCGGAAGGTCCAGCGGCCGGCGTCCGCGTCGGCGATGAACAGCTTCCCGGCCTCGCGCTCGAGGTCCGCGCCGCGCCACGCGCCCGCGGGTGCCTCGCCCGCGATGTTCAGGCGCCGCACGCGGCGTTCTCCCGCGCCCGCCACGCGGATCTCGATACGCCCGAGACGGCGCACGACGAGATCGCGTGCGACGCGCTCGCCGCGTTGCGCGACCGTGACGTCGCGAGCAAGCGGGGAGCGAGCGATCGCGAGGGGCTCGTCGTCGAACTCGTCACGCGGCGCTCCCGGCTCCTCCGCGACGAGGACGTACGCGACGCCGAGCTGTGCCTCGTCGAACGCGAAGCGACCGTCCGCGTCCGCGTGGGCAAGGAGCTCCGGCGTCGGCGGATCGTCGGCGGGTGCGCTCGCCGACGCGTCGCGCCCGCACACGTCGCGGTCGTTCGGCGGCAGCGCGCGTACGCGAGCGTGCGCGACGGCGCTGCCGTCGGCTCGCGTCACGCGGCCGGCGAGCGTGCCCGCCGGGAGGAGCCGCTGGGGCTCCACCTCGTCGCCGAGCTGCGCGAGGTCGTCGATGTCGAGCTCCGCGTGCACGTGGTCCGCCGCGCGGACGACCAGTCGCAGGCCCACCGACGCGCGCACCTCGTCGCGCGGCGTGTGCTGGTCGGTGTGCCACGTCCCGACGGCGTCCGTCTCGGCGGTCCAGAGCGGAGCGGCATCCAGCTCGAACTGGTCGGTCGCGAGGGCCTGCTCCCACGCCTCCACGTGCGCACCGGCGAGCGGCGCGCCGTCGTCGTTCGCGAGCACCCTTCCCGTCAGTGTCGAGCCGGCGCGCAGGCGCAGGTTCACCTGCGTGACGCCGTCGCCGTCCGGGTCGTCGTCCTCCGGCGGCGGCGCCCACGAGAACCCGCCGGGCGCGTGGTGACCGCAGACGCGACCGGGCGCGCGCGCGACGAACGTCACGCCGCGCCGCGGCATGCCGTCGAAGCGGACGCTGCCGTCGGCGCCGGTCCGGCGCGTCACGACGCCGCCCGCGAGGCCCCACGCCTCGACGGTGACGTCGGCGCGCGGGCGGCCACCGTCGGCGCCGTCGAACACGGTGACGACGCGCGCGAGCGGGGTCGTCGGCTCCGCGTCGTCGTCGCCGTCTCCGTCCTGCGACCGGGCGACGAGGGGGACCGCCAGGAGCAGAGCGCACGTCGTCGCCACGAGCGAGCGTGCGCGTCGGGGCGTGCGCATGAGCACGAGTCTACTGCGGCGCGACACGCGGGGGCGGCCGCGCGGAGACGTTGCGTCTCAGTCGACGCGGCCGACGAACAGCGTGTGGCGGCCGCCCGAGTGGCCGCGGGAGCGCAGCCGGATGACGTCCGCCTCGAAGCCGACGCGCTCGAGCGCCGAGGGGAAGCGCGGCGTGTCGAACGCGGACCAGACGACGAGCACGCCGCCCGGTCGCAGCGCGCGGCGCAGCGCCTGCAGGCCGGCCGGGCGGTAGATGCGCGCGTTGCTCTTCTGCGTGAACGCCTCGGGGCCGTTGTCCACGTCGAGGAGGATGCCGTCGAAGGCGCCGGGGTGTGCGGCGACGGTGTCGAAGACGTCCTCGACGCGCAGCTCGACGCGCGGGTCGTCGAGGGGGCTCCGCGCGAGGTGCGCGAGCGCGCCGCGGTTCCACTCGACGACGGCCGGGACGAACTCGGCGACGACCGCGCGTCCGTCGGGGGGCAGGCGGTCGAGCGTGGCGCGCAGCGTGTAGCCCATCCCGAGGCCGCCCACGAGCACCGCGGAGCCGGGCGGGCCGACGTCGCCGAGGACGAGCTCCGCCATCCGCTCCTCGGAGTGGTGCTCGGAGCTCGACATCAGCAGGTCGCGCCCAACGCTGACGGAGAAGTAGCCGGAGCTCGACGAGAGCACGATGCGCTCCCCGGCGGGCGTCGTCGATTCGGCGAGGACCTTGCGCGGCTGCACCGGCAGAGCATCCCCGATGCCCCGCCTGCTCCTCCGGAATCGGGGGGGGGCGGGAGTCACGCCGCGTGCGAGGCACGCGTCGTGCCTCCGTCTCCAGTGGGGTGCACGCGGACGTGCGACCCGTACGTCGGTTGCGTCCACCCCCTCGGCCGCACTGTCCGCGAGCACCACTCCGCCGGCACTGGCGCGTGCTTGCGCACACTCGCGCCGGCGGAAGAGACGGCGCGCGGTCGTTACGAAGGGGACGGTCCTCGCGCAGGCTCGAGGCGCAACGAGTCGTTACGAAGGGGACGGTCCTCGTTCGCGCTCGCCACGCGCGTTCTCGTGACGACGGGGACACTCCTCGCCGCCGTTGCGAGTACTGGGGCGCCACACGGGCGCCCCGCGTCGATGCGACCCGACCGTGCGTCCGATGTGGACGCGCGGCGCGGCGCGGCACGCGAGGCTGAGGAGTGTCCCCATCGTCACGAGAGGTTGCGCCGCGAGGCTGCGTGCAGGACCGTCCCCTTCGGAACGAGAGGGTGCGGGCTGAGCCTGGGCGAGGACCGTCCCCGATCGCACGTCCCGGACCGCACTGGGGCGCGCGGGGGCGGCGCGCGGTGGCACAATCGGCGGATGGGGCGGTCGGCACCGAGGCGCGGGCGGGCGGGACGGGGCGCGGGGTGGCTCGCGGCGACGGCCGCGGCCAGCCTCGCGCTCGTCGCCGCGCTTCGACCGACGGGGGCTGCGCTCGCGGTCGAGGGGGACGCGTCGTTCGAGCTGCCGTTCGTCGCCGACGACGCGTCGTTCCCGCCGTACGTGCTGAACGGCGAGGGCTGGCCGACGTGGTTCGGTCCGTTCGGCGACGACCGCGCCTGCGTTCCGCCGCCGCCCGCCGCGCCCGCCTGGCCCGACGTCGACGAGCTGTTCGCGCCGCTCGACGACGTCGTCGCCGTCGCCGGCGGGACCGTCGAGACGACGTCGGAGGACCCGGCCGTCCGCGCGCGCGTCGCGCGTCTCGCCGGTGCCGTCCGCGCGGGCTACGAGCGCTCGCTCGACGTCGAGATCGAGGCGACGCGCAGCGCCGACGGCACCGTGCCGGAGACGCTGCTCCGCTGTGCGACGACCACCCGCCCGTACGCGCTCGTCCTCGACGACGCCCGCGGCGTCGCGACATGGCCGGCCGGACTCGACCACGGCGCCGTCGTGACGGCGCCGGAGACGCGCGGCGTCCGCACGGGGGCGCGCCTCGCATTCGTCGCCTGGCCGCTCGCGCCCGGGCTCGTCGCGCTCGACGTCGAGCTCGTCGCCACGCGTCCCCTCGCCGAGCGGCTGCTCGACGCCCCCGAGTGCCGCCGCGTCGCGCCGGCGCTCGCCTTCACGTGCCTGCGCGCGACGTTGGCGCTCCGCGACGGCGAGCCGACACGCATCACGCTCGGCGACGTCGACGTGCGCGTGCGCGTCGGGCGGCGCGAGATCGCGGCGCCCGAGGGGACGCGCGCGCTGCCCGTCGCCCCGGGCGAGTGGCCGCTGCTCCCGGCGGAGCCGCTGCTGCCGCCCGTGGGCGTGTGGGCGCCGTACGGTCCGTCCGCAGTCGATCACGACGACGACGCCAAGCCCTGGCGCGCCGCCGAGCTCCGCGGCGGGCCGCCGGACCGGATCGCCGCGGCGGCGTCGGCGAGCGGCGTGCGTCTGGCGTTCGTGCCGCCCGCGCTCGCCGTCGCGGAGGGCGCTGCAGACGCCCTCGCGCGCTTCGACGCGCGCTGCGCGGCGCCTGCGGCCCGGAGCGCGCACCGTGTCGAGGTGGACGCCGTGCACCTCGCGCTGCCCGTCGTCGAGGGCACGCGCTTCACGTTCGTCGACGCGACGCTCGAGCCCGCGCTGCCGGAGGTGGAGTCGGAGCAGCAGTCGCGTCGCGCGAGCGCGTCCGCCGCCGTCCAGCACGACGCGCGCGGTGTCTTCGTGCACGGGCGCCGGGAGGACGTCGGCCTGGTCGTGCTCGTCGGGACGTGCGCGGCGGACCCGCCCGCCCTGCGCGAGGTCCCGCTCGCGAAGCGCGAGGAGGGTGCGTCGCCCGCGAGCGTCGGCATGACGTCGGGCACGACCCGCGCGCGCGTCACGCGTCTCGTCTTCCGCGACGGCGACACGCTGCGCGACGACGGCGCGCGTCTCGTGCCCGTGGAGTCGGCGCGATGAGGCGTGTGCTGCGCAGTACACGTGTCGCGGCGACCGCGCTGCTCGCCCTCGTCGCGTGTGCGCGCGTCGCGGCGGCGGGCGACGCGTACGATCCCGCCGCGAGCGCTGCCGCGCTGTTCTGGCCCGACGGGGTGGAGGAGCGCGCCGCGGCGGACCCGCCGTCGCTCGCGACCGAGGGCTCGTTCGACACGGACCGCGACGGACTCCCGCGCGCCGCACTCGATGTCGTCGAGCGCCTCTCCGCGCCGTGCGTCGAGCTGCGCGCGCGCGTCGTCTCGGTCGCGCCCGGGACGGCGGAGCTCGCCGGCTTCCTCGCGTCGTCGCGGACGGTGCTGACGACGGAGGACGCGGCGGCGCTCCGTGCCGCGCTCGCCGCGGGGGGCGCGGTCGGCGTGGCGGACGCGACCGCGTGCGGCGCCGTCGACGACGTGCTGCGCCTCCGCGACCTCGGCGCGCGCAACGCCGCCGTGTACTCGGACGTCGAGTGCGCGATCCACGTCGCGACGACGGTCACGCACGGTGCGCACCTCTGCGACGGGCTGCGCCTCCAGGCGCGCGTCGCACCGCACGACGACGGCGCGCACGTGCTCGCGTACGACCTCGCGTGGGTCGGCGTGCCTCGCATCGCGCCCGCCATGCCGCTGCGCGACGTCGCCCGCGACGAGGCCGCCGGCGACGCGTGCGCGGCGCGCGGCGCACTGCTGCTCGCACCCGGCGCGACGGCCTGCCTGCGCTTCCGCAGCGCACGTGACGCGCAGCGCGGGAGCGCCGACGGACGCACGCTGCTCGTGCTGCTGCGCGTCGTCGCGCGCGGCGAACCGCGTCTGCCGCTCGATCTCGGCGACGGCTGGGTCGCGGTTCCGACGGCGGCCCTCGAGGCCCTCGCGCCGGATCCCCTGCCGCTCGCGGACGGCGGCGACGACGACGAGCGCACGACGGGTCCCGCCGACGCCCTCGCGCCGTGGACCGCGCCGTTCCACGCGCCGCCCGCGGGCTGGGTCGCGCAGGTGCTCGGCGACGCGGGCATCGACGTCGCGGAGATCGTGCACGCGCCGCGCGGCGTCGCCTTCGTGCGGACGCGCGACCGCGGCGCCGCGCACGCGGCTGCGGACGCGGTGCTCGCGGCCGGCCGCGCGGGCGTCGTGTGCGACGTCTCCGACGCGGCGGGCGCGCGGCTCGTGCTGCCGGGACTCGACGGCTTCGCGGTCTCCGGATTCGTCGGCACGCTGCGCACCGACGCCGTGCCGGGCGAGCTGAACGTGGAGACCGGCTGCGACGACAGCATCGGTGTCCACCAGTGGGTGCGACCGACGCCGCGCGGCATGCGGTTCGTGCTCGCGAGCGCCCCCGGGCAGGCCGCGGAGATCGACGTACGCAGCGATGTCGAGACGCGCGGCGCGCCGCGCACGCTGCGCGCGCGCCGCTCGCTGCCGGGTCACGCGACGACCGCGTGGGAGGATCTCGTCGTCCCGTCGCGCACGCTGCGCGATCTGCGCGTGCGCAGCGCCGTGCCCGACGGCGCGTGCGAGCTCGCCGGCGGGCTGCGCGTCCGCGTCGCACGCGAGCGCGCGACCGCGACGCCCGCGCCCGTCGCGCTGCTGCTCGGCGGCGAGCGCGTCTGCGCGACGCCGGGCCGCGCGGCGCGTGTGCGTCGCATCGTCACGGAGCAGCACGCGACGGAGCTCGAGTGGGACGGGAGCTGCGGCGTGACCTACCGCTGGCCGCAGGTGCGCGACGTGCCGGCGGGGCTCGACGTCGCCGCGAGTCCCGGGCCGCGCGGGACGGAGCTCGACGTGGCGGGCCTCGTGCTCGGCGCGCCGCAGGTGCTCGATCCCGCGTTCGACACCGGCGACGGCGTGTGCGCGATCGTGCGCCGGCCGCAGCTCGCGGTGCGCACGACGCTGCCGCTCGGCGCGCTGCGGCGCATCGCGTGGGGCGCGGGCCTCGAGCTGACGGCCGGCGCCGAGTCGGCGGTCGAGCTGCCGCCCCTCCGCACGCTCTCGGCGGACGACGGCGCGCGCGCCGCGGGCCTGCGCTTCGCGGGCGCCGTCGAACTCGAGCTGCGCGCGGGCGACCACGTCGCGCTGCCGTCGCAGGTCGCCACGTACACGTCGAACCACGAGTCGGGCGAGGCGTACGTCGTGATGCTCGACGCGTGGAGCGGCGTCACGGCCGGCCTCGCGAGCGACGGCGACGTGCTGCGCGGCGACGTCACGTTCGTCGCGGCTGCCGCGCCGCGCGCGTTCGACGTCACGAAGTTCCAGGCGCCGGCGCGACCCGACCGCGACGTGCGGCTGCTGCTGCCGGTCACGTCGGCGCACGCGTTCGCGCTCGTGGTCCCGCCCGGGATCGCGGTGGAGCTGCGCGCGCTCGCGGGCTCGGCAGCAGGGGTACGGGTAGGGATGCCACGGATCGAGGAGGCGCGATGACGGCTTCGAAGGAGTTCGGCAGGCGGCTTCGCGCGACGTGTGCCGTCGGCGCGCTCGTGTGCGCGGCGCTGCCCACGACGTCGCGCGCAGACGACGAGCGCGTGACGCTCGACGCGACCGCGCACGTGTTCGCCACGGAGCACATCCGCGCGTTCGGTCCGACCGACGCGCGCGCGGCGTTCGAGGACGACGACGAGTACTTCGCGAGCGCGAGCGTCGTCGCCCTCGGTCCCGCGCTCGAGCGGCTGCTCGAGGCCGACATCGCCGTCGCGGGCGGCTCGCTCGACGCCGGCTACGAGGAGTGCGAGGTCACCGGCGGCCCCGAGGTCGTCGAGCTCGCGCGCCGCCGCATCGCAGCGCTGCGCGACGCCGTCGAGGGCACGGCGACTCTGCGCATCGCCCTCGTGCACCTGCCGGACGCCGCCGATGCAGCGCACGCCCGCGACGCGTCGGCCGTCCGCGCGGCCGTCGGCGCCGGGCGCGCGCGGGTGCTCCTGACGGAGCGCATCGTCGCGCAGCGCGGCGAGCCGGTGGCGCTCGACGACGTCGCGCTGCGCGAGTTCGTGGCGGACCTCGACGTCGAGGTGGCGGAGTACGCGTCGATCGGTGATCCCGTGACCGGGCGCATCGCGACGGGCACGCGCCTGCGCGTGCTGCAGCGGCCGCTCGACGGCACGCGCACGGTCGTGGCGCTCGCCTGCCAGCTCACGCGGCTCGACGGCGTGCGCGCGGTCCGGACCGGCGCCGGCGCGCTCGAGATCCCCGACACCACGTTCGGCTCGGTTGCGAGCACGTTCCTCGCGACGCGTGGCACGACGTCGGTGGTCGTGCTGCGGCACCCGTGGGAGAGCGGCGTCGTCGCGGTGCTGGTGGACGTGCTCGCGCTGCCTGCGACCGACGGACTCGGCGCGCGGCTCGTCGACACGGTCGTGCTCTGCGGCGGTTCGCTCGCGGAGCCGACGCGCCGTCTCGGACTCCACGACGTCGTCATCGACGACGCCGAAGGCGAGGAGTGCGACCCGTTCGCGGCGGCGCGGGCGCTCGCGAAGTCGATCGAGACGAGCGAGGGCGGCATCGAGCTGTGCGAGACGCTGGCGCTCGTCACCGACGCCGCGCGCGTGTTCGGCGAGCCGCGCGAGCACCGGCTCGTCCGTCGCGTCGTTCCGCTCGAGGCGTCCGAGCTGGCGTCACTCCCGGGCTGGGATCCGCTCGACGCCTCACTTCCGGCCGCGAACGCCGCCACGCTCGCGGCGCGCGCGTCCGCGTTTCTCGTGGATGTGCCGCTCGTCGAGCACGGCGCGTTCTTCGCGAGCGCGGGCCGCACGACACGCGTCGTCACCGACGTGGACGTGGAGATCGCGACGGGGGCGTCGCTGACGGATCCGATCGTGCTCGACCTCGTCACGGGCGCGTCGTGCGCCGTGCAGTTCACGGGAGGCGCGGCGTCGATCGTGCCCGTCGCGACGTGGCGCACGGTGCGGTCCACGGCGGAGACGGAACCCACGCCGATCGCCGTCGTCCGCGAGCTGGAAGGCAAGCGCGTGGACTCGGAACCCGACCACATCGACGCGGCCGAACGCCGCGAGCGCCAGGGCAGCCTGGTGCTGACGGGTGGGGGGCGGATCGACGTCCGCAGCGCCGGCGACGCCGCGGAGGCGGATTCCTGGTCCTTCGAATGAGCGGCACGCCGCGTGCAAAGCACGCGACGCGCCGCTCGTTCTAGTGGGGTGCACGCGGACGTGCGAGGGCGTACGTCGAACTGTCGGCCCCCTCGGCCGCACTGTCCGCGAGCACGGGAGTCACGCCGCGTGCGGAGCACGCGTCGTGCCTCCGTTTCCAGTGGGGTGCACGCGGGCGTGCGGCCCTTGCATCGGTGACGTCATCCCCCTCGGTCGCACTGCCCGCGAGCACCACTCCGCCGGCACTGGCGCGTGCGGAGCACGCGCGCGCCGGCGGAGGGGACGGGTGCGCGCGCCTCACCGGCCGCGCGTGATCGTCACCACACCTTCCTTCGACACCGACCAGACCTCGCCCTCGGCGAGGAGGTAGAGCGGGGCGCCGCGCGCGACTCCCGAGGAGTCGCCCGGCTGGCCGTCGAGGCCGACGAGGTCGACCATCACCAGCGCCACGGAATGGCCGTAGGTCGCGATCGTCACGCCGCCGTCGTTCGCGTGCCGGTAGCCCGGCTCCGGCTCGATCAGGTGCTTCTCGGCGCCGTCCCACGTGCCTGCGAACTCGAGCCCCTTCGGCGTCCGGCGCACCGTGACGAACGCCTTGCTGCGTCCGAGCTTGCCGAGCGCCTTCCCGACCGGCGACACCTGCGGCTCGTTGCCGCCCGCAGCGCCCGCACCACCTGCACCACCTGCACCACCTGCCCCGCCTGCGCTCGAGCCGCCGCGCGACTTCTGCGCCGCCTCCCACGGGGCACGCACCGACTCGGGAAGATCGGCGCCGCGGCGCGTCACGATGCGCCGGAGCGTCTGCGCGTCGTCCACCTGCGCACTGCCGATCAGCGTCGCGAGCGCGGCCATCTGCTTCGTCGCGGCGGCGTCGTCGCCCGCCGCGTGCTGCGCGAGCGCGAGCTCGATGCCGACGTGTCCCGCGAGCCGGTCCCAGCCGTTGCGGCGGCAGGCCTCGAACGCCTCGGAGAGATCCGCCACCGCCGCCGGTGCGGCGCCTGCTGCGGCGGACGCGAGCCCTGCGGCGTACGACGTCAGCGCCTTCGAGGCCGCGCCGCCCTTGCCGCTGCGCGCCCAGCGCTGCAGCACCTTCGCGGCATCGTCCACGTGCGCGGACGATCCCGTCTCCGTGGCCTCGCACAGGATCGCCGAGGCGAGGAGCGGGGCCGAGACGTAGGCGCTCGCGCGGTCCGCGTCGAGCCGCGACATCACGATCGCGAGCAGCGAGACGAGGTCGTCGCCCTGCGCGTCGGAGGTCGTGCCGCCGCCGGCCTTCGGCGCGCTGTTCGCGCTGTTCAGCAGTTGCTCCAGCGTCTCGCCGACGTCCGCCTCGGCCTGCAGGTCGGAGGCGCGATGGGCGAGCGCGGCGGCGTCGCCGACGGCCGTCGCGGCGCCCGGGAGGTCACTCTGCCGCAGCAGCACGCGCGCGTCGTCGAGCCGTTTCGTGATCGCGTCCGCCGTCCCCTTGGTGTCCTTGGCCGCGACCGGCGTCGTGGCCGCGGCGACGACCACGAGCGCCAGGGTTCCGATCCACACGCGAAGCGCGCCCATGCGTTCCCCCTTCCGGTCCGTGTCCCTCACTTCTTCGAGACGACGACGGCGCCATCTTCGCCGACGGCCCACGTCACGCCATGCGCGCCCGCGAGCATGTCGAGCAGCGTGCCCGCGTCCGCGCCGGCCACGCTGCACGAGGTGCGCCTGCCCTCGAGCTCCTCCGCGGCGCCGTCCGCGAACCGAAGTGGGACGCCCGCCTGGGCGCAGATCTCGCGCAAGACGTCCGCGAGCGGAGCGTCGTTCGCGTTCAGCGAGACGGACGTCTCCCGGATCTGCGCGCCCGTGGACGCAGCGGAGCGCGACGACTTCGGCTGGGCGCGCGCACCGGGCAGGATCTCGGCGTGCGACGCGACCAGCCGTGCGAGTCCCGCGCGCGTGGCCTCGTCGAGCACGAGTCCTTGCGACGTGTGGACGACGCCGTTCGCGTCCCACGCGATCCACTCGAACGCGCAGCGCACGCCGGGATCGAGCGCGGTCACGCGCAGCAGCACCTCGGCGAACGCGCGCGAGTGCGGGGCGTGGAGCGCATAGACGTGACCGTGGCTCGCGACAGCGGGCATGTTGCCGAATCCGCTCTGCGGCTGCTGCTCCGCGACCTCCTGCCACGTGAACGCACCGACGTCGGAGACAAGTGACAGCACGCCCGTGCCGACGTTCACGTCCAGCGCGTCGCCGAGGTAGGTCACGTCGAACGTATCGCCGCGGAGCGCGAGCCCCGGGTCGTCGCGCGCCGCGAGGCCGAAGTGGTACGTGCTCTTCTCCACGTCGCCGTAGCGCGCGCGGGCGAGCAGCACCTCCTGGCACGCGTCGTCGGCCGGCATGCTGCCGCCCGCGGTGCCGCGCAGGGCGCCGTCGGCGGACTCGGGACCGACGACGTGCGAGCCACGTCGCGCCGCGTCCCGCGCGAGCGACGCCGGCACGGCGGCCGGCGCGAGCACGACGCCGCGCACGACCTGCGCGCGCTCGTCGGCCTCCTCGAAGCGCGGCACGCGAGGGTTGTAGGCGTACTCGAACACGGCGGGACTGCGGGTCCAGTTGCCCGACTTCCGACGCTCGACGAGCGCGAGCCGCGCGTAGCCGCCGCGCAGAGTCCGCAGCACGAGCACGTTCGACGCGGGCTCGCGGGCGTTGGTGTGCGCATCGTCCTTCCACGGAGTCATGCGTGCGTCGTCCGCCGCGACGAGTCCGAGGACGGCGGGGGCGAGGCGCGTGGCGGACGGAGCGCTCGCGTCGCGGCCGACGACCGACTCCAGCGTGACGATGCCGCGCGGCGCGCGGAACGTCATCGACGAGATCCCGCCGGCGCAGTTGACGCACACGATGTCGGCCTCGCCGGCGGCCGCGGGCGCGTCCCGGTCGATGGACCAGCCCTCGCGGTAGCAGATCTCGAACGTGCCGCGGCGCACCTCGTCCGGCAGTCGGTTGCAGCTCGCGCGGCCGCGCGGCGAGCGCCGTCCGTCTCCGTCGACCGCGACCGCCTCGTAGTCCCACGACGTGCCCGGCGTGCACAGCGGGTCGAAGACGACACCGTCCGTGACGTGGAGCGTGCGGTCGGCGTGGGCGTCGAACGGGTCGTGCGCGCGGATCTCGCGCACCGTCTGACCCGCGGCCGTCGTGACGCGCAGCTCGGTCCCGTCCGCGCGCTCGTCGAACGCGATCTCGGGCGCTCGTGCGAAGGGCGGAGCGTCGGGGTCGACCTCGTAGTGGAGCGTCACGTGCCACGCGTCGTCGGGCATGTCGAGTCGCACGCGCGCCGCCCCGCCGCCCTGCAGCGCGACCTCGAACGTCGCGCCGACGGCGATTTGCACGCCATCGCCCGGAGTCCAGTCTGCGTTCATGCCGTTCCTGCGCGCGTCGCCGTGGGGCGCCGGGACCGGGCGGCCGGCCCCGTCGACGAAGCTCGCGGAGGACTGCCCTCCGTACGTGCCCGTCAGCGTGATGTCCCCGTCGGCCGCGTAGTCGCCGGTCAGCAGGTCGACGCTGCGCCGCCCGGCCTCGTTGCCGAGCACGCACGATCCCGCGAAGACACCGCGGCCGGCGGTCGTGCCCTGCACCGTCGCCGGTGGGGACTCGTCGCCGCTCGCGGCGACGGCCACGACGCGGTAGCCGTAGCGCACGCCGTCGCGGACGTCCGTGTCGTGGTAGCGCGGCGTAGCGGTCTCGCCGACGCGCACGTACGGGGCGCCCGGCGCCGTGCGTCGCTCCACGCGATACGACCGCGCCGACGGGATGGCGCGGAAAACGACGTCGATGGCGCCCGCGTCGCCGACGCACGTCGCGCGCGGCACGGGCAGGACCGGCCCGTTCGCCCCGCCGCGGCGCACCAGGGCTTCGACGCGTGCGGAGCCGCCGACGGGGGTCACGCACACCCACGCGTCGGCTCCTCGGTCGGTCCGAACACGCCACCACGGCCGCGGGTCGTCCACGCCGAGCGACTGCGTGAAGCCGTCGTCGGCCGACTTCGCGACGAGGAAGAGCGGCGCACCGTCGCGCAGCGTCAGCTCCGCCGCGCCGCCGTCGTCGAGCGCGCGTCCGGTGACGAGGGACCCGGAGTCGAGATCGACGGACTGTCCCGCGAAGCACGTCGCGTCGACGCGCGACCAGACCGCGACCGAGCCGGTCAGGCGCGCACGCTCCTCGCGCGCCGCGTCGCGCACGCCGGGCAGCGCCGCGTACGACTCCTCGATCGTGCGCAGCGCGACGTCGGCGGCGTCGCGGTCGCCGGCGGCGCGTGCCGCGCGCGCGAGACCGAGCAGGCTGCGCGCGCGCAGCGCGTCGGGCGCGTCCGGATGGTCCGCGATCTCACGGAAGAGCCGCGTCGCGTCGGCGGGGCGCCCGTCCATCTCGGCGAGCTGCCACGCCTGCGCGTAGCGCTGCTCGAGGTCGGCGGACGCGTCGCGCGGCGGCGCCGTCGCGGGCGTGCCCGTGCCGGTCGCGGGCCTCGACGTCTCGCCGCCGCACGCGGCGAGCACTCCCGCGATCAGCGCCGCCGCACACACTCCACGTCGCGTCCGCATGCCTCGCATCGCCGCCCTCCTCGCGTGCGATCACGGTAGGCCGCGGCGGCGTGTGACGGTGTGACGAAGATGCGACGGAGTCGTGGCGGTACGACGCGTCCTGGCGTGCGCCGTCAGCGCACGAGGCGGTAGCCGACGCCGTGGACCGTGAGCAGATGCCGCGGCGCCGCGGGATCCGCCTCGAGCTTGCGTCGCAGGCGCGCGACGTGGGTGTCGAGCGTGCGCGTGGCGGTGCCGTCGGCGCCCCAGACGGCGCGCAGCAGGTGGTCGCGTGCGACGGGCGCGTCGCCGTGGGCGAGGAGCTCGCGCAGGAGCGTGCACTCGGTGGGGGTGAGTGCGATCGCGCTCCCGTCGCGCCGGAACTCCAGGCGCTCGAGGTCGACGACGCCGCCCGCCACGGCGTGCGCTAGAGCCGCGCGGTCGCCGAGCCGCCTCCGGACGCGCGCGAGGAGCTCCGCGAGCGAGAACGGCTTGACGACGTAGTCGTCTGCGCCCTCGTCGAAGCCGCGCACGCGCTGGGGTTCGTCGCCGAGCGCGGTCAGCAGGATGACGGGCACGCGCGAGCCGGACGCGCGCAGCCGCGCGAGCACCTCGAAGCCGTCGAGGCGCGGCAGCATCACGTCGAGGAGCACGAGGTCGGGCGCTGCCGACTGCGCCTGCGCGAGTCCGCTCGCGCCGTCCTTCTCGTGCAGCACGCGGTGCCCGGCGCGCGCGAGGTTGTACGCGAGTCCTTCCGCCATGTGCGGGTCGTCCTCGACGACGAGGATGGTCGCCATCGCGCGTCACGATACCGCGCGCGGCGCGCGCGGCAGCTCGATCACGAACTCCGCGCCGGGCGCGGGCGACGCCGCGCGGCACACGAGCGTGCCCCCGCACTCGAGCACCGCCCGGCGTGCGACGGCGAGCCCGAGACCCGTTCCGGGCACGGCGTCGCGCTGCACGTCCGGTCCGCGCTCGAACGGCTCGAAGATGCGCTCGCGATCGGCCGCGGCCACGCCCGGTCCGCCGTCGCGGACGGCGAGGCGCACGTGCGTGGCGTCGGCGCGGCAGGTGAGCGACACCGCGCTGCCGGGCGCGAAGCGCAGCGCGTTCTCGAGCAGCGCGCCGAGCGCGCGCGCGAGCAGTTCGCGCGTGCCGCACGTGGCGCCGACCTGCGCTGCGACGTCGACGTCGAGCCGCATCGACGCGGCCGCGAAGCGCGGCCCGAACACGCGCACGACGTCGTCGACGACCGCGCGCACGTCGCACGTCTCCTGCGCCCCGGGCGCGCGCGGCGCGCGACGCCCGGCCGCGACCGCGAGCAGTTCCTGGATGCGCGCGTCGAGGCGCAGCGCCTCGGCCGCGACGATCCCGGCGAAGCGCGGCACGCTCTGCGGGTCGTCCTTCCCGTGCGTGCGCAGCGTCTCGGCGGAGAGCAGCACGTTTGCGACCGGCGTCTTCAGCTCGTGCGTGACCGCGCAGAGGAAGTCGTCGCGCCGCTGCGCGAGGTCGGCCCGCGCCCGGCCCGCGCGCAGGAGCAGGAGCGCGCCGCCGAAGAGGACTGCGGCGAGCGCCAGCGCCGGCGTGCGCATCGCGACACCCGCGTGCGCCGCGTCGTCGTCGGCCGCGCCCCGCGCCGTGTCCGACGTGCGCCACGAGGCGACGGGGAACGGCGCCGGCAGCGGCCGGCCGCCGTCGGCCGCGAGCTCGAACGTGCCGTCGGCGAGTCCGGGCAGCAGCGCGACCGCCGCCGCCGGCCACGGCGCGCGCGCGACGCGGACCTCGCCCGCCGCGCCGGGCAGGCGCCACACGAGGGCGTCGTCGCCGGCGAGCAGCGCGCGCGTGCTGCCGTCGCCGGGATCGACGGGTGCATCGACGGCGACCGCCGCGGCGGCGAGGTCGCGGAGTGCGGGGTGCCGCGGGTCGAGCAGCCGCAGCATCGCGAGCCGCTCGTGCGGCGTCAGCGCGTCGCCCGCGCGCGTCGCGAGTTCCGCCGCGAACGCTGCGGTCGCGTCGTCCGAGGGCGCGGCGTCGGCATTCGCACGGTCCGCGCGCGCGACATCGAAGCGCGCGAGCCACGTCTCGCGCGCCGGTGCGCGCGGCTCGTCGAGCGCGGCGCGGCGGTGCGTGGCGGCGTCGCCGTCGCGCCCGGCCGCCGCCAGAAGGCGCGCGGTGGCGCGGTGCGCGGCCACGCGCACGCCGGGGTCGCCCGCCTGCCGCGACAGCTCCTCCCAGCGCGCGAGCGCCGCCGGGGCGTCGCCGCCCGCGGCCTCCGCGTGCTCGGCGGCGCGCAACTCGGGCGCGTCGGCGACGTCCGCGGGCGAAGGCACCTGCGTCACGACGACGTCCACGGCCACGCCGAGGCCGCGCAGGTCGCCGCGCGTGCGCGACTTGACCACGGCCTCGCGCAGCCGCGCCGCGCCCGACGCCGCCTCCGCGTCGGCGCGCCGCGCGAGATCCTGCGCGAGCACCGCCGCGCGCTCGCGGCGCAGCGCGTCCCCGGCCGTCCAGCCGAACCACGCCACGGCCACCGCGGCCGCGACGAGACCCGCCGCGCCCGCGACCGTCGCCGCACCGCCGTATCGCGCCGTTCCCGCCCGCAGCGCCCGTCGCATGCGCGGAGCATGCCGCGCGGACGCGGACCGCGTCACGCGGGAAACGCGGGGATGCGCGACGCGGCGAGTGCGATCGCTCCGGTGGCACGTGCCGCGCGCGCGTGTACCGTGGATGACGTCCCGCCCCGCGCGGGACGGGGGAGGACGTGATGCGAACACGTCGACTGCGGGACGCGTGCGCGGCTGCCGCGATGACGCTGCTCGCGCTCCTGCTCGCGTGGCTGCTGCTGCGTTGTCTGAAGGGCGAGCCCGAGCCCGCCGGACCGCACGGCCCGGTTGCGCACACCGTGGCGCCTCGCGCCCACGCCGCCGCCGCGAGCGAACCGCCTCTGTGCGAACGCAGCCGGATCGATGTACAGCCGGCACCTGCGGAGCCACCACCTCCTCCTGCGGCGGTGCCGGTGCAGGCGCCGATGCGGCTCGAGGTGCGCGATCTCTGGGACGGGGCGCCCGTGCCGGGGCTGCGACTCGGCGTTCGGCTTCCGGTCCCCGTGGCGGTAGACGTTGAGGACGCGCGCAACGGCAGCATCGAGGGCCCGCGCGAGGTCTGCACCTCGGCCGAGGGCTCGGTGGAGATCCCGGCCGACTGGTCGCCGCGCGACATCGTCTCGCTCGACGCGGGTTGGCGCATTGCACCGCAGCGTGGGGAGACGAGCGACGCCTTCGCCAACGTCCTCGACGCCTACCGCATGCTGCGCGTATTCGGCGACGTACGCTCCGCCGGCGGCCCGGTGGAACTCGACCCGACCCAGGTCGAACTCTCTGCTGTCTCGAACGGTGCCGATGCGTTCGGCACGGCGGAGTCTTCCGCGCCGGTGCGCGAGTCGACGCTCGCCGCGCTCGGGTTGCGCGAGTTCGTCGAACTCCCGCGACCGGATGCGCGCGGGTGGTTCGAGTTCGAACTCCCTCGTCTCCCGAGCCTGCTCCTGCGTGCGTGCGCTCTCCCGCCGCAGGGACAGGTCGTCGCTCCGTGGCGCAGCGCCACGTATCTCGTCCCGGACGCAGCCGCCGCTGCCGGCGAGGTCCGCGTGCACTTCGAGCTCGAGGCGGGGTACGAGGTCTCCGGGTCCGTCGTGGACGACGACGGACATCCGGTGGCGGGGGTCTCCGTGAGTGTGCACGTGGTGCAGCACGTCGATCCCTCGGAGCTCGTGCCGTCGCATCTGAGGCGCTTCGGTGTCGGGTACAGCGCGCGCTGGGACCCGACGATGCCGAAGGCGATCGTGGGCTACCGCTTCGTGACGACGACCGATGCCGAGGGGCACTTCCGCGTAGTGGCCGCGATGGACGGCGAACTGACGTTCTGGTTCGTGCCGGAGACCGAACACCATGTGGATCTCGTGCCGAGCGGCACGGTGAGCCAGTTCGCGCGCACCGCGCCGTTCACGCTGCGCACGACGCGCGACGAACGGCGGATTCGGTTCTTCGGTCCGGGCGGTGCCCGCTACCGGAACCGCCAGGTCTGGGTCTCCGACCTGTCGTGCGGCGACGTGCAGGCCACGGTGTTCTCGCGTCTGGACGTCGACTCCTCGCTCCCCGCGCGACTGCTCGTCGCCGGGCATCGCTATCACGTGGAGGTCGTGCCGGACGTCGGTGTCTACCCGCTCGCGGACTCGATGGTGGTCTGGGACGGTGGCCCCGAGCTCGAGCTCGTTCCATGGCGTCGTACACTCGCCGCCGATGAGCGCGCCGAAGCGGGAACGCGGTAGCCGCGCCGTGGACACGACGGGCGCCGACGTCGACGTCTCGCGACGCCGCCTCCACTCGGTCGAGGGGCGCGTCGATGCACCAGCAGTCGGCGTGTGGATGCGCTGCGCCGATGCGCCGGCGAGCTACCGTCACCTGCGTGCCGGCGAGTACACGGTGATCACCTTCGACGGCGTCGGCTTCGAGCTCGTCGGCACACCGGGAGGGTTCGTGGTGGGGCACGTGACGTTGGCCGAGGGCGAGCGCGCGTCCCTGGAGCTGGCGCTGCGATGAGCGCGCGGCACCGCGTCGCGCTCCTCGCGGTCGGCGGAGTGGGAGTGGGCGTCGCGGCGCTGGTGGCCGCAGTCCTCGTGGGGCCTCCGAGCCGGGAGGCGGGTCTCTCGCCTGCGTCGAACCACCCGAGACCCTTCGAGCGAGCCGGCCAGCCTGCCCCGCCTGAACCCACCCTCGGGAAGGCGGACTCGCCGCAGGGGCGTCGCCGCCCGCGGCCTCCGCGCGCTCGGCGGCGTGCAGCTCGGGCGCGTCGGCGAGGTCCGCGGGCGGAGGCACCTGCGTCACGACGACGTCCACGGCCACGCCGAGTCCGCGCAGATCGCCGCGCGTGCGCGACTTGACCACGGCCTCGCGCAGCCGCGCCGCGCCCGACGCCGCCTCCGCGTCGGCGCGCCGCGCGAGATCCTGCGCGAGCACCGCCGCGCGCTCGCGGCGCAGCGCGTCCCCGGCCGTCCAGCCGAACCACGCCACGGCCACCGCGGCCGCGACGAGACCCGCCGCGCCCGCGACCGTCGCCGCACCGCCGTATCGCGCCGTTCCCGCCCGCAGCGCCCGTCGCATGCGCGGAGCATGCCGCGCGGACGCGGACCGCGTCACGCGGGAATCGCGGGGATGCGCCCGATCCCGGCGGTGTCGGTACATTGGCGCGTGGAGACGGAGGTGACGATGTCGCGTCGGACGTACGGGGTCGCGGTGGTGCTGGCGCTGTGCGTCGCGGGGTGCGCGTCGGACGCTGCGGATGCGCCGCGCGCGGAGCCTTCGACCACGGCGCCCGAGCACGCGCCGGCCGCGTCGGCGGCGCCGGTGCCGACACCGACGGCGGCGCCCACGTCCGCCGCCGGGGAGACGGGCGCGACGCCCGCGGCGTCCGCCCGCGCGGTCGCGGTGCCGCTCGACGCGGAGGACGACGCGCCGGTGCCGGGGGCCGACTCGACCGAGACGGTGGAGCTGCGCGCGGCGCCGGCCGCGGGCGCGTCCGTCGAGTTCGACGTCACGCGGCGCACGGAGTATCCCGGCGACCCGACCGTGGACGTGTCGTACTCGGAGCTGCGCACGCGCGCGACGCTGACGTGCGTCGCCGTCGATGCGACGGGAGCGACGGTCGACGTGCGCTTCGGGCGCGTGCACGGAGAGGTGCAGGACGGCAACGGGCGGCTGGCGTTCGACACGGCGGGCGAGGTGCCGCACGTCGCGTGTCGGCTCGACGACGTGGAGCCGTTCCTCGACGCCGCCGACGTGACCGTGCGGGTCGTGCTGCTGCGCGACGGGCGCATGCGGCTGCGCTCCATGCTCGGGCCGGACGGGAAGCCGAAGCCGTCGTTCGGCGTGCTGCCGTTCCTCCAACAGCTCCTCGCGGTGGACGTCATCCGTCCGGGCCCGTGCCGTGTCGGCGACGACTGGCCTACGGTCCGCGACGGGATGGAGTCCGCGCCCGGCGCGCAGCTCGACTCGCGCGTCCACGTGGCCGGGATCGAAGCCGACGCGGTGCACCTGCGGTGCCGCACGGTCGAGGCCGGGGCCGACGCCGGGAGCTTCACCGGGTCCGTGCGCGAGGTCGTCGCCCTCGCGCGCACGGACGGCCTGCCGCTCCACCGCACGCTGACGTCGCGTCTGACGCACCACGGCGACGTCTTCCAGGTCCAGGCGCTGCGCATCGAACGCGTGGGCACGCAGGGCCGCGCGCGCTGAGCGCCCGCGGCGCCGCCGCGATTCAGGACCGGCGCCCGGCGCGTCGATAGCCCCTGTGAGAGGCCGCCCGCGGCGCGGCGCGCGCGCGGAGGCGGGCGTGCGCCGTGACCCGGGGCGCGGCGCCGCGGCCGGGCACGTCGCCACGGCTGGGGCAGTTGCCGGTGACGGTGCCGCACGTGCGGTCGCGTCGGACGCGCGGGTGCGTCCGGAGGGACGGATGACGGGGCAGGGCTCGGACGCGGACGCCGGAGTGCCGGCCGTGCTCGACCGCGCGTTCGCGCGCGCGGCGCCGTGGGCGCCTGCCGTGGCCGCGTGCGGCGCGGCGGCGATGGCGCTCCTCACGGCGTGGAGCCTGCACTTCTACGTGCGCATCCCCGTGGACATCGTCAGCTTCGCGGAGAGCCCGTTCCTGACGGACGTCATCAAGCTGCGCACCGGCGTGCCCGTCTACGGGCCGCTCGGCGACAACAACTCGTATCCGTACACGCCCGGAACGCAGGCGCTGACGTGGGCGCTCGCGTCGCTCTTCGGGAAGGGCGGCGACGTCGCCGCGCTGCGCACCGTGGGCGTCTCGTACGTCGTCGCGGCGGCGCTGCTCGGGACCGCGCTGCTCGACCTCGTCGTCCGGCGCCTGCTCTCCGCGGCGACGTACCCGCACCGCGCGGCGTGGCTCGTCCTCTCGGTCTCGACGCTGTTCGTGCTGGGCTTCCACGAGCGCTTCAACCTCTACACGCACACGCTCCACAACGACTCGCTCGCGCTGCTCGTGTGCACGCTCGGACTGTTCCTCGCGGCGCGCTTCGCGTTCGCGCCGGGCCGCGGCGCCGTCGTGGCGCTGGCGCTCGTGCCCGCGGCGGGCTTCCTCGTCAAGCAGAGCCTCGTGATCTGGGGGCCGCTGCTCCTCGCGTTCCTCGTCGTCGCGAGTCCGCGGCGCGTGCGCGACGTCGCGCTCTACCTCGGCGTCGCCGCGGTCGCGCTCGGCGCCGCGCTCGCCGCGCTGCGCGCGGTCGGCGGGCCGGAGACGTGGACGTGGACGTTCGGCGCGCTCGGCGGCAAGCAGGTCGCGCTCGTGCGCAGCATCCAGCACCTCGCGACCGGCGGGCTCTTCTGGGCGCTCGGCCTCTTCGCGGGCGGCGCGCTGCTCGCGCGCGGCGACCGGCGGCTCGCGGCGCTCTGGGCCGTCTGGGCCGCGCTCTTCGGGACCGAGTGCTACACGAGCGGGATCGGCTGGGTGGAGAACCACATGGGTCCCGGCGTGGTGACGGGCACCGCGCTCTTCCTCGCGTCCGTGGCCGCCGCGCACGCGCGCGCCGACGCGGCGCCCGTGCGCCGCATCGCGGTGTGCGCCGCGCTCGTGCTCGGACTCGCGTCGCAGGGCGGCGTGCGCGATCCGCGCGATCCCGTGCCCGCGGACCTCGCGCGCTACGTGGCGGACATCGACCGCGAGTTCGCGGACCTGCCGGCCAAGGACGTGCTGCTCGACGCGGGGACGTGGCCGTACCTGCGCGACGGCCTCGTGATGAAGGACCGCGCGGACCCCGTGGCGCTGCACGTCGGGATGAACCAGAAGGAGATCAACCACGCGGCGCTGGCCGACACGATCGCGCGCCTGCGCGCGAAGACGTACCGGCGCGTGCTCGCGCGCGCGATCGACACGGGGCAGAGCGCGTACGACTTCCAGGACCGCGGCTCGGGCGTGCTCGACGCGCTGCGCGAGAACTACGTCGTCGTGCGCAAGATCCCCGCGGTCGCGGGCAACGGCCCGTGGTGGCCGCGGCTGCTGCTCGCCGAGATCTCGGTCCTGGAGCCGAAGTGACCGGCGCGGACCGTCCCTCCGACGCGGCGCCCGCGGTGCCGCCCGCGGTGCAGCCGACGCAGCGCCACACGCTCGCGTCGCGCGCCGCCCTCGGCGCCGCGGCGGGCACGCTCTTCGGACTCGCCGACGCGGCCGTGATGCTCTGGGCGCGGCACCATCCGACGATCCTCGCGATCCACAAGGTGCCGCCCGACGTGCTGTGGGTCGCGCCCATGGTCTACGCGCCCGCGTTCGCGCTCGGCGCCGTGGCCGTGCACCTGCTCGACGTGCTGACGCGCGGCCGCCTGCCGTCGCCGCTGCTGCTGTTCCTGCTGCTCGCGCCCGGCTGCGTGCTCGTCGTCGCGAGCCCGGACGTGCTCGCGCGGTGGAGCGCGATCGTGCTCGGCTGTGGCGCTGCCGCGTTCGTCGCCCGCGGCGCGCGCGGGCGCGACGTCGCGCTCGCACTGCGCCTGCGCCGCGCCGTGCTCGCGCTGCCGCTCCTCGTGCTCGCGCTCTTCGGCGGCGTGCGCGCGGCGCGGAACCTCGCGGAGTCGCGCGCCTTCGACGCGCTGCCGCCTGCGCCGAGCAGCGCCCCGAACGTGCTCGTCGTCGTGCTGGACACCGTCCGTGGCGACCGCTTCGACGCGCACGGCCTCTCGAGTCTCACGCCGCGCCTGAACGCGTGGACGGCGGAGGGCACCGCGTACGGCAACGCGTGGTCCACGACGTCGTGGTCGCTGCCGTCGCAGGCGTCGATCCTGACGGGCACGTCGCCCCACGAGCACGGCGCGGACTGGCCGGGGCTGCACGTCGCCGACACGCTGCCGACGCTCGCCGAGCACTACCGCGACCGGGGCTACGCGACGGGCGCGTTCAGCGGGAACGCGTCGTGGGTCGTGCCCGAGTACCTGGGGCGCGGCTTCCTGCGGTTCCGCACGTACATCCTCGAGAACGTCGTCCGCCGCACCGCGCTCGGGCGCGCGCTCGACCCGGTGCTCGTGGCGCTCGGCCAGCACGCGGCGGGTCGCGGCAAGAAGGCCGGGCAGGTGAACGCGGAGTTCACGCAGTTCCTCGACGAGCACCGCGGCCGGCCCTTCTTCGCGTACCTCTGCTACATGGACGTGAACCAGGCGCTGCACCACCGGCGCCTGAACCGCACTGCGTGGGACCCGCCACTCTCCGAGGCGGAGGTCGTGCGCGCCTACGACGAGGGGCTCGCCGCGCTCGACGTCGAGATCGGACGGCTGCACGACGCGCTCGCGGAGCGCGGGCTCCTCGCCGACACCGTCGTCGTGCTGACGTCGGACCACGGCGAGTCGTTCGGCGCGCACGACACCGAGGACCACGACCCGCTCGGCCACGGCACGAGCCTCTACCCCGAGCAGACGGAGATCCCGCTCGCGGTGATCGCGCCGGGACGCATCGCCGCGGGCGCGTCCGACGACGTCGTCGCGTCGCTGCGCGACGTCGCCGCGACGGTCGTCGCGCTCTCCGACGGCGATCCCGCGCCGTTCACGCATCCGCTGCCGCTGACCGCGGCGCCGCGCGAGACGGACACGACGACGGCGCTGCTGACGCTGCGCTACGGACTGCGCGAGCAGAACGCGGCGGTGCGGCGTCGCCTGCTGCTGATCGAGGACACGGCCGCCGAGCCCGTGCGCCACGAGCAGTACGAGCTGACGACGGACCCGCGCGCGGAGCACGACCTCGCGGACGGCGCGGCGCCCGACGCGGGCCTCCTGCAGTTCCTGCGCGAGCAGCTCGGTCCGCTCCGCGCGCCCAGGTAGCGGCCGAGCCGACGCTCAGCGCGGGTCGTCGCCCGGAGGCTCGCCGCCTTGGGGGGCGGCGCCGCGGAAGCGCTCCCCGCACCACGCGTTGCACGCGGCGGCGTCGGCGCAGGCGGCGCCCGTCGCCCGGTTGAACGCGGCGAGCGCGACGTCGTGCAGGCGGTCGTAGCT
Source organism: uncultured bacterium (assembly GCA_937996235.1). Classification (GTDB taxonomy): domain Bacteria; phylum Planctomycetota; class JAJSAM01; order JAJSAM01; family JAJVHW01; genus CALKVK01. The sequence goes on along the minus strand of CALKVK010000012.1, from coordinate 104,731 downwards.
CGCGCGCGTGGCTGCGGAGACGCCCGTACGGTTCGGCGGCGGGGTCGTTCCGGCGACGCGCTCCGCGAGCTCCACGAACTCCGCGAGCACCTGCGCGCCCGCGAGGTCCGGCAGCGCGCCGAGGGCGTCGAGCGCCGCCGCCGCGACCTCCGGCTCGTCCGGCGCGTACCGACGTGTGGCGTCCCAGAAGACCTGCCGGTCCCCTGCGCGCGCGTAGGCGCCGAGCGCGCGGAGAGAGGCGGCGCGGACGGCCGCCGAGCGCCGTCTCCACGAGCCCTGCTCGATGCGGCGCCGGACGAGCTCGGGGAACTCCTCGGGGCGGCGTCCCGCGACCTCCTCGTACGCGCGGATCGCGACCTCGTCGGTCTCGCAGCCGGTCAGGCGCACGAAGAGCGCGGTCACGCGCGGGTCGGTCTCGGAGGAGAGGCTGCGCAGCTCCGCGAGCGCAGCGCGCGGGTCGCGCGCCGTGGCGAGCGACTCGGCGCGCGCAATGGTCGCCTCGAGGGCGTCGCGCGCCGTCTCCGCGCCCGCTGGCCGAGGCGTGCGCCGGGGGGCGGTGCGCCAAGCGAGGAGCCCGGCACCGAGCGCCGTGGCGACGATCAGCGCGACGTGCGCGAGCTTCATCGGGGCCGGCTCCTCCGTGCCGCGGGACCGCTTCCCGCGGCGGCGGCATCCAACGTACTCGCACCCGGCGGTGTCCGTCCGAATGCCCCGGGCGCGCCGCGGGGCAGCTACAGTGCCCCGTTCGAGCGAGCCGCAGCGCCGGCGAGGAGGATCCCGTGCACCGTCCGTCCCGAACCCTTCGACTGCTCTCCGCCTTCGCCCTCGTCGCGTGGGCGGCGTCGGCCCGCGCCGAGGGCGAGCTGCAGCTCGACGCGCCGCTCCCGACCGATCCCGCGCTCGTCACGGGCACGCTCGAGAACGGCCTGAGCTACGTCTTCAAGCGCTGCCCGAACCCCGAGGGCAAGGTCTCGGTGTGGCTGCACGTCTCGTCCGGGTCGCTCAACGAGACCGACGCGCAGCGCGGCATCGCGCACTTCCTCGAGCACATGGCGTTCAACGGCTCCGAGCACTTCCCGCCCGGCACGGTCGTGCACTACTTCGAGTCGCTCGGCCTCTCGTTCGGCAGCGACCAGAACGCGTTCACGACCTTCGACCAGACGACCTACCAGCTCGCGCTCCCGGACACGACCACGGAGACCCTCGGCAAGGGCCTGCTGTTCCTCTCCGACGTCGCGTACGGCCTGACGCTGACGCCCAAGGAGATCGACGCGGAGCGCGCGGTGATCCTCGAGGAGAAGCGCACGCGCTCGGGCGCGCGGCAGCGCCTCCAGGAGGCGATCCTGCCGCTGCTCGCCCCCGAGTCGACGCTCGGGCACCGCCTGCCCATCGGCACGGCCGAGACGATCAACGCGGTCACGGAGAAGGACTTCCGCGACTACTACGGGCACTGGTACGTGCCGTCGAACATGACCGTCATCGCGGTCGGCGACTGCGACCCCGAACCGGTGGTCGCGGCGATCCGCGAGAGCTTCGGCCGCGGCAAGACGGTCCCGGCCCCCGCCGACCGGGCCGTCGGCGTCGTCGCGCCGAAGGCGCCGCGCGCGATCGTGCTGACGGACGCCGAGATCACCGACGCCGACCTGTCGCTGCTCGCGATCGCGCCGCCGCGCGCCCCGAGCCGCACGGTCGGCGACCTGCGCGCGGAGCTCGTCGACGCGATCGGCGCCTGGATCTTCAACCGGCGCATCGGCACCGAGCTGGCCGAGGGCCGCGCGCCGTTCCTCAGCGCGAACTGCTCGCAGGGCGACTTCGCGGGCGCCGCGTACGAGGCCACGGTCTCCGCGTCCGGCCGCGCCGACGCGTGGCCCGCGATGCTCACGGCGCTCTGCACGGACCTGCAGCGCGCCCGCCTGCACGGCTTCACGGACCGCGAGCTCGCAGACGCGCGCGCGGCGCTGCTCGCGGGCGCCGAGACCGCGGTCAAGGGCGAGGCGACGCGGCCCGCGCGCGGCGTGCTGATGCAGATCAACGCGAGCCTCACGGCCGGCGAGCCCCTGCCGTCGGCGACGCAGCAGCTCGAGCTGATGCAGAAGCTCCTGCCGACCATCACGGCGAGCGAGGTCTCGGCCGAGTTCCGCGCCGACTACGACTTCACGAACGCGGCGTTCCTCCTCACGCTGCCGGCCTCGGCCGAGATCCCGACCGAGGAGGCGTTCCTCGCCGCGGGCCTCGCGGCGCTGGACGTGCAGCCCGCGGCCGAGACGGAGCAGGAGCGTGCGACGGCGCTGCTCGACGAGCTGCCGAAGGCGGGCGAGTACGTCGAGAAGAGCGTGCACGAGGCGACGGCGGTGTCGTCGGCGCTGCTCGGGAACGGCGTGCTCGTGCACCACCGCGCGATGGACGTGCAGAAGAACGCGGCGTCCGTGACGATCACGCTCGCGGGCGGCGTCATCGAGGAGACCGCGGCGACGCGCGGCCTGACCGAGGCGGGCACGCTCGCGTGGCGCCGTCCCGCGACGAGCAAGCTCACGAGCACCGAGATCCGCGACCTGATGACGGGCAAGCGCGTCGGCGTCGGCGGCGGTCCGGGCACCGACACGCTGACGCTCGTCGTCTCCGGCGACCCGGCCGAGCTCGAGACGGGCATGCAGCTCGCCTACCTGATGCTCACCGACCCCGTGCTCGAGGCGGCGGCGCTCGAGCAGTGGAAGCAGGCGCAGACGCAGGGCATCGCCCGCCGCGGCATGAGCCCGCAGGGCGTGTTCGGCGAGACGTTCGCCGACGCGATCTTCCCCGCCGGCGAGGTGCGCACGCGGTCCCTCGACCAGGCGCAGGTGGACGCGGTGACGCGCGAGGCCGCCGAGGCGTGGCTGCGGCGCATCTGCGCGTCGGCGCCGATCGAGGTGTGCGTGGTCGGCGACATCGACGCCGAGCGCGCGTTCGACCTCGCGGCGCGCTACCTCGGCGCGCTCGGGAAGCGCGAGCGCATCTCGAAGGAGCTGTTCGCCGACCTGCGCAAGCTCGAGCGCCCGAAGGGCCCGATCCACGTGCACCACACGATGGAGTCGAAGACGCAGCAGGCGATCGTCGTGGACGGCTTCTACGGCGTCGACGGCGACGACATCGCCAACCTGCGTCCGCTGTTCCTCGCGTCGCGCATCCTGAGCACGCGCCTGCTCGACTCGATCCGCGAGGAGCAGGGTCTCGTCTACAGCATCGGCGCCGGCTCGAACCCCGCGACCGAGTTCCCCGGCTTCGGGCTCTTCGCGGCGCAGGCGCCCTGCGACCCGGCGAAGGCCGAGGCGCTCGTGGCCGCCCTCGACGTCGAGTGGACGAAGTTCGCGAAGGAGGGGCCGACCGAGCAGGAGCTGACGGTCGTCCGCACGCAGATCGCGAACATGCTCGGACAGACGCTGAAGCAGCCGCAGTTCTGGACCCAGAAGCTCGCGACGCTCGCGTACCGCGGGCAGTCGCTCGACGACATCGCGGAGATGGCGCCCGCGTACGCGTCCATCGACGCGGAGACGATCCGCACGGTGTTCGCGCGCTTCTGCGTCCCCGAGAACCGCTTCGACGTGGCGGTGGTCCCGGTGCAGGCGCCGGCCGGCGGCGACGGCGCGGCGGGCGAGGGCCCGGCGGGCGCCCCCGGCGACACGAAGTAGCGCGGGCGTCGCGCACCGCGGCGGCGCGCGCGGCCCGGTCCCGCGCGCCGCCGGCGGCGCAGCTCCCGAGTCGGGGCAGGTCAGTCCGATTCGGGGCGTGACACGCTCTCCGGAGACCGCCAGAATCGCCCCTCCGAGGAGGGCGGATCGTGGCGGACGTGAATCTCGAGGTGTGGGACGCGACGGGGAACAAGCGCGTCCTCGTGACCGTGCCCGACGACGTGGCCGTCGAGCGCATCCTGACGGTGCTCGCGGAGCGGCTGCACCTGCCGCGTCACAGCCCCGACGGGCAGCTCATGAGCTACAAGCTGCACCATCGCCGCCTCGGCACGCAGCTCATGGACGATCGCACGCTGGGCGAGCAGGACGTGCGCACGGACGACGCGCTGCGCATCCAGCCCGAGATCACGGCCGGCTGACGTGCGGCTCACGGTCACGCGCGCGGAGCTCGGCGGCGGCGGTCCGGGGGACGCGCCGGACGACCGCTACCACCGGCAGTCCCTGATGCCCTGGTGGGACCAGGGCCGCGTCTCCGGCGCGCGCGTGCTCGTGGTCGGCGCGGGGGCGCTCGGCTGCGAGGCGCTGAAGACGCTCGCGCTGATGGGCGTCGGGTCCGTGCTCGTCTACGACATGGACGCGATCGAGCGCTCGAACCTGAGCCGCGGCGTGCTCTTCCGCGACGCCGACGTGGGTCGGCCGAAGGCCGAGGTGGCCGTGGCGGCGCTGCCGCCGCTCTGCCCCGCGCTGCGCGGGACCGCGCGGACGCTGAACGTCGTCCACGGCGCGGGGCTCGGCGTGTTCGTGTGGGCGGACGTGGTGCTCGGGTGCGTGGACAACCGCGAGGCGCGCATCTTCGTGAACACGGCCTGCGCGCGCACGGGCCGCGTCTGGATCGACGGCGCGATCGAGGGGCTCTCGGGGATCGTGCGCGGCTTCGACCCCGCGCGCGGCGCCTGCTACGAGTGCACGATGAGCGCGGTGGACCGGCGCATGGTGGCGGAGCGCCGCTCGTGCGCGATGCTCGCGCGCGACGTCGTCGCCCGCGGGCACGTGCCGACGACCGCCGTCGCGGCGTCGATCGTGGGCGCGTTGCAGGTGCAGGAGGCGCTCAAGCTGCTGCACGGCGAGGCGGCGCTCGTCGGCGAGGGGCTGCACCTTGACGGCCGCTGGAGCGAGTGGAGCCGCGCGCGCTATCCGCGGCGCGACGACTGCACGGGGCACGACGCGTACGCCGCGCTCGAGACGCTCGACGCGTGCGTCGCGCGGACGACCGTCGGCGAGCTGCTCGAGCGCGCGGAGCGGCGCTTCGGCGAGGGCGCGACGCTCGAGCTCTCGCGCGACGTCGTGCTGCGTCTCACGTGCCCCGCGTGCGGGGACTCGGCGCCGGGCCGGGCCGTGCTCGGCGCCGTCACGGAGCGCAGCGCGGCGTGCCCGGCGTGCGGGACGCACCGCGTCGTCGAGGTGGCGTCGTCGTTCACGCGGGACGACGGCGACGCGGTGCTCGCGCGCACCCTCGGGGACCTCGGGCTGCCGCCGTTCGACGTGGTCGTCGCGCGGCGCGGTCTCGACGACGCCGTGGCGTGGCTGCTCGCGGGCGACGCCGCGGAGGTGCTCGGCGACGTCGCGCCGCGCGCGGGCGAGCGGCCGCTCGGCGCCGCGCTCCCCGCCGCGTCCGCGGGAGGGGCCTGACGCGCCCGGCGCGCAGGGAAGGGGGTCACGTGGCGGGAGTCGACACGCGCGGGATCGAGACGTCCGGGCTGCCGGAGAAGCCGTTCCCGAAGGTGCGGCACGAGTTCCGCGTGCACGTGGCGCAGGCGGCGTTCGACCGCATCGTCGAGCACGGCTCGGCGGACACGTCGCGCGAGGTGGGCGGCGTGCTCGTGGGGCAGGTGTGCCGCGAGGGCGGGTCGGCGTACGTGCGCGTCGAGGCGACGATCGACGCGCTGCACGCCGAGGAGAAGGGCACCGAGCTGACCTTCACGCACGCGACGTGGGAGCACATCCACGCCGTGATGGAGAAGCAGCACGCGGGCGCGAAGATCGTCGGCTGGTACCACACGCACCCGAACTTCGGGATCTTCCTCTCCGACCGCGACCAGTTCATCCAGCGCAGCTTCTTCAACCTGCCGTCGCAGATCGCGCTCGTCTACGACCCGCTCAAGCGCGAGAGCGGCGTGTTCGCGTGGCGCGACAACGAGCCCGTCCGCGTGCGGCGCTGGTTCGTCGGGGACCGCGAGCAGATCTGGGACGGTGCGCACGCCCCGCGCGCCGAGGAGGTCGCGACGCGCGCGGGCGCTGCACCGTCGCAGGCCGCCGCCGCGCCCCCGGCGCAGCGCGCGGAGCTCCCGTCCGAGCGTCTCGACGGCGCGACGCTCGCGATGTTCGGCCTCGTGCTGCTCCTGCTCGGCGGGTTCGGCGGCTGGTGGTGGGCGGGGCGCGGTCTGGCGGACCTGGCGCAGCGCCAGGAACTGCAGTTGCAGCAGGCGCGGCTCCTCGGCCAGCAGGAGATGGCGCGCGAGCTGCGGTTCGAGCTCATCGCCCCTCTCCGGGCGGCGCTCGACGCGGACGCCCGGCGCAAGGAGCTGGAGGCGCCGCTCGCCGAACTCGCCCGGTGTGCGGGCGAGCTCACCGCCGGGCAGACTCCTGCGGCCGACGTGGCCGCGCGCGTCGACGCCGCGCGGCGCCGCGTGCAACTGCTCGCCGACCGCGGCGTCGTCGCCGACGAGGTGCTCGCGCGCATCGAGAAGGTCGCGCGCGCGGACGCGGTGGACGCGCAGGAGCTGCGGCGCCAGACGCGCGACCAGGCGCTGGTGCTCGCGGAGGTCTGCGCCGCACTCGGCGACGCCGCGAAGGCGCAGCGCGACCTCGTGCTCGCGCAGCGCTACTTCGCGTTCGCGGCCCGCTGCAACCCCGACCGCGCCGCCGAGTACCAGGCGCGGCTCGACGCTCCGGCGTCGGCGGACGCACCCGCACCGCCGCCGACTCCGCAGCAGCCGCCGCCGCAGGGAGAGGGCCGGTGAGCGACGAACGCATCGTCATCGGCCGCGACGAGCTCTTCCGCCGCGACGTGGACGAGGCCCTCGCGCGCGAGAAGGCGCGCACGGGGCGCCGCCCGGCGCCGCCGCCGGTCTCGCCGCTCCGCGCGCTGCTGCTCTCGAGCACCTTCTACCTGCCGCTCGCGGGCGCGCTCGCGGCGTTCGTCGTGTGGCTCCTGCTCGAGCCGCAGCTCTTCGACGCCGTGCGCGTCGCGGGCACGGTGGACCTGGTGAACGAGGAGCCGTTCGCCGTGGGAGACCACGAGGCCGTGCAGCTCACGGTCGGCCGCTGGGACGTGCTCGTGCCGCCGGACGACGTGGCGTTCGAGCCCGGCGCCGACGGCAGCGCCGCGTTCACGTCGCTCGCCGACGTGCAGGTCGGCACGCCCGTCGAGATCCTGTGCGTCGGCGCGAGCGGCGGCACGCACATCGGCGCGGCGATCCGGCCGCTCGCGGCGGAGCGTGTCGGTCAGCCGACCGAGATCGTGGGCGACGACGACACCTTCGTGGGCGTCGGGCTGTTCCTGCTGACGGCCGTCGCGATCGTCGTCGGCCTCGCGCTGGCCGAAGGTGCCGCGTCGGGCAACTGGGTGCGCGCGGCGGAGCGCGCCGCGATCGGCGCCGCGCTGACCGCCGTCACGAGCGCGGTCGCGTTCGTGCCCGCCGGGCTCGCGATGGCCGCCGCGCAGTGGGTGCTGCAGGGGGCGAGCGCGGGGGGCTTCGTCAGCGTGCACACCCTGTCCGCGCCGGCGCTGCTCGGGTTCATGGCCGGCCGGAGCGTCGCCTGGGCGTGCATCGGTGCCGGCCTCGGCCTCGGGATGAACCTCGTGCGCTCGACGCGCGCGCAGCTCCGGAACACGCTCGTCGGCGGGGCGCTCGGGGGTGCGCTCGGCGGCGCGTTCTTCGATCCCGTCTCGCGCTTCCTGCAGACCGACTCGTGGTTCACGGGGGCGGAGACGTCCCGGGCCGTCGGTCTCGTCGCGGTCGGCGGGTGCGTCGGCTTCTTCGTCGCGCTCGTGGACCAGCTCTCGCGTGAGGCCTGGGTGCGCGTGCGCACCGGGCCGCTCGCCGGGAAGTCGTTCGTGCTCTATCGCACGCCGACGACCGTCGGCAGCTCGCCGAAGTGCGACATCTACCTGTTCAAGGACGCGGAGATCGACGCGGAGCACGTCCACGTGCACCGCGTCGGCGCGCGCTTCGAGGTCGAGGACCTCGGCAGCCGCACGGGCACCACCGTCGGCGGGCGGCGCGTCCGCCGGCAGCGGCTCGCGTCCGGCGACCAGATCGTGCTGGGTTCGACGGTGCTCGAGTTCGAGGAGCGTGCGCGCGGCGACGCGCCGCGGGGAGGTGGGGCATGAGCGAGTCGGCACGCCGCATGCGCGCGAACAAGGTGCTGGCGGGATCGACGTGTGCGGGCTGCGTACGGCCGATCGAGCTCGGCGCGGAGGCCGCCGTCTGCACGGCCTGCGAGACGCCGCAGCACGCCGCGTGCTGGGACGGTGCCGGCGGCTGCGCGTCGAGTTCCTGCGTGAACGCGCCTCTCGCGCAGCTCGCCCCGAGCGCGGTCGGCGCGCGCGCTCCCGCCGCGCTGCCGCCCGGCAGGATCGCGTGCCCGCACTGCGACCACATCTTCTCGCAGGTCCGCGGCATCTGTCCGAAGTGCCGCCGGGCGCCGACCGCGACCGGCGAGTACGACGGGCCGAAGTCGACCGCGCCGGGCGCGACCGCGGCGCTGGTCTACGGCATCCTCGCGCTCTTCATCTGCGGCATCATCTTCGGCCTCCTCGCCATCGGGAAGGCGCGCGAGGCGAAGCGCGCGATCGAGCGCGATCCGCGCTACGGCGGCGGCGGCATGGCGACGGCGGGCATGGTGCTCGGCAGCATCGCGATCGTGCTGAACGCGCTGTGGATCCTCCTGACGATCGCGAGTCGGTGAGCCGATGGAGCGCTGCACCATCTGCCACACGCTGATCCGCGCGGAGGACGCCACGCAGACGTGCGCGGAGTGCTCGCAGACGTACCACGCGGAGTGCTGGAGGGACCTCGGCGGCTGCGCGACGTACGGGTGCACGCGCGCGGCCGAGGCGCAGAAGCCGGAGCTGCCGACGCAGTTCACGGGCGGCTGGGGCGACTCCAAGCAGTGCCCGGCGTGCGGCGCCCAGTTGGCGTCGGGGCTCCTCGTCTGCCGCTGCGGCGCGCGCTTCCCGTATGCCGACCCCATGTCGCGCAGCGAGTACGCGGCACACGTCGAGAAGCTGCGCGTCGGCAGGCGTCTGTCGCTGACCGTGCTCGCGCTCTTCCTCGCGTCGCTGACCGGCGTCTTCGCGCCGCTCGCGGGTCCCGCGGCGGCGTTCGTCGCGTGGCGGAGCCGCGCGCGCCTGGGCGGCGCCGACGGCACGTACGTCGCGATGGGCATCGGCGCGGCGGCGCTCGGCGGCGTCTACCTGCTCACGGGTCTGCTGGCGTTCCTGGGGCTGTGACGCGCATGGCGCCGGCCCCGCTGCAGCCGTTCTGCCCGACGTGCGGCTGCGCCGTGCGCGAGCACGTCGCAGCGGACGCCGAGTGCCCGGAGTGCGCCTCGGCGCGGGCGTGGCGGATGCACGGCGAGGGTGCGGAGCGTCTCGTCCTCGACCTGCCCGCGATCGAGGCGGCGGAGGCGCGCCGGCGCAGCGCCGACGCCGGCCGCGGCGTCGTGTCGCGCGCACTGCAGCACGTGCCGACCGTCGCGGCGCTCGTGCTCGGCGTCGCCGCGGCGCTGGCGTTCGTGCCGCTGGTGACGTTCCGTCCGTTCGGACCGCTCGACGACGTCTTCGCGGCGTGGCGCGCCGACGCCCGACTCGCCGCGCTCGTCGGCGTCGCCGCGCTCGGCGCCGCGCTCGCGGCGTTCGTCCACGCGCGACGCACGCGGCTCTTCCGCCGTCCGCACGTGTTCACCACGGTCGGGCTCGCCCTGCTGAGCGGGGCGCTCGCGACAGCGGTCGGCGCGCTCACGTGGAGCAGCCTGCGCCGGCCGGGCGACTTCGAGCACGCCGTGCCGCCCCCGCTGCCGCTGCGCGTGGCCGACGAGACGACCGGCGCGCTCATGGCGGCGACGGTCGCGATCGCGGCACCCGGCTCCGACGGCGACGCGCGCGACCTCGCCCTCGGCGGCGGCGCGATCGTGCGGTCGGAGCCGGGCCGCGCGTGGATCGTCACGTGCAGCCACGTCGCGCTGCCGTACGACTCGCCCGCCGCGTTCCACGACCTCGCGGCGGCGCCGCGCGTGTGGGTGCAGTTCTCCGACGGGCGCGGCGCGTACGGCACCGTGCGCTGGTGCGCGCCGCCGCCGCTCGACATCGCGCTCGTGAGCGCCGACATCGAGGCACCGCCCGCCGCCGTGGACGTGCTCGACGACGGCAGCGAGCTCGAGGCGGGGCGGACCGCGCTGTTCGTCCCCAATCCGCTGCGCGCCGGGTGGCGGCTGCACCGCGGCTCGGTGCTGCGGCGCCGGACGCACACGACGCCCGCCGGCACGTACGCGCTGATCTACACCGACCTGCCGCTCCAGCCGGGCGACAGCGGGACCGGGCTCTACGATGCGGACGGGCGACTGATGGGCGTCAGCACCTGGGCGGGCGTGGAGGCGACGGGACCGGTCGGCATCGGCCTGCCGCCCGAGGCGCTGGCCGGGCTCCTCGACGCCACGTCGGCGGCGGCTCCGGCCGTGCAGGCCGAGGCGGCGGGCCCCGCGGAGGACACACGATGAGCATGCGGCTGCGCCGCCTGGCATCCGACTACGAGGCGATGCGCGACCTGACGCGGCGGCATCCGCGCGTGCGCGTGGAGGGCGTCTCCGGCAACCCGCCGGAGCGCTACCGCCTGATCCTCGACGTCCGCTCGCTGCGCGAACGCGGCGAGCGCATCGTCGCGGTCGCGTCGCACCGCCTCGAGATCACGCTGCCCTCGGGCTATCCGCGCGACGCGCCGATCTGCCGCATGCTGACGCCCGTGTTCCACCCGAACATCGCGCCGCACGCGGTCTGCATCGGCGACCACTGGACCGCGGCGGAGTCGCTCGACCTGATGGTCCAGCGCGTGGGCGAGATGCTGGCGTACCAGAGCTACAACGTGAAGAGCCCGCTGAACGGTCGCGCGGCGCGCTGGGTCGAGGAGCACCCGCACCTCGTGCCCGTGGACCGCGAGCCCTTCTTCGTGGACCTGCACGACGCGCCGCCGCGTGACGCGGCGGAGGGCGCGTGCTCGAACTGTGCGTCCACGGGGCGCCGGCTCGTGCCGTGCGGTGCGGGGCACGTGCTGTGTCCGGAGTGCGATCTCTCGTGCGGCGCGTGCGGCGCCGTGCTGTGCCTCGCGTGCGGGCGCACCGCGTGCGCCGCGTGCGAGGCGGCGGACGCCGCGCGCGCCGCGGCGCCGGTGGGCGCGGCGCAGCTCGTGTGCACGAACTGCGCACGTGTGGGCGCGCAGGCGACGGGCTGCGCAGCCGGCCACGCCGCGTGCGCCGACTGCGCGCTCGCGTGTGCGGCGTGCGGCGCCGCCGGCTGCCTGGCGTGCGTCGCGCTGCACTGCGCGAACTGCGGAGGGACGCTTGTGTAGCGGGGCACGCCGGGTACGCGGGGTGGCGGCGGCGAGCGACGAGCACGCGCACGCTCCACGCACCGGTCGCGCAGGCGGCTGAACGATGCACGACGACGACCACCACGTTCCGTCGCCCGCGCCCGCGGGGCTGGAGCGCAACGCGTCGCGCGCCCGCGCCGACGCCACGCTCGACGGCGCCGTGTGCCCGGCGTGCCGCACGCCGATCGTCGTCGGCGGGCTGGTCGCCCACTGTCCCTTCTGCGCCGCCGCGCACCACGACCGCTGCTACGCGCTCGCCAACGGCTGCGCGCACCCGGACTGCGACCACATCCCGCCGCCGCGCCGGCCCAACCAGCGCGCCGGTCCGACCACGAACGGCCTCGCCATCGCCGCGCTCGTCGTCGGCATCGCCGCTCCGCTGGCGTGCCTGCCGGCCGGCGCCATCGCCCTGCCGCTGGGCCTCCGCGCGCTGCGGCAGATCGACGCCGACCGGACGCAGGGCGGGCGCGGGCTCGCCATCGCGGGGATCGTGCTGGGATCGGTGTCGTGCCTGGCCATCCTCTTCATGGTGGTCGTGGGTGTCGCCGCGTTCCTCACGCGCTGACGCCGGCACGTGCGGCCGGCCCGTCACCTGCGCCCGAACGCGTCCACGGAGCCGTCGCAGTTCGGGCAGGTCTCCATGTCGTCGTTCGGTCCGGAGCCGTCGGCGGCGTGCTGCTTCTCGAGCATCGCCATACCCTTCTTGCGCCCGCGCTCCATGGCGTCGCGCCAGAGTGCGCGCTCGGCGTCGTCGAGGCGCAGCAGCTCGACGCGCCGCCGCACCCAGCGGTCCACGAGGTGCTCGACGCCGAGGCGGCGCTCCGCGATCGACGCCGAGCGCAGCTCCGCCACGATCCGCTCCGGCACGCGCGAGGTGTCGAAGAACAGCTCACCCTTGACGGAGTACTCGTACTCGCCGCGCAGTCCGAACGCGAGGAGCCCGGCGATGACGGGCGTGCACACGGGGCATGCGTAGACGAAGTTGCGGTAGCGGCCCTCTGCGTCCTGCTCGAGCACCACGCGCGCCAGCTCGTCGGGGAGACCGTCCTCGAGCGCGCCCTCGAGCGTCGCGGCGAAGAGGAAGCGCTGGAACTCCGCGCCCTCGGGGACGGGACGCGGCTCCTCCTTGGCGAACGAGTGGCGCGCGCCGAGGACGGCGCACAGCGCGAGGACGGTCAGGACGGCGGCGAGCCAGGACGTGCGTCGCATGGGAGCTCCTTCCCCGCGCGCCGTGTCGCGCGCGGACGGCGAGAGGACGCGCGCCGCGGCACGGGTGTTAGCAATGCGTCGCGAGAACGTGCTCAGCCGGGCGGGCGCGCCGCGTCCAGCGCGTCGTGGACGGCGTCCAGGTCCGCGTAGTCCTCGAGCACGACGTGCGCGCCCTCGGCGCGCAGGCGCGCCGCGCGGCCGTCGGTCGCGATGCCGACGAACGGGACGCCGAGCGCGCGGCACGTGCGCACGTCCCACACCGCGTCGCCCACGTAGACGACGCGCTCGGCGCTCCGCCCCGCGCGCTCCTCGGCCCGCGCGACGGCGGTGCGCACGATGCCCTCGCGCGTCGGGTCGTCGTCGGCGAACGCGCCGGGGAGCGTCGCGTCGAGGCCGACGACCGTCAGCTTGAACAGCGCGGTCGTGCGCCACCCGCCGGTGCCGATCGCGACGTGCGTGCCGCCGTCCTGCAGCGCGCCCAGCGCAGCGCGCGCGCCCGGCACCTCGGTCAGGAGCGTCGCGTCGGCCGCGTGGCCGGCGCGCAGGAGGTCGGCGAAGACGTCGCGGCAGCGGCGGATCTCGTCGTCGCCGGCCGCGCGACCGAAGGCGCGCTCGAGGATCACGCGCGTGACGTGCGCGTCGGTGCAGTGGCCGTACGAGAGCCAGTCGGTGTCCACGCCGCGGATGCCGTACGCGACGTCGAACGCGCGCACGAAGTGCAGCCCGTCGGAGCGCTCGCTGCGGATCAGCGTGCCGTCGATGTCGAAGACGACGAGTTGCATCGGCGGTTCAGCGCGGCGTCGTCTCGGCCGGGACGTCCGGCATCTTCGGGACGGCCTGCAGGTCCGCGCGGTCGAGCACGAGGACGAGCGCGTGGATCGCGGTGACGTACACACGCGCCTGCCGCACCCAGTCGTCCATGCCCGGCAGGTCGCCGATCGGCTCGGTGTCGCAGGTGGTCGCGCCGGAGGCGTGCGCGCAGGCGCAGTCGAACGAGCCGTCGTCCTTCTGCGCGGCGAGCACGCGCGGGAACCACGTGCGGCGGAACGTGCTCCACGCCTCGGGCCCGCGCGCGCGGGCGAGGAGCGCCGCCCACTGCAGCGCCATCGTCGCCGAGCCGTGGCCCTCGCCGGCCCACTCGGGGTGCGCGTCCACGATGGCGAGCGCGCGCGCGACCTCCGCCGACTTCGGGTCCTCGCCGCCGGCGAGCAGCGCGAAGATCGCGCCGGTCGTCCGCGCGACGGAGAGTGCGTCGCCGCGCGAGGCCGCGAGCGCGCGCGCGATCGCATCGTTGCCCTCGCCGCCCGACGGCGTGTCGCCGTCGCGCTGCGACGGGTCGTAAGGCCACGCGCCGTCGCCGTTCTGCGAGCTGCGGTAGTAGTCCCGCGCGTTCTCGAGCGACTTCGCGCGTGCCGCGTCGCCGCGCAGCGCGTGCGCGAGGCCGAGCCCGGTGAGCGCGCAGTTCGACGCGGCGAGCAGCGTGCCCGGGTAGTCGATGGCGTCGCGGCCGGGGAGCGGGATCTTGACGGGCGGCAGGCCGAGACCCGGGCGCTGCGCGTCGTCGTGGCCCCAGCCGCCGTTCGCCTGCTGCGCGCCCTCGATCACGCGCACGATGTCGTCGAGCGCGCCCGTGCACTCCTTCCGCGCCTGCCCGCGCTTGGCGCTCTCGGCGAGGAAGAGCCCGCTCACGCCGAGCGGCCAGACGTACTGCGAGGGGCCCATGGGGAAGCCCGGCGCGGCGGCCGGCTCGCGGTCGCGGCGCTTGTCCTTCTCGCGCTTGCGGTCGTCCTTCGCGTAGAGGGCGGCGACCTCCGCCGCGTAGCGCACCAGGTAGTCGCGGGCGCGCTCCGCCTCCTTCTTGCGCGGCGGCAGGCGCGCGGCGTCGGCGCCCGTGCGGTCGCCCGCGAGCAGCGATGCGAGGCCCATGATCGCGACCGTGTACTGCTTGCGCGGCGAGCCGCCCTCGTCGAGTCCCCAGACCTGCTCGTCGAGGTAGCGGAACGCCTTCGCGAGCGCGGCGTCGCGCTGCTCCGGCGTGACGGTCGGGGCGTCGGCGGCCGGAGCGGCGGGCGCGTCCTCCGCCCGGGGCGCGCTCCCCGGAAGGCCGGCGAGCGCGGCGGCGACCACGACGACGAACGGCACGGTTCTGCGCATGCGCGGAGGATAGCCGCCCGGCGGGGAGTGTGCGTGGTCGCGCGGCCTGGCCTTCGCCGTCAGTCGCCCGCTCCCGCGGGCAGCGGCGCGACCTCCAGGTCGTCGAAGTCGGTGACGCTGTCGCGCCTCCTCCGGACGCACGCTCGCCCGCGGCGAGTCGGGTGCCGGCCGCGCGTGGCGCCGCCCCGGCCGGAGCGGGGTGTGTCCGTGGCCGCAGCCGAGACCGAGACCGCACCTGTTCACGGCGTCCCCGTTCCGGGGGCGCGGCGTACGATGTCGCCGATGCGGGTTGCGCGCGTCCTCCTCGGTGCCGTGGTGCTGGCGATGGCCGGCGGCGCGCTGCTGACGGCGTCGACGACGTCCGAGTTCGGCGCCGGGACCCTCGGGCGCGCCCTGCTCGGCATGGTCGGCGTCGTCGGCGCCGTCATGCTGTGGAGCGATCACCCGCTCTGGTTCCCGGTCCTTGCGGCGTGGTCGGCGTTGCAGATCCCGCTCCTGATCGTCGATCCGACCGGCCCGCTGACCAACCAGTGCGTGCACGTCGGGATGGCGTGGACACGAGCGCAACGCATCAACGGCCGCATCACGGCGGCGAGCGGCTACGGCTTCAATCTCGCGGGCGCCGCGCTGCTCGCGTGGGCCGTCCTCGTGCGACGCGCGGCGCCCGGCCGAACCGTTGCGGTGCGCTGAGCGTGCGCGACGCGACGCGTCCGCGTCTGCCGCGGCTCGGGCAGGGGACCTGGGAGATGGGGCTCGACGCGGCGACGCGCGCCGCCGAGGTCGCCGCGCTGCGGCTCGGCCTCGACCTCGGCATGGACCTGATCGACACCGCCGAGATGTACGCGGACGGCGGCGCCGAGGATGTCGTCGGCGAGGCGCTCGTCGGGCGGCGCGACGAAGTGTTCGTGGTCTCGAAGGTGCTGCCGCAGAACGCGTCGCTGCGGGGCACCGTCGCCGCGTGCGAGCGCAGCCTGCGGCGGCTGCGGACGGACCGCATCGACCTGTACCTGCTGCACTGGCCGGGCGAGCACCCGCTCGCCGACACGCTCGCCGCGTTCGCGGAGCTGCGCGACGCCGGCAAGATCCTGCGCTTCGGCGTCAGCAACTTCGACGTGCACGAGATGGAGGCGGCGTTCGCGGCGCCGCACGGCGCGGACGTCGCCGCGAACCAGATCCTCTACAACCCCGCGCGGCGCGGCGTCGAGCGGCGGCTCCTGCCGTGGTGCGCGGCGCACGACGTCGCGGTGATGGCGTACTCGCCTCTCGAGCAGGGGCGTCTTGACCTGCGCGGTGCACTTGCGGACGTCGCGCGTCGCCACGGCGTGAGCGCCGCGCAGGTGGCCATCGCGTGGTCCATGCGCGACGCGAACGTGTGCTCGATCCCGAAGGCCGCGCGGCCCGAGCACATCCGCGCCAACGCCGCCGCGCGCGAGATCGTGCTCGACGCGGACGATCTCGCGCGCATCGACGCCGCGTTCCCGGTGCCTGCGCGCGACGGTCCGCTCGAGACGATCTGAACCGCGCCGCGGCGTTTCGGGCTACTGCGACAGCGCGTCGAGCACGCGGTCGGTGCGCTCGCGCGCGTCGGCGGGCGCCGTGCCGCCGTAGCGCGCGGCGACGAGCTCCTCGAGCAGCTCGGCGGTCTCGCGGGCGAGACCGGCGTCCACGCCCGCGCGCACGAGGCGTTCCGCCAGGTCCGGACCGACGACCGCCGCAGGCGGGCAGCGCAGGCGCACCGCGAGGTACTCGGCGAGCGCGCCCGCGATGGCGTCGCCTTCCGCGGCGTAGGCGCCGGCGCTGACCGCGGCCGCGCGCGAGGCATCGACGCCCGCCACGTACCGGCGGTCGCTGCGTCCGCGCAGCAAGAGCAGCACCACGAGCCCGACGAGACCGAGGACGAGGCCGATGAGGAGCGCGGCGCCCGTGCGGTCGGGCGGCCGCGGTGCGGCGGGGGGGAAGAGGGGCGCGAGCTCCGGACCCTCGATCGCGAGCACGAGCGGCTCCGTGCGCACGACGACGTAGCGCTCCTGCGCCGGGTCGAAGGCCGTGAACTCGAGCGGCGGCAGCGTGTGCGTGCCGCCGCTGCCCGCGAGGACCACGTAGGTGACGACGCGCCTCCCGTCGCGGATCTCGTCGAGCACGCCCTCGACGTGGAGCGCGGCGGAGTCCGCGGGACGCGGCGGATCGAACCCCTGCAGGTCCCCGTCGCCCTCGATCTCGAGGACGATGCGCGCGGGCGCGCCGCTCGTGACCCGCGCGGGGCTGACGCGCGCGCGCGCCGTGAACGTGCCGACCGCGCCGCCGAACGCGGCGTCCCGTCCGGAGTCGGGCAGCGGTCGCACGTCGAGCCGCAGTTCCCTCGCGACGGCGCGCGCATCGTGGGGATCGCGCGGCACGCGGCCGCGCAGGACGTCGTCGTCGAAGCGTGCAGCGACCGTGAAACGCAGTTCCGGAGCCGTCAGCGCGAGTTCGCCCGGCTCGGCCAGACGGAAGCGTCGCGCGACCTCCACGACGGTCTCGCCCTGCGCGTCGTCACGGCGCACGGGTGCACGCACCACCGCGTCGTTCAGAGCGAGGGTCGCGCCCTCGTCGGGCGGCGCGGGCGGTACCGGAACGATCTCGTCGGTGCCGTCGAGCCACGGCGCCACGACGCGCACGGGCAGGTCGAGCCGCGTCTGGAACGACTGCACCAGGCGCTCTTCCGCGTACGTGCGTCCGATGCGCACGCGGACGCCGAGCGACACGACCTGGCCCGCGTAGACGCGTCCGGACGGTGCGATCAGCTCGACGCGCGGAGCGCCGGGATCGTCGCCGCCACGCTCCTCTGCGACGGCGAGCTCCGCTGCGGCGCACACGACGAGCGCGAGCAGCGCGTGCAGGCGCGGGCCGCGCATCACCAGTCCTTCTCCGTGCCCGGGGTGCGGGCGCGCTGCTCGGCCGCGCGCACACGGCGCTTCTCGCGCTCCTTGCGCGCCAGCGCGTCGGCGACGCGCGCGATCTCTCCCGGCGCGAGCGGTACGGCGCCGCCCGCGGGGGGCGCGTCGGTCGTCGTTTCCGGTGCCGGTCGCGGCGGCGGGGGAGGGAGCGGTGGCGGCGGCGGTTCGCCGTCCTCTGGCGCGTCGGGCGGACGATCCGTCGGCTTCAGGTCGCGCGGACGCGGGGGTGCGCCCGGCGTCTTCCGACCGCGGCGCGCGTCGGCCTCGGCCTTCCTGCGCCGCAGCTCCTCGAGCAGCGCCTGCGCGCGGAGCACGTTGCGCTCGGCCTCCGGCCACGGGGCGCGTGCAGCGGCGGCACGCCGCCACGCGCGCTCGGCCGATTCGGCGTGACGCACCGCGACGTCGAACGCGAACGGCTCGGCCTCGACCGACGCGGCCTGCGCCGCCGCGAGCTCCGCGCGCGCGAACGACGCGTTGCCGTGCACGAAGTCGCGCAGCGCCGCGAAGCGCGGCCCGCCGCGCTCGGCGGCGGCGTCGGCCGCGGACTCCGCGACTGCGACGTCGCCCGCGCGCAGCGCCGCGAGGGCGCGGTCGTAGTGGAGCTCCGCCGACGCGCCGTCGCCCGCCCGCTCCGTGGCGGCGGTGAACGCCGCGAGCGCGTCGTCGAATCGCCCTTCGGCGTAGGCGGCGCGGCCCGCGGCCGTCGCGTCGCACGCCGCGAGGAGCGGCGCGAGGAGCGCGAGCGCGCAGGCGGTGACGCGCGTCATCGGCGGAGCTGCTCCCCGAGCGCGAGCGCGGCGAGCCACGCGACGAACGCCGCGGCGAGCGGCCACGGCGCGCGCGACCGGCGGCGGCGGCGCTCGTCGTCGTGCGTCGCCGCGCGCGCTGCGGGCACGAGCCGGCGCTCGTACAGGTCGAGCAGCGCGCCTTCGCCCGCGGATGCGTCCACGTACGTGCCGCCCGTCGCCTCGGCGACGCGGCGCAGCGCGGCGGCGTCGAGCGTCGAGACCACCTCGCCGCCCGACGCGTCGCGCAGGAACGACTCGCCGCTGCCGTCCGCGACGGTCACCCGGCCGCCGAGCGGCGTGCCGAGGCCGGCCGCGTGGACGACGACGCCGTGACCGCGGAGCGCCTGCGCCGCCGCGAGTCCGCGCCCGCCGTGGTCCTCGCCGTCGGTCACGAGCAGCACGACGCCGCCGCCCTCGGGCAGCGCGTCGGCCGCGGCGAGGAGCGCGGTGCCGAGGTCGGTGCCGCCGCGGCCGACCGAGAGCGGATCGACGGAGTCGACGAGTTCCGCGAACGTCGCCGCGTCGCGCGTGAGCGGCACGACGAGACGCGGCTCGCCGGCGAAGACGACGAGCGCGAAGCGCTCGCCCGGCGCGCCCTCGGCGAGCGTGCGCAGAGCGCCCTTCGCGGCGGCGAGGCGCGACGGCGCCACGTCGCGCGCGAGCATCGAGCGCGAGACGTCGAGGCACACGGCCACGTCCACGCGGGGCGGTGCGGGGCGTGCGGCGTCGCCCCACGCCGGGCGCAGCAGCGCCGACGTCACGGCGAGCACGCCGGCGGCGACGAGCACGCGGCGCGCGAGGCGCCTCTGCGGCGCGAGCTCGCTCGCCGTGCGGCGCGGACGCGGGCCGAGCAGCGCGTGCAGTCGCGCGCCGCGCGCGCGGTCCGAGAGCACGAGCAGCGCGAGCGCGGCGGGCGCGAGCAGCAGCAGCGGCCACGCCTCCGGCCGGAGCAGCGTGAACGTGCCGCTCACGGCAGCGCGACCCCGAGCGCGACGTGCGCGAGCCCTGCGAGGGCCAGCAGCCCCAGCGCCGCGAGCGCGAACGGCTCGAAGCGCTCCTCGAGAAGGAAGCGCTGCTCGGGCGCCGCGCGCTTCTCGAGCGTGTCGATGGCCGCGTAGACGCCGGCGAGCGCACCCGCGTCGCGTGCGGCGAACGCGCGGCCGCCGGTCGCCGCGGCGAGGGCCGCGAGCTGACGCGGGTCCGTCGCCGGGGCCGACGCGTCGCCGCCGCCGATCGCGACGGTGTGGACGCGCAGCCCGCGCTCCGCGCAGAGCTGGGCGGCGTGCAGCGGCGCGATCTCGTCGCGCGCGCCCGGCAGCGCGACGTTCTCGGCGCCGTCGGTCAGCAGCACGGCGACGCGCGCGCGGGCGGTGTCGTCGGGCGCGGGCAGCGCGGCCGTGCGCGCGAGCGCGGTGCCGAGGCCCGTCGCGTCCTCGGGCCCGTCGGCGCGGACCGGCGTGACGCCGTCGAGCAGCGCGAGCAGTGCCCCGTGGTCGAGCGTCGGCGGCGCGACGACGTCGGCGAAGCGCGCGAACGTGACCAGCCCGATGCGGTCGTCGGGCCGGCCCGCGACGAACTGCGCGGCGGCGTCGCGTGCGACGTCGAGGCGCGTGCGCGTGCGGTCGAGGTCGCGCGCGGTCATCGACGACGAGACGTCGAGCACGAGCACCACGTCGATGCCCTCCGCGCGCCGCGGGTCGGGCGTGCGCCGCACGGGCTCGGCGAGCGCGACGACGAGACAGACGAGCGCGCAGGTCTCGAGCGCGAGCGGCAGGGCCACGAGCCGCACGCGGACGGGGCGCGGCGCGGGCGTGTCGTGCGGGTCGCGGGCGTCCGCGTCGAGGAAGCGTGCGGGCGGGAACGCGAGCGCCGCGCGGGGCGTGCGGCGGCGCAGCACGAGCGCGAGCACGACGAGCAGCACGAGCGCGAGCCGCCACGGCGCGAGCAGCTCGAGACCCGTGAGCGCGTGGAACGCGGCGCTCATCGCGTGCGCCCCGCGGACTCGCGGACGAGCGCCGTCGCCGCGTCGGCGTACGCGGCGCGGCGCGCGGCGTCGGGCACGTCGCACGCGAACTTCACCAGGTCGGCGTCGCGGAGCAGAGCGCCGAGCCGCGCGGTGAGGTCCGCGCCGAGGCGCGCCGCGGTCGCGGCGTCCGCGAGCAGCTCCTCGGTCGTCGCCTCGGGGCGGCCGACGCCGAACGCGGCCGCGACGTACGTGCGCAGCACCGCGGCGGCGCGGTCGTGCCACGCCTGCACCGCGGCGGGGTCGGCGCACGCGGCGTCGCGCAGCGCGGCGAGGGCGCTCTCGGCGGCGGCGCGCGCCGCGGCGACGGCGTCCTCCGCGACGGGCGCGTCGCGCGGCGTCCCGGGCGCGGGAGCGTGCGCGCCGCGCCGCCGCACCAGCACGCCGACGCCAGCCGCGGCTCCGAGCGCCGCCACGCCCGCGAGCCACCACGGGAACGGCTCCGCGAGCGGCTCGCCGGGCAGCTCGGGCGGGCCCGCGGGCGTGGACTCCGCGGCGCGAGCGGCGGTCGCGCCGACGGACGCGACCAGCGCGACGCAGGCGGCGACGGCGCGCCTCATCGCTTCGCCCCGCGCTCGGCGCGCATGCGGAAGAAGCGCAGGATCGGGCGCGCGATCATGTGGCGGTCGGCGGTGCGCGGCACGGGCACGTCCATCAGGTCGGCGCCCGCGCGGCGGAGCGCGTCGGCCGTGCGCGCGCGCCACGTGGCGACGCGCCGCTCGTACGCGCCGCGCGTGCGCGGGTCGCGTCCGTCGACGAGACGCCGCACGCCCGTCTCGGGGTCGACGACGTGCACGAGCGCGCGCGGCAGCGCGTCGAGCGCGGGCGTCAGCAGCCGCACGGCGACGACGTCGTGGCGCCGCGCGCACGGCGCGAGCGCGCGCTCGAAGCCCTCGCCGAGGAAGTCCGAGACGAGGAACACGACCGCGCGCCGCCGCTCCGCGCGCGTCGCGAGCGTGAGCGCCGCGGCCAGGTCCGTGCCCGGCGCGCGCGGCGGCAGCGCGAGGCAGTCGCGGACGATGCGCAGGACGTGCGCGAGACCCTTCTGCGCCGGGACGTGGCGCTCGACCTCGGCGCCGCACGCGATCAGTCCCACCTTGTCGCCGTTGCGGACGGCCGAGAGCCCGAGGCACGCGACGACGCGCGCCGCCATCTGCCGCGCCGTGAGCGCGCCGAAGCCGCTGTCCATCGACGCCGAGAGGTCGAAGAGGAACAGCACGGTCTGCTCGCGCTCCTCGACGAACTGCTTCACGAACGGCCGCCCGACGCGCGCCGTCACGTTCCAGTCCACGCTGCGCGGGTCGTCGCCGGGCACGTACTCGCGCACCTCGTCGAAGACCATGCCGGAGCCGCGGAACGCCGAGTTCCAGCCGCCCGCCATCACGTCGGTCACCACGCGCCGCGAGAGCACGTCGATGCGCCGCACCTCGTCGAGCAGCTCGGCCAGCTCGACGTCGTGCTCGCGGTCCGGCTCGACGGCGTTCGCGACGGGGTTCTGGACGGGGGGCGCGTCGGGGCGGGCCACGCCGTTCAGGGGACCGGGACGGTGTCGAGCACGCGGCGGACGACGTCCACCGACGTGAGCCCCTCGGCCTCCGCCTCGTACGTGGTGATGACGCGGTGCCGCAGCACGTCGAGCGCAACCGACTTGACGTCGTGCGGCGTCACGTAGCCGCGGCCCGCGAGGAACGCGCGGGCGCGGGCCGCGCGCGTCAGCGCGATCGACGCGCGCGGCGACGCGCCGTAGAGGATCTGCGGCGTCAGCTCGGCGAGACCCGCCTCGGCGGGGACGCGCGTCGCGAAGACGACGTCGACGACGTAGCCGAGCACGCGGTCGTCCACGTGCACCTCGTCGAGCAGCGCGCGCGCGGCGAGCACCTGGTCCGGCGACGCCACGCAGCGCGCGGCGGGGCGCGAGGTCGTCGCGGCCATGCGGCGCACGATCTGGCGCTCCTCGTCGCGCGACGGATAGCCGACGACCACCTTCAGCAGGAAGCGGTCCACCTGCGCCTCGGGCAGCGGGTACGTGCCCTCGAGCTCCACCGGGTTCTGCGTCGCGAGGACGAGGAACGGCGACGGCAGCGCGCGCGTCTCGCCCGCGAGCGTCACCTGCCGCTCCTGCATCGCCTCGAGCAGCGCCGACTGCACCTTCGCCGGCGCGCGGTTGATCTCGTCGGCGAGGACCACGTTGCCGAAGACGGGCCCCTCGTGCACCGTCCACTCGCCGGTCTTGGGCGAGAACACCTGCGTCCCGATCAGGTCCGACGGGAGCAGGTCGGGCGTGAACTGCACGCGGCGGAACGTGCCGCCGAGCGCCGTCGCGAGCGACTGCACCGCGAGGGTCTTCGCGAGACCGGGCACGCCCTCGAGCAGCACGTGGCCGTCGGCGAGGAGGCCGATGAGCAGACCGTCGAGCAGCGCGCGCTGCCCGACGATCACGCTCTCGACCTCGCGCACCACGTCGCGCAGGAACGAGCTCTCGCGTGCGATGCGCTCGGCGAGCGCGTGGACGTCGGTCACGGGCGGTCCGGGCGCAGGAGCTCGGGGTCGATCTCGCCCATCGCCGCCTCGAGACGGATGCCCGCCTCGGCGGTCTCGGGCTTCTCGCGCAGGCGCGCGAGGAGCATCTGCGCGGTCTCGCCGGGCGTGATGCCCGCGCCGTCGCGCGTGCCGGCGGCGCCCGGGTCGCGCGCGAACGACGCGAGGACGTCGTCGAGCGCCGCCGCGTCCTCGTTCACCTGGTAGCGGACGCGCGCGCGGCCGGCGAGCGCCAGCGCGACGTAGCGGTCCACGGACTCCTTCACCGAGGGGTTCGCCGCGAGCGCGCGCTCGAAGTGCTCGATGGAGCGCCCGTACGCGGCCACGGCCTTCTCCGTGTTGCGCGCACCGCGGAAGAACTCGGCCGCGACGGTGGACGCGTAGCCCGCGAACCACTCGAGGTCGCGCGGCGGGTCCTCCGCGGCGAGGCGGCGCTCGTACTCCGCCTCGAGCGCGTCCACGCCGCGCTCGCGCAGCACGGTGCGGCGCAGCCGCGCGTGCAGCTCGGACGAGTTCGGGAACCGGCGCAGGCCGGCGTCGAGCACCTCGCGCGCGCGATCGCGCGCCCGCAGCCACGCGAGGATGTCGAAGTGCCACGCCACCTGCGCGTCGTTGCCGAGCGGGTGCTCGAGCAGGATCGAGTACGCGGAGTGCAGGTCGGCCAGCCACTTCGACGGCCACTCGCGCTTCTCGCGCACCGCGGCCTGGATCGCCCTCCAGCGGCCCTCGCCGTAGATGGTGAGGAGCGCCATCGAGTTCCAGCTCCCGTCGCCCGGCGGCAGGCGGCGCACCGCCTCCTCGGCGAGCGGGTAGGCGTCGTCGCGCGTGCCGCCGTAGTAGGCGACGAGCGCCTGCACGCCCGTCACGCGCCAGTCGTCCGAGCCGAGCTCGCCCGCGTGCTGCGCCGAGCGGCGGGCCTCGTCGAAGTAGTGCCGCGCGAACGCGCGCGCCATGCGCGGGTCGCCGCGCAGCGCCTTGTCCGCGTCGATGGCGACCGCGAGCGACTTCTCCGCGAGGTCGAGCTGCAGCGCGGGGTCGTCGGGCGTCGTGCGCGCCGCGGCGGCGAGACGCCCCTGCTCGGACTCCACGCCGTACCAGTCCTGCGGCGCGTCGTAGGTGCCGGAGCCGCTGCCGTCGGCGGCGTCCGCCGAGCGGGCCTTCGACCACGCGTGCGGGTCCACGTCGGCGCCGCCGCCGGAGAGCCCGCGCTGCACGACCGCCAGCCACCACGCGCGCTGCGACGTCTTGCCGAGCCGGTCGAGCGTCGCCAGCAGCGTCTCGCGCTCCGCGTCGGCCATCGGGGCGCGCAGCGCGTCGGAGATGAGCTCCGCCGCGTCGGCCGTCTCCGTCTTCGCGAGCGCGGCGCGGGCCTCCTTGGCGAGGTCCGTGTCGAGTCCGAAGACGGCGAGCCGCAGGAGGTCGAGCGGCGCCGCCTCCGGGTGGGCGAGCGCCGCGCGCAGGAGGTCGCGGCGCAGGGCGGCGTCGCCGCCGGCGTACGCCGCCTCGACCGCGCGGCGGTCGTCCACGTCGCGGCTGGCGACGCGTTCGACGACGGGCCGGTCGCCCTTGACGGTCGGCGGCAGCGGCTCCTTGCCGCGCAGCGCGATGCCGTCCTCTATGGCCTGGAAGACCGACGCCGTGTCGTTCGCGTAGTAGACGTCGAAGCTCTCGCGGAAGCTGCCCGCGTCGTCCGGCTCGACCATGATGTGGCGCGGCGCGATGCGCCTCCCGTCGAGGAACTTCTCGTACACGACCGGCTCGAGCGCGATGTGCTCGCCGCACGTGACGCCGCCGAAGCGCGGGCACGGGATGCGGCGCCCCTGCTCGTCGAAGTCGGTCGGCGTGTGGCGGTAGACCGACGCGATCACGGTGACGTACGGCTCGTACAGCTTCGCGGTCTCGGGCTCGCGATACCGCACCCCCGCGTAGTGCTCGCTCGCGATCTCGCCGTCCATGTTGACGCAGACGAGGATCGGCTTGCCCGTCGCGTGCGCCACGGCGACCGCGTCCTCCCACGTGCGCTGCCACGTGATGAGGCAGGGCTTCGCCCAGTCCTCCGCCGTCGGCGCGCGCCACATGGCCTCGCGGCTCGTCGGCACGGACGGCGGACCCACCTGCCCGCCGCGCGGCCCGAACGGGCCCTCCTGCGGCGCGTCCTGGGCGGCCGCGACGGCCGCGCACGCGAGGAGTGCGCCGCAGACCGCGGCACGGAGTCGCGCCGCGGGGACGTGGGAGCTTCCGGTCGAGAGCACGGCGGGTCCTCCTCGGCAGCCCGGGCCCGCGCGCCGCGGCCGGGGCGGCCGCAGGCGAATCTACCGGCTGCACCCGGCGGGGGCGCGAAGGAGCCTGCGCGACGGCGTCGCGCCTTTGGTAGCGTGCGCACGCGCACGGGCAGGGAGGCCGACAGGATGGGCGCGGGCGGGCCGATGTTCGACATCCGGTGGGTGGGGCTCGTCACCCTGCCGCTGCTCGTGCTGCTCGTGGTGGCGGGCATCGTCTGCGCGGTGCGCGGGCAGTGGCGCCGCGAGCGCCGCGCCCGGCGGTTGACGCTCTGGTTCGCGCTGGCGACGTTCTGCGTCGGCGTGCTCTCGGGAGCGCACACCATGCTCCGCGCGTGGAAGGACCTCGCGCAGCTCGGCCCGGCCGTCACGACGGCCGACGTGACCCGCGCCTACCGCGAGGCGGCGGCCCCGGTGCTCGCGTCGTTCGTCGGCATGTCGCTCGTCGCGGGCGTCGCCGGACTGGGCTGGGCGCTGGCCGAGGACGTGGCCGACCCCGAGGCTCCGCCGCGCCGCCCGGCGTGATCTGCGAGACCGCGGTCACGCAGCCCGTTCCCACGCGCACCGGCACCGCGTAGCATCGCCGCCCCAGCGGGACAGCCGGGCCGGCGGGACAGGCGGCCGGCGTCCCCTGGAGGTGTCGCATGTGCCGCTTCGTCGCCTACGTGGGCCAGCCGATCACGCTGGAGTCGCTGATCTTCCTGCCGCGCAACTCGCTCATCAACCAGAGCATCAACGCGGAGGAGTTCGAGGAGCGCCTGAACGGCGACGGCTTCGGCATCGGCTGGTACGCGCCGTCCGTCGCCGCGGAGCCGGCCGTGTTCCGCTCCGTCACGCCCGCGTGGAGCAACAAGAACCTGATGCGCCTCGCGCGCGTCGTCGAGAGCGAGACGATCCTCGCCCACGTGCGCGCGGCGTCGCCCGGCATGCAGGTGCTCGAGACGAACTGCCACCCGTTCTCGTGGGGCCGCTACTGCTTCATGCACAACGGCCACATCGGCGACTTCGCGAAGCTGCGCCGCCCGCTGCGGCGCGAGCTCTCCGACGAGGCGTACGACATGATCGAGGGCTCGACGGACTCCGAGCACCTCTTCGCGCTGTTCGTCGCGAACCTCGGCAAGTACTCCGAGCTGCAGCGCGGCGACGCGATGGCGCGCGCGCTCGAGGACGCCGTGCGCTCGGTCGTGGCGCTCCAGAAGCAGCACGGCACGGGCGACGTCTCGTATCTGAACGTCTCGGTCACGGACGGCGTGCGGCTCGTCGCGATCAAGTTCACGGACGGCCCCGCGGAGCACGCGCTCAGCCTGTACGTGCGCAAGGGCCGGCAGTACATCTGCGAGAACGGCGTGTGCCGCATGATGGATTCCGGCCACGGCAAGTCGAGCGTGATGGTGTGCTCGGAGAAGCTCTCGGACGACGCCGGCTGGGAGGCCGTGCCGGTCAACCACATCGTTCTGGTGGACGAGGAGCGCGCCGTCGAGACGCGGCCGCTCGAGGTGGGGGTCTGACGGCGGCGCGGGTACGTCCCGCGAGGAGTTGCAGGATGCGACACGGACGGACACTGCTCGCCGCCGCGCTGGCGGCGGCGGCGCTGGGCGCTCCCGCGCGGGCGCAGGAGCGCGGCGGGCGCGACAAGGACCGCGAGAAGCCGGCGGCGCCCGCCCCGGCCGTGGACGCGGCCGAGGAGGAGTCGCAGAACGACTTCGCGCGCATCGAGGAGGAGCGCCGCGCGGCCGAGGCGGCCGTGCACGCGCAGTTCGAGAAGGACCTCGTGGCGCTGCGCGCGTCGATGGACGCCAAGGGGCGGCCGGAGAAGTTCACCGAGAAGCGCGAGGAGCTCGAGGGCGAGCGCGACGCGAAGCTCGTCCGCATCCACCGCGACGCGGCCGACCGCCGCGCGAACCAGGTCCGGAAGCGCGCGCGCGACGGTGGGAAGCTCGGCCCCGCGGCCGAGCAGATCGAGCGCCTCGACGCGCAGCGCGCGACGCGCGTCGCGGCGCGCAACACCGAGTACGAGCAGGAGCTCGCGGCGTTCAACGCGAACCCGCAGGAGGGCGAGTCGCAGCGCGACGTGGACCGGCGCCGCGAGCGCATCAAGGCGCGTCGCGACGCGGACCTCGTGCGCATCGAGGCGCAGTTCGCCGACCGCCGCATCCGCGTGCTCGCGCGGCTCGGCAAGTTCACGATCGACGAGTCCGAGGACGGCGAGACGCCCGGCGGCCCCGGGAAGGACGGCGACGGGCGCGAGCGCGGCGGCCACCACGGCGACGGCCGCAAGAAGGACGACAAGTAGTCACGACGTGGCGCAGCCGACGCGCGTCGCGCTGCTCCTGACCTGCCTCTGCGACGCGTTCGAGGACGGCGTCGCACGCGCCGCCGTCGAGGTGCTCGAACACGCCGGGTGCGAGGTCGCGTTCCCGGCCGACCAGACGTGCTGCGGCCAGCCCGCGTACACGGCCGGCGACCTCGCGGCGGCGCGCGCCGTCGTGCGGCACGCGCTCGCGACGTTCGGCGAGGACGTGCCGGTCGTCGCGCCGGCGGCGTCGTGCGTCGCGTTCCTGCGGCACGCGCCGGCGCTCTTCGACGAGGGCTCGGCCGAGCGCGCCGCCGCGGCCGCGCTCGCGGCGCGCGTCCACGAGCTGTGCGAGTTCGTCGCGCAGCGCACCGGCGGCGCGTGGCCGGGGCGGCTCCGCGCGCGCGTCGCCGTGCACCGTCCGTGCCACGCGCGCGGCGGCGGCACGTGGCAGGCGGTCGAGCGGCTCGTCGGCTCGATCGACGGCGTGACGCTCGTGCCCGTGGCCGAGAGCGAGGCGTGCTGCGGCTTCGGCGGCGTGTTCTCGGTGACGCACCCGCACCTCTCGCGCACGCTCGGCGTGCTGCGGACCGAGGACCTCGTGGGCGGCGCGCCGGACGTCGTCGTCTCGCCCGACCTGAGCTGCCTGCTGCACCTGCGCGGACTGGCGGCACGCGCCGGGCGGCCGCTCGCGGCGCGGCACGTCGCGGAGCTCCTGCGCGACTCGCTCGCGGGGACGGCGTGAGACCGCTCGACGTGGACGTGTTCGCGGCGCGCGTCGCGCCCGCGGTGCGCGCGGCGGTCCGCGCGAGCAGCGCCGCCACGGCCGCCGCGCGCGAGGCGGCGTTCGCGCGCGACGTGCCCGACCCCGCCGCGCTGCGCGACCTCGCGGCACGCATCCGCGCGCACGCGCTCGACCACCTGCCCGAGCTGCTCGAGCGCGCGGAGGAGCGGCTGACCGCGCACGGCGCGCACGTGCACTGGGCCGCCGACGCGGGCGCGGCGCGCGACGTCGTGCGGCGCGTGTTCGCCGAGCGCGGCGTCACGCACGTCGCGAAGAGCAAGAGCATGGCGACCGAGGAGATCGGGCTCGCGGCGCACCTCGCGGCGCACGGCATCACACCGGTGGAGACGGACCTCGGCGAGTTCCTGGTGCAGATCGAGGGCGACCGGCCGAGCCACGTCGTCAAGCCCGTCATCCACATGGACCGCGCGCGCATCGCCCGCGCCTTCGAGCGCCGCGGGCTCGGCCCGTACGACGATCGCCCCGAGGAGATCACGCGCCGGGCGCGCATGCACCTGCGCGGCGAGTTCCTGCGCGCCGGGGGCGCCGTCTCGGGCGCGAACTTCCTGGTCGCCGAGAGCGGGCGGATCGTCATCGTCACGAACGAGGGCAACTCGCGCTTCGGGCTCGGGGCCGCGCGCGTGCACGTGGCCGTCGTCGGCATCGAGAAGCTGGTGCCGCGCGACCGCGACCTCGCGGTGCTCCTGAACGTGCTCGCGCGCTCCGCGACGGGGCAGGCGTTCACGTCGTACGTGGAGCTCGTCCAGGGGCCGCGCGCGCCGGGGCGTGCGGACGGCGCGTCCGAGCTGCACGTCGTCCTGCTCGACGCCGGACGCAGCGCGCTGCTCGCGTCGGAGGCGCGCGACGTGCTGCGCTGCATCCGCTGCGGCGCGTGCATGAACGTCTGCCCGGTGTACCGCGCGGCCACCGGCCACGCGTACCCGGGCACGTATCCCGGCCCGCTCGGCGCCGTGCTCGCGCCGCACCTGGCCGGCGCGTCGGCCGCCGCCACGGCGAGCGCGTCGTCGCTCTGCGGCGCGTGCGCCGACGTGTGCCCGGTCGCGATCCCGCTGCCGGAGCTCATCGCCGCGGAGCGCGCGCGGGGCGTCGCCGAGGGCACGGCGCCCGGCCCGTCGCTCGCGGCGTGGGAGGCGCTGGCGACGCGCCCGCGCGCCTGGCGCGCGGCGCTCCGTGCCGCGCGGCTGCTGAACGCCGTGCCCGACGCGCTCGCGCCGCACCCGCTGCTCCGCGCGTGGCTCGGCGAGCGCACGCTGCCCGCGTGGCGCGGCGGCGCGTTCCGCGACTGGTGGCGGCGGCGGGGGGACGCGCGATGAGCGCGCCGACCGCCGACGACCGGGCGCGCGTGCTGGCCGCCGTGCGCGCCGCGACGGCACGGCGCCGCGGGCGCGTCGCGGCACCCGTGTGGGCGCCGGCGGCGTCGGCCACCGGCGCGTTCGCAGCGCGCGGCGCGGAGGCGCTCGACGACGCGCTGCGCGCCGCCGGCACCGAGGTGCTCGCGGACGCCCTCGCGCTCGTCGCGCTGCTCGAGCGCGAGGGCGTGCGCCGCGGCTACGCGGACCCCGCGCTCCCCGCCGACCTGCTCGCGCTCCTCGCCGCGCGCTTCGAGCTCGCGACCGCTTGCCCGCGCGAGGACGTGGCGGCGTTCGAGTTCGGCGTCACGCGCGCGGCGGCGGCGATCGTGGAGACGGGCTCGCTCGTGCTGACCGACGCCGTGACGCCGGCGCGCCTCGCCGCGGTCGCGCCGTGGGTGCACGTCGCCGTGCTGCGCCGCGCCGACGTGTACGTGCAGCTCTCGGACGCCCTCGACGCGCTCGCGGACGACCCGAACGTCGTGCTCGTCACGGGTCCTTCGCGGACCGCGGACGTCGAGGGCATCCTCGTTCGCGGAGTGCACGGTCCCGGGGTACAAGCGTGCCTGCAGGTGCCGTGACGCGGAGGGGGTGCGCGGAGCGGGACCGGAGCGGGCGCGGTGGTGCGCCCGGAGGCGGAGGGACGTGAGCACGCAACTCGCCGACGCGCGCTACGCGAGCTTCGCCGCCGAGGTCGCGGCGGCGCTGCCTCCGGGCCGCGTCGCCACCGACGACCTCACGCGCGTCGCGTTCGCGTGCGACGCGTCGATGTACCGCATGGTCCCGCGGGTCGTCGTGCACGTGGAGGACGAGCACGAGGTCGCGACGACGCTCGCGGCAGCGCGCCGCCACCGCACGTCCGTCACGTTCCGCGCGGCGGGCACGAGCCTCTCGGGACAGGCCGTCACCGACTCCGTGCTCGTCGTCGCCGGGCGGCGCGCGTTCCGCCGCCTCGAGGTGCTCGACGGCGGCCGCAACGTCGCCGCGGGCGCGGGCCTGACCGGCGCCGAGGTCAACGCCGCGCTCGCCCCGCTGCAGCGGCGCATCGGGCCCGACCCGGCGTCGCTCGCCGCCGCGCGCATCGGCGGCATCGTGGCGAACAACGCGAGCGGCATGTGCTGCCGCGTGGAACAGAACGCCTACCACACGCTGCGCGGCGTGCGCGCGGTGCTCGCCGACGGGTCCGTGCTCGACACGCGCGACGCGGGCAGCCGCGCCGCGTTCCGCCGGTCGCGCGGCGAGCTGCTCGACGCGCTCGCCGATCTCGGGCGCCGGGTGCGCGGCGACGAGGCGCTGGTCGAGCGCATCCGCCGCAAGCACGCGATCAAGAACACGATCGGCTACGGCCTGAACGCGTTCGTCGACTTCGCCGACCCGTTCGAGATCCTCGCGCACCTGCTCGTCGGCTCCGAGGGCACGCTCGCGTTCGTCTCGGAGGTGACGCTCGCGACGGTGCCCGACCCGCGCTGCGCCGCCTGCGCGCTCGTGCTGTACCCCGACCTCGCGACCGCGTGCCGCGTCGCGTCGGGCCTCGCGAACGCGCCCGTCTCGGCCGTCGAGCTGATCGACCGCGCGGCGCTGCGCGCCGTCGCCGGCGCGCCCGGCGTGCCGGTCTGGATCGCCGACGCGCCGGGGGACGCGGCGGCGCTGCTCGTCGAGACGCGTGCCGACGACCCGCGCGCGCTCGGGCTCCTGACCGAGCGGCTGACGTCCGCGCTGGCGGCGGTCGGGCCGCTCGCCGACCCGGTGTTCCACGAGCGCACGGAGCCCGCGTACGCGTCGCTGTGGCAGGTGCGGCGCGGGCTCTACCCGGCCGTGGGCGCCGCGCGGCAGCCGGGCACGGTCGCGATCATCGAGGACGTCGCGGTGCCCGTCGCCGCACTGAGCGCGTGCGCGCGCGACGTGCGCAACGTGCTGCGCGAGCACGGGCACGGCGACGCGGTGCTCTTCGGCCACGCGCTCACGGGCAACCTGCACTTCGTCCTCGCCGCGCGGCTCGGCTCGGAGGTCGAGGTGCGGCGCTACGCGAAGCTCCTCGACGCGCTCGCGAACGTCGTCGTGAACGTGCACGGCGGCTCGCTCAAGGGCGAGCACGGCACGGGCCGGAACATGACGTCCTACGTCGCGCAGGAGTGGGGCTACGAGGCGTGGGAGCTGATGTGGCAGGTGAAGCGCGCGTTCGACCCGGACGAGCTGCTCGCCCCCGGCGTCGTGCTCACGCGCGACGCGCGCGCGCACCTGCGGCACCTGAAGACGCTGCCGAGCGTGGACCGGCGCCTCGACGCGTGCGTCGAGTGCGGCTTCTGCGAGCGCGCGTGCCCGTCGCGCGACGTCACCCTGACCCCGCGCCAGCGCATCGCGGTGCTGCGCGAGACCGGCCGGCGCCGCGCGGCGGGCGACACCGCGGGCGCCGACGCGCTCGGCGCGGCGTTCGGCTATCCGGGCGACGCGACCTGTGCGACCGACGGGCTGTGCGCGGTGGCGTGCCCCGTCGGGATCGACACGGGCGCGAGCGTCAAGGCGCTCCGCGCGAGCCGCGAGCCGCCGCGCGTCCTGCGTCTCGCCGCGGCGCAGTTCGGGCTCGCGTGCGGCACCGCGCGGCTGGCGCTGCGCACGGCGCGCTTCGGCGCCGGAATCGTCGGTGCGCGGCGCGTCGAGCAGTGGACGCGTGCGCTGAACGCGCGCACGCGCGGGCGCTTCCCGGTCTGGGGCGCGTGGGCGCCGCGGCCGGGGCGCGCGCCGCCGCCGCTCGCCGCGGGCACGCCGCGCGCGGTCCACTTCGCGTGCTGCACGACGCGCATCTTCGGCGCCGGCCCCGGCGACACCGCCCTGCCGCCGCTCGACCACGTGATCGCCGACCTCGCGCGCGCCGCCGACCTGCCGCTCGCGCGGCCGAAGCGCGCGGACAGCCTGTGCTGCGGCCTCGTCTTCGAGAGCAAGGGCGCCACCGAGCTGGCGGACCGCGCCCGCGACCGCGCGGTCGCGGCGCTCGCGGCGGCGTCGAAGGACGGCCTCGTGCCGGTCGTCGTGGACGCGAGCCCGTGCGCCGAGCGCCTGCGCGCCTCGAACCTGCGCGTGCTCGACCTCCCGGAATGGCTGCACGAAGAGGTGCTGCCGCACGTCGAGGTGCGCCCGGTCGCGCGGACCGTCGTGCTCCACGCGCCCTGCAGCACCGTGCGGAACGGCGTCGCCGACGCGGCGCGTGCCGTCGCGCGGATCTGCGCGCAGCGCGTCGTCGAGCCGCACGCCGGACAGTGCTGCGGGTGGGCCGGCGACCGCGGCTTCCACGTGCCCGAGCTGCCGGCCGCGGCCCTGCGCGAGCTCGGCCTCGCACTGCCCGAGGAGTGCCGCGAGGGCTACTCGACCAGCCGCACGTGCGAGATCGGTCTCGCGCTGCACTCGCAGCGCCCGTTCCGCTCGCTCGCGTACCTCGTCGCCGAGGCCGCGCGGCGCCTCTGAGCCTCAGTCGTTCCCGCGCGGCTCCGCGGGCGGCGGGACGACGACGACCTCGAACGGCGTCCCGACCTCGCGCACGAAGACGCTCGGGATCAGGATGGTCGGGATCTCCGGGCGGTCGAGCACGCAGCCCCCGATGCCCTCGAGGAACGGACGCGCGAGGTGCGGGTCGGAGACGGGGACGCGTGCGGCGGGCACGGCGGGCGGCGACGCCCCGAGGCCGCGCAGCACGATCTCGTAGCCGCGCAGCTCGACGTGGGGCACCCGCACCGCCGCGGGCTGCCCCGACGGCGCAGGAGGGGCCTCGGCCCGGGGGGTGGAACTGCAGCAGCCGGCGCACGCGAGCGCGGCGGCGACGACGAGGGGGAGTGTGCGCATGCCCTCACGACGGACGAGGCGCGGGAGCGTTCGCGGAATCCGGCGGCGGCCCCGCACGGGGCGCCGCGCGAACCCCCGGTGTTCCCGTGCGTTGACCCGGAAAACGGCGACCATCGCGGCGGAGACAGCGCATGGCGGACGGAGCGATCGCGATCATCGGGCGGCGCCTCGGCGAGGCCGTCGCCGGGGGCGCCTCGGCGGCGTGGTGGACGGACGCCCTCGGCCGCGTCGCCGACGAGGGGCCCCGCGCGCTGCCGGAGCTGCTGCCGGGCCTCGCGCGACGCCTCGGACGCGGGCTCCTCGGCGGCGGTGTCGTCCACGAACCTGCGGTCACGACGCACGGCCGCGCCGCACGCGTCGACCTCGACACCTGGCGCGTCTGCGACGCCGCCGGACTCGAGCTCATGCGCGCGTGCGACGCCGACCCCGTCGCGCTCTTCCAGGGCGGCGACTACGAGGAGCGCACCATCGTGCTCCGTGCGCAGGCGCTCCTGCCCGCGGGGCCGGCGACCGCACGGCTCTTCGGCGAGATCCAGCGCACGAACACCGCGACGCACTTCGAGGCGCTCGCGTGCGACCACAACCTGCCGTCGCGCGCGTGCGGCATCGCCGGCTTCGGGCCGGACGAGCTGAACCGCCTCGTGCTGAAGGCGGCGTTCCTCGACCTGCCGCTCGCGCGGCTCCTCGGGATCGAGGAGCACGCGAACGCCGAGCTGTCGCGCATGCTGCAGGACCTCGCCACGGAGCGCGAGGCGGCGGGGCGTCCGGTCTGGGCCGACACCGACCGCCTGGTCGGACTCGCGCCCGCGCCGGGCACGCTGCTGCGGCTGCTCGGTGCGCTCACGCACGGGGACGAGCGCAGGCGCCGCGCGGCGGCAGAGGCGCTGCGGCGCGTGCCCCGGCCGGACGTCGCGCACCTGATCGCGGAGCGCGCGGCGCACGAGCGTGCGGACGACGTGCGCCGGCTGCTCGATGGACTCGCCGCGGAGTGGGGCTCCTGATGCGCATCTTCGAACCGCACGCGCACATGATCAGCCGCGTCACGGACGACTACGAGCGCATGGCGCTCTGCGGCGTCCGCGCGGTGCTCGAGCCCGCGTTCTGGCTGGGGCAGAACCGCACGTCGGTCGGCAGCTTCGTCGACTACTTCGACACGCTCGTCGGCTGGGAGCGCTTCCGCGCGCGGCAGTGGGGCATCCACCACTTCTGCACGCTCGCGCTCAACCCGCGCGAGGCGAACGAACCGCGCGTCAACCGCGACGTGCTCGCCGTGCTGCCGCGCTTCCTCGAGAAGGACGGCGTCGTCGGCGTCGGCGAGGTCGGGCTCGACGACCAGACGCCGGTCGAGGAGGAGTTCTTCGCCGCGCAGCTCGAGCTCGCCGTGCGCCACGCGCTGCCGGTGCTCGTCCACACGCCGCACCGCGACAAGAAGCGCGGCTTCGAGCGCTCGCTCGCGATCGTCCGCGAGTCGGGCATCCCGCTCGAGCACGTGCTGCTCGACCACGGCAACGAGGAGACGATCCGCATCACGCGCGACTCCGGCTGCTGGTCCGGCTTCTCGATCTACCCGCACACGAAGATGGACGTGGACCGCATGGTGCGGATCGTCCAGCAGTACGGCGTCGAGACGTTCATCGTGAACAGCGCCGCCGACTGGGGCGTCAGCGACCCGCTGCGGGTGCCGCGCACGGCTCTCGCGCTCGAGCTCGCGGGCGTGCCCCGCGACGAGATCTCGCGCCTCGTCTGGGACAACCCGGCGGGCTTCTTCGCGCAGAGCGGGCGCTTCACCGTCGCCGAGATCGAGCGGCCGCCGAACGTGGACCGCCGCGAGACCTTCGACGGCAACAGCGTGCTCCGCGGCCAGGACCCCGGCAGCTACTGAGCTGCGCCGCCGCCGCCGACGCGCTCAGACGGACAGCGCGATCGGCGACGGATCGACGAGCGGCAGCTCGAGCGCCACCTCGAGCGCGTCGCCCGAGCGCCGCGCGCCGACGGTGCCCGAGAGGGCGCGCAGCACCTCGTGCGCCAGCGCCAGCGCGCCGCCGAGCGCCCCCGGATGGCCCGCGGGGCCGTCCGCCCCCGGCGTCCACGGGGCGTCGTCCGCGCCGGCGCCGGTGCCGGGGGCCGGATGCGCGACGATGCGCACGACGGCGTGGTCGTGGATGCGCTCCGCCGACACGGAGACGCTCGAGCCGGGCGCCGCGACGCGCGAGCACTCCTCGAGCAGCGTGCCGAGGGCCGCGACGAGCTCCGGCGAGCGGCACTGCGTCGAGACCTCGCCGTCGCCGGCGATGCGGATCAGCTCCTCGGCCGGCGCGTGCCGCGCCGCCGCCCAGATGCGCGCGTCCGCGAGCAGCTCGGGCACGGAGTGCACACGCACCGGCGCGTGCTCCGAGAACGTGCGCGTCTGCAGCCGCAGCGCGCTCATCTCCACGAGGCGGCGCGCGCGGTCGAGCGCGTCGGCCACCGGCTGCGCGTCGGCGGCGCGCGCGCGCTGCGCCTCGGCCTCGATGCGCGCGACGAGCCACTCGCGCGTGCGCGCCAGCTCGAGCCCGGCGCTGCGCAGGCGCTCGCAGCCGCGACAGCGCGTCGGCTGCGGGCGGCGGTGGACGTCGCGGCGCAGGAGTCGTGTCGTGTCCTCGAGCTCCGAGCGGTCGCGCTCGAGCTCCGCGATGCGCGTCGCGAGCTCGTGGACGCGGCCCTCGAGGGCCGCCTGCTCGGCGGCCGCGCGGCGCGCCGCGTCGGCTGCCTCGGCCCGCACGACGGCGCGGCGCATCGCCGCCGCCACCCACGCCTCGAGGCGCGACGGCGGGCACGGCTTGCTCAGGAACGCGAAGGCGCCGGCCTCGATCGAGCGCATCTCGTCGTCGGCGTCCAGGCTGCCCGTCAGCACGATGATCGGCGTGCGCGCGGACTCCTGGCTCTCCTGCGCGGCGCGCACGACCTCGAGGCCCGAGAGCCCGGGCATGTAGAGGTCGAGGATCGCCACGTCGGCGCGCCCCTCCACGAGCCGCTCGAGCGCCTCGTCGCCGGACCGCGCCTGGACCACGCCGTACCCGAGCGCCTCCAGGAACTCCGCCATGGTCGCCCGGCTCAGGTCGTGGTCGTCGACCACGAGCACCACACCCTGCACGTTCGTCATGTCTGCGCGCTCCTCCACACGGCGCAGCGTCCCCGCCCTTCTCCACGCGCGGGCCGCGCCGACGTTCGGCATAGCAAGCGCCGGGCCACGTCCGCGCGTTCTCCTGCGTCATCGCAAGCGTATTGTTGATAAGTAGTTGTGACATCGTATCGAACCGGCGGCGCGGCGCGCGGACGTCCCCGCGGCGGGCGCACGAGCGCGGGGCGACGCGTGCGCCCAGGCTCGGCGCGGGCGCGGCGGAGCGCGCCGCCGAACGTCGGTGAACGCCCGGCTGAACGCGCGTGAACGTCGCGCGGGCCGCCGCGCGAGCGCCGCAACGCTGGAGTCGCACGCCTCTTGCAGCCGATACGGCCGCGGGAGGTGCCCCGCGATGGACGACGCCGTGAACGCCGCCCGGCAGCCGCTGAACACCGCAGCGGTCGCGCACGCGGTGCACGAGACGGACGAGGTGGACGCGCGCCGGCGCGTCTTCGTCGTCGACGACGACGAGCCGGCGCGTCGCACTCTCGGCGACCTGGTCGTCGCACTCGGCTACGACGTCGCGCTGTTCGCGTCGGGCGCCGCGGCGCTGGCGGCGTCGGCGTCGGCGCCGCCCGCCGCGATCCTCCTGGACCTCGCGATGCCCGGCATGGACGGCCACGAGACGCTGCAGCGGCTGCGGCAGCGACCGGAGACGAGCGACGTGCCGGTGGTCGTCGTCTCCGGCGCGCACGAGGCCGAGACCGCGGCGCGCTGCCTGGAGCAGGGCGCGGCCGACGTGCTGCCGAAGCCGGTCGATCCGCGCCTGCTCGAGGCGCGCCTGCGCTCGTGCCTCGAGCTGCGCCGCCGGCTGAGCGCGGCGCACGGCCTGCGCCGCGACCACGCCCACGCCCTCGAGCAGGAGCGCCTGCTGCGCGCCGCGCTCGAGCGCCGCGCCGCGCCGCGCCGCGCGCCCGAGCCCCGGCGGGGGGCGGGGACGCCGCCGGGCTCGCTCGTCGGCACGAGCGCCGCTCTGCAGGCGGTCCTCGCGCGCATCCGCTGCGCGGCCGAGAGCAGCGCGAACGTGCTCCTGACGGGCGAGTCCGGCACCGGCAAGGAGCTCGCGGCGCGGGCGATCCACGCCCTCGGACCGCGCGCCGCGGAGCCGTTCTTCGCCATCAACTGCAGCGCGCTGCCGGACACGCTGCTCGAGAGCGAGCTGTTCGGCCACGCGCGCGGCGCCTTCACGGGCGCCGTGGGGGACCGCGACGGCGCGTTCGCGTCCGTCGGACGCGGCACGCTCTTCCTCGACGAGATCGGGGACGTCTCGGCGGCGGTGCAGGTGAAGCTGCTGCGCGCCCTCGAGTCGCGCACGTACCGGCGCCTCGGCGAGGACCGCGAGCGGCCGCTCGAGGCGCGCATCGTCAGCGCGACGAACCGCGACCTCGCGGCGCTGCGCGACGAGGGCCGCCTGCGCGAGGACTTCTACTACCGCGTGCGCGTGTTCGAGATCCACATGCCGCCCCTGCGCGAGCGGCGCGAGGACGTCCCCGCACTCGTGGACAGCTTCGTCGGCGCGCTCGCGCGCAGCACGGGGCGCGACGTCCGCGCGGTCGCGCCCGACGCGCTGCGTCTGCTCTGCGCGCACGCCTGGCCCGGGAACGTGCGGCAGCTCCGCAACGCCCTCGAGCACGCGTTCGTCACGGTGCGCGGCCCGCGCATCGAGATCGCGGACCTGCCCGAGGAGCTGCGCGCCGGCGGCGACGCGGCGGCGCGCCCGGCCGACGCGGACGGCGAGCGCGCGCGGATCGTCGCGGCGCTCCGGCGCACGCGCGGGCGCCGCGCGGCGGCGGCGGAGCTGCTCGGCTGCAGCCGCGTGACGCTCTGGAAGCGCATGCGGGCGTTCGCCGTTACGCCCGGCGAGTACGCGTGACCGTGCGGAACTCCTCCTGCCGCACGCCGCCGACGGGTGCAATCGCCGTGTTACGCTGACGCCCTGGAGAGCCGGTTGGACGTTCCCGCGCAGCCCTCGCCATCGCCTGCGCCGCAGCCCTCCGCGCCGCCGCCTCCGCCCAGGGGCGACGTGCGCGGGCGTTGCCCCGGCTGCGGCGCGCGCCAGGACCGCTCGCAGGAGACGTGCGTCCGCTGCCGCGACGGCCTGACGCGCCTCTGCGAGTGCGGTGCGCGCGCCCACGTGTTCGACGAGCGCTGCGGTGCGTGCGGGCAGCGGCTCCTCCACGCGCGCTGGAGCGTCGTGCCGACGCTGCGCCGCGCCGCGCGCGCCGCGCTGGTCACGACCGCACTCGTCGGTCTGCCGACGCTCTTCGCGCTGTCGCGCTACCAGCGCCGCAGCGAGCTCCAGCCGTGGCGCATCGAGCAGGCCGCGAGCGACGCGTTCGCGCGCGAGGACTGGCGCGAGGCGCGGATGTACGCGCGGCAGCTCGTCGACATGCGTCCGCACGACGCCGACGCGTGGCACTCGCTGGCCCTCGCGGACGCGCGGCTCGGGACGTCCCCCGAGTTCGTCGTGCGCGAGGCGCAGCGCGCCGTCGAGCTCGCGCCGCGGCACGGCCCGGCGCACACGCTCCTCGCGCTCCAGCTCGCGCAGCTCGGACGCGTCGAGGAGGCGCGCGACCACGCGCGCCTCGCTGCCCGCTGGTCGAACGCGCCCGCGTCGATCTGGCGGCTCGCCGCCGACCTCGAGCTCGACCGCGTGCGCCCCGACCGCGCCGCCGCGCTCGACGCGTACGAGCGCGCGGCCGGGGCCGGCGCCGCCGACGCGCAGACGCTCGTGCGCATCGCGCTGCTGCGGCTGCGCATGGTCGGGGGCGTGCCGCCCGAGCGCTACCCGCCGGAGCTGGCGCACGCGCTGGCGCGGGCCCGCGAGGCCGTCGCGCGCGCGCCGCAGGACGCCGTCAGCCCGGGCCTCGGCGAGTGGCTCGCCGCCGAGCTCGCTCTGGCGGAGGGCCGTGCGACGCACGCTGCCGAGAGCTGCGACGCCGGGCTCGCCGAGTGCGCCGCGGCCGGCGACGCGGCGGATCCGCGGCTGCGCGCGCGTCTGCTGCTGACCGCCGCGCGCGTGCGCCTCGCGCAGTCCGACACCGACGGCGCGCGGGCGCTCGTGGCGCAGGCGCTCGGGGCGTCGCCGGCGCCGGAGATCGTGGCGGCTGCGGCCGACCTGTTCGTCGCCGACGGGCGCGAGGACGCCGCCGTCGCCGCGCTCGCGGCGGTGCCCGACGCGCACGACCTGCTCGGCGCGGTGCGTGCGACGCGCGCCGAGCTCGCGCGGCGGGCGGGCCGCCTGGAGGAGGCGCTGGCGCTCGCGGACGCGGCCGTCGCGGCGCCGCAGGCGCGCGGCGAGTCGCGGCTCGTGCAGGGCGACGTGCTGCGCGACCTCGGCCGCTTCGACGCCGCCGCCGCCGCGTACGCCGCGGCCGCGGCGGGTGTCGACGACACGCTGCCGGCCGATCTCTGCCGAGCGCGGCTCGCCGCGACGCGTCCCGGTGCGACGCCCGCGGCGCGGGTCGCCGTGTTCGAGGACCTCGTGGCGCGCTACCCGGAAGCGCCCGAGGCGGCCTACGAGCTGGGCCGCGCGCAGCTCGACGCGGGCGCGACCGACGCGGCCCGCGCCACGTTCGAGGCGGTCGCGAGCCGGCGCCCCTGGTCGTCCGAGGCGTGGCTGGCGCTCGCGACGGCGTGGTCGCGCACGCCGACCGCCGAGGCGCCGCTGCGCGCGTCCGCGGCGGCCGCGGAGGCGTTGCGCCTGCGGCCCTTCGACGGGCAGGTCGTCGTGGCCGCGGCGCGCCTCGCCGCGCGCGCGGGCGACGACGGTGCGGCGATCGCGTGGACGACGGCATACCTCGCGCGGCGCCCGGGCGACGCGGCCGCGCGCCGCCTGCGTGCCGAGGCGCGGATGCGCCGCGACGAGTGGAGCGGGGCGGTCGAGGACCTCGAGCTGCTCGCGGCGGACCCCGCGGCGGACGCCGTCGTGCGCGTGCTGCTCACCGAGTCGTACCTGCGCGGCGGCCGCGAGCGCGACGCGTGGACGATGCTCGCGCGCGCCGCCGACGACGGGGAACGCCGCAGTCTCGAGATCGTCCTCGCGACGCACGCCTCGCGCGGCGTGGACGCGGGCGGCGACGTGTGGTCGTCGCCGGTCGCGGTCGCGATCCGCCACGTGCGCGAGGGGCATCCCGGCGCCGCGCTCACGGCGCTGCGCGCGGCGGTGCGGCGCGACGCCCGCGA
Source organism: uncultured bacterium (assembly GCA_937996235.1). GTDB lineage: Bacteria > Planctomycetota > JAJSAM01 > JAJSAM01 > JAJVHW01 > CALKVK01. The sequence goes on along the minus strand of CALKVK010000012.1, from coordinate 63,867 downwards.
CGTCCCCGCCGTGCGCGCGCTCGTCGTGCTCCTGACCGGGTCCGACCTCGAGGAGCCCGACCTGGCGTCGCGTGTCGCCGAGGCGCGCGCCGCGGTGCAGGCGCTCGGCGACGCCGGCGGCGAAGCCCTCGGCGCGTATCTCGAGGGGCGCGTGCTCTTCGCCGACGGCGCATTCGACGCGGCCACGGGACCGCTGACGCGTGCGGCGGAGCTCCTGCAGTGGGACGCCGACGTGCAGTTCGTGGCAGGCGACGCGTGCTTCCGCGCGGGACGCCGCGCCGCGGCGGTCCCCTTCCTGCGCCGCGCGCTGTGGCTGCCGGGCGCACGCGCCGCGCTCGGGCGCGCGGTGGCCGAGCGCCTCTACCTCGCGGCCGTCGATGCGGGCGAAGGCGCGGGGTCCGAGCGCCTCCTGCGCGACGCGCTGCGCGGCGACCCCGGGCTCGTGCCCGCGGCGGAGCGCCTCGTCGACGTGCTGCTCGCGCGCGGCGACGTGCGCGAGGCCGGCGACGTCGCCGTGGCGGCGCTCGCCGCCGCGGATCCCGCGCTCGCCGCGGGGCTGCGGCGCCGCGCCCTCGCCGCGCGCTTCGAGGCCGGCGACTTCGAGGGCGCGCGCCGGCAGCTCGACGAGCTCGACCGCCGGGGCGACGCCGTCGAGCGCGCGGCGACGCTGCGCGGTCTCGTCGAGCTGCAGACGGGCGAGCTCCCGCGCGCGCTCGAGATCCTGCGTGCGGCGGCCGAGGACGCCTCCGACGAGCTCGCGCTGCTCGGCTACGCCGAGGCGCTGGTGCGCAGCGGGGACGCGCGGGCCGCCGTGGCGTTCGTGGGGGCGCGCATCGCGCAGCGTCCGCAGCAGGCGCGCGCCGCGCACGTGCTCACGCGCTCGCTGGCGCGCCGACCCGAGCTCGTCGCGCTCGCCGTCGAGAACGCGACGGCGGCCGCGGCCCGCGACCCGGACGACGTCGAGGCGCAGTCGCAGCTCGTGGCGCTGCTCGGCGACCTCGGCCGGCGCGACGACGCCCTCGCCGCCGCCGACCGCGCGGTCGCGCAGGCGGGGGAGCGCACGCAGCCGCTCGCGCGCGCGCTCCGCGCCGACGTGCTCGTGAAGCTGGTGCAGCGTCCCGAGGACGCGCTCGAGGCGTGCGCGACCGTGCTCGCCGATGCGCGCGTGGACGGCACGGCACGTCACGCCGCACGGCTCGTGCAGGCCGAGGCCCTCGCCGACCTCGGGCGCATGGACGAGGCGCGCGCCGTCTGCCGCGACCTCACGGGCGCGTGGGTCGACGACCGTCCCACGACGCCGCTCGACCGCCGCGACGAACCGCGCGTGCGCTTCGTGCTGGGTCTCGTCGAGCTGCACTCCGGGCGCGTCGAGCTCGCCGCCACGCAGTTCGTGCGCGCGCTCGAGCTCGACGCGTCGCTCCACGCCGCCGCGAACAACGCGGCATGGTGCATCGCGCAGGGCTCCCCGCGCTCCCCGACGGCGCTGCGCTACGCGCGCTTCGCGACGGAGGCGCGGCCCGGGGAGCCGAGCTACTGGGACACGCGCGCCTTCTGCGAGCGCGCCTCGGGCCTGCTCGCCGAGGCGGTCGCGAGCTGGACGCGCGCCGACGAGCTGCTGGCCGGGCGGCCGGGCGCCGACGCGCTGCGCGCGCGCGCGCTCGCCGCGGTGGAGCGCGCCGAGACGCTCGCGGACCTCGGCCGCGACGACGACGCCCGCTCCGTGGCGCGCGCGGCGCTCGGCCTCTCGCGCGACGACGCGCTCTCCGCGCGCGCGCGCGCCCTGCTCGAGCGCAACTGACGGGGCTCGAGCGCAACTGACGGGCCTCCCGGGGCGCGCGGCGGCCGCCCGCCCGGCGGCGGACGGGGACCGCCCGCGGCATTTCCCCGCGCGTCGCCCCTCACGTGGCGACGCCGGAGACCCGATGCCGGAGGGGAGGGCCCGGACGCTCCCGGGCTCGCCGGGGCGCTCCCGGCACGCGCTGCGAGGACGATCATGCATGCACCACGCCGCCGCCGCGAGTCGGGCACGACGCTCATCTGGAGCATCGTGGCGCTCGCCGTCGTGGGTGGTCTCGTCGCCGCCGGCACGGGTACGCTGCGCGCGACGAGCTCCCAGGTGGAGACCACGTTCCGCCAGGAGGCGCAGGCGGTGGACATCGCCCGCGCCGGCCTGATCGACGCGTTCGCGTGGTTCCGGCGCCAGCCGAACCAGCCCGTGGCCGTGTTCGATCCGCAGCTCGACCTCGCGGCGTCGCCGCCGGTGAACGAAACGGACGAGCCGTGGATCGGGCTCGTGCGCGAGTTCGACATCGCGCCCGGCTTCGTCGGCCGCTACGAGGTGCGCCGCTGGGTCGACAAGGACGGCAACGGCACCGCCGACTCGGGCGAGGGCGTCTCGGACCTCTCGGCGCTGCGCGGCCAGCCCGGCGCGGGCACCGTGTGGCTGCTCGAGGCGCACGGCATCGTCTACCGACAGGTCGATCCGCTCCTGCCGTGGTACCAGGAGCCGAACTACCGCATCGCGGGCGCCGTCGCGACGACGGAGATCCGCCAGCTCGCGATCGTGCCGCCGGGCGACGCCGCGCTCTGCTGCGCGACGGGCTCTGCGGTCACGGCGGGCACCAACGCGCGCATCCTCGCCTCGCACGCGACGGGCATCCTCTACCCGACGGGATCGGGACCCGCGAGCACGGGCGGCTCGCAGATCACCGCGGACTACGCGCAGGCCGGCATCCCGGACTTCGACGCGAGCTGGGCCGGCGTCTTCGGCTCGACGCAGGGCGATCTGCGCGACATGGCCACGGTGCGCCTCGAGCCCGGTGAGGCGATCCCCTCGCCGCTCCCCGACTTCGCGGTCGTCTTCGCCGAGGGCGACGTGACCGTGACGTCGGCCGCACCGCTCGTCGGCACGGGCCTGGTGATCGTGAACGGCGACCTGACGCTCGCGTCGGGCAACAACTCGTTCTTCACCGGCGTGATCTACGTGACCGGCAACTACACGCAGGCCGCGCCGTCGCTCGTGCGCGGCACGGTGATCGTGCTCGGCAGCGTGAACGTCAGCGGCGCCGGCGACATCTCCGAGCTGCAGTTCGACGCGTCGGTCACGAGCCTCCTGAACGGCAACATCGGTCCCTACCGCCTCTCCCGCGGCATCCGGCGGCTCGACTCGACCGGCGTGGGCGGCGAGGCGATCCCGGAGGTGCGCTGATGCAGCGCGCACACAAGGCCCTGCGTCAGGCCGGCCTCTCGCTCGTGGACGTGCTCGTCGGCCTCGGCATCGCCGCCGTCGTCGCGCTCATCTCGGCGACCTACACGGCCACGGCCACCGAACACGCGCGGCGCAACCAGGACCACGTGTTCGCCTTCGCGAAGGCGCAGGCGATCCTCGAGGAGATCCGGGCCGAGGCGGAATCGGGCGCCACGGACGACGCGTCCGAGCTCGACCGCTTCGACGACGCGGGCCGCTGGTCGTTCACGCTGACGCTCCAGACCGAGGTCGTCGGCGGCGCGACGGTGCCCGTCGCCGCGGACTCCGCCGCCAGCGGCAACCGCTTCGAGGGCGGCGGCTGGCGCTACGCGCGGCAGATCTCGGTGCGGCCCTTCACCGGCATCGACACGCGCGACCTGCGCATCGTGACGGTGCGCGTCTTCCGCTACGACGAGGACGACCCGCCCGGCGCGCAGATCGCGAACCTCTCGACCGTGGTGCGCACGCTGTCCGAGGCGTACCCCCCGACGCAGGTCTTCGACGTGTACCTGCTCGCGCTCGAGAACGTGCCCGGCTGGTGGGTGAACCTGGGCAGCCTCAAGCCCTTCGTCGAGGCGTCGCTGCGCGACGTGATGGCGCGCAACCCGGGCCTCGAGCTGCGCACGCACTGGATCACGAAGACCTCGTTCGGCCGCGACCCGGAGTACACGCCGTACTTCAACGAGACGCACGTCTCGACCGACGCCACGCCCTACGCGTACTTCTACCCCGGACGCATGCCGGCCGGCTCGGCGACGGAGTTCTACTACGTGCCCGAGCGCGTCCAGGGGCGTGCGAACGTGGACGGCGTCGTGCGCAACGGCTTCGACGCGACGCTGAACCCGCTGCCGTACTCGCTCGCGGACCAGTTCAACCACTCCATGCGCTACCCGGACGAGCTCGCGCTCTTCGACGCGCGCGTCGCCGCCGGACTCGAGGACCCGGACGTGCCCACGTGGCGCATCTTCCTCGAGCGCCTGAACACCGACCCCGACCGCTACCGCAACGCGATCCTCATCAACCTGCACGGCGAGCTGCTCCCCATGCCGCCGCTGCGCAACTACAGCGACGCCGCCCGCGAGCCCGCGACGCGGCCGAACGTGCGCGTCGTGACGCACCCCGAGAAGCTGCGCTTCACGCGCGACGACGCGAACCCCGCGAACAGCGACGACGTGCGCCTGCGCGTCTACACGTACAAGACCGACCCGAGCAGCGGCCCCGAGACGCTCGACGCGCCGGTGATCGTGGAGATCCCGGGCCTCGACCTGACGGGCTCCGTCAACGCGGTGTCGGGCTCCGCGACCGTGCGCATCGGGTGCGTGCGCGGCGGCACCGACCTCGATCCGGTCGACGGCGCGCGCGACGACTACGAGCCGCTGGACAACGCGCCGGTGGTCGTCGGCACGGGCCCGTACACGCCGTCGTTCGCGAACGAGATGTACGCCCGCGTGCGCTACGAGCCGCCCGTCGGGGGCGTCCCCGGCGCCACGGTGTTCGAGCTCCACAACTCGCCGCTCGTGACGCCGCTCGTGAACAACCGCGGCCTCGCCTCGGGGGCGCGGCTCTACGGCATGGAGTACATCCCCTGCAGCGTGGAGTCCGCGAACTCGTTCTCGAACGACCTCTACGCGCTCGGCACGGTGCCGAAGAACACCGCGCGCTGGGTGATCGTGATCCCGCGCGACCAGCTCGGCTCGAGCGACACGCGCCTCACGATCACGACGCGCATCGGCAGCGGCAGCGGCGGCGACACGACGAGCGACGACGCGGCGTTCGCGACGGGCGTCATGTACCCGCCCACGAGCCGCAACGAGCCGCAGAACATCAGCCGCACGTACACGTGGTGGGCGGCGAGCCGCGAGGCCGTGCCGTACACCGAGCGCTACCAGTTCCAGGGCGACCCGCGGCACTGCCCGTACGCCGACCTGAAGTCGGGCGGCAGCTCGTTCCCCGACGGGACGAACTGGTACTTCGACGACTTCCAGAACGGGTCCACGAACGCCATCGGTTCGTGGCCGGGCTTCTCCGCGTCGCGCCTGAAGAACAACGGCAACACGTCGGACGACGGCTGGAAGGGCCGCATCGAGATCGACGTGCCGCGCTTCTTCCAGGTGCTGCGCGCGGGGCTCGTGGAGTCCGAGACGCTCTACACGTCCATGACCGGCTGGTCGTACTACTACATGGGCGTCGGCAACGAGATCGGCTACGACTCCGCGAACGGCTACGCCAACAGCATCCCCGTCGCCGGCGACCCGTTCGGCGCGCCCGGCGCGACCGGCTACGAGCAGTCCATCACGAACGCGGCCGCGACCTGGGGCACGGGCGTGAAGCTCGTCCGCTCGAACGCGAGCGGCACGTACTGGTGGTGCAAGCCGTGGATCGGCGAGCTGTGCCCCGACTCGGCGTACCCGGGCTCGTGGCGCGTGCCGCTCTACGAGTACTCCGACACGCTGCCCGTCCCGAATCCGCTGCCGGCGCCGAAGGGCAACCTGCCGGCGGGCTCCGCGTCGAGCGAGTTCCGCCGCGTCGCCCGCGACGCCATCACCGTCGGCCTGCCCGCGGGGACGACGCTGCGCCAGGCGCAGCGCCGCACGCAGCAGGAGGGCTGCACGTCGTTCTTCAACACCGGCACCAGCAGCGCGACGTTCCACCACCAGGGCCGCGACGGCACGACCGGCAACCTGACCGCGGTCGGCGTCGAGGTCTCCGAGGACTTCCGCATGCCGCTGCCGGGCACGACGCCCATCAGCCGCCCGTTCTCGATCGCGGCGAGCGGCGACGGCGGCACGGGCGACGAGTTCGGGTTCACGACCGACTACCCGCGCTACGGCGTGCAGCAGCTCGACATGTACTTCAACCACTCGGGCGGCACCACCGGCTCGGCGCTGCTGCAGGTCACGAACCCCACGGGCACGCGCACCGGCTACCAGCTCGTGCACGGCATCGACCGCACGCTGGCCTCGGGCTCCGCGTTCATCGCGCGCTACTCGATCGCCACGCTGGTCCACGGCTACTTCCGCGCCGGCGATCCGGCGCGCACGCGGCCGATGGCGCTCTCCGCGCGCGTGCAGGTGCTCGCGCCGACCGCGGTGACGCAGCTCGTGGACCCGGCGACGATCACCGTGCAGTGGCGCACCGCGTGGCAGCGCTGGGACGGCAAGGACTACAGCCGCACGCAGAGCTCGCCGCTGTCGGAGCCCGAGAACAACCTCGAGTACCGCCTGATCTACAGCCCGGACAGCGGCACCACGTGGTTCCACTGCGCCGACGGCTCGCCGGCCGTGCCCGGCAAGCGGCCGACGGCGGGGGGGCTGCTCGCGACGGACGCGAACCCCGCGGCCGACGAGAGCGCCACGTGGCCGACGCCCACTGCAGGGTTCCCGGAGGGCTCGTACCTCCTGCGCGTCGAGTGCTGGCGACGCAACTCCTCCCTGCACCTCAGCTACCACCAGGAACGGATCTTCATCGAGCGATGACCCACCGCAGGAGCCCCCGCCGCGCTGGCCACACGCTCGTCGAGATGACGATCGCGTCCGTGCTGTCGCTGATCCTCGCCGTCGGTCTCGCGGAGATCGTCGGCAGCGCGGTGCGTTCGCACGGGCAGGTGCTCGCGCAGGACGCGGCGGCGCGCACGCAGCAGCGCCTGCTCGGCGAGATGCGCCAGTCCGCGTTCTCGGCCGTGCGCGTGCTCGGCGACGACGCCACCGGCCAGTCGATCTTCGGCGCGCTCGAGCTGACGGCCTTCCCGCCGCTCGCCGACACGACGCTCCCGATCCTCGACACGAGCGGCGGCATCGCCGAGGACCTCGCGGGCGCGCGGCGCGTCGGCAACGCGCTGCTCCTCGTGGTCGAGGACCGCCCGCTCACGATCACGCCGAACGCCACGGCGCACCGCATCGACCGCGTGCGCTTCGTCGCGTTCTACCTGACCCACGTGAACGAGCGCGTGCTGAACGACGTGGGCGACCGCCTCGACGTCGTGCACTTCACCAGCGAGGCGTACGTGCTGAAGGCGGGCATCGACGCGATCCAGGACCCGCTCGAGCGCACCGACGTGCTGAAGGAGCTGTACGCGCAGACCTACACGCGCCTGCTCTCGCTCGACGTCCCGGCCGACGCCGCCTTCGACGACGTCGCCGCCGACGGCACCGTGACGGGTCCCGTCAGCTCCCCGGTGATCCTCGGCGCCGACGCGTTCCCGATCCGGCGCATGCTCTTCGGCAAGCGCATGAGCGTCGCCGCGAACGGCACGCGCGTGGGCGTCCCGCGCTTCGCGGTGGTGGACCCGGCGCTGCCGCAGTTCCCGGGCGGCTTCGAGGTGAAGGTCGCGGGCCCGTGGGCCGCGCGGCGCGTGCTCGTGCGCCTGCTGCTCGTGGCCGGCGACCCGCACAGCCACGACGTCGCGAGCGACGTCACCAAGGTCTTCACCGTCGGCGCGCGCTGACGCGGCGCGTCAGCCGCCGGCGTCGGCCCGCGCGCGTCAGTCGCGCAGCTTCTCGTCGAGCAGCTCGGCGACCATGTCCATCAGGTTGCGCGCCGTCACGAGGCCGACCAGGTGGCCGTCGCGCACGACCGGCAGGCAGCCGTAGCCGCCGCTGCGCATCTGCGCGATCGCGTCGAGGGTCGAGGCGTCCGGGGAGATGACGACGGGGTCGCGGCGCATCAGGCGCCCGACCGAGAGCGTCTCGCCCTCGTCGGCCCGCACGTCCCCCGACGCCGCGCGCAGGATCGCGCGGTAGGAGAGCAGGCCCACGAGCTTGTCCTCGCCGTCCGTCACCGGCAGGTGGCGCAAGCCCTCCCAGACCATCACGCTGGCGGCGAGGTCGAGCGGGTCCTCCTCGTGGACGGTGGGGAAGTCCGCCGTCATGAAGTGCTCGACCTTCAGGTAGTTGCGCTCCCAGCCGCCGCCCTCCTCGAGCCGAGCGGGTTCCCAGCGCGCGACCGGTTCGTTCGTGCACTGCCGCGCGATCGTCGCGGCGGTGAGCGCGCACAGGCGCTCGCCCTCGGTGCCGTGGCCGCGCAGCGAGTCGAACGAGCGCAGGAGCCAGCGCGAGCCGGTGCGGCCGGAGCGCACGCGCTCCTCGACCACGCGCAGGTAGAGGTCCGCGTCGCTCTCGTCGACGCCCGAGCCGACGAGACCGCGGTGCGCGAGCGGCAGCAGTTCGTCGAGCACGAGCTGCTGCACGGGGAGCAGGCGGTCGCCGAGCCACTGGAACTGGGCGCCGAGGCCGAGGCGCGCGGCCGAGACGAAGTTCGCCTTCGCGTCGTCGAACGACATCTTCTCGGCCACCTCGCCGTACTCCGCGGCCGCGCCGACCATCAGTCCCCACCAGAACGCGCCGTTCGCCATCTGGTCGCGCGGCGTGGGGCCGCTCGGCATGACGCGGTTCTCGATGCGCAGGTGCGGCTTGCCGTTCATGACGCCGTAACACGCGCGGTTCCAGCGGTAGATCGTGCCGTTGTGCAGGCGCAGCGCGCGCAGCTCGGGGACCTCGCCCCGCGCGAGCTTGCGGAACGGGTCCTCCTCGGGCTCCGACGCGATCAGCACGCGGTAGCGCGTGATGTCCTCGCGGTGGATCTCGGTCACCGAGTCGCGGATCCAGCGCCGCCCGAAGTCCACGCGCGGGCTCGCGCCGCGCGACTGCTGGCCCTCGCTGCGCGTGTCCACGGACTGCTGGAACAGCGCGATGCGCGTCTCGTGCCAGAGGCGCCGCCCGAGCAGGAGCGGCGAGTTCGTGGCGACCGCGAGCACCGGCGCCGCGATGAGCTGCGCGATGTTGTAGAAGCGCGCGAACTCCGCGGGCGCCACCTGCAGGTGCGTCTGGAAGCTGGCGTTGCAGCTCTCGAGCATCACGGAGCCGTGCTTCAGCGACAGCTCATCGACGCCCTTCAGCGTCACCTCGTAGTCCTTGCCCCGCAGGCGCGTCATCGCGCGGTTCAGCGCCGCGTAGCGCGGATGCGGCGTCATGTTCTCGAGGCCGAGGTCCGAGCGGCGGATCGTCGGCAGGATGCCCGTCAGCACGACGTCGTGGCCCGCGGCGCGCGCCGTCGCGCGCGCGTGCTCGACGAGCTGGACGTTCTGCGCCTCCATGCGCCGCAGCGCGTCGCCCGAGAGCGCGAGCGGGTCGAGGTTCATCTCGATGTTGAAGAGCGCCACCTCGGTGACGTAGTGCGGGTCGCCGACGTGCCGCAGCACCTCGAGCGCGACGGGCGCCGGGCGCAGGTCGCGGTCGACGAGGAACGCCTCCTGCTCCGCGCCGATGCGCCGGATGCCGCTCTCGAACCAGTCGTGCGAGAGCATGTACTCGAGCGCACGCAGGTCGTTGAGCAGCCGCTGCGTGAACGCACGCAGCGCCTCGGAGTCCTCGCCGCCGCCCGACAGGTTGTGATCACCCACGTCGTGCCTACTCCGCGAACATCTGCACGTCGGTCCCGAAGCGGTCGGCGATCTCCAGCGTCGCCTGCAGCTCCGGGTGCCGCACGATGACCCAGCCGTCCGAGAGCAGCGTCTGCTTCCAGTTGCGGCGCCGCGCCCCGACCGGCAGGAGCTCCACCTCGACGACGTGGCGCCCGTAGCGCGCCAGCCAGTTCGAGAGTCCGTCGACGCGCGCGATGCGGCCCTCGCCGCGCGCGCGCTTGAAGATGATCGCCGCGTTCCAGTGGCGCTCGAAGGGCTGCGTGAGCCGGCCGGTCGTCACGGCCTCCGCCCAGCCGGCGTACACGTCGCCGTCGCAGCAGACGTTCATGATCTCGGTCGAGCGCGCGCCGGGCGGACGCGCCCCGATCTCGCCGAAGACGGCCTCGCCCCGCGGCGTCCGGAACCACTCCATGTGCGTGAAGCCGTCGCGGAAGCCGAGCGCCTCGATCACGCGCGGACCCATGTCGAGGCCGCCCGCGAGCAGCTCCTGGTCGAGGCGCCGGACGGCGATCGTCTGCGGGCTGACCCACTCGTTCGTGCGCTGCTCGAGCGGGCGCGGTCGGTACCACGAGACGTTGCGGAAGAGGATGCGCCCGTCCGCGCAGATCGTGTCGTACGTGAACTCGTCGCCCTCGATGAACTCCTCGACGCTGACCTCGGCGACGTGCTGCGTGGCGCGCAGGACGCGCTCGAGGTCCGCGGGCTCGTCCACGCGGTGCGTGTCGGCGGAGCCCGCGCCCGCGATCGGCTTGACGATCAGCGGATAGCCGATCGCCTCGGCGGCGGCGCGCACCTCGGCGGCCGAGCGCGCGCGGCGGTGGCGCGGCGTGCGGATACCCGCGCGGTCGAGCGCCGCCTTCATCGCCTCCTTGTCGCGGAAGAGCTGCGTCGTCTCGACGCTCATGCCCGGGAGCCCGAGGCCCGCGCGGAGCTGCGCGGCGAGCGTCATCGCCGGCTCCCAGAGCGACTCGATGCGGTCGAGGCCGCGTGCGAGCGGCCAGTCGCGCAGCGCGCCGAGCACGGCCTGCTCGTCCCAGAGCGACGGCACGTGCAGGTAGCCCGAGAGCGCACGGCGCAGCTCGGGATCGAGGCCCGCCTCGGGCGTGTCGCCGAGCCCGAGAACCCGCGCGCCGACGCGCGCGAGGCCGCGGGTGAACCACGAGATCTCGACCGGGTAGCCGGGGTTCAGGACGAGGACCTTCATGCGTCTCCGAGCCTCACCTGCACGAGTTGGACGAGTCGTGCGAGCGCGCGCTCGACGACGGCGGTCTCCGGGTGCCGCAGGATCGCGTAGCCCTCGCCCTCGTAGGAGCCGGACGGCCCCTGCCCGGGGCGCGGCAGGCGCGCCTCGACGACGAGCTCACCGAGCTCCTTCTGCGCGCGGTCGACGCCGGAGACGTCCACGATGCGCGCGCCGCCGCCCTGCGCACGGAAGTACGCGGCGCCGACGGCGAAGCGCCGCGGCGGCGGGTCGAAGCGACCGTAGACCACGATCTGCGCCCAGGCGGCGTAGAAGTCGATGTCGTGCGCGTACGAGAGCAGCGAGCAGAACTGCGCGCCGGGCGGACGCGCGCCGACCTCGGACACGGCGGCGGTGCCGTTCGGGCGGCGGAACCACTCGAGGTGCGCGACGCCCGTCTCGAGACCGAGCGCCGCGATCGCGCGCGGGCCCGCCTCGCGGATGGCCGCGTACTCGGGGCCGTCGATGTGGCGCGGCAGGAGCACCGCCCACTGGATCCACGGGGTCTCGAGCACCTCGAGCGGCGACGGCAGGTAGCGGCTGATGCTGTGCCACACCGGGCGCCCGTCCACGAACACGCAGTCGAACGAGTGCTCCGCGCCCGTCAGGAACTCCTCGAGCAGCACCTCGCGGCCCGGCGCGGGGCGGTGCAGCGCGAGCGCCTGTTCGAGGTGCTCGAGGTGATCGACGCGGAACGTGCCCTTCGCCCCCGCGCCGGCCGGCGGCTTCACGACCACGGGGAAGCCGACCTCGCGCACGAACTGCGCGGCGTCGGCGGCGCCCGCGACGAGCCGGTGCCGCGCGCAGGGGACGCCCGCGCGCGCGAGCGCGTCCTTCATCAGCGACTTGTCGCGGAAGAGGCGCGCCGCCGCGGGCCGCAGGCCCGGCAGGCCGAGCTCCGCGCGCGCCTCGGCCAGCGGGACCATGAGCTGCTCGAGCATGCCGATGGCGCGCGTGACCGGTCCGATGCGCCGCTCGAGCGCGCGCACGCCGGCGACGATCTGCCGCGCGTCGAGGCCGTCGCGCACCTGCTCGTGGGCGACGAGGCGCGAGCGCAGCGACTCGGGCAGCGCCGCGGCGGGGTCCTGCGAGAGCACTGCGAGGCGCACGCCGGGCAGCGACGCCGCGGCGCCGACGAAGCGCAGCGTCGCCTCCATGGCGAACGGAGCCACGAACACGACGTTCGGCACGCTCTTCCTCCCGCGGGGCCGCAGGCTACCGCGGTGCGCGCGCGCCCCGCGCAGGGAATGCCGCACAGGCCGGCGCCGCGCGCGGACGGAAACGGCGCTTCCAAGCGCACACCGCCGCGGCGTAGCCTCCGCTCCGGGAGGACCCGGCAGTCCCGATGAAGCACGTCGTCAGCGCCATCCTGGGCGGCGGCCAGGGCACGCGACTCTGGCCGCTGACGCGCGACCGCGCGAAGCCCGCCGTCCCGCTCGGCGGGAAGTTCCGCATCATCGACGTGCCCATCAGCAACGCGCTGCACGCGGGCATCTCGCGCGTCTTCGTGATGACGCAGTTCGCGAGCGCGAGCCTGCACCGCCACATCGCCGAGACCTACCGCTTCGACGCGTTCCGCGGCGGCTTCGTGAACATCCTCGCGGCGGAGCAGGGGCTCGACAACCGCGACTGGTACCAGGGCACCGCCGACGCGGTCCGTCAGAACATGCAGTGGCTGCACCACACGGGCTGCCGCGAGGTGCTGATCCTCTCCGGCGACCAGCTCTACCTGATGGACATGCGCGAGTTCGTGATGCTGCACCGCGAGCGCCGCGCGGACATCACGATCGCCGTCACCCCGGTGAGCCGCGCCCAGGCCAAGGGCCTCGGCATCATGCGCGTCGACGGCGAGGGGCGCATCGTGCAGTTCGTGGAGAAGCCGCAGGACGACGCGGCGCTCGACGACCTGACGCCCGACCCGGCGACCCTCGCGCGCCTCGGCTTCCGCGCGCCCGCCGGCTCCCTGCTCGCGAGCATGGGCATCTACGTCTTCGGACGCGACGTGCTCGCCGAGCTGCTCGAGCCGACGCACACGACGGACTTCGGCCGCGAGATCATCCCCGGCGCGATCCACGCGAAGCGCGTGATGGCGTACGCCTACACGGGCTACTGGCGCGACATCGGGACCATCCGCTCGTTCCACGAGGCGAGCCTCGACCTCACGCGCCCGCTGCCGCCGCTCAACCTCTACAGCCGCGACCACCCGATCTACACGCACCCGCGCTTCCTGCCCGGGACGAAGATCAACAGCTGCGACGTGCGCCAGTCGGTGCTCTGCGAGGGCAGCATCATCTCGAAGAGCACGATCAGCGACTCGATCGTGGGCATCCGCGCGATCGTGCGCGAGGGCGCGCAGCTCGAGCGCACCGTCGTGATGGGGGCGGGCGAATACGAGAACCCCGGCGACACCGGCGGCCGCATCCCGCTCGGCATCGGCCGCGACTGCCGCCTGCGCAACGTGATCGTGGACCTCTCCGCGCGCATCGGCGACGGCGCCGTGCTCGTGAACGAGGCGGGCGTGGACGAGGCGGACGGTCCGTGCTGGCACATCCGCGGCGGGATCGTCGTCATCCCGCAGGGCGCCACCGTGCCGCCGGGAACCGTGGTCTGAGCCCCGCGGTGGACGCGCTGCGCATCTGCCAGGTCTCGGCCGAGTACACGCCGTTCGCGAAGACGGGCGGCCTCGGCGACGTCTGTGCCGCGCTCGCGCGCTACCTGCACGCGCACGGCCACGACGTGCGGCCCTTCCTGCCGCTCTACGGGCGCATCGAGCGCACGGGCCGCAGCTTCGTGCCGGTCTCGTTCCTGCAGGACGTGCCGCTGCGCATGGGGCCGCGCGAGTTCACGTTCAGCGTCTACGCGTGCACGCCGCCCGACGCGCGCGTGCCCGTCTACTTCGTCTCGTGCCCGCCGCTCTACGGGCGCGACGCGATCTACTCGGGCGAGGGCGACGAGCACCTGCGCTTCGCGTTCCTGACGCGCGCCGCGCTCGAGTCCTGCCAGCGCATGGGCTTCACGCCCGACGTCCTCCACGTGCACGACTGGCACACCGCGCTCGGTCCGCTCTACGTCAGGACGCTCTACTCGTGGGACCGCCTCTTCGCGGGCACGAAGACGGTGCTCACGCTGCACAACCTCGCGTACCAGGGGCGCTGCGGCGCGTCCGCCGTCGCCGAGGTCGGACTCGCGGGCGTCGCGTCGCTCCTGCACCAGGAGCACCTCGCGCAGGGCTGGTTCGGGTTCCTCGAGACGGGGCTGCTCTACGCCGACGCCGTCACGGCCGTCAGCCGCACGTACGCGCGCGAGATCCTGACGCCGGAGCTCGGGATGGGGCTCGACGGACTCCTGCGCGCGCGGCGCGCGAGCGTGCACGGGATCGTGAACGGCGTGGACTACGACGTCTGGTCGCCCGAGAAGGACGCGCTGATCCCGCAGCGCTTCTCCGCGTCCGATCTCGCGGGCAAGGCGCGCTGCAAGGCGGAGCTGCTGCAGCGCGTCGGGCTGCCCGCGGACCCCGCGACGCCCGTGGTGGGCGTCGTCTCGCGACTGACGGCGCAGAAGGGCTTCGACCTCTGCGAGGGCGTGCTGCCCGAGTTCCTCGCGAAGGGTGCGCTGCGGCTCGTCGTGCTCGGCAGCGGCGACCCGGGCATCGCGTCGTTCTTCGAGGCGCTGACGCGTGCGTTCCCGCGCCACGCCGCGTACGCGAAGCGCTTCGACGACCCGCTCGCGCACCTGATCGAGGCGGGCTCCGACCTGTTCCTGATGCCGTCGCGCTTCGAGCCGTGCGGCCTCAACCAGATGTACAGCCTGCGCTACGGCACGATCCCGATCGTGCGGCGCACCGGTGGACTCGCCGACACCGTGGAGCTGTGGGACCCCGACACGCAGCGCGGCACCGGGATCGTCTTCGACCACTACACCGCCGAGGGGCTGCGCTGGGCGCTGCGGTCGGGGCTCGAGCTCTACCGCGACAAGCGCGCGTGGGCGCGTCTCCAGCAGAACGCGATGGCGCAGGACTTCTCGTGGGACCGGCAGGTCGAGGAGTACGTGCGTCTGTACCGTTCCCTCTGAGCCGCCGGGGCGCTCACCGCGACGCGCGTTCGAGGGCCGGCAGCTTGCGCGCGAGCGCCTCGCGCAGCGCGGCGACGCTCTCCTCGAACAGCGCGTCGTCCGTCTCGCGCACGGCGGCGTCCTCGCCCACCGCGGTGGCCGAGACCTCGCGCCGCCGGTGGTCGTCGAACGTCGTGTAGACGAGGCCGTTGCGCACGTCCTGCACGATGGCGCGCACGGTCAGCGAGACGTCGTCGAACTGCGTCGGCAGCACGAACGCGGGCAGGATCAGGATGTTCAGCAGCGCGAGCGGGCTCGAGCTCTCGCGCAGCTCCGGGCGGCGTTCGAGGACGAGCAGGAGGTCCGCCTGATGGCCCGCCGCCTGCGCGCGCAGCGCCTCCGCGAAGTCGCCGCGCGCCGCGTCGGGCGCGGCGAGCGAGACGACGTCGGTGTACGTGTCCGTGTCGGCCGCGAGTCCGCGCACCGCCTGCACCACGCGGCGCGCACGCTCGTCGTCGGCGCTCCACGAGGCGTCGTAGACGGCGACCTTCGCCGGCAGACGCACCTGCAGGCTCTTCCCGAACTGCAGGCGCTCGAAGTCGCCGAAGACCTCGCGGCCGTCGTACGTGAGGCCGGCTGCCGGGGCGGGGGCGTCCGCGGCCGTCGACGCACACGCCCCGAGTAGCGGCGTGGTCGCGAGCAGGAGGAGGGCGAGCGGGCGTGTCACGGGTTCACCTCGTGGTCTCGTGGTCTCGTGGATTGCAGGATGGGACGCGCTGCGTCGGCGCGGAGTGTCAGCGCGGGGTCACGGCGGAGGGCTCGCGCACGCGCAGCACGCGGATCGCCGCCTGGCGCACGTCGGCGTCGCGCAGCCGCATGCGCGCCGACCACGCGGCCGCCTCGGCCAGGGATGCGTCGCTCCGCGCGCGCTCCGCGTCGCGTACCAGCGCGACCAGCTCGGTCGAACGTGCGCGCAGCTCGGTGATCTCGGGTTCGAGCGCGGCGACGCGTGCGTCGAGTCCCGCGAGCTCGACCTCGAGCTCGAACGCCGTGCGGCGCGCCTGGTCGAGCGGCGGGCTGCCCTTCTCGGCCTCCGCCAGGCGCTCGCGCGCCTCCGCGAGTCGCGCCTTCGCGCCGTCCGAGAGATCGCGCGCCGCCTCCAGCTCGTCGACGCGGCGCCGCAGCTCGGCGGCACGATCGGCCCACTCGACCGCACGCCGCGCCGTCTCGAGGCGCGCGCGGACGGCCGCGCGGTCGACGCGCGCCGACGCGAGATCGGCGGCTGCGACACGCAACCGGGCGCCGATCAGTTCCTTCTCCGTGGCGACGTCACCGTGCTCGCGCCGCAGCGCCGCCTCGCGTGCGCGCGCCACGTCGGCCGCCCGCTCCGCCTCGTTCGCCTCGACGAGCAGGAGTCCGCGGCGCCGCTCCTTCCACGCGTTCACGCGCTCCTCCGCGCAGCGCTCCGTCGCTCTGCACAGCGCCTCGGCCAGGAGGACGGCGCTGCGCGTCTCGGAGCGCACGGGCGTCTCGAGCTCGAGCGAGACGACGACCGCCACGCGCGACGGCAGCCGCGCGGCGACGGAGTACGTCGCGTGCTCGCGCAGGAGCGCGAAGGGTCCGGCCGCCGACTCGTCCCAGCCGTCCGGCGCGCTCAGCCCCTCCCACGCTTCGGCGACGCACGACGGCAGGTCGCCGACGACCTCGCTGACGCTCGCCGCGCCCGTCTCGAGGTCCAGCTCGAACGACGCGCTCGCGCTGCCGGCGAGCGCCGGGACCGCGCCCGCCGCGATGCACAGCGCCGCCAGCGACCGCGTGACGGCGCACCTCATCGGCCGTGCTCCGCGGCGACGAGCAGGCGCGCCGCCTCGCGCGCGGCGGCGGTCCCGTCGAAGCGCTCCGCGACATCCGCGAGGCGCCGTCGCGCCGTGACCTCGTCTGCGGTGAGCGTGCGCGACTCGGCCGCCGCGAGCGCGCCCGCCGCCAGGATCTCGCGTTCCGAGGGCGCGAGCCGCGCGGCGTCGCTCCGCAGACGCTCCGTGTCGGCGAGCAGCGCGTCCAGCTCCGCGTCGAGCGCGACGTCGCGCGCCGACGCCACGTCGCCCGCGGACGGTGCGCGGCCCGGCGCGGCGGCGTGCGGGCGCGGGGCCGTCACCGCGACGAAGGCGCACGCCGCCGCGAGACCGGCGACGAGCAGACCGCGCAGCACGGCGCCGCGCGGCGGGGGAGCGCCCTCCGCCGCGACGTGTCCGTGTGCGGCGGCGTACCCGGTGACCGCCAGCCCGCCCGTGTCCGCGACGCCGCCGAGCGCGTAGCGCAGAGCCGCCTCGGAGCGGCCGAGCAGCAGGCGACACGGCGCACACGTCGCGAGGTGCAGCAGCACGGTCTCCTCGGACGCCGCGTCGAGCGCGCCGTCGACGAGCCCGACCAGCTCGGCCTCACCCGGACACGAGGTCATCGAGGGCCTCCCGGAGCCGGCGGCGGGCGTGGAAGAGACGCGTGCGGACGGTCGACGACGGGACGTCGAGGCGGCGCGCGATCTCGTCGCACGCGACGTCGCCGCGGTAGTGCAGGTCGAAGGTCTCGCGCAGGAGCGGCGGCAGGCGCTCCACGGCGGCCGCCAGGCGCTCGCGCAGCTCGCGGCGCTCCGCGCCGAGCGTCGGCGCGGGCTCGCGGCCGGGCAGCTCCTCGGGCAGCGCCTCCTCGCGGCGGCGGCGGCGGAGCTCCGAGACGGCCGCGTTCGCCGCGATGCGGTGCAGCCACGTCGAGAACGCGGCGTCGCCGCGGAACGACGCGAACCCGCGGAGCGCGGAGAGGCGTACGTCCTGGACGAGGTCGTCGAGACGCCCGCGCGGGCCGAGCATCTGGAGGAGCACGCCGCGCACCCGCGGCTCGTGCAGCGTCAGCAGCGCGCCGAGGGCCTCGCCGTCGCCGGCGGCCGCGCGGGCGAGGAGCGTCGCCTCGTCGCCCGGTCGCTGGTCCACGGAGGGGTCCGTCGTCGGCACGGCGGGTTGGACGGCGGAGCGCCGCCCGTGTTCAACGCGATTTCGGAGCGGCGGCTCCCGACCCGCGGGCCGCAGCCCGCAGGTCTCGGACCGCCGCTCAGTCGACGAAGTCGCCCAGGTACTTCGGGAGCATCGCGCGCCACGTGGTCCAGTCGTGGCGGTACTCGTCGCCCCAGGAGTCGTAGCGGTTGGGGACGCCCTTCGCGCCGAGCACGCGCGCCATGCGGATCGACTCGGTCGCGTCCTCGTACGGACCGGTGCCGGTCGGCAGCAGGACGAGCCGCTTCTGGAGCATCGCGAGCTGCTCGGAGGGCCCGAGCCGCGGCAGGAAGTGGATCGGCGACGAGAAGTAGAAGTCGGCGCCGAGCGGCGGCTCCAGCCACTTGCTCAGGTCGTACGTGCCGCTCATGCCGATCGCGATCTTGAACAGGTCGGGGTGGCGGCAGATGGCGGCCACCGCGTTGAACGCGCCGATCGACGCGCCCGCCGTGATGATCTCGATGTCGGGCGACTTGCAGTCCTCGCGGATCCACGGCACGAACTCGTGCGCGACGAAGCGGTCGAAGGCGCACTGCGCCGCGGCGAACGCGGCGGAGGTGCGGTCCTTGCTCGTCAGCACCTGCCCGGCCGTGCTGTCGCACGAGTAGACCTTCACGCGCCCGGCGTCGACGAGCGGCGCGAGCACGTAGAGCATCTTCATGCGCTCGCACTCCTCCGCGTCGCCGCCGGCGGTGGGGAAGAGCAGCACCGGCTGCCCGAAGCTGCCCCAGCGCGCCACGAGCACCTCGCGCCCCACCTGCCGGGACGCGATCCGGTCCGTCCGCTTCTCGCTCATCGCGGGCTGCCCTCCGTCGCGCGCCAGCGCTGCACCGCCTGCCAGAAGTACTCGGTGAACTCCTCGATCTCGTGCGCGGGGAACAGCGCGGCGACCTTGAGCCGCACGGCCTCGCGCGCGTCGTCGGTGCCGAAGAACTCCCACGCGACCTCGTCGAGGTGCGCCAGGTGCTTGCCGCAGAACTCCTCGAAGCGCTCGGCGTCGAGGCGCTCGCGCGCGATCTTCGCGTAGGCGCGCAGCCGCTCGCGGTACGGCATGTCCGGGACGGCCGCCACCTTGTAGTACGGCTCCCAGTCGAGCGTCTTGCGCATCTTGCGCTGCGTGCCGGCGGCGAAGAGCGACCAGCGCAGCTTGGCCTTCACGAGCCACGGGAAGTTGAAGTGCAGCGACGTCACCTGCGAGTCGGGGCAGGCGTTCGCGAAGTCGATCGGGTGGAACACGCCGTCCTTGCGCAGCGACTCGCAGGAGTTGAAGTCCCAGCCGAAGAACGTGTTGATCGTGAGCGCCATGTCCTCGAGCAGCGAGCGCTCGTCGGCGCTGATGCCGCCGTCGTCGGCGGTGTAGCGCGCGTGCAGCGGCGCGTCCGGCTCGTAGCGGACGACGCGCACCTGGGGGCCGACGCCGATCGCGCGCACGAACAGGTCGAAGGGCGCGACCGCCTTCTGCAGGTGCATGACGCGCTTGCCGCTCTCCTCGTACGCGGCGCGCAGCGCGGCCTCGTCGTCGATCTTGCTGACGCCGACCCACGCGCCGCCGTCGTACGGCTTCATGAACAGCGGGAAGCCGATCTGCCGGCCGATCGCGCCGAGGTCGAAGAGCTCCGCGTAGCGGTTGAGCGTGGCGCGCAGGTCCGCCGTCCACTCGTAGTCCTTCGGCGGGATCATCCAGGTGTCCGGCACCGGCAGACCGAGGTGCATCATCGCGCAGTAGGTGGTCTGCTTCTCCATGGACTGGATCGCCCACGGGTTGTTGAAGACGTAGAGGCCGTCCATCAGGACCGCCTTCTTCACCCACTCGCGGCTCGTGTGGTACCAGTGCGTGAGCCGGTCGATGACGAGGTCGTACGGACACGGCTGCCGCAGGTCGTACGGCTCGATCGTGACGCGCTTGACGTCGAAGCGGACGATCTCGCGCCCGATCGGCAGCGCCAGGTCGAGGCGCGCGAGGATCTTCTCGTAGCAGAGCGGCCAGCAGATGTCGGCGCCGAGCGAGAGCCCGATGCGCCGCGTGGTTTCCTTCGGCATGCGGCTCCTCCGCGGACGCGTCATTCGTACACGAGGCCCAGCGGTCCGGGGAAGAGCCATGCCAAGCCCTCCCGCAGCCGGTCCCGCCAGTTCTCCCAGTTGTGGCCGTCGCGCGACTCGACGAAGCGCACGTCCATGCCGGTGCGCTGGAGCAGCGGGACGAGCGAGCGGTTCTCGTAGATCAGCCGCTCGTAGACGCCGCACGAGACGAACACGCGCTCGGACGGCTTGCCGGGGTTCTCGCGGAACGGGTTGACGAAGTCGACGACGGGCTCGAGGACGGGCGAGCGCACCTCGCGGCCGATGTCGGTGAAGGCGAACGAGCCCGACTGCAGGAGCAGCCGCCCGAACGTGCCGGGGCGGCGCCACGCGGCGTGGAGCGCGGTCACGGCACCCAGGCTCGCGCCGAGCAGTCCGCGCGACGCGGCCGTGCGCCGCAGCGGGTACACGGACTCGAGGTAGGGGACGAGCTCGTCGGCCAGGAAGCGCGCCGTCGCCTCGTTCGCGGCGTACTCGCGCATCCGGTCGGGCGACTGCGTGCACGCGACGACGAGCTGCGTCACCTCGTTCTGGTGCAGCAGGTTGTCGAGCACGGTCTGGAGCCGCGCGTAGGTCATGTAGTCGTCGCCGTCGAGGACGACGAGGAGCGCGTAGCGGCGGGTGGGGCGCATGCGCGCGGGCAGGTAGACGCGCACGCTGCGCGTGCCGCCGTACGCCTCCGACGCGATCTCGTGCGTCTCGATCGTCCCCGGACGCGCCTCCGGGTCGGGCAGCGTCCAGTGCGGCGTCACGTAGCCGTCGCCGTGGCAGACGGAGTTCGCGCCGAAGGGGTCGAACGCCAGGTTCTGGTTCAGGCGGTCGCGGATCAGCCGCTTCCGCCGGCCGCGCTCGACGACGAACTTGTATTCGATGCGCGAGGCGCGCGGCAGCTCGATCTCGATCCACCACACGTCGGTCCCGGGCACGTGGTGGAGCGGCTGCGCGGTCGGCAGGCCGTAGATGAAGTGCTGCAGGTAGACGGCGTCGGCCTCGCCGCGGTGCAGGAACGTGACCGACGTGCCGTCCACGACCGGGCTGCCCCGTTCGGAGACGTAGCGCTCGACCGCGTCGGGGTCGGGCGGGCGTTCGGACGTGAGGAGCGCGCGCAGCTCCGGCGTCACGCCGCCTCCTCGAGCACGTCGCCCTCGGGCGTCAGGCGGCGTACGGCCTCGACGCGCGAGCAGCGCGGGCCGGTGCAGTGCAGGTGGGCGCCGTCGTCGAACGCGAGGGGGTCGAGGGGCGCGAAGCGGCGGGCGAAGAGCGACACGCGGAAGCGGTCCTCGAGGCGCAGGCGGCGGTGTGCGTGCGGCAGCGCGAGCACGCCCGCGACGCGCGCGAGACCCGCGCCGAAGACCTCCGGGTACCCCGGGCCCTGCGGCGGGTTGTCGTGGTAGGTCACGATCGTCGCCGTCATTGCCATCGCGCCTGCCGACCACGCGAGGACGGGCGTCGTGCGGACGAGCGCGTCGATGCCGTGCAGGCGCAGCCGGTTGACGAGCACCGCGACGTTGCCGCCCGCGATCGCCAGCGCCTCGCAGTCGGCGACGAGCGCGCGCACCTCGGCGCGGTGGCGCGCGATCTCCTCGCGCTCGCCCGGCCGCCACTCCGCCTCGAACTCGGCGGCGATCTCGGCGGTGCGGACCAGGTGGCGCGCGTCGAGCCGCCGGACGGCCTCGAGCGCGTCCTCGCGCTCGGGGTCGAGCACCTCCGGGTCGCCCTCGCGCCGCAGCACGTCGATGGCGGCGTCGAGGGTGCTGGCGAGGCGCCGCCGGTACACGTCCTGCAGCTCGCGCAGCCGCACGCGCCGCTCGCGGTAGGCGACGAAGAACTCGCGGTCGCGGACGAAGATCTGCTCGGTCCGCCGGTGGAGCTGCAGGTTGACGACGCGCCGCCCGAGGTGGGCGCGCAGCTCGTCGATCTCGTCCTCGCGCTCCTCCCAGCCCGCGGTGATCGCCGCGATGCCGCCCGCGATGCCGAGCTCCTCGACGGCCTCGACGAGCGTCGGCCGCAGGCGCTGCGGTCCCAGCAGGACGACTGGCGGCGACACGGCGGCGCATCCTATAGCCTGTGCCGCCGTGGGCGGCCACGTCCGCGCGGGCGCGGCCGGTGCCACGGGAGGACCCATGCACGTCATCTTCGTGGAGCCGGGGTTCCCGGCGAACCAGCGTCGCTTCCCCGTCGCGCTGCGCCGCGCGGGCGCTCTGGTGAGCGCCGTCGGCGAGGCGCCGTGGGAGGCGCTCGGCGACGAGGTGCGCAGCTCGCTCGCGGTCTACGAGCAGGTGCGCTCGGTGTGCGACGAGGAGGCCATGCTCGCGGCCGTCCGCAGCATCCAGCGCCGCGGCTGGGTGGACCGGCTCGAGTCGACCGTCGAGGCGCACACGCTGCCGGTCGCGCGCGTCCGCGCGGCGTGCGGCATTCCCGGCACCACGGAGCGCACGGCGTTCCTGTGCCGCGACAAGCCCGCGATGAAGGACGTGCTGCGCGCCGCGGGCGTGCCGACGGCGCGCTCGCTCGGCACCGACGCGCTCGACGAGGCGCGGCGCTTCGCCGCCGAGGTGGGCTACCCGCTCATCGTGAAGCCGCGCAGCGCGGCGGGCGCCTCCGGCACCTACAAGGTGCGCGACGACGCCGAGTTCGCGCGCGCGCTCGAGGAGTCGTACGTCGGCCGCGGCGGCTCGGTCGCCGTCGAGGAGTTCATCGAGGGGCACGAGGCCTTCTACGACACGATCAGCGTCGGCGGCCGCGTGGTGCACGAGTTCGTCTCGCACTACTACCCCGGCGTGCTCGAGGCGATGCGCGAGCGCTGGATCTCGCCGTACATCGTCACGACGAACCGCATCGACGCCGCGGGCTACGGCGAGGTGAAGGAGATGGGGGCGCGCGTGATCGAGGCGCTCGGCATCGGCACCTCCGCGACCCACATGGAGTGGTTCTACGGACCGAAGGGGCTGAAGTTCTCCGAGATCGGCTGCCGTCCGCCCGGCGTCTGCATGTGGGACGTCTACGGCGCCGCGAACGAGATGGACCTGTACCTCGAGTGGGCGCACGCGATCGTCGGGAACGGTCCGGCGGCACGTCCCTCGCGGCGCTTCGCGGGCGGCATGATCAACCTGCGCCCCGACCGCGACGGGCGCATCGCCGGCTACGAGAACCGCGAGCAGGTGGTCGAGCGCCTCGGCGACTGCCTGATCGACGCGCACTTCCCGCCGCCGGGCACGCCGACGCAGCCCGTCTCCGCGGGCTACATGGCGAACGCGTGGATGCGCGTGCGCCACCCGGACTACGACGAGCTGCGCTCGATCCTCGACTGGGTCGGCAGGACGCTGCGCGTCCGCGCGGCGCCGGGGTAGCGGCGACTCCTCGTGGCACCGGCGTCGACGGTGACGGGCGGCGGACGCGTGCGGCGCCGCGGACGCTGACGAGCCCGTGGCTTCGGGACCGCCGCCCCGGAAGCCGGCGCAGGCGCGGACGCTGGTCGCGCGTGCGGGCTGGGTGAGCCTGGGCGGGGGCCTCGTCCTCAGCCTCGTCGCCGCGCTCGTGAGCAGCCCCTTGCCGCTCGTCCTGATCCCGCCGTTCGCGGTCGGCGCCGTCCTCGGTGCGACCGCCGGTGGCCGCGCCGCGACCTGGTGCATCGCTTCGCTGGTCGCGATCCTGTGCGCGCTCGTCGCAGTCGAGCACACGCTGACGCGGCGGGACTACCGACCGTTCCTCGTCCTGTCGTTCGCTGCGATCGTCGGCCCCTTCGCTCCGCCGCTCGCGGTCGGTATCGCGGCCGGAGCGAGCGCGACCCGATCGCTCCGCGAGCAGTCGCGCCAGACAGCCTCGGAACGCGACGCCCGTCCCTGAACACGCACGACGCGCGGAGTGCGCGCTCCGCTCACGCCCCCAAGCGAAAGTCCCCGGCGCGCCAGGGGCGTGACTACAGTGTGGGATTCGACACGGCAGACCAGCGAAAGTGCTGTCTGCCGGGGTCCGGAGCCCAGGCCCGTGCAGTTCTCCCGCGACGTCTGCGTCGATCTCGACCGCTCGCTCCGCCGCCTCTTCCTGGTGGCGGACGGGGTGGGCGGCTACGCGTCGCTCACCTTGGTGGGCGCGGCGACTTCGCGCTTCCACGGCCTCGTGGTCACGCCCCTCGCCCCGGCCGGTCGCCGCCACGTCCTCCTCGGGCGCCTCGAGGAGTCGCTGACGCGCGGGGCACAGACCGTGGAGCTCGGTGTGGGGCTGTGGCGCGGCGCCGTCTCCCCCCACGGGCACCAGTACCTCGAGAGCTTCCGCCCCGACCCGTGGCCGTGTGCGCGCTACCGCATCGGCGACGTCGTCGTGACGCGCGAGACGCGCCCTGCGCCGGACGGCGCGGGCGTGCTCGTGCGCTGGTCGCTCGTCGAGGGGCGCGGACCCGTGACGCTGCGCGTCCGGCCGTTCCTGCCGTACCGCGAGGCGGAGAAGCTGACGGTCGAGAACGGCACGCTCGACGGGAGCGTCGCCGGGCTCGCGAACGGCATCCGCGTGCAGCCGTACGCCGGACTGCCGCCGCTCGCGCTCACGCTCGACGCCGAGGGCGGCGGCTTCGAGGCGGCCCCCGGCTGGTACCGCGGCGTCGAGTTCCGCGCGGACCTCGCGCTCGGCCACGACGGCCACGAGGACGAGTTCTCGCCGGGCTTCCTGCACGCGCAGCTCACGCCGGGGCGCGACGTGGTGCTCGCCGCGGCGCCGGGCGACGGCGTCGCCGAGCCGGCGGCGGCGTGGCGCACGCGCGACGGCGTGCTGCCGGAGCTCGCCGACGACGACGTGCGCGGCTGGCTCGCGCGCGCCGCCGACGCGTTCCTCTACCGCGCGCCGGACGGCCGCCGCGGCGTCATCGCCGGGTACCCGTGGTTCGGCGAGTGGGGGCGCGACGCGTTCGTCGCACTGCCCGGGCTGACGCTCGCGCGCGGTCTCACCGAGACCTGCGGCGAGGTGCTCTCGGGCGCGGTGCCGTGGCTGCGCGCGGGGCGCCTGCCGAACGTGTGGCGCGAGTCCCCGTCGGCGTCGTGCTACCGCGCCATCGACCCCGCGCTCTGGTTCGCGTGGGCGGCGGGGCTCTACATCGACGCGGGCGGCGACCGCGCGCGCGTCGCCGACGAGCTGCTGCCCGCACTGCGCACGATCGCCGACGCGTACGCGGCGTCGCGCGACGAGGTGGTGCGCGTCGACGACGACCTGCTGCTCGCGACGGGCGGCCCGGACTTCGCGTTCACGTGGATGGACTGCGTGCCCGTGCGCGGCGCAGCTCGCCACGGCGCGCCCGTCGAGGTGAACGCGCTCTGGTACGCGCTGCTCGACCTGCTCGCGCGGCTCGAGCGCCGCCACGGCACGCGCGCGGAGTCGGCGCGGCGCGCCGTGCAGCGCGAGCGCGTCGGCGCGGCGTTCGTGCGGCGCTACTGGCGCCCGGCCGACGGCTGCCTGGCCGACACGCTCGGCGGCGGCGCGGGCGACGCGCTCGTGCGCCCGAACATGGTGATCGCGGCCGCGCTCGCGGCGTCGCCCCTCGACGCGGCGCAGCGCCTCGCGATCGTCGATCTCGCGCGCGCGGAACTCCTGACGCCGCGCGGCCTGCGGACGCTTTCGCCGCGGCACATCGGCTACCGCGGGCGCTACGCGGGGAACCGCGCCGCGCGCGACGCCGCGTACCACCAGGGCACGGCGTGGCCGTGGCTGCTCGGGTCGTACGTGGAGGCGCGTCTGCGCGCCGTGGGGCGCGGCGCGCGCGTGAAGCGCGACCTGCGCGCGCTGCTCGACGCGTTTGCGCCGCACCTCGCCGAGGGCTGCCTCGGTCAGGTGGCGGAGGTGTTCGACGGCGACCCGCCGCACGCGCCGGGCGGCGCGTTCGCGCAGGCGTGGAGCGTCGGCGAGCTGCTGCGCGCGTACGCGCTGCTCGACGGGGCCGCGCGATGAGGGTCCTGATGCTCGGCTGGGAGTTCCCGCCGCACATCGCGGGCGGTCTCGGCACGGCGTGCCACGGCCTCGCGCGCGCGCTCGCCGCGGGCGGCGTCGAGGTGCTCTTCGTGCTGCCGCGGGCGCTCGGCGACGAGGACGCGGGCGGCGTCGAGATCGTCGGCGCCGACACGGCGGCGGTGTCCGACGCCGACCTGCCCGAGCTGCTGCCCGTGGACGCGGCGCTGCAGCCGTACACCACCGCGGCCGCGTACGCGCCCGCCGCCGCCGTGGCCGAGGCGCCGCCGGTGCCGCGCGGCCGCTACGGCGGCGACCTCTTCGCGGAGGTCGCGCGCTACGCGCGGCGTGTGGAGGAGCTCGCGCGCACGCGGGAGTTCGACGTCGTGCACGCGCACGACTGGATGTCGTTCCCTGCGGGCATCGCGGCCGCGCGCGCGGCCGGCGTGCCGCTGCTCGTCCACGTGCACTCGTGCGAGCACGACCGCAGCGGGCCCGGCGCCGATCCGCGCATCGTCGCGATCGAGCAGGAGGGGCTCGACGCGGCCGACGCGGTCGTCTGCGTCAGCCGCTACACCGCCGAGCGCCTGCGCACGCACTACCGCACGCGCGAGCCGGCGCTGCGCGTCGTCCACAACGCGGCGCCGCCGCACGCCGGGCGGGGCGACGACGCGCGCGTGGTCGAGGATCCCGTGGTCCTCTTCCTCGGGCGCGTGACGTACCAGAAGGGCCCCGGCTACTTCCTCGAGGCCGCGGCGCGCGTCGCGGCGGCGCTGCCGCGCGCGAAGTTCGTGATCGCGGGGTCGGGCGACCTCCTGCCCTCGACGGTCGAGCGCGTCGCGGCGCTCGGCCTCGCGCGCCGCGTGCACTTCACCGGCTTCCTGCGCGGCGACGACGTCTCGCGCGCCTTCGACGCGGCCGACGTGTACGTGATGCCGTCGGTCTCCGAGCCGTTCGGCATCAGTCCGCTCGAGGCGGTGGCGCGCGGCGTGCCCGTGATCGTCTCGCGTCAGAGCGGCGTCGCCGAGGTGCTCCCCTCCGCGCTGCGCGCCGACTTCTGGGACGTCGAGGACCTCGCGGACAAGATCCTGTCGGTCCTGCGGCGGCCGGCACTCGGAAGGACGCTCGCCGCGGGCGCACGGCGCGAGGCGCGCGAGCTCTCGTGGTCGCGCGCCGCACGGGCCGTCTCGGCCCTCTACGAGGAGTTCGCGGGATGACCTCCGTCGTCCTCTACTTCCAGGTCCACCAGCCGTGGCGCCTCCGGCGCTACACGTTCTTCGACATCGGCCGCGACTCGGCCTACTTCGACGACGCGCTGAACGTCGCCATCCTGCGCCGCGTCGCGGACCGCTGCTACCTGCCCGTCAACCGCCTGCTCCTGCGCGAGATCGAGCGCAGCGAGGGCGCCTTCCGCTGCGCGTTCTCCGTGAGCGGCACGGCGCTCGAGCAGATGGAGACGTGGACGCCCGAGGTGGTCGAGAGCTTCCGCGCGCTCGCCGCGACGGGCTGCGTCGAGTTCCTCGCGGAGACGTCGCACCACTCGCTCGCGTTCCTCGGCGACCGCGACGAGTTCCGCGCGCAGGTCGCGGCGCAGCGCACGACCGTCGAGCGGCTGATCGGCACCGTGCCGAAGGGCTTCCGCAACACGGAGCTCGTGCTGCACGACGACGTCGCGCGCGCCGTCGAGGAGCTCGGCTTCGACGTGCTGCTCGGCGAGGGCGCGGACCACGTGCTCGGGTTCCGCGACCCGCACCGCGTCTACCGCCCGTCCGGCTGCGAGCGCCTGAAGCTGCTGCTGCGCAGCTACCGCTTCTCCGACGACATCGCGTTCCGCTTCAGCGACCGCGGCTGGAGCGAGTGGCCGCTCTCGCCCGAGAAGTTCGCCGGCTGGCTCGCCGAACTGCCCGCCGCGGCCGACTGCGTCGGGCTGTTCATGGACTACGAGACCGCGGGCGAGCACCAGTGGGCGGACTCGGGCATCCTCGACTTCCTCGCCGCGCTGCCGCGTGCGCTGCGCGCGCACCGCCGCTTCCGCTTCGCGACGCCGTCCGAGGCGGCCGCGCAGGCCGCGGCGCGCGAGGTCGTCGCGGTGCCGGGCGTGACGTCGTGGGCCGACGCCGAGCGCGACCTCTCGGCGTGGCTCGGGAACGAGATGCAGCGCGCGGCGCACGCGGCGCTCTACGAGCTGCTGCCGGCCGTGCGCGCGTGCGGCGACCCGCGCGTGCTCGACGACTGGCGGCGCCTCAGCACGTCGGACCACGTCTACTACATGTCGACGAAGTACGCGTCGGACGGCGACGTGCACGCGTACTTCAGCCACTGGGACACGCCGCACGACGCGTTCATCGCCTTCATGAACGTGCTCGAGGACCTCGAGCGCCGCACGCGCAGGCCGCGCACCGCGCGCCGCGCGCGCACTGCCGGGAGCCGCGCGTGAAGCGCTCTCCGGTCACGCTCTTCGAGGTGAGCTGGGAGGTCGCGAACCGCGTGGGCGGCATCCACACGGCGGTCGCGACGAAGGCGCGCGCGCTCGCCGCGCGCATGGGCGACGCGCACGTCGCGGTCGGTCCGTGGCTGCTCTCGGCCGGCGACGCGAACGCCGTCCTCGAGAGCGACCCGGCGTACGACGGGTTCGCGGACGCGTGCCGCGCCGCCGGCGTGCCCGTGCGCGTCGGGCGCTGGCGCATCCCCGGGCGCCCGCGCACGGTCCTCGTCGACTTCTCCGCGCTGCTCTCCCGCAAAGACGAGCTGCTGCGCGCGCTGTGGGACCGCTACCGCGTCGACTCGCTCTTCGGCGGCTGGGACTACGTCGAGCCCGTCCTCTTCGGCCACGCGGCGGGGCTCGTCGTCGAGCTGTGGTGGCGGCACTACGTCGCGGGCACGTCGCGCACCGCCGTCGCGCAGTTCCACGAGTGGACGAGCGGCGCGGGGCTGCTGCACCTGCACGAGCACGCGCCGTGGATCGGCACGGTGCTGACGCTGCACTCGACGGTCCTCGGCAGCGCGCTCTCGGCCGCCGGCGAGCGCGTCGCGACGGAGCTCGCCGAGCGCACGCCCGACGAGATCGCGGAGGCGCTGCGCGTGCAGGCGCCGCACACGCTCGTCAACGCCGCGGTGCGCTACGCCGACGAGCTGACGACCGTCAGCTCGATCACCGCGGCCGAGACCGAGCGCTTCCACGGGCGGGCGCCCGACGCGACGACGCCGAACGGCATCGACCCGGCGACGCTCGCGAAGGCCGGCGGCGACGCAACGCGCGCAGAGCTGCGCGCGCGCGTCGTCGCAGCGCTCTCGCGCGTGCTCGGCGAGGACGTGTCCGGCGCGGCGCTCGTCGTCACGGGTGCGCGGTACGAGTTCCACAACAAGGGCTTCGACCTGCTGCTCGACGCCGCCGCCGACGTGGCCGCGCGGCCCGGGCGCGCGCTCCTGCTCGTGCTGTCCGTGCCCGCCGGGAACTCCGGCGTAAGGCGCGACGTCGCGGAGCGTCTCGCCGCGCCGCGCCTCCGCGCGGTCGCGGAGCCCGGGATCGCGACGCACGAGCTCTTCGCGCCGGAGCGCGACGCGATCGCACGCCGCTGCCGCGAGCGCGGCCTCGACAACGCGCCGGGCTCGCGCGTGCGTGTCGTCCACGTGCCCGCGTACCTCGACGGCGACGACGGCGTGCTCGGGCTGCGCTACCTCGAGCTCGTCCGCGCGGCGGACCTGGCGTGCTTCCCCTCGATCTACGAGTCGTGGGGCTACACGCCGCAGGAGAGCCTCGCGCTCGGCGTGCCGACGGCGACGACCGACTGCGCGGGATTCGCGCTGTGGGCTGCCGAGGAGGGCGTCGGCGCCGCCGACGGCCTGCACGTGCTGCACCGCGCGGGGCGCACGCACGACGAGACGCGCGCCGAACTGGCTGCACTGCTCGAGCAGGTCGCCGCCGCGCCTCCCGGCCCGCCGGCCGCCGCGTGCAGCGGCGAGCCGCGCTGCGGCGCCACGTGGGAGGACCTGCTCGAGCGGCACGAGAAGGCGTGGCGCGCGGCCGCGCGCAAGGCGCGCACCCGTGCCCGCAAGGCCGGTCCCGCGCTGCCGCGGCGCCGCGTGCCGCTGCCCGCGCGGACCGACGTGGACCCGGCGCTGCCGCGGCTCTTCGGCCTGCGCGTCACGCCGCGCCTGCCCCCGGAGATCGAGGCGCTGCGTGAGCTCGCGTGGAACTGGCGCTTCACGTGGCACCCGAGGACGCGCGCGCTGTTCGAGGAGCTCGACCCGGCGACCTGGGCCGCCTGCCGCGGCAACCCCGTGCGGCTCCTGCGCGACGCGCCGCAGGCCGCGCTCGACGCGCGCGCCGCCGATGCGGCGTACGTGGCTCGCGTCGCCGCCGGCGTCCGCGACCTGCGCGGGTACCTCGACGCGTCCGACAGCGGACCGCGTACCGAGCCGGTCGCGTACTTCTGCGCGGAGTTCGGCATCGACGCGTCGCTGCCGATCTACAGCGGCGGCCTGGGCGTGCTGGCCGGCGACCACCTGCGCGCGGCGTCCGACCTCGGCGTGCCGCTCGTGGCCGTCGGCATCCTCTACCGGCGCGGCTACTTCCGACAGCGGCTGCTCGGCGGCGTCGAGCAGACGGAGACGCCGGACCCGCTCGATCCCGCCGAGCACGCGCTGACGCTCGTGCGCGACGAGCAGGGCGCGCCGCTCGAGGTCGAGCTGCGGCTGCCGGGCGCGGCGCTGCGCCTGCGCGCGTGGCGCGCGCACTGCGGACGCGTGCCGCTCTACCTGCTCGACGCGGACGTGCCCGCGAACCGTCCCGAGGACCGCGCGATCACGGCGGCGCTCTACGGCGGCGGCGCGGAGGACCGGCTGCGGCAGGAGCTGGTGCTCGGGCGCGGCGGCGTGCTGCTCCTCGACGCCCTCGGCATCCGGCCCGCCGTGTGCCACGTCAACGAGGGCCACGGCGCGTTCGTGCCGCTCGAGCGGACGGCGCTCCTGCGTGCGCGCGACGGGCTGACGTTCGACGAGGCGCGCGAGTACGTGCGCGCGACGACGGTCTTCACGACGCACACGCCGGTGCCGGCGGGCCACGACCGCTTCGACGAGGAGCTCGTGCGCCGCCACTTCAGCGACGCGCCGGAGCGCCTCGGCATCCCGTGGGAGCGCTTCTACGAGCTCGGTTCCGCGCCCGGGGACAACGGACGCTTCAACATGACGACGCTCGCGCTGTCGTTCGGCGGCTTCGTGAACGGCGTCAGCCGCTGCCACGCGACCGTCTCGCGCGAGCTCGTCGCCGGGCTGCACCCGCACGTGCTGCCGTCCGACGCGCCGATCCACGCGATCACGAACGGCGTGCACCTCGGCGCGTGGACGGCGCCGGAGATCGCGGCGCTGGTCGGCGCGCACGATCGCACCGTCACCGGCGAGGACTTCCGCTCCCGGGCGGCGCAGCTCGACGACGACGCGCTCTGGTCGGTGCGGCGGGACCTGCGCGCCCGCCTCGTCGCCCGCGTGCGCGCCGCCGCGCCGTCGGGGCTCTCGCGCCGCGACCTCGAGCTCCTCGACGACGACGCACTGCTCATCGGGTTCGCGCGGCGCTTCGCCACGTACAAGCGTGCCGGGCTGCTGTTCCGCGACCCGGAGCGTCTCGCCGCGCTGCTCGGCGACCCCGAGCGCCCCGTCCGCATCCTCATCGCCGGGAAGGCGCACCCGCGCGACGCCGCGGCGAAGGAGCTGATCGCCGGCATCGGCCGGCTGGCACGCGAGCCGCGCTTCGCGGGCCGCGTGCTGCTGCTCGAGGGCTACGACATGCAGCTCGCGCGGTCGCTCGTCCAGGGCGTGGACGTGTGGCTCAACACGCCGCGCGCGCCGCAGGAGGCGAGCGGCACGTCCGGGATGAAGGCCGCGCTGAACGGCGCGCTCAACCTCTCGGTCGCGGACGGCTGGTGGCCCGAGGCCGCCGACGGCACGAACGGCTGGACGATCGGCGCCGCGCTCGAAGGCGGCGACGACACGGCGCAGGACACCGCGGACGCGGGCGCGCTCTACGCCCTGCTCGAGGACGAGGTCGTGCCCGCGTTCTTCGGCCGCGACGACGCCGGACGCCCGCGCGCGTGGCTCGACCGCGTGCGCCGCTCGCTGGCGACGGTCCCGCACGTCTTCGACGCCGTGCGCATGGTGGCGGAGTACCGCGACCAGGCCTACGTGCCGCTCGCGCTGCGCGGCATCGCGCTCGCGGCCGACGGCCACGCGGCGGTGCGAGCGGCGACGCGCGAGGACGCGCGGCTCGCCGCAGGCATGCGTGGCGTGCGCATCGTCTCGGCCTCCGTGGGGGGCGCGGACCGCGCGCATCCCGGCGACATGCTCGGCGTGCGCGTCGACGTGCACCCGGGCGACCTCGCGCTCGAGGACCTCGTCGTCGAACTCGTCGTGCGCCGAGGCGGGGCCGACGCCGGCGCGCGTGCCGACGTCGTCGCGCTCGAACGCGACGGGGCGGCGGCCGACGGCGCGACGCGCTACGAGGGCCGCTACGCGGCGCAGCAGGTCGGCGCGTTCGACTACGGCGTGCGCGTGCGACCGCGGCGCGACGGCGAGTCCGCGCCGCGCCTCGACGACCGGCTCGTCTGGGGCTGATCCGGCGCCGCGTCCGGCGCGCGCCCACGGGGACGCGGCGGCCGGACGCGATGCGCGAAGTCATCGCGCGATCCGCGGTGTGGCGCGGATCGCGTACTGCGTACTACGTACTAGACGCGCTCGCTGCGCAGCTCGCGCTCGGCCTGGAGCCAGTCCGCGAGGGCGCGTCCCGTGCGGCGGCCACCGGCGACCCAGAGCGTGTGCGCGCGCTCGCGGATCTCGTCGGCCGTCGGCGCCGCGGGCGCGGGGGCTGCGGCAGCGACGACGGGCGTCGCCGCGGGCGCGGCTGCCTTCGCCTTGCGCGTGCGCTTCTGCGCGGGCTTCTTCGCGGCAGCCGGCTTCGCGGCCGCGGGAGCCGCCGCCTTCTTCGCGGCGCTCTTCTTCGCGGCCGGGCGGCGCGCGGCGCCGTCCTTCTTCTTGCGTGCAGGGTTGGACATCGGGGCCTCTCCATTCCTCGTCCGGGCCCGGGCGCCGCCGCCGCGCCGGCCCCGCGCCTCTCGCGGGGGCGACCGGCGGACTTTCCGGCGTCCGGGCCGTTCGAATCGAGCATTCGAACACGTCGCGAGGCGACGGCCGAGGAACGCCTCGGGCCGCGCGCCCGCGAGACGCTGGACGCGCTCCCATCCTCCCCGCCCCCGCGCGATTCGGACGAGCTTCGCGTGAACGCACACACAATCGCCGGACGGCTGCGGAGAGCGCGGTCACGGAGCAGAGCATGAGCACCGACTCGTCCCAGCACGGCGACCTCCTCGTGACCGGCGGCCAGGTCGTCACGGCCGACGCGGTGCGCCCGGCCGACGTGCTCGTGCAGGGCGGCGTGATCGTCGCCGTCGGCGCGGACCTCGTCGCGCCCGAGGGCTGCGAGCGTCTGGACGCGAGCGGACTGCTCGTGTTCCCCGGACTGGTCGATCCGCAGGTGCACTTCCGCGAGCCGGGTCTCGACCACAAGGAGGACCTCGCGTCGGGGAGTCTCGCGGCCGTCGCCGGCGGCGTGACGTCCGTCTGCGAGATGCCGAACACGAAGCCGCCGACGACGTCGGCGCGCGCCCTCACCGAGAAGCTCGAGCGCGCCGCGGGTCGCATGTGGTGCGACCATGCGTTCTTCCTCGGCGCGACGCCGCAGAACGCCGACCGCCTCGGCGAGTGGGAGAGCGCGCCCGGCTGCGCCGGCGTGAAGGTGTTCATGGGCTCGTCCACGGGCACGCTGCTCGTCGAGGACGACGCGACGCTCGAGCGCGTGCTGCGCTCGGGGACGCGCCGCGTCGCCGTCCACGCCGAACACGAGCCGCGGCTGCGCGAGCGCTACGCGGAGGTCGAGCGCGGCGTCCCGCACAGCGTGCACCCGCAGGTGCGCGACGTGGAGGCCGCCGTCACGGCGACCCGGCGCCTGCTCGATCTCGTCGAGCGCACGCGGCGTCCCGTGCACGTGCTGCACCTCAGCACCGCGGAGGAGGTGACGCTCCTGCGCGAGCGTGATCTCGGCGAGCTCGTCACGGCCGAGGTGACGCCGAACCACCTGTTCCTGGAGGCGCCCGACTGCTACGAGCGCTGGGGCGCGCTCGTGCAGATGAACCCGCCCGTGCGCGACCGCCGCCACCAGGACGCGTTGCGCGAGGCGCTCGCCGAGGGCGTCGTGACGTGCATCGGGAGCGACCACGCGCCGCACACGCTCGAGGAGAAGGCACGTCCGTACCCGACCAGCCCGTCGGGCATCCCCGGCGTTCAGACCATCCTGCCGCTGCTGCTGACCGCCGTGCGCGAGGGCTGGCTGACGCTCCCGGACGTCGCACGCGTCGCGTCGCGCGCGCCCGCCGCGGTGTACGGCATCCGCGGCAAGGGCGACGTCGCGCCGGGCTGCGACGGCGACCTCGCGCTGGTCGATCCGGCCGAGCGCGGACCGCTGCCGCTCGGGTGGCTGCGTTCGCGCGCCGGCTACAGCCCGTATGTCGGGATGCGCCTCGAGGGCTGGCCGGTCGCGACGGTGCTGCGCGGACGCGTCGTGCACCGGGCGCACGCCACGGTGGGTGCGCCGGCGGGCCGCCCGCTCGCGTTCGCCTGAGCGCGCTCGTCAGAGCTCCTGGATCTTCGCGTCGTCCGGGAACAGGAGCTTCATGACCGCGGCGAGTTCCGCGCGGCGGGAGTCGAAGTCCTCGTGGCCGGCGCGCGCGCCGTCGCACCAGATGCCGAGCTCCTCGCACGAGAAGCAGAAGAGCACGTCGGTCGTCCCCGTCGCGTCCGTCCAGCGCACGGCGACGCCCGGCATGAACTCGCACGCCTTCGACATCTCCCACTCGTACGTGTCGTCGTCGAGGAGCACGGCGGCGAGCCGGGTGGCGAGCGCGTCGGGCACCGCCACCGGACCCGACACGACCTCGTAGCCGTGGATGCGCTCGACGTCCGTCGGCCCGTCCCCGGGGAAGCCGTGGATGCGCCACGCCTGCCGCGTCGTGCCCGGCGCGAGGCCCGCGATCCGGTCGGCCGACGTCTGCCCGCCGAGCAGTGTGTCCACGCGTGCGGTCCGCCCCGAGCTGCAGCCGCCGAGGAGCGGCAGGGTCGCGGCGAGGACGAGGAGCGCGAGGACGCGGCACGCGGTCACGGGGAGCCTCCGAGGAGCAGGGTCTCCCGCGGAGGACGCGCAGGCGCCGCCCGGGTTCTCGGGATTCCGGGCGCGCCCCGCGTCAGACGAGGCCGAGCGCGTTCGGGAGGCTCGTCTCGGGCAGCACGTAGTCGAGGTCGCCCGCGCCCATGTGGTCGCGCAGGATCTCGTAGTAGACCTCGCGGAAGTCCACCGCGTGGACCGGGTAGCCCGACGTGATGTCGCCGTCGACGAGCTCGGGACCGTACGCGCCGCCGCGCACACCGCCGCCGACGAGCAGCTCGCACCAGGCGTGGCCGTGGTCGGTGCCGTCGGAGCCGTTGACCTCGTTGCGCCGGCCGAACTCCGTGACCACGGCGATCACGGTGTCCTCCCAGAGGCCCATGTCCTGCATGTCCTGCGCGAACGCGCCGATCGCGCGGTCGAGCTGCGTCAGCAGGCGCGAGTGCTGTCCGAGCTGGTCGCTGTGCGTGTCGTAGCCACCCGTGCCCGTGAAGAACACGCGCGTCTCGAAGCCCGCCTGGACCAGCCGCGCCACGTCGCGCAGACGCTGCGAGATCGAGGGCGTCGTGTCGCTGCCCGTGTCCGGGTCCTGGTACGTGTAGCTGACGTTGCTCGTGTAGCTCGACACCGCGGCCTGGACCTGGTCGACGAGCTGGTACGCCTGGTCGATCGCGGCCCGCGCCTCGGCGGTGTTGCCCGCGCCGGAGAAGCTCGCGACGAGCTGCTTCGCGGCGTTCAGGCGGTGCTGCTGCGTCTGGCCGGTGCCCCCGCTCAGGCGGAACCCGGAGAGGCTCTGCACGAGGAACGGGTTCGTGCTGCCGCCCACGAAGTCGAGCGGGCGTCCGACGCCGAGGCCGACGGCGCCGAGCGGCGTCGGCGCGTTGCGGTCGGCGTAGCGTGCGATCCAGCCGCTCTTGGGCACGCCGACGGGGAAGGAGTCGCGTACGGCCAGGCTGTTGATGTCCTGGCTCGTGAAGTGGCTCAGGTTCGGGTTCGGGTAGCCGACGCGCTGCACGAACGCGACGTCGCCGCGGTCCCACAGCGCCTGGATGTTGGTCATCCTCGGATGGAGCCGGTAGAGCGACGTGCCGGGCCCGCCCGTGAGCGACAGCGCCTGGTCCGACGGGATCGCGATCGCGCCGCGGCGGTCGTAGTACGACTGCAGCGTGTGCGGGATGACCGCGTTCATGGTGTCGGCGCCGCCGAACAGGTTGATCACGACGAGCCGCTTCTGCTGCAGCGGCGCGCCCTGGGCGACCGGCAGGAGACCGCGGAACGGCCCGAGCGCCATGATCCCGGCCGCGAGTCCGGCGGCCTTCACGAAGTCGCGCCGCGTCGTGCCCTTCGGCAGGTGCGTCCCGGGGCGCCCGCAGCTTGCGTTCGAGTGCGTGCACATGGCGGGCCTCCTTCAGCGCACCTGGTACGTGGGGTGTTGCGCGAGGACGTACAGGAGGCCGCGCACGCGATCCTCCATGTTGGTGTCGTCGAGCGGGGACGCGACGACGGTGCCGTTGCCCTGGCGCACGGTGCTCAGGTAGTCGACGAGGATCTGGCGCTCGGCGGGGGAGACGTCGATGCCGAGTCGCGCGACGAGCGCGTCGACGACCTCCGGTGCCGTGCGCGAGCCCGGTGGCGGCAGGATCGTCAGCACGTCGATGCCGGCGTCGTGCTGCCGGTTCGTGTCGTTGATGACCGTGTACGCGAAGTTCGTGCGGTCGACCATCGCCTGCGCCGAGAGCCACGCGGTGCCGGACGGCCAGCCGTCGACGACCGGCGGCTGCGTCGGGCGCATGCCGAGGTTCGAGAGCGCCGAGTCGAGGTCGCGCGAGCGGATCTGGAGTCCGGTCGTGCGGATGAACCCGAGCCCGTACTCCACGGGGCTCTTCACGAACCCGCGCTGCGCGCGCGCCGAGAAGAAGGCCTCCGACTGGAAGAGCTTCTTCAGCATGGGCCGGAGCTCCCAGCCGGAGTTGCGGAGCTCGGCGCCGAGGGCGTCCACGAGCTCCTGCGGCGGGTCGTCCATGACGAACTGCTCGAGGAGCTTGCGGCACACGAACTCCTCGGGCGCGCGCAGCTCGAGCGTCGCGTCGACGACGGCGTCGTAGTCGTCGGTCGTGTTCTGTCCGGGGACCGTGCGTCCGAGGAAGGTCTTCGAATCGGTGTCGTGACGGTTCGTGTCGAACTCCATGTAGTAGACGGTCACGCTGTTGCCGGCCGTCGGGTAGTTCGTCACCTGTCGCGAGCGCTCGCGCCAGCCGGTGAGCGCCTTCGCCGACTGCACGATGTCGTTCTGCGTGTAGCCGTTGTCGACGCCGAGGGTGAAGAGCTCCCACAGCTCGCGCGCGAAGTTCTCGTTCGGCGAGCCGCGGCGGTTCTGGTCGCCGTTCAGGTACTTGAGCATCGCCGGGTGGCGCGAGACCGCGAGGACGAGGTCGCGGAAGTTGCCCGCGCCGTCGCGGCGGAACAGGTCCACGTAGTCGCGCATGTACGCGGCACGCTCGAGGTCCTGCGAGCCGACCGCGAAGTGGTCGGACCAGAAGAAGGCGAGCACCTCCTGGAAGGGGTTCTCGCTCGTCGCCATGATCGTCTGCCACCAGCGCGCGACGTCGGTGTCGCTCGGGACGATGCCCTCGGGATCGTCGGTCGAGACGATCTCCGCCGCGACGGCCGCGCGCTCCCACGCCGTGTCCATCTCGAAGTCGAGCATCGCGTCGATCGACTTGTCCAGACCGCGCGACCTCAGCTTCGCGAGCTGGTCGTCGTTCGACGTCCACGTCGTCCGGCGCAGGAAGTGGCGCAGGTCCTCGTCGCTCGGCTTCGCCTGCTGCTCGAGCGAGTACATGCGGTTGCGGCGGACCGAGATCTGGAGCTGCGCACGCGTGTCGCCGGCGACGTTCGCCGCGGTGACGGTGTACCGGCGCGACGGCTGCTCGGCGAGGGGGGTGCCCGAGATCACGCCGCTCGCGGCGTCGAGCACGAGACCGTCGGGCAGCGCGGGATCGACGGACCACGTGGTCGCCGTGTCCCCCTCCACGCTCGGCGTGTTCGGCGGGACGTCGTCCTCCGTCTCGTACGCGGGCCTCTCGTCGACGTAGCGCAGGTTGCGCGGGGCGAGGGTCGTGTCGACCGTCAGCTCCTGCACCGCCGTCGCGCCGTAGCCCTTGCTCGTGAACGTGAGCGTCGAGCCGCCGAGGACGTGTGCGCCGCTGCCGCTGGTGCGGAAGCCCTTGCCGCGCAGCGTGAAGCCGTACTTCGACCCGTCCCGGCCGGAGGCCTTCAGCTTGAGGGTCGTGCCGCACACGACCGCCTCGCCCGTGCCGCCGAGGCGCTTTCCCGCGCGCGACTCGACGCGCGCCGTGACCTGGGCGACGAGGGGCGACGCGCCGGAGACGTCGAGCGAGAACGCGGTCGCGGAGGCGACCGCCGTGCCGCGGCTCGTCGCCGCGCCGGAGACGTCGTCGCCCGCGAGATCGCCCCGCAGGTCGAGCCGGTCCTTGCGTCCCGCGCGCGCCGTCAGGGCGACCGACGTGCCCGACGCGTCGGACCGCACGGTGCCCGAGACCGAGAACGTCGTCCCGGCCAGGTCGAGCGTGCCCGCGAGGCGCCCCTTGCCGTCCGTCGTCACGTGGAGCGTGCCGTCGAGGGCGCCCGACGCGGTCTCGACGCGCAGCGGGAAGTCGCCGTCGAGGCAGACGGGGGCCAGCGTGACGACGAAGTCGTACGCCTCGACCGGGCGTTCGCCGGCGAGGGCGCTCGCCGCGCCCGCGAGCGCGATCGACAGCGCGGCCGTCGTGAAGAGGCCGTGGGTGCGCTTCATGCTCTCCCTCCCGTCGACGCTCCGCGTCGCCAGCGTCCGGTTCTCCTCCGGCTGCTCGTGCCGGTCGTTACGCGTCCCGCACCGGGGACTTCGGCAGGAGCGGCCCCGCGCGATACCCCCGAGCGCCGGTCAGGGGGCGTACGGCCGCACCCTCCAGATCGAGGTGAACGTGGCCACGTAGAGCGCGCCGTCCGGTCCCTCGGCCGCGTCGAGGGGCTTCAGCGCGACGCCGCCCTCCTCGGCGAAGCGCAGGAACGGCGCCTCCTCGTCCACGTCCGTCAGCCGCTCTCCGGAGAGCCGCAGCACGCGCACGTCCGCCGCATCGTAGCCGCAGAGGTACAGGTCGTCCGCCGCGCCCTCCCCGAACGCGCCCCGCGCGAGGAAGGTCGCGCCCGTCGGCACGATCACGGGCGTCCACTCGGCGAGCCGCAGCCCGCGCCGGAACGACGGCAGGTCCGGCGGCACGGGGCCCCACTCGAAGTTGCGGCCCGGCTCAGCGAACTCGAGCTCGTCGCCCGCCGCCGGGCCGTTCTCGGTGACGTAGAGCCCGCCCGTCGCGGGGTGGAACGTCATCCCGAACGGGTTGCGCAGGCCTCGGCACCACTCCGGATCGCCGGCGAAGGGGTTGTCGGCCGGGATCGCGCCGTCGCGCGTGAAGCGCAGGATGCGACCGGCGCGCGAGCCGTCCTGCTGCGCGAGCGCGGCGTCGCCGGTGTCGCCCACGCTCACGTACAGCCGGTCGTCCGGCCCGATGCGCACGCACCCGCCGTTGGAGAGGAAGCCGAGCGGCAGATCGTCGACGATCACCTCGACGGAGACCGCGACGTCGTCCACGAGCGTCGCGCGCAGGACCTGACCACGGTCCGGATGCTCCGCGTCCGCCGGCACGGCTGCGTCGAGGTACACCTGCCCCGTGGTCGCGAAGTCGGGCGCCACCGCGAGGCCGTAGAGGCCGCGTTCGCCGCCGGTCAGGACCGTCACCGTGAGCGCGGGGTCCGGGAGCAGCGCACCGTCCCGGACGACGCGCAGCCGGCCGGTGCCGAGCTCGACGAACAGCAGTCGGCCGTCGGGCGTGAACCCGATGCGCGCGGGGACGGCGAGGCCGTCGAGGAGCGGTTCGGCGACGAAGCCCGGCGCGAGCTCGAGCACGCGTGGGTCGAGCGCCGGGGCGACGCGGACGTCGAGCGTCGTGATGGCGCCCCTCCCGCTCTCGAACCGCGCCCAGATGCTGTGACGCGAAACGCCCGGCGGACCGCTCGGCGTGCCGGAGATCGCCCCGGTGGCAGCGTCGAGCGTGAGACCCGGAGGAAGCTCCGGCGACGCGCCGACCAGGATCACGCTGTCGCCCGTCAGGGTCGGCGTGACGGCCACGAGCGGTTGGCCGACACGCGCATCGAGCAACTCGAGCCCGTAGTCGATCACGACCGCGGTGTGATCCGGACGGAACGGCGCGCGCAGCTCCCCGCGCCGACCTCGGTCGACGAGCCAGATCGTGCGCTCGCGACCGCACGCGGCGGCGGCGAGGCGCACGCCGCCCGTCGTCCGTCCTCCGCGGAGCGTGGCCCGCGGTGCGCCGTCGCGGGCCACGCCGAGGCGGACTGCGGCCGCCAGGTCGGCCGAGGTGGCGTCGACGATCGACAGGACGGGAGCCTCGTCGCAGCGCGCGCCGAGAACGCGCGCGGTCACGCGACGCGAGATCGACGCGGCGGCGGCGCGCCGCCCGTCGATCGCGAAGCGGAGCGCAGCACCGCCCTCGGCCGCGGCGAGCCGGCGCTCCAGCTCGGAGGCCGCGCGCGCCGTACGCAGCGCCGCGCGGACGACCTGGCCGCGCGGGAGGGAAGTGCGCTCGAGGCGGCGCTCCAGGGCGGCGGTGCGGTCGCGCAGGCGGAGGGCGGCGAGCCGCGCGGGGCGGAAGCCGCGTCCGAGCGTCCCCCGGAGCGCGTCGTCGCCGGAGCGGTCGTCCGTCCACGCGGAGGCGTCGTCCGTCGCGCGCCGCAGCGCCGCGAGCGCGTCGCGGACGGCGGGCGGATCGTCCGCCGCGGCGCGTGCCGCCGCCTCGGTCGCCGCCGCGAGCGCCGCACCCGCGGCGTCGGCGGCCGCCGTCACGGGAGCGGCCCCCACGGGTCCGCCGCTCACGAGCGCCAGGGCCGTCGCCAGCAGGAACGAGCGGGTGCGCGCGGACGCCATGCCGGGATCATCATCGGCAGCAACGGCGCGTCGATCCTCTGGCCGCGCCCTCCGGGCGGCGGCTACCCTCGGCGGCTCCGTCCGCCGGAGGCCGCGTTGGATCGTCGCGAAGAGCACGCCGAGAACCTGCGACGTCAGCTCGAGCGGACGCGCGGCACGTATCTCATGATGCGTGAGTCCGGCTACTCGAAGGAGCGCGCCGTGAAGCTGCGCTTCGCGTACCGCCCGGCCTCCGAGGCGGCGGCGACGGCCCTGGCCGACCACCTGCGCACGACCACGCGGTACGAGGTCCAGGTCGAGCCCGACGGGGACGCGTTCATCGTCCACGGCGTCACGCGGCCGGCGAAGCTGTCGGCCGCGACGCTGGGGCGCTGGGTGCACTGGATGTACACGGCGGGGTACCGCTTCGACTGCGTCTTCGACGGCTGGGGCGCGCGCGTCTGATCGGCTCCCGGCCCGCCGCGGGAACTCGCGCGGCGGCAGCGCGTCGAAGCACCGGCAGCCCGTGGCGGCGGTGACTCGCGACGCGTCGAGCTCCCTCCGCGACGGGAGGCCGGGAGGACCCGATGCGCCGTTTCTCGCTCACCCTGCCCCTCGTCACCACTCTCGCGTTCGTCGCGTGCTCGCACACGGAACGCACGTCGGAGGTCCCCAACCCGTCGCTGCGGCCGGGTGTCGCGGCCGCGGGTCGTCTGCCCGAGTCGGCCGAGCTCGCGGGCACGAGCATCGCGACGGAGGACGCCGGCCCCTGGCGGCTGCGGCGCGCAGGCGGGGGCGACGCGGCGGCGACCGAGGACGCGGGCGGCGCGTCCGATGCCCTCGGCGACTCCCCCGCGCTGGTCGGCGACGCGGGGGCGGCCGGGGGCGCACGCGCCGCAGAGCCCGCCGCAGCCCCCGCGACGGCGCGCTTCGCCCGCCTGGACGAGGCGGAGAAGTCGATCGCGCCTACGGACGGGGCCGGCCCGGGCGCACACGCGCTGCGCGCCGGGAGCACCGACGACAACGCCGACTTGGCCGGCTACCTCGAGTTCCTGCGGACGTGGACGGAGCGGAGGCGCATGAGCGGCCTCTTCCAGCCCCTCGACGTCTCCGGGCGGCGCACGGTCCGGGTCGTCGACGCTGCCGGGCGGCCCGTGCCCGGAGCCGTCGTCTCCGTCGTGGACGAGCAGGCCGACCGGGTTCTGTGGTCCGGCACGACCTACGGGGATGGTCGCATCCCGTGGTACCCGCGTCTCGACGCGCAGCCCGTCGGCGCCGCCGGCGCACCGCTCGTCGAGGCGTACGTGCCCCTGCCGGGTGCCGGGGCTCTCACGGCACGGGCCGTGTGGGTCGGCGAGGGGGACGAGCTGACGCTGCGGCTCACCGAGACGGTCGCGTCGACGGAGCCGGTGGCGCTCGACGTCTGCTTCGTCATCGACACGACCGGCTCGATGGGGGACGAGATCGAGAGCCTGAAGGCGTCGCTGCTCCAGGTCACCGGCCGGCTGCGCGGGCTCGCGCGCGAGTTCGACCTCCGCTACGCGGCCGTGCTCTACCGCGACCTCGGCGACGAGTACGTCACCGCGACGCACCCGTTCACGGCCGACATCGCCGCGTTCGACACGGCGCTCCGCGGGGTCACCGCCAACGGCGGCG
This sequence comes from uncultured bacterium, assembly GCA_937996235.1. Classification (GTDB taxonomy): domain Bacteria; phylum Planctomycetota; class JAJSAM01; order JAJSAM01; family JAJVHW01; genus CALKVK01. The sequence continues at coordinate 21,014 of CALKVK010000012.1, read as the reverse complement.
GCGACACGCCGGAGTCGCTCAACCAGGCGCTCGCACAGGCCGTGGACGGCGTCGCGTGGCGCTCGGGCGCGGCGAAGGTCGTCTTCGTGCTCGCCGACGCGCCCCCGCACATGGACTACGCCGGCGACGTGCCGTACGGCGACAGCGTCCGTGCGGCGGTCGCGAAGGGCATCCGCATCCACACGGTCGCGGCGAGCGGCCTCGACGCCCTCGGGACGCTCGTCTTCCGCCAGGTGGCGCAGTTCACGCGCGGGAAGTTCGTCTTCCTCGAGTACGGCTCGCCCGAGGCGGCCGCGGCGTCGCACGGGGTGACCGGCGCGGTCCGGCGCGACAACCTCGAGGACATCCTGTTCGAACAGATCCGCGACGAGGTCGCGGGGTGGGGGCGGCCGGAGGGTCGGTAGTCGCGACGGCGCGGGCGCGACGGCGCACCAGGTCCTCGCGTGGACGTCCCCGAACGCGCCTCGGCGCGCAGCGCGCTCGCGAGGCTGCTACAGGTAGCCGAGCGCCTTGAGACGCTCGATCTCTTCCGCGAACGGAGCCTGCAGGGAGTCGAGGTTGCGGGCCCCGGTGCGCTGCAGCAGGAGCTTGCGCAGGCGCTGCGTGTCGTCGGGTCGCTTCTCGGCGAGGTTCACGCGCCCGTTCGGGTCGTTGGCCACGTCGTAGAGCGCCTCGATGCCGGTGACCGCGTGGAAGGTGTACCGGAGGTCGCCGGCGGTCTCGACGTGCAGGGGCTCCGGCGCATGCTGCGCAACTGCGGCGGCCGCATCGTCGTCGGCGGGCGCGATCAGCACGGCGGTCGCCGCGGCGATCACCGCGACGCAGGCCACGACCACGCCCAGCAGGGTTGCACGGCTCCGGCCTGCCGTACGCGCGGCAGCGGAAAGGGGAATCTGCGCGACGGTCTTCCGTTCGGCTTCGTTCATGACTCTCTCGGGCTCCGGACGTCGACTTCGTCCCTGTGCGTGGACCCCAACACCCGTCTGACGGAGCGGCGCCGCAAGGGGTTGCGAGAATTCCGGATTCGGTGAAGGGTTCCCTGGTCGTCCGCTGTCCCTATGCTCGGCAGGTCGCCGGGGGGCGCGACGGAGGGCCATTGGGGCTCGATCGGACCGAATTCCGAGCGCTCTTCGAGCGCCAGCGTCAACCGCTGCACCGCTTCCTCGCACGCCTGACGGGCAATGCGGCGGACGCGGACGACCTCCTGCAGGAGGCGTTTGCGACGGTCTGGCGCAAGCGTGAGCTCTACGCCGGACGCGGGAGCCCCGACGGCTTCCTGCGGCAGACGGCGTACCGCCTCTTCCTGAACCAGTGGAAGCGCGCGGCGCGGCGGCGCGAGCTCGCGCCGCCCCCGGGCCCGGAGCCCACGGCGCCACCCGCGGGAACCGAACTCGCCGACGAAGAGGCGCGCCGGTTCCTGCTGTCTCAGGTACGGAAGGCGCTCGCGGACCTGCCGGAGAGCTCCCGCGAGGCCTTCCTGATGTTCCGCTTCGACGGGCTGACCGCCCGTGAGATCGCCGAGGCCACCGGGACCCCGGTCAAGACGGTCGAGACGCGCGTCCGACGCGCCACGCTCGCCCTGGCCGAGGCTCTCGCGAGGTACCGGCACCTCCAGGCGGGATGAACGCCATGCACCACCACGACGAACCCGAACCCGACGCCGACGACGCCCTGCCCGAGGGGCTGCTGGAGGCGATCCGCGCCGTGACGGAGGGCGAACTGCCCTCAGCGGAACTCGCGGCGGCACTCGCGGCGATCGAGGCGGCCGGAGCGGTCGCTCTGCTCGAGGCGTACCGCGACGTGCACGCCGCGACGTCTCTCCTGGCCGGTCCGGCGTCGGAGTGCGCGGTGACGCTCGCGGACGTCGAGCGCGCCACCTCGGCGCGGCGCCCGCTGCGCCGTCTCTGGGGGCTCCGCAGCGTGCGGGTCGCCGCGGCGCTCCTGGTGGTCGCCGGGGTCGCCGCCGCGGTGTGGCCGCACGACGTCGTTCCGACGGTGGCGCTCGCGTTCGCCGAGGAGACCGCGCGCGTCTCTCCCGAGGCCGCCGCCGCCGAGCGGAGCGCCGCGCTCCTCGCGGAGTACCAGCCCGTGCGGGACGGCGAGCCGCAGTGGATCGACGATCCCGCCCGCGCGCGCGACGTCGCCGCCGTGACCGGGCGGCGCGTTCTGCTGTTCGCCCAGCACCCGCAGTGCCCGTGGTGTCAGGAGCTCCGGGGCAAGACGTTCCACGATGCCGGCGTCCAGGCGCGTCTCGAGCGCTTCGTGCCGCTCATGGTGGACGTGACGCGCATCCCGGAGGGGGAGGCCGTCGCCTACCTCGCGAAGGGGTGGCCGTACTTCGCGGCCCTCGACGCCGCCGGCGACGAGCTTGCGGCGCTGCCCGGGCCGGCCTCGAGCACGCAGGAGTTCACGGGGCGGCTCGACCGAACGCTCGGGAAGGTCGCGCCGGACGCAGCCGGGGAGCGCGAGTGGGGGCCCGTGCGGGCGTCGGCTCAGCGGCTGCGGGCCGCGGCCGCGCTCGCCGAGGGCGACGACCTCGCCGGGGCGGAGCGCGAGCTGCGGGAGCTGGTCGCCGCGGACGGCGACGGCGCGTTCGGAGCGGCGGCGCGCACGCGCCTCGCCGAGCTCGGGAACGAGGCGCTCGCTGTGGTCCGCGACGCGGAGCGCAAGGCGTCGACGGACGTGTCGGGCGCGCTGGCGCTGCTCGAGGCGGCCGTCCGGCGCTTCGCGGGCACGAGCTGGGGCCGCGACCTCGACGCCGTGCGGTCGGCCGTCGAGGAGCACGGGCGTTTCCCGCGTCTCGTCTTCCCCGTCAGCGGGGACGACGGGCACGCGGGGGATCGTAAGTAGCGGGGGAGTCAAGACGGGCCGGTCGTTCCATCACACACCCTTGGTCCGCTCGATCCACGACGGTCCGACACCGGCTCCCCCGCCCATTCCCGAAGCTCAGACCGCGCCCTTGCCGCCGAACACGCGCGTGCGCGGATCGTGCGGCGTCTCGTGGTGCAGCCGCGCGAGCCGGACGTAGCGGCCCGGAACCATGGCCAGGTACGCGGCCTCCTCCGGCCGCAGAGGTCGCACGATGCGTCCCGGCAGCCCCATCACGACCATGCCGTCGGGGACGGTCGTGTTCGGCGGGACGACGCACCCGGCGGCCACGAGGCAGCGCTCGCCGATGACGCAGCCCGCGAGCACGCGCGCGCCGATCCCGATCAGCGAGCCGGCGCCGACGCGCGCGCAGTGCACGATCGCACCGTGGCCCATCGAGACGTCGTCGCCGATGGTCAGGTCGACGTCGTCGTCGCAGTGCACGACGACGTTGTCCTGGAGGTTGCAGCGCGCACCGATGCGCACCGCGGCGACGTCCCCGCGCACCACGGCGCCGCACCAGAGGTTCGCGTCGTCGCCGAGCTGCACGTCGCCGAGGATGCGCGCGGAGTCCATCACGTAGACGTTGCCGATCCGTCGCATGTGCATGCGGCGCACTCTACCGCGTGCGCGCCTCCCGACGGCGCCGGTCCGGCGCGAAACCTCTGGCCGCACGGGGCTGCCGGTGGGAGTGTCGAGCGCGATGTCGCGACGGTCCCTGCGCGTGGTCTCGTGGAACGTGAACGGCCTGCGCTCCGCCGCGTCGAAGGGCTTCGTGGACTGGCTCGCGGCGGACGACGCCGACATCCTGTGTCTCCAGGAGGTCCGCGCGCGCCCGGAGCAGCTCCCGGCCGCGCTGCGCGATCCCCCGGGTCGCGCAGCGCACTGGGTCTGCGCCGAGCGACCCGGCTACAGCGGGGTCGGCCTCCTCGCACGCTGCGCGCCGGACGAGGTGACCGCCGGCATCGGCTCGCCCGAACACGACGCCGAGGGGCGCTTCCAGCTCGCACGCTTCGGCCGGCTCCACGTGGCCAACGGGTACTTCCCGCACGGGGCCGGCACCGAGCGCGACAACTCGCGCATCCCGCACAAGCTGGCGTTCTACGAGCGCGCCTTCGAAGTGCTCGCGCCGCTGGTCGCCGCGGGCCTCCCGGTCCTCTGCGTCGGCGACCTCAACACGGCCCATCGCGAGATCGATCTCGCGCGTCCGCGCGACAACCGTGAGACGAGCGGCTTCCGGCCCGAGGAGCGCGAGGAGCTCGACCGCTGGCTGCGCTCGGGGTGGATCGACACCTTCCGCGCCCTCCACCCCGAGGCGGTCCGCTACTCCTGGTGGAGCCAGCGCGCGGGTGTGCGTGAACGCAACGTAGGCTGGCGGATCGACTACGTGCTCGCCACTCCCGCGGCGATGGAGCACGTTCGAGCGGCATTCGTCGACGTACACGTCACCGGCTCGGACCACTGCCCCGTCGGCGTGACCCTCGCTCCGGCCGCGCGCGCGGACTGGGGGGTCCGCTCCCGTCCGGCGCGCTCGCGGTCGCGGCGGTGACCGTGCCGGGCCACGCCGGGCCGCGCGTCGCCGAGCGTCCGGGCGGGTGGACGGCGGCCTGGGCCGGCGTCTTCGCGGCGCTCGCCGCGAGCGTGGCGGCCGTCCTCACCGCCGCGAGCGCGATCGCGCCCTCCATCGGAGCGTGGATGGAGGTGGAGGCCGAGGCGACGGCCCTGCAGAACGACACTCCGGACCACGCGCTCCTCGCGCAGTTCCACGTGCTCGTGGACTGGGGCGAACGCTGTTCGGCCGCCGTGCTGCCGTGGGCGGCGGCGTGCGGCGTCGCCGCGGCGTTCGTCGTGGTCGCAGCGCTCGGCGCAACTCGCGGCGGCAGGGTGACCGCGAAGGCGCTGCGCGTGGGGCTCGTGGCGCTCGCCGTCGTGGCGGGCGTGTCCTACGCCGCGCTCCGACGACAACTGCTGGGACGCTGGGACGCGGATGCCGCGGCGGCTCGCGACGCGCTCGGCGCCCTCTGGCGGAGCGGCCTCGGAGAGAGCCTGCCCGCCGACGCCGCGCGGTGGCTCTCCCGGTCGGCCGGCGAGGTGTACGTCGGCGTTCCGCTCGCGCTCGTGGCCTTCGGCTCCCTGGCGCTCCTCGCGCTCCACGCGCGGCGCAGCGTGAGCGCGTGGCAGTCCGAGCTGCGCGCGACGCGCGCGGGCTGAGACCTGTCGCACCGCGACCGATCAGGTTCTGACGGGGCTGCACAGCCGCCCGTGGGGCGCTGCCGCCACGCAAGTACGAGAGGCGCCGCAGCGTGCTCGCACGCCGCGGCGCCTCTCGTCGGTCCCTCCGCTACGCCCGATCGCGGTCCGCCGCGACCGCGCCGGTGGTTACTTCACGACCACGTCGTTCCAGCCGCGCTTGTTCTCCTCGCGGTCCTGGAGCGCCGAGTGGACGAGCAGCACGAACTCGCTGCACGCGTCCGCCGGGCAGTAGGTGAGCCCCCCGAGCAGGATCGGTTCCTGGGTCAGTCCGTGCTCACGGCACCGCCACCAGGTGCCGGTGAGCAGTTTGTCCTCGGGCAGGACTCCGGGTCGTTCTCGCTTCCGCTTCCGGGGCATCGCGTTTCTCTCTCTGTGACCGGGACGAACTCGCGCCATTCCTATGGACGATCGAGCCGTGCGTTTGGTTCCTGATTCGCAAGGAAATTTCTCAAGTTCGTCATGGACGGAGCCGAAACGGCTGGTTCTGCTACCGGGTTCGGCTCCGCGGTCCTGGACCGCACCCGGCACGCCCGGTGGAATGCCCGCCGACGCCCGCGCCGACGAGAGGCACGTTCGCCTCCGGCCTTCCCCGACCTGCGAGGTTGCATGTTGAACGAGCGCGCCCGCGAGGCCTTCCACGTCCAGCACTACGGTGCCCAGCCTCAGATCGCGGGGGTCGAGTTCGTCCCGCTGCGGCGCTTCCACGACGACGGCGGCTCGATGACCGAGCTCGGGCGGCTCGACGACGGCGTGCACCGGCAACTCCCCGGGTTCCGCGTCCACCAGGTGAACTTCAGCGAGATGGACCCCGGCGTGATCAAGGCGTTCCACCTGCACCGCCGGCAGACGGACGTCTGGTACATCCCGCCGGCGTGCAAGATGCTGGTCGTGCTCGGTGACGTCCGCGAAGGGTCGCCTACGGAGGGGGTCGTGCGTCGCCTCGCGCTCGGCGACGGCGACTCGCGGCTCGTGCGCATCCCGCCCGGCGTTGCCCACGGCGTCCGCAACATCGGCTCGACCCGCGGCACGATCATCTACTTCGTGGACACGTTCTTCGAGCCCGACCCGGCGCAGTGCGACGAGGGACGGCTCCCCTGGGACCACTTCGGCGCCGGCGTCTGGGAGATCGAGCGCGGCTGATCCGTTCGCGCGCGCGCAGCGCGTGCTCTGCGCGCAGGAGCGAACCGGCGGCTACTGCGATGCGGCGATCAGGTTCAGCGCCGAGCCGGCGCGGAACCACCCGATCTGGGCCGGGGTGAGCGTGTGGCGCGTCGCGATCGCGTCGGCCGTCCCGTCGGCATGCGTCACGCGCAGCGTCACCACGCTGCCCGGCGCCAGCGACGTCAGGCCCTCGATCGCGACCACGTCGTCCTCGCGGAAGCGCTCGTAGTCGGCCGAGTCCGCGAACACCAGCGGGAGCATGCCCTGCTTCTTCAGGTTCGTCTCGTGGATGCGCGCGAAGCTGCGCGCCACGACGGCGCGGCCGCCCAGATGGCGGGGCTCCATCGCCGCGTGCTCGCGGCTCGAGCCCTCGCCGTAGTTCTCGTCGCCGACCACGATCCAGCCGATCCCCTGTGAGCGGTACCAGCGCGCCAGCTTCGCGCAGTTGATCCCGCGCTCCCCGGTGACCGTGTTCGTCGCCGTTCCCGGCTCGCCCCCGAAGCGGTTGACCGCACCGATCAGGAGGTTGTCGCTGATCTTGTCCAGGTGCCCGCGATAGCGCAGCCACGGTCCGGCGGGGCTGATGTGGTCGGTCGTGCACTTGCCCTTGACCTGGATCAGGACGCGGAGCCCGCCGAGGTCGCGCCCCTCCCACGCCGCGAACGGCTCGAGCAGCTGCAGCCGCTCGGAGTCCGGTCGCACGATGACCTCGACCGCGGAGCCGTCGGCGGCGGGCGGGAGCAGTCCGTCGCGTCCCGCCTCGAAGCCGTTCGGCGGGAGTTCGCGGCCCGTCGGGGGCGTCAGCGTGACGGCCTCGCCGCCCGGGCCGGTCAGCGTGTCGCGCGTGGGGTCGAAGTCGAGTCGGCCGGCGAGGGCGAGCGCGACGACCATCTCCGGGCTCGTGATGAACGAGAGCGTCTCGGCGTTGCCGTCGTTGCGCTTCCGGAAGTTGCGGTTGTAGCTGTTCACGATGGAGTTGCGCGTCCCGGCCGGCACGTCGTCACGCTTCCACTGACCGATGCACGGTCCGCAGGCGTTCGCCAGGACGGTTGCGCCGATCGCCTCGAGGTCGCGCATCTGCCCGTCGCGGCGGATCGTGGCGTCGACCTTGTCGGAGCCGGGAGTGACGAGGAGGGGCGTCTTCGCGCGCAGCCCGTGGCGGGCGGCTTCGCGGGCGACCGCCGCCGCACGCTCCATGTCCTCGTACGACGAGTTCGTGCAGGAGCCGATCAGCGCCGCCGAGATCTCGGCCGGGTACCCCTCGGCCGCGACGGCCGCCTTCATCTCGCCGACCTTGCGCGCGAGATCCGGCGTGTGGGGGCCGACGACGATCGGCTCGAGCGACGCGAGGTCGATCTCGATCACGCGGTCGTAGAAGCGGTGGGGCGCTTCGTGGCACTCCGGGTCCGCGACGAGCAGGGCCCTGTGCTGCTCCGCAAGCAGCGCGATCTCGGCGCGCTCCGTGACGCGGAGGTACGCGGCCATGCGGTCGTCGTAGGGGAAGACGGACGTGGTCGCGCCGTGCTCCGCGCCCATGTTGCAGACCGTGGCCTTTCCGGTGCAGGAGATGGACGCCGTTCCCGGACCGAAGAACTCGACGATGTGGTTCGTCCCACCCTTGACCGTGAGGACGTCCATCAGTCGCAGGATCACGTCCTTCGGCGAGCACCAGCCGGACAGGCGACCCGTCAGCCGCACGCCGATGACGCCGGGCCACAGCAGCCCGAACGGTTCGCCGACCATCACGTCGACGGCGTCGGCCCCGCCGACGCCGATCGCCACCATGCCGAGGCCGCCGGCGTTCGGCGTGTGCGAGTCGGTCCCGATCATCATGCCGCCGGGGAACGCGTAGTTCTCCAGCACGACCTGGTGGATGATCCCCGCGCCCGGCTTCCAGAAGCCCATCCCGTACTTCGCGGAAGCCGAGCGGAGGAAGTCGTACACCTCGGCGTTCGTCGTCTCGGCGGTCGCGAGGTCGGCCGACGCGCCCTTGCGCGCCTGGATCAGGTGATCGCAGTGCACCGTGGTCGGGACGGCGGTGTCACGGCGCCCCGAGCGCATGAACTGCAGGACCGCCATCTGCGCCGTCGCGTCCTGCATCGCGACGCGGTCGGGGGCGAAGTCGCACGTCGAACGGCGCCGCTCGGGGGGAGCCGTGAGCGCGTCGAACTCGACGAGGTGCGCGACCAGGATCTTCTCCGCGAGCGTCAGCGGGCGCCCGAACACCTCCCGGGCGCGGGGCATGCGGGACTGCGCGCGCGCGTAGGCGCGCCGGACGAGGTCGAGCGAGGACGAGGAAGCGGACATTGGGGGCGTTCTCCCGGCCGCGCACGCGGCGTGCGGCGCAGGGTAGCGCCGCACGGGAGCGCCTCCACGGGATCGGCGAGCGGGGTCCGAGCCGCAGCGAGTTCCCGCGGGCCGCGAGTCGCGGGTAGCCTTCTGCCCGTTCCCACATCCCGGAGGTGCCTCTTGCCGCGTCGTCCGTCCCGACTCCCGCTGCTCGCCATCGCCGTCTCTGCGGCCGCGCTCGTCCCCGCCTGCGGCAGCCTGTGCCCGCGCGACCTCGGCAAGCTGCACGTTCCGCTCTGCCCCACGCGCTGGGGCGAGATCGGCATGCAGGAGCCGTCGGCGGCCGCGGCCAAGCCGAAGTCGGCTCCGACCGCCCAGTTCACCGGCGAGTCGTTCGTGTTCGGCGAGGTCGCTCCCGGCGTGACGATCGCGGGGCAGCCGTCGGACGGCGACTGGAAGCACCTCCACCGCATGGGCTTCCGCACCGTCGTCAACCTGCGCACCGACGCCGAAGGCGCCGAGCGCGAGCGGCTGCTCGTCAACAGCAGCGCGATGCAATACTTCCACGTTCCGGTCGACGGCACGGGCGTCGCGCCGCGTCACGCCGACGCGGTCGCCAAGATCGTGGAGGATGCGTACAACGGCCGCGTGCTGGTGCACTGCAGCAGCGGGAACCGCGCGGCGGCCGTCTGGGCCATCTACCTCGCCCGCCATCGCGGCGTCGCGCGCGACCAGGCGCTCGCCGCCGGCGAGTCGGCCGGAATGACGAAGCCGAAGCTGCGCGAGGCGACGGCCGCTGCGATCGGCGCGCAGTGACGCGCCGAGTACGGGAGATCCATCGATGAAGCACGTCGCGGCGTTCTTCCTGGCCGTGTTCGCGTTGCTGCTCGTCGCCCCGCCGACGGTGGCGCGGGCGCAGGATGCGGAGGAGCCCAACGACCCGGGCTACCGCTTCTACGAGGCCGCCGCGAAGCGCATCCTGAAGGCCGCCGGCGACAAGGTCTGGGAGGCGGCGGAGCAGGCGAAGCGCCGCAACTTCTTCCAGTTCGCGTTCGAGCAGGCGGAGCGGGCGCTCGTCTTCGACCCGGACCAGGCCGACGCGCGCGAGTACCTCGGCTACGTCAAGCGCGGTCGCGAGTGGGCACTCGACGACGAGGCGGCGTCGAAGGTCAGCAAGCAGAACGTCCGCGGCGGCTCCAACGGCAAGCAGGAGTCGCAGGAGTCGTTCGACAAGCGCGTCGACGAGTGGCGCGAGAAGATCCTGGCGAAGGCCGACGAGTACGTCGCGATCAAGTACGCGCAACTCGGCGACGAGTGCGCGGCGAAGGGCTATCCGTTGCAGGCGCTCAAGGGGTACGAAGCTGCGCTGCGCCTCGATCCCGAGAACGCGAAGGCGCGCAAGGGCCTCGGCTACAAGAAGTTCGGCAAGGTGTGGCTGACCGAGAAGCAGGACGAGGCCCGGCGCAACGCATCGCAGTCGAAGGAGATCAAGGAGGAGAGCCGCTTCGACACGCTCCTCGGTACGCAGCTCACGAAGGCGGAATCCGAGCACTTCCGCGTCGAGGCGCGGCTGCCGCTCGAGGAGGTCAAGGAGCTCTGCACGACCCTCGAGGTCGCATACGCCTACTACCTCGCCGACCTCGGGGTCGAGCCGACGAAGGACGTCTTCGGCCGCCGAGCGCAGTTCGTCTTCATGGAGGACGGCGACCAGTGGACCAAGTGGTGCGACGTCTACGGCCGGAGCGAGCTGTCGCGCAAGATGGGCGGCACCGGTGACCACGCGGGCCTCGTGGACGGGCACCGGATCATGGACGGGCACACGCCGATCCTGAGGAAGGACAGCGCCGTGCACAGCGCGATCCACATGCTCAACCTCAAGGTCTTCCAACTGCAGGGCGGCGCGTGGATCGACGAGGGGCTCGCCTACTACTACACGGTGAAGGTCCAGGAGACCTGCCTGACGCACTGCGTCGCCGAGAAGGAGGGCGACTACGCGCGTCCGGGCAAGGAGGGCGGCCTCAAGGACTGGGGCGAGCCCGGGAACTGGAAGCCCAACGTGAAGGAGCTCGTCCGGCGCAAGGCCGATCTCGAACTGCGCGCGCTCGTCCAGAAGCCGCTGACGCAGCTCGAGTTCGACGCGACGATCAAGGCCTGGGCGGTGATCTCCTGGATGATGGACACCGATCGCGACCGGTTCATCGAGCTGATCGGCTCGTTGCGCGGCGTGACGAACCACGTGAAGGCGATCGAGCAGCAGTACGAGATGGGGATGGAAGAGCTCGACCAGCAGTGGCGGACGTACGCGCTCCGGAACTACTAGCGCCGCCTCGCGATCACCGCAGTAGCCTCGCCTTCGGATGGGAGACGCCGCTCACACGCCGCAGTACGGCTTCGTCATCGACCAGCGCAAGTGCATCGGCTGTCACGCCTGCACCGTCGCCTGCAAGTCCGAGAACGGCGTCCCTGTCGGGAGCTTCCGGACCTGGGTCAAGTACGTCGAGAAGGGCACGTTCCCGACGGTCCGGCGCCACTTCACCGTCCTGCGCTGCAACCACTGCGACCGCGCGCCGTGCGTCGCGATCTGCCCGGTGAACGCGCTCCACAAGCGTCCCGACGCGATCGTGGATCTCGACCGCGACGCCTGCATCGGCTGTCGCGCGTGCATGCAGGCGTGCCCCTACGACGCGCTCTACCTGAACGCCGACACGGGCACGGCCGAGAAGTGCCACTACTGCGCGCACCGCACGGAGCTCGGGCTCGAACCGGCCTGCGTGGTCGTCTGCCCGGAACGGGCGATCGTCGCCGGCGACGTGTCCGACGAGGAGTCGCCGATCGCGCGCCTCATCCGGGAGCAGGCCGTGGAGCAGCGCAAGGTGGAGAAGGGGACACGACCGCGCGTGTGGTACGTCGACGCGTTGCCCGAGGCGCTGACACCGAACTCTTCGCGTGAGCCGACGCAGTATCTCTGGTCGGACCGGCGCAACCCGCCGCCTCCCGTTCCGCAGGGCTTCGAACCGCCGTCGGACGTCGTCGCGACGCTCGACGTGGATCACGCGCCCGTCTGGGGCTGGCACATCTGGACGTACCTCGTCACCAAGAACCTGTCCGCCGGCGCGATGCTGGTTGCGCCCTTCCTCGCCCTCAGCGGGCTCCCGGGAGACGCGCGTGCACAACTCGTCCCGGAGACCACGGCGCTCGTGTTCCTCGGGATCACGCTGTTTCTGCTCGTGCACGACCTCGGCCGACCGGAGCGGTTCCTGCGTCTGCTCCTTCGCCCGAACACGACATCCTGGCTCGTACGCGGGGCGTGGGTGCTGACCGCGTTCGGGGGACTGAGCGTCGTCGCGCTCGCTCTCCGGCTCCTCGGCGAGACGCGACCGGCCGAGTACGTGCGCTGGCTGAACCTGCCCGTCGCGGCGTTCGCGTCGGGGTACACCGCGTACCTCTTCGCGCAGTGCCGCGGACGCGACCTCTGGATCGAGCGCGGTCTGCTCCCCAAACTCGTACTGCGCGCGGCCCTCCTGGGCATCGCGCTCGGCGTCCTGCTTGCGGGAGGTGCGGGTCAGGCCATGCTCCTCGCGGCGTCGTACGTCGTCGTCCTCGCCGCCCTGCTCTTCGTCGAGCATCGCAACGTGCAGCGTTCCCGCGACGGCGACCGTGCGCACGCGCTCCTCGTCGCGTCCGGGGCACCACGTCGCGAGGCGCTCGCGGCACTCGGCGCGGCAGCGCTTCTGCTCATCGGTGCGGGGCTCGGCGGACCCGCCGCCGCGTGGTGCGGTGCGGCGGCTCTGACCCTGACGCTCGTCGGGCAACTGGATCACGAGAAGGCCTGGGTCGAAGCCGGGCAGGCGGTGCCGCTGTCATGACGGATCCGACGCAGCGAACCGCCGGAACCGACCGTGCGCCGTCCGGAGAGGAGTGGCGCGTCACGCCGCTGGCATCCTTCCCGCCTCCCGAGCGCTGGGACGACTGGGTCGAGTACGACAGCGCGGCGTGGCCGAGGCGCGTCGAGCGACGCTACCGGCTCGTCCCGACCATCTGCTTCAACTGCGAGGCGGCGTGCGGGCTCGTCGCCTACATCGATCGGGACAGCGGTCGGATCCGCAAGCTGGAGGGCAACCCGTACCACCCGGGCTCGCGCGGCCGCAACTGCGCGAAAGGCCCGGCGACGCTCAACCAGGTCGACGACCCCGGCCGCATCCTGTACCCGCTGAAGCGCGTCGGGCCGCGCGGCGCCGGCAAGTTCGAGCGCACGACGTGGGACGAGGTCGTGAGCACGATCGCGACGCGCATCCGCACCGCTCTGCGCGAGGAGCGGCGCAACGAGATCATGTACCACGTCGGACGGCCCGGCGCGGACGGCTACGTCGATCGTGTGCTCCAGTCGTGGGGCGTCGACGGCCACAACAGCCACACGAACGTCTGCAGCGGCGCGGCGCGCCTCGGCTACGCACTCTGGTCCGGCAGCGATCGGCCGTCGCCCGATCACGCGCACGCGAAGCTGATCCTGCTGATCTCGTCCCATCTCGAGACGGGCCACTACTTCAACCCGCACGCCCAGCGGATCGTCGAGGGCAAGATGGCCGGCGCGAAGGTCGTGACGGTCGACGTGCGCCTGTCGAACACCGCCTCGATGAGCGATCTCTGGATCGCACCGCATCCGGGCACCGAGGCGGCGCTGCTGCTCGGCGTCGCGAACCGTCTGATCGTCGAGGACCGCTTCGATCGCGAGTTCGTGCGCCGCTGGGTCGACTGGCGGGGCTATCTCGCGGCGCGTGCACCCGCGCGCGCGCCGCAGTTCGACGAGTTCGTCGCGGCGCTCCGCGACGAGTACGCGGAGTTCACGCCCGAGTGGGTCGCGGCCGAGTGCGGGATCGACGCGTCCGTCGTGACCCAACTCGCAGACCTCGCGGCCGCCGCGCGTGGCGCGCTTGCGGCGCACGTGTGGCGAAGCGCCGCCTCGGGGAACGAGGGCGGGTGGCAGGTTGCCCGCTGCCTACAGTTCCTGTGCGTGCTCACCGGAAGCGTCAACTCGCGTGGAGGGACTTCGTCGCACTCTGCGAACAAGTTCGTCGCGAAGCCCTTCGACGTCCCGCCGCCCCAGAAGCTCTGGAACGAACTCCTCTACCCGCCGGAGTGGCCGCTCAGCCACCACGAGCTGTCGTTCCTGCTGCCGCATCTGGTGCGACTCGGCCGCGGTCGGATCGACACCTACTTCACACGTGTCTACAACCCGGTCTGGATCAATCCGGACGGCTTCGCCTGGATCGAGATGCTGCGCGACGCCGAGCAGGTCGGCCTGCACGTGGCGTTGACACCGACGTGGAACGAGACCGCGCTGTGGGCCGACTACGTGCTGCCCATGGGACTCGCCCCGGAGCGCCACGATCTGATGAGCCAGGAGACGCACGCCGGCCGCTGGATCGGATTCCGGCAGCCGGTGCTCCGCGTGCTCAGAGAACGCGATGGCGAAGCGGTCGAGTGGACCTGGCAGGCGAACCCGGGCGAGGTCTGGGAGGAGGACGAGTTCTGGATCGCGCTCTCGTGGGCGATCGACGACGACGGGAGCCTCGGCATTCGCCGCCACTTCGAGTCGCCGTACCGCCCCCGCGAGCGCATCACGATCGAGGAGTACTACCGCTGGATCTTCGAGCACTCGGTGCCCGGCCTTCCCGCGGTGGCCGCCGCGGCTGGGCTCACGCCGCTCGACTACATGCGGCGCCACGGCGCGTTCGAGGTCGCACGTGACGTGTACGCGACGCACGAGGCGGAGGTCGACGTCACCGGCGCGACGCAGGACGAGGGCGGCTCGTGGCGGCGCGACGGGGCCGTGGTCGCGATCACCGTGGACGGCGTCGCGCGGGCAGGGTTCGCCACGCCGTCGCGGCGTCTGGAGCTCTGGTCGCCGACGATGTCCGCGTGGGGCTTCGCAGACAACGCACTTCCTGCGTACGTACGCAGTCACGTGCACCGGAGCCGCCTCGACGCGACGAAGAACGAGTTCGTACTGGTGCCGACGTTCCGCGTGCCGACGCTCATCCACTCGAGATCGGCGAACGCCAAGTGGCTGTACGAGATCAGCAACGCGAACCCGGTCTGGATCCACACGTCCGACGCCGCGCGCCTGGGAGTCGCGACGGGTGACCTGGTGCGCGTCTCGACCCGGATCGGACACTTCGTGAACCGCGCGTGGGTGACCGAGGGCATCCGACCGGGAGTCGTCGCCTGCTCCCACCATCTCGGGCGCTGGAGGCTCACGACCGGACCGGGCGCCGACCGCTGGGCATCATGGCCGGCGGACATCGAGCAGAGTGGGACGACGTGGCGCGTCCGCCGCCGGGGCGACGTGACACCGTTCGCGTCGGACGACCCGGACTCGTCGCGCGTCTGGTGGCGTGACGGTGGCGTGCACCAGAACCTGACGTTCCCGGTGCAGCCCGACCCGGTCAGCGGCATGCACTGCTGGCATCAGGCCGTGCGCGTGGAGCGTGCGCCGCCGGGCGACGTCTACGGGGACGTCGAGGTGGACTCGGCGAAGGCAGACCAGGTGTTCCTCGAGTGGCTGGCCAAGGCGCCGCCGCGACGCGGTCCCAACGGCGAGCGACGGCCTCTGCACTTCTCCCGTGCCGTGCGACCGGACGTCTCGGCCTACTTCTGACGTCCCTGCGCGTCGAATCGACGACGGCCGGCGGCTCGTCAGGTGAGGACGCGCGGTCGGCTACCCGTTCCGCCCCGTGGGCCGCGTGTTCGATCCAGGCGAGTCGCGTCGCTCAGGGCGGAGCGCACTCGCGCAGGCGCCCTACCACGCGCCCGTCCCGCGCCACGAGCGTGCACCCGTCCGCGTCGCGCTGCACCTGTCCGCTGTCGAGGCTGCGATGGTGGCGGAGGCACAGCAGTTCCAGGTTCTCGGCTGTCTGCGGCCCGCCCGCGGCGAACGGCTCGATGTGAGCGAACTGAAGCGCTCCACGCTCGTCGCAGCCCGCGACGGCGCACACGTCGCCGTGGCGCTTCACCACCTCGTGCCGCACGTCAGCCGGGACGTGACGGTCACGTGGTCCCGCGTGGCTCGCGCCGGTCGAGGAGCCCCGCGGAAGAGGACTCGGCCCGCGGCGTCGGCCGCGCCTCGCGGCGCGCAGCGCGCGCTGTTCGGGGCAACGGCGATCGACGAACTCTGAGAGCGCGACCTCGACCGCCTCGCTCGCCGACGGCGTCTCGCCACCCGACGCCGGTGTGAGGAGCTCGCGGGCCCGTCGCAGGTCGCCGAGGCCCGCGCGCGTCAGGTGGAGCGCGATCGTCGTCAATCGCTCGTCCTGACCCGCTTCCGTGCGCATGCGGTCCGCCTCGCGGCGGGTCTCCTGCGTCGTCGCGGAGGCTGCGAAGTCGAGCAGTCGGCGCTCGGATGCCGGATCGGCCACGAGGTCCAGGACCGAAGCGATGGCCGCAGCCTTGGGCAGCGACAGTGCGCGCTGCGCGACGCCCTCGGCGAGTGCAGCGGATCGGTCGCACCCTTCGGCCGCCCGGCGCAGCAGCCATCCCGACGCCGCCCAGAGTCCGAGCCGCTCCTCGCACAACTGGCCGAAGCCCGTGACGCCGAACGTCGTCCAGCCCGCCGGATCGGCACCGGCCATCGCCTCCGCCGCTCGCAGCCACCGCGCGGTTGCGCGCTGCAACTCGTGCGTCGCGTTGACGAGAGTCCGCAGCAGCGCCACCACGTCGTCCGGGGACTTCGGAGCGCCGCCGGACGCGGCGCTGGCGAGCGCGTTCTCCGCGAGCCGCAGCGCCGTGGTCGCCGTCTGCCCGGCGCACTCCGTGCCGTTCATGCCGAGGACCTCGCGTCTTCGCGTGGCCCCTCGCATCCATCCTGGCGGACACCCTACGGTCCCGAGCCGACACCGTCCAGCCCCGGGCCCGACGGCCACGCTCCGAGCTGACGCGGCGGTGCGCCGCGCTCGCGCGACCCCCGAGCGCCGCGGTCGCCTGCGCTGGTAGTCTCCCCGCACGGCGTCCTGTGTCGTCCGCACGCTTCCTGTGGACCGTCCTTGCGCTCGCGGCGGCGGGCGTGGCCGTCTCGTGGGTCGGCCGCCGCGAGACGTTCACGTGGTTCCTCGAGGCGGCTCCGGTCGTCGTCGGCCTGCCTCTGCTCGCGCTCACGCACCGCGCGTTCCCGCTCTCGCGCCTCGTGCTCACCGGGCTCCTCCTCCACGCAGGCGTGCTGCTCCTCGGCGCGCACTACACGTACGCGGAGGTACCGCTCGGGGAGTGGGCGCGGACGGCGTTCGGGCTCGCCCGGAACCACTACGACCGCGTCGGGCACGTCGCCCAGGGCTTCTTCCCGGCGCTGCTCGTCCGCGAACTCCTGCTCCGGCGCACGCCGCTGCGCCGCGGCGCCACCACATTCGTCCTCGTCACGTGCGTGTGCCTGGCGTTCAGCGCGTTCTACGAGCTCGTCGAGTGGTGGGTCGCGATCGCGAGCGAGGACGGCGACGCGACGGCGTTCCTGGCCACGCAGGGCGATCCCTGGGACACGCAGTGGGACATGCTCCTCGCCACGTGCGGCGCCATCGCCGCGCAACTCCTGCTCGCGCGCGTCCACGACCGCCAGCTCGCGACGTCCTGACGGGCGCAGCTAGCCTCGGCGCATGCGGCTCGTACGCGCCCTGCTCGTCCTGACCCTCTCCGTCGCGCTCGGCGCGCCGCCCCTGCCGGGAGTGCGGGCCGGGGAGGCCGCCGACCGGCTCTACGCGGACGGCGTCGCGGAGCTGGCCCCGCGCGTCGCCGACGCATGGTGGAAGGCGGCCGAAGCCGCGCGGAAGGAGGATCTCTTCGCGTTCGCGCGCGGAGTCGCCGAGCGCGTCATCACGCTGGCTCCGGACCATCGTGCGGCTCGCGAGTTCCTCGGATGGGAGAGGAAGGGCAAGGAGTGGGTGCTGGATGCGCGCAGGTCCGCGAGGACGCCGTTCGAGAACATCAAGCCCGCGAAGCTCGACGAGCGGGCGTTCCGCGCCCGCGAGGACGGCTGGCACGCCGGCCCCGAGCGCGACGCGCGTCGCGCCGTCGCGGTGCTCTACGCGGGCCTCGGCGAGCGGCTCGCGGCCGCGAGCGAGGCTGCGGCCGCGCGGCGGGCGTTCGACGAGGCGCTCGCGAACGACCCGGACTGCGCGCCCGCGCGGAAGGGGCTCGGATACGTTCGCGTGGGCGCCGCGTGGCTGACCGAGGTCCAGGTGCGCGCGCGCGACGCGGCGGCCACGCCGCTGCCCGTCGTCGAGGCGAGCGAGCTCGACACCCTGCTCGGCCGCACGCTCAACAAGGCGGCGACCGACGCGGTCCGCGTCGAGGCGGCGTACGGGCTGGACCGGGCGATGGCCCTCGCCCGCATGCTGGAGATCACGATCACGACGTACGCGACCGACGTGGGCCGCGACCCGGGCGTGCGGATCTTCCCGCGAACGCTCGAAGCCTGCTTCGTTCCCGGCGACCCGGAGTGGTCGAAGTGGCTCGACGCGCGCGCCGGCGGGGGCGCCAAGCGGTTCCGCGCCAACGAGTACTACCGCAGCAGCGCGACGCTGCGGCTCGGCGTCCGCGAGCGGGCTGACGCCGGAGCCGACATCGCGTCGGTGATGGAGGACAACGCCGTGCACTGCACCGCGCACCTCCTGAGCGACGTGCTCTTCGGGCTGCACGAGCACGCGTGGCTCGACGAAGGGCTCGCGTACTTCACGACGCTGCGCGTGCGGGGGACGACTCAGAGCTGGTGCATCGCCTCGAAGCCGGCCGCGTATGCGTCCTCGGGGAAGTCCGGCGACCGCATCTGGCAGGACGAGTCCGCGTGGCGCGGTCGTGTGCGCGACGTCGTCGGTCGCGGCGACGACGTGCCGCTGCGCATGCTGATGGCGACGCAGCTCGCGGACCTCGACTTCGACGCCTCTCTGAAGGGCTGGAGCGTCGTCTCGTGGCTGATGCAGACGGACCGCGAGCACCTCCTCGCCGCGCTCGGCAGGCTGCGCGCCGGCCCGGACGCGCCGCGCGTGTTCGAGGACGTGTTCGGCCGCTCCGTCGAGGAACTCGACGACGCCTGGCGCGCCTGGGTGAAGGCGACCTACTGACTCACGCGGACGAGCCGGGCACGCGGGCCGCTGCGGGGCGGACACGGCCGCTGCTACTCTCCCGGCTGCCGGTGCGCGGGAGCGCGCGCGGCGGCGACGCGAAGGGAGATCCATGCAGCGGCTCATCGAGTGCGTCCCCAACTTCAGCGAGGGACGCGACGCGGAACTGATCCGGCGCATCACGGCCGAGGTCGAGACGGTCGAGGGCGTGCGGCTCCTCGACGTCGACCCCGGCAAGGCGACGAACCGTACCGTCGTCACGTTCGTCGGGGAGCCCGAGCCCGTGATCGAGGCCGCCGTGCGGCTCGCGCGGCGCTGCGCGGAACTGATCGACATGACCCGCCACACGGGCGAACACCCACGCTTCGGCGCGCTCGACGTCTGCCCGCTCGTGCCCGTCAGCGGCGTCACGATGGAGGAGACCGTCGCGTACGCCCGGACGCTCGCCCGGCGCCTCGGCGAGGAGGTCGGACTCACGGTGTTCTGCTACGAGCGCGCAGCGACGCGACCCGAGCGCCGCAACCTCGCCGCGGTGCGGGCCGGGGAGTACGAGGGACTCCGCGAGCGTCTTGCGCAGGACGCGTGGCGCCCGGACTTCGGGCCCGCGCAGTTCCAGCCCCGCACCGGAGCGACCGCGGTCGGCGCCCGCGACTTCCTCGTCGCCTACAACGTGAACCTGAACACGACCTCGACCCGGCGCGCCAACGCGATCGCCTTCGACGTCCGCGAGAAGGGGCGCGTGAAGCGCGCCGGCGATCCGCTCACGGGCGAGATCGTGCGCGACGCGGCCGGCGAGCCCGTCTGGGAGCCCGGCACGCTGCGCGCGGTCAAGGCGATCGGGTGGTTCATCGAGGAGTACGGCGTCGCCCAGATCTCCATGAATCTGACCGACGTCTCCGTCACGCCGATCCACGTGGCGTTCGACGAGGTCTGCCGCGCCGCCTCCGAGCGCGGCATCCGCGTCACCGGCTCCGAACTCGTCGGGATGGTCCCGCTGCGGGCCCTCCTCGACGCGGGGCGCCACTTCCTGCGCAAGCAGCAGCGCTCGACGGGCGTGAGCGACAGCGAACTCGTCAAGATCGCGGTCCGGTCGCTCGGCCTCGACGAGCTGGGTCCGTTCGACCCCCAGAAGAAGGTCATCGAGTACGCGATCGCCGACGCCTCGGCGCGGCGGCTCGTGGACCGCACCGTGCGGGGCTTCGTCGAGGAGACGGCGTCCGAGTCGGTCGCGCCGGGCGGCGGCTCCGTCGCGGCGCTCCTCGGCGCGCTCGGCGCCGCGCTCGGGACGATGGTGGCGAACCTGTCGGCGCACAAGCGCGGCTGGGACACGCGCTGGGAGGAGTTCAGCGGGTGGGCCGAGCGCGGGAAGGCCTCGCACGACGAACTGCTCGCGCTGGTCGACCGCGACACCGAGGCGTTCGACGCGGTGATGGCCGCGTTCGCGCTCCCGAAGGGCGACGACGCACAGAAGGCCGCGCGCTCCGCGGCGATCCAGGCGGCCACGCTCGGTGCCGCGCAGGTTCCGCTGCGGGTGATGGAGGCGTCGCTCGCGTCGATGGACGTCGCCCACGCGATGGCGGAGCGCGGCCTCGCCGCGTCGGCCTCGGACGCCGGTGTGGCGGCGCTGTGCGCCCGCGCCGCCGTTCAGGGAGCGGGCCTGAACGTCCGGATCAACGCCGCGTCCCTCACCGACCGCGGCGTGGCCGGCGACCTCGTGGCGCGTGCGCAGTCGCTCACGGCCGAGGCGGTCGAGCGCGAGGCGGCGATCCTCGCCCTCGTCGAGCGTCACGTCGCGGGCGGGTGACCGCGCCGGGTGCCTCCTTCGAGCGACGGCGCCGGCGTGCGAGGATCTCCCCGTGCGACGCCGCGAGCCGCTGACGCCGATCCTGCCCGAGCCCGAGACGGTGCGCATCCGCGCGCCGATCCCGCTCTACCCGTCCGAGATGACGTGCCGGCAGTGCCATGGGCTGATGCTCCCCGTCTCGTGGGAGGACAACTCCCGCTGGCAGTGCTTCCCGTGCGACCGCCTCGTGATCGTGGACCTGCCGGACCCGGACCTGATCGCCGACGCGGACGCCTGACGCGCGCGGTCGTTGGCCCGGCGGACGCGAGCGTCGCCGCCGCGCGGTAGCGTGCGCGGATGCGCTGCGCGCTCTGCCGCTCCACGCTCGAGTACGTGCACGGCCACGGGGCGTGCCTGGTCTCGGGCTGTCCGATGTTCGGTCTCAACCAGGCCGAGTGCTGTACCGGCGACACCGCGGCGCAGTGTGCGTCGTCGATCTCGGGTGCGTCGTCGATCTCGGGTGCGTCGTCGATCTCGGGTGCGTCGTCGATCTCGGG
>CALKVK010000011.1 GCA_937996235.1 uncultured bacterium | reverse complement strand
GCGCGGCGGAGCGCGAGCTTGAACGGCTGGGCGCTAACTTGGTGGCGCTGGTGTCAGACACCGTTCGACGAGCCGACACCCGTCGTCGGGCCCCGGCAGGGTACGATCGCGTGCAGTGCCGAAGCCGTGAGCTTGCGTCCCGAGAAGGTGCTGTTGGTGACGGTGTTCGCCGCCTGCGTCATCGCAGCCGGTGCCGCGACGTGCTGCGCGCTCGCAACGCCCCGCGCCGACGCCGACGCCGCGTGGCGGGAGGCGCTCCGGCGCTTCGGGTCCGCTCCCGGCCTCCCGATCGACGTGCGGCTGCCCGGCGCGACCGCCGACGAGCTGCGCGAGGCGCACGCGCTCGACGAGGTCGTGCGGCGCGTGCCGGCGCCCCTCCTGCGCGTGCTCGCCCGGTACGGTGGGCGGATCGTCGTGTACGACGGCGCGCTCACAGAGCAGCCGGAGCTCCGCAGCCTGCGTGGGGTCCCGTGCGAGTCGGACGCCGCCGACGAGTCGACCTACGACGACGTCGAGTACTTCTACCTGACCGCCGCGCGCACGGCGTTCGTGCAGTTCCGCGCCGATCCGGAGACGCGCACCCTGGGGCTCCTCCACGAGCTCGGCCACATGCTCGACGCGGCGTGCGACGACCTCTCGCAGCAGCGGCCGTTCGACGCGGTGCTCGGCGCCGACGACGCCTTCGACGAGTTCGTGTCGGACGTCGCCAGCGACGATCGGGAGACCCACCGCTCCGAGTACTTCGCCGAGTGCTTCGCCTGGACGTACGCGAGCCCGTCGACGGCGCACGAGGCGCGCGCGTGCTGGCCGGCGGCGTGGCGCTTCGTGACGCAGTTCGCGATGGAGACCGCGGAGCGCGACCTCCTCGCGATCGAGCACCGCGTCGCGGCGGAACGTGATCTCGTGCCCCTCGCGCGCGCCGGCGACTGAGCGGCGCCGTCCGCCGACTGAGCCTCAGAGCGGGATCGTGAGCGCCGGCTGCAGCGCGGAGCGGCCGCCCGACTGGATCGCGAAGAGGTAGGAGAGCAGCGCGAACGTGGCCTTCGACGAGAGGTCCGCGTCGTCCACGTAGAACCAGTGGCCGCGATAGCGCACGGCGACGGCCGCGTCGTCCGGACGGCGCGACGCGGAGCGGATGCGGAGGACGTCGCCCGTTAGCTCCGCCCAGTCGAAATCGCGCGTCACGGTCACGCGCCCGTCCAGGGCGTCGCCCTCGGGCACTTCGACGCCCTGCGCGAGGTAGAACATCGCGCCGAGCACGGAGCGCGTCTCGACGGTCAGGCGTCCGGGCACGGGCGCGTTGCCGGCGGTGACGATCAGGTCGCGCGCGGACGGCACGCGCAGGAGCGCGCACAGCTCGGCGGCGTCCTGCCCCTCGTCGCGAACGAGCAGGCGGTACGCGCCCGCGGCGTCGCGCACGAACTCGGCGGCGCTCTCCTGCTGCAGGCTGCGCAGGAGAGCCGTCGCGCGCTGGAACTCGCGGAACTGCGGTGGCCGTACCGGCGTCGGCCCTGCCGCGGTGGGGGCGTTCGGAAGGCCCGAGAGCGACTGCGCGCAGACGCGCAGCACGCGCGAGGAGCTCCAGCCGCTGCGCGAGAGCAGCGCGACGGTGTCGATGTCGATCGGCGTCATGAGGCGCCGGACGAAGTCGTCGCCCTGGAGCGGCACGTACGTGACGGTCGGCTTCTCCGTCGCGGAGACGCCCGCGCCGAGCCGGTCGCCGTAGGTCGAGAGGGGATCGTCGAGGTTGCCCGTGATCGACGCGTCGAGCGCGCCGCGGAACTCGTACTGCGTGTTGACCGACGTGACCTCGAGGAACAGCGGCACGTCCACGTAGCGCAGCCGCACGAGGTTCAAGAGGAGCTGCTCGGACTGCGAGTCGGCGAGCACCTGGTTGTAGGCGGTGCGGCCGCCGCCGACGGCCGCGGGGCCGAGCGAGTTGCAGGCGCCGAGCAGGACGGCGGCGAGGACGGCGGCGACGGACGGCAGCTTGCGGAGCACGGAGACCTCCCCGGGGCAGGATGCGCACGGGGAGGGGGTGTGTCCACCCCGGGTCGGGGGTCCGGCACATTTCGCTCCAGCGGCGTGCCCGCCGCTGCCGAAGAAGGGCCGTCTCCGTCCCGTGTCGGGCGGCCGTGCGCTGATGACGATCCGGAGCCTCGCAGCCGTCCTGCTGGGAGTGGCCTGCCTCGTGCTCGCCGCCCGCGACGCGTCCGCGTCGATCGTGAGCAGCGGCGGCTCGATCGCCATCCAGACGGCGCCCTCGGGCACGCTCACGAACGACACCCTCGAGAGCAGCACGCTCGTCCGCGGTTGGTTCGAGAAGACGGTGACGCTGACGTCGAATCTGAGCGTGAGCCACCAGGGCTCCGGCACCGTCTCGAGCAACGCCAGCGCGAACGGCGGGACGATCTCCTCGGGCACGCGCCTCGACAGCTACCTGTTCCACTTCGACAAGGTCGGCTCGAGCAACGCGACCGTCTCGCTCACGAACTCGGGCGGCAGCCTCTCCGTCACGTTCTCGACGGCGATCCAGGGCGTCTTCTTCTCGCAGTCCGGCCTGAACGGCTCCGACGCGACGTTCGGGCCGGGCGGCCTCACCTACTCGGGCGCGAACCGCGGCGTAGAGTTCGGGTCCGAGAACGACAACTTCACGATCTCGAGCGACCTCAGGACGATCACGTTCAACTCGTTGACCGTGAACGGCAGCAAGATGGACCAGGTGCGCGTGCTCGTGCTCGGTGCCGTCTCGACGCCCGAGCCCGGCACCTGGGCCCTGTTCGGGCTCGGCGCGCTCGGGCTCGCGTTCCACGTCCGCTCCCGGAGGCGCGCCGCCCGCAAGCCTCCCGCTTGCATGGCGTGACACGCCCCGCGGCGTAGGATGCGCCGCGCATGAGGTTCCGCCGTGTGCGCATCGAGGCCATGGGGTACGAGCTCGCGCCGGTGGTCGTCACCAGCGCCGAGCTGGAGGAGCGTCTCTCCCCCGTCTACGAGCGCCTGCGCATCCCGCGCGGCCAGCTCCTCGCGTGGACGGGGATCGAGGAGCGCCGCTTCTGGGAACCCGGCGACGGCGTCGCGCGCGGCGCGATCGCGGCGGCGCGCAAGGCGCTCGCCGCGTCGCGCGTGCGGCCGCAGGACCTCGGCGCGCTCGTCTACGGCGGCGTGAGCCGCGAGGCGTACGAGCCGGCGACGGCGTGCGACGTCGCCGCGGGCGTGGGCGTCGCGCACGACGCGGCCGTCCACGACGTCTCGAACGCGTGCCTCGGCGCCGTCAACGGCATCGTGGACGTCGCGAACCGCATCGAGCTCGGGCAGATCCGCGCGGGGCTCGTCGTCGCGTGCGAGAGCGCGCGGCGCATCAACGAGATCGCCCTCGCACGGCTCCTCGCCGAGCCGACGATGGAGAACTTCCGCGGCAGCCTGACGACCCTGACCGGCGGCTCCGGCGCCGCCGCCGTGCTGCTCACCGACGGCTCGTTCGGCGGGGGCGAGGGACGGCGCCTGCTCGGCGCCGCGCAGCGCGCCGCGCCGCAGCACTACGCGCTCTGCCGCTGGGGTGTGCGCGACGCGGGGCCGGGCGGCGCCGTCGAGGAGTACGCGCTGACCGACTCGATCGGCATCCTCGAGCACGGTGCGCGCATCGTGAACGAGACGTGGGCGGCGCTGCTCGAGGAGCTCGGGTGGCAGGTCGCGGACGTGGACCGTGTCGTGACGCACCAGATCGGCCGCGCGCACCGCGAGACGATGCTGCGCGGGATGGGCATGCGCGACGACCAGGACTACTCCACGTTCCCGTTCCTCGGGAACATGGGCACGGTCGCGCTGCCGCTCACCGCGGCGCTCGCGGAGGAGCGCGGGTTCCTGCGCCCCGGCTCGAACGTCGCGCTGGTCGGCGTCGGCAGCGGCCTGAACTGCCTCTCGCTGGGCGTCCGCTGGTGAGCGGCGACGGCTCCTACCCCTTCGAGGGGCGCTTCGTCGAGCACGGCGGGTTCCGGCAGCACGTGCTCGACGAGGGCCCGCGCGACGCGCCGCCCGTGCTGATGCTGCACGGCAACCCGACGTGGTCGTTCTACTGGCGCCGCCTCGTGCACGAGCTCTCCCGCGACCACCGCGTGATCGTGCCCGACCACGTCGGCTGCGGCCGCTCGGACAAGCCGCCGCGGAGCGCGTACCCCTACTCGCTCGCGCGTCGCATCGACGACGTCGCGTTCGTGCTCGAACGGCTCGGCGAGACGCGTCCGCTGACGCTCTGCGTCCACGACTGGGGCGGCATGATCGGCGCCGCGTGGGCGGTGCGCGACCCGTCGCGCGTCACGCGGCTCGTCGTGCTGAACACCGGCGCGTTCCCGAAACCCGCGGGCAAGCGCTTCCCGTGGCAGATCGCGCTCTGTCGCGCCCCGCTGCTCGGACCGCTCCTCACGCAGGGGCTGAACGCGTTCGTGCGCACGGCGCTCGCGCGCTGCACGGTGCGACCGCTCGCGCCCGACGTCGCCGCGATGTACGCCGCGCCGTACGGCTCGTGGGCGGACCGCGTCGCCGTGCTCGAGTTCGTGCGCACGATCCCGCTCGGGCCGCGCGACGCGGGGTGGGACATCGTCGCCGGCACCGCCGAGCGCCTCGCGACCCTGCGCGACAAGCCCGTGCTCGTCTGCTGGGGCGAGCGCGACTTCGTGTTCGACCACCACTTCCGCGAGGAGTGGGAGCGGCGCTTCCCCGACGCGGAGGTGCACCGCTTCGAGGACGCCGGCCACTACGTGCTCGAGGACGCGGGCGAACGCATCGCGGAGCTCGTCGGCGCGTTCGTGCGCCGGCCCCTGCCGCAGACCGCGGGGCGCGTGTGACGGCCGGCGGCGCGCTCACGGGCGACGTCGCCTCGTACCTCGCCCGCGCGGCCGCCGACCGGCCCGACGCACCCGCGCTGCTCCTGCCGCGGCGCGGCGACGCGTACGACGCGGTCACCTACCGCGAGCTCCACGACGACGCGTGCCGCATCGCGCGCGGACTCGCGGCGCTCGGCGTCGGCCGCGGCGACCGCGCCGCGCTGCTCGTCCCGCCGGGGCGCGACTTCCTGGCGCTCGTGTTCGCGATGTTCCTCGGCGGCGTCGTGCCCGTCGTCGTCGATCCCGCGATGGGGGCGGGGGCCGTCGGCGCGTGTCTCGCCGAGGCGCGGCCGATCGCGTTCGTCGGCGTCGCGAAGGCGCACGCGGCGCGCGCGGCGCTCGGCTGGGCGAAGGAGACGCTGCGCGTGCGCGTCGTCGTCGGCTCGCGCCTGCCGCTCGGCGGGACGACGCTCGACGAGGTGCGGCGGCGGGGCGCGAGCGGCGCGGCGCCCGCGCACGCGGCGGCGCCGGCGGACGTCGCCGCGATCCTCTTCACGAGCGGCAGCACCGGTGCCCCGAAGGGCGCGGAGTACGGCCACGGCAACTTCGCCGCACAGGCCGCCGCGCTGCGCGACGCGTACGACATCCGCCCCGGCGAGATCGACCTCGCGACGTTCCCGCTCTTCGCGCTCTTCGGTCCGGCGCTCGGGCTGACGACCGTCGTCCCGCGCATGGACTTCACGCATCCGGGCCGCACGGATCCGCGCGCGATCCTCGGGCCCGTGCAGCGCCTGCGCGTCACGAACCTCTTCGCCAATCCCGCGCTGCTCCGGCGCGTCGTCGACGGCACGCCCGAGGGCACGCGCCTGCCGTCGCTGCGGCGCATCATCTGCGCGGGCGCGCCGGTCGCGCCCGACACGCTGCTGCGCGCGGCGGCGCTGCTCGAGGGCGGTGCGCAGGTGCACACGCCGTACGGCGCGACCGAGGCGCTGCCCGTCGCGACGATCGGCAGCGACGAGATCCTGGCCGAGACGGCGGCGCGGACGGCGGCCGGCGCGGGCTTCTGCGTGGGGCGGCCCGTGCCCGGCGTGACGGTGCGCATCGTGCGCGTCGAGGACGCCGCGTTCGACGCGTGGTCCGAGGCGCTCTGCGTCGCGCCCGGTGAGATCGGCGAGGTGGTCGTGGCCGGCGACGTCGTCACGCAGGCCTACTTCGCGCGCGAGGAGGCCACGCGCCGCGCGAAGATCCCCGACGGCGCGCGTCGGCGGCATCGCATGGGCGATCTCGCGTGGTGCGACGAGGCGGGGCGGCTCTGGTTCTGCGGGCGCGTGGCGGAACGCGTCGTCCTGCCCCACACGACGCTCCACACGGCGCAGGTCGAGCCGATCTTCGACGCGCACCCGCTGGTCGCGCGCTCGGCGCTCGTCGGCGTGGCGGGTCCCGGCGGAATGCGGGCCGTCCTCTGTGTCGAGCTCGTGCGCCGCGGCGAGGTGACGCCCGCGCTCGCCGACGAACTGCGCGCACTCGGCGCGCGCCACGCGCACACGCGCGACGTGACGACGTTCCTCGCGCACCCCGGCTTCCCGGTCGACGCGCGGCACAACGCGAAGATCCGGCGCGGCGAGCTCGCGGCGTGGGCGGCCGCGCGGCTCGGATGAGGCACGCGGCGTGAAGGCGCTCGTCACCGGCGGCGGGGGGTTCCTGGGCGGCGCGCTCGTGCGCCGGCTCGTCGCCGACGGCGCCGAGGTGCGCTCGCTCGCGCGCGGCGACTACCCGTGGCTGCGCGAGCTCGGTGTCGACGCGCGGCGCGGCGACGTCGCGGACGCCGCCGCCGTGCGCGGGGCCGCGCGCGGCTGCGACGTCGTCTTCCACGTCGCCGCGAAGGCGGGCGTGTGGGGGCCGCGCGCGGAGTACGTGCGCGCGAACGTCGAGGGCACGCGCAACGTGCTCGCCGCGTGCCGCGCCGAGGGCGTCCCGCGTCTCGTCCACACGTCGACGCCGAGCGTCGTCCACGACGGCGGCGACCAGGACGGCGTGGACGAGAGCGCGCCGTACGCCGCGCGCTTCCTGTGCCCGTACCCGGAGACGAAGGCGCTCGCCGAGCGCGAGGTGCTCGCCGCGAACGGGCCGGGGCTCGCGACCGTCGCGCTGCGCCCGCACCTCGTGTGGGGCCCGCGCGACACGCACCTCGTGCCGATGCTCCTCGACCGTGCGCGGAGCGGCCGCCTGCGGCGCGTCGGGTCGCGGCCCTGTCTCGTGGACACGACGTACGTCGAGAACGCGGTCGACGCGCACCTCGCCGCGGCCGCACGTCTCGCGCCGGGCGCCGCGTGCGCCGGACGCGCGTACTTCGTCGCGAACGGGGAGCCGCTGCCCGTCTCCGAGATCATCGACCGCATCCTCGCCGCCGGCGGGCTGCCGCCGGTGTCGCGGCGCATCTCGGCGCGCGGCGCGTTCGCGCTGGGCGCGGTGCTCGAGGCGGCGTACCGCGTGCTCGGCCGCCGCGACGAGCCGCCGATGACGCGCTTCGTCGCGCGGCAGCTCGCGACCGCGCACTGGTTCCGCCTCGACGCCGCGCGCCGCGACCTCGGGTGGGAGCCGCGCGTGACGATCGCAGAGGGCCTCGAGCGCCTTGCGGCGTGGCTGCGCGCCGAGGGGCTCGCGCGATGAACGCTCTCACGCTCGCCTGGCCGGCGCTGCGCTATCCGCCTGCGCTCGACGGCGACGACGTGCACGTCTGGGCCGTGCCGCTGCGCGTGGACGCGGCGACGCGCGCCGCGTACGAGGCGCTGCTCGCGCCCGACGAGCGCGCGCGCGCCGCGCGCCTCGTCGTGCCCGGCAAGCGCGAGCAGTCGATCGTCGCGCGCGGCGCGCTGCGCACGCTGCTCGGCGCCTACGCCGGCGTCCCGCCCGCGGCGGTGGAGCTGCGCTACGAGGAGCACGGGCGGCCGCGTCTCGCGGGTCCCGCGTTCGCGCGGCACGTGACGTTCAACGTCACGCACTCCGGCGATCTCGCGCTCGTCGCGTGCACGCGCGCGGGCGAGCTCGGCGTGGACGTGGAGCGCCGCGACCCGCGCGTCGAGTTCCTCGCCGTGGGGCGGCGCTTCTTTTCGGCGTCGGAGCACGCGACGCTCGCGACGTGTGCGGGCGCGGCGCTCGAGCACGCGTTCTTCCGCTGCTGGACGCGCAAGGAGGCGTACCTGAAGGCGCGCGGCACCGGTCTGCGCCTGCCGCTCGACGCGTTCGACGTCACGCTCGCCGCGGGCGAGCCGCCGCGGCTCGTCGCCACGCGCTTCGACCCGCCCGACACGGCGGCGTGGACGCTCACGGAGCTCGTGCCGGCGTCCGGCTACGTCGGCGCGCTCTGCGCCGACGGCGGCGCGCGCCGCATCGCCCTGCACGCCTTCGCGCCGGGCTGAGCGCGGAGGCGCGCGCTACTCCGCGGCGCGTGCGACGAGCGCGGGGTCGATGGGCGCGGCCCACTCCGACAGCGCGTCCATGTCGAGGCGGCGGCTCTCCGGGCGGACGGCCAGCGCCGTGCGCACGAACGACTCCATCTCGGCGCTGAGGTCGGGGCAGTGCTCGCGCAGGGGCGGCAGCTCGCCGGAGAGCTTCACGCGCACCAGGTCGGCGAACGTCTCCACCTTGAAGGGCTGCGTGCCCGTGAGCGCCTCGTAGGCGAGGCAGCCGAGCGCGTAGAGATCGACCGAACGCTCGCACTCGGCCATGCGGAACTGCTCGGGCGCCATGTAGCGCGGCGTGCCGGCGAAGAAGCGCTCGACGTCCGCGTCCTGCGTCAGGTCGGCGGGCGGCCGCGCGATGCCGAAGTCCATCAGCTTCGCGGTGCCGTCGGTGTTCAGCATCACGTTCGCGGGCTTCAGGTCCTTGTGCACGACGTCGTGCGCGTGCACGTGCGACAGGGCCCGCGCGACCTGGCCGACGAGCGCGCGCACCTCCGGCTCCGGCAGGCGGCCCGACGCCGCGATCACCTCGGCGACGTTGCGGCCGTCGCAGAACTCCATCGCCATGAAGTAGGTCGCGAACGCCTCGAAGCGCTCGTAGACGCGCGCCACGTTCGGGTGGCGCAGGCGCTCGACGATCGACAGCTCGCGGTGGAAGCGGCGGATGGCGACGTCGTCGAAGGCGAGGCGGTGCGAGAGCATCTTCAGCGCGACGAGCTCGCCCGTCGCGACGCGCTCCGCGCGGTAGACGACGGCCGTCGCGCCGATGCCGAGACGGCGGCGGATGCGGAAGCCGCCGAGCACCTTGCCGCCGAGCGCGTCGCGGGGCGCGTGGCCGAGGCGCTCCGCCACGAGGTGCGTGAGCACGACGGCGATGTCGGGGTAGGTGCGGACGAGGTCGTTGAAGTGCTCGGCGTCGAGCAGCAGCGTGACGACCTCGCCGACGGCGACGACGTCGGCCGAGCGGGGCTCCTTCGTCAGCAGCGCCATCTCGCCGAGCACCGAGCCCGGTCCGGCCATCGCGAGCACGCGCTCGGTGCCGCGCGCGTCCGTCACCGACACCTGCGCCGCCCCCGCGCGCACGACCAGCATGCAGTCGCCCGGCCCGCCCTGGCGCATCAGGTGCTCGCCCGGCGCGAAGGTGCGCTCCGCCATCGCGTCCGCGATCACGCGCAGCACGCCGCGCGGGAGCCCCTGCAGCGTCGACGACTCCGCCAGGAACTCGACGCGGTTCGAGGTGCCCGTGCGGCCGGGGCCGCCCACGTCGCTCATCCGAAGTCCGCTTCCCGCATGGCTGCTCCCGCCGAGGCTACACGGCGCCTCGGGCCGCCTCACGCGCGGACTTCCGGGGGCCGCGCGCCACACGGCGTTGGCGGCGGATTCACGCCGCCTGTAGCCTCGCCCGACCGGTGTCCGGGCCGGCGAGCATCGCAGCCTCGCCTGCCGCGCCGGGGAGGAGCGATGCCGCGCGCCCAGGGCGCCCCGAAGGAACCGCCTGCCGAGACGCCCGCCGCCGTGCCCGACCGTGCCGCCCCGGACCGGGCCGCGGCCCTCCTCGCGATCTGCCGTCGCATGGGCAGCGAGCGCGACCTCGACGCGCTGCTCGGGCTCGCGGCGCGCGAGGCGGCGCGGCTGATCGGCGCGGACCGCGCGAGCATCTTCCTGCTCGACGCGGAGCGCAACGAGCTGTGGTCGCGCGTGGCGCTCGGCAGCCGCGAGACGGTGCGCTTCGACGCGCGCCTCGGCGTCGCCGGTGCGGCGTGCGCGCGCGACGCCACGATCGTCGTGCGCGACGCCCAGGCCGACGCGCGCTTCTACGGCGGCGTGGACGAGCGCTCCGGCTACCGCACGCAGACGATCCTCGCGACGCCGCTGCGCGTGCGCGAGGGGCGCGTGATCGGCGTCTTCGAGCTGCTGAACAAGCAGGAGGGCGCGTTCACGCAGGAGGACGCCGAGGCGCTCGAGGCGCTCGCCGTCCACACGGCGCTCGCCGTCGAGACCGCGCAGCTCGTCGAGACGCTGCGCCGCGAGCGCGCGGACCTCGACGCGCGCAACGCGGAGCTGCGGCGGCTCGTCGAGACCTCGCTCGGCACGCAGGGCATCCTCGGCACGAGCCCCGCGATCGCCGATGTCGTGCGCACGGTGCACCGCCTGCGTGACAGCAGCGTGAACGTGCTGCTGACCGGCGAGAGCGGGACCGGCAAGGAGCGCGTCGCGCGTGCGCTGCACGAGACGAGCCGGCGCGCGTGCGCCGCGTTCGTCGCCGTCAACTGCGCGGCGCTGCCGGAGGCGCTCGTCGAGAGCGAGCTGTTCGGAATCGAGAAGGGCGTCGCGACGGGCGTCGACGCGCGTCCCGGGCGCTTCGAGCAGGCGCACGGCGGCACGCTCTTCCTCGACGAGATCGGCGACCTCGGGCTGACGGCGCAGGCGAAGATCCTGCGCGTGCTGCAGGAGGGCGTGATCGAGCGCGTCGGCGGCCGCCGCCCGCAGCCCGTGGACGTGCGCGTCGTCGCCGCGACGAACCGCGACCTGCCGCGGGCGCTCGCAGAGGGCACGTTCCGCGAGGACCTCTACTACCGCCTGAACGTGGTGCACCTGCACCTGCCGCCCCTGCGCGAGATCCCGGGCGACATCGCGCCGCTCGCCGCGCACTTCCTGCGGCAGTTCGCCGCGGCGGCCGGCCGCTCCGTGCCGGAGCTCGCGCCGGACGCACTCGAGCTGCTCGCCTCCTACGGCTGGCCGGGCAACGTGCGCGAGCTGCGCAACGAGATGCAGCGCGCCACGGCGCTCGCGCACGGCCCCGTCGTGCGCGCGTCCGACCTCTCGCCGCAGGTGCGCGGCGCGGCGCGCGGCACCGTCGTGTCGCCCGCGCTCGCCTCGGGCGAGGCGCCCGCGCTCGGCGCCGCGGTGCGCGACCTCGAGACGCGCATGATCCGCGCCGCGCTCGCCGAGCACGGCGGCGACGCGCTCGCGGCCGCGAAGACCCTCGGCCTCGACAAGCGGCAGCTCGTCGCGAAGATGCGCCGCTACAAGCTGGCCTGACCGCGAGACGTCGGGGTGCCGTGCCCCGCGCCGGACTCAGGCGCGCGCGAGCGCTTCCTCCAGCACGTCGCCGATGATCCGCAGCACCTCGAGCCGCGCGTGGCGCTTGTCGTTCGCGGCGACGAGGTGCCACGGCGCCGCCGACGACGTGCGCGCGACCATCTCGTCGACGGCGGACTCGTAGGCGGGGCGCCTCTCGCGGTTGCGCCAGTCGTCGGGCGTGATCTTCCAGCGCTTGTGCGGCGTCTCCTGGCGCGCGCGGAAGCGCCGCAGCTGCTCGTCGGCGTCGATGTGCAGCCAGAACTTGCAGAGCACGACGCCCGCGGCGGCGAGCTGCGTCTCGAAGTCGGTGATCTCGTCGTACGCGCGGCGCCACGCGGCGGGCGCCGCGTAGCCCTCCACGCGCTCGACGAGCACGCGCCCGTACCACGTGCGGTCGTAGATCGTCACGTGCCCGCTCTTCGGCAGGTGGCGCCAGAAGCGCCACAGCCAGTGGTGCGCGCGCTCCTCCTCGGTGGGCGCGGCGATCGGCACCACGCGGTAGCGCCAGCCGTCGAACGCGGGCACGACGGCGCGGATGGTGCCGCCCTTGCCCGCGGCGTCGAAGCCCTCGAACGCGAGCACCGTGCCGACGCGTGCCGCGTGCGCGCGACGCGAGAGCTCGTGGAGGCGCGCGCGCGCCTCGCGGAGCCGGCGCCGGTGGTGCGCGGGCTCCACGCGTGCGGAGAGGTCCACGTGCGCGAGAACGCCGCCGCCGCGCGGCGCCCGGAGCGGCGCCGGGCGGGCGCGGTGGGCGCGCGCTGCGGCCGCGAGCGCCGGGGCCGCGAGCGCGGCCTCGAGGCGCGCGAGCAGCGTCGTCACCACCGCGGTCGTGCGCGTGCGGTCGTGCGCGCTCGGCACCACGTGCCACGGCGCGGCCGCGGTGTGGGTGCGCGCGAGCGCGTCCTCGACGAGGCGGCGGCCGCGGCCCGTCGTCGTCAGCGCGCCGTGCGCGGCGTCGGTGTACTGCCAGTCCTTCGAGTCGGGGCGGCGGCTCGCACGCACGCGGCGGCGCAGCTCGTCGGCGGGGAGGTGCAGCCAGAACTTGAGCAGCAGCGCGCCGTCTGCTGCGAGCTGCTCCTCGAAGCGCCGCCCGTGCTCGAGGCGCCTCTCGTACGCGTCCTGCGCGAGGTGCCGCTCCGCCCGGTCGCGCAGCGTGGCGACGGTCCACGCGCCCAGGTACACGCCGATCCGGCCGCGCGCGGGCAGGTCGCGCCAGTAGCGCCAGAACCACGGCCTGCGACGCTCGTCCTCGGAGTGCGCGCCGTACGCGTTGCCCTCGAGCTGCCGCGGGTCCATCCAGTCGTGGAGCAGGTTGAGCGTCTCGTCGCACGCGGGCCGGTCGTCCCCGGCGAGGACGACGAGCACCGGGAACGGCGCCGCGCGCAGCGCCTGCTGCGCGGCGAGGAGCCGCAGGCGCAGGCCCTCCTCGGCGTCGCGGAACGCGCGCTTGCCGACCTTGCGGAAGCGCTCGGCGGCCGCGAGACGCGGCGTGTCCTCGGCATGGCTCATCCGGAAGAGGCTACCCCGACCTTCTCACGAGGACTCACGCACCTGAGCGGTCCAGAGCGCCGCGTGCTGCGTTGCCTCCCCTCCGCTTCGGCCTTCGGCCTACGCTTCGCGTTCGCTCGTCTCGGAGGCTCCGCAGGAGCCTCCTCGTGCGGCTCCGCCGCACCCTCGCTCACTCTGCGACGCCACGGCGTCGCGATCGCCTCGGCGCCTTGCCCGCGACGCTCTGTCCTCGCTCAGGACGCTGACCGGTTCGTGCTCCGTGCTCGCCGCATGCTGGCCGAGCCTGGATTGAGCCGGCGCGGTCGTCACGACGTGCGCGAGCCTCGTGAGAAGGCCGGGCTACTGCCCGCGCGGCTGTGTCCCGTCCTCGAGCCACAGCGCGTAGTCGCCGCAGGTCGCGATCTTCTTCGCAGCGCGCCGGAAGAGGCGGAGCGCCGGGCCGCCGTCGTCGCGCTTCGTGACGACGAAGTCGCATGCCGGCGTATCGAGCAGTGCCTGCCACGCCTCGGCGGGCGCGTCGGCGAGCGGACGCGCGGTGCCGGCGGAGTAGTACGCGGCGGACTCGGGGACCGAACACGCGTACGCGAGCACGGAGCCGTCGTCCGCGTGGGCGCGCCAGAGCGCGACGAGACGCACGTGCGAGTGTTCGAACAGCTGCGCGCGCGCCGGCGGCACCAGCACGAGCGCGAGGAACGCGCACGGCAGCGCGAGCGCCCACGCCGCGAAGGCGCGCGGCCCGGCGGCGGGGCGTCCGTCGCCGCCGCGGAGCGCGCGCGCCGCGAGCAGCGCGAAGGCGGGCAGGCCGGGTCCGACGTACGTCATGATCACGGCGCTCGCGGGCGTGAAGAACAGCAGCGGCGCGAGCGCGAAGGCGACGAGCAGCGCGCGCTCGGGCTCGCCGCGCAGGCGCGCGGTCGCGCCGCGCAGCGCGCCGGGCCACGTACGGACGTGCGGCACACGCCGCAGGGCGCGCACGCCGAGCGGGATGCACCACGGCAGCGCGGCGGCGACCCACAGCGCCCAGATCGTGCCGTAGGGCTTCACGCGCGGCGCGCCGTAGAGGTCGCCGTGCCAGTCCTTGTCGACGAAGCGCCGGAAGTGCTCGCCGACGAGGAAGTACTCGAGGAAGCCCGGCGTCGCGCGCTCGGCGGCGAGGTACCACGGCAGCGCGATCGCGAGCGCGAGCGGCGGTCCGGCGAGCCACGGCAGCGCGCGCCACGTGCGCCGCACCTCGCCGCAGAGGAGCGCCCACGCGCCGAGCGGCACGAGCGTCAGCACCAGCGCGACGGGCCCCTTCGCGAGGAGCCCGAGACCGAGGCCGACGAAGAACGCGAGGCCCCAGGCGATGCGCGCGCCCCGGCCCGCGGCGCCGCGCGCCTCGGCGTCGCGTGCCAGCACGAACGCCGCCATGGAGAGCGTCGTCGCGAACACGAGCGCCGGGTCGGTCATCACCGTGCCGGCGAGCGCGAACGGCAGCACGGCCGACGCGTAGACGACGACGCCCGCGAGCGCGGTCGCGCGGTCCGTGAGGCGCCGCCCGGCCGCGAGGAGGAGCAGCGCGGTGCCGGCGAAGAAGAGCAGCCCGGGCAGCCGCACCGCGGCCTCGGACGAGCCGAACACGCGCAGCGACGCGGCGCTCGCCCAGATCCCGAGCGGCGGCTTGGCCCAGAACGGACGCCCGCCGTCGATGCGCGGCGTGATCCAGTCGCCGGTCGCCGCCATCTCGCGCGCGATCTCGGCGTAGCGCGACTCCGAGGGGTCCACGAGCGGGTAGAGCGGCAGCGTCGCGACGCGCACGGCCACCACGAGCGTGAGCAGGGTCACGAGGAGGCGCGGCGACGGCACGCCGGCCGGACGTCGTTCGGAGAGGGCTTTCGCGGTCACGGAGCTGCCCCTTACGGTAGGCAGCGACCCGGTGCCACCGAGATGACGATGTCGTCAACAACGCGACATCCGCGATCGGCGGCCGCGTCCTGTCCCATGGGGCGCGTGATCGTCAACGCGGACGACTTCGGAGCGTTCCGCTGCGTGAGCCGCGGGATCGTGGACGCAGCGCAGGACGGCGTCGTGCGCGCGACGGGGGTGATGGCGTGCGCGCCGGATCTCGAGTGGCACGTGCGGCTGCTCGAGGAGATCCCGCACGTCGACGTCGGCGTCCACCTGGACCTGACGCGCGGACCGCCGCTGACCGAGGAACTGCGCCTGCACGCGCTCTGGCGCGGCGGGAACGCGCCCTCGGCGGCGCGCGTGATCGCCGCCGTGCTCCGCGGCGCGCTCGCGACGTCGGTCGTCGAGGAGGAGTGGCGCGCGCAGATCCGGCGCTGCCGCTCGTTCGGCATCGTCCCGCGCTTCCTCAACTCGCACGAGCACGTGCACGCTCTCCCGGCGCTGCACGCCGTCGCGCTGCGTCTCGCGGCGGAGCACGGCATCCGCCACGTGCGCGTGCCGCGCCCCGCCGAGCCCGCGTCATACGAGTCCGCGGCGGCGTTCCGCCACGCCGCGCTCGCGTTCGTCTGCCGCGGGGCGCGCGACGTGGGCGGTGTCGCGGCGCGGCCGTTCCTCGGACTGGCGGCGAGCGGACGGCTCGACGTGCCGGCGCTGCTCGCACACATCGACACCGCGGCGCGGCTCGGCGCGTCCTCCGGGCGCGTGCCCGAGCTGATGTGCCATCCGGGCCGCTTCGATGCCGACGAGGTGCGCGAGCCGCGCCTTCTGCGCTACCACGACTGGCAGCAGGAACTGCGCACGCTGTGCGATCCCGTCGTGCGCGAGGCCGCCGCGGCGTCGGGCGTGGAGTTCGTCGGGTACCGCGACCTCGCGCGTCCGGCCGCCGCGCCGGTGGAGCAGCATGCCGCAGTGGCGTGACGCCCCGCGCCTCGTGTCGGTCGTCATCCCCGCGCACGACGAGGAGGCGGGTCTCGACGCGACGCTCGACGTCGTCGCGGAGGTCCTCGACGGCACGGGCCTCTCGTGGGAGATCGTCGTCGTCGACGACGGCAGCAGCGACGCGACGTTCGCGTGCGTGTGCGAGCGCAGCGTCCGCGACCGGCGCATCGGCGGCGTGCGCCTGAGCCGTTGCTTCGGCAAGGAGGCGGCGCTGCTCGCGGGACTCGGCGAGGCGCGCGGCGACGTCGTCGTCACGCTCGACGCGGACCTGCAACACCCGCCGCAGCTCATCCCGGCGATGCTCGAGCGCTGGCGCGCGGGCGTGTTCGTGGTCGACGGCGTCAAGCGCACACGTGCACACGCGGGCGTGTTCGAGCGCGTGCGCGCGGCGCTCTTCAACGCCGCGATCTCGCGCGCGAGCGGCACCGACCTGCGCGAGTCGAGCGACTTCAAGCTGCTCGACCGCGTGGTGGTGGACGCGCTCGTCCGCGAGCTCCCCGAGCACGGCCGCTTCTTCCGCGGGCTCACCGCGTGGGCGGGGTTCCCCCACGAGTCGCTGCCGTTCGACGTGGCAGAGCGTCACGACGGGGCGAGCAAGTTCACGCTGCGCGCGCTCGTGCGCCTCGCGACGACCGCCGTGCTCTCGTTCACGGCCGCGCCGCTGCGACTCGTCACCGTGCTCGGTCTCGTCACGCTCGTCCTCGGCGCGGTCGTCGGCGGCGAGGCGATCTGGTCGTGGGCGCACGGGCGCTCGGTGTCCGGCTTCGTGACGACCATCCTCACGCTGCTCGTCGTCGGCAGCTTCATCATGATCAGCCTCGGCATCGTGGGGGAGTACCTCGCGAAGGTGTACGAGGAGGTGAAGCGCCGCCCGCCCTACCTCGTCGCGGCGCGCACGCGCGACCGGAAGCCCGATGCCTCCGCGCCGGCGGAGCGCAGCGAGCGTCGCGGCGACGCCGTCGCGCGCTGACGGCTCGCGCGTACACGGTGCCGCCGCACGCGCGCGTCGCACGGGGGTAGGATCCAGCGCGGTCGGGGGTCGCCGTTCCTGCGGGGGATCGCGGGAGGTGGCGATGTCGAGGACCCGTGGCTCCGGTTTCAGTCTGATCGAGATCCTGGTGGCGCTGACGATCGTCGCGGCGCTCGCGAGCACCGCGCTCCTGCTGGTGCCGATCGGGCGCGAGAAGGCGCGCCGCACCGTCTGCCAGCAGAACCTGGCCGATCTGGGCGGCGTGTACCAGCTCGCGACGCTCGAGGAGCCCGCCGCCGCGCGCGCGCGCGGCACCGCGCAGTTCCTCGAGTGGCGCCGCGCGCGGCGCTACGTGCGCTTCGGCGAGGAGGAGAAGCTCCTCTGCCCGGGCGATCCGGGCGCGCGCTTCCCGCGCACCGAGGACGAGCGCGCCGCGTGGGACGCCGTCGCGCCCGGCGAGACGCCGCCGGGGCTGTGCTCGTACGCGGGGCGCGACCCGCGCCGCGCGGGCGCCGACGACCAGGCCGGGCGGCGCGAGATCGTCGCGTGCGACCGGCAGGGCGACGACGGCGCGACGCCGCACCACGAGGGCGGCCTGAACGTGCTCTACGACTCGGGGGCCGTCGTCTTCGTCACGCGCGAGATGCTCGGTCTCGGCCCGGACGACGCGCTGCGCGTCGGCCCGGACTCGCCGTCGCCGACCCTGCGCGCCCTCAGCACCGACTGACGGCTGCGGCGACGCCCCGGCTCCGTCCGAATCCGGGACGGTCCTGGGAACTTGCGCCACGCAAGAAACCCACCGATCCGGGGACGGTCCTCGGAAGTTGCGCTACGCAAGTAACCCGGCGGAGAGGGGACACTCCTGACGCGCGGACTGCGGTCAGGAGTGTCCCTGCCGCCGGCACGTTCTTGCGCTGCGCAAGAAAGCAGGACCGTCCCCCTCGTTACGGGCGGTTCCCGTCCCGACCGTGGAGTCGGTCAGCGAAAGAGGTCGGCGCGCTCCTGCCGCCAGTAGCGCAGCGCGGCGCCCGCATCCGGCGCGAAGCTGCTGCGCGGGTACGACGTCACCAGCGCTTCGAAGTCCGCGACCGCGGCCCGCAGGTGGCGGTCGCGCTCGCCGGCTCCGGCCGCGCGGACGGCGCGGTCGTCCGCGGCCTTCACGTGCGCCAGCGCGGCGGAGTAGAGCGCGTCGTCCGCCAGTTCGTGGAACGGCTCGGTCCGCGCGAGCTCCTCGAAGCGCGCCGCGGCGAGGTCCCACGCGAGCATCCCCCGCAGCCAGCCGGTCGCGCGCTGCGACGCCGCCTTCTCGTCCACGTCCGACCCCGCGCGCCACCTGCGCGGGCGCCCCGAGTACGCCTCGTCGTGCGTCGCGTAGACGGGATAGAGCGCGTCGGGCTCGTGGTAGAGGATCGCCGCGTGCGTGTAGAGCAGGTCGACACGGTCTGCACCCTGCGCGGTCTGCGCGCGCTGCTCGATGTCGGCGAGCGCGTCCCAGGCGCGGAACTGACGCCGGAGCCGCGCGAGCCGGAGCGGCTGCAGCTCGCCCTCGGGGGGCGTTGCGTGGCGCTGGAGCTGCACGACGGGCTCGACCGGCGGATCCGGAAGGTCGGCGCGCACGTCGCGTCGGCGGAGCGCGTCCGTCGTCGCGATCGGGGCGTGGCCGCTGTCGAGCCCGCGCGACGGCGGCGCGGAGAAGCGCTCGCGCCAGCCGCGTGCCAGCAGCGAGTCCGGCTCGGAGGCCGCCAGATCGTCCACCTCGCGGCACGCGCGGGCGAAGCCGAGCGTCTGCGCGTGGCGCCGGAGTCGCAGGTACAGCAGCAGGTCGCGGTGACGCAGCGGCGCGACCGGATCGATCGGATCCTCCGCGACGGGGTCACCCTCCGGCGCGAGCTCGACGATCGACACCAGCAGCTCCGCGCACGCGCTGCGCATGTCGCCGTCCGGCTGCGTGATGCCGAACGACGCCCAGTGCGCGGCGTCGCGCGTCCGCCCCTCCGCGCGCAACTCGCCGGCGAGCCGCCACGCCATGTCGTCCGTGCCCGCGTGACCGGGATAGCGACGCAGCCACGCGGCGACGAGCGGCGCCACGGCGCGCTCCGACTCGCCCCGCGGCGGCGCCCAAGGGAAGGTGCCGTCCACGTAGCCGAGCCATTCGGCGTGGACGTGGAAGTACGGCGCGCGGTCGAGCGCCTCGATGCAGCGGTAGCTGCGGAGCACGTCGCGACGCCCCTGCGCCTCGACCGCTGCGAGGTCCGCGACGGTGTCGATCGTGAGCCCGTGGCAGGCATCGCTCGGCGTGGCCGCCAGATCGACGAAGCGCGCTACGGCGGCCGCGTCTCCCGTGAACGCCTCGGCGCAGAGGACGTCCTCCGCGTCGTCCGCGTCGCCGGAGGCGGCAATTCGCGCGAGCGCCGGAGCCGCGACCGCGCGCGGCAGCGCCAGGGCGAGGTGGAAGATCAGCGCCTGTCGCGAACAGGGGGCCCGCGCTGCGAGCACCGCTTCCTCGAGCACGCGGGCCAGCCGCTCGGGCTCGCGGCCGAACCGCGTCCTCTCGTGCTCCGGCGATGTGTCCTGCGGCGCGGGTTCCACGCCGTCTCGGCGCGCGCTCGTCGGGGCGCCGAGCGCAGCGAGTCGTCGCAACGTCTCGACGTAGCTCGACGCCGCGGCGAGCCGACTCGCGTAGCCGTCGACGTCGCGGTCGGCGACGGGCTGCTCGCGCCAGGTGGCCGGGCTCGGCGTCGGCGCCGAGGCGGGGCGCGGAGGGGATGCGTCCGCGACGTGACGCCGCGCGGCGTTCGTGCCGGTGTACGCGGCGGGGCGTTCCGGCGAGGCGTCCGCGTCCGCTGCGACGGTCGTGTCGTCGGACGGCGACGGCGTGTCGCGTATCGGCGCGGCGTCGGCACTGCGGCGCGCGGCCGTGGCGTCGTCCGCGGCGCGCGGTGCCGCGACGACGAGCGCCGCAGACGCTGCCGCAACGAGAACCGCCGCGGCCGCGAGGACCTGGAGCGCGCGAGCCATGTGACCGTCCCCGGGGACGGATCCGTCGAGGGGCCGCGCATCCTACCCGCCCCGCCGACGCAGCACGCGCGAGTGGCGTTGGGGACGGTCCTCCCGCAGGCTCGGAACGCAACGAGAAGTTGAATCGGGGACAGACCTCAGGCTCGGGGAACGGCTGCGGCGTACCCCGCTCCGCGCGTGCGCGTGACCGTCGCGGCGCCCCCTGCGGTCCGAGCCTGAGGAGTGTCCCCTTCGTCACGGGAACCCGCACGCCGAGCCTGGACGAGGACCGTCCCCGATTCAATGGGCTCGGACTGCAGAGCTAGCGCAGGGGCCAAGCCTCGGAGCGGCAGCGCTTCGGCGTGACGAGCGGCGCGAGCCACTCCATGAGCCGGAACGCGACGCGCAGGCCCGGCGCGATATCGCCCTTCTCGACGATGCGCTTCAGCGACGACGTGATCATCTTCGCGCCGCCGCGCATGTCCTTCTCGGTGCGCGAGCCGCGCGGCGCGCCGTCCACCGTCAGCGTGAAGAGGACGCCGCCCTCGGTCGGCTCGATGTCGTAGACGACCAGGCACTCGGCGTCGTCGTAGCGCGTGAAGCGGAAGGTCTGCGCGAGGCGCCGCGGCGGGTCGTACTCGACGATGCGCCCGACGACCGCCGTCCACCTCCCCGTGCGGTCGCGCATCGCCACGGCGCCGCCGACCGCGAGACCGCTGGTGTGCAGCCACGCGTTGAAGAAGCAGCCCTGCGCCTCGTCGGTCTTCGTGATCTCGTGCCACACCGCCTCCGGCGTGCCCGCGATGAACACCTGCGCGACGATGCGCTCGCCCGCACCCGTGCCCCTGCCCTCAGCTCCCTGCGACATGTGCGGTCTCCTGCGCCTCGACGCGGCGCTTCAGGTCGAGTGCGGCCCCCGCGGCGAGCGCTCCGAGCTGCGTCGTCCAGCGGTCGTGGACGCGCCGGATGGGGACCGGGTTGACGTAGAGCCGCCGCTCGCGCCCGGTGCGCTCCGAGACGACGAGCGCCGCCTCGGACAGCACCGCGAGGTGCTTCATCACGGCGATGCGCGACATCCCGAACTGCTCCGCCACGTCGCCGACCCGGCTGCCGGGCCGCGCCATGAGGATGTCGAGGATGCGCCGCCGCGCGCTGTGAGCGAGCGCGCGGAAGACGAGATCCATCTCCGGCGGCTCATTGGTAACCATGGAGTTACATTTCTAGCGGCGGAGCGGCCGCGTGTCTACTCTGCGTCCCCGCGCGAGCGCTGCGACGGCGCGCGCAGGGCGCGGCACGGACGCACACGACGAGGAGCAGCGGCGATGGCGAAGTCCCCCGAGGAGATGACGGCGTCGATGATCGCGAACCTGCGCGAGCGCACCGGGCGCTCGCTCGAGGAGTGGGTCGCGGTCGCGCAGGCGAGCGGGCTGGCGAAGCACGGCCAGATCGTGAAGCACCTGAAGGACGCGCACGCGATGACGCACGGCTACGCGTCGCTCGTCGCGCACGCCACGCTCTCCGGCGTCGGGCTCGGCGCCGCCGCGCCCGGCGCCGCGTCGTCGTCGTCCACGCCCGCCGCGGCACCTTCGACCGACGACGCGATCGACGCGCTCTACGCCGGCCCGAAGGCCGCGCTCCGTCCCATCCACGACAAGCTCGTCGCCGCGATCCGCGCGTTCGGGCCGGACGTGGAGCTCGCGCCGAAGAAGACGTACCTGAGCCTGCGCCGCAGCAAGCAGTTCGCGTGCATCCAGCCGTCCACGAAGACGCGCGTGGACGTCGGCATCCAGTTGAAGGGCGTCGCGCCCGAGGGACGCCTCGAAGCGTCCGGCTCGTTCAACGCGATGGTCTCGCACCGCGTGCGCGTCGAGGACGCCTCGCAAGTGGACGCGGAGCTCGTCGCGTGGCTGCGCCGCGCCTACGACAACGCCTGACGCGCTGCAGCCGGCGCGTCGCCGCAGGAGAATCCGGGACGGTCCTGGGAACTTGCGCCACGCAAGAAAACCCCCGACTTGGGGACGGTCCTCGGAAGTTGCGCTACGCAAGTAACCCGGCGGAGAGGGGACACTCCTGACGCGCGGACTGCGGTCAGGAGTGTCCCTGCCGCCGGCACTTTCTTGCGCTGCGCAAGAAACCAGGACCGTCCCCGATTCCGAGCGACTCAGCGCAGGCGGGCGAGCGCCGACGCGAGCGTGGTCGCCATCTTCCGGAAGAGCGGCGTCGTCTTCCGCGGCGCGACGCCACGCGCGAGCTTCTTCGCCGCGCTGTCCGCCGCACGCTTCGTCCCCGCGAGCGCGCCGCGCGCCTTCTTCGTGGACGAGCCGAGCGACGCGAGCTCGGTGAGCGCATCGCCGAGGCGTGCGCTCCCCGTCTCGAGCGCCGTGCGCGCCGCCGCCGCGTCGGGCGTGGCGGAGTCCGCCGCCTTCTGCGCGTCGAGGAGCGCCTGCACGGCGCGGGTGAGCGCGGCTCCTGCGCGGCCCTCCGCCGTCGAGAGGTCGGGCGGGTCGGCGACATCCACCAGCACGAGGTCGTCGATGCCCGCGCGCGCGCCGCGCCGGAGATCCGACGCGTCGAGCGACGGCACGTACGGACCCGCGAACGTCTGGTTCGCGCGTCCGATCTCGACGAACGTCGCGTCGCCGCGCCGGCGGGCCTCGAAGACGAGCTGCGAACCGTCGTGGGCGAGTGCGACCTCGACGGTGAGCGTGTCGAACGTGACGGCCGGGAACGTCGAGCCGCCGCCGCTCTCCGCCTGCACCGAGAGACCGTTCGCGGAGCGGCGCACGGACACGGCACCGTACGCCGTCGTCAGGAAGGTGGCGTCGATGACGGAGATCCCGAGCGACCCGTCCGGACCCCAGTCCTGGCCCTTGCCCTCGTAGGCGCCGAGCGTCGCCTCGAGTCGGAACGGGGCCCACAGCTCGAGCGGCGGACGGATCGTCGCCCCGCCGCCGTCGCCGGTCGCGCGCACCTGGAACGAGAGCGGCGACCCGCCCGAACCGCTCTTCGTCGTGGCCGTGGCGCCGATCTGCTTGCCGTCTCGGAACACGACCTCGGACCTGCTGCACGCCCCGGAGACGAGTACCGCAGCGACGAGGCCGAGAGCCGAGACGAACGCCCGCCTGACGAACATGTGCAATGCCCTCCGTGGGGCAGAGGATACCCGGCGCCCCAAGGGTGGTGCGTCCGCGTCAGAGATCGAAGAACGCGACGACGTAGCGCAGCGTCGCCGGCTTGCCGCCGCGCTCGAGTCCGGCGATCTCGACCCAGTAGCGCTTCCCCGGCTCGACCTCGATCCCCACCGGTCGGAAGATCACGCAGTACGGGATGCCCGCTCCCTGCGTGTTGACGGAGAGCTTCTCGATCGCGAGCGGACGCTCGCGGCGCACGTGGTCCTCGCCGATCGGCGTGACGCTGATGCGCAGCCTGCCCGCGTCCGGCGCAGCCCACTTGCGCGGCGAGAGCGACACGCTCCACGCGTAGTGCGCCTCGAACCAGTAGTCGGGCGTCCAGCCCATCGGCGGGAACGCGACGACGTCCACGTCGGGCGCCGGGCGGCGGCTCGCGTCGTGCGCGTACATCGCGGCGAAGCGCCCGGAGCGTCCGAAGCCCGTCTTCA
Organism: uncultured bacterium; assembly: GCA_937996235.1. Classification (GTDB taxonomy): domain Bacteria; phylum Planctomycetota; class JAJSAM01; order JAJSAM01; family JAJVHW01; genus CALKVK01. The sequence continues at coordinate 184,134 of CALKVK010000011.1, read as the reverse complement.
CCATCGTCGGGTTCAGGCACCAGCGGCGGTGGCCGACCGCGCCGATGTTGCTGTCGTCGGAGTCGTCCATGTAGCCGCGCACCTGCGGCACGATGTCCTCGAGCCCCATGTAGAGGTTCGAGCGGCTCGTGCCCTGGTACGCGAACTCGTACTGCTCCTTCGGCATCCCGGGATTGGGCGGCGTGTGGTCCAGGTGGCCGATGCGCTCGCAGAGCGCGGCGCCCGCGTCCGCGAGGCGGTTCATCTGCGCGTCGAGCACGAGGTCCTGCCAGGGCAGCCCGCACAGCGAGCGGAAGATCTTCAGGTGCCGCAGGCACTCGCCGCGCCCCTTCGCCTCGGGGTCGTCCGCGACCTCCTCGAGCGGGTCCTTCGAGTTGAAGATCGCCTCGACGTCCGCGCGGATCGCGTCGCGGTCGCGCGGGTAGGGGACGACGCCGTCGACGTCGAGCGGCGTGCCGTCCTTCCACTTCTGCACGCTGACGGGCTCGCCGTCCTTGAACTCGCGGTAGTCGCCGTCGAGCCGGCCCGCGACGTAGCTCGCCTCGACGACGATCCGCCCCTTCTCGTCCTTCTCGACGTAGGGACCCGAGAGCGTGCCGAAGTCGTACTCCGCCGTGACGTGGCTGCGCCCGTTGTCGTGATAGCTCGTGTAGCGCCCGTCGCGCCGGCCGTGGCGGTAGTTGGCCTTCACGCGCACCGCGCCGTTCGGATGGAACTCCGCGGCGGCGCCGTGGCGCAGGCCGTCGGCGTCGACGGAGTACTTGGCGACGACCTTGCCGTCGGCGTCGGTCTCGGTCACCTGCTCCGCGCGCGCGGCCCGCGGGGCGGGCGGGGCGGCGACGACGAGCAGCGCGGCGAGCGTGGCGGACAGCGCGGTGCCGGGTCGCATGGGCGTGCGTTGGGAGGCACCGTAACCGAGGTCACGCAGGCGCGCACGCAAGCGCGGTGCGCGGCCCCGTCGGCGCGGCGGCGTCGCGCGAAACGTCCGCGGCGCGCGTCCGCCGCGAGAATGGGACGTCCGACCCGGAGCCCGGACGCGAGGAGGCCGAGATGACGCACGAGGACGGACGCCACGTGGGGGGCCGCCGCCTGCACCCCGCATCGCTGATGATGAGCTACGGCTACCGGCCGGAGCTCTCCGAGGGCGCGCTCAAGTCGCCGATCTTCCAGACCTCGACGTTCGTGTTCCGGACCGCCGAGGAGGGCAAGGCCTTCTTCCAGCTCGCGTACGCGCTGCGCGAGCGCGGACCCGGCGAGCAACTCGGGCTCATCTACAGCCGCCTCAACAACCCGGACCTCGAGATCCTCGAGGCGCGGCTCACGCTGTGGGACGACGCGGAGGCCGCGGCGGTCTTCGAGAGCGGCATGGCCGCGATCGCGACGACGCTGATGGCGTACGTGCGCCCCGGCGCGGTCGTGCTGCACAGCGCGCCGCTCTACGGCGGCACCGACCACCTGCTGAACGCGGTGCTCCCGGAGTGGGGCGTCGAGCACGTCGAGTTCCACGCGGGCGCGTCGCAGCGCGAGATGGATGCCGCCCTCGACGCGGCGCTCGCCAAGGGACGCGTTGCCGCGATCCTGATCGAGACGCCCGCCAACCCGACGAACGCGCTCGTGGACATCCGCGCGTGCAGCGCGCTCGCCGACCGAGCCGCGGCCGTGCAGGGCGGTGCGCGTCCGCCGCTGATCGTCGACAACACGTTCCTCGGACCGGTGCACCAGCACCCGATCGCGCACGGCGCGGACCTCGTCATCTACTCGGCGACGAAGTTCATCGGCGGCCACAGCGACGTGATCGCGGGCGCGTGCGTCGGCTCGGCCGCGCTGCTCGCCCCCGTGCGCGCGCTGCGCACGTTCCTCGGCACGATGGCGGGGCCGTGGACCGGCTGGCTGCTGATGCGCAGTCTCGAGACCGTGCAGCTCCGCATGCGCGCGCAGGCCGAGAACGCGAAGCACGTCGCCGACTTCCTCGCGGCGCACCCCGCGGTGGCACAGGTCCACTACCTCGGCCACCTCGACGACGACACGGCGCAGGCCGCGATCTTCCGTCGCCAGTGCCTCTCGCCCGGCTCGCTCATCGCGTTCGACGTGCGCGGCGGCGAGGCCGAGGCGTTCCGCTTCCTGAACGCGCTGCGGCTCGTGAAGCTCGCCGTGAGTCTCGGCGGCACCGAGTCGCTCGCCGAGCACCCGGCGACGATGACGCACGCGGACGTGCCGCCCGAGCGCCAGGCCGCGCTCGGCATCACGCCCTCGATGATCCGCCTCTCGGTGGGCGTCGAGGACAGCGGCGACCTCATCGCCGACCTCGGTCAGGCCCTGGCCCGACCTTCTCACGACGACTCACGCACCTGAGCGGTCCAGAGCGCCGCGTGCTGCGTTGCCTCGGCTCAGCGACGCCACGGCGTCGCGATCGCCTCGGCGCCTTGCCCGCGACACTCTGTCCTCGCTCAGGACGCCGTCGGCGGCGCGCACCGTGTATGCCGCATCCGGTCGGGACCTGGATCGCACGGCGGTCCTCGCCACCACGTGCGCGAGCCTCGTGAGAAGGCCGGGCTGGCCGCGGCAACCGCTACGGACGGTGTCAGACACCGTTCGTAGTGGTTCGCGGCGCTGTCAGGCCGGCGGCGGCGCGTCGTCCGCGGGCGGTGCTTCCGGCGGCGCGTACGCGAGCGGCGGGAGGGGCGGCTGCGGCCTCGGCTGGCGCGCGCAGTCGGCGCGGTGTTCGTCGGCACGCCAGCGCGCGGCCTCGTACTGGGCCTGCATGCGCGAGACGGGGCGCATCTCGTGCGCGAAGACGGGCTCGACGTGCCACCAGCGGCCGGCCGTCGACGGGTGGGCTGCCCAGCGCGCGAGCGCCCAGCCGGGCGCGAGGCCGCCGACGTGCGCCTCCCACGCGATGCTGCCGTAGCGCGTCATGAGTGCGTAGCGCGCCTGGACGAGCAGCCAGAGGAGCACCAGTCCGCCGAGGGGAATCGACACCGTGCCTGCGCGTGTGTCGCGCCACGAGGGGACGACGGCGAACGACATCCCCGGCGCGAGCACGAGGGCGGCGCCGATGATGCCCGCGACGGCGCCCGATGCGCCGACGGCCGGCGCGGTGCGGCCCTCGAAGAACCCGATGACGACGTACGCCAGGCTCGCACCGACCGCGCACACCACGTAGAGGAGCAGGAAGCGCCACGGGCCGGTGCGCTTCTCGACGCGCACGCCGAGCAGGAGGAGCGGGACGAGGTTCGAGATCAGGTGGCCGATGTCGGCGTGCTGGAACTCGGACGTCAGCAGCGTCCACGGCCAGGGCGCGCGCGGGTCGAGCGCGAGCGGATCGGGGATCTGCGGCGCCCGCGCGGGCGTGCAGACGAACACGGCGACGAGCGCGGCGGCGAGCGCGAGCGTGGCGAAGCCGATGCTCCCCCCGTCGTCGTCCTCGATGCCCGTGATCCACATGACGCCGTGATAACCGATCCGGTGGGCGTCCGGCTCACCGTCATCCGCTACGCGCGGTGTCAGACACCGTTCGTAGCGGACACCGTTCGTAGCGGTCTGGCCGACGAACGGTGTCTGACACCGTGTGGAGTGGTCGGGCGTACGATGGCGGCGTGAGCGGCACCGAGACGTGGGCGACGCCGGCCGAGCAGGCGGGCTGGCGGCTCGACAAGGCCGTCGCGGCGCGCGCGAGCGTCGGTGCGCGGCGCAAGGCGCGCACGGTCGTCGAGAGCGGGAAGGTCTCGGTCGGCGGCGAGGAGTGCCGCGACGCCGGACGGCCCGTCGCGCCGGGCGACGTCGTCAGCATCGACTGGAACCGGCCGGGCACGGGCGGCGCGCGGCGTGCGCCGCAGCCGTCGCTGCGCGTCGCGGGCATGCCGATCCTCCACGAGGACACGTGGCTGCTCGTCGTCGACAAGCCCGCGGGCCTGCTCACCGACGCCGCGTCGCGGAAGCAGGAGCGCGAGCGCGACACCGTGACGGACCGGCTCCGTCCGTACCTCCAGCGGCAGAAGCGCGCGCCCTTCGCCGCGCACCGCATCGACCGCGACACCTCCGGCGCCGTGCTCTTCGCGAAGGACGAAGGCACGTTCGAGAGGCTGCGCGCGCAGTTCCATGCGCGGACGCCGGAGCGCGTCTACCTGGCGATCGTGGAGGGCGTCCCCACGCCGCGCGAGGGCCTCTGGGCGGACTGGATGGCGTGGGACGCCGAGCGTCGCGTGCAGCGCGCCGTGGACGAGCACACGCCCGGCGGCGTGCTCGCCGAGGCGCACTACCGCGTGACGGCGGAGCTGCCCGGCGGGCGCTCGGCGCTCGAGGTGCGGCTCGTCTCCGGGCGCCGCAACCAGATCCGGCTCCACGCCATGCTGCGCGGCATCCCGCTGGTCGGCGAGCGCCTGTACGTGCCGCCCGGCCGTCCGCGGAAGTCGGCCGACATCGCCCGCCACGCGCTCCACGCGCGGAGCCTCGCGTTCGACCACCCGTCCACCGGCGCGCGGATCACGATCGAGAGCCCCGTGCCGCACGACATCCGGCGGCTGATGTGACGCGCCGCAGCGTGCGCGCCGACGGCGATCGGGAGGCGACGTGCACGTGCGCGTCGGCAGGTTGCGCGCCGGAATCGACGGCGACGGCGACGGCGCGCGGATCATGCGACGCGCGTCCGTCGTCGCGCAGCACGGAGGAAGCATGACGTTCGCCCGCCGCACCTACCGCGTGGCCGCGATCTACGGGATCCTGGCACTGGCGCCCATGTACCTGCTCGAGGAGCGCATCGGACGCGACCAGCCGCCGCCGATCACGCACCCGGAGCACTTCTACGGCTTCGTCGGCGTGGCGCTCGCCTGGCAGATCGCGTTCCTCGTCATCGCGCGCGACCCGGTCCGCTTCCGCCCGTTGATGCCCGTGACGATCGTCGAGAAGCTCGCGTTCGGGATCCCGGTCCTCGTCCTCTTCGCCCAGGGCCGGCTCGCCGCGGCCGTGCTGCCGTTCGCGCTGATCGACCTGACGCTGGCGGTGCTCTTCGCGGCCGCGTACCGCGCGACTCCGGCGTCCGCCGCCGGCACCGCGTAGTCCGCGGGCCGCGGCGCCGCCGCTCGCGTCACGGCACGTGTCTCTGCAGGTCGCCGAGGTACGTGCGCAGCGTCGCGTCGTGGCCCATCACGAAGCGCGACACGAAGCGGAAGACGGGCGCGTGGACGACGCCGTCCTCGGTGATGGTCAGGCGCGTGCCGCCGCCGTCGTCCGCGAGCACGTACGTCCACGTGCCGCCGAACTCCGCCTCGTCCACGATGCGCGTGACGAGCCGCGCGGGCGGCGTCGCCTCGACGACCTCGTAGCGGACGGGGCCGAAGTCGTTCGTCTCCTCGTAGACCGCCCGCCCGTCGCGGTCCGCGAGGCGCACGACGCGCGTCGCCGACGGACGCCACGCCGCACTGCCCTCCAGGTCGGAGACCGCGCTCCACAGCACCGCGGGAGGTGACGCGAAGCGCGCCTCGACCGTCGCCGTGTGCGCCGCCGGCAGGCACGCGCCGACGGTCCACACCAGCGCGACGAGGGCGAGCGGCGTCGCGACGACGCCGATCACGATCTTCGTTCGCCGTCTCATGCGATCAGCTCCCGCTGCGCCGCAGGTCCGGGTGGTCACGCCACGCGGGCGCCTTCCCCATGAACGCGCGGACGCGCGCGTCGACCTCGTCGGCGCCGAGCGCGGGCTCCTCGCGGCGCATCCACTGGCGGAAGCGCTCGAACGTCTCCGCGAAGGGACGCAGCGCTCCGCTCGCGTCGACGCAGTGGTGACAGTAGGGGCCGGTCTCGATGCCCATCGTGCAGCTCTCGCAGCGCGTCGCGCTCATGGACGCTCTCCTTCTCCCGCTGTGCGGGACGACTCGACGACGGCGGCGAAGAGCGCGAGCAGGCGCCTGCGCTCCGCGCCGGACAGGTGTTCGAAGGCCTCGGCGAGCCGCGCCGTGTCGAGCACACGCGTCGCGCGCTCGAGGGCCGTGCGGCCGCGCGGCGTCAGCCACACGAGCGTGCGGCGGCGGTCGCGCTCGTCCGCCACGCGCGCCACGAGACCGCGGCGCTCGAGGCGCGTGACGATGTCGCTCATCGCGGCCTGCGAGCGCTCGAAGTGCAGGCAGCACTCCGAGATCGTCAGCGGACCCGTCGAGGCGAGGTGGACGAGCACGCCGAACGACTCCGGCGAGATCCGCCGCTCCCCGCGCGCCGCCCGCGCGTGGAAGCGCAGGTACGCGAGATGGAAGAGCTCGAGGAAGCGCTCGGCGGCGTCGCTGGGGTCCACGCGCACAGGATCTCGCGCGAAAGTGCATCGTCAACCACGATGGAATCGGAATCCTGCGGCGCGCGACGTCGCGACGCGCCGGCCGCGGGGGCCGGCGAGCGCTGCGGGGTAGCATCCGCGGCCGCGTCGCAGCGTGCGGCGCACTCCCTGGAGCAGAGCCCGACATGCCGCGCCGCGTGACCGGTCCGCCGCTCGTGCGCTACCTCTCGAAGTGCGGCGCGGCGACACGCAACGGCGCACGCGAGCTGGTGCGGGCGGGGCGCGTGACGCTGAACGGCGCGGTGTGCACCGACGGTGCGGTGCGCGTGGACCCGGCGCGCGACGCGGTGCTCGTGGACGGCACGCCGGTGCGCTTGGACGAGGCGCGCCGCGGGTTCGTGTGGCTCGCGCTCAACAAGCCGCGCGGCGTCGTCTCGACCACGAACGACCCGGAGGGCCGCGCGACCGTGCTCGACCTCGTGCCGCCGCCGCACGCGCCCGGACTCGCGCCGGTCGGGCGTCTCGACCGCGCCAGCGCGGGGCTGCTCCTGCTCACGAACGACACCGAGGGCGCGGCGCGTCTGCTCGATCCGGCGCAGCGGGTGCCGCGGACGTATCGGGTGAAGGTGCGCGGCGTGCCGGGCGACGCGACGCTCGCGCGCTGGCGCACCGAGCCGCTCGAGACCGACGGCCTCGTGCTCGCGCCCATGCAGGTCGAGGTCGCCTCGGTCGCCGCGCGCAGCGCGTGGCTCACGATCACGCTCCTCGAGGGCAGGAACCGCGAGATCCGCAGGCGCTGCGAGGCGGAGGGTCACGAGGTCCTCGTGCTCCTGCGGACCAGCTTCGGCCCCGTCGCGCTCGGCGACCTCGCGCCCGGCGCGCTGCGTCCGCTCACGTCGCGCGAGCTCGCGGCACTGGGCGGCGCCGCGCCGGGGCGGCGTCCGCGCGCGTCGATGTAACCTTCGGCCCGCTCGTGCGACCTCAGCTCCGGGACGACACCGGAGCGACGAGATGCACGGCGACGACGACGGCCGCGCCGCGCGGCGCGGAGCTGCCGCGGCCCCGTTCGAGGGGCTCGGGGCGGGCGTGTTCGAGTTCTTGGGCGAGCTCGAGCGCAACAACGACCGCGCGTGGTTCCACGCGCAGAGCAGGCGCTTCGAGCGCGACGTGCGCACGCCGGTGCGCGCGCTCGTGCGCGCGGTGGGGGAGCGACTGCCGGGCGAGTTCCCGCGCTTCCAGGCGGTGCTGAGCGGCTCGGGCGGCTCGATCCTGCGCATCGCCCGCGACGCGCGCTTCGCCGGGGCGCGTCCGTACCACGACTCGCTCGCGCTGCGCTTCGCGCACGACGGCGAAGATCCGCGCTTCGCGCCCGCGCTCACGCTGCGACTGACCTCGCGTGGGGCGATCGTCGGCGCGGGATACCGGCCCGCAGGGCCGCGCACGCTGCAGCGCATGCGCGAGGCGCTCGACCGCGACCGCTCCGGCTGGGCCGAGGTGCGCGCCGCGCCGGCGCTGCGCGTCGTCTACGGCGACCTGGAGCCGCCCGATCTCGTGCGCGTGCCGCGCGGCTGGCCGCGCGAACACCCGTTCGCGGGCGACCTGCGCCGCACCGCGTTCCGCGTCTCGCGCGACCTGCCGCTCGAGGGCGCAGCCGGACCGCTGCTGCTCGACGTCGCGTTCGCATGGTGGAGCGCGGCGGTGCCGCTCCTGCGCTTCGTGTGCGCTGCGCTGGAGCTCTCGTGGGAGACGCTGCCGAGGGCGCGCATCGTGTCGGCGCCGCTGTCGTCCGCGGGCGTCGACGACGACGCGCCGGCAGACGACGGTGCGGCTCCGGCGCCTGGCCGCGTGGCGCCGTCCGCGCCTCCCGGTGGCGACGATGCCGCGGCTCCTGCGCCGCCGCCCGAGTCGGAGCCGCCGACACGGCCCGTCGGCGCGGCGGATCTGGCGGCGCCGGCATGAGCCGCGGCGACGCCGGGCGACGCGCGGGCGCGTTGCGTGCGCGACCTGCGCGCCGCCGCTCAGACGTCGTGCGACTTGCCGGAGAGCAGCCCCGCGTAGTCGTCGCGGGCGCGGCGCAGGTCGATCGTGTTCAGGAAGTTCGAGTACGCCATCCACGCCGCGACGCCGCGCAGGTCGGTGTACGGCGGCGGCAGGTAGCGCGGCGCCTGCACGAGCCCCTCCTCGGCGAGCTGGTGCAGCAGCCCGAGGTCGCTGAGACGCAGCTTGCCGACGAAGAGCAGCGGGATGCGCCCGGCGAGGCCCTCGCGCACGGCCAGGCGGACGAAGTTGTAGATGAGGATGAACCCCTTGCTGTAGCTGACGTCCTTCGTGAACGGGCCGCAGCCCGCGGGCAGGCTGCCGCGGAAGGCGCGCTGCGCGGTCTGGTACGCGTTGCGCTCGTCGTTCCCCGCCTCGAGCAGCGCGCGGTAGACCTGCAGGAAGTCCGCGCCCTCCTCGGCCATGCGGATCGCCTCGATGCGGTCCGTCAGCTTCTTCGCCCGCGCGGGCTTCGATTTGAACGTGAAGATCTCCTGGATGATCGCGAGGCCTTCCTGTGTGACGGTGCACGCGGGCGTGCCCTTGCCGAGGAAGGTCGCGACGGGCTGGAGCTGCCCGTTCAGGGTCGTCCCGATGTGCACCCAGCCCTCGTGCACCTCGAGCACCTCGAGGTCGCGGCGGCTGAAGCGCGCGTCCTGGCGCACCTTGATGTAGTCGGCGCCGGCGGCGGCGTCCGCGACGACGCCGTCCGAGAGCTTCACCTTCACGACGCCGGGCCCGAAGTAGGCGTCCATGCGCTCCGCGAGGAACGCGACGGCGGCGGGCGCGTCGTACGACTTGTCCTCGTCGGCGAGGCTCGCGTCCGCGACGAGGCGCGAGAGGATCTCCGCCATCGTGCGGCCGAGGTCGCCGAGCGTCGGGTCGCCAGCGTGGAAGCGGTCGAAGGTGCTCCCGTAGAGACCCTGCGAGATGGCCGAGAACTCGGGCGTGCCGCGCAGCTCGATCAGGTCGAGCACGACGCGGTACTCCTTGCACGCGCGCAGCATCAGGTCGCCGCAGGCGTTCATGGTGCCGAGCTCGCGGCGGATGTCGCGCTCGAGCGTGTAGAACTCGCGCCGCTTCTCCTCGATGTCGAACGCGGGCGGACGCTTCTCGTAGTACTCGCGGGTGACGGCGGGCAGCTCGCGCGCGCCGGACTCGTGGAACGCGCGCTCGATCTCGTCGTCCCACTTGCAGGCGTCGAGGATCCGGATGGGGCGCTGCGCCTCGACCAGCCGGTCCGAGAGCATCCGGACCGTCCGGTGGTACGGCGAGAGCGCGTCGGGCGCGGGGCGCGCGGACTTGGGATCGCTTCCGGCCGGGGCGGCCGGCGTCGGGGCCGGCGTGGGTGCGTCGCTCATGCGCGTCCCAGTCGAGAGCACGGCGAGGGCGGCGTCAACGGTCCTCCGCGCGCAGGTGGCCTCACGTCGTCGGGTGGCCCCGGGGCGACGTCCCCCGGGCTCGCGCGCGGCCCGGACGCGCGACTGATACGCTGCCGCGGCGCGCCGCCGGCGCAACGGCGCGACGGTCCGCGGAGGTGCGATGGCGCGTCTCGTCGTCTGGGGTGCGGGAGAGCTCGGCGGGCGCGTGGCGCGCGCGCGCGCCGCCGCGGGGGATGCCGTGCTCGCGGCGACCCGCGGGACGTCGCGCCACGCGGGGCTCGCGGCCCACGGCGTCGAGTGCGTGCTCGGCGACGTCGCGGGGCGCCTGCGGCCCGACGACGACCTGTTCCTCGCGCTGCCCGGGACCGCCCTGCAGCACGAGGCCGTGCGCGCCCTCACAGCGGCGCACGTCAGCGTGCGGCGGGCGGTGCTCGTCTCGTCGACCGCGTTCCACGCGGGCGCGAGCGGTCGCATCGACGAGTCGTCGCCGCGCGGCACGGGCGAGCGCGCCGCGGCGGTCGCGGCCTGCGAGGCGGCGTTCGCCGCGTGGGCGGGGGCGTGTGGCGTCATCCTGCGCTGCGGTGGGCTCTGGGCCGCCGGCCGTGGTCCCGCAGCCGCGCTCCGCCGCTCCCGCGAGGTGCCGCCGGGGCCGCTCGAGCGCGTGCTGCCGCTCGTCCACTACGACGATGCCGCGGCGGCGGCGGGCGCGGCTCTCGGAGTCGCGGCGCCCGAACGCACGTACCTGTGCGCGACGCCGCCGTCGCCCTCGCGCGGGGCGTTCTACGCCGTCGCGTGCGCCGCGCTGGGGCTCGCTCCACCCGGCCCGGAGCCGTACGCGGCCGCGTCGGCGGAGTACGACGTCACGCGGCTCCGCCGCGACCTGCTGCCGACGCCCGCGCATCCGGACTGGCGCGACGCCGCGCGGGCCTGAGCGACCGGCTCCGGGGCCGGCCGTTCCGGCGCCGCGCGCCGTGTCCGCCGTGGGCGCCGGAGCGCGTGGGGGCGCGCCGCGCCGCGGACGCGTGGACGCCGCACGCCGCACGCCGCACGCCGCGCGCACCGGGCGGCGGCGAGCCGTGCGCGTCCGAGATTCTCGGATGCCTAACATTGACCTAACGCACGGGGGCGGTACTCTCGCGTGTTCCGGCCGAGGTGCCGGCGAGAGGGGCGGGGCGGTCCGTGGCATGGCGGCCGGCGGCGTCGCGTCCCCGCTGAGGAGGCGGCGTCGCGTGAGCAGCCACGCGGCGCCGCGGAGGAGGACACCGTGAGCTTGACCGCTTTCCTGAAGACGCAGATCGAGGACACGTACCGCGCCACCGACGGCCTGATGGCGCTCTGCGACGACGCCGCGCTCGGCTGGAAGCCCGCGACGGGCGACAACTGGATGACGACCGGGCAGCTCCTGTTCCACCTGCAGATGGCCTGCGGCGCGTGCGTCCAGGGCTTCGTGACAGGGGACTGGAGCGCGCTCATGCCGCCCGACGCCACGCAGTCGGGCGCAGAGGGGGGAGCCGAGTGCGCCGCCGACGGCGACTGCGGCGCCGACGCGGGTCTGCCGACGGCGGACAAGCTGCCGACGTCGAAGAGCGTCGCCGACTCGCGCACCGCGCTCGCCAAGGACAAGGCCGTCGCGCTGGGCATGCTGGCCGAGGCCGGCGAGGAGCGCCTGGCGACGCAGATGGTCGGCGCACCGTGGAACCCGCAGGAGCGGCCGCTGGCGTCGCAGGTCGGCGACTGCATCCAGCATCTCGCCTCGCACAAGTCGCAGCTCTTCTACTACCTGAAGCTGCAGGGCAAGCCCGTCAACACCATGCACCTCTGGGGCATGGCGTAGCAGGCTCCCTGCGACGCGGGCGGCCCGCCGGGCCGCCCGCGTCGCTCGCACACGGCGTGGGGAACTCGCCGTGCGGGTCGGACCGGCGCCGCGCGCGGACGCGCATCCCGCCGGCGCTGGCAGCCGGGGCGGGCGGCTCTCCGCCGCTCGTCAGACGAACACGGCGGACTCGGCGAGCGGACGGCGCGCGAGCGCGTGGAGCGGCACGGTGCAGTCGTCGGCCGGGTACCCGACGGGGATCAGCACGTAGGGGCGCTCGTGCCGCGGCCGACCGAGCACGTCGCACAGGAACTGCATCGGGCTCGGCGTGTGCGTGAGCGTCGCGAGGCCGGCCGCCTGCGCCGCTGCGAGCAGCATGCCGACGGCGATCCCGACCGACTCCTCGCCGTAGTAGACGAGGCCGCCGTCGTCGCCGCGCGTCAGGCGCATGACGACGACGAGCCACGGGGCGATCTCGAGGTAGCGCTTGTCGGCGTCGGTCCCGAGCGGCGCGAGGTCGGCGAGCCAGCGGTCGCCCGCGCGCTCCGCGTAGAACGTGCGCTCCTCGTGCTCGGCCGCCTCGCGGATCGCGCGCTTCACGGCCGGGTCGGAGACGCAGACGAAGCGCCACGGCTGCTTGTTCGCGCCCGACGGCGCGGTCGTCGCGCAGCGCACGAGCTCCTCGACGACCTCGCGCGCGACCGGGCGGTCCGAGAACATCCGCACGCTGCGGCGGCGGCGCAGCACGTCGTAGGTCCGCCGCAGGACGTCGAGCGGCGGCGCGTCGGGCACGTGGCGGTCGGGGTAGGGGACGAAGACGGCGTCGGGCATCGCGACACGATCGCCGATCCGACGACGCGTGCGCATCTCCGCGCGTTCGCGGGCCGCGGCGCGCTGCTCCGGCGGCGCGACCCGTCGACGCCCGCGCCTGCCGCACTACACCGGCTTCGGCACCGCTCGCAGCGCCGAGAGCGCGACTCCGGCGACGCGGCGGGCACGGGAGTGTGTGCGCGCGGCCGGGCCGGCGCAGACGCCACGGACGCGCGCGGTCCGCGTTCGGGCACAATCCCGGCCCGGAGGTGGACGATGCGCGAGGCCGGAGCTGACCGGGCGGACGGACGTGACGGCGGGGCGCCGCGACGCGGCCTCGCGTGCGTCGTGCTCACGTCGGCGCTGCTCGCCGGCTGCGGGACCGACGGGCCGCACCTGCCGCCCGAGATGAAGCTGATCGACCGGGCCCCGCAGGTGACCGGACCGGCAGCGCCCGCGCCCACTGGCACGGCGCCGCCCGCGGGCGCCCGGGCGTCGTCCGGCGACGCGGCGTCCACCGGCGCTGCGGCGGCTCCCGGGCCGACCACGGGGAGCGCGCCCGCGCCGCGCGCGCCGTCCGCCGCCGACGCGCCGGCCGCGGACCCCGAACTGTTCCCGCCGACGCCGTTCGTGCCGACCGGCTCCGCGCCGACGCGGCAGGACTCGCTGCGTCCGCTCGCGCCCGGCCGGGCGCTCCTCGAGCCCGTCATGCGGATCGCCGACGACCGGATCGTCGAGTGCAGCGGACTCGCGTACGCGGGCGGGTGGTGGTGGGCGCTGAACGACAGCGGCAATCCGCCGCGCCTCTACCGTGCGTCCGCGCCCTGGTTCGAGGACGCGCAGGAGTTCGAGGTCCCGGGCGCGACGAACGTGGACTGGGAGGAGCTCGCCGTCCTGGGCGGCGACCTGCTGGTCTGCGACATCGGCGACAACGGCCGCCGCCGCGACGACCTCGTGCTCTACCGCGTACGCCCGACCGCGGAGGGCGTCGAGCTGGTCGCGACGTACCCGGTGGCGTACCCCGACGGCCGCCACGACGCCGAGGCGGTCTGGGTGTGGCGCGACCGCGTCCACATCGCGCTCAAGGACCGCGGCGAGGAGGCGACGTGGGTGTACCGCTTCGACGCGCTGCGCGACGCGCGCGAACTGCCCGCCGGCGAGCGCAACGTCGCGACGCGGCTCGCCGCGCTCGACCTGCCGCGGGGCGAGCAGCTCACCGCGGCAGACGTGTGCGCCGACGGCCGGCTCGCGCTGCTCACGTACGGCCGGCTCTGCCTCTACGACGTGGAACACCCCGCGGGCGCGCCCTCGCGCACGTTCCAGCTCGACGCGCAGCAGTGCGAGGCGCTCGCGTGGACCGCCGCGGGCGTCGTCATCACCAACGAGCAGCGCGAGGTCTACGAGATCGACGACCCCGCGAACTGCACCTACACGTGGTGGGTGCCGCAGCGCACCGAGGTGGACCTGCGCGCGCCGACCTCGCGCCACGAGCAGGCGGCGCGCGCGCAGAGCGGCGGGCTCGTCGACGCGGCGCTGCGCAACCTGCGCGAGGGCGAACACGTGCGCGTCGGCATCGACGGCGGCGCGCTCGTGGTCGAGGCGCGGCTGCGGGTGGAGACGGAGATCGTCGCCGCGCAGCCCGGCGGCTTCGGCACGGGCGTGCTGCTCGGCGTCGCGACGGCGCCGCGCGCGCAGCTCGGCGCCGACGCGCTGCAGGTGGCGGTGTGCGCGCAGCAGGGCGGCGGGGTCGCGGCGCTGGCGTTCGACATGCGCGGCGGGCGGGTCCGTCCGCTGCCCGCGGGTACGGAGTGCATCGGGTCCGCCTCCGGCGACACGTTCGTGTTCCGGCTCGCGCTGCCCGTCGCCGCGCTGTTCCCGGACGGCGTGCCCGACACGTTCCTGCTCGACGTCGCCGGCAACGGACTCCGCCAGGGCGACGACGAGCCGATCCTGTCGGGTCGCAACGCGTTCAGCCTGCTGCGCCCGTGGACCTGGGCGCCGGTGCGCGTGCGCTGAGGCGGACGCGCGGCGCCGTTGCCCGCGTCAGCAGCGCACGTCGCCGCCGCGATGCAGGAGCACCTCCTCCTGCACGCTCGCCCAGATCGCGCGCTTGCGCGCGACGAACGCGTCGTCGAGCTGCATCTCTGCCGTGCGCGGACGCGGCAGGTCGTTCACGAGCGTCTGCTTGACGCGGCCCGGGCGCGCCGACAGCACGGCGACGCGGTCGGCGAGCAGCAGCGCCTCGTCGATCGAGTGCGTGATGAAGACGCAGGTGCGGCGCTCCTCCTCGACGATCCGCGCGAGCTCCTGCTGGAGGACCTGCCGCGTCATCGCGTCGAGCGCGGCGAACGGCTCGTCGCAGAGCAGCACGTCGGGGTCGTTCGCGAGCGTGCGCGCGAGCGCGACGCGCTGGCGCATGCCGCCGGAGAGCTGCGCCGGATAGTGGCGCGCGAAGTCCGCGACGCCGACGAGCTGGAGCAGTTGCGAGACGCGCGCGGGGTCGGGGCGGCCGCGGAGGCGCGGGCCGAACGAGACGTTCTCGGCCACCGTCAGCCACTCGAACAGCGCGTAGTTCTGGAACACCATGCCGCAGCGCGGCTCGACGTCGCGGATGCGCTCGCCGTCGAAGAGCACCTCGCCCGAGGTCGGCCGTTCGAAGCCGGCGAACAGGTTGAGCAGCGTGGACTTGCCGCAGCCCGACGCACCCACGAGCACGAGGAACTCGCCGCGCTCGACCTCGAGGTCGAGCCCGTCGAGCGCGACCGTCGCGCCGAACGCCTTCGTGACGCCGCGCGCGGCGAGCAGCGGCGTCACCGCCCCGTCTCGCGCAGGAACAGGTAGGGCAGGAGCTGGCGCTCGACGAGACCGAACAGCGCGTCGAGCAGCAGCACGATCACGCTGATCGACGCCATGCCGACGAACACGGCGGCGGTGTCGGCCGTCTCCTTGGAGGTCCAGATGAGCGCGCCGAGGCCCTCCTGCGAGCCGACGATCTCGGCCGAGATGACGCACGTCCAGCCGATCGCCATCACGACCTTGAGGCCGCTGACGATGTTCGGGAGCGCCGCCGGCAGGAGCACACGCCAGAGCACCTGGTTCTCGCTCGCGCCGAGGTTGCGCGCGGCCTTGATCAGGTCCGGGTGGACACGCAGCGTGGCCTCGACCGTGTAGATCAGCGCGGCCGAGAAGGTGCCGAGGAACACGATCGCGACCTTCTGCTTCTCGTCGGCGCCGAGCCAGATCATCGTCAGCGGCACCCACGAGATCGACGGCAGCGGCCGCAGGAAGCTGACGATCGGCGAGAGCATCGCGCGCAGGACCGGGAAGAGTCCCATCGCCACGCCGAGCGGCACGCCGATGAGCGCACTCAGCGCGAACCCGAGCAGGATGCGCGTCGTCGAGCGTCCGACGTGCGCGAGCAGCGACGGCTGGTTGGGGCGGTCGGCCGTCAGGAGGCCCCAGGCGCGCCGCGCGGTGTCCGTCGGCGTCGCGAGCGCGGGCGGGTTCACGAGCGCCCGCCGCACCGTCTCGACGCGCGGGACGACGTCGAAGCGCTCGACGCGCACCTCCTCGCCCGTGCGCGGGTCGCGGCCGGTGTCGAAGGTGCCCGTCGCCACGCGCTCCATGTGCGTGACCTGCTCCTCGAACACCGGCAGCGTGAGCGCCCACCACACGAGGAGCAGCGCGACGACGCCGACGATCCCGTAGCGCAGGCGGCGCTGCGGGGTCAACGTGGCCGGGAACGAGCGCATGACGGCAACGTAGCGCCGGCGGGCGGCGATCCGCGCGGGAATGCCCGCGCGGCGCGCGCTCAGCGCGCGAGCACGTCCGGGCGCGTCCACGCGCGGAAGTCGGGCAGCGTCTGGATCAGGTCCATCTCGAGCAGCGCCTGCGACGCATACTCCGCCTGCGCGAAGAGCATCGAGTCGCTCATCGCGACGAACTGGTAGTCGCCGTCGAGCCACACGAAGTTGGCCATCGCGCGTGCGACCTCCTCCTGCGGGCGCCCCACGCGCTCGGCGATGAGCTGCACGAGCTCCTCCGGGTGCTCCTTGCACCAGCGGACCGCCTCGAAGTACGCGCGGAAGAAGCGCTTCGCGCGCTGCGCGTCCTCGTCGACCCACGCCTTCGACGCGCACACCATGTCCGGCCCGGTCATCGTGCCGAAGCGCTTGAAGATCGACGTGTCGGAGTCGCGGCCGAGCAGCACCGCTCCCGGCAGTTGGCGCAGCTCCGAGAAGTACGGCTCCCAGATGATCCCCGCGTCGGCGTCGCCGTTGCGGACGAGGTCCACGACCGCGCGGTCCGCGCCGTGCACGAGCTTCACGTCGGTCTTGATGCTCAGGCCCTTGCTCTTCAGCAGCTCGTAGAGCGTGATGTGCACGGAGCTGTTCAGGTTGACGGCGATGCGCTTGCCGCGCAGGTCCTCGATGCGCAGGATCCGGATCGCGACGAGCCCCTCGTTGCCGGGCGCGATGTCCTGGTTGCCGATCCAGTAGAAGCCGCGGCGGTCCTGAGCCATCGCCTCGAGCATCGCCACCTCGCCGACGCTCGCGAACTGCGCCGTGCCGGTCTCGAGCGCCGTGACGCGGTCCGTCGACGAGCCGAACGCGCGCGCCTCGACGTCGAACCCGGCCTGTTCGAAGATCCCGTGGGCGATGCCCGCCCAGACGGGCGCGTGGCCGAACCAGTTCGAGCCGGCGTACACGACGCGCTGCCGCGCCGCGCCCGCGCCGGCGTCCGGCGTCGTCTGCGGCGCGTCGCCGCCGCACGCGGCGAACACGGCCGCGGGGAGCAGAGCGCACGCTGCGAGCAGCGCGCGGGCCAGGGTCCGTCGTCGCATGCCGTCCTTCCTTCCGCTCCTCACGGGACGCTGATCGCGCCTGCGTGCTCGTAGCGCGCGGGCTGGCGTCCTGCGATGCCGACGTCGACCGGGTCGACCCCGAACAGCACGGCGTGGTTGCCCGCGGCCACGCCGTCTCCGTCGAACGGGTCGTTCAGGATCGTCGTCGCCCGCCACGTCCCGTTCACGGCGACGGGCATGCCGCCGGCGGTGATCTCGGTGCCGACGAAGCGCACGACGGGGCCGTCGAGCCGCACGTCGAAGTCGCCGCTGCGCGAGCGCGGCGCGGTGCCGAACGCGGTCGCGATCACGCGCCCGTCGGTCAGCCGCGTCGCGAGCACGCCCCAGAGCTGCAGCGGACGGTCGCGCACGCCGAACGCGCCGCCGCCGCGCGGCACCGGCTGCGGCGTGAACGTCCACGCCTCGAGCCGCCCGCGCAGCGCGACGCGCGCCCCGCCCTTCTTCGCGAGCGTCCGGCCGAACGCGGCGATGCGCTTCGACGTCTTCGAGCGGAGGCGCGCCAGGTCGCCGCGGATCGCGTCGACGGCGCCGTCGTACGAGCCCCCGTCACCGGCGTTCGTGCCGCGCGCCGCGTCGTCGCCGTTCGCGTCCATCGCGGAGACGGCCGCGTCCGAGAGCTCGAGCCCCGCCGTGTCGGCGGCCGCGGCGAGCTGCTCTGCGAGGTACGCGACGGCGTCGCCGAACGTCGTCGCCGCCTGCTCGGTCGTGGTCGCGCCGGAATCGAGGCCGCGCGAGAGGCTGCGCATGGCGGTGGCGAGACCTGAATCGGCGTCGCGCGCCGCTGCGCGGAACGTGCGCAGCGCGCGCGCGGCGTCGGCGGTCAGCGCGTCGCGCCGCGCGGCCTGCGCCGGGGGGACGGCGAGCGCGAGGGCGGCCGCGGCGAGCGCGGCCGCGATCGTGAGCGTGCGGAACATCGGGCCTCCGGTCCGGCGCCGGGCGTCGGCGCCGTGCCGATCCTACGCGCCGCGCGCGGCTCGGCGCGTCACCAGCCGAGCAGCCACGCGAAGATGAGCGGCGCGACGATTGTCGCGTCGGACTCGATCACGAACTTCGGCGTCTCCGCGCGCAGCTTGCCCCATGTGATCTTCTCGTTGGGCACCGCGCCCGAGTAGCTGCCGTAGCTCGTCGTCGAGTCGGAGATCTGACAGAAGTAGCCCCAGACCGGCACGCCCGTGCGGCCGAGATCCTGGTGGAGCATCGGCACGACGCAGATCGGGAAGTCGCCCGCGATGCCGCCGCCGATCTGGAAGAAGCCGACCGAGTGGCGCGCGCTGGTCTCCGTGTACCAGTCGGCGAGCGTGCGCATGTACTCGATGCCGGTGCGCACGGTGTGCACGTTGCGGACGTGCCCCTCCATCACGTGGCCCGTGAACATGTTGCCGAGCGTGGAGTCCTCCCAGCCCGGGACGAACATCGGCAGGTCCTTCTCGCAGGCCGCCATCATCCACGAGTCCTTGGGGTCGATCTGGAAGCAGTCGGCGAGCTTCCCCGAGCGCAGGATGCGGAACATGAACTCGTGCGGGAAGTGGCGCCGCCCGTCGCGGTCGGCGGCGGTCCACTCCTCGAGGACGGCGCGCTCGATGCGGCGCATCGCCTCCTCTTCGGGGATGCACGTGTCGGTCACGCGGTTCAGGTGCCGCGCGAGCAGGTCCTCCTCGTCCTTCGGCGTCAGGTCCCGGTAGTTCGGGATGCGCGCGTAGTGGTCGTGCGCGACGAGGTTGAAGATGTCCTCCTCGAGGTTCGCGCCGGTGCAGCAGATCGCGTGGACCTTGTCCTGGCGGATCAGCTCGGCGAGCGAGAGCCCGAGCTCCGCCGTGCTCATCGCGCCCGCCAGCGTGACGAGCATCTTGCCGTCCTTCGCGAGGTGCTGCTCCCACGCCTTCGCCGCGTCGACGACGGTCGCCGCGTTGAAGTGCCGGTAGTGGTGCTCGACGAAGCGTGAGACGGGGCCGCGCTGCATGACGTCGCCTCCTCGGGACACGGGGCGGGCCAACGTCGCACACGCCCTCCGCACGCACCACGATTTCCGCGCGAGGTCGCGTCTCCGCGCCGCGTGGCGACGACGTGCGCCAGGAGCGACGGGGTAGCATCCGCGCCCATGTCCGCCCCGGCCGTCGAGCTGCGCTCGGTCTCGCGTTCCCGCGGCGGCCGCCTCGTGCTCGACGGCGTGGACCTCGCGGTCGCGGCGGGCGAGTTCCTCGCGCTGCTCGGGCCGAGCGGCTGCGGCAAGACGACGACGCTGCGCCTCGTCGCCGGCTTCGACGCGCCCGACGCGGGCGCCGTCCTGATCGACGGCCGCGACGTGCGCGGCGTGCCGCCCTACCGCCGCGACGTCAACACCGTCTTCCAGGACTACGCCCTCTTCCCGCACCTCGACGTGTTCGCGAACGTCGCGTTCGGGCTCGAGACCGCCGCCGTGCCGCGCGCGGAGATCCGCACGCGCGTGGACGAGGCGCTCGCGCTGGTGCGGCTCGAGGGTCTCGAGCGGCGCCGCCCGTCGCAGCTCTCGGGCGGGCAGCAGCAGCGCGTGGCCGTCGCGCGCGCTCTCGTGCGGCGGCCGTCGGTGCTGCTGCTCGACGAGCCTCTCGGCGCCCTCGACCTGCAGCTCCGCCGCCGCATGCAGGAGGAGCTGCGCGCGCTGCAGCGGCGCCTCGGCACGACGTTCGTCTACGTGACGCACGACCAGGAGGAGGCGCTCGGCATGGCCGACCGCGTCGGCGTGATGGACGCGGGCCGCATCGTGCAGATCGGTGCGCCGCGCGACCTCTACGCGCGCCCCGTCTCGCGCTTCGTCGCGGAGTTCATCGGCGAGACGAACCTGCTCGAGGGCGTCGTGCGCGCGGTCGACGGCGAGCGCGTGGCGGTGGACGTGGACGGCGTGGGAGCCGTCGTCGCGGAGGGTGCCGCGGCGGCGGGCGTGCGCGTCGCGCTGGCCGTGCGCCCGGAGCACGTCGTGCTCGCCGACGACGGCCTGCCGGGCGTCGTCGACGACGTCGTCTGGAACGGCGCGGGCGTGCGCTACCGCGTGCGGCTCGCGGCGGGTGCGGCGCTCGCCGTGCGCGACGCGCGCGGGGCGCTCGGCGTCGGAGCCGCCGTGCACGTGCGCCTGCCGGCGACGGACGTGCGGGTGCTGGCCGGGTGACGCGCCGCGCGTGGCCGCTGCTCGCGCCGCCGCTCGTGTGGCTCGGCGTCTTCGCGTTCGCGCCGCTCGTGTTCGTGCTGCTGCTCGCGTTCGCGCAGCGCGGGCGCCCGTTCGAGACGGAGTTCAGCGCCGCCGCGTGGGGGCGGCTCCTCGATCCCGCGTGGCTGACGGCGTTCCGCCGCTCCGCCGTGCTCGCGACCGCGACGACCGCCATCTGCCTGCTCTGCGGCGCGCCCCTCGCCGTGTTCATCGCGCGCCGCCCGCCGCGGCTGCGGCGCGCGCTCTACCTCGCCGTCGTGCTGCCGCTGTGGGCCAACTCGCTGGCTCTGACGTACGCGTGGATGTTCGTGCTCCGCCCGAGCGGCTTCCTGGACCAGGTCGCGCAGGGCCTCGGGCTGCTCGCGCCGCGCGACACGTTCGCGCTGCTGGGCACGCCGGGCGCCGTCCTCGTCGGCACCGTGTACGCGTACCTGCCGTTCATGGTCTACGCGGTCTACACGTCGGCCGAGCGCCTCGACTGGCGGCTCGTGGACGCGGCCGAGGACCTCGGTGCGACGCGCGCGACGGCGCTCCGCCGCGTCGTCCTGCCGCTGCTCCGCCCGGGTCTGCTCGCCGGCTCGATCCTCGTCTTCGTTCCCGTGCTCGGCGCGTTCGTCGTGCCCGACCTGCTCGGCGGCGCGAAGACGGCGTACCTCGGCAACGTGCTGCGCGACTGCTTCCAGCACGAGCCGTCCGACTGGCCGCTCGGCTGCGTGCTGTCGGTCGTGCTGCTGCTGCTCGTCGCAGGCGCCCTGCGCCTGCTCGCGCGCCTCGGTGGGGGCATCGATGCGATCGCGTGACGTCGCGCGCGCCGACCGGCTGATCGCCCCGCTCGCCTGGGGCAACGCGGGCCTCGTGCTCGCGTTCCTCTACCTGCCCGTCGTCGTGCTCGCCGTCTTCAGCTTCAGCGACAGCCGCTACGCGGCGGTCTGGAACGGCTTCACGACGCGCTGGTACGGCGAGCTCGCGCGCGACGTCGCGGTGGGGCGCGCCCTCGCGAACAGCGCGCTCGTCGCGGCGTGCACGGCGGTCGTCGCGACGGTGCTCGGGACGCTCCTCGCCCTCGGCATGGCGCGCGCGACGCGGGGCCGCGCCGCTCTCGAAGGCGCGGTCGTCGCGCCGGTCGTCGTGCCGGACGTCGTGCAGGGCGTGTCGCTCCTGCTCTTCTTCTCGCTGCTCTTCGGGCTCGTCACGCGCCTCACGGGCGCGCGGCCGACCCTGGGACTCCCGACAGTGATCGCCGGCCACGGCGCCTTCGCGATCTCGTACGTCGCGCTGCTCGTCCGCGCGCGCCTCGCGCAGCTCCCGCCGAGTCTCGAGGAGGCGGCGCTCGACCTCGGCGCCACGCCGCGTGCCGCGTTCCGTCGCGTGACGCTGCCGCTCCTCGGTCCGGCCGTGCTCGGCGGCGCGCTGCTCGCGTTCACGCTGTCGTTCGACGAGTTCGTCATCGCGTTCTTCACCAGCGGCGACCGCGCGCCGACACTCCCCGTCCACGTCTGGTCCATGGTGCGCCGCGGCGTGACGCCCGAGATGAACGCGCTCTCGGCGCTGCTCGTGGCCGGGTCGATCGTCCTCGTCTCGCTCTCCGCCCTGCTGCAGAGGTCGAAGTGATGCGCCGTCTCCTCCCGCTCGCGTGCGTCCTCGCGCTCTCCGCCGCGCGCTGCGGCGGCGGCACGCCGACGCTCTCGGTCTTCATCTGGACGGAGTACGTGCCGCCCGAGGTCTACGCGAAGTTCGAGGCCGAGACGGGCGCGCGCGTCGTCGAGGCGAACTTCGCGAGCAACGAGGAGCTGCGCGCGAAGCTGCAGGCCGGCGCCGCCGGCTACGACGTCGTCTGCCCGACGGACTACACGGTGCGCGAGCTCGTGCGCGACGGACTCCTCGCGGATCTCGACCACGCGCTGCTGCCGAACCTGGGCAACCTCGCGCCGCGCTTCGCGGACCCGCCGTACGACGCGGGCCTGCGGCACTCCGTGCCGTTCTCGTGGGGCGTGACCGGCATCGCGTACGACCCGGCGGTCGTGGACCCGGCGCCCACGTCGTGGCGCGACCTGCTCGACCCGGAGCACGCCGCGCCGTACGCGGGTCGCATCAGCATGCTGAACGACGTGCGCGAGCTCGTCTCGGCGGCGCTGCTCGCCGAGGGCCGCGACCCCAACTCGCAGGCGCCGGGCGAGCTCGACGCGGCGGCGCAGCTCCTCACGCGCCAGAAGGCGCTCGTCGCGAAGTACGACAGCGACACGCCGGGCGCCTCGCTCGTGAGCGGAGAGGTCGTGCTGGCCCAGGCCTGGAGCGGCACGATCGCCGGCGCGCAGGCGGAGCGCTCCGACCTGCGCTTCCTGGTGCCGCCCGAGGGCGCGCTCGTGTACGTCGACAACTGGGCGATCCCGAAGTCGGCGCCGCACCGCGAGCTGGCGCACCGCTTCATCGACTTCTGCCTGCGCCCCGACATCGCCGCGGAGATCGCCGAGGCGACGCTCTACGCGAGCTGCAACGACGCCGCGAAGGAGCGCCTCGACCCCGCGGTGCTGCAGGGGACGTCGTACGCCGACGGCGGCGGCGCGCAGCTCTCCTTCCTCGCCGACGCGGGCGCCGCGGCGCCCCGCTTCGGCGCGATCTGGAAGGCGCTCAAGGGCGAGTAGCGAGGCCCGCCGGCCCGGCCGGTGCGCGGCGGCTCCGGCGCTCTCGGCTACCCTCGGGGCTCGCAGTACGCCCGCCGTCTCCACTCGTGGAAGGACTCGAGATGTTCCGCCGCTCCACCCTCGCCCTCGCGCTCGCTCTCCTCGCCGCGTACGCGCTGCCCGCCGGCGCGACCTTCCTGCGCGACCCCTTCCTGGCCCTGCAGGAGGAGCTCGAACAGCGCCGCGACAACGACTACGGCGGCACGCTCGACCGCGTCGCGAAGAAGGAGGCCAAGGCCGTCGGCAAGGCCCTCGCGGCGCTCGCGAAGCCGGCCGACGACGTGCTCGACGACGTCAAGACGGCGACCTCCACGCGGACCGCCCTGGCGAAGGCGTTCAAGGCCGAGTTCAAGGCGGCGACCGACCCGACTCCCGTGAAGGTGCAGCAGCTGCCGGCGCTCTACGCCGGCGCGTTCTCGAAGCTGGCCCAGGCGCTCGGCGACAACCACCTCGACATCGAGGCGGCGCTCGGCTCGCTCGACGAGAAGGCGGCCGCGAAGGTGCGGAAGCAGTCCGACAAGCTGCAGGCCGCGCTCACCGCGGACGGTCTGCTCGAGCCGATCGACTTCAAGGGCCGCGGGAAGCAGCTCACGAAGGCGGCGTCGGCCGCGGTGAAGGCCCAGAAGCTGATCACGAAGTTCGGCGGCGGCACGCCGACCGGCGGGGGCACGAACGCCTCCGTGGACGGCTCGCCGTGGGTCTCGAGCGCCGCGCAGTCGGAGTACTACAGCGGCGACAAGACCCTGCAGATCTACGCCACGCGGACCCTGCAGGACGGCACGCGCGAGGCCATCTACCTGCTCGTGCGCGGCGTCAACGGGCCCGGCCCGCAGATCGCCCTCGACGCGAACCGCGCGCGCGGGAACTTCCAGGTCATCCCGCCGGGCGGGGGCGCGGCCGTCGTCTACGACCTCGTGCCGAACAGCGGCTTCCTGAACGTCGAGGTGCTCGACCTCGCGCTGCCGCACGTCCGGGCGACGTTCGCGTTCCAGGCGATGCACGCCACCGAGGGCATGAAGAGCATCACGGACGGCACACACGACATCACGTCGGACGTGTACCTCTTCGACACGAACGGCTTCTGAGCCGTCCGACCGCGTCGCCCGCTCAGGTGCCGGACTGCAGGAGCGGCACCACCGTGCCGCCGACCGCGCGCAGGCGCTGCGCGGCCTCGTCGCCCACGGCCACGTCGCGCAGCAGCGTCTCGACGAGTTGCGCCACGTGCAGCGCGCAGGTCGTCACGTGCGACGCGACCAGGATGCCGTTCTGCTCGAGCGCGTCCGGTTCGCGCTCCGTGACCGCGCTCGGCAGCGCCGCGACCCAGTCCGCGACGACGCGGTGCGCCGCGTCGCGCGCCGCCGGATCGACGTGTGCGATGAACTGCGCCTCGACGAGCTCCGTCAGGTGCGCGGGGTCGCGGAAGCGCAGCGGCTGCGCGCGCCCGACCCAGACGAGCCCCTCGGAGAAGAGGTCGAGCGCGACGCGGCCCCGCGCGGCCTCCGGCACGAGAGCCGTGCGCTGATCGGCGCGCAGCACGCCGAGCGCCGCCTCGAAGAACGCGCCCTTCTCCTGCGCCTCGTCGGCCAGCTTGCGGATCTGCGGCGTCGCGTCGGCGTAGGCCGCGAGGCGCTCGCGGTCGCGGCGCTCGTAGTCGGCGCCGATGTCGCCGAGGCGCCGCATCTGGTTCGCGTCGAGCGCCAGCCCGAGCGCCTCGAGGTTCGCGGCGATGGCGTTCGTCATGAACGCCGGGTGGGTGAACGAACCGTTGGGCCCCGTGCCGGGGACGCCCTCCTGCTGCAGGCGCAGCGCGGCGACCACCAGCGGGCCGTTGTGCTGCTGCGTGGCGCCGAGCGCCTCGGGTGACGGCGGCCGGCCCGCGGCGAGCGCACCCGCGATCTCGTCGATGAGCGGCACCATCGCCGACATGTGCTCGGCGACGGAGCCCCAGTCGATCTCCGCGAGCGCGTCGTGGATGTGCTCGCCGCCGTCCTCGAAGGCGAACGCGGGATAGCGCCCGACGCGCGTCCGCCAGGTCTCCTCCTCCTCGGCCGCCGCGACGTCGGTCGCCGCCTCCGGCGCGGGCGGCGGGGCGGCGGCGGCCGCCGCCGCGGCCGCCTCGGCCTCGCGCGCGACGCGCTGCGCGTCGCGGCGGGCTGCGCCGAGCTCGCGCTCCGCCGCGGCCGCGCGCGTCTCGGCCGCCGAGCGCGCGCCCTCCGCCGCGGCGCGCGCCGCCTGCGCCGCGTCGAGCTCCGCCTGCAGCCGCGCCGTCTCCGCGTCGTCGCGGGACGCGCCGCGCAGGAGGTAGCCGGCGAGTGCGCCGCAGAGTGCGAGGACCACGGCGAGCGCGGCGGAGGGGCGGTTCATCGGGACGACTCCTGTGGCTGCGTGGACGGCAGGAACGGGACCAGCGCGCGGGCGAGGATCTGCCGCTGCAGCGCCGTCGCCGCAGCGTGATCGCGGAGGGCCTCGAGCAGTTCGGCCGTGCGCTCGGCCCAGTACGCGCACTGCTCGATCGGAGGGCAGCCGAGCGCCGACAGCGGGTCGCGCACCTGCGCGAACGCCGACGCCGGCAACCCGGCGGCCCAGCGCCGCAGGATCTCGTTCGCGGCGTCGCGTTCGGCCGTGCCGCCGGGGAACGCGGGCGCCACGAGCAGCCGCTCGAGGGCGCGCGCGTACGAGTCCGCGTCGCGCACGTCGCGGAGCGGCGCGGCGGCGGGCCAGAGCAGCCCCTCGCCCGCCACGTCGAGGCCCACCCGGCCGCGCACCACGGCGGGGCAGAGCGCGTCGCGCTGCGCCGGATCGAGGAGCGCGTCGACGGCTCCGAGCCAGCGCTCAAGCGTCTCGGCCTCGACGCTCACGCGCCGGAGCTCGATCGCGCCCTCGCCGAGCTCGTCGCGGGCGGTCTCGAGCTCCGTCAGCGCGTCGTGCGCCGCGCGCTCGAGCGCCGTCTCCTGCTCCGCGCGCAGCGGTACGCCGAGCGCGGCGAGCGTCGGCGGCAGCAGGTTCGCGTAGACCGCCGGGTGCGCGAGCGCCTGCGTCGCGAGCGGGGTGGCGAGGCCGGCCTGCTGCAACCGCAGCGCCAGCGCGGTCACCGGACCGCTGCACACCTGGATGCGGCCGACGTCTTCCGGCTCGGGCGCGTCGCCGGAGGCGAGCGGGTCGGCCACGGGCGCCAGCGCGCGGATCAGGTCGGCGAGCGCCTGCCCGGCCGCGGCCCAGTCCTCCGTCTCGAGCACGGCGCGGTGCCCGGGGAACGCGAAGCGCGGACCGCGCGCGGCGCTCTCGACGACGGGCGGCGCCGCGGCGCCCGGTCCCCGCGCCGCGGCGGCCGGAGCGGGCGCGCCGGGACGGGCCGCGCGCAGCTCCGCCAGCTCGGCCTCCGCGCGTGCGGCGCGTCCGAGCGCGCCGTCGGTCGCCCCGCGCAGGTCGGCCGCCTCGGCCCGCAGCGCGGCCGCGCGCTGCGCGAGGTCCGCGTCGGGCGCGGCGCCCCGCAGCACGAACCCGATCCCGACCGCCGCGGCGACCGCGAGCGCGGCGCCCGCGGCGGGGAGCGACGGCGCGCGGACGGGGCGCGGCGGCGGCCCGTCCTGCGGCACCCGGCCGGGCGCGACGGCACCCGGGAGCGCCGGCGCCGTCAGCGGCAGGAGCAGCGACAGCCACGCGCCCCGGTCGCCGCCGTGCCCCGCGTCGAGCGCCTCGCGCAGCGCGGCCACGCCGCGCCGCACGCGCGAACGCACGGTCTCGACGGGCACGCCCTCGCGCTTCGCGATCTCGCGCGGCGGCAGCCCCTCGAAGAAGCGGAGGAGCACCGTCGTGCGGCTGGGCTCGTCGAGCGCGAGCGCGGCCTCGGTCAGGATGCGCCGCGCCTCGGCGCGCGCGACGACGTCGGCCGTCGCCTCGAGCCCCTCGGGCCGTGCGACGG
Organism: uncultured bacterium; assembly: GCA_937996235.1. GTDB lineage: Bacteria > Planctomycetota > JAJSAM01 > JAJSAM01 > JAJVHW01 > CALKVK01. Next base: position 157,182 of record CALKVK010000011.1, on the reverse strand, counting down.
CGCGCTCGCGCACGTCGCGCCGGCTCTCGCCGCGCGCGAGCTGACGCGCCGCGTTCCGCGCGACGGCGGCCAGCCACGCGCGCAGCGACTCGCGCCGCTGCGGCGGCCGCTCGATCGCCGCGAGCCACGTCTCCTGGACGACGTCCTCGGCCTCGGCGTCGTCGAACACGAGGCGGCGCGCCAGACGGCGCAGCCACTCGTGGTGGGCCATCAGGTCGTCGGGGTCGACGGTGCGGATCAGGTCGCGCATGCGCTCGTCCGTCGTGTGGATGCCGCGGGGCGGCGAACCGGTCGCGGAGCGCTGCGGTGCACCGCGGGTCACGCCTTCAGCTTCGCGATCTCCGCCTCGCACTGCGCGATCTCGGCCTCGATGCGCTTCGCCTCGCCCGGGTCGTCCGCCTGCTCCCGCGCGCCCGCGAGCTTCTTGCGGAGCGTCGCGATCTTCGTCCGCAGGCCCTCGATGCGCTTCTTCGCACGCTTGTCCATGGTTCCGGTCTCCGCAGGTCCGGGCAGGCTACGGGGCGCGCGCGCCGTGCGCGCGATCTGGGCACGCGCTGCGCCGTCAGCCGGCGCTGCCCGCGCCGCGCCTCCAGCGCACGAAGCCGCGCAGCCCGAGCAGCAGGAACACGCAGTTCGCGACGAGCGTCGGCAGGCTCCCCGTCTGCGCCCCGAACCAGACCCACGCGACGCTGCCGAACGCGCCCACCAGGAACCCGCTCCGGCGCTGGTCGCCGAGCAGCAGCAGCGAGACGAACGTCAGGACGAAGCCGGCGATGTCGGCGCCGTGGTAGCGGAGGAGTTCGTGCATGGCGGCTCCGTGCCGGACGCGGCGGCCGGCGCGCTTCGCGGGATCCCGGCGAGATCCGCCGACGGACTTCACACGCCCGCGATCTGGTACTCTCTGCGCACACCCCCTGCGCGACCCGTCAGTTGCTCCCCTCGGGGGAGGAGACACCCATCCGGTTCAAGACCGAAGGGGAACGCTGGCTCGCGCGCTACTTCGAGGAAGTACGGGGCTGGGCCGAGCGCAACGTCTGGGAGTACGAACCCGAACTCCCCGGGAAACGCCGCCGCCCCGACTTCCGCGTCGCCGCCGAAGGTGCCGCGTGCATGCTCGAGGTGAAGGACTTCGGCGACGAGATCTGCGAGCTGCCGACGCCCCTGCGCGTGCTGCGCCCGTACCGGCGCATCCGCTGCAAGCTCGACGCGGGGCGCAAGCAGTTCGAGGAGTTCGTGGACGAGGTGCCGTGCGCGCTCGTGCTGCGACCCGGCCCGACGGCCGACACCGACGTGACCAGCCCGGAGCGGATCATGGAGGCGCTGCTCGGCTCCTGCACGAGCCCGTCGCCGCGCTTCGTCGAGCGCTACTCCGGCATCGGCGCGGTCGTGACGCTGCGCTGGCGCCGCGTGCGGCTCGAGGCGTTCGACGCGGCGTGGTCGCGGCTCAAGGAGCGGCGCGGCGGCAGGTCGCCCTCGCGGGGCACGCTCGCCTCGCTGTGCGAGCGGCTGCAGGCGGAGGCCGGCGACGACGCGTTCGTGCTCGGCGTGACCGTGCACGAGAACCCGAGCGCGAGCGCGCCGTTCCCCTCGCACCTGTTCCGCGGGCCGTTCGACGAGTGCTGGGCCTGGGAGGGCGGGATGGTCGTCCGCCGCTTCCGCGGGCCGGCGCTCGACCGCGTGGTCGCCGAGGCCCACCGCGTCGCGGACGAGCTGCGGCTCGCGTCGTGACGCCCGCGCGCGAAGTCCTCGCGGCCGGTTCACGCGGGGCTCACGGACGCGTCCGATGATCCCGGTGGCGGCAGGCTGCGCGACCGCCGGGAGGTTCCCATGACCACCATCCGCTGGCGCCTCGGGAGCGCCGAGTCGCTGCTCGTGGGCGATGCCGTGCTGCCCCTCGCCCTGCCGGCCCCCGCGCACCTGCGAGCGGAGTCGCGCGTCGCGCTCCAGGCGCTCGCGGGCGTGCCCATCGTGCCGCTGGTCGCGGCCGACCTGGTGCCGCCCTCCGCCGCCGTCCGCGAGGTCGCGGACGTCGTGGAGGCCGCTGCGTCCGTCGTGGACGTCGAGCTCGCGGTGTGCGGGCGCGGCGAGCGGCGGCGCGTCGTCTGGATGGTCGAGTGCGCCGGCCGGGCGCGCTACGTGCGCCGCGCCGTGGACGCGCTCAGCGGGGAACTGCTCGCGCGCCTGCCGGAGCACGGCGACGCCGCCGCGATCCTGCTCTCGCGCAGGCGCGGGGCCGCGCAGTGCGATCTCGAGCAGTGGGCGCGCTGCGTCGTCGGGCTGCCGCTCGCCGTCGAGCTGGAGCTCGCGCCCCCCGGCGAGTGCAGCGACGTCTGGGAGTGCGTGCTCGGCGCGCGCCGCGAGCCCGCGTTCGCCTGAGCGCCGTCGGCGCGTCCTCGCGGCCGCGGTCCGCGCTGCGTCGCCGTCACTTCCGCTTGAGCAGCGCACGCAGCGGCCACAGCGAGCGCCGCGCGGCGGGCGGACCGGCGCTGGCGTGCCGCACGTCGTTGCGCGTGCACACCGCGTCCGGGTCCACGTCGCCGACGCGCCGCAGCAGTTCGGGGATGCGCCGCCTGCGCTCCACGATCAGCAGCACCTCGACCGCGCCGCCGCGTCCCGCGTCGCCGGCGAGCTCGATCACCTCGTGGCCGGCCGCGCGCAGCGTCGCCGCGAGCCCGCGCCCCGGAGCGTGCGAGATGACGCGCACGAGCTCCGACCCGACGGCCAGCTTCGACTCGAGCCAGATGCCCACCACGTTGCCGGTGGCGAAGCCCAGCGCGTAGGCCACCGCGAGGTACCAGGCGTCGAGGTTCCCGATCACCTGTCCGGCCGCGAGGAGCCACACGCACGTCTCGACGAAGCCGATGCAGAACGCCAGCGCGCGGTAGCTGCGGAACACGAGCAGCGTGCGCAGCGTGCCGAGCGAGACGTCCGCGACGCGGGCGCAGAAGATCAGCCCGACCATCAGCCAGACCGGCAGGTTCGTCAGGTCCACGCGCCGATGATCGCCCGGACGCGGCGCCGCCGCCCACGTCTCCCGCCTGCCCCCCGCCGCCCTGCGCAAGCTCGGGCGGCGCTCCGTCCGATGTACAGCCCGGACCATTCACGACGCTCACGCACCTGAACGGTCCGCAGTGCCGCGCCCTGTGTTGCCTCGGCTCCGCGACGCCACCACGTCGCCGTCGCCTCGGCGCCTTGTTCGCGACGCTGCGGCCGCGTTCAGGGCGACGCCTGCCTCGCGTACGACGCACGCCGCGACCGACGTGCGCCACGTGCGCGGGGCGGGCCTCGCGACGAACTGCGCGAGCCTCGTGAACGGGCCGGGCTACCATGGGCCGCTTGGCCTCGACCGGGGCGCCTTCGTGCCCCGGCCAGGGCTCCGGGAGCCGGACCGCATGCCGAACACGCTCACGCACCTCCAGCAGCTCGAGGCCGAGTCGATCCACATCTTCCGAGAGGTCGCGGCGTGCTTCCGCAACCCCGTGATGTTGTGGTCGATCGGCAAGGACTCGAGCGTGCTCCTGCGCCTCGCCGAGAAGGCGTTCCACCCCGGCCCGATCCCGTTCCCGCTGCTCCACGTGGACACGGGCATGAAGTTCCCGGAGATGTACGCGTTCCGCGCGCGCATCGCCGAGGAGCGCGGCTTCCGGCTGATCGTCGAGAAGAACGAGGAGGGCATGGCCTGCCTCCCCGACTTCTCGAACCCGGCCCGCGTGTGCGCCCACTGCTCGAAGGTCCTGAAGACCGAGGGGCTGCTGAAGGCGCTCTCGAAGCACGGCTTCGACGCCGCCATCGGCGGCGCGCGGCGCGAGGAGGAGCGCTCGCGCGCGAAGGAGCGCGTCTTCAGCTTCCGCGACGAGTTCGGCGCGTGGGACCCCAAGAACCAGCGCCCCGAGCTCTGGAATCTCTACAACACGCGCATCCACGAGGGCGAGTCGATCCGCGTCTTCCCGCTGTCCAACTGGACCGAGGCGGACATCTGGCAGTACATCCGCCAGGAGGACATCGAGATCGTCCCGCTCTACTTCGCCGCGGAGCGTGAGGTCGTCGAGCGCAGCGGCGTGCTGCTCTCCGCGCAGGAGAAGCGCCTGCTCCAGCCGGGCGAGGTGCCGCAGAAGGTCGTCTGCCGCTTCCGCACGCTCGGCTGCATGACGTGCACCGGTGCGGTGCGCTCCACCGCGACGACGCTCGAGGAGATCGTCGCGGAGGCGCTCACCGCCACGCGCAGCGAGCGCGAGACGCGCCTCGTCGACCAGGGCGCCGCCTCGATGGAAGACAAGAAGAAGGACGGGTACTTCTAGTGGCCCACTCGCCGACCGACGCCGCCGCCCGCGTGTTCGGGCGCAAGATCGAGCTCCTCCGCCTCGCGACCGCGGGCAGCGTGGACGACGGGAAGTCCACGCTGATCGGGCGCCTGCTCGTGGACACGAAGCAGGTCTTCGAGGACCAGCTCCAGCACGTGGAGGAGGTCAACAAGCGCAAGGGCGGCACGGGCGTCGACCTCGCGCTCATCACCGACGGCCTCAAGGCCGAGCGCGAGCAGGGCATCACGATCGACGTCGCGTACCGCTACTTCTCGACGCCGCGGCGCAGCTTCATCCTGGCCGACACGCCGGGGCACATCCAGTACACGCGCAACATGGTCACGGGCGCCTCGACGGCCGAGGTGGCGATCATCCTCGTGGACGCCCGCAACGGCATCCTGACGCAGACCAAGCGCCATGCGTTCATCTCGTCGCTGCTCGGCATCCCGCACCTGATCGTCGCGGTCAACAAGATGGACCTCGTGGACTGGAGCGAGGCGCGCTTCGAGGAGATCCGCGGCGAGATGCGCGAGTGGGCCGCGAAGCTCGAGGTCCACGACATCCGCTACCTGCCGATGTCCGCGCTGCTCGGCGACATGGTCGTCGAGCGCGGCGACCACATGCCGTGGTACCGCGGCCCGACGCTGCTCGACCTGCTCGAGAACCTCGAGACCTCGTTCGACCGCAACCTGATCGACTTCCGCTTCCCCGTGCAGTACGTCAGCCGCCCGCAGACGCCGGAGCTGCACGACTTCCGCGGCTACATGGGACAGATCGAGTCGGGCGCGGTGTCCGTCGGCGAGGAGGTCGTGCACCTTCCGTCGGGGCTCACGAGCCGCGTGCAGCGCATCGTCACGTACGACGGCGACCTGCGCAGCGCGGTGACGCCGCAGTCGGTGTGCATCACGCTCGAGGACGACATCGACATCAGCCGCGGCGACATGCTCGTGCGCCCGCACAACGTGCCGCGCATCGAGAAGGAGTTCGAGGCGACCGTCTGCTGGATGGGCGAGACGCCGATGGACTCCTCGCGCCGCTACCACCTGCGCCACACGACGAGCGCCGTCCGCGCCGTCGTGAAGGAGCTGCGCTACCGCATCGACGTGGACACGCTGCACCGCGACGAGAGCGCGGAGTCGCTCGCGCTGAACGAGATGGGGCGGGTGATCGTGCGCGTGCAGAAGCCCGTCTTCTGCGACGACTACTCCGTCAACCGCCGCACGGGCGCGTTCATCCTGATCGACGACGAGACCAACCAGACGGTCGGCGCCGGCATGATCTGGAAGAAGTCGTCGCCGGCGCCCGAGCCCGAGTGGGACTTCTGAGCCCGGGCGCGCGGCGGACGGTTCGCGCACGCCGCGTCATCCGTATCATCCCGACATGGCGACAGCGCTCCGCACGTCCAACCCCGTCCTGAGCGACCGCGTCTTCGGCGGCGACTGGCGCACTGGCGTCCCGGCGCCCGCACGCGAGTCCGCCATGTCGCTCGAGGGCACTGCGACGAAGACCGGCATCCTGCTGGCCCTCGTGACCGCGGCGGCCTGGTTCACCTGGCAGCGCGTCCTGCTGCCCGGGGAAGGCGGGTTCGCGGCCGTCATGCCGTGGGCGATCGGTTCCGCGATCGCCGCGCTCGTCGTGGCGATCGCGATCTGCTTCCGCGCGAACTGGTCGCCGTTCCTCGCGCCGCTCTACGCGCTGCTCGAGGGCGTCTTCCTGGGAGCGATCTCGGCCGCGTTCGAGGTGCGCTTCCCCGGGATCGTGCCGCAGGCCGTCATGCTGACCTTCGGGACGCTCGGCGGTCTGCTGATCGCGTATCGGACCGGGATCATCAAGGCGACGGAGAACTTCAAGCTCGGCGTCTTCGCGGCCACGGCGGGCATCGGGCTCGTCTATCTGGTCGGCTGGATCCTCAGCTTCTTCGGCACCGGCATCCCGCTGATCCACGGCTCCGGCCCGATCGGGATCGCGTTCAGTGTCTTCGTCGTCGTGATCGCCGCGCTGAACCTCGTGCTCGACTTCGACTTCATCGAGCGCGGCGTGCAGCGCGGCGCGCCGCGGTACATGGAGTGGTACGCGGCGTTCGGCCTGCTCGTCACGCTCGTCTGGCTCTACCTCGAGATCCTGCGTCTCCTCTCGAAGCTGCAGTCGCGGCGCTGAGCGGGGCGGCTACCGGACGTTCCGGACGCGGAACGAGGCCGAGACCGCCACGCCCCCGATCGTGACGTCGAAGTTGCCGGCGTACGTGCCCGAGGTCGTGTCGACCTCCGTGAAGACGAGCGTGCCCGTCGCGTCCTGCACGTCGAACGGGCTCGCGCTGCTCCCGTGCGAGATGACGTACGCGGAGGGTCCCGCACTGACCATGAGGAACTCGTTCACCGGGGGCGTTCCCGAGAACGCGATCGACAGGAAGTCCGGCACGGCGACCGAGCAGCGGTGGAACGAGATGCCGCCTCCGCCGCCCGGGGCGAGCGACGCCTCCACGGAGTCCGCGACGAACGGTGCGTCGCCGTAGTTGGCGTCCAGGCTCTCGCCGGCCGCGAGCGCGCGCCCCTCGCACGACGGACCGGCGCCCTGGAGCAGCTTGCGCGCCTTGGCGATCTCGTGCTCCGCCTTGCGCAGCGCGCGCAGCACCTTGTTCGGGTCGCTCTCCGAGAGCGCCGTCTCGAGCTGCGCTGCGGCCTTGTCGAGGGCCGCGCCCGCCTTGCGCGCGGCGCGTCCGCTGCCCGCGCCCGCGAGCGTGACGCGCAGCGACGCGGCGTCCTCGGCGAGGGAGGACGCGTAGCCCGACGCCGCGGACTCCAGCAGCTCCAGGATCCCGCCGTCGTCGGGGAGCGCCTTCGTGAGGCGCTTCGTCACCTTCGCGGCCGACTTCAGGTCCGCGGCGAGCGAGTTCGTGTCCTTCGCCAGTTCCTGCAGCACCTTCGTGAAGGCGACGTCGAGCTTGTGCTCGGCCGCGTTCTCCGGCTCGCCGAGCTCGGCGTCGCGCGCGGACACTTCCTGGGCGACGTTGTCGAGCCGGTGCGTGAAGCGCTCGGCGAACGCGACCGGACCTGCGAACGCCACGAGTACGCACAGAGCCACGCTGGAGAGACGCACGCGACACCTCCTGCCAGAGCCGCCACGCAAGCGCGGGAGAGCTTACGCCCGCCCGGAAGAACTCGCGGGGCGGCGCGTGCGCGCCTCCGCGCTACCCTGCGCCCCATGCCGCGCCGCACCGCCCTCCCGACGCTCCTCGTCTGCCTGTTCGCTCTCGCCGCTCGCGCTGGCGACCACGACGCGCACGCGTCGTGGAACGTGGACGATCCGGGCGGCCCGTACCGTGAGCTGACGTTCGACACGACCGAGGGCACGTGGATGAGCGTCGACGTGAGCCCGGACGGCACGACGCTCGTCTTCGACCTGCTCGGCGACCTGTGGACGCTGCCGATCGCGGGCGGCGAGGCGCACCTGCTCTCGGGCGGGCTCGCGTACGACGTGCAGCCGCGCTGGAGTCCCGACGGACGCACCGTCTCGTTCACGAGCGACCGCGGCGGCGGCGACAACGTCTGGCTGGTCGATGCCGACGGCGGCAACCGCCGCGCGCTGACGCACGAGCGCTTCCGACTGCTCAACAACGCCGTGTGGCATCCGTCCGGCGAGTACGTCGTCGCGAAGAAGCACTTCACGTCGCGGCGCAGTCTCGGCGCCGGCGAGATGTGGATGTACCGCGTGCCGGACGGCGGCGACGGCGTGCGGATGACCGAGCGCAAGAACGACCAGCAGGACGTCGGCGAGCCGGCGCTCTCGCCCGACGCGCGCTTCCTCTACTGGTCCGAGGACATGTCGGGCGGCGACACGTTCGAATACAACAAGGACCCGCACGGCACGATCTACGTGATCCGCCGCATGGACCTCGCGACCGGCGAGATCCGCGACCTCCTGCACCGCCCCGGCGGCGCCGTGCGCCCCGAGCCCTCGCCCGACGGCCGCACGCTCGCGTTCGTGCGGCGCGAACGCAACCGCTCGGTGCTCGCTCTGCTCGACCTCGAGAGCGGCACGGTGCGCGACCTGTGGGACGGGCTCTCGCTCGACCAGCAGGAGACCTGGGCGATCTTCGGGCCGTACCCCGGCTTCGACTGGACGCCCGACGGCCGCTCGATCGTGATCTGGGCGGAGGGCGGGCTCTGGCGCGTGGACGTCGCGACCGGAGCGCCGACCGCGATCCCGTTCCGCGCGCACGTCGCGCAGCGGCTGCTCCCGCTCCGGCGCACTCCGCAGAGCGTCGCCGACGACGCGTTCGACGTGAAGGTCGTGCGCTGGCCGCAGCTCACGCAGGACGGCGGCACGGCCGTGTTCTGCGCGCTCGGGCGGCTCTGGCGCCGCGACGTCGCGTCGGGCGCGGTCGAGCGCATCACGGCGGCCGACGACGAGCTCGAGTTCGCGCCGTGGCTCGCGCGCGACGGGCGCACGATCGTGTACGTCACCTGGAACGACGAGCGCGGCGGTCGCGTGAAGAGCGTCCGCATCGACGGCTCGGACGCGCGCACGCTGGTGGAGGAGCCGGGGCACTACCTCGCGGCGGCGCTCTCCGCCGACGGCACCGACCTCGTCTGGGAGCGCGGCGGCGGCGACGGCTTCCGCGGCTCGCGCTGGGCGCAGGAGCCGGGCATCTGGCGTCGCAAGCTCGACGGCGGCGAGGCGCGGCTCGTCACGCGCGACGGTCGCAAGCCGCGCTTCTCGCCGGACGGGCGGCGCATCCTGCTCGTGGACCGGCGCGGCGAGCGCAACGCGCTCGTGAGCGTGGACCGCATCGGCTCGGACCGCCGCGTTCTGCTCACGTCCGAGCACGCCGTCGACTTCGAGGTCGCGCCCGACGGGCGCCACGTCGCGTTCGAGGAGCTGTGGCAGACGTACGTCGCGGCGCTGCCGCCGCAGCCGCGCGAGATGGAGATCGGCCCCGGCTCGAAGGGCGTGCGCGTGCGGCGGCTCTCGTACCCCGGCGGCACGTACCTCTCGTGGTCGCCCGACGGCGCGCGCGTGCGGTGGAGTCTCGGCCCCGACGTGTTCGACGCCGACGTCGCCACGGTGCTCGCCTCGGAGCCAGCGACGGGCGACGACGCCCCGCGCGACTGCGGGGCCACGCCGATCCGTCTCGGCTGGCGGCAGGAGCGCCCCGCGTGCACGACGCTCGTCGCGCTGCGCCACGCGACGGTGCTGCCGATGGACGACCTCTCGCGCATCGACGACGCCGTCGTCGTCGTGCGCGGGCGACGCATCGAGGCGGTCGGTCGCGAGGGCGAGGTCGCGGTGCCGGAGGGCGCGCTCGAGATCGACTGCACCGGCAAGGTCGTGATGCCCGGTCTCGTCGACGTGCACGCGCACACCTTCGCGGCGTCCGGCGGCGTCCTTCCGCAGCAGAACTGGAAGCTCGTGGCACAGCTCGCGTTCGGCGTCACGACGACGCACGACCCGAGCAACGACACGCAGGGCGTGTACGCGGAGGCGGAGCTCGTGCGCGCGGGGCGGCGCGTCGGTCCGCGCATGCTCTCGACCGGCACGATCCTCTACGGCGCCGAGGGTGACTTCAAGGCGGTCATCGACTCGCTCGCGGACGCGCGGCAGGAGATCGCGCGCACCGTCGCGTGGGGCCCGACCTCGGTCAAGAGCTACAACCAGCCGCGCCGCGAGCAGCGCCAGCAGGTGCTCGCCGCCGCGGCGGAGCTCGGCGTGCTCGTCGTCCCCGAGGGCGGCTCCACGCTGCACTACAACATGACGCACCTGCTCGACGGCCACACGACGCTCGAGCACGCGGTGCCGGTCGCGCCCCTCTACGAGCCCGAGCTGCAGCTCCTCGCCGCGTGCGGCACCGGCTACACGCCGACGCTCGTCGTCGGCTACGGCGGGCTCATGGGCGAGAACTGGTGGTACGCGAAGACGCGCGTGTGGGAGGACGAGCGGCTGCTGCGCTTCGTGCCGCGCAGCGTCGTCGACCCGGGCGCGCGGCGCCGCGTGCTCGCGACCGACGACGCCGACTACCACCACCTGCGGCTCGCGCGCACGTGCGCCGAGGTCGTGCGCCGCGGCGGCCACGTCGAGATCGGCGCGCACGGCCAGATGCAGGGCCTCGCCGCGCACTGGGAGACGTGGATGCTCGCGCAGGGCGGCCTCTCGCCGCACGAGGCGCTGCGCTGCGCGACGTGGGAGGGCGCGCGCGCTCTCTGCCTCGAGCACGAGATCGGCGCCGTCCGCGCCGGACGTCTCGCCGACCTGATCGTGGTGGACGGCGCCGTGCTCGACGACGTCCGCGCCTCCGAGAACGTCGCCTACACACTCGCCGACGGCGTGCTCTACGACGCGGCGACGATGGAGGAGCTCGCGCCGGTGCGCCGCACGCTGCCCGCGGGTCCGCCGCTCGACTCGCTCCACGGCGGCGCCGACGACTGCGACTGCCTGCCCGCGCGCTGAGCCGGCGTCTCCGCCCCGGATTACGTGATCGCGCTCACACGATGGCCCGAGGGTCGTCGGCGAGCATGGCGCACTCGTCGCGGTGGATGCCGCGTGCCGCGCGTTCTGCGGGCGCGTGCACGGTGTGCGCAGCGGCGCGCTGTGCGCGGCCCGGTGCGGTGCGTTCCCGCCGGGGTGCGTCGGTACGGAGGTCGGAAGGAGGATTCCGTGTCGGAGACGCTGGAGCGAGAGGCGAAGCAGGCGGCGGCGGCATTCATGCAGGGGCTGTGCGATCGCAACCCCGGCCAGCCGGAGTTCCACCAGGCGGTGTCCGAGGTCGTGGACTGGCTGATGCCGTTCATCCTCGAGCACCCGCGCTACCGCGAGCACTGCCTGCTCGAACGGCTGACGGAGCCCGATCGCATCGTGACCTTCCGCGTGTGCTGGGAGGACGACCACGGCGCGCCGCACGTGAACCGCGGCTGGCGCGTGCAGATGTGCAACGCGATCGGCCCGTACAAGGGCGGTCTGCGCTTCCACCCGAGCGTGACGCTCGGGACGCTGAAGTTCCTGGCCTTCGAGCAGGTCTTCAAGAACGCGCTCACGACGCTGCCGATGGGCGGCGGCAAGGGCGGCTCGAACTTCGACCCGAAGGGCAAGAGCCAGCGCGAGATCATGCGCTTCTGCCAGGCGTTCATGACGAGCCTCTACCCGTTCATCGGGGAGGACGTGGACGTGCCCGCGGGCGACATCGGCGTCGGCGGCCGCGAGGTGAGCTACCTCTTCGGCCAGTACAAGCGCATCACCGGGCGCTTCGCGGGCGTCATCACGGGCAAGGGCCTCAGCTTCGGCGGCAGCCCGATCCGCACCGAGGCGACGGGCTACGGCACCGTGTACTTCGTCGAGCAGATGCTGCGCGAGCGCGGCGAGGGCGTCGCGGGCAAGACCGCGCTCGTGTCGGGCGCGGGCAACGTGGCGATCTACTGCGTCGAGAAGCTGCTGCACCTCGGCGCGAAGGTGCTGACCGTCTCCGAGTCCGACGGCTACGTGCTCGCGAAGGACGGCTTCCGCGAGGAGCACCTCGCGTTCCTCAAGGACCTGAAGGAGGTGCGCCGCGGCCGCCTGCACGAGATGGCCGAGCGCTTCCCCGAGATCGCATACGTGCGCGGGAAGAAGCCGTGGGGCGTGCCCGCGCAGCTCGTGTTCCCGTGCGCGACCCAGAACGAGATCGTCGGCGACGAGGCGCAGCTCCTCGTGGACAACGGAGCGATCGCGGTGGCCGAGGGCGCGAACATGCCGACCGACCTCGACGGCATCCACGTGTTCCTGCGCTCGAAGGTCCTCTACGGTCCGGGCAAGGCCGCGAACGCGGGCGGCGTCGCCGTCTCGGGTCTCGAACAGACGCAGAACGCGCAGCGCCTGAGCTGGACGCGCGAGGAGGTGGACGCGCGGCTGCACGACATCATGCAGAAGATCCACGCGCAGTGCGTCCGCTACGGGCGCAACGGCGACGGCGGCTACGTCAACTACGTGAAGGGCGCGAACGTGGGCGGCTTCGTGAAGGTCGCGGACGCCGTGCTCTCCTGCGGGCTGATGTAGCGGCGGACGGTCCACGCGGCGGACGGTGCACGCCGTCCGCCGCGTCGTCGTTCCGGGGCGCTCGCCTACACTCCACCGATCCCCGGCGCCGCTGCGCCGGTTGGAGTGAACCATGTCCGGACAAGGCTCCACCGCGAACGTCCTCGCCGCCGTCTGCAGCTTCTTCGTGCCCGGGCTCGGCCAGCTCGTGCAGGGACGCGTGCTCGCCGCGCTCTTCTTCTTCGTCGCGGCCGGCATCGCCTGGATCTTCCTGCTCGGCTGGCTCTTCCACCTCTGGTCCGTCCTCAACGCAGCGCTCTGGCGGCCCAGCGCGTCGTGACCGCGGCGTCCGGCGACCCCGCGTAGCGCCGGACCGTCCGAAGCGGTGCAGTCGCGGTACTCGCTCCACCGGTGTGTACCCCTCACACGCCGCGCGTAGACTCGCGCGGTCGCGCCGCGGCGCGCCGTGGACGGCGCGTCGGGTGTAGCAGGGCAGGCGCGCGCCGCGCGCGTGACGTGCGCCGAGGCGTGCGAAGGGAGCGGGTGCGATGGACGAGGCGAAGCTGAACGCCTTCATGGGCCGGCTGGTGGGCGACATGGGCGGCGCGGCGCTCTTCGCGAGCGTGATCGTCGGCGACGAGCTCGGGCTCTACCGCGCGCTCGCGGACGGCGCTCTCACCACCGCCGAGGAACTCGCGCAACGCACGTCGTGCCACCCGCGCCTCGTCCACGAGTGGCTGCGCGCCCAGGCCTCGGCGGGGTATCTCGAGACGTCGGAGGGTCGTTTCCGGCTGCCGGAGGAGCACGCGCTCGCGCTGGCGCACGCCGATTCTCCCGTGTTCATCGCGGGCGGTGCCGTCGTGCTCGCGAGCATGTTCTTCGACAAGGACAAGGTCGTGGCCGCGATGCGTGGCGACGGCGCGCTGCGCTGGGGCGACCACCACCCCTGCCTGTTCGCCGGCACCGAGCGCTTCTTCCGTCCCGGCTATCGCGCGCACCTCGTGACCGAGTGGCTGCCCGCGCTCGAGGGTGTCGTGGCGAAGCTCGAGTCGGGGGCGCAGGTCGCCGACGTCGGCTGCGGTCACGGCGCGTCCACGGTGATCATGGCGCAGGCCTTCCCGGCGTCGCGCTTCGCGGCGTTCGACTCGCACCCCGCGTCGATCGAGACCGCGCGCGCCCGCGCCGCGGAGGGCGGGGTCGCGGAGCGCGTGACGTGCGAGGTCGCGACGGCCAAGGCGTTCCCCGGCACGGGCTACGACCTCGTCTGCTTCTTCGACTGCCTGCACGACATGGGCGACCCGGTGGGGGCGGCGCGCCACGCGCGCGAGGCGCTCGCGCCCGACGGCACCGTGCTGCTCGTCGAGCCGTTCGCCGGCGACCGACTCGAGGACAACCTCAACCCCGTGGGGCGCCTCTACTACGCCGCGTCCACGTTCATCTGCACGCCGAACTCCCTCTCGCAGGAGGTGGGACTCGGACTCGGCGCGCAGGCCGGCGAGGCGCGCCTGCGCGCGGTCTTCGAAGAGGCCGGCTTCACGCGCTTCCGCCGCGCGACCGAGACGCCGTTCAACCTGATCCTCGAGGCGCGACCGTAAGTTCCGAGCGACCCGCCGCCGTGGGGCACGGCGCTCCGCAGGCCCGCTACACTCGCGACTGCCGCTCACGTCGCGAGCGGTGCGCAGCAGGAGACCGACATGCGGCTCGGCAACTTCTCGATCAGTCTCGCGGTGAAGGACCTCGCAGCGTCGCGTGCGTTCTACGAGACGCTCGGCTTCCGCGCGGTCTTCGGCGACGCCGCGCAGAACTGGCTCATCCTCCAGAACGAGACCGCGACGATCGGCCTCTTCCAGGGGATGTTCGACCGCAACCTCCTCACCTTCAATCCCGGCTGGGACCGCAACGGCACCGCGCTGCCCGAGTTCGACGACGTGCGCGAGATCCAGCAGGCGCTGCGCGCGGCGGGCATCGAGCCGACCATGCAGGCCGACGACGCGTCCACCGGGCCGGCGTGCCTGATGCTCGTCGATCCCGACGGCAACCGCATCCTCGTGGACCAGCACGTGCCGCGGCCGGCGCGCTGACGCGAACGGAGGGAGCCGACTCGTGGACGAGATCCTGCGCGAGGCCTTCCGCCACGCCGCCTGGGCGAGCCGCACGCTGCTCGACGCCTGCCGCGCCGTCCCGCACGAGCGCCTCGTCGCCCCGGCGCGCGGGTTCGGCAGCATCCTCGCGACGCTCGACCACTTCGTGCGCTCGGACGCGGCGTACGTGGCGACCCTGACCGGCGACCGTCCGGCGTGGATCCGCGGCGAAGGCCCGGCGACCGACCTCGACGTGCTCGCAGCGCGCGTCGACGACACCGCCGCGCGGTGGGAGCGGCTCCTGTCCGAGCCGTTCGACGCCGAACGCGAACTGCTCCTCGACGCCGGCACGTACACGTGCCGCGCGTCGCTGCTCGTCGTGCAGGCGCTGCACCACGGCGCCGCGCATCGCGAGCAGGTGCGCGCCGCGCTCGTGGCGTCGGGGCAGCCGGCCCCGGACCTGCAGCCGTGGGCCTTCGCGGACGCGACCGGCCGCGCGAGGACAGTCCGCGATGCGCGCTGAGCCTCGCCTCGCGCAGCAGCGTCGTCGTCCGTGAACCGAAAGGCCGCGCTCGTCGTCGGTCTGCTGGCGTTCACGGCGCTGACGCTTTTCCGCGCGCCGTACCCGCACGACCAACTGCTCCAGCACGCGCCGCTGGTCGTCGTCGCGCCGCTCCTCTTCATGGCGGCGCGCCGACGCTGGCTCGGCGACACCGCCTTCGGCTGCGTGCTTCTCTTCCTCGCGCTGCACGCGATAGGCGCCCGCTGGGTCCAGCCCGCATCCTTCGGCAACTCCCGCGCCCGGCGCGTCGCCGGAGTCGCGATCTCTGCGTCGGCGCTCCTCGAACGGGGCGTTCGACCCCGACTTCGTCGCGCCTCCTTGATCTCGCGCCTCCGGCTCGGCCGGGACGAGCCGCCGCGTGACGAGAGCGCGGCCGTCACGAACGCGCGCCACGCGGCGACTGCGTTACCGCCGCAGTCGCCGCGCGAGTTGCCGAACGATGCGGGCTCGTCCATGGTCCCGTACGACGCCTGGTCGCGCGACCTGCTGGGCTTCAGCGTCAGCGCGCGCTTCGACCTCTCGCGTAACCACTACGACCGCCTCGTGCACGCTGCGTTCGGCGTGCTGGCCGTGCCCGTCGTCACCGACCTGGCGGAGCGCCACGGCGGGCTGTCGCGCGGTGCAGCGGTGTTCGGCGCGTTCCTCTTCGTCGGCGCTCTCAGCGCCGTCTACGAGGTGTTCGAGTGGGGTCTCACGATGACCGCCGCAACCGGAGATGGCGGACAGGTACAACGGGCAGCAGGGCGACCGCTGGGACGCGCAGAAGGACATGGCGCTGGCACTCGTCGGCGCCGTTCCGTCGTGCCTGTGGCTGCTGACCCGCCGTCGCGCGGATCCGACATGAGGCACGTACCGCGCCCGCCGCCGAGCCGGTGCCGGGAGGATGTCCCGTGGACGAGGCACTTCTGATCCGACCCGAACGCGAGGGCGATGCCGACACGATCCGCGCCGTGATCGACGCCGCGTTCCGCGGCATGCCGTACGCCGACGGCGACGAGTCCGACGTCGTGGACCGGCTGCGCTCGGACGGCGCGCTCTCCGTGTCGCTCGTCGCGGAGAGCGCGGGTGTGATCGTCGGCCACATCGCCTACTCGCCCGCGCGTCCCGAAGGCGGCGCGGCCGGCTGGTACGCGCTCGGTCCGCTCGCCGTCGTCCCCGCGCACCAGTCCCGCGGCGTCGGCTCGGCCCTCGTCCGCGCAGGCGACCGCGCCCTGCGCGAACTCGGCGCGGCAGGCTGCACACTCCTCGGCGACACCGCCTACTACACGCGCTTCGGCTTCGTCCCCACCCCTGCGAACGCGCCCCCGGACCTGCCCGCCGAGCACTTCATGGTGCAGATCCTGTCCGGCCCCGCACCGAGCGGCCCGATCCGCTTCCACCCGGCGTTCGGGCCGGGGTCGTAGGCCCCACTTGCCCTCGCAAGCGCACTCTCTATCCTGGGCTGGATAACGGATTCTCCGCGCTCGGCGAATCGGCCCGGCGGCCCCTGCCTCCAGCCTCCCGCACCTGACAGATCGACACGCTCCGGGCTGCGCGGGACGGGCAGTTGACCGGATCCCGTCGCGCGGAGAACGGACTTCCACGCGCAATCGAATCAACGTTAGCCGGATTGAGGTCTCGTGAAGGTCTTCGTCTCATCGCAGGCCGTAAGCCGTGGGCCAGCCAGCGACCTGATTCAGGCGCTGCGAGACGCCGGAGCGCACGTGGAACACTCGCCGATCAACCCGCGAGACGGCGGCGACGCGCGCTGGGGTTCGTGGTACGCCAACTTGCGCGACGTCCTCGCCGGGTCCGATGTGTTCGTCGCGGTTCTCGATGAGGCGTGGGATTCGTCGTCGTGGTTGGCCACGGAATCCGAGGCGGCGCTGCACCTGCAGGTGCGATCTGCGTTCTGGAATCCAAGCGGTGTGCAAGTCGCCGCCGCAGGAGTGCAGCCGTACCTGTCATGCGAGCTTCCGCGGGCGCTCGAGAGCGCGGTTCTCGAGATCCTCGGTGGCACCGGCTAACCCGCCGCTGCAGCCGACGAGCGGCGGGGCCGCGCGCCTTGCCGAGGCGGTACACTCTGGCCCCGCCGCTCGCGGCTGAGCGGCAACGTTAGGCACACGAGTGAAACGCGCCGTCCGCAGGCTGACCGAGACCGAGGCACTCGCGGAGTACCCGATCGCGGGTCTGCTCCCGGGCTGGTACTTCCGGTTGCGCGAGACCTCCAATCAGGCGTGGCTCGCCGAAGGCACCGATCTCTGGGGCCGTCAGGTGTCCTGCCGCGTCGAAGAGGGCGAGATCGAGCCGTGCGTCGCCATGGCGAGGAGCGTGCAGCGCCGACTCGCGGGCGGCGGCGCCTAACACGCCGCTGCAGCCGACGAGCGGCGGGCAAACCCTGGTCGCCGGTGCGGTACACTTCGAGCCCGCCGCTCGCGGCTGAGCGGCAACGTTAGGCGCACAACGTGAAGCGCGAAGTCGCGAGGAAGTCGGAGGCGGAAATGCTCGCGGAGTACCCGATCTCGGGGTTGCTCCCCGGCTGGTACTTCCGTCTGCGCGAGACATCTAACCAAGCGTGGCTGGCAGAAGGCTCGGACGCGTGGGGTCGCCAGGTGTCCTGCCGCGTCGAGGAAGGCGACGGTGTCGGGCCGTGCGTCGCCATGGCAGAACAGGTGCAACGTCAACTCGATCGCCGAGGCGCCTAACAAGCCGCTGCAGCCGACGAGCGGCGGGGCGGTCGCCGTCGCCGGTGCGTTAGACTTCGCACCCGCCGCTCGCGGCTGAGCGGCAACGTTGGGCGGACACAAGGAGTTGCGTGGCTCTGGAGTGCACCCAGGCGGAAGCGGATCGCCATGATGCCCTGACGGCCAAGGGCTGGGCGCTCACCGAAGGCCAACTCGTTCTGCACGGTCAGGAGCCGTCAGGGCGGCCTGGCGTGTTCGCGCGGTGGCGCCTCCGGCGAGCCCTCCGGTGCTTCACGCAGGCGCTCGCGATCAACGCCGAGGGCTGGTCGTCGATGTGGGCGATGGGCAAGATCCACCAGCGGCTCGGAGCGCACGCCATCGCGTTCGAGTGGTTCGCCCGGGCACACGCGATCAATCCGGAACAGCCTGACGTCGCACGCGAAGCTGGGGTCGCCGCGCTGGACGCCGGGCTCATCAAGGAGGCACTGGCTCTGTGTCGGACGGCCGTGGCGAATCGACCGGACGACCCCGGGCTGATCTGCAATCTGGCGTTGGCCCACTGCCTCGCTGGCCAAGACGCTGAGGCCGAGCGGTGTGCCGCGGAGGCGGCGGAGCGAGATCCCGCCGACGCCATCACGGCCACGGTGCTCTCCTTCGTTCGGGAGGTGGCGTCGGGTGCGCGGCGGCGCCCCCGGCGACTCATCGAGGCGTTTCCCGCGTGACGCCGCCCAACACGCCGCTGCAGCCGACGAGCGGCGGGCGGGGCCGTGTCGCCGGTGCGGTAGACTTCGCATCCGCCGCTCGCGGCTGAGCGGCAACGTTAGGCGGACTCACCTCTGTTGCTCTACGCGATCTCCGACGAGTCCGCGACTCGCGCCCTCGTGGAGGCCGCGCTCTCCGTGCGCTTCGAGCTGCACGAGAGCCACTTCCTGGGCGGCGACTACTGGCTCGCGACGCCCTCCGCCGAAGCCGTCACCGTGCGCATCCGCCCGAATCTCGATCTGCAGTGGGCACCCGGCGACCCCGAATCGGAGCGCTACGCGTACCCCGACTTCCCGTCGCAGGCGTGGCTCCTCGAGGTGCTCGGGGGGTCCGGCGACATCGCAGCGCGACTCTCCGCCGTCGAGTGCGTCGAGCTCCTTCGAGCGGGCCAAGCTGAGTAGTCGCGTGCGCCCGCCCCCTAACGCGCCGCTGCAGCCGACGAGCGGCGGGCACCTCTCCCGCGAGGGCGGTACGATCTAGGCCGCCGCTCGCGGCTGAGCGGCAGAACGTTGGACGGACAGGCACAGGGTTCGGGACAACGCACCCGGAGGACAAGGGTTAGCGTGCACCGATGAAGTGTCGCACTCTGTGGATCGTGATCGCCTTCGTGGCTCTCGTCGGCGCGGTGACCGTCTGGCCGACGCTGTATCGGTACTCGGGGGACGGCGCCACGAGAACGAACCGAATCACCGGCTCGTCGGAGATCCGCATGGGTCGCGAGTGGCGACCCGTCTACCTGTTCGAGAAGTAGCCGCCCGCGTCGAGCCTCAGCCGTTCCGCATCGCCCTGTCGCGGTGGCGTGATCTGCCCGTTCGTGGGGAGTGGCTCAGTCCGTCCGGTCCTTCACACTGCAGCGGGCTCGGCCCGCATCCGCTGAGATCGGGGACGCTGGCAGCTAAGTATGGTTTCAGCCTCCGCAACGTCCATGGGCCGCGGGGAGGTCCGGTCGGCAGCCGCGCGGCGAACGAAGTCGAGGCTGAAACCATACTTAGCTGCCAGCGTCCCCAGCCCCCCAGCGTCCCCAGCCCCCCAGCGTCCCCAGCCCCCCAGCGTCCCCAGCCCCCCACGGCCGCCGCGGCTACGTGAGCAGGTCGGCGTACGAACTGCTGGAGAAGCGGCTCCGCGAGATGCCGAACCCGTCAGGTGGCGCCGACTGACCGTGCTCGTGCCGAAGTGTTGCGCCGGGTGGCGAGGGACGGTGACGATTCCGGCGTTCCGCAGCGGCAGTCCCCGCCGGAGTGCAGGAGCGGCACGCCAGTGCAGGAGCGGCACGCCCGCACCCACCGGTTCCCGCGACGGCGGTTCGCGTGCGGAGGCACGGCGTGCTCGGTAGACAGGCGTCGCATGCCCTCCGGAGCCTCCGCCCGGCGTTCGATCACGGTTCGGATCCTCCGTGCAGGTGAGTGCCCGCCGAAAGACGCGTGGACCCACTCGTCGGCAGCGGAGCGCATCGAAGCCGTCTGGGAGTTGACGAGGCACTGTCTGCAGTGGACGCACGCGGGACGGCATGAACCGAGACTTCAGAGATCTGCTTGCCGAGTTCAACGCGCAGCGCGTTGAGTTCCTCGTCGTGGGTGCCCACGCGCTCGCCGTGCACGGCCTCGTGCGAGTGGACGTGCGGTGGCTCGAGCGGCACGCGCCTGGGGCGCGCGTCCGGGCCCTCAGTGCGACGTCAGCCGGAACCGGACCGGCGGTAGGTCGAGCGTGGCGCGGACGGGGGTGCCCTCGTCGAGCGCGGGGCGGAAGGTCCAGTCGCGGGCGGCTTCGGCGGCGGCCTCGTCGAGGAGGTCGGAGCCCGACGAGGTGACGATCTCGACGGCGGAGACGCGCGCGTCGGCCTCGACGACGACGCGCAGGCGGACGGTGCCCTCGACGCCGAGCTCGCGCGCGCGGCGGGGGTAGCTGGGCGCGACGTGCTCGACGAGGGCCGGCGGGCGTGTCGGGCCGGCGGGCGGCGGCGCGACGGCGGGCGCCTGCGCGGACGCTGCCGCGGGCGCGACCGCGGCGGCGCCGGGCGCTCCGCCGCCCCCCTCGCCCGACTCGCCGACGCCCGCTCCGCGGCGGCCGCGCGAGGGGCGCAGGCGCGCGTTCTGGGCGAGGGGGTCCGGGCAGAAGACCGTCGCGGCGACCCGCTCGCGCTGCTCGTCGTCGACCGGGTCCTCGAACCCGAGGTCGGTTGCCGGGGCGGGCTCCGGAGGGAGCTCCACGAACGCATCCGTGCGCTCGGGGAGAGGCAGCTCCACCTGGGGCACCGGCTCCGCCGCGACGAGGGTCGGGGCGGGGAGCGCGTAGCTCGTCCTGGCCCCGCGCGCACGGATCTCGTGCACCGCCAGCGGGACCGCCACCGCCGCGAGCGCGGCGTGGATGCCCATCGAGACGAGGAGCGCCCGCGCGGGCGTACGGAGACGCCCGCGGCGCCGGGGAGCGTCCGTCGGGGGGCTGTCGGGTGCGTTCACGGTGCGAGCGCGGCCGCCGGACCGGGCGTGCCGGGCGACGCCCGGAGGCCACGGCCAGGGCACCGCAGTGTCGGCGAACCTGCCCGTGCCTGCACGGGCTTCCTGCCTCACCGCCCAACGGAGCAGCGCCGGGAGGGTTCGGAGAACGCGCCCGCGGCGGGCGGCCGGAACCGGTGACCGGCGTCACTTCCACGCGCCCGGGCTCGCACTACGTTGCGGCCATGGGCGTCATCATCGAACCCTTCAAGATCAAGACGGTCGAGGCGATCCCGTTCACGACGCCGGAGCAGCGCCGGATGCTGCTGCGCGAGGCGGCCTACAACCTGTTCCTGCTGCCGTCGGCCACGGTCACCTTCGACTTCCTGACCGATTCCGGCACCGCCGCGATGAGCGACGAGCAGTGGGCCGCGATGCTGCGCGCCGACGAGAGCTACGCCGGCTCGCGCTCGTACTGGCGCTTCGAGCGCGTCGTCCGGAGCCTGACCGGCTTCCGGAACCTGATCCCGACGCACCAGGGCCGCGCGGCGGAGCGCATCCTGTTCTCCTGCACGGTCCAGCCGGGCCAGCGCGTCCCGAGCAACGGCCACTTCGACACGACGCGCGCGAACATCGAGTACCAGGGCGGCATCGCCGACGACCTCCCGACGCCCGCGGCGCGGCACCCGCACGAGTCGCACCCGTTCAAGGGGGACATCGACCTCGCGCGGCTCGCGAACTACCTCGAGGAGCACCGCGGCAACGTGCCGCTCGGCATGCTCACCGTGACGAACAACACCGGCGGGGGGCAGCCGGCGTCGCTCGCGAACATCCGCGCCGCGTCCGAGCTCTACCGCAGCCACGGCGTCCCGTTCGTCCTCGACGCGTGCCGCTTCGCGGAGAACGCGTACCTGATCCAGCAGCGCGAGCCCGGCCAGGCCGACCGCAGCGTGCGCGAGATCGCCCAGGAGGTCTTCTCGCTCGCCGACGGCTGCACGATGAGCGGCAAGAAGGACGGCATCGTCAACATGGGCGGGTTCCTCGCCGTGAACGACGACGCGCTGGCGGGCGCCGCGCGCAACCTGCTGATCCTGACCGAGGGCTTCCCGACATACGGCGGCCAGGCGGCGCGCGATCTCGAGGCATTCGCGGTGGGATTGAACGAGGTGCTCGACGAGCGCTATCTCGCGTATCGGATCGCGAGTGTGCGGTACCTGCTCGAGGGACTGAACCGCGTCGGTATCCCCACCCTGCAGCCGCCCGGCGGACACGCAGTCTACGTGGACGCGCGCGCGTTCCTGCCGCACGTGCCGCCAGAGCGCTACCCGGGCCAGTCGCTGGCGGTCGCGCTCTATCTCGAGGCGGGTATCCGCACCTGCGAGATCGGCAGCGTGATGTTCGGGAAGACGCAGCCGGACGGCTCGTTCGCGCCCGCGGCGCAGGAGCTGGTGCGCATCGCGCTGCCCCGGCGCCGCTACACGCAGAGCCACGTGGACTACGTGATCGAGGTCTGCGCGCGCATCGTCGCGCGCCGCGAGCGCATCCGCGGCATGGCGATCACCGAGCGCCCGCCGTTCCTGCCGCACTTCACCGCGAAGTTCGCGCCCGACGACGCCTGGACCGACGCGTTCACGGCCCCGGATGCCGGGACGCCGTGAGGGACCCGCTCCACCGCGTCTCCGTTCGCACGAAACTCGCGGCGCTCTTCGCCGTCCTCTTCCTGCTCGCCTTCGGCGGGGGCGGCTACTTCGTCTCCCAGTCGGCGCGGTCGGCGCTCGAGTCGCAGATCCTCCAGCGCATCGACATCCAGTGCCGCGCGTCGGCGCACGCCCTCGACGGCGAACTGCGCCTCCTTGCGCGCCGCGCCGAGGACTTCGCTTCGGACGGGTTCCTCCGCGAGCACTTCGCGGAGTGGTCGCGTGAGAGCAGCGCGAGCGCGCGCGAGGAACAGCAGCGGCTCCTGCTGCGGCACCTCGCCGACAACAAGCTGCCGCTCGTCCCAGCGTTCGAGCGCCTCACTCTGGTCACGCGCGACGGTGCGTTGGGGGCGGACACGGGCGGGGAGGTCGACCCGCGGCTCGCGGAGGTCGTCGAGGGGGCGCGCGACGTCCCAGGCGTGTGGCACAGCCCGCTGCTCGTCGCTCCCGGGCGTCCGCCGCTCCTCGCGCTTGCGACGCCGCTGCGCAGTCTCGACGGCGCGGCGGAGTTGGGACGCCTCGTCGCCTGGGTTCAGCCCGATCGCTGGGTCGCCGATGCGCTGGCTGGGATCGAGCCGGCGCCAAGCACAGGGGCCGGGCGGGGCGAAACCATCGTACGCCTCGAGGACCCTCGCGGAGGGCGCGTCCTCGTCTCGCCGGCGCCGTCGGAGGGTGCGCCGCCGATTCTGCGCTTCGACCTGGCCGCCGCCGACCTCCACGCGGAGCCGCTCCCTGTTGGCTTCTTCCTGCGCCGCTTTCCCGTCCGCCAGAACGGCTGGGTCGTCGAGGTGCGCGTGCATGCCCTCGACGCGTTCTCGCCGGTGTCGGGGCTCCAGAGTCGCTTCCTCGTCGTCGCGATCGTGCTCGCCGCCATCGCTGCTCTGCTGCTTCTCTTCCCGATGCGATTTCTCGTCACGCCGCTCGGGGTCCTGAGCGATGCGGCACGGCGGCTGCGCGAAGGCGACCACGCGGCCCGCGTGCCCGTGGAGTCGAGCGACGAGGTCGGCGACCTGGCCGACGCGTTCAACCACATGGCGGAGGCAGTGCAGGATCGCACGCGTCGTCTCGAGGCCAGTGCGCGCGCACTGCGCGCGGGGCAGTGCGAACTGCGCGAGGAACGCGATCGGCTGCACACCGTCCTGCGATCACTGCGCGACGGCCTCGTCGTCGTGGACGCCGACGGTCGGCCCGTGCTCTGGAACGCGGCCGGAGAGCGGCTCGCGGCGCTGGCCACGCACGGGGATCCCCGCGTCGCCGCGCACTACCGATGCGGCCGCGACGGTGCGCTTGCCGCCGACTGCGCGGCGTGTCTGGTCGAGCCGGGCGGTCCGGCGCTTGCGTGCGTGCTCGATGTCGAGGGCCGTGTGCTCGAGGTCCACGCCGCACCGCTTCCACCGGACGCGACCGGACGGCGCGGTCGCGTGCTCGTCGCCCGCGACATCACGGAGCGCCTGGCCGCCGACGAGCGGCAGATCCACCAAGAGCGCCTCTCGGTTCTCGGCGAGGTCGCCGCAGTCGTCGCGCACGAACTCAACAACCCGCTCGCCTCGGTGAAGATGTTCGCGCAGATGGTGCACACCGGGCTGCCGCAGGACTCTCCGTACCGCGAACACGCCGAGGTGATTCTGCGCAACGCGGACGCATGCCGGCTGACGATCCGCGATCTGCTCGGCTTCGCGGCGAGTCCCTCGCCGGAACCCGGCGCCGTCACGATCCACGACGTCCTCGCGGACGTCGCCCGCTTCATCCGTCCGCTGGCCGAGCGCGCGCAGGCGGTGGTCGACGTCGAGTCGGCGGCTGCGGTCGACCTCGTCGACGGCGACGAGCTGCAGCTCCGGCAGTTGTTCGTGAACCTCGTCATGAATGCCGTGCAGGCCGGCGCGCGGCGTGTCGTGCTGCAGACGTCGATCCACGGGCACGCGTTCCGCGTCGACGTCGTGGATGACGGTGCGGGAGTGCCGCCGGACGTGCGCGCGCGCATCTTCGACGCGTTCTTCACCACGAAGCCGCGCGGTGACGGCACGGGACTCGGACTCTCCACGGCTCGACGCATCGCGGAACTCCACGGCGGCGGACTGAACCTCGTGGAGAGCGCTCCGGGTCGCACGGTGTTCCGCGTACGGCTGCGGATGCACGGCGCGGCCGTCCGCGCGGCGGCTGCGCCGTGAGCGGCGTCCGTGAGCTTGCCGGGCTGCGCATCCTCGTCGTGGACGACGAGGACGACCTGCGGCGCGGGCTGCGGCTCCTCCTCGCGCCGACAGGGGCCGAGATCCTCGAGGCCGAGTGCGGTGCCGCGGCACTCGACGCGCTGCGCGCACATGGCGCAGACCTCGTGCTGACCGACCTGCAGATGCCCGGAATCTCGGGTACGGAGCTGCTCGCGGAGATCAAGGTCCGCGCCCCCGGGACCGTCGTCGTGATCCTCACCGGTTTCGGCACGATCCAGACGGCGGTGTGGTGCCTCGAGCACGGCGCCGCGCACTTCCTCACGAAGCCGTTCGACAACGATGAGATCGTGCGCCTCGTCACGCGCACCGGGCGGCAGATCCTCGCTGTGCAGCGCGAGGCGCACGCGAGCGCGGGGCCCGTAGTGATCGGCGAGCACCCGCGCATGCGTGCCGCGCTCGAACTGATCGAGCGCGTCGCCGCTTCCCCCGTGCCCGTGCTGCTGGAGGGCGAGACCGGCTCCGGCAAGGAGGTGTTCGCGCGACGGCTCCACGCGCGCAGCCGCGTCGCGGAGCGCCCGTTCCTCGCGGTCAACGCGGCAGCGCTGCCGGACACGCTGCTCGAGTCCGAACTGTTCGGGCACGAGCGTGGCGCCTTCACCGGAGCGGATCGCCCGCAGCGCGGCCTGTTCGAGGAGGCGCGCGGTGGCACCGTGTTCCTCGACGAGGTCGCGTCGATGTCCCTGGCGTTCCAGGGCAAGCTTCTGCGCGTGCTCGAGGAGAAGCGCGTCCGACCGCTCGGTGCCGCACGCGACGTGCCCGTGGAGTTCCGCCTCGTGGCGGCGACCAACCGCGATCTCGCGGAGCTCGTGCGCGCCGGCGCCTTCCGCGAAGACCTGTACTACCGCCTACGCGTCGTCGCGGTGCGCGTGCCGCCGTTGCGGGAGCGCCGGTCCGACGTCGTGCCGCTCGCGCTGCACTTCCTGGCGCGTGCCGCGGAGCGCTGCCTCGGGGCGGGGGCCCCGGTGCCGGAGCTCTCGCCGCCCGCGGCCGCAGCGCTCGAGGAGCACGACTGGCCGGGGAACGTGCGCGAGTTGGAGAACGCGGTGCAGCGCGCCGTGGTCGTCTGCGCGTCGGGCCGCATCCTGCCGCACCACTTCGGCCTCGACCACGGCACATGGTCGGTCTCCGACGACGTGTCGGGGGGGTACGAGGAGGGCAAGCGGCGCGCGCTCGAGCGCTTCCAGCGGGAGTTCGTCGTGCGTGCGCTGGGGCGGACCGGCGGGAATGTCACGCGTGCAGCCGAGGAGTGCGGGCTGACGCGCGCCGCGTTGCAGCGCATCCTGCGTCAGCTCGACATCGACCGCGCCGCGTTCGAGGGCTGACGGGCGCTCGCGCGTCGCACGTGCCGCATACGCGCGGATGCACCCCTCCGCGCCCGCGACCGGCCTTGCGTCTGCGCTCCGTGCCGCGCCGGAGTGCCACACGCCGTATGCACCCCCGCAGCGGAGGGCGTCGTCGGCCCTGTGTCGCAAGTGGCTTTGGCAGTTGCACTTGTGACTGGATCGGGCCTCTCGCGTAGCGGCGCCCGAGTGCGGCACGCGATTCCCGTGTCGACGGCGTCACCGGAGAGCCGTCCCGATGCATCCCACCCACACCATCCGGTGCCTCGCGGCCGCGGCGGTGCTCGTCACCGCCGCGGCGTCCGCGCGGGCGCAGGACCCGGACGTCTCCGAGGAAACGATCCAGTTCTTCCAGCTCAATTGCGCGAGCTGCCACACGGTGGGCGGCGGCAAGTTGACCGGTCCCGATCTGAAGGGCGTCGCGGAGCGGCGCGAGCGCGCGTGGATCGCGACGTTCGTGCTCGACCCGCGGGCGGTGATCGACGGCGGCGACCCCGTGGCCCAGGAACTGTTCCGTGGCGCGAACGGGGTCTACATGCCGTCGGTGCCGGGCCTCACGCGCGACCGCGTCGAGAAGCTGATCGACCTGCTCGTGGTCGAGTCCGCGAAGGAGCGATCGCGCTTCGTCGGGCTGCAACTCAGCGATCGCGCGCTCACCGAGGCCGACGTCGCGCGCGGTCGGCGCCTCTTCGAGGGCTCCCAGCCCCTCGCGGGCGGTGCGCCCGCATGTCTCTCGTGCCACACCACCGGTGCCGTGCCCGGTCTCGGAGGCGGTCGCCTCGGACCTGACCTGTCGGACGTCTACGCACGCCTCGAGGGACGCAAGCCCCTGGCCGCATGGCTCGCTGCTCCGCCGAGCCCGACCATGCAGCCCGTCTTCAAGGAGCGACCGCTCGACGGCGAGGAGGTGCTCGCCCTGGTGGCCTACCTCGCCGACACGTCGGCAGCGGGCGGCGCGGCGACGCCGCGCGCGGGACTCGGCTTCCTGTTCGCCGGCATCGGCGGCGTGCTCGCGTCGCTCGTCGGCCTCGACTTCGTCTGGCGCCGTCGCTTTCGCGCCGTGCGCCGTCCGCTCGTGAGGGGGACCCGGGCATGACGACCTCGCCGCGCTGGATCCACGACGAGATCGACCCGCAGACGCGCTCGTGGGAGGAGTTCTACCGCAACCGCTGGCAGCACGACCGCGTCGTGCGCTCCACACACGGAGTGAACTGCACCGGGTCGTGCTCGTGGAACGTCCACGTGAAGGACGGGATCGTCACGTGGGAGATGCAGGCGCTCGACTATCCCGCACTGGAGCCGGGACTGCCGCCGTACGAGCCGCGTGGCTGTCAGCGCGGGATCTCCTACTCCTGGTACCTCTACAGCCCGCTCCGCGTGAAACACCCGTACATGCGCGGTGCGTTGCTCGATCTCTGGCGCGCGGCGCGGGCGCAGCACGACGACCCGGTGGCCGCGTGGCGCTCGCTCGTCGGCGACCCCGAGAAGCGCTCCCGCTGGCAGCGCGCGCGCGGCAAGGGCGGTCTGCGCCGGGTCGACTGGGACACGTGCCTCGAGCTGATCGCCGCATCGTGTGTCCGCACCGTGCAGGATCTCGGTCCCGACCGCGTCGCCGGGTTCTCGCCGATTCCCGCGATGTCGATGATCAGCTACGCGGCCGGCTCCCGCTTCCTGCAGCTCCTCGGCGGCGTGAGCCTCTCGTTCTACGACTGGTACTGCGACCTGCCGCCGGCCTCGCCGGAGACGTGGGGCGAGCAGACCGACGTCAACGAGTCCGCCGACTGGTTCAACGCCAAGTTCCTCGCCGTCATGGGCAGCAACCTGAACATGACGCGCACGCCCGACTGCCACTTCGCCGCCGAGGCGCGTCACAACGGCACGAAGATGGTCGTCTTCTCGCCGGACTTCAGCCAGGTGGCGAAGTACGCGGACGAGTGGATGCCCCTGAACGCCGGGCAGGACGGCGCGTGGTGGATGGCGGTCAACCACGTGATCCTCCGCGAGTTCCACCACGAGCGCGCGGTGCCGCAGTTCCTCGAGTACACGCGGACCTACACCGACTCGCCGTACCTCGTCGAACTGCACGAGGTGGACGGACGCTGGCGGCCCGGCGGACTCCTCCGCGCCGGGAGGCTCGCCACGTACGCCGACGAGCAGCACGGCGAGTGGAAGTTCCTCGTCTGGGACGAGTCCGCAGCACGTCCGAAGATGCCGCAGGGCAGCGTCGGCCACCGCTGGGGTGCGCAGCAGGGAAAGTGGAACCTGCTGCCGCGCGACGGCCGCGACGGCTCCGACATCACCGCAGCCCTGTCGCTCCTCGACGGTCGCGACGGCACGGTCGCAGTCGGCTTCGACGACTTCGCCGAAGCCCGCGAACTCGTGCGCGACGTGCCGGTCCGTCGCATCGTCACGGCAGACGGCGGCACGGCCGTCGTAACCACCGTCTACGACCTGCTGATGGCGCAGTACGGTGTCGCGCGCGCCGGACTCGGCGGAGCGTACCCGAAGGACTACGACGACGCGTCGCAGCCCTACACGCCGGCGTGGGCGGAGCGCTACACGGGGATCGACCGCAAGACGCTCCTGCGCTTCGCGCGGCAGTGGGCCGGCACGGCCGAGGCGACCGGCGGCAAGTGCACCGTCATCATCGGCGCCGGCGTGAATCACTGGTACCACGCCAATCTCATGTACCGCGCGGCCGTACAGGCGCTCCTGCTCTGCGGCTGCGTCGGAGTCAACGGCGGCGGCCTGGCGCACTACGTGGGCCAGGAGAAGCTCGCGCCGATGGAGTCGTGGTCGAGCATCGCGCTGGCGAAGGACTGGCACGCGGCCTGCCGCCTCCAGAACACACCGAGCTTCCACTACGTCCACACGGACCAGTGGCGTTACGAGAAGAGCTCGCGCGACTACCACACCGTTCCGCGCGACGTCGCGCCCGGCGGCTTCGCCGACTGCCATGCGATCGACGCCAACGTGCGCGCGGTGCGCATGGGCTGGCTGCCCTTCTTCCCGCAGTTCGAGCGCAGTTCGCTCGATGTCGCGCGGCAGGCGCGGGCGGCGGGCGCCGGTGACGCGCAGGGCATCGTCTCCCACGTCGTCGACGAACTCGTCGGACGGCGGCTGCGGTTCGCGATCGAGGATCCCGATGCCGAGGGCAACTCGCCCAAGGTCTGGTTCATCTGGCGCGGCAACGCGTTGATGTCCTCCGCGAAGGGCCACGAGTACTTCCTGAACCACTACCTCGGGACGCACACGAACCACGTCTCGGAGGACATGGCGGCCGACGCCGTGCGCGAGGTCCGCTGGCACGAGCATGCGCCCGTCGGGAAGCTCGATCTCGTCGTGGACCTGAACTTCCGCATGGACACGTCGGCGCTCTACTCCGACATCGTCCTGCCGGCAGCGACCTGGTACGAGAAGGACGATCTCAACTCGACCGACATGCACAGCTTCATCCACCCCCTCACGGCGGCCGTGCCGCCGTGCTGGGAGTCGAGGAGCGACTGGGACATCTTCGCGTCGATAGCGCGTTCCTTCACCGCGCTCGCGGGCAAGCACTTCCCCGAGCCTGTGGAGGACGTCGTGCTCGCGCCGCTGGCGCACGACACGCCGGCCGAGATCGCGCAGCCCGAGGTGCGGGACTGGTACCGCGGCGAGTGCGAGCCCGTTCCGGGCGTGACGATGCCGAAGGTCGCAGTCGTCACGCGCGACTACCGCGCACTCCACGATCAGTTCTGCAGCTACGGACCTCTGCCCCGCGAGCAGGGGCTCGGCGCTCACGGCACGCACTACGACATCGCGGACGTGCACGACGCGATGCTCGAGTCGCACGCGACGCGCACCTGGGGCGGGCGCCGCTACCTCTCGCTCGAGCGCGCGCGCGATGCGTGCGACGTCGTACTCGGGCTCGCGACGGTCACGAACGGCGAACTCGCATTCCGCGCGTATGCCGACATGGAGCGCCGCACGGGAGTGGCGCTCACGCAACTGGCCGCAGGGAGTCGCAACGTACGCACGCGGTTCGCCGACCTGCAGGCTCAGCCGCGGCGCCTGCTGAACAGTCCGATGTGGTCCGGTCTGGTGGATGGCGGACGGGCCTATGCACCCTTCACGTACAACCGGGAGCACATGGTCCCGTGGCGCACGCTCACGGGGCGGCAGCACCTCTATCTCGACCACCCGCTGTACGTCGAGTTCGGCGAGCACCTTCCGACGTACAAGCCGAAGCCGCTGCCGCAGGAGTACTCCGACCTGCGTTTCAGCAAGGCGGAGGGCCCGACGCTCGAGCTCAACTACCTCACGCCGCACGGCAAGTGGCACATCCACTCGACCTACGGTGACAACCAGCGCATGACGACGCTCTCCCGCGGCTGCGAGCCGCTGTGGATCAACGATGCCGACGCGGAGTCCCTCGGCGTCGTCGACAACGACTGGGTCGAGGTGCACAACGACAACGGCGTGGTCGTGACGCGCGCCGCCGTCAGCGCCCGGATCCCGCGCGGGATCTGCATCCAGTACCACTCGCCCGAGCGCACCTACTCGGTGCCGAAGTCACCGCTGCGCGGCAACCGCCGCGCTGGCGGCCACAACAGCCTCACGCGCGTCCGCCTGAAGGTGAACCTGATGGCCGGTGGCTACGGGCAGTTCACGTACCACTTCAACTACTGGGGACCGATCGGCTGCAACCGCGACACGCACATCTACGTGCGCAAGCTCCCCGAACTGCGCTGGTAGCGCCCCGGGGAAGCGAGGAGCCGCAATGGACGTCCGCTCGCAGATCGCGATGGTGTTCCACCTCGACAAGTGCATCGGGTGCCACACCTGCAGCATCGCCTGCAAAAACGTGTGGACCGACCGCGAGGGCACGGAATACATGTGGTGGAACAACGTCGAGACGAAGCCCGGCACGGGCTATCCGACGAAGTGGGAGGACCAGAACGAGTACCGCGGCGGCTGGGAGTCCGACGGGTCGCGGCTCTCGCTGCGTTCCACCGGCAAGGCTCGCATCGTCCCGAACATCTTCCACAACCCGTCCATGCCCAGCATGGATGACTACTACGAGCCCTGGACGTACGACTACAAGGCGCTCTTCGACAGCGCCGAGGGCGACGACCAGCCGGTGGCGCGTCCGATCTCGATGGTGACCGGCAAGCCGCTGGACATCGAAGCCGGCCCGAACTGGGACGATGACCTCGGCGGTTCGCCGATCTATGCGGCGAACGACCCGAACCTGGCAGCGCTGACGCCCAATCAGCGCCTGCAGCTCATGTCGATCGAGCGGCTCGTGTTCTTCTACCTGCCGCGGATCTGCAACCACTGCCTGAATCCCGCCTGCGTCGCCGCATGCCCGTCGGGCGCGCTGTACAAGCGCGGCGAGGACGGGATCGTTCTGGTGAACCAGCAGGTATGTCGCGCGTGGCGCGCCTGCGTGGCGGCGTGTCCCTACAAGAAGACGTACTACAACTGGGCCACCGGGAAGTCGGAGAAGTGCATCCTGTGCTTCCCGCGCCTCGAGACGGGACAGGCTCCTGCGTGCTTCCACTCCTGCGTGGGGCGAATCCGCTACCTCGGAAACGTGCTCTACGACGCGAGCATGCTGCCGGAGATCGCGCATCTGCGCGACGAGGAGCTCGTCCTCGCACAGCGCCGCATGATCCTCGATCCCCATGATCCGGCGGTGCTCGAAGGAGCGCGCCGCAACGGGATACATGACGGGATCGTGGACTCTGCGCAGCGCTCGCCGGTGTACCGCTTCGTGAAGGAGTTCGGCCTCGGTCTGCCTCCACACGTCGAGTACCGCACGTTCCCGATGCTGTTCTACGTGCCGCCGCTCCTGCCCGTGATGTCGAGCAAGGAGAATGACGTCGCCGACAACTGCACGGACGACCTGTTCGCCGACATCGAGAAGGCCCGCGTCCCGATTGCGTACCTCGGCTCGCTGTTCGGCGGGGGCAACGAGGGGGTCGTGCGTTACGCGCTGCGGAAGCAGTGGGCCGTGCGGTTGGCGCGGCGCCACCTGACGGTCGGCGACGTGACGCGTGAGGCGGCTGCACGTGCGCTCGCGGAGGCCGACTGCTCGTGGGAGCAGGCCGACGCGATCTACCGACTCACGGCGCTCGCGGGCATGGAGGAGCGCTGCGTGATCCCGCCCTTCCAGCGCGAGATGGCGATCGAGATGATGGAGGATCCGCACCTGCACCGCTCGTCGGTCGGCTTCGGGTTCCGCGCGGCTCCCGTGCGGGGGGTGTGACGTGGCGACGGAGTGCAGGGCGTCCGTCCCGGATGCGCTTGAAGCCCTCGCGGAGGTCTTCGCCTATCCGCGCGCCGACTACGTCGCACGCCTCGCCACGGCACGCGCCGCGGTCGAGTGCGAGGTGCCAGGTGCGGGCGCGTCGCTCGCCGCGCTGGGTGCGCACTGCGCCGCCACCGATCTCGCCGGATGGGAGGAACTGCACGTGCGCAGTTTCGACCTCGACCCGGTCTGCGCCCTGGAGGTGGGCTGGCAGCTCTACGGCGAGCAGTACGCACGCGGCACGTTCCTGGCGTCGATGCGAGCGTACCTGCGCACGGTCGGAGTCGCCGAGGACGGCGAACTCCCGGATCACCTCGTGCCCACGCTGCGGGGTGCGGCGCGCGGGGAGCGCGCGCTGTCGTCGGAACTCGTGCGGCGCTTCGTGCTACCTGCCGTCGAGCGCATGCGTACGCGTTTCGCGGACGAGGCGCACCCCTACCGCGGCGCGCTCGACGCGGTCGCCGCGGTCCTTGCGACGCGCGTCGTCCCTGCGGGGGGAGGTGAGGGATGAGCGACGTGTTCCTCTTCGGTGTGCTGCCGTACGTGTCGCTGATGTTGTTCTTCGTCGTGACCATCCAGCGCTACCGGCAGCGCAAGTTCAGCTACTCGAGCCTCTCCACCCAGTTCCTGGAGAACCGTCGGCACTTCTGGGCGTCCGTGCCGTTCCACTACGGCGTCTTGGCGGTCCTCGCCGGTCACGTCGTCGCGTTCCTTGCACCGTCCGTGGTGCTCGGCTGGAACGCGGCTGCCGTGCGGCTGTACGCGCTCGAGATCACGGGCCTGGCGCTCGGGCTGCTCACGGTCGTCGGTTTCGTCGCGACGGTCGTGCGCCGACTCGGCGACGCGCGGCTGCGCCGCGTCAGCACGCGTGGCGACTGGTTGCTCTACGGACTCCTGCTGCTGCAACTCTCGAGCGGTGTCGCGATCGCGTACTTCCACGGCTGGGGCTCGTCGTGGTTCGCGTCGTCGGCAACCCCGTGGTTGCGCTCGCTCCTGCGGCTCGCTCCCGACGTCTCGTACGTCGCGCCGCTTCCGTGGGTAGTGAAGTTGCACTTCGTCAACGCGTGGGTGCTGATCGGGTTCTTCCCCTTCACGCGGCTCGTACACGTGCTCGTCGTCCCCAACATGTACCTGTGGCGCCGCCCGCAGTTGGTCCTCTGGAACCGCCGCGAACGGCATGACGCGGGCGCCGCGGCGCGCCGGGCGGTGTCGGCATGACCCGCCGCAAGGTGCCGGAACTCGTCGACTTCGCGCAGGAGCGCATCCGGACGCTGCACTACACGTGGATCGCCTTCTTCATCACGTTCTACATCTGGTTCAACATGGCGCCGCTCGCGACGACCATGCTGCGCGACGTCGGCGGCGAAGGCGGGTGGTTGACGAAGGACCACCTGAAGCTCCTCGCAATCTGCAACGTCGCGCTCACGATCCCTGCCCGCATCGTCGTCGGCGCGCTCATCGACCGCTTCGGACCGCGCCGCTGCTTCGGCGGGCTGCTGATCGTGATGTCGCTGCCGACGTTCGCGTTCGCGTTCGGCAACTCGTTCCTCCAGTTGCTGATCGCGCGACTCCTGCTGAGCACGATCGGCGCCGGGTTCGTGATCGGCATCCGCATGGTCGCGCAGTGGTTCCCGCCGCGCATGGTCGGCCGCGCGGAGGGCTTCTACGCCGGCTGGGGGAACTTCGGCTCCGCGTGGGCGGCGATGACGCTGCCGTGGCTCGCGCTCGAGGTGTTCGGCTCCCAGTCGCACGGCTGGCGATTGGCCCTGGCCGTGAACGGTGTCGTCGCGCTCGGCTACGGCATCGCGTACCTGTTCCTGGTGCGGGACATGCCGGAGGGCCGCGAGTTCGTGGGCGTGCGGAAGACGCAGCCGCTGCTCGTGAGCACGCGCGGCGACCTAGTGCAGTACCTCGCCTGGTCGTTCCCGCTGGTCGGCGCGATGGGCTTCCTGGCGTGGCGCGCATCGCGCATCTCGCTGGGCGCCGACGACGGCGAGCGCGTGCTCTCGCCCACACACCTCTGGATCGTGTACGGCGTACTCGCGCTGGTCTATCTCGCGCACGTCGTGAAGACGCTGCAGGTCAATCTGCCGCATCTGCGCAGCGGCGTGCCACAGGACATGCGGTACCCGTTCAACAGCGTCGCGGCGCTGAACACGACGTACTTCGCCAACTTCGGCGCGGAGCTGGCCGTCGTCTCTATGCTGCCGACCTTCTTCGAGTCGACGTTCTCGATGTCGCCGACCGCCGCCGGGATCGTCGCCTCGTCGTTCGCGTTCGTGAATCTCTTCGCACGCCCGCTCGGCGGTCTGCTCTCGGACATGCTGCGCAACCGCAAGCGCGTGATGGTCGCGTACATGGTCGGCATCGCGCTCGGCTTCCTGGCGATGGCCTACATCTCGCCGACGTGGCCTCTCTGGGGCGCCGTCGCGCTGACGATCGCGTGCTCGGTGTTCGTGCAGGGTGCCGAGGGCGCAACGTTCGCCGTCATCCCCATGATCAACAAGCGCATGACGGGCCAGATCGCCGGAATGGCGGGCGCGTACGGCAACGTCGGCGCCGTGGTCTACCTCGTGATCCTCTCGCTTGTGGATTATCGGCCCTTCTTCCTGCTGCTCGCGGCCGGCGCGGCGATCAGCGTCGTCTACTGCGCGGTCTTCCTGCGCGAGCCGCAGGGCTCGTTCGCGGACGACGAGCCCGAGAGCGGCGTCGTGCCGCAGGCCGTCGAAGGAGCAGCGGCATGAGTGTCCTCGACCGCTGGGATCCAGAGGACGCCGCGGCATGGGAGGCGGGCGGCCGCCGCATCGCGCTGCGCAACTTGTGGATCTCCATACCCTGCCTGCTCTGTGGGTTCGCTGTCTGGCTCTACTGGTCCGTGATCACAGTGCGGATGCAGGATCTCGGCTTCCCGTTCGAGAAGCAGCAGCTCTACACGCTGTCCGCCATCGCGGGACTCGCCGGCGCCACGCTGCGCATCCCGAACTCGTTCTTCGTCGCGCTGTCGGGCGGCCGCAACGTCGTCGCGACCACGACCGCGCTGCTGCTGATCCCGGCGGCCGGCGCGGGCGTGGCGCTCGGCGACATGCAGACGTCGTACGCGACGTTCGTCGTACTCGCGGCGCTCTCAGGGATCGGCGGCGGGGCGTTCGCATCGTCGATGTCGAACATCAGCTTCTTTTTCCCGAAGCGCATGCAGGGCCTGTCGCTCGGTCTGAACGCGGGTTTGGGGAACCTGGGCGTGAGCGTCATGCAGGTGCTCCTGCCGTTCGTGATGACGTTTGCACTCTTCGGTCGCGTATCCGGTGCAGGCTTCCCGCTCCCCGCTGCGCTCGGCGGCGGCACGGCGTACCTGCAGAACTGCGGCTTCGTGTGGGTGCCCGTGCTGTGCGTCCTCGCCGTGATTGCCTGGTTCGGTATGCACAACCTGCCGCAGCACGACGTGGGGGCGGCTCCCGCGGCCATTGCGAAGCTGCTGTGGCTGACGTTCCTCGCGTTCGCGAGTGCGGGCGCCGGGCTCTGGCTGCTCCTCGCAGCCGGCTGGAGCATGTGGATCGTTCTGCCGGCGACGATCGCGCTGACCGTGGCCGTCATGCGCTGGCTGTCGCCTGCGCTGGTTCGAAGGAACCTCGCACGTCAGTTCGCGATCTTCCGCGAGAAGCACAACTGGGTCATGACGTGGCTCTACACGATGACCTTCGGCTCGTTCATCGGGTTCTCCGCAGCGTTCCCGAAGCTCATCCAGGACGTGTTCGGCACGCTGCCCGACGGCAGTCTGAATCCGAACGCGCCGCGCCCCCTGGCCTACGCGTGGCTCGGTCCGCTCGTTGGTTCGCTCGTGCGCCCTGTCGGCGGCTGGATCTCCGACAAGTGGGGCGGCGCGCGCGTCACGCAGTGGGACACGGTCCTCATGATCGCCGCCACGCTCGGCGTCGCCTACTACGTGAAGGCAGCCGGATCGGCCCCGCAGCCCGAGGTGTACTTCGCCCCGTTCCTGGCGCTGTTCCTCGTGCTCTTCGTGACCACGGGAATCGGCAACGGATCCACGTTCCGCATGGTGCCGATCATCTTCCGGCCCGAGCATGCCGGTCCCGTGCTTGGGTGGACGTCGGCAGTCGCCGCGTACGGAGCGTTCATCATCCCGAAGGTCTTCGGGCAGCAGATCCAGGCCGGGACGCCGGAGTACGCGCTCTACGGCTTCGCGGTCTACTACGTCTCCTGCCTCGGCGTGAACTGGTGGTTCTACGCGCGCAAGGGCGCGGAGGTCCCGTGCTGACCGGTGGCGCGCCCGTGGCCGCCTTCGCGCTCTGCGCACTCGCGCTCGGGCTCGCCGCCGTGATCGCGGAGAGCGACGTCCGCCCGATCGGACTCCACACCGGGTACGAGCCCGTGCAGCCCGTGCGCTACTCGCACCGCCTCCATGCCGGAGAACTCGGTATGGACTGCCTTGCGTGCCATGTCGGCGCCGAAACGAGTCGTCACGCCGGGATTCCCGGCGCGGACGTCTGCATGGGCTGCCACGCGCAGGTGACCGCCGGCTTCGACGCCGTCCTGGCGGAACGTGAGGCGGCGGAGGCCGAGGGCCGCGAGCCGCGGCGCATCGTGTCCGCGGAACTCCGCAAGCTCTACGACGCCGTGGGTCTCGATGCCGAGCTGCGGCCGGATCCGGCCCGCACACCGCAGCCCATCGCGTGGCTGCGCGTGCACGACCTCCCGGACTTCGTCTACTTCGACCATCGCCCGCACGTGGCGCGGGGGCTCGCGTGCCAGCAGTGCCACGGTCCTGTGCAGACGATGGAACGTGTGCGGCAGTTCGCCGATCTCTCGATGGGGTGGTGCGTGAACTGTCATCGCCAGAGCGCCGCCGACGCGGCGGCTCCTGGCGCCGCCGCGCCCCACGTCTCGACGGACTGCGCGAGGTGCCACTTCTGACATGTCCACCGACGCCCTTCCGGATGCCGAGATCGCGGTCGCGCGCGACGCTCTCCTGCCGCTGCAGCGTGCGGGTGTCGGGCGTCGGACGTTCCTGCAGCTCGCCGGATTCGGCGCCGCCGCTGCGGTACTCCCGGCCTGCTCGCGCGCTCCTGACCGCCACGTCGTGCCTCGTCTCGATCAGGGCGGCGAGCCAGTCGGAGCTCGCTATCGCATCGCGACGACGTGCGGGGGGTGCGAGGCGCGCTGCGGCGTGTTGGCGACGTGCCGCGACGGTCGTCCGCTGAAGCTCGAGGGCAATCCCGAGCACGCGCTCTCGCGAGGGGGGCTCTGCGCCGTCGGGCAGGCGGAGCTGCTCGGGCTGTACGACGGTCGTCGCGCCGACGGACCACAGGTGCGCGGCCGAACGGTCACATGGGACGAGGCGGACGCCGTCGTGACACAGGCGCTGCGCGAGGGCGGCGCGGGCGTGCGGCTGCTCACGCGCACAGTGACGAGTCCGAGCACGCGTGCGTGGATCGATCGCTTCGTGCGTGCGACCGGGGGGCGACACGTGGAAGTGGACGTGCCGTCCTACTCCGCGGCGCTCGCGGTCCACGAGGAGCTCTTCGGCGTCCGGGCGGTGCCGCAGATCCGGCTCGCGTCGGTGCGCGTCGTCGCTGCGTTCGACGCGGACTTCCTCGGCACGTGGGGCTCACCGGTCGCGTTCGCACGCGACTGGGCGGAGAGTCGGGATCCGGACGCGCCGACGCCGCGCTTCGCACGGCACGTGCAGGTCGAATCGCACCTGACGCTGAGTGGCAGCCGCGCCGACATCCGCATCGAGGTCGCACCGCACGAACTGCGGGCTGCGCTCGCCGCACTGTGTGCCGCACTCGCGGGGCACGCGTCGCGCCCCGCGCCGACGGGCACCGCAGCGCTCGCCCCCGGCGTCGGCGCGCGCCTGCACAAGCTCGCCGCGGCGCTGTGGGCCGCGCGAGGCGCGAGCGCCGTGCTGTGCGGAGCGGACGACGCGCCGGCGCAGGCGCTCTGCGCGTGGGCCAACCACCTCCTCGGCAACTACGGCGCCACGGTCGATCTCGCGCGGCCGGCGCTTCACGCGCGGGGCGACGACGCGGCGCTTGCGCAGTTGCTCGACGACCTGGGCGAAGGACGCGTCAGCGTTCTGATCATCGACGGCGTGGATCTCGCCGCGTCACTGCCGGATGCGCGCGGCGTGACGGCCGCACTCAAGCGTGCGGCGCTGTGCGTGTCGACGAGTGCTCTCGAGGACGACACGCGCGCGCTCGCGCACGTGGTCGTCCCCGCGCCCCACGCGCTCGAGTGCTGGGACGACGCGGAACCGGTGGTCGGGCACGTCTCGCTTGCGCAGCCGACCGTGCCGGCGTTGCGCGCGGGCCGCTCGCTGCGCGCCTCGCTGGCCGCCTGGCTAGGTGCACGCGGCGACGACTTCGCGCTGGTGCGCGAGCACTGGAGCGCGGAGCTGCATGCGCTCTCCGGCACCGGGGCGCCGTTCGACGTCTGGTTCGATGCGGTTGCGCGCACCGGGTACGTGCACCTGCCGCGGCGCGCCGCACAGGAGCCGCGTCCATTCGATGCCGCAGCGTTCGAGCGCTTTGTCAACGCCCCCGCGACTCCGGTTCCCACCTCGGACACACTCACGCTCGTGGCGTACGACAGTGTCGCCCTGCGCGACGGCCGGCATGCGCAGAACCCCTGGCTCCAGGAACTGCCGGACCCCCTCACGAAGGTCGTGTGGGACAACGTCGCGTGCCTCGCGCCCGCGACGGCCGCGCGCCTCGGCGTGCGTCCCGGCGATGTCGTGCGTCTCGCGGCCGCCGACGGGTCGAGCGTGGATCTCCCGGCGCTGGCGCAGCCGGGAACGCATCCGGACGTCGTCGCGGTGGCACGTGGCTATGGGCGCCGCGGGACGTCGCGCTTCGCGGGTATCGGTCCGCGCTGGATCGAGTCGCGCCCGACGCCTGGCGCCGACGGCGTGGTGGGCGCGCGCGTGGAGCGCATCCCGCCGGGCCCGGTGCACGTCGTGGCGACCGGCCGTGCGACGGAGATCGCGACCACGCAGGACCACCACAGGATGGAGCTTCCCACGCACCTCGCGCCCCGCGGCGGCGCGGTCCGCGACGTCGCGCGTGCCGTTGCGCTCGCCGAGATCGTCGCCAAAGGCGGCGGCGCCCCGCCGCACCACGCTCCGCCGGGCGCCGAACTCTGGCCTGCTGACCATGCGCCGCGTGGCGTCCGCTGGGGGCTCACGATCGACCTCTCCGCGTGCATCGGCTGTTCCGCGTGCGCAGTGGCGTGCCAGGCGGAGAACTGCGTGCCGGTCGTGGGGCGCGACGAGGTGCGGCGCCACCGCGAGATGACGTGGCTTCGGATCGACCGCTACTTCTCCGGCGACGGCGACGATCTCAGCGTCGAACACCAGCCGCTGATGTGCCAGCACTGCGCCCACGCGCCGTGCGAGACCGTGTGCCCGGTCCTCGCGACGGTGCACAGCGAGGACGGGCTGAACCAGCAGGTCTACAACCGCTGCGTCGGCACGCGCTACTGCGCGAACAACTGCCCGTACAAGGTGCGTCGCTTCAACTGGTTCGACTACGCGCCCGACGACGACCTGCGGCGCCTGGCGCTGAACCCGGATGTCACGGTGCGCTCGCGGGGCGTCATGGAGAAGTGCACGCTCTGCGTGCAGCGCATCGCCGAGGCCCGCATCGTCGCACGCGGCGCGGGAGGCGCCGCGCCGGCGGACGGTGCTGTTCGCACGGCGTGCGAGGAGTCCTGTCCGACGCAGGCCATCCGCTTCGGAAACGTCGAGGACCCGGGCAGTGCGGTTGCGCGGATCGCGCGGAGCGACCGTGCATACGTCGTGCTCGGTGAGCTCAACGTCCAGCCGGGTGTGACGTACCTGTCCCGCGTCCGCGACACGGAGCCACAGGGCGGCGGAGCGCGCGATGACTGACGCCCGGCACGTCCTCGACGAGCCGCTCATCGGTGGCGCGAAGTCCGCGGCGGACGTCACGTCGGACGTCTTCGCGCCTATCGAGCGCCGTGCCACTGCGCGTTGGTGGGCAGGGTTCGGTGTGGCCGCGTCGTTGCTGCTGCTCGGTGTGGCGGCGGTGGGCTACCAGGTGGCCACGGGCATCGGCACGTGGGGCCTGAACCGCACCGTCGGCTGGGCCTTCGACATCACCAACTTCGTGTTCTGGGTGGGTATCGGCCACGCGGGGACACTGATCTCCGCCGTCCTGCTGCTGTTCCGCCAGAAGTGGCGCACGTCGATCAACCGAGCAGCCGAGGCGATGACCATCTTCGCCGTGATGTGCGCGGGGATCTTCCCGCTGATCCACATGGGACGGCCGTGGCTCGCGCATTGGGTGTTCCCGTACCCGAACCTGCGCGGTCCGCTGTGGGTGAACTGGCGCTCCCCGCTGCTCTGGGACGTTTTCGCGATCGGCACCTACTTCACGATCTCGCTTCTGTTCTGGTACGTGGGCCTGATCCCCGACCTCGCGACGGCGCGCGACCGCGCGCGGGGCCTGCGGCGGCGCGTCCTCGAGTGGATGGCGCTGGGTTGGGACGGTTCTGCGCGCACATGGGCGCGCCACGAGACCGCCTGCGTGCTGCTCGCCGCGCTCGCGACACCGCTCGTCGTGTCCGTGCACAGCGTCGTGAGCACCGACTTCGCGACGGCCGTGATCCCGGGCTGGCACGCCACGCTGTTCCCGCCGTACTTCGTGATCGGCGCCGTGTTCTCCGGCTTCGCGATGGTGCTCACGCTGATGCTCGTCGCGCGCAAGGTCATGGCGTTCGAGGACTACATCACGCCGCGCCACGTGGGCGCGATGTGCAAGGTGCTCGTGTTCACGGGCACGCTCGTTGCGCTGGCGTACCTCACCGAGGTGTTCACGGCGTGGTACTCGGCGTCGCCGCCCGAGCGCTTCGTGTTCCTGAACCGCGCGTTCGGTCCCATGGCGTGGGCCTTCTGGACCATGGTCACGTGCAACGTGCTCGCGCCGCAGTTGTTGTGGTTCCGGCGCATCCGCTCGTCATTGCCCGCCGTGTTCGTCCTCTCGCTGGTCGTCAACGTCGGCATGTGGTTCGAGCGCTTCGTGATCATCGTGACGTCTCTCACTCGCGACTTCGTGCCGTCGTCCTGGAGTTCCTACGCGCCGACGTCGATCGAGATCGCAACGCTGCTCGGCAGCTTCGGCCTCTTCTTCACCCTCTTCCTGCTCTTCTGCCGCTTCGTGCCGATGCTCGCTGCGGCGGAGTTGAAGAGCGTCCTGCCCCATGGCGCGCCGCACGGCCGACACGATGACGCGACGGCGGGGCCTGGGAGGAACGCATGAGCGCGCGCGTCCAGGCCGCGGTGTTCGCGGACGAGGGGCGTCTCCTCGCCGCCCTGAGCGACGCGCGCGCGCTCGGACTCGATGTCGTCGACGTGCGGAGCCCGTACCCCGTGCACGGAGTGGACGAACTCCTCGGCGTGCGGCGCAGCAGGCTGCCCCTCGCGTGTCTCGTCGGCGGCGTGACCGGTCTCGCGGGCGCGCTCGTCTTCCAGGCGTGGACGAGCGCCGTCGACTGGCCGCTCGACGTGGGCGGCAAGCCGTGGAACTCGCTGCCGGCCTTCGCGCCCGTGGCCTTCGAGGTGACCGTACTGCTTGCGGGGCTCGCCACCGTCTTCGGGCTGCTCGTGCGTTCCGGCCTCGTGCCCTGGAGCGCGCGGCAGCCGCTCGACCTCGGCGCGACCGACGATCGCTTCGCGCTGCTCTTCGTGCGGCGCGACATGCGGGCATCCGACGCGGCACTCGCGGATCTGTGGTCGCGACACGGGGCGTCGCGGGTCGTCGATGTCGGGGAGGAGCGGCGATGAGCGCGAGGACGGCCGCCCCGCTCCGAAGCCTCGTCTTCGCCGCACTCGGCGTCGCCGTCGTCGTCGTCGCCGCCCATCTGCTCCTGCGCCCGGACCCGACGCGGAGGAACTACGAGTTCATGCCCGAGATGGTGCGCTCCTCGGCCGTCGAGTCCCAGAGCGCGTGCACACTGCTGCCGGGCGGGCTCGCGCAGCAGCGGCTGCAGCCGGGCGTGGTGACACGCGAGGCCGAGCGCTTCGCGTACGGGCCGGGCGAGGACGAGGCGCTGCGCGCCGGTCGCGAACTCAGGAACCCGCTCGCAGCGGAGGACGCCGATGCGGCGCGGCGAGGCGCCGACCTGTTCCGCATCCACTGCCGCGTGTGTCACGACGCCGCCGGCGGCGGCCGCGGCACGGCTGTGCTCCGCGGCTTCCCCCCGCCCCCGTCGCTGCTCGCCGCGCGTGCGGTCGGGATGGCCGACGGTCAGGTGTTCCACATCCTCTCGCACGGGCAGGGGAACATGCCGCCGGTCGGACTGCGTCTCGCGTCGCGCGACCGCTGGGCACTCGTCCTTCACGTTCGGACGCTCCAGACGGGCGGCGTGCGGTGACCGCGTCGCGACTCCCGCTCGCCGCGCTGCGTACCCCTCTGGTTGCCGGCGCCGCGCTGGGCTTGGCCGGACTGCTCGCCGCGCTCCTCGCGGACGCCGCTGCGGCG
Organism: uncultured bacterium; assembly: GCA_937996235.1. GTDB lineage: Bacteria > Planctomycetota > JAJSAM01 > JAJSAM01 > JAJVHW01 > CALKVK01. Next base: position 114,306 of record CALKVK010000011.1, on the reverse strand, counting down.
TGGGCCGGCTACCTCGCCGTGCTCGTCCTGTGCACCGGCCTCGCGCTGGCGGGACCCCTGTTCCTGTCGTTCCTCTTCATCTCCGGGGCGCGGTGGTCGCGTCCGCTCGAGCGTGTGCTGTGTGCACTCGGTGCAGCGTTGCCGTTCTCCGCGGCTCTCGCACTGCTCCTGCCCGTGGGGCTCCCGGCGCTGTACGAGTGGTCGCATGCGTCGGCCGTCGCGGGCGATCCCGTGCTCGAGGCGAAGCGCGCATACCTCTCCGCCCCGTTCTTCGTGCTGCGCACGGCCGTGTACTTCGTCGTGTGGCTCGTAGGCGCGCGGCATGTCGCGCGGGTCGCCGCCGAGACGCGAGACGGCGCGGCCGGCGACGGCGCCCGCAGACGCCGAGCCGGGGCGCTGTTCCTGCTGCTCTTCGCACCGACGTTCTCCCTCGCGGGCATCGACTGGACCCTGTCGCTCGAGCCTCACGCCTTCAGCTCGATCCACGCCGTGGTCGCGCTCGGCGCGACGGCGGTCTCCGGCCTCGCCGCCGCGGTGCTGCTGGCCGCGTGGGCGGAGCGGCGAGAACTCGTGCGCGTGACCGAAGCGCAATGGGGCGACGCAGGCGCGCTGCTCCTGGCGTTCGGCCTGTTCTGGGGCTACGTCTGGTACTCGCAGTACCTTCTGGTCTGGTACACGGACATGCCCGAGGAGACGCCGTGGTTCGCGGCGCGCCTGCGCGGCGACTGGGGACTCTTGACGAAGGTCTCGCTCGCCGCGGGCTGCGCTCTGCCCTTCGCCGCGCTGCTCATGCGCTCGGTGCGGCGCAGCCGGTCCGCACTCGTGCGCATCGCGTGCGTCGTACTCGCCGCCCGTGTGATCGACGTGTTCGTCGCCATCGGGCCGCCGCTCCTCGGCGCGAGCCCCGCTCGCGCAGCGTGGAGCGTGCTCCCCGTCGTGGGCGCAGCCTGCGCGTTCGCGCTCGTCACGACGCGCGCGCTCGCGACCGCGGCGGTCCCCCACGCCGCCGCCTCGGCAGGGCCGCGCGCGCCCGCCGCGCACTCGTCCGGCTGAACACCCGTTGGACTTGGCACCTGGAGGTACGCATGGACACGTCCCCGCCACGCACATACGACGAGTTCTGCACCCGGTTCCCCGGACTCGCGCAGGCGTGGGAGGCGCTCGGCACCACGGCGCGCGCGTGCGGCCCGCTCCGCGGACGCGATGTCTCTCTGCTGAAGTTCGCGCTCGCGGTCGGCGCCGGTCTGGAGGGGGCCGTGCACTCCGCGGCGCGCAAGGCACTCGCTGCGGACGTCGATGTGCGCGAGCTCGAGCAGGTGATCGCGCTCGCGGCCAGCACGCTCGGGCTCCCGCGAACGGTTGCCGCATGGACGTGGTTGCGCGATGTCGCGGGCGATCCCGGCTCGGGCGCGCTGGCCCCCGGGCCCACGGCAGCGTGACTCTCGGGCGGCGCGTCTGCATCCTGTGCCGATGCAGTCCAGCGTGCCGTCCTCCTTCGCGTGCCGCCGACGTCGTCGCGATTCCGCTCGGGGGCGCTCGTGACCCGCGCCTTGATCCTGCCGCTGCCCGGCGAGGAGCGGCGCGCGGCCGCACTCGCCCGGGCGCTCGGCGCCGACGAGGCCGTGCGCGAGATCCGCCGCTTCCCCGACGGCGAGACGTACGTGCGCCTCGACACGCCCGCCGCGGCGCGCGACGTGGTGCTCGTCTGCGGGCTCGAGCGGGCGGACGAGCGGCTGGTGCCGCTGCTCCTCGCGGCGGCGACCGCGCGCGACCTCGGGGCCGCGCGCGTCGTGCTCGTCGCGCCGTACCTCGGCTACATGCGGCAGGACGACCGCTTCCGCGACGGCGAGGGCGTGACGTCGCGCTACGTGGGCGCCCTCCTCTCGGGCGCGGTGGACGCGCTCGTGACGGTCGACCCGCACCTGCACCGGCACGCCGCGCTCGAGGACGTCTACGACGTCGCGTGCGCGCGGCTCTCGGCCGCCCCGCTGCTCGGGGCGTGGGTGCGGGAGAACGTCGCGCGGCCGCTCCTCGTCGGTCCGGACGCCGAGAGCGCGCAGTGGGTCGCGGCGGCGGCCGGGGGCGAGCTGCCGAGCGTCGTCTTCGAGAAGGTGCGGCACGGCGACCGCGAGGTGGACGTGCGCGCGCCCGACCTCGCGGAGCACGTCCGCGCCGGACGGACGCCCGTCATCGTGGACGACGTCGTCTCGACCGGCCGGACGGTCGCCGCCGCCGCGCGCATCCTGCGCGAGGCGGGACTCGCCCCGCCCGTGTGCGCGGCGGTCCACGCGCTCTTCGTCGGCGACGCGCTGGACGCGCTCGCCGCGGCCGGGGTCGGGCGGGTCGTCACGACGGCGACGGTGCCCCACGCCACGAACGCCATCGACGTGACCCCGCTCCTCGCGGAGGGCGTGCGGCGGGCCCTCGCCGGCGGGTGAGGCGGCCCCGCCCGGCCCGCCCGGGAACGGGCTCGTAACGTGGGAGCGGGCGGCTCGGAGGAGGTGTCGAGGCGCACGCGCGGCCGGTGTGCCTCGGGCCCCGCGAGTCGGGACCCGCTCGGATGGGACGCAGCGAGACGGGACGGCCGGAACGGAGGGGTGATCGCATGCTGAACACGACGATCCGCACCGCGGTGGCCGCGGCGCTCCTGGCAGGCGCCGGCGCGGCGCTCGCCGCGGTGACGACGAGCCAGGTCCACGGGCGACTGCGGAGCCCGGACGACAGCAGCCGGGCGCGCGGCGAGTTCCACCTGATCACGCGGGACTCACGCGCCACGACGCGCGACAAGATCGGCGTCAGTGCGGTGCATCTCGACACGTCCTCCGGCGAGTCCGAGAGCGCTCCGGAGTACCACGTCTGGCTCATCGACGGCGACCAGAACGAGGCTGATTTCGGCGCCATGCGCCTCAACCGCCGCGGCAACGCCCGCTTCAAGTTCGACAGCCGGCGCAACGACTTCCCGAGCGACATTTCGAGCGTCACACAGTTCGGTGGCGGGACGCTCGAGGTGCGCGACGGCGAGACCGTCGTGCTGTCCGGCAGCATCCCCTCGTTCCGCGCCCTCGGCGACGGCGACTCGCCGCGCTCGCGTGTCCACGGGCACGATGCGAGCCGGCTGCGCGCGGTGGAGGACGGGAGCGACGCCCTCGGCCGGATGGACGCCGACTACGTCTCGCGTCCGCGCGGCACGCGCGAGCGGGTCTCGGTGGAGGTGCTCGCGCTGCCGACCGACGCGGGCCCCTACACGGTCGTCGTGATCGAGGGCGACGGCGACGAGATCGAGCTCGGCGAGATCACGACGCGCGGGCGCCGCGGCGCCGGCGTCCTGCGTCTCGACACGAACGACGCCGAGATCGCCGGCGGCACGAGCGTGCTCGACCTGGCGGGGCTCGACGTCGAGGTCCGCGACGCCTCGGGCGGCGCCGTCCTCCGCGGCTTCTTCCCCACGATCGAGTAGGGCCGGTCCGCATCCTTCCCTGCGGCGGGCGGTGCCCTTCCCACCGCCCGCCATCCGGGACTGCCCGGCGCGGCGCGCGCGTTCTCCGTCCAGGAGGCGTCGCCGTGCTCTGAGCCCTGAAACACCCCCGCAGGATCGCGGTCGTGATCCTCTGCGCGCTCGCCGGGCTCGCGCTCGAGCGGTTCGCCGCCGTACCGACGGCGGGCCTGGGCGGACTCCTCGTCGGCATCGTGGTGGCGCAGTTCGTGCCGCTCCCGACGGGCGCCGCCTGCGCGCGGGACGACGCCCACGCGCCGCCGCCGGCCCGCTGACGCCGGGCCGGTTCGCCCGACGTGGTGCCCGTCCGCCGAAGCGGCGCGCGCCGTCGGCTCAGCCGAGCGTGCGCTCGAGGCAGAACCGGCGGGCCGGCGCGAAGCCGTTCCGCTGCAGGAAGTGCAGCAGGTCGAGCTGCTCCCAGTCGACCTCGGTCTGCACGCGCTCGACGTGCAGCGCCCGCAGGTTCATGAGGAGCTGCCGCAGGAGCGCCTGGCCGACGTGGCGGCCGCGGAAGCGCGGATCGACGCCCACCGAGTCCACGACGGCCACGGGCTCGGCCCGCCCGAACTCGCCGTAGTAGACGCGCGCGAGCAGGAAGCCGACGACGTGGCCGTCCACCTCGGCGACCAGGCTCGTGCGAGGGCCGGGGGCCTCGGCGTGCGACTCGCGGAACTTCGCGCGGTAGTACTCCTCGCGCGGGCGGCCCATCGACGCCGCGTCGATCTTCACGATCGCGGCGAGGTCGGCGTCCGCGAGGGCGCGCACGAGCACCGAGTCCGTGGGCAGGAGCCCCGGCTCGAGGGGTCGATCGTCCAGCATCGGAGTGACTCCTTCGGGCGGCGTCGCGCGCCGCGACTCACATCTCCCGTCACATGTCCTGTCCGCCGTCCACGGCGAGCACCTGCCCGGTGACGTGGCGCGCGTCGTCCGACAGCAGGAAGCGCACGCACGCGGCGATCTCGTCGGCGGTCGCGATGCGGCCGAGCACCGACTCGGCGGCGGCCTTCGCGCGGAACTCCTCGGGCAGGTCGCGCGTCATCGGCGTGTCCACCATGCCCGGGGCGACGACGTTGACGCGCCCGCCGAAGCGCCCGACCTCGCGCGCCGCCGTCCGGGCGAGGCCGACGAGGCCGGCCTTGCTCGCCGCGTACGCGGCCTGACCGAACTTGCCGCGCCGCCCGTTGATGCTGCCGACGAGCACCACGGAGCCGCGGCCGGCCGTACGCACGTGCGGCGTGACGGCGCGCAGGAGCAGGAACGCGCCGGTCAGGTTCACGCGCAGCACCGCGTCCCAGTCGTCGAGCGGGAGCTTCCAGTGGACGGCGTCGCGCGCGATGCCCGCCGCGTGCACGGCGAGCGTCGGCGGGCCGAGGCGCTCCACGACCTCGTCGACGGCGCGCGCGACGCCGTCCGCGTCGCCGACGTCCGCGACGACGCTCGCCGCGCAGCCGTCGGCGTGGCGCAGGTCCACTCCCGCCACGCGCACGTCGCACGCGGCGAGCGCGCGCACCACCGCCGCGCCGATGCCGGAGGCCGCGCCCGTGACGAGCGCCACGCGCCCGGCGAGTCCGTCGGCGGGGGCCGCGTGTGTCACGACGCGCGCGCGAGCAGGCGCTCGTGCCGGAACGCGCCCCACAGCCCCGCCCCGATCGCGCCGGCGAGGATCGACTGCGGGTGCGCGCGCACCTCGATCGTGACGCCCGCCTTCGCGAGTTCCTCGCGCGTCGCGGCCACGAGCCCGACGTCGGCGGAGAGGCCGCCCGTGAACGTCAGCACGCCGCTGTCCGCGAGCGCGCGCACGAGCCGCGCGAAGCGTCCGGCCATCGAGAGGTGGATGCCCTTCAGGATGTCCGCCGTCGCGATGCCGCGGCTGACCATGTTGATGACGTCGGTCTCGGAGAGCACGGCGCAGATGGAGCTGACGAGCTCCGGGTTGCGCGACGTGAGCGACAGCTCGCCGACCTCGTCGAGCGCGACGCCGAGATACCGTGCGATGTTCTCGAGGAACTGCCCGCTGCCCGATGCGCACTGGCTCGTCATGCGGTAGGCGAGCGGCTTCGCGCGCGCGTCGATGTGGATCGCGCGCGCGTGGAGCGCTCCCGCGTCGAGCACGAGCGTCGTCTCCGGGATCAGGAACTGCGCGCCGCGCGCGTGCGTCGTCATCGAGTAGAAGTGCCCGCGGCGGAAGTCCACGAGCTCGCCGTCGCCGGTCGTCGCGACGTACTCCACGTCGCGCGCGGCCAGCCCCGCGTGCTCGAGCGCCGTCTGCCACGTCGCCTCGATCACGGCGCGCGGCTCGCGGCGCCGGATGCGCTCGACGTGCGCGCCGAGCAGCTCGTCGTTCCCGCGGTTGTCGGTCCGCACGAGCGCGGCCTTCACCGCGCCCGCGCCCACGTCGATGCCGCCTGCGACGATCATGCCGCCACCTCCGCGGTCGTGTGCGTGCGCTGCACGTCGCGCAGCGCGAAGAGCGCGGCGCCGAGCGCCCCCGTGTAGATCGAGTCGGGCGAGATGTTGAGCGTGCGCTCGCCGTAGTTCTCGGCGACGAGGTCGCGCAGCGCGGCGACCGCCGCGGCGTTGTTGGCGACGCCGCCCGTGAACGTGAACTGCTCCTCGACGCCGCCCGAGCGCGCGAGGAGGCTCATCGCCCGCAGCACGATCGCGCGGTGCAGACCCGAGAGGATGTCCTCGCGCTTCTCGCCGAGCGCGAGGCGCTCGCGCAGCTCCGCACCGGCGAAGACCGTGCAGGTGGAGGAGATGCGCACGGTGCGCTGCGCCGTCTGCGCGAGCGGTCCCAGCTCGTGCAGGCCGAGGTTCATCTCGTCGGCGATGTAGCCGAGGTAGCGCCCGCACCCCGCGGCACAGCGGTCGTTCATCTGGAAGCTCGTCACGATGCCCGCGTCGTCGACCTGGATCGCCTTCGTGTCCTGGCCGCCGATGTCGAGGACGGTGCGCGTGCGCGGGAACATCGCGTGTGCGCCGAGCCCGTGGCACAGGATCTCGCTGCGGATCTGGTCGCGCGGGAACGGCAGCCGCGCGCGGCCGTACCCGGTGCCGACGGCGCGCACCTCGGTCAGCTCCGCGTCCGCCGCGTCCTGCGCCGCCGCGCGCGCGGCCTCGCGCACGTGGGCGTCGGCGCGCGCCACGACGCGCTCGAGGGCCGGCTCGACGTTCGCCTCGAAGCCGAGCTCGAGCTGCTCGTTCTCGACGCGCAGGATCGCCTTGTCGTAGAGCGCGACCAGCAGACCGAACGGCGCGTCCTGCGGGTGCGCCGCCTCTTCCGCGGCGACCTGGTACTCCGCGCCCGCGATGTCGCGGAAGAAGTCGCTCTTGCGCTTCGCGTCCTCGCCGAAGAGCGCGGGCGCGCCGTCGCGCAGCCGCACGAAGACCTCACGCAGCCGCGGGCGCACACGCGCGCGGCGATCGGCGTAGCGCCGTGCGTCGAGCTCGTCCTCGGCCGCGCGCTCGAGGCTGTCGAGCTGCGTGAGGTACTGCTGCAGGCGGAACGAGCGCTTGAGCGCCGACGCGAGACGGTCGCGGTCGCGCGCGGGCCGCTCCTCGAGCCGTGCGGCGAGTCCGCGCTCGAAGAGCGTGAAGCGCGCCGTCACGTAGGCCTCGGTGCGCGCGACCGCGCTCGCCATCTCGTAGTTCGAGCGGCTGTTCGTGATGCCGCGGCCGAGCACGGCGCCGTCGTCGTCGAGGACGACCGCCTTGCTGGTCGTGGAGCCGAGGTCGATGCCGACGAAGCACCTCACGACGTCACCCCCGATGCGCGCTTCTGCTCGACCATCTGCAGATAGCTCTCGATGCGGTTCTTGATGTTGGCCGCGCTGAAGTAGCGCGGGTCCACCAGGTCGCTCTCGATGAACGCGCCGGCGCGCCCGGTGCGCTTCTCGACCTCGCGCAGGATCAGGAGCTGCCCGGCGCTGAAGCTCGCGCAGCTCTTCACGCTGTTGATCAGGAAGCCGTCGGCGCCGTACTCGCGCACGTAGTCGGAGATCAGCTCGACGCGCTTCGGCAGCGAGAGGTTCGTGTAGCAGCCGAGGCAGTACTCGGCCAGCGAGCCGAGCGGATCCGCGGGGTCGTGGCGGAAGCCGCGGTCGTAGAGCCCGCCGACCTTGGTGTACGTGCTCGCGACGACGACGGCGCCTTCGTCGTAGAACATCTTCCAGAACTCGCGGAAGTCGGTCCAGTTGGGCGGTCCTTCCACGACGAGCCGGAAGCGCTCGTCCGTGACCTCGCCCTCGGGCGTGGTCGGCCCGCGCATCGCGTTGACGCGCTGTGCGACCTCGTCGCGCAGGAGCCGGTAGTACTCGCAGCCCTCCTCGGTGCCGCGGAACGCCGTGAAGATCGGGCCGATGTAGTAGACGCCGCCGAAGTACGCGTCGATGGGGGAGGGCCGGTTCTTCGCCGACTCGAGCACCGCGACGAGGTCGTCCTCGGCGCGCCGCGAGAGCTCGAGCTTCTCGCGCAGCCGGTCGATGTCGAAGCGCACGCCGCTCAGCTTCTCGAGCGCGGGGATCACCTCGCTCTCGAGCTGCCGCACCACGTACGCCTTCATCTCGGGCGTGATCTCGCCGCGCGCCTGGTACGGCACCTGCAGCATCACCGACGGGCGGTCGCACTCCTCGCGCAGCAGCTCGAACCACTTCATGAACGTGAAGCAGCCGGTGTACGAGAGCAGCAGGAGATCGGGCGTCGGCAGCGGTGCGCCGGTCGGCCCGATGTTGCCGCCGTGGAGCATGCCGATGTCGCACTTCACGTACGTGCACACGTCCTCGGAGTGACCGAGGCGCTCGGCCTCGGTGATGAAGCCGCCCGAGCGCTTGCGCATGCCGGACTGCAGCGCGTTGATCTCGGGCAGGATCGGCACGAGGTCGAAGCACTGGATCAGCTCGGCGAGGTTGCCGGGGACGAACGTCGCGACGGTCTTCTCGCCGCGCTCGGGGGCCTGCGCGAGGCGCTCGTAGTACGCCGCGATGAGCTCCTTCTGGCGGACCATGCTGCGGTCCTTCTCGGCGTCGTCGCGCTGCTGCGCGGCAGGGTTCAGGCGGGTCGGCGGCGGGATGGTGCTCATGCGACGCTCCAGAGCTTCATGGTGTCGGCGAAGGTGCCGGTCTGTTCGCGGATCGGATGGAACTGGCCCGTGTTCTCCGCGTACTTGAAGGCCGTGTACGGGATGCCTTCGCGGTCGAGCTCGGCCGCGAGCATCGGCTGGTCGAGGAGCGCCGGGATGCAGAACGACGGCGCGGCGAAGATCACGCCCTCGGCGCGGGCCGCGCGCACGCGCTGCACGAGCGCCTTGCCGCGGCCGGCCTCGGCCGCGTACATGACCGCCGTCGGCACGGTGTCCTCGAGGAACGCGCGCGAGAGCGCCGCGAACGGGTCGCCGGCGGCGCCCACGTCGCGCGAGAACCAGCGCGACACGAGCAGCAGGTCGTCGTCCACGACGAAGCAGCCGCTGCGCTCGATGGTCTTGATGAGTCCGAGCGGCGGCTGCTCGCAGAACGCGCCGCAGACGACGACGCGCGCGTTGTCGAGCGCGGGCGGCGTCGCGGCGCGCGCGGCGGCCACGTACTCGCGCACGAGCGCGGTGTGCGTGGCGACGTCGAGCACGTGTCCCGCGCGCAGGACCAGGTAGACCTCGGAGGTCGGAGCGCGCTCCGGCTCGTCGCGGCGCAGCGCGTACAGCTCGCGCACCGCGCGGCGGTTGTCGTCGTAGAGGGCCGTCGACGCGCGCAGGCGCTCGTCCGTGACCGGCGTCCCCGTCAGCTCGCCGAGCTCCCGGGCGAGCGCGCGCAGCTCGTGCTCCCAGAAGGTGCCGCCGACGCCCTTGACGTAGTTCTGCGGCACGTCCACGTAGCGCACGTAGGCGCCGGGGCGCAGGAGCTGCCACATGCCGGAGAGGTTGCGGATCACGTCGCACGTGGACGGGAACAGCATGCCGTCGAGGAAGTCGAGTCGGCCCGTCTCCGCGAGGTCGATCGTGCTGCGCGGGATGTGGCAGAGATAGCTCTGGTAGAACGCGTCGCCGCGGATCACCTCGAGCCAGTCGCCCGCGCCCACGATGCCGACCGGCAGCGCGCCCGCGGCGTGCACGATCTCGCGCGGCGCGTACACGGGCATGAAGCCGATCGCGCTCCCGCCCGTGCGCTCCTTCCACGCGCGCGGCGCGGCGAAGTCGAGGTCGTAGTAGAGCTGCTCCGCCCAGGCGGCGATCTCCGCGGGCGTGCGTGTCGTGGCGGTCATGCATCCACCCACTGCGGCGTGCGCTTCTCGAGGAACGAACGGATGCCCTCCTGCGCGTCCTCGGTGCGCAGGAGGTCGTCGAGGAACGCGGCCTCGAGCGTGTCGAGCGTCGCCTCGACGTGCGCGACCCACGACGCACGGGCGGCGTCGGTCGCGGCGCGCAGCGCGACGGCGCTGCGCGGCAGGAGATGCGTCTCGAACCAGGCGGCTGCCGCGGCCTCGGGGTCCTCGTGGACCTCGTCCACCAGCCCGCACGCGAGCGCGTCGTCGGCGTTGAGCGTGCGCCCCGTGAGCAGCAGGTCCTCGGCCATCGCGCGTCCGACGCGCCCCGGCAGCAGGGCGCTGCCCGCGGGCGCGAACATGCCGAGCGTGATCTCGGGCTGGCCGAGCCGCGCGCCCGGGGACGCGAAGATGCGGTGGCACGGCAACACGAGCTCGAGTCCGCCGCCGAGACACGCGCCGCGGACGGCGGCCGTCACGGGCACGTCGCTCCGCAGCAGCGCGCGCACGACGGCGTGGAGTCCCTCGAGCAGCGCCGGCGCACTCTCGGGCGCGTGCTCCGGCACCGACGCACCGAACGAGAAGTGCGGGCCCTCGGCTTCGATCGCGACGCAGCGCAGGTGGCGCCCGCGCGTGAACGTCTCGAGGGCGTCCGCGAGCTCCGTCGTCGTCGCGACGTCGAGCACGTTGCCACGCCCGGCAGCGAGCGCGATGCGCAGGCGCCGCCCCTCGTGCGTCTCCTCGACGCGGATGCGACGGTAGCCGCTCACGGCCGCCCTCCGCCCGCGGTCTCGCGCGGGATCAGCGACTCGATGAACTCCGGCCCCCAGCGCTCGCCCGCCGCGAGGCGCCGGCGCAGCTCGACGAAGTCGACCTCGCGACGCCCGCGCGGCCCTTCGTTGAACGCGCGGAAGCCGAGGTGCGCCTCGGTCATCATGTTCAGGCCGAGCCACGTGCGGTTCTGCTCGCGGTTCCTGTCCCAGTGCTCGCGCTTGTGCTTGCGCGCGCTCTGCAGCGTCTTCGCGACGCAGTCGGGGAACGTGAGCAGGAGCGACGTCACGAGCCGGTCCACGGCGGCGTCGAGCGGCCCCAGGTCGTTGCGGCCGCGCGCCATCAGCGCCTTCGCGGCGTCGCGCGCGGCGCCCGTCACGAACTCGCCGTAGACACGGCGTCCGCCGTCCACGTAGCGGTCCGTCACGACGAACGGGTTCGGGACGTGGCGGTCGTCCACGAGCAGCGTCGGCACGACCTCGGTGACCAGCCCGAAGTCGAGCGCGCGGTAGGCGCTCCACGGCGTGCAGAGCGCGAGGCTCTCGTTCGCGCGCTCCACGCCGACGTAGAGCGGCAGGAAGTCGGTCGAGCCGCCGTCGGGCGCGCTGCCGTGCTTCGGGCCGGCCTGCCCGAAGTTGGCGAGATCGGACGCGACCGTGAAGTCGCACGCCATGCCGATCTCCTGGCCCCCGGCGATGCGCATCCCGTTGACGCGGCAGACGACCGGCTTGTCGCACTCGAGGATCGACGTGACCATGTCGTTGAAGAGCCGCATGTACTGGCGGTACTCCTCGGGGCGGCCCGCGTAGTACTCCGCGTACTCCGCCGTGTTGCCGCCCGTGCAGAACGCACGGTCCCCCTCGCCGGTGAAGACGACCGCCACGACGTCGCGCTCGTTGCTCGCGCGGCGGAAGCCGAGGATGACGTGCTTCACCATCTCGGTCGTGTAGCTGTTCAACTGCGCGGGGTTGTCGAGCACGATCCACGCCGCGTAGAGGCCGTCCACCGACTCGCCGCGCGGGCCCTTCACGGGTCGGCGCTCGTAGCGGACGCGCGGCGGCGACGCCGGCGTCTCCGGCGCCGCGCACAGGTCGTGGTCCTTGAACTCCATGGTCCTGTCTCCTGCGTTGCGTTCAGCCGAGGTCCGGGACGAGTACAGCGCGGCGGCGCATGTGCCCTGCGTGCAGCGCCTCGAAGACGTCGCCGATCGTGGAGAGCGGGTGGCGCTCCACGAACGGCGCGATCCGCACCTTGCCCGCGAGGACGAGCTCGAGCGCCGAGGGATAGAGCTCCGGCAGGCAGCCCCACGTGCCCTCGGCGCGCGCGTCGAAGGCCATCAGGTTCGAGAGCCGCACCTCGACGGTCGCGAGCGTGAAGCCGACGACGCCGAGGTACGCGCCGTGGTTCAGCAGCGCGAACGCGAGCGCCTGACCCGGCGCCGTGCCGCTCGTCTCGAAGATGCGCCACTCGGTGCGCGGCGCGCCGCGCTCGGCAGCCGCGGCGCCGAGCTGCTTGCGCACGTCCTTCGGGTCCGTGCCGCGCACGTTCAGCGTGATCGCCGCGCCGTGGGCGCGCAGCGCCTCGAGACGCGCGTCGTCCACGTCGAGCGCGGCGACGGTCGCGCCGAGCGCCGCCGCGAGCTGGACGCCGAAGCCGCCGACGCCGCCCGCGCCGACGAACACCGCGAAGTCGCCGGCGCCGAGCCCGCTCCTGCGGATGGCCTGCCACGGCGTCGAGACCGCGTCGGCGAGCACCGAGAGCTCGCGCAGCGCGACGCCGCTCGCGCCGAGGGGCGCGTCGGCGTCGCCCGTGAAGCCGGGCACGCGGCACAGCCCCGCGGCCGGCACGACGACGTGCGTCGCGAAGCCGCCGTGCAGGTCGTTCCCCGGGAAGACCTGCCGCGTGCAGATGTTGCCGCGGCCGCGGCGGCACGGATCGCACGCGCCGCAGGGCATCACGGCCGGCACCACGACGGCGGCGCCGACGAGCGCCGCGTCGGCGCCGTGCACCGCCTCGACCACGCCGCTGATCTCGTGCCCGAGCGTCAGCGGCAGCGCGTGCCGCGTGCGGACGCCGTCGTAGTAGAAGCCGAGGTCCGTGTGGCAGACGCCGCAGCCGGCGACGCGCACCAGCGCCTGGCCCGGCTGGAGTTCCGGCACGTCGCGCGTCACGAGCGCGAGCGGCTCGCGCGGGGCGGTCATCTCGAAGGCGCGCAGGTGCGCGGGCGCGTTCGACATCGCGGAGCCCTCCGCGGTCGCGGCGGGCGCTGCGGGACGAAGCACGTGATCCGGGTCGCAGTTCGCCGTCCGACCGCGCGCAGCGTCTCAGATCGGGCGTTCCGGCGCCGTGACGTCCGTCACTCCGGGTCGCCTTCACGCGGCGCGGCGGGACGCATGCGCGCGGCGAAGCGCGGCCGCGATGCGAGCCGCGCGACGGCCAGCGCCGCGCGCCACATGCGGTCCGTCGTCGTCGGGTCCTCGTGGAGATCCGCGGTGTCGTCGGGCGTGAGGACGATCGAGACCTCGATGTTCGGCGCGAGGCCGACGGGCACGAGGTGCCTCCGGCACGCGTCCCACACGGCGCGGAACACCGGCACGAGCGCGTCCGGGTCGGGCGGCGGCACGTCGTGCATGCGCGCTCCCTCGAGCGGCCGGAACACGCACACCGTGGGGAAGGCGCCGACCGACGCGATCCAGTCGATGGCGCGCAGCGTCGTCTCGATCGGCTCGACGCCGGCGATGATCTCGCCGGAGCAGGAGCCGCGCCCGAACAGGCGTGCGCAGTGCTCGAGCGCGCGGAAGTACGCCTCCTGGCCGAGCGCACGCGACTTGCCGGGGCACCACTTCGCCAGCACCTCGGCGTCGTGGAACTCGTAGCAGAACGACAGGTGGTCGACGCCGAGCGCCTTCAGGCGGTCGTAGAGCGCGAGGTCGCGCGCCGGCGTCGCCTGCACGCCGACGAGCACGCCCACGCGCTCCTTCAGCGCCTTCACGTACGGCTCGACGCCGCGCACCGTCTCGGGTCCCGCGTACCCCATGTTCAGGTGCACGAACGTGACGCCCGACTCGCGCTTCGCGGCGAGCGCCGTCTCGACGACGTCGTCCACGGTCTTCTCGAGGCGCTCCTCGGTGCCGACGTTGACACCGCTCGTGCAGAAGCCGCACGCGTCCTGGCCGCGGCCGGCCCAGAAGCCGCAGATCCCGCCCACGTACACGCCGAGGTACGTGCCCTGGAGCAGACCGACGTGCGTCATCGGCGTGCCGGCGCTCGTGCTCTTCCCGTACCACGCGGGCTCGGGCGGCAGCTCGACCGGGTACACGGCGCCGCTGCGGGCGTCCACGAGGCGATAGAGCGGTCCGTCGGACGAGAGACCGGCGAGCCGCAGCGTCCAGGGCGAGCGCTGCGCGAAGGGCTCCGTGACGGGCACGTTCACCCAGTGCCGCTTGCGCGGGCCCGGCAGGCAGAGCTCGAGGCCCGAGCCGAGACCGGCGCGCGTGCGCGAGACGCCGCGCGCGTGCTCCTCGAGCCGGCACGACGGGTCGATGCGCGCGCCGAGGCAGTAGAGATCGAGCGCGAGGCGCGCGGGGTTCGTCAGCGGAGGCGACGCGGGATCCATGGCGTCACGCGCTCCCGCGCTCACCCGTGGCAGCGCAGCGTGACGGTGCCGAGCGGGTTCACGGCCGGCACGCCGTACTTCGTGCCGAGGCGCTCCGCCACGGCGTGGAAGCGCACGTGCACGTCGTGGCCGAAGTCGCTCTCGTCGGCGTCGGCGAACGCGCGCAGGAGCCGCGCCTGCTCGGCGTCGTCGAGCATGCCGTCGGCCATCGGGAAGAGCACCTGGTCCTCCTTCGCGATGTGGTCGCGCAGGAGGTGCACGAAGCCGGCGCCCGCGCGCGCGAAGCCCGCGACGTGCGGCGCGGGGCCGGTGATCGACGCGGCCATCGCGCGGACGTACGCGCGCCCTTCCTCGTGCTCGGCGCGCATCACGGCCGTCGGGCCCGCGTCGTGCGGCAGGCCGCGCGACTCCATCGCGGGGAAGAGGCGCGCCTCCTCCTTGCCGTGGTGGCAGCGGTCCGCGAACTCGCGCAGGAAGTGGACGACGTCGTGCGCGTCGGCGACGTCGAGCGCGCCCTCGTCGCGGGCGCGTGCGGCCATGCGGTCGAGGGCGCCGAGGACGCGCTCGATCACGCGGTGCTCGGCGACGAGGACGGACGTCGGCCGCGCAGCGGGCGCGGCGTAGGGCGATGTGGGAGGGGCGGACATGGCGGAGCTCCTGCGCGGCCGGCGCGGCGCGCACCCGGAAGATGCCCCGCCGGGCGTGCGCCCGCTGTGACCAGGGTCATGCGCCGCGCGACGCGCACGCCGCGTTAGTGTGGCGCCATGCGTCGCCCCGTGCTCCTCTGCGTGCTGGCCGCCCTCGTGCCCGCGGCCGTCGCCCTCGCCGACCTGACCGTCACGGTCCGGAACCGCGACCGCGTGACGGCGTCGCTCGTGCCGCCGCGCGAGGTCGAGCGCTACCGCCTCGATGTCCCGGCGGGCGCGCGCCTGCGCGCGGTCGCGTCCCCGCGGCCCACCGCCGACCGCCGGCGGCCGCCGGACCTGCGGATGCGCGTGCTCGATCCGATCGGCTACGACCGGACCGGCAGCGCCGTGAAGCTCCGGAACGGCGCGGCGCGGCTCTCGGGCTTCGTCGCGGAGTCGACCGGTCTCTACACGTTCGAGGTGCGCGGCGACGGCGTCTCGGTCGGCGACTACACGTTCAGCGCGCGCTGGACGGCTGCCTCGCACCGGAAGCAGAAGGCGGTGCCGCTCTCGGCCGCGCCGACCGACGTGCGCTTCTCGGCCGTCGCGGGTTCGGGCGTGTTCCTCTCGGCGCGGGCGACGAAGGGCTCCGCGACGCGGCCGTACATCGCGGAGCTCGTGCGCGAGTTGCCGGGCGGGGGCACCACCGTGGTGAAGACGTTCTCGCCGCCCGGCGGCAGTCTGCAGGCGGCCGTCGTCAAGATGCGCGTGGACGAGACCGGCGACTACTCCTTCCGCGTGGTCACCGTCGAGAACGCCGACGGACCCGCCGACCTCGGCCTGCGCGTCGACCCGGAGCGCGTGCGCCGGCGCCGCCTGCGGGCGACGGACGCCGTGCTCCCCGCGCCGCCCGCGGGCGTCGTCATCACCGAGACGGTCTTCGTGGAGCAGGCGGGCGGCGCCACGGCGGAGTCGGGGCCGCGGTTCGCGCTCGCCGCGGACGCCGTGCTGCGCGCCACCGCGGTCGAGTTCGGCACGGCGCCCGCGTTCGACGGGCCGCCGCTCTCGGGCCTGCTGCCCGCCGGCGCGCCGGTGTTCGTCGGTCCCGAGGCGTTGCAGTACGGGCGGCTCTCCGACGTGTTCGTGCCCTACGACACGACGCTCTTCGGGGCGGACACGTCGTCTCTGCGTGTCGTGCGGCGCGACGCGAGCGGGCAGCTCACGGTGCTCGACGCGGGCTCGCTCGTCCCCGACGCCGCCGACGGGACCGTCAAGGCGCGCATCGGCCGCGGCGGCACGTACGGCGCGTTCCGGCTCGTCCCCGCGCCGCAGCCCACGTCGATCACCCCGTTCTACGGTCCGGCCGCGGGCGGGACGACCGTCTCGATCGCCGGCACGGGCTTCCGCACCGAGCGCGACGGCACCGGCGCGTTCGTCGTCGAGGTCCTCGTCGACGGCGTCGCGAGCGGGGCCGCGGTCGTCGGCGTGACGCCCACGTTCGTCACGTTCGTGACGCCGCCGCACGCGGCGGGCGACGTCACGTTCGCGGTGCGCGACCGCGAGACCGCGCTCTCCGGCGCGCTGGCCGTCGGCTCGTTCGAGTACCAGTAGCCACGAGCGGCGTCAGAGGATCGACAGCACCTCGTTCAGCGGGTCGTTGCCGAGCCCGTAGTTGTTGTCGATCGAGAAGCGCGTGAGCTGCCCGACCGGCGACGGGTCGGCGAGCACGCCGAGGGCGACGACGCTCATCGCGCGCACCATCTCCTGCTGCTTCGTGTCGCGGTAGACGGCGAGCAGGTCCGGCACCGCCTCGTTCAGGCGCAGCACGCCGAGCGACATGGCCGCGCTGCCGCGCTCGTAGACGGTTGCGTCGCGCGAGCTCACGGTCTGCGTGAGGAAGATCTTCGCGCGCTCGTCGTGCAGGAGCCCGAGCGCGATGGCGATGTTCATGCGCAGGCGCGGGTCGTTCGCCGTCGCGAGCCGCTCGCGCAAGAGCGCGGCCGAGCTGCGGCTGCCCACCATGCCGAGCGAGAGCGCGGCGTAGCCGGGGAGCCAGATCTCCCCGCGCTCGGCGGCGGCCTGCTCGAGGAGCGGCACCGCGGTGACGTCGCCGAGCAGCCCGAGCGCGATGCAGTAGCCGCCGCGGATGTTCTCGTCGCGCTCCGCCGCGAGCAGCTTGCGGATGAGCGGCGCGTGCGTGCCGTCGTTCGCGATGCCGAGGGCGAGTGCGTAGAACGGCCGCTCCGCGGTCGGCGCCTTCACCATCTCGCGCGCCAGCCGCTCGCGCTGCGGCGCGTCCGCGATGCCGCCGAGCGCGACCGCCGCGAAGTGCCGCGTGAGCGGCTCGCGGTCGTCGAGGGCGGCGAAGAGCACGCTCACCGCCTCGGCGTCGTCGGAGTGCGCGAGCTTCCCGAGCGTGATCGCGGACGAGCGGCGCACGTTCGCGTCCTTCTCGAGCTTCAGGTAGCCGACGACGTCCTCCAGCACCGCGCGGTCGCCGAGCCGCCCGAGCGCCAGGATGGCGTAGGCGCGCAGCTCGTCGTCGTCGCCCGCGGCGGCTTCGCGCAAGGGCTCGAGCGCCTGCGCGCTGCCGGTCAGGCCGAGCGCGACGTAGACCGACGCCAGCAGCACCGGCGAGACGCGGCGCCCGCCGACGTAGCGCGCGCCGCCGCCCTGCAGGAAGCGCACGAGCAGCATCGCCGCGTCGTCGCCGCCGTACATGCCGATGCCGAACGCGGCGAAGCCGCGGTGCCGCGCGTTGTTCGCGGGGTCCTGCAGCACCTCCAGCAGGAACGGGAGGTTCGCCTCGGACCGCAGCATGCCGGTCGCGAGCAGCGCGGCGTCGCGCACGTCGTTGTGCGGATCGTCCTTCTGCGCGACGCGCAGGGGGGCGACCGCCTCCGGCGCGCCGAGCTTGCCGAGCGCGATCGCGGCGGCCGTGCGCACCTCGAAGCTGTCGTCGTGGAGCGCGTCGAGGAAGACGGGCAGGAGCTCCTCGCGGCGGGCCGCGTCCTCGGCCTCGCGCTGCACGACACGGGTGCGCGCGCGCTCGCCGGTCGGAGTGACGTCCTCGCCCTCGCCGCGCATGCGCTCGTGCAGGCGGAGGTGGAACTCCTTGTTCGCGGACCACCACGTCTCCCACGTGGTCGTCGGCGCGGGGCGATCGGCGGGGCCGGGAGGCACCGACGGACCCGACGACGGTCCGCCGCCGCCGCGGTACTGCCCGCCGTGCGCGAATGCCGGACCCGCCGCGGCGAGCAGACAGACGAACGCCGTCAGGACGAGACGCATGAGCCCTCCGGGCGGTCCCCGCGCCGCCGTACCCGCGATCCGTCCCGAACCTACGCGGGCGTGCCGCCGTGGCAAGTGGGGCGCACGCCCGTCAGTCGCCCTGCCGCAGGAGCTCCGGGACCGTGGGCAGGCCCTCCGCGCGCTCGAGGACCGCGCGCAGCTCCGGGATGCGCGAGACCATGGACTCCGGCAGCACCACGCGGACGCGGTCCGGCGGGATCACCGCCACGTCGCGGCGCTCGATGCCCGCCTCGCCGAGACGGATGTCGAGCTTCGTCGCGGTGTTGCGGAGCTGCGCCTCCGACGGCGCCGTGCCGTCGGGCAGGCGGGCGCGGTAGAGCAGCACGCCCTGCTGCCCCGCGGCGCCGCAGCCCGCCGCGAGCGCCACGAGAGCGGCCGCCGCGCACGCGACGGAGAGGATGCGGGCGGGCGTCATGTGCGGAGTGTACGGCGTCGGTCGCGCGCCCGCGTCGCCGTCACCCGGGCACCGGCGTCACGTGGGCGCCGGCGTCACTCGGGCGAGGGCAGCGTCACGCGCAGACGCGTCTCGCGGTCGGCGGCGATCTCGACGCGCTGCTCCACCACGTCCGGGCGCACGAAGGTGCGCACCGTGACGCGGTACGCGCCGGGTGCCGCCGGTCGCAGCCGGACGGCGTGGAACGCGTCCTCGGTGCTGAAGGCGCAGCCGTCCTCGTCGCCGTCGTCCGCGAGCGGCTCGAGGACGACGACGACGTCGACCACGTCGGCCGGCGTCGTGCCGTCCGCCTCGACGAACTCGACGAGCAGCGTGCCGCGTCCGCTGACGGTGACGACGAGCTCGTCGCCCGCCCGCACCCCGCGCGCGACGCCGCTCGTCCCCGCGAACGGCTCGTCGCACGGCGCGACGGCCTCGACGTCGTGCGTGCCCGGACCGACGTGCGCGATCTCGAAGACGCCGCTCGCGTCGGTGCCGACGTTCGCGATCGTCTGACGCAGCTCGTCGGACGTCACGTGCACGTGCGCGCCCGGGACCGCGGCGCCGGACTCGTCGACGACACGGCCGCGCAGCGTCGCGCCCGGGGCGAGCACGATGTCGCCGAGATCGCCGTCGCCCGCGAGGCGCGTCGGATCGACGTGGATGCGGCGCGCCGCGTGCGCCGCGGGTTCGAGGAGCACGTCGGCACGGCCCTCGCGCGCGGCGGCGGGCGGCACGCCGTCGAGGACGAACGTGCCGTCGGCGCCCGTCGTGACGGGCCGCGACGTCGCCGCGCACGACACGTCCACGCCCGCGACGGGTGCGCCCGCGGCGTCGACACAGCGTCCGCGCAGCGTCAGCGCGTGTTCGAGCTCGATGCGGATGCCGGCGCCGAGCAGCTCGTCGCGCGCCACCTGCCGGTCGGTCGCGGGGAACCCGGGCGCCGTGAGCGCGAGGTTCGCGGGCGAGGCGAACGCCGAGAGCGGGAGCGGCGCGAACGCGAAGCGTCCCTGCGCATCGGTCGCGGCGACGCCGCCCGGGCCGAAGACGTCGCCCGTGAGCATCAGCTCGAGCCGCGCGCCGGCGACCGGCTCGCCCGACGTCGCGACCAGCGTTCCGCGGAGCGCCGCGGCGGCCTCGAGAGTCAGTGTGACGGCCGCCGGCGCCGTGTCGCGGTCGAGCACCGGCGTGAGCGCCGCGCGCGTGTCCGCGCGCACGATCACGCGGAACTCCGCTGCGAGCACGCGTTCGAACGCGACGCGACCGTCTGCGTCGCAGGGCCCCTCGGCCAGCACGGCGGCGAAGCCCGTCTTCGCGAACGAGTCGGCGTCGAGCAGCTGGAACTGCGCGCCCGACACCACGCCGCCATCGGCGTCGCGGACGGTGACCGCCAGCGCCGGCATGGTCGCGGGAGACGCCGGCGCCGTCGCGGGCTCCGGGGTCTCCTCCGGTCCGGGAGCGGTCGCATCGACGTGGACGCGGCGCCGCGGCCCGGTCGCGTCGCCGTCGTCCGCGACCGGCGGCGTGTCCGGGCGCACGTCGCGGGGCGCGGGCGGCGCGCCCGCGGGTGCAGGCGCGGGGGCCGTCACGAGGGCACGCACGACGAACGCCGCAGCCACCACGAGCGCTCCGATGCAGAGCGCCGCCGTCGCGCGGCGGACGCTCCGTCGCCGCGGCGCGTCGTCGGGTGCGTCGCCGGGCCGTGCGGCCGCGAGCGGCACGAGCGCCGCACGCCACGCCCGGTGGCGCGGCTCCTCTGCGGCGTCGAGTCGGCCGCGGAGCTGCGCGAGCGCGCGGTGCAGGCGCGTCCGCACCGTGCCCGGCTCGAGTCCGAGGCGCGGCGCGATCTCGGCCGGCTCGAGCCCCTCGAAGAAGCGCAGGAGCACGACGTCGCGGTGGTGCGGCTCGAGTGCGAGCACGGTCGCGAGGACGTGCCGCTGCAGCTCCGCGCGCGCGGCGACCTCGGCGGCCGACGGCGCCGTCGCGGCGCTCCGCACGTGCTCCTCGCGCGCGCCGCGGCGCACGTCCGCGCGCACGGTGTCCACGCGCCGGTTGCGCAGCACCGTCGCGAGCCAGCCGCGTGGACTGTGCGTCGCGGCGGGCGTCGCACGCAGCGCGCGCTCCCACGTGTCCTGCTCGAGGTCGTCGGCCTCGTGGACGTCGCGCGTCAGGGCGCGCGCGAGCGAGCGCAGGAACGCGCGGTGGGCGAGCAGCTCGTCGAGGGCGGCGGGGGGCGGTGCGGCGTCGTGCATGTCACGTCCGGGACGTCGCCGCGGCGGCGCGCGTTCCCGGAACGTGCCGACTCACTCGCGCTCGCCGACGAGGTCCGCGAGACGCGACACCGCGTCGGGCGAGCCGACGCCGATCAGCACCGTGCCGACCTCCATCCGCGCGTTGCCGGAGGGGTTGAGCACGAAGTCGCGCGCGCCGGGCGCCCGCAGCGCGAGCACGCGGATGCCCGTGGACTCGAACACCGCCAGCTCGGCCAGCGTGCGCCCCGCGGCGCCCGTCTCGCCCGTCACGCGCACGCTCTCGAAGCGCGTCACGCCGGGCGCCGAGCGCATGCGGTCGAGGAACGTCGTCGCGTCCGGGCGCAGCACGTCGGCCGCGACGCGGCGGCCCGCGATCGCGTCGAGCGCGACGACGCGCGCCCCGGCGCGGACGATGCGGCGCTGCGCGCGCTCCTCGCGCACCACGGCGACGACGCGCAGGTCGGGCCGCGCCTGGAACGCCGTCACGGCGACCACGAGTGCGTCGCGGTCGTCGGGAAGCGCGCTGACGAGCCCGCGCGCCTTCGCGATGCCCGCGCGCTGCAGCACGGAGGGCTCGCGGCAGTCGCCGACGACCACGCTGCCCTCGGGCAGCTCGTCCTCGATCTGCTCCGGGTGCTCGTCCACGACGACGAAGCGCCGGCCGAGCGCGTGCAGCTCGCGGACGACCGCGCGCCCGACGAGCCCCGCGCCGCAGATCACGAAGTGGTCGGAGCGCCGCGTCGCGAGCGTCTCCGGCTCCATCGTCGGCTCCACCGGGAGCGCGATGGCGATGGTCGCGTCGCCCGAGGACTGCGAGCGGACCGGGCCCTCCTCGAGCGCGCGCCGCGCCCGCTCCATCTGGTCCGAGCTCCCGAGCACCGCGACCTCGTCGCCGTCGTGGACGGGCTCGTCGCGCGGGGGGTTGTAGTGGAACGCCTGCTCGTCCTTGCGGCGGATCGCGACGGCCTCGATGCCCGCCCTCTCGCGGAGCTGCAGGTCGGCGAGCGTCACGCCGCCCTCGGGAACGCGCGCGCGGAACCCCTCGAAGTGGATGTCCGCGTCGCCGCCGTGGCGCAGCACGAGGTCGAGGAACTCGACGACGGTCGGCCGCACGAGTTCGCTCGCCGCGCGCAGACCGGCCAGCGCCTCGATGCCGATGACGGTGTTCGCGCCGGCGGCCGTGAGTCGCTGGGGCGCGCTCTCGCCCATGCCGCGCGCGACGATGCGCAGACCCGGCGCGAGCGCCTTGGCCGTGACCAGCGACACGAGGTTCAGGCTGTCGTCGGGGAGCAGCGCGAGGAGGGCGCGGGCCGAGTCGACGCGGGCCTCGACGAGCGTCTCTTCCTCGGTGGCGTCGCCGAGCAGGCAGGGCAGCGTCGGCTCGTCGCGGCGGAAGCGGCGCACCGCCTCGGCGTCGGACTCGACCAGCACGCACTCGATGTCCGCGTCGCGCAGCCGCTCGATCGCGCGGAGCGCCGCCTGCCCCGCGCCGCACACCACCACGTGGTCCTCCATGCGTCGGAGCTGCCGGGCCGTCCGCCGCCGCCACAGGACCTCGCCGTGGCCGCCCTCCGTGAAGAACGACGTGACCTGCGCGATCACGTAGAGGAAGAACGCCATCCCGACGATCACCTGCACCGCGGTCACGGAGCGCGTCAGCACGCTCCAGTCCGTCTCGACCGTCTCGGTCGCGGCGTCGTAGCCCTCGTCCGCGTGCGCGTCCGTGGCGCTGTCCCAGCGCCGCCGGCCCTCCGCGTCCACCCAGGTGACGCAGCGCTCCGTCCCGAGCAGGTCCGTGTAGCCGACCGTCGAGAGCGTGATGGCCGACGCGTACAGGCACTCCGTGAGCTGCCAGCGGTCGTCCGAGAGCCGGAACAGGCTCTTGTCGTGGCGCGCGTTCATGCCGACGACGCACCCGAGCAGGTAGTAGGCGAGCGTCGAGACGAGCAGGACCCAGAGCCCGAGGCGCAGCGCGGTCTTGCCGCGCAGGATCAGTTCCCCGGTGACCTCGTCCCACATGGGGGCGCGAGGAGACCACGGGTGCGCGGCGAGCGCAAGCGTGCCCGGCACGCGGGGCTCACGTCGCGCTCGCAGGGTGTCGAAGACGGAGGTGGGCGGTGCTCCCCGCCCGGAGGCTCCCGGTATGGCTCCCCATCCCGACTACCCGAACGCCGGCACGCCGGTCGCCGGCCGGCCCGGCGTGTTCCGCGCGTTCGTGCCGGACCTGCTCTGGCGCGAGGTCGGCTCGCCCGAGGCGCTCGGGGAGCGGCTGCGGCTCGAGTACGAGCGCGGGGCGCGCCACGGCGTGCCCGTGGCCGTCGTCGCGCTGCACTTCTTCCTCTGGCAGTCGCGCGAGGGGCTCGCCGCCGCCGACCTCGACCGCCACGTCGTGCGGCACTTCGCCCCCTGCGTCCGCGCCTCGGACGCCGTGTACTCCTTCGGCTTCGAGGGCTGCTACGTGGCGGTGCTGCCGCACACCTCGAGCTCGTCGGCATCGGTCCCGGTGCGCCGCCTCGAGCGCCGCGCTCTGCACCACCCCGTGGACTCGATCGGGCCGGTCAAGCTCGACGTCGTGCCCGTGGACCCGGGCGTGCCCGACGTCGAGTCCCTGCTGCGGCGCCTCGAGGAGCACTTCCGCACGCAGGCGCTCGTGCCGCTGGTCGGCGCGCCTCCGCCGAGCCCGCCGGCGCGCCCGCCGGTCCGGGGGCTGAAGGAGCTCGCGCTCGCGCTCCGGACGGAGATCAACCTGGCCGGCCGCGACGGCTCGTCGCTCAGCGTCGCCGCGCTGGTCTCCGAGCGCACGGCCCGGCAGAAGGGGCAGCTCGCCGCCGACGTGGAGCTCGTCGCCGGTCGCGCGCTCCGGGCGACGGACGCCGTCTTCTCCGTCAGCCCGCGCTGCGTGGCGGTCGTCCTCGCCCGCACGCGCCCGGAGCACGCGCACCTGGTGGCGTCCCGGCTCGCCGGTGCGGTCGCGTCCGAGCGCCCGAACGCCGCGTACGGAGCCCTCACGCACCGGGTGCTCGAGTTCGACCGCTCGCACCGCGACGCGGACGCGTTCCTCGCGGCGCTCGTCCGCACCGGCGGCGGGGCGGCGCGAATCGGAGACGATTTGAACTCGTAACCGTTCCGAGTTCGGGTATGTTCTCGGCGTGCCGGTCGTCCACGACCCCGTCGAGCTGCTCCGCAACGCGGGCCTGAAGGCCTCCGCGCCGCGCGTCGCCCTGCTGGCGGCCCTGCTCGCGGACCGCTCCCACCCGTCCGCCGAGGAGCTCCACGAGGCGCTCCGCCGCGACCACCCGACGCTCTCGCTCTCGACGGTCTATCTGGGCCTCGAGGCGTTCCTGCGGGCGGGGCTCTGCCGGCGCGTCCGCACGCCCGACGGGCGGCTGCGCGTCGACGGCATCCCGGACGCGCACGACCACGCGATCTGCGTGACGTGCGGCGCAGTCTTCGACATCGACTGCAGCTACCTTCCACGGCCCGCCGAGCGCCCCGTGCTCCCCGGCGGCCACCGCGTCAGCGGCGTCCGCGTCGAGTACGACGTCGTCTGCGCGGCGTGCGCCGCGCCGGCGACCGACTGAACGAGCGAGCGAGCCGCCCGGCGCGCGCGCCGCGCGGGGCATCCATCCACCGGAGATCCGCCCGGCATGCGCCGGGCCCAACGAGAGAGGACACGATGGCCAACCTGAAGGGCAGCAAGACGCACGAGAACCTGAAGGCCGCGTTCGCCGGCGAGTCGCAGGCGAACCGCCGCTACCTGTACTTCGCCAAGCAGGCCGACATCGAGGGCTTCCCCGAGGTGGCCGGTCTCTTCCGCGACACGGCCGAGGGCGAGACGGGCCACGCGCACGGCCACCTCGACTACATGCGCAAGGCGGGCGACCCCGCCACGGACATGCCGATCGGCGGCGTGGACGAGATGCTCGCGAGCGCCGTCGCGGGCGAGACGCACGAGTACACCGACATGTACCCCTCGATGGCGCGCACCGCCCGCGAGGAGGGCTTCGGCGAGATCGCCGACTGGTTCGAGACGCTCGCGAAGGCCGAGCGCTCGCACGCCGGCAAGTTCCAGAAGGCGCTCGACACGCTGTAGTCGAGCTCGCAGGTCCGAGCACCGCGCGGGCGGGCCCCGGCCCGTCCCGCGCGTGTGCCGCACCGTGCGGCGCGCGCACGGAGGGGAGCCGCACATGTCGCAGCCCGAGCCCGCGTCCGGAGCGTCCGGACTCGGCGACGTCATCCGCTACGCACCGACCGACGGACTGACCTACAACCCGAACTCGCCCAAGTACTGGGACGAGGCGGCCCTGCAGAAGGAGCTCGACCGCGCCTTCGACCTCTGCAACGGCTGCCGCATGTGCTTCAAGTACTGCCCGTCGTTCCCCACGCTGTTCGACGCGTGCGACGAGCACGGCGACGTGCGGAAGCTCCCGCAGGCGACGCGCGACCGCGTCATCGACGAGTGCTTCCAGTGCAAGCTGTGCTACACGGCGTGCCCCTACACGGACGCGGAGGGGCACGAGTTCCGGCTCGACTTCCCGCGCCTCCTCATGCGCGCGAACGCCGTGCGCCGCCGCAAGAGCGGCGTGCCGCTGCGCGAGAAGGTGCTCTCGAACCCCGACCGGCTCGGGAAGATGGCGACGCTCACGCCGGGCCTCGCCAACTTCGCGAACGAGTTCCGTCCGCACCGCGCGTTGATGCGCACCGTGCTCGGCATCCACCCCGACAAGAAGCTGCCGCGCTTCGCGACGCGCACGTTCTCGGAGTGGTTCGCGGAGCACGCCGGCGGGCGCGACGAGATCGCGGGCGGGACGCACCGGGTCGTGCTCTTCTCCACGTGCTTCGTGCAGTGGAACGAGCCCGAGATCGGGCAGGCCGCGGTCGAGGTGCTCGAGCACAACGACTGCAAGGTCGCGTGCCCGAAGACGAACTGCTGCGGCATGCCCGCGCTCGACGGCGGCGACATCGCCTTCGCGCGCGAGCAGGCGGAGCGCAACGTGCGCGCGCTCCTGCCCTGGGTCGAGAAGGGCTACCAGGTCGCAGCCGTCAACCCGACGTGCAGCCTGATGATGCGCGAGGAGTATCCCGAGCTCCTCGACGACCCGGCGCGGCCGGAGCTCGCCGAAGCGGCGAAGAAGGTGGCCGCGGCCACGCGCGACGTGTGCGAGTACGCGTACGGGCTGCGCGCCGAGGGCAACTTCCGCGAGGACTTCAAGAGCACCCCGGGCGGACCCGTCGCCTACCACGCGCCGTGTCACCTGCGGAAGCAGCAGGTCGGCTTCCGCGGACGCGACCTGATCCGCCGCATCCCGGGCGCCCAGCCGCGCCTCGTGCAGGAGTGCTGCGGTCACGACGGCACGTGGGCCATGAAGGAAGAGTACTTCGAGCTCTCGCTGAAGGTCGGACAGCGCGCCTTCGACGAGATGAAGTCGCACGACGCGGCCGTGTGGTCCACCGACTGTCCGCTCGCCGCGCTGCAGTTCGAGCAGGCGTGCGGCGTCAAGCCGCTGCACCCCATGCAGGTCCTGGCGCGCGCCTACCGCGAGGACGGCTTCCCGGAGCGCGTACCGGCCAAGGAGTGAACCGATGCTGCCGATCACCGAGTCCGAGATCCTGACCCGCGACGCGTACGAGGCGCAGCGCGACGCCGTGCGCCGGCGGATCATGGTCGAGAAGTCGCGGCGCCGCGTCGCGGTGGGGGACCACTGCACGGTGCACTTCGAGAGCCGCGACACGATGCTCTACCAGGTGCACGAGATGCTGCGCGCCGAGAACAGCTGGACGCGCCCCGGCGCCGCCGCCGACGAGCTCGAGGCGTACAACCCGCTCGTCCCCGGCGACGGGAAGCTCTCCGCCACGCTGATGTTCGAGTGGGCCGAACCGGCCGAGCGCGGCGTGATGCTGCAGCGCCTCGTCGGCGTCGAGCGCCACGTCTTCCTGCACGTCGGCCCGCAGCGCATCCCCGCCGAGTTCGACGCGCTCGGTCTCTCGCCGACCAAGGTGTCGAGCGTGCACTACGTCAAGTGGACCCTCGACGCCGCGGCCCGCGCCGCGCTCGCTGCCGACGGCACCGTGGTCCGGCTCGAGATCGACCACCCCGCCTACACGCGCACCGTCGTCGTCTCGGAGGACGTCCGCGCGGCGATCGCCTCCGACCCGCTCTGACACGTCCGCGGCGGCGCCGTGTCCGACTCCGCCTCACTCCCCGACGCGCGTGAGCTCGTCGGGGCGCACGGTCGCCTGCCACTCCTGCGTCGTGCCGTCCGCGCGGCGCAGGCGGACGACGTAGGCGCCGGCCGCGAGCGTGCAGCTCTCGAGCGGGCCGGCGTAGCCGTCCCATGCTCCCGCGAAGCGCGCGAGCACGGTGCCGTCGGCCGCGGCGACCTCGAGCACCGTGCGCTCGAGGCGCGGGAGCTCCGCGAGCAGCGCACCGTCGTCGCCCTGCTCGGTGCCGAGCGGCGGCAGCGCGCCGGCGCAGACGGCCTGCAGTGAGCCCGCGGCGACGACGTCGACCTCCAGCGACGCGTCGCCCGTGACGCTGAGCGGCGTGCGCGCGACGAAGAGGCCGCGCGTGGTCGCGTGCGGATCCGGGCGTCGCGTGCGGACGGCGACGCGATAGGTCCCCCGTGCGAGTCCCGCCGCGCGGAAGCTGCCGTCCTCGAGGAGCTCGACACTCCGGTCGCGACGTCCGCCCAGGAGATCGGCCGCGAGCGACGCGTCGACCGGGGCGAACTCGATCCGCGCGCCGGCGGGCAGCGGCAGTTGCACACCGCGCACCGTTCCTTCGAGCGTCGCGCCGCGCGCGAGCCGCACCTCGCGGCGGGTCGGTGCGCCGACACCGACCACGAGCGGATCGAGGCGCTCGGCGACGTAGCCGGGCGCGTCGATCGTGCAGAACCACGTGCCCACCTCGACGAACGCGCACCGGATGCGTCCGGGATGAGCGGCGGCCTCCTGCCGTGCCTCGGCTGCGGCGGAGCGCAACGACACGCTCGCGGACACGATCGCCGCGCCGGTCCCGGCGTCGCGAACGGCGAACTCGAGTTCGCCGAAGAGCACCTCCGGCGCCGGGAACGCGAGCACGACGTCGGACGCACCGGGTTCGACTTCGCGCGCTGTCGCCACGAGGTTCGGTCGCGACGTGCCCTGCGAGAGGTAGGCGGAGACCTCCGCCGGTCCCGCGGCGAGATCGCGCGCGACGAAGCGTCCGCGCGCGTCGGTCGTGCAGTGGCACCAGACCTGCGCGCCGTCGGTGCTCGTCGTCGCCGTGACGGGGGCGAAGGGCACGGGAACACCAGCGTGATCGACCACCATGCCTTCGAGCGTGTGCCCCGGACGCAGCATGATCTCCACGTCGTCGTCGGCGCCCTGCATGGGGAGCACACGCGCCGTTCGCGCGAAGACGAGCGCGTGGACGTCGATGCGCGGCGCGCGCAGGGCCGGCGCGCCCGCGAAGGCGACGACCAGCTCCGCACGCCCGTCGGCGTCCGTCCGCGCGACCTGCGACGGTCCCGCGCGGACGTCCGCACCTTCGACGGGCGCCCCCGCTTCGTCGCGGACGCGAACGCGCGCGCGGCGGTCGGGGGGCGGAGGTGCGGGCAGGACGAGGTCGGGCACCTGCGTCACGCCGACGCGCGCGACGGCGACTTCGACCGCGGCCGACTGCAGGCGCGCCAGCGCCATCGCGCCGGGGCTGAAGCGCCAATCCGCCGGTGCGGCGTACACGAACGCGTGCGGCGCCGCGTCGCCGGCCGGCACGCCGTCGATGCGGAAGCGTCCGTGCTCGTCCGCGACGACGCGTCCCGGCGGCGCGCCGTCGAGCGGTGCGGGGTACCACGCGTCGTCGTTGCGGAGCGCGGCGTGCCCGCCGGCGACCGCGCGCCCTTCGTGGTCGACGATGCGGCCGACGACGCTGCCCGACGAGTGGAGCGTCAGGTCGACGGTCAGCGTGGCGCCGTCCTCGGGCAGGCGCACGCGCGCGCCGCCCGCGGCGCGCCCCGGCGTGAAGCAGCGCACGCACAGCACGTCGCGTCCGACGCCGTCGAACGCGTAGGCGCCCCGCGCGTCGGTGCGCGTGGTCGCGACGGCGAGCCACGGCCCGTCGCTGCTCGCGTTCGGACCGAGCACCGGTCCGCACGCGACGAGGACGTCCGCCAGCGGTCGCGCGTCCTCGGCCGCGCGCACGACGCCGGCGATGCGCACGCCGCTCGTGAACACGATGTCGTCGGTGACGGTCCCGCCGGCCGCCGTCGAGAGCGGCACGCGCGACGACGCGGCGGGGCGCCGCGGCGCCGTCGCGACGAGCGCCACCCCTTGGTCCACCCAGGCGGCGGCGCCCCCGACCGGCAGGCCGTCGATGCGGAACCGTCCGTCGTCGCCGCTCGTCCCGCGGCGTGTGACCCGCAGTCCCGTTGCGTTCCAGCCCGTGCCGGCGGTGACCTCGGCGCGGATCTCGGCGCCGACGACTCCGCTGCCGGACGTGTCGGTGACGCGCCCCGCAACGGCCGTCGTGCCGCGCAGCACGAGCGCGACGGGCTCGCCGACGCGCACGTCGAGCGCGCAGTCGGCGCCGTGCGTCGTGTCGTCCGCGACGATCGTGAACGTCTGCCTCGCGTCGCCGACCGGCACGCGGAACGCACCCGCGGCGTCGGTGGTCGCGCTGGTCTCGGCGTCGATCCGTGGCGGCTCGTTGGGCGTGCGGCTGCGGCGTGCTCGCACGGCTGCTCCGGCGATCGCGGCCCCGCCGGCGTCGTGGACGGTCCCGACGACGCACGGGCCGAGCGACGCCGGCGCCGGCGGCACGCTCGGCCCCACGGTCGGCGCCGGTGCGGGCGCGGGTGCAGCCTGCTGCGCGACGTGTTCGCGCGACGCCTCGCGCGCGGCACTCTCGCCTGCCGCCACGTCCTGGGCGGGGTTGGGGACCGCGTCGCGTCCCGGCGCCGCGAACCAGAGCAGCGCGCAGGCGGCGAGCGCCGCCCCCGCGACGAGACAGGTCTTGGTGATCGACATCGCCGCCGCCCCTCCCAGTGCCGCTGCGGACACGCCGCGTGCGGCGCGCGCGCCCGCCTGATCGAGCACCGCACGCCGCACCGACTGGAGTCCGCGCGGCGCGGCCGAGCCGACGATCGGCAGCACGCCCGCGAGGTGGCGCAGCTCGCGCCGCAGGTGCAGCAGGGCACGGTGCAGCCGTGCCCGGACGGCCGTTGCGGGTTCGCGCCGCAGCGCCGCGATCTCCGACGGCTCGAGCCCGTGGCGCCAGCGCAGGAGCGCCGTCGTCCGCTGCGGCTCGTCGAGCGCCTCGAGCGCCGCGTGCACGCGCGCCGCGCGCTCTGCTTCCCACGCCGTGTCGGCGGGCGACGCGGCGCCGCCCTGCAGCGAGTCCGAGGCGTCGGTGGTCGCGCGACGGCGCCGCCGCGCGCGCGCGGCGCGGTGGCGCAGGATGCCGACGAGCCACGGCACGACCGGGCGCGCGGGATCGTGCGTCGCGGCGGCGCCGAGTGCGGCGAGGAACGTCTCCTGCAGGAGGTCCTCGGCCTCCGCCGCGTCGTGCGCGACGGCGAGCGCGACGCGGAAGAGCTGCGGGGCGACGGCGTCGAACAGCGCGCCGAGCGCCGCCACGTCCCCGTGGTCGCGGAAGCGGGCGAACAGGCGGTCCGGCTCGTCGTCGTGCACGCCCCCATTGCCGCCAACCCGCCCGCGCGTGACGCGGAATCCCCGCGCGCCGCGCACGTGTCCGGTTGACGGATCACCTCGGGTCGCATACTTTGTGATCCGAGGTATGTCCCCGGAGGCGTCGTGGACGGCAAGCGCACCGAGTTCCTGAAGGGCTGCACCGAGACGCTCGTGCTGCATCTGCTGGCCGAGCGCGCGATGTACGGCTACGAGCTCATCCGCGAGCTGCGCGAGCGCAGCGGCGGCGCGTTCGACCTGGGGCAGGGGACCGTGTACCCGCTGCTCTACACGCTCGAGCGGCGCGGCCTCGTGAAGGGGCGCTGGCAGCAGTCCGACGACACGTCCCGCGCACGGAAGTACTACGGGCTGACGCGCCGCGGCGCCGCTGCCGCATCGGCCCGCATCGGCGAGTGGGGCGCGCTCGTCGTCGCGATGGCGCGCGTGCTGGAGGCACCCCGTGCGGCCGTGCGTTGAGCGCTACGTCGCCCGCGTGCTCGGCGCGGCGGCCCTCGCCCCGCGCGACGCGCGCGACGTGCGCGCGGAACTCGCCGCACATCTCGAGGAGCTGCTCGCGGAGCACGCCGCGGGCGCCGACGAAGAGGAGGCTCTGACCATGCTGACGCAGGAGTTCGGCGAACCCGAGCGTCTGGGTGCGGAGATCGCGCGCGGCAAGGGACGCGCCCGCACGTGGTGGAAGAAGCAGCTCCGCCGCGCCCCCGCGGCGCTCGCCGTCGCGGTGGGGCTGATGTTCCTCGTGCGCTCGCAGGTCGCCGAGGCGTACCACGTCGTCGGCGCGTCGATGGACCCCGCCGTGCCGGCGGGCGCGTGGGTGATCGTCGAGAAGCTCTCCGCGCCCGCACCCGGCGACGTCGTCATCTACCGCGACGACGACGGTCACGCGATCGTCGCCCGCGCCGACGCCGTCGACGGCGACCGCGCGACCGTCTCGAAGCTCGGTCCGGTGCCCGAACCGGAGACGTGGCCGCGCACGCTCGGCCGCGAGCGCATCGTCGGGCGCGTCTGGCTCGTCCGGCGCTGACGCGCGCCGACGGCGGGCGCGCCAACCAGCTCTCCCCGCGCCGGTTGCACGCCCGGCGACCCACGCAGCGCACGCCGCGCGCGACCGGGTGCGCCGGGAGGCCTCCGTGCTCGATCCGAACGTGCTCGTGCTGGTCGCGCTCGCCGCGACCGCCGCAGCGCTCGTCGTCGTCCTGCGTTCACTCCACGTCATCGGTTCGTCCGAGGTGGGGCTCGTCGTCAAGCGCGTCGGGCGACGGCTGCCCGACGACGACCCCATCGCGTTCGACGGCGAGGCCGGCTACCAGGCGGAGCTGCTCATGCCGGGGCTGCGCTTCCGCCTCTGGCCGCTCTTCGCGGTGCAGAAGCACCCGTGGGTGCAGGTGCCCGCGGGCGAGATCGGCGTCGTCATCGCACAGGTCGGCGAGGAGCTGCCGGCCGGTGCCAAGTCGGCCGTGTACCGCGCGGAGTTCGCGAACTACACCGACGTCGCCGCCTTCGTTCAGGGCGGTGGCCAGAAGGGCGTGCAGCGCCGCACGCTGGCGCCGGGCTCGCTGCTCCCGCTGCATCCGGTCGCGTTCCTCGCGATCACGCGGCGCCGCGTCTACGGCCTGTCCGTGTCGCCCGAGCTGCAGTCGCGGACGCGCGGCGGCGCGCTGTCTCCGGAGTCGTTCAACCTGCACCCCGAGCAGCTCGAGGTCGTGCGGATCGCGCCGCGTGCGGGCGACGGCGAGCGCGAGGACGTCGTCGGCGTCGTGACGACCCTCGAGGGCCGCCCGCTGTCCTCCGGCTACATCGCGAGCCGCCTCGGCGGCTTCGCCGACGTCGCCGCGCTCGAGGCCGAGGACGCCGTCGACGACTCGCGTCTGATCGACGTGCTCCTCGGCGACCGCAATCACCTGCACGACAACTACCAGGACTTCCAGGCGTTCCTCGACGCCGGCGGCGAGATGGGGCTGCAGCACGACGTCCTGCGCTACGGCGCCTACAACCTGAACCCGTTCCTCGTCCGCGTCGAGATCGTGCCGATGCTCGTCGTGCGCCAGGGACAGGCCGCCGCCGTGAAGGCGTTCGTCGGTCTCTCGACGCAGGACACCTCGGGCGAGGCGTTCAAGTTCGGCTCGCTCGTCCGTCCGGGGCACCGCGGACTGTGGCGCGAACCGCTGCGCACGGGCAAGTACGCGATCAACCCGCGCATCTACCAGGCCGAGATCGTGCCCACGTCGATCCTCAACCTGAACTGGGCGCGCGCGGTCTCGACCGCGCACAGCCTGGACGCGAAGCTCGAGCCGATCATCGCGAAGAGCAAGGAGGGCTTCGTCTTCAGCATCGACCTCCAGGTGCTGATCCACGTGCCCGACGCGAAGGCGCCGCGCGTGATCTCGATGGTCGGCACCATGCAGAACCTCGTGAACGAGGTGCTGCAGGCGGCCGTCGGCAACCTCTTCCGCGACAAGCTCGGCTCGATGGAGGCGATCGACTTCATCGAGACGCGCCAGCGCGTGCAGGCCGAGGCGTTCGAGCACATCCGCACGCAGCTCGCGCACTACGAGGTCGAGACGCGCGGCGTCTACATCCAGGACGTGATCCTGCCGGAGGACATGGTGCAGGTGCTCACGGAGCGCGAGATCGCGAACCAGGAGGTCGCGACGTTCCGCATGCAGCGCACGGCGCAGCTCGAGCGCGTGGACATGGAGCGCGCGAAGGGCACCGCCGACATGCAGGCGGAGCTCGCGCGGTCGGCCGTCGGCGTCGACATCAAGACGAACGACGCGCGCGCCCGCGAGGAGGAGGCGCGCGGCGAGGCGGCGTACATCGAGCAGACGGGCCGCGCCGCGGGCGCGGAGGTGCGCGCCGTCGGACTCGCGCGCGCGGAGGCGTACGAGCGGCAGGTCGCGGCGCTCGGCGCGCAGGCCACGGCGCTCGTCAACGCCGTCGAGGCGCTGGCGCGCGGGCACGTGCCGTTCGTGCCGGAGGTGCTGGTCACGGGTGCCTCGGGCGGCGCGCTCGAGGGGCTCGCGGCGGCGTGGATGCAGCGGCTGCGGCCGCCGGCGGAGGCCGCGCACGCCGCGTGACGTGGGGCGACCGGCGCACCCACCGCGGTGCGCCGCGACCGCGCGACTCCGCGCGAGAACGCGAGCCCCGTGCGGGCCAGCCCGCATCGTTCACCAGCTCCCGCGCCCGGCGCGACGCCGGAGTCGCGGTCTCTGCGTCCGCGCTCCTCGAACGGGGCGTTCAACCCCGACTTCGTCGCGCACCCTTGAGCTCGCACCTCCGGCTCGGCCGGGACGGTCTGTCGCGGGGTAGGAGCACAGGCGCCACGGCCGCCGCCCTCGAAGCGACTGGGTCACAGCCGCACTCGCCGCGAGATCCGGGAAACGATGCGGGCAAGCCCGGCCTTCTCACGAGGCTTGCGCACTTCGTGACGATGACCTCGGCGCAATCGAGGCTCGGCCTGCCCGCGGCGAGCACGGAGCGCGCCGCGGGCGACGTCCTGAGCGAGGACAGCGCGTCGCGAGCAAGGCGCCGAGGCGATCGCGACGCCGTGGCGTCGCAGAGCCGAGGCAACGCAGCGCGCGGCGCGCTGGACCGCTCAGGTGTGCGAGTCGTCGTGAGAAGGTCGGGCTAAAACATCGGGCATGCCCGACACGTACCGGCCCCGGACGCGCGAGGAATGGCGACAGCTCTTGGGCGGCGGCACCGCTGCCGACGAGATGCTGCTCGATGCGGCAGTCGCCGCTGCCGTGGACCGCGACGACCCGTTCGCCGTGCACAGGGCGTTGCGAGGGCTGCGGCGGCGCACACAGAGCGGATCTGCGCGCGCCGAGATCGACGCCGTGCTCGACCGCTCCCGCGTGTTCGCGCGTCCGCTGCAGAAGGCGCCCGGCCTCGGCCGGCTGAACGGCATCGGGACGGGCATGTACGGGAGCGCCGACTACGACGCCGAAGACGACACGTACGTCAAGACGCGCTGGTTCTCGGTCGTCTTCGTCCCGCTCATCCCGCTCGACGCCTGGCTCGTGCGCGACTCCGGACGCGGCTGGCAGTTCTTCGCGCAGGTCCCCGTGCGTGCCGGCACGCAGCGCACGGGCGTGCGCATCGTCGCGTGCATCGCGCTCGCCATCGCCGTGTACGCCGGTGTGGCCGCGTATCACGGAGGGACGTCGCGCGTGCACGTCGTCAACGCGCTCGACGTACCGCTGCACGTCACGATCGGCAGCGACGAACTGGACGTGGAGCCGCAGGGGCGCGCGACGTGCCGCGTCGCCGCCGGCTCGCGCCATGTCGTCGCGCGTGCGGGCGACAGGACCCTGGAGGAGTTCGACGTCGACGTCGACGGGGGCCGGATCGGGCTCTACAACGTCCTCGGCGCCGCGCAGGCCGTCGGAGTCACGGTGCCGTACAGCAGTTCGAAGCTCCCCTCCGACGCGGCCGAGTCGCTCGAGCGCGTCGACGAGTTCGCCCTGCACACGTGGGTGTCGGAGCCGTTCGACGTCGAGTTCGAGGAACCCCCCTCGTCGGTGGAGATCCCGCGCGGCCAGAGCTTCGCGACCCGGCGCGTACTCCACGCGCGCGACGGCGGCTGGGCGGACACGGTCGAGGCGCTGCTCGAGGTCGAGCGCGGGGACGACGCTGCCGTGCTCGCGGCGCGCGTCGCCTGCGCGGAGCGCGAGCACGCCGACGCCGTGGAGCGCGCGCTCGGATACGTCGCAGCGAGCGGTGCGCGCACCGCCGCGCTCGAGGTCGTGCGCGCACAGCTCCGGGCGGCGCCCGGCGACGCCGCGCTCGAGCGGATCGCGAGCCGCCTCGAACAGCCGGACGCCGAGGCGGACGACGGTCGCTGACCACGCCCGCATCCGGCCGGGCCGCGCTCAGAGGATCGTCAGGATCTCGTTCACCGCGTCGGTGAAGTGCACCCAGTCGAGGTCCGCGGCGACCTCGGCGAGACCGGCAGCGCGCTGCCTGTCGAGGGCGTGGCCGAGCGCGACGGCAGCCATCGCGCGCACGTAGGGCCGGCGCGCGGTGTCGCGGAGGAGTCGCGTCAGGTTGCCCGCGCCCTCCTCGCCGCCGATCCGCCCGAGTGCGACGGCTGCGGCGCCCTGGACCTCGGGCGACATGTCCTCGGCGTCGAGCACGCGGAGGAGCGCGCGGATCGACCCCGTGTCGCGCAGCCGGCCGAGCGCCGCGGCGGCCTCGCGCGCGGGCGCGTCATGGCCGCGAAAGACGAGCACCTCGCGCAGTGTCTGCGGCGTGTCGACCGCGTCGCCGACGAGTCCCAGGGCGAACGCCGCATGCGCACGCAGCCAGGGGTCGCCGCGCTCCGCGGCGGTCCGCTCGAGCAGTTCGCGCGCGTCGGTCCGGTGCGCGAGTCCGAGGGCGCACGCCGCGGCGCCGCGCAGCGAGGCGTCTCCGGTGCCCGCGAGGATCGCGCGCATCGGCGCGGTGGCGGTCTCCGCCTCTTCCGGCGTGTCGGCCGCGGCGATGCCCAGGGCCAGCGCGACGAACGGCCGCAGCTTGTCCGGCGTGGCCTGCGCGTCGGCTGCGAGCGTCGAACGGAGCGCGCGGACCGCGCGACCGCCGCCGAGGCGGCCGAGCGTGACGGCGGCGGCGCCGCGCACCGACGGGGCCGCGTCGCTCGCCAGGAGCGCGACGAGTGCGTCGACGGCGTCGCCGTCGCTCCGCGTCGCGAGCACACCGAGCGCGAGGCACGCCGCGCGCCGGGCATCGTCGTCGCGCCCGCGCAGCGTGCGCAGGAGAGCGGGCTTCACGCTCGCATCGCCGAGTCGTGCGAGGCCGTGGACCGCGTACGCGCGTCGCGCGGTCTCGGACGCGCCGCGTCGCGCGACGAGCCCTTCGAGCAACTCGCGTGCGGCGGCGTCGTGCGAGATGCCGAGTCCGGTCGCGCCGGCGCCGACGAGGTCGAAGCGGGGTGCGTCGCCGCTCCGCAACGGTTCGGCCGTCGCGTCGCGCGCACAGAGTTCTGCGGCGTTCGCGTGGCCGCCCACGCTCAGCGCGTACGACGCGATCGCGCGGAGCCGCGGCGTCGCGTGGCGGTCGTCGACCGTGTCGACGAGCGCCTCGCCCGCCGCGTCCCCGGCGGGGCGGCCGAGCAGTCCGAGGGCGATCGCGCACGCCTCGCGCACCGTCACGTCGCGCTCCGGATCGCGGAGCGCTTCGACGAGCGCCGCGGCGGCGCGCACGTCGGCGGCCCGCCCGAGCGCGACGGCGGCACCGCTCGCGATGTCCGCGTCGTCGTCGGCGAGTGCCGCTCGCAGCGCGGCGCGGGCCTCGTCGCGCCACGCGGGTTCGGCGGTGGTCGTTCCGTCGCGCTGCGTGGTGTCGCGCTGCGTGGCGTCGCGTCGGTCCGTGCCGCGCAGGACCTGCGCCCGGTTCGCGAACCACCAGCGCGTCCAGTCGTCGAGATCGGGGGCCGCCTCGCGGGTCGACGTGCCCGGCGTCGTGGCGGCGTCACCCGGAGTCGTCGGGCCGCCGCCGGGGCCCGTGGTCGGGCCGCGGCCGCCCGGGCCGGGCGGGACGAGCGGACCGCGCGGCGTCGGGGGGTGGGGCGGGTAGTACGCGCCGCCGTGCGCCGCCGCGTCGGCCGCGGAGACCGCCAGCGTCAGCACGACCACAGCCGCCGTCAGCCCCCGCCTCGTCTCGCGCCGTTCCATGCCGCCCCCCAGGATCACGCGCCCTCCGGAAACGCTACATCCGGCTGCCGTCCGCGCCACCCCGGCGGTGCGACCACGTGCGCGATCGCCAGACAGGGGTACGCTGACGCGGGACGCAGACGGCGCGGATCGGAGGGGGCATGGGGCGCGGCGGACGGATCGGAGTCGCACTCGCGTTCGCGGGCGCCGCGACCGTGGCTCTCGCCGCCGACGCCTACCTCGACGCGCTCGCGGCGTACGGATCCGCGCCCGACGCGAGCGGGCGGCTCCTCGCCGTGCAGAGCATCGGCGCGGCGCAGGATCCGCGGTCGGTGCCCGTGCTCGAGCGCATCGTGCGCGGTGACCGCGACATCGCGGTCTGCGTGGCGGCCGCCGATGCGCTCGGCGAGGTCGCGAACGAGCGCGCGGGCGAGGCCGTCACGCGCCTGCTCTACCGCGGCGGCTTCCGGCTGCAGCGGGTCGCGCTCGCGAAGGCGATCATGAAGTGCCCCGGCGGGCGCACGAAGCGCAACGCGCTCCTGCTCTCGCCCCAGTCCGACCAGCTCGGGCGCGCGCTCGTCGTGCAGTCGCTCGCGTTCGACCCGGAGCTCGACACGCTCGAGATCCTGACCCGAGCGCTGAACGACGACGACGCCGTCGTGCGCTGCGCGGCGCTGCGTGCGATGTCGGAGCACGAGTACGGCAAGCTGGAGATCGGCGAGTCGATCGTCGCGTGCCTGCGCGCCCACGCGGACCTCGACACGCGGCTCACCGCGCTGGACCTGCTCGAGGACCACGCGTTCGACCGTCTCGAGGAGGCCGAGAAGGTGCTGCGCCACGACCTGCGCCCGCAGATCGTGGCGACGCTCGACGAGCTGCGTGCCGTGCGCGAGTACCGGCAGAAGCTCGAGGACCTGAAGCGCGCCGAGAAGGACGGCTACGCGGTCGCCGAATCGGACCGCCCGGTCGAGCCCGCGCGACGGCGTCGGCTCGACCTGATCCTGGCGTTCGACGCGTCCGGCTCGAACTACGGTGCAGTGAGCGGGATGCAACGCCGCGTCCAGGCCGAGATCGATCCGGTGCGCGCGATCCGCTGCGACGTGCGGCTCGGCATCGTCGCGTTCCGCGACCGCCCGAAGAGCGCGGGCCAGTGGGAGACGCGCGTTCTGCCGCTGACGTACTCCGGCGAGCTCGCGAGCGAGTTCCTCCTGACCATCCGCGGCCGCGGGACCGACGCGCAGGGCTCCTCGATCGAGGCTGCGCTCGAGGAGGCGCTCGACCGCATGCCGTGGCGCCGGCACGCGCGTCGCGAGGTGTTCGTCATCACGGACTCGAAGGCGGGCGATCCCGACTCCGCAGTGTGCACGGCCGGGCGCCATCGCGAGGCCGACGGCACGCAGACCTCCGTCTCGTGGATCGCGCACACGCGCGTGAAGGTGCCGGAGTCGCTGAAGCGCATCGCGGACGCGGGCGGCGGCACGTTCCTCGGCGAGCGCCCGGAGCCGCCGCCCCAGCCGGGGCCGCAGCCGAACGGTCAACGGTAGTCGATCCGGTGTTTCCCCTTGACGTCCTAGGGGAGGTGGCGCAGAGTCGTCCCCTAGGAAAGCTATGGGACACGACGACGACCGCTCGGAGCTCGTGCGCGGCACTCTGGACCTGCTCGTCCTGCGCGTGCTCGCGCAGGGCCCGCTGCACGGCTACGCGATCGCGAGCCGCATCCGCGCCCGCAGCGGCGACGTGCTGCACGTCGAGGAGGGCTCGCTCTATCCGGCGCTGCACCGGCTCGAACGGCGCGGCGCCGTGGATGCGTCGTGGGGGCGCAGCGAGTCGAACCGCCGAGCGCGCTTCTACCGCCTGACGCCGCGCGGTCGGCGCGAGCTGCGCGACGAGGGCGCGGCGTGGCGGCGCGTCTCCGACGCCGTCGCGCGCGTGCTCGGACCGGCGCCCGATCCGGAGCCCGCATGAGCTTCCTCGAGCGCTTCGGGATCTATCGCCGCCCACCGCGCGACGCGGCGCCCGACGCGCTCACGCGCGACATCGAGGACGAGTTCGAGGCGCACCTCGCGCACTGCGCGGACGAACTGGTCGCCGCGGGCATCGAGCCGGCGGAGGCCCGCCGCCGCGCCGAGGAGCGCTTCGGGGACCGCGCGCGGGCGGTCGCCGCCTGTCGCGCCGTGCACATGGAGGAACGGGAGATGTTGCAGCGCATCCAGGTGGGCCTGTCGTTCGTCGTGGCGGTCGCGCTCGTGTGGTTCATGGTCCGCACCGACGCACGGCTCACAGCACTCCACGAGCGGCTCTCGGCAGCCGCCGTCGCGAGTCCCGAGCCGGCGACGCAGCCCGTGGCGATGCCGCGCTTCGACCTGCCCGCAGCCGATGCGCAGCGCCTCGCCGACTGGCTCCGTGTCTGGGTTCCGCCGTCGCCCGCGCCCGCCGCCGCGCCTGCGACGACGCCGCCCGTCGACGGGCCGCGCGTCTACGTGCTGGGCAGTGTGGAGCACGCCAGGCCCGTCGCCCTGCGACCGCGTCTGACCCTGCTCGGCGCCGTCTCCGAGTGCGGCGGATTCGGCAAGTTCGCCGACACGTCGCGCGTGCGCATCCTGCGCGGCGACAGCGTCATCGAGGTCGACATGGACGCCGTGCGCTCGGGGCGGCGCCCCGATCCGGAGCTCGAGGACGGCGACCGGATCGACGTCCCCGAGGCGTTCTTCTGATCGCGTCCTCGCTCAGTCGTCGCGGCCGAGCAGCGTCTGGTCGTCCTTCACCTTGTCGCGCAGCTTGCGGCCCTTCCCTGCACGCTTGATCAGGAAGTCGAGGTCGCGCTCGCGCGCCTTCTGGAACGAGCGCTTCGGCGGCGGCGCCGGCTGCTCGACGAGCCGCGCGTCGCCGCGTGACGTCGCGGACTCGACCGCGGCTGCGGAGCGGCCCGACTCCTTCACCAGGTTCTGGACGGCCTTGCGCTTCTCCTTCGTCACGTCGGGCTTCGTGCCGGCCGGCTGCATCAGCACGACCATCTCGCGCAGGTCGGCGAGGATCGTCTTCTCGAGGAAGCGCAGGCACTCGCGGTTCTGGTTCGACGCGAGCACCTGCGCGAGCCCGTCCTGACCGTTCTGCTTCACGCGCAGCTTCATCGCGACGACGGTGTCGGAGAATGCGTCGAGCTTCATCTCGAACGAGTTCACGAGCTCCTCGTAGCGCGTGACCTTGTCGGCGAGCGGCGCGTTCGAGTCGTAGACCGGGGCGAGCGCCTGCTCCGCGTAGTTCGGGTCGATCTCGCGCGCGGCGTCCACCTTGCGGCCGACCGTCGTCGAGAGCGCGACACTCGCCGCGCGGAGCTGCGCCATCTCGCGCACCGAGCGGTTCTTCACGCCGTCGACCGGGGCGGTCAGCGCCGCGAGCGCCGCGTCGTCGTCGGCCAGCGCCTCGTCGATGTCCGCCACCGCGGCGGTCACGCGCGGCTCCGGCAGATCCTGTCGTGCGAGCACGAGCTTGCGCGCGCAGCTCAGGTGCTCCTTCGACGCCTCGAGCAGCGTCCGCACCGTGTCGAAGTCGGACTTCTGCGGCGCGTTCGGTGTCTTCAGGTTCGAGGGATCGAAGGCCGCGTCCACGTTCGCGACGTGCAGGCGCACCAGCGACTCGAGGCGGATCGCCTCGGTCAGGTTCGAGAGATCCGTGCCCGGGCAACCGGTCGTGGCGTCCGCGCCGATCGGCTGCAGCTTGAGCGCGGCGTCCGGGACCACGACGCCGTCCTCGGCGTCCACGAACACGTTCACGAGCTGCGTGTCGACGTCGTTGCCCTTGTCCTTCTGGCGGTAGATCACGAGCTGGTGGACGACGCCCTTCGGGAAGGTGCCCTCGAGGTCGACGCGCGTCGTGCCCGGCACGTCCTCGGGGATCTGCGCGATCGACGTGCGCACACCCGGCTGCACGCGCACGAGCGAGCGCCCGATGTCGACGATCGTCGTGTCGGGTGTGAGGCAGGGCCGCGCGACCTCCTCGACCGAGAACAGGTAGCCGTCGTCCGCGAGGGTGCGCTCGATCTCCACCGAGATCGTGGCCTTCGTCTTCGCGCCGGGGAAGACGAAGCGCACCGCCACCGCCGTGAACTGACGCAGGCCGTCCGGCCGCGCGAGCGAGACGATGCGCGGCGCGCCCGCGGAGAGGATGCGCACCCTGCCGCCGCTCGCGCCCGCGAGCTCGACCGCGCCGCTCGGCGGCACGACCGTGAGCAGCTCGACGGGATCGTTGAACACGCGCGCGTCGCCGCCGTCGCACGACTCGGCCGCGGCGTGCGGCGTGGAGCCGAGGAACGCTGCGGCGCAGAAGAGCGCCGCCGCGGCGGAGAGCAGGTGGACTGGGCGGGCGGGGGCCATGGGCGACTCCTCGGCGGTGCGTCCGGACGCACGCCGGCCCGCGGCCATCCCCCGGGCCCGCACACGACTCGTGACTGAGGTCGCTATCGGCCTCTGCGCGCCACGGCTGGAGCCGTCGGCCGCGCGGCGCCGCATCAGAGGCGCAGCGTGCGGAAGCCGACGAGCTTGCCGCCGCGCACGAATGCGACGCCCACGTCGTCCGGGGCCAGGCGATCGCGACGACCGGGTCACAGCCGCACCCGCCCGAGAGCCGGTGAACGATGCGGCACGGAAACTGCGACCGGAGCAAGTGCTGCTCTGCACCCTTGATGTTGCGCAGGCGCGACGTCAAGCTGTTGCCGACCCGGACGGTTCACGAGGACTCACGCACCTGAGCGGCCCAGTGCGCCGCCTCTGCGACGCCACGGCGTCGCGATCGGTGGGGCGCCTCGGTTGCGACGCCCTGTCCTCGCTCAGGAGGCCGCCTGCGACGCGCACGGTGCACGCCGTATCCGCGCAGCAGCGGGATCGCGCCGTGATCGTCGTGGCGACGTGCGCGAACCCCGTGAACGGGCCGGGCCAGGAGGCTGCGATGTCCGAATCGCTGGACACCCGCGCTCCCGCGGCGCACGCGGACGTCCCGCCGCGGCGCGGCGCGCTCGCGCTGGCCGCGCTGCTCTTCGGCGGCGCGGGCATCGCGCTCTGGAGGAGCACGACGGCGCCTGCGGCGGCGGTCGCCGCGCTCTGCGCGCTCTGGGTCGCGGCGTGGTGCGCGCTGCGCGCCGTCGTGCGCACGCCGCGCCGCACGTTCGCGCTGCGGGCGATGGCCGTGCACCTGGCGCTCGGCCTGTGCGTCCTGGTGCTCGAGGCCGGGACGCTCGCCGGCGTCGACTATCGTCTCGTGCTGCGCCAGCCCGTCGTCGCGCCGAGCCGCGATCCGCACTACGTGCCGGACGACGACATGCGCTACGTCGCGCGACCCGGGTGGCGCACGAGCGGCGACCGGGCGCCCGGCAACATCGCGGTCATCTGCCGCGTGCCGGACCCGGAGGAGCATGCGTTCGACGTGGCGTTCGACGCCCGCGGCTTCCGCAACCCGGAGCCGCTCGAGCAGGCCGACGCGGTGCTCGTCGGCGACTCCATGCTCCTCGAGGCGTACGTGCCCGAGGGTGAGACCGTGCCCGCGCTGCTGCGCCGCGGCGCCGACTGCACTGCGTACTCGCTCGCGCACACCGGCTGGGGACCGGGCGAGGAGCTCGCCGCGCTGCGACGGGTCGGACTCGGTCTGCGGCCCCGCGCGGTCGTCTGGTTCTTCTACGAGGGCAACGACCTCTCGGACCTGCGCGTCTACCAGGAGTTCGTCGCCGATCGGAAGGCGTCGTTCCGCGAGCGCCACGGGTTCGTGCAGCGCTCCTTCACCCACAACGCTCTCGAACGCATCGTGACGTGGATCGGGAAGCCGCGCCCCGATGCTGCCCCGCGCTCGGGACGGCTCGTGCGCGACGGCGTCGCACAGAACGTCTACTTCATGCAGCCGCCCCAGGGCGACGGGCCGTACGACGGCGCGACGTTCGGCGATCTCGCCGAGATCCTGCGTGCCGCGCACGGCGCGTGCTCCGCCGCCGATGCCGAGTTCGTGGTGGCGTTCGTGCCGCAGAAGTTCCGCGCGCTCGGGCATCTGCTGACCTACGCGCCCGACTCCGAGGCGGCGTCCTGGAAGCCGACCGACGTGGACGAGCGGCTCGAGCACGCCGTGCGCTCGCTCGGCGCGGGCGCGACGTACGTCGATCTGACGCCCGCGCTGCGCCGCCAGGCCGAAGAGGGTGAGCTGCCGTACTTCCGCGACGACACGCACCTGAGCGTCGCCGGCTGCGCGGCCGTGGGCGCGGCGCTCGTTCCGGTCGTGCGCGCGGCGCTCGCCGCGCACGCACACTGAGCGCACCGCGCGCGGTCAGCGTGACGCGGAGAGACCGAGCAGCGCGCCGCGCGTGAGCACGCCCTCGTCCACGGCGGCCCACGCCGCAGGTGCCGTCTGCATGTCGATCGCCGCCGCCGCGACCACGCGCACGCGGCCCGTCGGGACATCGCGCGCGACGAGGCGTCCCTCGCCGTCCGCGCGCAGCTCGGCGAGCGCGAGCAGCCCGTCGTCGCGCAGGACCACGATCACGACCGTGCGCGCCGCGTCCGCGGCGACACCCGTCACCTCGACGGTCCCCGTCTCCCACGCGACGTCGAGCTGCGCGTCTGCGCCGAGCTCCACCGGCGCGTGCACCGCGGGCCCATCGGCGCCCACGATGCGCACGACGCCGCGTCGGGGCGCGCCGGCCGCGAGCTGCGCGCGGCCGTCGGCGTCGAGCGTGCCGATGCTCTCCTCGCGCCCGAACGGGTTCTCGTCGGCGAGCAGCGCGACGCGTGCTCCGGCGGCGGGGCGGCCGTTCACGCGCACGGCGATGCGCAGCGTCGGCCGCGTGGCCGCGCGGAGGTCG
Source organism: uncultured bacterium (assembly GCA_937996235.1). Classification (GTDB taxonomy): domain Bacteria; phylum Planctomycetota; class JAJSAM01; order JAJSAM01; family JAJVHW01; genus CALKVK01. The sequence goes on along the minus strand of CALKVK010000011.1, from coordinate 70,379 downwards.
AGCTGCAGCGTCGCGGTGCCTCCGGGAGGCACGTCGCAGTTCGCCTCGAAGCGCTCGCGCCCCGCCGCACGCGTCGTCACGACCTCGTCCGGGCGGATCTCGAACTCGCTCTCGCCCACGAGCCACGGACCCGGCGCGAGGCCCTCCGCGCGGAAGCGTCCGTTCGCGTCGGTGCGGATCGTGCGCGGCAGCCCGTCGAAGTTCGTGATGGCGAGCAGCACGCCTGCGGGCGAGCGGCCGGCGTCGACGACCACGACGCCTTCGATCGCGCCCGGCCGCCCGACACTCACCTCGAGCCCCGCGCGGCCCGCGTCGGCAGCGATGTCGTAGGGGCCGCAGAGCGCCGCGAACGCGCCGTCGCGCACGCGCAGGAACCAGCGCCCGCTGTCGCGCATCGTCAGCGCGAACGAGCCGTCCTCGCGCGTCGTCGTCGTCGCGGCCGGCTCGAACTCGCAGCGCGTGGGCCGGCCGTTGATCTGCACGCTCTCCTCGGTTCCCACCGCGGCGACCAGCTCGACGGTGACGCCCGCGCGCGTCACACCGTCGAGCAGCACGCGGCCCGAGATGCCCGGCAGCGGCGTCGCGACGAGATCCACGTGGTCGGGGAGCGCCGCCGTGTCCAGCAGCTCCGTCGTCGCGATCGCGTGGCCCGGCGCATCGACGGCGATGCGCCCGCGCCCCTGCGGCAGGGTGACGCGCGCGGTGCCGTCCGCGCGCGCCGCGCGGCCCTCGACGGCGAGCGACGAGCCGTCCTCGCCGAGCACCTCCCACCCGAACTCGCCGAGCGGCGCGCCATCGCCTCCGCGCACGCGCAGTTCCACGCTCGGCGCGCTGCCGAGCCGCAACGTCACGCTGCTGCCGCGCGCGACGTCCGTGCGCGTGACCTGTTCGCCGTCGTCGCCCGTGCCGCTCGCGGTGAGCCAGCGGATGCGCCCCGGGCCGAGCAGGATCTCCAGGCGCCCTGCGTCGTCCGTCGTGCGCTGGTTCGTGCCCGAGACGCGGTCGCCGTCGTATGCGTAGCGCACGACCGCGCCGGCCGCGGGCGTGCCGTCGCGACGCTGCACGAGCACGCGCACCAGCTCGTCCTCGGACGGCCGCTCGAGGACGATCCGCACGCCCGTCGAGCGCTGCCGTGCGCGCACCTCGATGACTCCGCTGGGGCTGCCGAGCCACCCCGCCTTCGCGGCCCACAGGCGCGGCGCGCCGACGCGCACGCCCGGGAGAACGAAGTGCCCGGACTCGTCCGAGACGGTCGCGGGGAACGCGCGCGTCAGATCGATCGGCATCCGCCGCGCCGTCTCGAGCAGCTCCGCGTGGTAGCTCTCGCCGACGAGGCGGATGCTCGCGCCCGGCACGGGCGCGCCCGCCGTGTCGACGACGCGGCCCTCGATCGAGCCGCCGTCGCCGAGTTCGATGTCGCCGACCTCCACGATGCCGTCGGCGGGGGCGTCGACGCGCACCGACTCCGAGCCGCAGCCTTCGGCGCCCGCGTCGAGACGCACGCGGCGCGCGTCGGGTGCGCCGCGCAGGTGCAGCGCGAACGTGCCGTCGGCCGCGCACGGCGTCTCGAACGCCGGGTCCTCGTCGCCGACGCGCACCCACCCGTGCGCCACGGCGATGCCACTCGGTCCGACGAGTCGTCCGCGCAGCAGCGGACCGGGCGCGTCCGCCGCGGGCGGCGTCACCGCGGTTCGCTCGTCCGGCGCCGCGGCGTCGCTCTCGGATGCCGCGTCTCCCGTCGTGGCGACGTGCGCGCGCTCCCGCGGCGACTCCTCCGCAGCGCCGGAGGTCTCCGGCACGAACGCGACGTCTTCGCGCGGCGGCGCGTCGTCGTGCGTCGCCTCGATCCCGACCCACGTGGCCGTCGCCAGCACCAGCACCACGGCGGCGGCGGCCACCACCTTCGTCGTCGTCGCCATCGTGATCGCTCCTGCCGCGGCTGTGCCGCCGGCCGCCGCCGTCGCGGCGCTGTGGGGGAGAAGGGACCGCGGCACGAGCGGCAGGAGCAGCGCGCACCACGCGCCGCGCCCGCCGGGTGTCCGCGCGTCGAGGCGCTCGCGCAGGAGCGCGATGCCGCGCGCGAGGCGCCAGCGCGCCGTGCCGGGCGGCACGCCGGTGCGCGCCGCGACCTCGTTGCCGTCGAGCCCGTCGTAGTAGCGCAGATAGACGGTCGTCCGGAACGGCTCCGGCAGTTCCGAGACGGCGACGCCGAGCAGGCGCCGCGCCTCGAGGGCCGACGCGATCTCGTCGCTCGCGGGCACCGTCGTCTCGTCCTCGCGCGCCGCGGCGGCGGTCTCGCGCCGCGCACGGCGGCCGTCGTCGCGACGTCGCCGCGACGCGAGCCGCCGCAGCACGGTCGCGAGCCACGGCCGGAGCGGCCGGTCCGTCTCCGGCGGGCGGCGCAGCGCGGCGAGCCACGTCTCCTGGACGAGGTCGTCGGCGTCCGCGGCGCCGTGCACGAGGTGTGCGGCGAGCGCGCGCGCCCACGCCGCGTGCTCCAGCAGCGCGGCGACGTCGAGCGTCGGCGGATCGACCCGCGGGTGCGCCTCGTCGGCCATCACTCCCATCTTCCCGCCGCGCGGGGGAGTGTTGGCGGCGCCGCGCGCGATTCCGTCGTCAGCGGCGCTCGACGCGGATCACGAGCTTCAGCCCCGACCAGACCTCGTCCACCGCGCAGACCTTCACGTCCACGAGGCCGAGCGGCAGGGCCACGGCGCGCACGACGTCCTCGGTGACGTCGGTCGGCACGCGCGACGCCTTCTTGGGCCACGAGACCCAGATCGCGCCGTCGCGGCGGATGCCCGCCAGCGCCTTCGGCAGCCGGGCGCGCAACCGTGCCGCCGACGTCGTGAAGAGGTGCCAGACGTCCACGTCGCGGCGGAGGGACGTCGAGGGCGTCACGCCGTCGGGGAGCGGCGCGAGCAGGTCGGCGTAGTGCGCGGGCGCGTCCTCGGTGCGCAGGCGCGTGCCCGGCTTGATGCCGAGCTTCTTCGCGAGGGGGGTTCCGGAGTAGCCGACCTGCGGCATCGAGTCGATTCCCCTCCGTGCGTGGGACGACACGCGCGCGGCCCGGTTCGGCCGCCTGTTCCGGTCCGAGGGTCTGCGCGGATCGCCGCCGTGGCGCGGGACGTCGCCCGGGGATCGAGCCCGGCATCGACCGCGCGCACGACGACGGCCGCGGGCGGCGCTCAGCCCTTGTTCTTCAGAGCCTTCTTCTCGGCCTTCTTCGCCTGCTTCTCCTTGATCGTCAGCTTCTTCTTGTTGCTCTTCTCGCCGCGCACCTGTCCCTTGGCCATGTCGCTCTCTCCCGGGGCGCGCCCGCGTGCCCGCGCCGCCCGACGTGGGCGCCGCCTGCGGCACGCTCCGCCGCCCGCACGCCGAGTAGAACCGATCGCACCCCCGTCCCCGAATCGGGGACGGTCCTCGCGCACCCTCGCGCCGCAACTTCCCGTGTCGAAGGGGACGGTCCTCGCGCAGCCTCGCGACGTGACTTCCCGTGTCGAAGGGGACGGTCCTCGCGCAGCCTCGCGACGTGACGAGCCGTTGAATCGGGGACAGACCCGCGGCCTCGCGCGCGCATCCGGCGCGGCGCTCGCTCAGGTCGCGCGCCCGAAGCGCCGCGCCGACTTCTCGCGCGCCCGCGCCGCGAACTCCTCGCGGTCGCGCGGCGGCGTCGCCGTGCTGAGCGCGTCGAGCAGCGTGCGCGTCGCGCGGGCGACCTCGTCGACCGCACGCTCGAACGCCGCCTCGTTGGCCTTCGAGGGACGCGTCGCGCCGCTCACCTTGCGCACGTACTGCAGCGCGGCCGCGCGCATCTCCTCGTCCGTCGCCGGCGGGTCGAAGTTGAAGAGGACGCGGATGTTGCGGCACATGGCGGACTCCGTGGGGGTGCGCTCACTCTACGCGCCGCCGCACTGCGCCGCCGACGCGGGACCGCAGGAGCCGATGGCGCCCCCGCCCGATCACCCGAGCGCCGCCAGGATCTTCGCGCGCCCGGCCTTCCGCGCCACGTCGCGCGGCGTCACGCCCGCACCGTCCGCCGCATCGACGCCCGCTCCCGCGGCGCGGAGCGCGTGGACGTTTGCGACGTTCGCCTTCGCGCACGCCTCGTGGAGCGGTGTGCGCCCGGCGGCGTCCCGCGCGTTCGCATCCGCGCCCGCTTCGAGCAAGAGCGCGACGAGGCCCGCGTCCGAGTTGCGCGCGGCGCGGTGCAGCGCGGTGCGTCCGTCGTCGTCGCGCGCGTCCACCGGCACGCCCGCGGCGAGCACCAGCGGCACCGTGGCCGCGCTCCGGTACTGCACGGCGAAGTGCAGCGCCTTCCAGTCGCCGCGCGGGTCCGCTCCGTGCGCGAGCAGCCGCGGCAGCGCCGCCGCGCGTCCGTTCACCGCCGCGAACGTGAACGCGGTCCAGCCCGACGACGGCTGCGCCGACGCCACGTCCGCACCGGCGCCGACCAGCACGTCGACGACGTCCGCATGGTCGCCCTGCCAGACCGCGAGCATCAGCGGCGTCATCCCCTTCGCGTTCGCGGCCGCCGCGTCGCAGCCAGCGTCGAGTCCGCGCCGCACCCCGTCCACGTCGCCCGCGAGACACGCCTTGCGGAACGCCAGGTCGTCGCTCATGCGCCACCTCGGCGTGGGTGGACGGGGAACGTCACGGGCTGCGCCGAGTTCGGCGTCACGGGTCCCGCGGCGCCGATCGAGTCGTCGATGAGCACGGAGATGCCTGTCCTTCCTGACCCGGTCCGCGCGGGAGATCGTCACCGCACGTCCTCCGTGTGTCCCGCCCAAACCGACACCGGTGAGGAGAGCGTCCTCATCACGCCGACGGCCCCGGCGACACGCGTCGCCGGGGTCGTCCGTCACGTCCCAGGCGCCGACCGCGTCAGACCTGCGTCAGCCCGCCGTCGGCCTGCAGGTCCGCGCCCGTCACGTACGACGACGCCGGCGACGCGAGGAACAGCGCCGCCTGCGCCATCTCGTCCGGGCGGCCGAAGCGGCCGAGCGGCACCTGCGTGCCGATGTGCTCCGCGAACGCGTCGACCTGCGCCTTCTCGAGGCCCATCTTGTCGAAGATCGGCGTCGCGATCGGTCCGGGGCTGAGCACGTTGACGCGGATGCCGCGCGGTGCGAGCTCCGCCGCGAACGTGCGCGCGAACGAGCGGATCGCCGCCTTCGTCGCGCTGTAGACCGAGAACCCGGGCATGCCCGCGTGGGCCGCGATCGAGCCCGTCAGCACGATCGACGCGCCGTCGTTCAGGTGGGGCAGCGCCTTCTGCACCGTGAAGAACGTGCCCTTCGCGTTCACGTCCATCATGTGGTCGTAGTCGGCCTCGGTCGTCTCGCCGAGCGGCCGCACGATCCCGAGCCCCGCGTTCGCGACGAGCACGTCGATCGTCCCGAGCCGCTCGCGCACCTCCGCGAACAGCCGGTCGAGGTCCGCGAGATCCGCGACGTCGCCGACGATCCCGAGCGTTCCGCCGCCGACCTCGCGCGCCGCGGCGGCGGTCTCGTCCGCCCGGCGCCCCGTGAGCGCGACCCGCGCCCCCGCAGCCTTCAGCGCGTGCGCGATCGCGAGTCCGATTCCACTGTTGCCTCCGGTCACCACCGCCGTCTTGCCGTCCAGTCGCATCGTCGCGTCTCCTCCGGTCCGTCCCGGGCCCCGTGCCCGACCGCGTGATAATGGATCGAACGGTCCAAAAAATCCCGGAAACCGCGCGTGAAGTTCCCGCGAGCGGGCGCCGCTCTGCCGCCGGCGGCGCCGCCGTACCGCGGCCCGACCGCGCGCGATGCTGCGGACCGTCGCTCAGGCGAGCGCGCCGAGCGCGACGTCCACCGTCTCGCGCAGCGCCTTGCGCGTGGCCCCCGCCTTCGCCGCCACCGCCAGCCCGAACCCCACGCTCGCGAGGAAGCGCGCGAGCGCGCGCGGCTCGTGGCGCGCCCCGATCTCGCCGCGCTCCTGCCCCCGGACGACCGCCATCCGCAGCGCCGTCTCGATGCGCCGGATCGACCGCGCGACCCGCGCCGTGATCTCCGCGTCGCGCGGCGCGAGCTCCATCGTCGCGTTCGCGACAAGGCACGCACGGCACGGCTTCTCGCGCGTCAGCCGCAGCACCGCCTCGTCGAAGTACGCCCGGATCGCCGCGAGCCCACCGCGCTCGGCGTCGTCCGCGACGAGCGGCGCCACGATCGCCTCCGCCACCTTCGCGTCGTACCGGTCGAGCGCCGCGAGGAACAGCTCGCGCTTCCCGCCGAACGTGTCGTAGAGGCTCTGCCGCCCGATCCCCGTCGCCTCGAGCAGCATCGGCAGCGACGTCGCCTCGTAGCCGTGCACCCAGAACACGTCCATCGCCCGCTCCAGGGCCAGATCGACGTCGAACTCCTTCGGCCGTGCCATCGCGTGCGCTCCGCGCGCCATCGTGCGCACACCCGGACCGTCCGGTCCAGAACGGGCCGGGGGCGCCCGGCGTGGGCACCTGCTCGCGAGGGCCCGAGGTCGGCGCGGTGCGACGGGGATCGGTCGGGTACGCTTCCCCGCGGGAGATCGCGGAGGTGAGGAGCATGGGGGAATCGGATGGGGGCGCCGTTTCGAGCGCCGATCGCACGAACTGCGCATCCACGCTGGCGGAGCGCATCTTTGGAGTGCTCGCGGAGCTCGACCACGAGGCAGACACGGTCCGCAACGGCTACGCGACCGGCCTCCGCTGGCTGCACGCCCACCTCGGCCGCACGGGCAGGGACACGACCGAGGACGCCATCTCCGAGGCGCTGGCCGCGCGTCTGCCGGACGGGACCACGGTGCAGGCAGCGGCCGCGCAGATGCCGTATCCATCGCGCGCGCGCCGCCTCGACGACGGCGTCACGCGCGGCACCTGCGACCTCGTCCTGGAACTGGAGGAAGGTGCGCAGGCCTGGATCGAGGTCAAGGGTGCGTGGACGTACCTCCGCGAGCGGACGCGATTGCGTTCGAACCGCAGCTACCGGAAGCACCTCGTCGATGAAGCGTCCGGCGCCGCCCGCGACTTCGCGAAGGTCGCGGCGCTCCTGCCCGAGGTCGCGGCGCTCGTCGGCGTGCTCGTCGTGGCGTTCGACCTCGACGAGCCCGGTTCGCGCTGGGAGATGACCGACGCCGACCTCACCGAGCTCGAGGCCGCCGCGGGCATCCGCGCAGGCCGCTGGCAGCGGTTCGACGCCGCGTGGCCGGACCCCCACGCGGCGCGAGTGTTCGGCGACGCCCAGAGCGAGCGCTGCCGGACGCGCTGCCATCTCTGGCTCCGCGCGGCCGAGCCTCTCGAGCGCCTCGCGGCGCTCCTGCGCCGACGCAACGCACTCGACGCCCAGATCGCCCGCCTCATCGGCCGCCCCGCGGAGCGCGGCCACCTGGGCGAGTTCATCGCGGCCCACGTCTTCGACATCGAGCTTTACGACTCCGCAGTCCACAAGGGCGCCGACGGCGTCTTCCGCGGTGGCCCCTTCGCGGGTCACACCGTCAACGTGAAGTTCTACGGCGCGCAGGAGGGCATCCTCGACGCGGCCGTCGCCGATCCGCCCGACACCTACCTCGTCCTGACCGGCCCGAAGCGCTCCGCCGCCAGTTCACGCGGCCTCACCCGCCCCCTCGTCATCGAGAACGCCTACCTCTTCCACCACGCCGCCCTCGTCGCGGCCGGCGTCAAGCCAGGCGTCGCAGCCAGCGTCCGCCAACACCTCTGGGAGGCGGCCCGGGTCTACCCGACCGCCGCGGGCGGCGCCCCGGCGCTCCTGATGCCGGAACAGGCAGCCAAGCTCGAGCAATTCGGCACGCGCGGCTTCGGGTAGCGCGCGCCAAAGCGACGCTCGCTACTGGGATTGTTCCCGTACAGAACCCGGCCTGGGCAGCATGCAAGCCTCCACCAGCGGTTCGCCGAGGTCTGCCCTGAGCCGGCCCCTACATCGAGAACGCGATGGCGTACTGACCGGCCGGGAACCGGACCTGCGGCCACCACGCAGGTTGCTCCCCCTTGTCGGCCCTGGTGCGAAGCAGGAAGAGAGTGACCTTCTCGGGCGGCACCGTCCCCGCCTCGCCGCCGGTCAGGATGCCCTGCGTCTCGTCGCGCGCCTCGCGGAGGCCGCGATCGCGGTCCACGTAGACGTAACCCGTGGACTGCTTCTTGATGTCCGCTAGCTGCCCGATCGACTCGGAGATCGCCTCCGAGTTCCAGATGCAGGCGGACGCGCTCTCGTCGGGCCTCGAAAGGGAGACGAGCTTGCGGATCGTCTCGAGGGGCACCTCTTTCCATCCCTTGTTCGGGATCGCCGCCAGCAGCCCGTCGATCTCCTTCGTCGCCGCAGCGACCGACGCGTCGCGCATCACTTGGGCGGGGTTATAGACGCTCCCCCCGGAGTAGATGCCGAGGGCGCCGGGGAAGAGCACGCCTGGGCGGGTGGCCTTCACTGCCCCTTCGACGTAGACCCCGCGGAAGGCCTCGTCGGGGTTCTTCGCGACGAGCGCGCGGAGGCCGAGCTCCATCTTGTGGATCGCCCTGAACACTCGGTGCAGCTCGGGAGGCAGGAACAGGCGTAGTAGGCCGATGTCATTCCTGCGGTAGCCGTACATTCGCGCGTGCTGGAGCACGGTGTCGGCCTGCGGGCGCGCCGGGTTGCGACCGTAGTAGCTGACGAGGAGGTTCCTGATCGTGACGCCGCGGCCGAGCTTGTTGCCGCCGACGAACAGGTTGTAGGGCGAGAGGACGGCTACATCTTCGTCCGTGTCGCCGTTCACGCGCTTGACCGTAGCGCTCGCGGAGTAGAACGCGATGTGCTCGACGATCGCGTCGAGGGGCGTAGCCGCGAGGTTGGGGTGCGTTGCCTTGAGGTCGTCGTACCCGACGCGAAGCCTGGCCAGGAACTTGGCATCCGGCTTCTTGGCGGCCGTCATGAGGTCCGCCTTGTACTTCCGGAGCAGCTTCTCTATGTGCTCGTGGTCGCTCTTGCCGGTGCTCACGTGGCACAGGAAGGCGCAGTTCTGCGACGCGTCGAGCATTCGCTTGTGCGTCGCGGCGACCATGAACGTGTCCAGCGCGCGGAGGAGCGACGGCGGGATCGCAAGCGTCGGATGCGGCTGCGCGCCGGCGGAGAGGTTCTGGATCTCCGGGAGCGGGAACTCGCGCAGCAGCTTCGAGGCTTCGCCGAAGAAGTCGTCGCCGCCCACGTACTCCGAGCCGGGGTTGCTGAGGATCGTGAACCTCGGGCGGAAGTCGTGTCCCGGCGTCTGAAGGAACAGCGCCTGCGGGGTCGCGGTGACCTGCAGGTAGGTGTTCCTCTGGAAGAACCCGCGAAGCTGGACGATGCGATCGTTGATCGTGCTCCGGGTGCCGTCCGCCTTGCGCTCCCTGGTGTTCAGGCTGGCCTGATCCGCTTCGTCGTCGATGATCAGGGCCGCCAGCCCCTTGAGCCTGCCCTTCTTGAAGTTCTCGATGAGCGTCTCGAGGATGCCCGCGTTCTTGGTCGTAACGATCGCACAGGTACCCGACCGGATGCGCTGCAGGAACGCGTCGGCGTCCTTGAAGTCCGGCTTGCCGAGTATGTCCATCCCGGGGAACGACTCGCGCACGCGCGTGAGCGTCTGCTCGTACAGCGGATCATTGTCCGAGGTTAGGATGATCAGGGTCTTGTAGCCTTGGTCCGCGCCGATGGCACCGGTGACCGTGAGTACGCCGGTCTTGCCGCTCTGAATGAGTCCGTAGATCAGCCCGTTCGTATGCTGCTCGCCGCTGCTCAGCGGGTCTACCCAACGCTCCGCGACGCGCGTAGCGGTGGCGCGGATCTCCTCGACCTCGTCGTCCCGCCCGATCTGCTTCTTAAGGACGTTGACGACTTCGTCCTGGTGCTTCATCGGGCTCTCTTTTTGTCGAGGACTCGGGGCCAGTCGGACGGCGCGACCTTGTGCGGCACCGTCCCCGATGGGCCGCTCACTTCGTAGTGCTCGTGGTGCTTGCGGTAGCAGGCGATGTGGAACACGTCCGTCCGGATGGCGGTGATCTGTCGAACCTCGTCGTACCGGACCGCCGCCACGCCGTCGCCCCCGCAGATGAACCCCAACACGACGTCGAACCGCAAGTCGTACTCTCCGAGGTGATCCAATTCGCTGGCGCCGAGAGTGAAGCCCCACGGGCTCCGCACCTTCGTGCAGTACTTCAGGTACAGGACGAGCCGATCGTCGGCGATGAAGCATGGCGGCTCATGCCGAAGTGTGAGGGTGCCGCGACCGCGGGCGAGCAGGTGAAGTGCGGCGCCCTCGTAGAACTCCTGCTTCTTGATGCTCACGCGCGAAGTCCCGGGCCCGCATCACTCTGGTCGCCGTCGTCCGGGTCCGCAGCGACGTCGCGGCCTGCGCGAGGGGTGTCGCCGAATGACCGTTGCAGCGACGCGTAGACCTCCCGGCGCACCGACCTGGGCGCCCGCCGGATGCGCGCGAGCAGGTTCCGCGCGTCCTCGCTCGGCGACTGGATGTTCGCCTTCGACTGGTTGCACGCTGAGCACAGCACCCGGAGGTTCTCGTCGTCGTCGGTCCCGCCCTGAGCGCGGGGCGTGACGTGGTCGATATGGAGGCGCGTCTTCCGACCGGCGTTGAACGGATCGGGGTCGCCGGGACCGGCTCCGCACATCTGGCACGTGTAGCCGTTCCGCTCCAGGATGCGGGCGCGCTTCTGCGGCGAGATCCCGTCGGCGATGCGCGGCTCGCGCTTCAGGTCGACCAGCTTGTACTCGCCGGGGCTCAGGCTCTCGTCGTCGATGTGCGAGTGGATCTGCATCCCTTCGTCGTCTCGGAGTTCCCGGAGGCGACGGGCGTACTCGCTGATGCCGGCGACGTCTCGGACCTGCTGCGTGTTGACGACCTTCCCGACATTTGCTTCAAGGAACGCCCTGATCTTGTCCCGCGCGCTCGTCATGCTCTGCCTCCCCGGTCATTCTGGAGGAGTCTACGCAGGCGCCCCTGAAGATGCCCATCGTCGTGGGTCCAGCACTCCCAGATCACCACCACGCGCCATCCGAGGCGACGGAGCTGCCGCCGGACGCGGGAGTCGCGGGCGACGTTGCCGTCGATCTTCGCGTTCCAGAACGCGCGGTGACTGCTCGGTCTGGCGGATCGCCGGCAGCCCGCATGGCCGTGCCAGAAGCACCCGTGGACGAACACCACCACGGAGTGCCTGGGCAAAGCGATGTCCGGCCGGCCGGGGAGGTTCGGCACGTGTAGCCGGAACCTGAAGCCGAGTCGATGCAGGGCGCTCCGGACTCGGAGTTCCGGGGCGGTGTCGCGGCTCCGGACCGTGCTCATCAGACGACTGCGAGCCTTCCGGGAGAGGCGATCCGCCACGTCAGCGCCGGGTCGACACCAGGGCCGCGACCACGCACTCCGCGACGCGGCGACCCAGCAGGGGCGGCACGGCGTTGCCGATCTGCTTGGCGACCTCGATCTTCGTCCCGGTGAAGACGAAGTTGTCCGGGAAGCTCTGGAGGCGGGCGGCTTCACGGTGGGTGATCGGGCGGTGTTGCACCGGGTGCAGGTAGCGCCCCTTCTCCGGCTTGAAGAACTCGGTGCGGATCGTGAACGCGGGACGGTCCCACCACAGGCGGCCGAACAGGTCCGTCCCGCCCGACTTCTTGCGGATCCAGCACCCGGGGGTCAGTTCCGGAGCGCGGCGCTGCAGGTCGAAGCGATTCATGCCCTCTTCCGGCACCGCCTTGTAGCGGCGGAGGCTGACGGGGGTCGGCTGGCGGCCGAAGTGCAGGTTCTCGGGCGGCGCCACGTCTCGGATCTCGGTGCCGGCGGGTGGGGGGAGATCCTCGATCGCGTCGCGGACAGTCCGCCACGGGCGTGCGTCAGCGGCGTAGCCGCCCTTCGACTTCGCGCCGTTGTTCGGGTTGAAGTGGGTCTTGAGAGGAGGGAAGAAGCCCTCGGGGGACGCGCCTCGGAGGCCGAGGATCATCGCTCTCCATCTCGTCTGCGGCACCCCGAAATCGGCTGCGCAGAGCTTCACGGACTTGAGCGTGAACCCGAGTCGCCGCGCCTCCGCCTCGATCTCCGCGAACTCGTCGGAGCCGAGGAGCTGCGGGACGTTCTCCATCACGAACGCGAGAGCGCCGGACCGCTCCACTACGTCGAGGTAGGGACGCCAGAGTTGCTTGCGGGGATCCCCGTCTCGGTTCTTGTTGAGAAGACTGAAGCCCTGGCACGGTGGCCCGCCGATGACGACGTCCGCCCTCGGGACGCGGAAGTCCGGGGCGGCGAGGATGCCCACGATGTCCCCGGGCACGCAGTGGGCACCGAAGTTCTCGTTGTACGTGTTCGCCGCGGCGATGTTGTTGTCGTTGGCCCAGACCGTCCTGAAGGCGCCCGTGTCCACGAAGCCGCGCGTCATTCCGCCCGCGCCGCAGAAGAGGTCGATGACGCGGAACTGCCCTTGGGCGCCCGAGTCGCCGTCGGACGAGGAGATCGAGCGACGCCGTGGCGACGGCGCCGCCCTCCTTCGAGTTGTCGTGGCTTGAGGCGTGTGCATTTCAGGAGCGCCGCCGGTCAGTGCAGCGGGCGCAGACGTCTGACTCTAGCTCCAGCGACCGACAGGGACGCGCCTACCCAGCATCGCCTCGATCTGCGTGAACCACGTCGTGGCACCGGTTGCACAGCACGGCCAGGTTCTCGAGCTCGTTCGGGCCGCCTTCCTCGTGTGGCGTGAGATGGTGGACCTCCAAGAAGCGCGGGTCCGCCCGCGTCGCGAGTGCCGGCTCCCAGCCGCAGCGGGTACAGCGGCTGCCGTCGCGGTCCCAGACGGCCCGCAGGGTCGGTGCGGGGATAGCCCGATCATGCGGTGGCACTACGGGTTCGAGCGACTCGAGGACGTAGACGCCGGAAGGGAGGTCAGGCCGCCCCGTGAACCGCGTCGCGATGGCGTAGCCCCCCTGTGTGCGGAGCTCGCGAACCCGTCGGGTGAAGGCGGACCCCTCCTTCGCCACGTAGCCCAGTTCGTCGGTCGTTACCGCGCGCCCGACGTTCTCCCTCAGGAACGCGAGCATGCGGCTGGGGCCGCTGCCGGGCATGCGGCGGATGCGGTTCGCTACGTGCCACCGCCGCGCCGCGTCGAGGTCGGGCTCCGGAGCGATCAGCATGTACTCGTCGCGGCGCATCTCGATGCCGGCGAAGGGATCCGTCACCTTCCCTGTCACGATCCGGTAGCCCTCCTCAGTGCGAAGCTGACGGATGCGACGGGCGAACGCGCTGATGCCCGCGACCACCGCAAGCTCGGCGTGCCCGATCGGGATGCCGTAGTGCGCGATCAGGTACTGCCGCATCCGGGACTGCGCGGCGCGCTCGCAGATGCCCCCCTCGGCCACGGCGGCGATGCCCAGCTCTTGCACCTTGGAGCGAAGTTCCACGAGACGAAGCACGCGTTCGCGAAGCGTGAGCCCGGATCGTTCCACCCGGAACCCGACGAGGTGTTCGTCCAGCCAGGCGATCAGTTCGTCCGCGACCCTGCCGTTCTCGGTCTTCGACATCATGCGCTCCGGGGGGCTGCAGAGTCGTACCCCGACGTGCGGGATGCAGGCTGCAGACCTGAGCGCGATGGTCGCCACGCGCAGGGTCGCGGGCGAGAACCGTTCCGCTTGCGCAGGCCCCGACCGAGGTGCAGGTGCCCCGTGGGCACGAAGTGGACACATTTGGACACGCCGGGCCCGTTCGGGTTCGGCCGGGCGGCGGGGCGACGTCGCGCAACCTGGCCCGCCCGGCTCGGTCTGCGCTGGTAGGCCCGCCAGGACTCGAACCTGGGACCAAGGGATTATGAGTCCCCTGCTCTGACCGACTGAGCTACGGGCCCACCGTCTGCGAACGCTGCGTTCGAACGGCGTCGAGGGTACGGTCGCGCGGGGATGGGGGCCAGCGACGGGGCGGGTGCCCGTCGGCGGCGGTCGGCCGGGCCTGGAGGAACGCTCCGCGAGCGACCCCGTGGGACGTGGCGGGATCGCGACGCGGCCGGACCGACGCTACCGCGCGGCCGTCGCTACCTCGGCGCCGTCGCTACCTCGCCCGCGTCCCTACCCCGCCGAGCGCCCGGCGACGTCCGCGCGGTACTCGTCGAGGACGCGGCGGAAGAGGGCGATGTCGGACTCGAACGTCTCCGGCAGGAGGGGGCCGAAGGAGAAGCGGAACCAGTTGGCGTAGGGGGAGACGTAGGCGGGGTCCTTGGCGTGGGGGCGGGCCATGTCGCAGTCCTTGCCCTCGAGGATGGCGGCGCCGTGGCGGAAGAGGCGGCGGTTCAGGTCGTGGGCGTTCAGGCCGTCGGGGAGCTTCAGCCAGTGGTAGAAGCCGCCGTCGCCGGTGAAGACGCCGAGGCCCATGCGCGCGAACGCCTCGCCGTAGCGGGCGCGCTGCATGCCGTAGTGACGCTCGACGGCGACGCGGGCCTGAGCGACACGGTCCGGCCGCAGGAGTTCGACCGCGTAGCGCTGCGAGGGATGGCTGACGCCGCCCATGCCGAAGCTCGAGTAGTTGGAGAGCGTCTCGACGTTCTTGCGGCTCGCGATCATCCAGCCGATGCGGATGCCGGGGCACTGCAGCCCCTTCGTGCACGCGCCCGAGAGGAAGACGTTGCTCTCGTCGAGATCCTTCACGTAGCGGATGCCGCTGACGCCCTTCGAGGGGTGGAACATCTCGTACGCCTCGTCGAGCAGGATGCCGTTGCCCGGCTGCTCGGCCAGCGCCATCAGCTCTTCCAGCTCGGCTCCCGCGCGCGTGTGCCCCGTCGGGTTCCCGGGGTTGGAGATGACCGGGAAGACGTGCGTCTTGTGGTTCAGGCCGGCGCGGTCGAAGTACGCGGAGTTGGGCGGATGGAAGCCGTTCTCCTCGGTGAACGGCACGACGCGGAAGCTCGTCCCGGTCTGCGTCAGGATGTCGAGGTAGGCCGGCCACTCGGCGTTGCCGATCCGCACCTCGACGTGCTTCTTCAGGAACGCGAGGACCGTGTAGATGCCGGGGCGGCCGCCGGCGAACACCATCACGTTCTCGGGCGCGATGCGCGAGCCGTAGAACGAGTTGTAGTGGCCGGCGATCGCCTCGCGCAGATCGGGGAGTCCCCACGCCTTGGGGTAGAGGCGGTCCGCCGCGGTGACCTCGACGCTGCCCGGGAGCGGCGGCCCGCCCTCGAGCTGCGTGGTCAGGGGGAAGCCCTGCGACCAGGGGTGCGTGCCCGGGGTGCCCATGAAGCTGCCGAAGGCGTCCCGGAAGGCGTAGAGGGTCTCGTAGATGCCCATCGGCGGGCAGTCGTCGGACAGGAAGGACGCGCGCTGCATCGGGTCGGGAGCTCCCTGCGGACTCGGTGGATGCGGCAGGGTACGTCGTCGGGGAAGCGTCGCCGCCTTGCTTGTTGCCGCACGCCGCATGTCGCGCGCGGACGGTGCGGCGCACGGCGGTGGCGCCGCGGCGACGCCTACCGCAGCGGGTCGTGCAGTCGCAGGCCCGGGAAGCGCTCGAAGTCGCGGTCGTTCGAGTGGAGCTCGGCGCGGTGCTCGATGGCGAGGGCGGCGAGGTGGGTGTCGGTGGTGAGGGAGGCGGCGACGCCGGTGGCGGCGAAGAGGCTGCGTACGATCGCGAGGTGGCGGGGGCCGGGCTCGAGGACGGTCACGTTCGGGCGCGCGAGCCAGCCCTCGACGCGGTCGAGCGCGTCGGTCGGCGCGAGCGGCTCGCGCATGACGGCGGGGTGGGTCGTGAGGCGGACGAAGCCGAACGCGACGGCCCACGGGATGCCGACGCGGTCGGTGGAGTTGAGCACGCGCTCCCACCACGCGCGTGCGGCGGCGTGGTGGGGCGCATCCGCCGCGTGCGCGAAGATCAGCAGGTTGACGTCGGGGAGGATCACTCGGTCCGTCCGAAGCGGCGCACGTCGAGGTCGTCGAGGAGCTGGTTCAGGCGCAGCGGGTCCACGCCCGGCTGGAGCGCGCTGCGGAAGGTCTCCACACGGTACGGCGGAGCGGACTCCGCCACGCCGTCGGGCGCGCTCAGGCCGCGGCGGATCGCGTCGTTGACGGCCTCCTTGAAGCTGACGCGCCGCGCACGCGCGCGCTCCTTGAGGCGCTCCGCCAAGTCGTCTTCGAGGGTGAGGGTCGTGCGCATGGAGGCATCTTGATGTCTCTTATGTGTGCTGTCAAGATGCTGAGCTGTCCGCACCGAGGCCGGTGCGGTGCCGCCGAGGCGTGCGAGCGTGTGTCCTCGCGCGCCGTTGCAGCGGCCGCTCCCGGCGGACGGTCCGGCTGGGGGGACTCCCCACCGCTCTGCACATGCGTTCCGGGCCCGCACCGCGGGTCTCTGCGCCTGCGGCTCCGAGGTCGCTGTGCGCGTTCGCAGTCGAGTCGAGATCGGGGCGGAGTTGGGGTCACGCGCCCGCGCACCCCGCGCCCTCCCTCGGGTCAGCGCTCCGGCCAGACCGCGCCGGCGTCGATCCAGTCGCGGATGGCGTCGATCTCGGCGGCCGACAGCGGGGGGCCGCCCTGCGGCATGCGCGGCTCGCCGCCTGCGCCCGTGAGCACGCGCAGGAGGCGGCTCGCGGGTGCGTCTCCGGGCACGACCGACGGGCCTCGCGCGCCGCCGCGCAGGAGCCCCTCCGCGGACGTGAGATCGAGGCCTCCGGCTGCGTGCGGCGCCGGACCGTGGCAGCCGGTGCAGCGGCGCTCGAGCAGCGGCCGGACGGTCGCGGCGAAGTGCGCGGCGCGAGGATCGGCCGGCGCGCGCTCCGGGAGGGATGGGCGCGGCGCGCCGACGCCGTGGTCGTAGAGCGCGGTGCCGCCGAGGTGCGCCGTCAGGGACACCCAGCCGGCGGCCGCGAGTGCGAGAGCGGCCGTCGCGACACGGGCTGCGGCGGCGAGGCCCGGGCGGCGCGACGAGGCGAGCGCCGCCGCGGTGCCGGCGGCGAGCGCGATCCAGGCGACGCCGCGGCCCAGCCGCGCGTGGAGCGCGACCAGGTCGCGCGCGTCGGCCGAGACGGTGCCCATGAGCGCACGCGCGCCGCCGCCCCAGGTGGCGGCGAGTGCGGCGGACACGCCGAGCGCCGCGTACGCGACGACGAGCGCGCGCCGCAGCACGCGGTCGCGCCGGGGCCGGGTGACGGCGAGCCACAGAGCGGCCGGCGCGGCGAGGAGCGCCAGCGTCACCGGGATGTGCACCGTCGCAGCGTGGAGGTGGCGCGCGTCGAGGGCGCCGTGCGAGAGGCGTTCGAGGACGTTCATCTGGTGCTCGACGGGGCGGGCGCGTGGGCGCCCGCCCCGCCGCCCCTGTTCAGCGGTTCTCGGGATCGCCTTCGCCGAACGCCTTCGCTGCACGCAGCACCGGGTAGTGCTGCGTGAAGATCAGGTCGTCGTTCGCGGAGGCCTGGTGGCACGCGGCGCACGCCGACTGCGGGAGCGCCGTCGCCTTCTCGTGCACGGCGCCGCCGTGCTCGTCGGTGAAGCGGAAGAAGCCCCAGTTGCCGGGCGCGTCGGGGAAGCGCCGGCGGCTCTTCACGGCGGCCTCGAGTCCGAGGAACTCGCCCATGAAGTAGCCCTTGCCGCTCGACGACGCCTTCGTCCCGACCGACACGAGCTCCTTCAGGACGACCGTCCCGTCGCGCCACGTGCCGCTCTGCTTGAAGTGGTCGTAGGACGCGGGATCCACGTAGACCGAGTGGAACTCCGGGAAGGCCGCGTGCCCGTCGTTCATGTCGTTCGGCGTGAGCGGGGCGCCGACGAAGACCCAGCGCCGGTACGTGCGCGGGCGGACGAGCGCGCCCGCGTCGTCGAAGAGCGCCGGTGACGTGGCGGCGGCCGGCGCCGCCTGGGGCCTGGCGCCCATCTCCTGGGCGTCGGAGGGCGCCGCGAGCGCCGCCAGCGCGAGCGCGGCCGCGGCGGCCGCCGGGATCGTGAGAACGAACTTCCTCATCGTGACTCTCCTTCGTGTTCGAGGGGACGTCACGTTGGTCGCGCCGGCGGCGCGGGTCTTACGCGCCGCTCGCCGACTCGTCGGAGCGAGCGCCGCCGCGCGCCGCGAGCAGGGCCTCGAACTCCTCGAGGCACTCCGGGCAGACCGCGAGGTGCGCGCGCACGTCCGCGAAGAGCGGCGTGTCGGCGCTCGCGGCGGCGCGGTCGAGATACGCCGCGGCGCGTTCGAGGAACTCGTCGCAGTCGAGCTCGCGCTCGGACGTCTGCAGGACGAGCTCGAGGAGCCGCCGGAGTTCGTCGTCGCGGATCGTCATGCGGACACGCCCTCCTCGAGCTCGGCGCGGACGGACGCGGCGTCGTAGCCCGCGCGCTCGAGCGCCTGCCGCAGCTTGCGACGCGCGTCGTGGACCAGCTTGTAGAGCGCGTTCTGGTTGGTGTCGAGGCGCGCGGCGATCTCGACGGTCGGCACGCCGCGCAGCTCGGCCAGGATCGCCGTGCGCTGACGCTCCGTGAGCTCCGTCGCGATCGCCTGCTCGAGCGCCGCGAGGAGCCGACGCCGCGCGGCGACGTCGTCGGCCGACGGCAGCGCGCGGCCCGCGACGGCGCGGGCGTCGGCGAGGATCTCCTCGAACGACTGCCGGCCGCGCTCGCGCACGCTCCGCCGGCGCAGCTCCGTGAACGCGACACGGGTCGCGACGGCTCCGGCCCACGTCGTGAAGCGGCTCTCGCCGCGGAACCCGGAGAGCCGCGCGACGATCTGCAGCAGCGCCTCCTGCGTGAAGTCGGCGAGGTCGTCGTCGGTGGCGCGGCCGCGCAGCACGCGCGCGAGCAGACCTCGGAGGAACCGCGCGAGCTCGCCCAGGGCCCGCTCGGCGTCCGGCCCGGCGGCCGCGCGCAGGGCGTCGATCCACTGGGCGTCGGTCCGCGGGGAGAGATGGGGGGGCACGCGTTCAGTCCCGGACGTGCCGCCAGTGGGCCTCCGCCCGCGCGAGCAGCGCGCGCTCGTCGCCCGCGTCCCACAGCGAGAGCGCGTCGACGTGGCCGTTGCGGAGGAACACGAGCAGCCGGTCGTCGACGATCTTCCAGCGCAGCGGATCGACCGGGAACTTGTCCTGCACGGCCATGCCGTAGGCGCACCAGCCGCCGAACGCGGGAACGTAGCGCTCCGGATCGAGCAGGAAGGCCTCCTTCGCGGCCGCGGAGGAGAACCAGTACGTGGCACCGAGGTGGCCGGCTGTGAACTGCGGGCTGCCGCGGCGCGGCCCGCCGCGCTCGCGGTAGGAGACGGGGCACCAGCCCTCGAGCGCGACTCCGTGGGACGGCACGTTCCTCCCCCCGACGTACGCTGCGCTGACGTCGGCGGGATCGCGCGTCGGCCCGCCGGGCGCGGACGCGCAGCCCGTGGCGGCGAGCATCGTCGCGAGGACGACGGCCGCTACCAGGAGCCTGTCCGAGAGACCCGTCGGAACCGGTGAGCGAGCCACGTCGCTCGCCGTTGCGCAGCGGCTGCTTCGTCCAGGCATGCCGTTCGCCGCACCTCGCAGGCTCGATGATGCTCTGGCAGCGGCGTCGCCTGCGCGGCACGACGCCCGGCGCACCTGGACGAAGGCGATCCTCGACGGGTCTCTCGGACAGGCTCCTGGCCCGAACCACGCGCCCTGCGCCGCGCGCACTCCGCGTTCGTCGTCACGCTGCGTGCGCGTCGCGTGATCGGTGTGCGCTCGATGTCCGTGGGGCATGGCGGCTCCTGCGCGTGCGGGCGGAGGTCCGCACCGCGAGGTGGGTCGCGTCGGCGCGGCGTGTCGCACGTCGTGCGTCGCAGCGGGACGCGACCCGTGTGGGGCGGCTCAGCGCGCGACGTCCTCGGGGATCGCGACCACCGGGAAGTCCACGGCGGTGTCGGCGACGTTGTTGACGAAGTTCGTGAACACGTTCAGCGCGACGTGCGCGACGACCTCGAGGATCGCCGCGTCGGAGAAGCCGGCCTCGCGCATGCGCTGCAGGGCGGCGTCGTCGACCCGGCCGCGGTGCTGCAGGAGCTCCTTGACGAAGCGCAGCGCCGCCGCGCTCGAGGGCGTGCCGGCCTCGCCGCGCAGGTTGCGCGCAAGCTCGGCGTCGGCGATGCCGGCGCCGCGCCCGAGCAGGGTGTGCGCCGAGGCACAGTAGCCGCAGCGGTTCTGGCCGGCGGTGGCGAGCGCCAGCTGCTCGCGCAGCTGCGGCGTGAGCGAGCCGCCGGCGAGGTGGCGCGACGCGTCGTGGTAGGCGCGCAGCGCGGCCGGCGCGTGGGCGAGGGTCCTGTGCAGGTTGGGCACCATGCCGAGCGCGCGGCCGACCTGGTCGAGCAGGGTCTTGGTGCCGGCGTCGAGGGTCGCGTCGGGCGCGACGGGAATGCGGGGGGTCATCGGAAGCTCCTCTCGGTTGGACTCGCGCCGTTGGTCGCCCCGGTCGGCGCGGTCTTACCTGCGCGGCGCGGAAATCCGCGCTCGCAGGCCGTGCCGGCCTCGCCCGGGCCCGGCCGCGGCAGGACGCGAGAGGGCGGCCCCGGCGCCGCGGAGCGCGGGTGCGCGCGGCGTCGCGAGCCGCTACGGTGTCGCGCCATGCAGCCCGGGGCGGCCGTCGGACCGTACGTGATCGCGCGCGAGCTCGGCGCGGGCGGGATGGGCACGGTGTACCTGGCGCACGGCGCGGCGGGGACGGTCGCGCTCAAGGTCGTGCACCCGCACCTGCTCGCGGACGGGGACGCGGCCGCGCGGTTCCGTCGCGAGGTGGAGATCGGGCGGGCGGTCGAGCACGTCAACGTGGTGCGGACGCTCGCCGGGGGCGAGTCGGACGGCGTGCACTGGCTCGCCATGGAGTTCGTCGAGGGGCAGACGCTCGCCGGTCTGCTGCGCGAGCTGACGCGCGTGCCCGAGGAGCTCTGCCGGCACATCGCGCGGGAGATGTGCAAGGGGCTCGCGGCGATCCATGCGGCCGGGGCGGTGCACCGCGACGTGAAGCCCGAGAACGTGCTCATCACGCGCGACCACGTCGTCAAGCTGATGGACCTCGGCGTCGCGCGCTCGACGGACGACGCGCTGCGGCTCTCGCAGACCGGGGCGTTCGTCGGCTCGCTGCACTACGCGGCGCCCGAGCAGTTCACGGGCGGCGGGCGCGACCTCGACGGACGCGTGGACCTGCACGCGCTCGGGCTCGTGCTCTACGAGCTGGCGACGGGGATCTGCCCGTACCTCGCCGACGACCTGCCGCAGACGGTCGGGCGCGTGCTGCACGAGACGCCGCGGCGGCTCGGCGAGGTGGAGCCGCAGCTCAGCCCGTTCTTCGAGGAGGTCGTGCACTGCCTGCTCGCGAAGGACCGCGACGCACGCTTCGCGAGCGCGGACGAGCTCCTCGGCGTGCTCGAGGCGGGCGAGGAGTCCGCGTGGTGGCACGCGCGCGCCGTCGCGATCCGGCTCGAGACGTGCCGCCCGCTGCGGCGCATCCGCATCCCGCGCGAGACGGCCGTGTACGGCCGCGACGCGGAGCTCGCGAAGCTGCGGACGCTCTTCGAGCGCGCGCAGGCGGGCGACGGGAACGTGGTGCTCGTCGAGGGCGAGGCGGGGATCGGCAAGTCGCGGCTCGTCGACGAGTTCGTGGGGCGGCTCCGCCAGGAGGGTCACGAGCTGAACTTCCTGTTCGGCGGGTATCCGCCGGGCGGCGCGGCGTCGGGCGCCGGCGCCGTCACGACGGCGCTGCGCGAGCACTTCGACGGCGCGGACCTCGTCGCCGAGCTGCGCGGACGGCTCGGGGCGGCGGGGCCGCTCGCCGCGCCGTACGCGGCGCTGCTCGTCGGCGGCATGACGACCGACGGCGCGGGGTCCCTGACGCGCGACGCCCTGCACGCGTGCACCGTCGCGCTGCTCCAGAGCCTGGCCGCGGACGGCACGACCGTGCTGCTCCTCGACGACCTGCACTTCGCGCCCGACGAGGCGTACGCGCTGTTCATGTCGCTCGCGCTGGCCGTGCCGGGGCACCGGCTGCTCGTGATCGCGACGACGCGCCCGGGACTCGACGAGCGGCGCGTCGCGTCGCTCACGCGGCTCGCCCACGTGAGCCGCGTGCCGCTCGGCCGGCTCGGCCCGAAGGACCTGGCGCTGCTCCTGCGCGACTGCTTCCGCTCCGACGAGCTCGCGCGCACGCTCGCGATGCAGATCGGCCTGAAGTCCGACGGCAACCCCTACTTCGCGTTCGAGATCATCCAGGGACTGCGCGAAGGGCAGTTCGTCACGCAGCGCGAGGACGGCTCGTGGGCCTCGACGCGGGAGATCGGCGAGATCCGCATCCCGTCGACGGTCCTCGATCTCGTGAACGCGCGCGTCGCGGACCTCTCGCCGGCGGAGCGCGAGCTGCTCGACGTCGCGGCGTGCTGCGGCTTCGAGTTCGATCCGGGCCTGGTCGCCGACGCCGTCGGCGCTCCGCTGCTGCCGACGCTGCGCGCGTTCGCCGCGATCGAGCAGAAGCACCGGCTGGTGCGCGCGTCGGGGCGCCGGCTCGTGTTCGACCACCATCAGGTGCAGGAGGCGCTCTACGGCGCGCTCTACGAGCAGTTGCGCGAGGCCTACCACGCGGCGCTCGGCTCCGCGCTCGAGCGGCGCTCGGGCGCCGCGCAGACGGCGCCCGAGTCCCTCGACGGGGCGCTGGCCGTCGAGCTGTGCTCGCACCTGCAGAGCGGCGCCGAGGGCGCGCGCGCGCTGCGCTACCTGGCGCGTGCACAGGCCCACCTCGCGCGCGGCCATCTCCACGCGCGCGCCGTAGCTCTCGGCGACTGCGCCCTCGCGCAGCCGGGGCTGCTCGAGGGGGCGGAGCGCGCGCGCGTGCTCCTGCGCCAGGCGACGTCGCGCTACGAGCAGGGGCGTGCCCCGGAGCAGGGCGCCGCCGCGCGCGAGGCGCTGACCATCGCCGAGCGCGGCGACGACGAGCGCCTGCTGTTCGAGGCGCTGCGCGCGCACGGCCTCGCGACTTCGCGGGCGGGGCGGAACGACGAGGCGGTGACCTTCCTGCTGCGCGCGCTCGACGTCGCGCGGCGTCTCGGAGACCGCGTGGCCGAGGCCGGCACGGCGATCAACCTCGGCGCGACCTACCGGGTGCAGGGGCGCTTCGCCGAAGCGCACGCGGAGCTACGGCGCGGCATCGAGCTGTGTCACGCCATCGGGCACGCGGAGTTCGAGGGCAACGGCTATCTGAACCTCGGCGGGCTGCACCACGGCGAAGGGAACTGCGCGGCCGCGCGCGACTGCTTCGCGCGTGCGCAGCAGCTCTTCCGCGCGGCGGGCGTGCGCCGGGGCGAGGCGATCTGCCTGCTCAACCTCTGCATCGTGGCGGGGACCGACGGCCGCCGCGAGGGCCGAATCGAGAACCTGGAGAGCGCGCGCGAGACGTTCCGGGCGCTCGGCGACCGGATGGGGGAGGCGTGGGCGCTCGCCACGCTCGGCAACGCCCACTTCGCGGACGGGCGCCTCGCGGCGTCCGAGGAACTGCGACGCCGCGTGCTCGCGCTCTCGCGCGAGCTCGGCGATGGCGTCCAGGAGGGGCTCACGCTCCACAACCTCGGCAACAACCGGTACGAGCTGGGGGACGTGGACGGCGCCGTGGAGCTGTACCGTGCCGGGCTCGCGACCCTCGTCGCGTTGCAGCATCCGCTGGCCGACGCCGCACGGCTCGCGCTCGCGCGGTGCCTGGAGCGCCGCGGCGCACGCGACGAGGCCGTCGCGCTGCTGGAGTCGGTGCGCGCCGCGGCGCACGCCTCGGGGAGCGCGGTCGAGGAGGCGCTGGCGCTCTGTCAGCTGGCGGCGTGCGGCGGTGCGACCGCTGCCGACGCGCTCGCGGCGTTCCGCGCCGCGGAGGGGCGACTCGGCCCCGCGCAGCGGCGCACCGCGCTGCTCGACGTGTGGGCGGCGACCGGCGACGTCGCGCATCTCGCCGCCGCCAAGCGCGTGCTCGACGACGAGGTGCGCGACCTGCCCGACGACGTGCGCACGTCGGTGCTCGAGAACCTGCGTCAGAGCCGCGAGCTGCTCGCGGCGTGGCGGGAGCACGCGCCGAGCGGCGCCGACGCGTGACCGTGGCCGCCGGTCCGCGGCTCAGGCGCGCGGCGGATCCTGCGCGGCGGCGAGACACGCGCGGAGTGCGGCCCGGCCGACCATGCCGGTTGCGCCGAACAGCGCGCTGCGCGGCCCGCGCGCGCGGAACTCCTCAGCGCGTGCCGCGGATCTGTGCGACGAACGCCTGCGCCGCCTTCGGGAAGTGCGCGCCGGCCCGTTCGGCCTCGTCGAGGATCGCCCGCGCGTCGTCGGTGTCGCCCGAGACGGCCACGAGCCACGCGTAGCGCCACGCCGCCTCGCCGACCGCGGGGTCGTCGGTCCAGGCGTCCTCGGCCCACTCGATCGCCGCCTCGACGTTGCCGTCGGCGTAGAGCACGAGGGCGAGCGCGAGGCGCAGGTCCTGCCGCGTGGGGCAGCGCTCGATGGCGTCGGCGAGGGCGTCGGCCGCCTGCTGCAGGCCGCTGCGGTCGCCGCCGTGCAGCGCGCGCGTCGTCGCGACGGCGGCGAGGCAGCGCACCGCGCGTGTGTCGCGGGGGCTCGCGACGAGCGCGGTGCGGGCGGCGTCGCGCGCCGCGTCGAGGAGTGCCGGCGAGTCGGCGTGGGACTGCGGCGCCTCGCCGATCTCCGTCGGCACCGTCTCCGCGACGGTGCGCGCGAGATCGTGCGCGTGTGCCGACGCGCTCGCGAGCACGTCGCGCAGCAGCCGCGGCGCGGACGGGTCGCGGACGGCGACGGCCAGCGCGGCGCGGTGCGCACGCCGCGCCGCGCCGAGGTCGCACGCGGCCTGCGCGAGGGCGCACGCGACGAGCACGCCGCCGCACGCGACGGCGGCGGCCACGCGCGTCGGGGGCAGTGGTCCGCTCGCGTGCGCGAGGCGTCCGCGCCGCGCCCCGAGCGTCGCAGCCGCGGCGAGGACGAGCGCGTGCACCACGGCGGTGCCGAGGTCGTCGAAGGCCGTGAGCCCGTGCACGAAGAGCGCTGCGAGGAGGCCGGAGCCCAGCGCCGCCGCGACGAGCGGGACGCGGCGCCGGCGCAGCGCGCGCGCGAGTGCCGCGTAGGCGAACACGTACGTCGCGCCGAACAGGAGGACGCCCGGCACGCCCGTCTCGACGAACACGTCGAGCGGGACGCTGTGCGCGTGGTCCACGTGCACCGACTCCATGCCGAGACGCAGGAGCGACGGATCGAAGTGTGCGTCGTACGCGAACTCGACGCAGCGCGGGCCCCAGCCCGTCCACGGACGCGCGAGGCCTGCGTCGAGCGAGCACGGCCAGGCGTGGAGACGGAACGAGTGCGTGAACGCGGTGGCATCGGTGGGGACGAGGCGCCGGACGAGCGGCAGGCCGCGCGCGGCGGGCACGAAGACGGCGACTCCCGCGAGCACCGCGAGGACCGGCGCTGCGACGACCGCCGCGGTCGCCACGCGCCGCCGCGGCGCTCCGACCGGGACCTCGTCGCGCCACACCGCGAGTGCCAGCCACGCGCCGGCCGCGAGTGCGAGCAGCGGGCCCCGCGACTCCGTGGCGACGAGTCCGCCGCCGGCGACGAGCGCCGCGAGCGCGGCGGCGCGCCGCAGCGCGACGTGGCGCTCGACGCGCGCGAGGAGGACGGCCACGAGCACCGTCACGGCGGTCGCACCGCCGGCGAAGAGCGAGTTGCCCGTCGTCGACGGCGGCCGCTCCCCGTCCGCGAACACGTGCGGGAGCACGTGCGCGAGCTGCAACAGAGCGACGACGGCGACGACGCTCCCGCTCGCGACGACGGCGCGCGCGACGGGCAGCCAGTCGCGTGCGCGGCGGAGCACGGCGATCGCGAGCAGTGCGAGGGCGAGGAGCGCCGCGTCGGTGACGAGCCCCTCGCCGCGCTCGGGCGTCCCCCAGGACGAGCGCCGCGGGTCGACGCCCGCGACCGCGGTGACCGCGCGCCAGACGAACGTCGCCACCACCACGGCGGAGAGCGCGCCGCCGCGCGCGAGCACGGCTCGCGGACCCGTCCGCGTGGCGAGCAGGAGCAGCAGCGCCGCCGCGAGCGCGCCGCCGACGTGCAGGAGCACGGCCTTCGGCGCGACGTACGGGAACGCGACGCCGCCGGGCAGCGCCGCCGTCCACGTGCACGCCAGGACGACGAGCACCGCGCGCGCAGCGCGTTCGATCGCGTTCGCGCGCGGGGTCACGACGACTCGCGCGGTTGCCGGCGAGCGGCTACCGCTCGACGCTGCGCGGCTTGATCTTCACCTTCACGGTGCCCTTCACGGTGCCGCCCGCGTTCGGGCCGTTCGTGATGTCGCCCGTGAACTTCACCGTCGCGGCGCCGGAGAACCTGGTGAACGTCTTGGTGTCGACCTGGATCTTGCCCTTGGCGGAGATGTCGGAGACGGACACGTTGCCGCCCAGGAGTCCCTTGCCGACCTTGCCCGTGGTGCTCTGACGGCCGCCCGCGAGTTGGAACACGGCGTTGACGAAGTCCTGCGCGCCCTCGCCGAACGCGCTCGTGTCGGCGTCGATCTTGCCCTTCGTCTCCTGCTCGTTCGTCGTGGCGAGCGGCAGGTTGAGCGAGATGGTCTGCGTGACGACGGACGCGGGCGGGATCTCCGGGACCATGCGGTCGTAGTCGACCTCGCCGAACAGGTTCACGTTGCCCGTGCCCGGCGAGCTGCCGCGCTCGACGTACGCCTGGCCCTGCGGGGCGGTCACGCGGAACTTCTGCCGCAGTCGTCCGCCGCCCGAGAGCGTGATCAGCAGCGTCACGATCAGCAGGAACTTCACGGCGAACAGCACGAAGAAGAACGCGTAGGCCGCGGTCGCGGCGAGTCCGGAGACCAGCAGTCCGCCGGCGAGCTTCGGGGCGAGTCTCAAGATGCACCTCCCGGGTTCGCGGGTCACCGTACACGCAAGCGCGGCGCATGGGAACCCGTCGCGCGGCGCACCGGCCTCAGCGCATGCGCCCGGCCCGGACGTGCCCGCCGACGGGCTCCCACCAGTCGATGTAGTCGTCGTCGTCGCCGTCGTAGCCGCGCAGCAGGCCGACGGTCCCCGCGGTCGGGCCGGCCCAGAGCACCGCGACCATCCCCTCGTACGACTCGGGGAGGTACGCGATGTGAGGGGTGCCGTCCGGCGAGATGCGCCGCACGACGGCGCGCGTCGCGGTCGTGTCGGACAGTCCGAGCAGGAACTCGCCGCGGTCCTCGCCCCACACGGCCGAGTCGATGAAGCCCTCCGCCAGGATGCCCTCGAGGTCGTTGCCGACGACCGGTCCGGGCTCGACGTCCTGCGCGTCGAGGATCGTGAACGCCGGGTGCCACGCGCTCTGCACGAGATACGAGAACCCCAGCAGCACCGAGTCGTCGTGCGGGTTGCGGACCAGGTGCGGTGCGGTGATCGAGTACCAGTTGGTGTCGGCCGCCACGACGACGCTCGGCCCGAGCGGGAGACCCGCGGCACTGGTCACGCTGCGCCGGATGGCGTACGCGGTGTCGCTCGGCGACGACCCGATGTAGGCGACGACGAACGTGCGCGCGCCGCGGTAGCAGACGCGCGGCGCCCACGCGTAGCCCTGCGTGTGCGCGTAGACGAGCGACTTCGTGGTCAGGTTCGCGGGCGCGCTCGCGGAGTGGCGCAGCGTGTAGACCTTCGAACCGTCCACGGAGTCCCACTGCTCCCACGCGACGAGGAACCCGCCGACCTCCGGGTCGGCGGCCACGTCCACGAGCGTCACGTCGTCGTCGCTGGCGACGATCGACTGGGCGCGCTCGTCGTCCAGGTCGTCCGCGGCCCAGATGCGCACGAAGCCGAGGGCGGAGTTCGCGAACAACTGGACGTACGACACCGCGAACGCGTCGTCCACCGGGCTCCACGCCAACTGCGGGTAGAGCAGCCGGCCGCCGCCCGTGATGCGCCGCGTGTCGAGCACGGTGAGCGACTGCGCCTCGAAGAGCACGAACACCAGGTCGCCGTCGTCGTACACGGCCGCGCACACGTTGCCGCGGGTCGCGTCGTACGCGGCCGAGATCGGGAACACGTAGCCGAACGTGTGCGGCCCGTCGTGCGCGAACACGTCGGCCTGCGGTCCCGTCATGCCGAACGTGTCGATCGCGCGCGGGTACGTCCGCGACTCGCCGGACGGGTCGCGCAGCACGACGTCGTACGTGCCGACGGCGAACGGCTGCGGGCGCAGCGTCGCGCGCAGCTTGCGGTCGTCGCGCGCGGCGGCGAGCTCGACGTCCATCGGCAGCCCGTCGGACGTGCGCGTGACGGTCACCTCGCAGTCCGCGTCGAACCCCCGTCCGACGATCTCGACCGGCGCGGCGATGCGCAGTGCGAACTCCGGTGCCGACAGCGAGCTTAGCGTCGGCGGCCGGTTGACGATCTCGATCGTCTCGTCGGAGAGCACGACGTTGCCGAGCGGTGTGGACGCCTGCACCTGGTACGGGCCGGGGACGAGCCCGGTCGTGTCGAGCGCGATGCGCGCATCGTTCGCGAAGGCCTCGGTCACCGGCGTCGCCGCGTAGTTCTTCCCGTCGCGCCGGAGCGCGACGCGGTGCGCCTTCGTGAACCCGGGACCGGTCAGGCGCAGGTCCGGCTGCGCGTCGTTCTGCAGGACGAGCGGGCTCACGTCGTCGATGCGGGGTCGCAGCTCGACGTCCCGGAACGTCAGCTCGCGGTGCCCGGTCTTCGGCGGCTTCACGTCCACGCGGAGCGCGTAGCGTCCGCTGCCGCCCGTCACGCGCAGCGTGTGCCGCCCCGCTTCGTCGAGCACGAGCCACCCGGCCGCCTTCGAGGTCGGCACGGTGAGCGGCGCGCCCGAGGGGCTCTCGATCTCGACCGTCGGCGTCCACGACGGCTTGCCGACGCTGCGCGCGCGGACGCGCACCGAGCTGCCCGGCAGCACGTCGAGCGCATGCGCGCCCGTCGGCGCGTCGGCGCCGAGCTCGCCCGCGAGGACGGCACGGCGCGGCGGCGCGCCCGCGACGCTGAAGCGCACGGAGCCGCCGCCCGCGAGCGCGGCGAGCGTGACGCGCCACGGCCCCGTGGTGTCGAGCGGCACGGCGCGGAGCGTCGCCGCGGACTTCGTGCGGTGGGAGCGCGGCCCCGCGTCGAACGGCGTGCCGTCGGGGCGCGCGAGGTACAGCGCGGGCTCCACGCCGCTCCGCGGGCCGCGCTTCGCGCGCAGCGTGAGCCGCTGCCCGGCGACGCCGGCGACGACGCCCGTGACCGTCCCGCCGCCACCCATCTCGAGCTCGATGCGGTCGCCCGGCACGAGCATGACGTCGATGTCCGCGGCGCGCACACCGGCCGCGCACAGGGCGCAGGCGACGGCGGCGCGGGCGGTGCTGCGGAGACTCCCCATCGCCGGAGCATAGGCGGAGCGGACCGTCCCCGGAGCGTCGGATCCGGCGCCGCGGCCGGGCGTGCGCGGCTCGCCGCAGGTGCCGTCGCCGGGAATCGTCGCCGGGAATCGAACGAGCGCGCCGGACCGATGGGGTCCGACGCGCCCGGATGATCTCGGATCAGGTCCGAGGGAGCAGCCCGAGGGCTACTTCCCGGCCGTCGCCTCGGCTTCCTCGCGCGCCTTCTCCTGCTCCTCGAGACGCTTGATCTCCTGGTCGCAGAGGGCGCGGTTCTTGGCCTCGTAGCGCTTGAGCGCGGTGCCGAACGCACGCGAGCTGATGCTGTCCTTCACGTCCATGGACCCCAGCTTTTGGCCGGTGAACGCATAGAAGGTGATGGACGCCTGGTTCTCAGGCTTGCTCGTGTCGGACTCGGGGTCGATCGGCGACTTCTTCGCACGCCACGCTTCGTTGATGCGCGCGATGACGTCATCCTTCGACAGCACCTTCACCTCGAACGCCTGGCTGAACTTCAACGACTCCTCGGCGCCCTTCGGGAGGTCGAGCTCCCGGATCTGGTCCGCCGTGAGACCGTCGAGGTAGCGGTAGACGAGGAGCGGCTTGCCCGACTTGAGGTCGTCGACCGTCCACTCGTCCCAGTCGTTCTTCGCGGCTTCCTTCGCCGCGGTCGAGGTCTCACCCGTGATGGCGGCCTTGACGGTCGCCGGGTCCTCGATGCTGTTGTCCCACGCGATCTCCCCCGTGTTCACGCCTGCGCCGCAGGCGAACGGGGGGCCTCAACCCGCTTCGGAAGCGGGCGAGTAGAGCGCGTAGCCGGCCAGGGTCGCGCCGGCGATCAGGCCGGCTGCGACGAGCAGCTTCCGCATAGGCTCCTCCCCAATGTCCACTCGTTCGGGTACGACGCGCGCTCCGCGCCGCGGTACCCGACACGACGCGCTGAGTCATCCGCCGTAGGAACTCCCTGCGGCGGCTCCACCCAAGGTACTTGCGTCACAGTGTACCGTCCCTCGTGGACGAGGGAACCACCTGAAGCCGGATTCCGCGCACATCGCGCGGGCCGGGCCGCGCTCCCCCGGGCGGCGCCGGGACCCGCGCTCGTCTGCACGTGTAAGTCTTTTTAGAACAAAGTCTTGTGGTGATCCGTCGCCCGGCTGCCCCGGGCAGCGGACGGGGCCCGTCCGGGCGCCGGCGGCCGGAAGCCGCTTCTTCGGGACTCCGCGCCCCCGCCGCCGCTAACGTCCGGCGCCTTCCGCGGACCCGCCATCCGTCCGCGCGCACGGTGCGATCGGGGCGCCCACGCCTGGCTGCGTGATGCGTCCGCGTGGTCTCCGCAGCGCCCGCGCGCGCCGTCGGTTCCACGGCAACGGCGCATCCCCATGGACCACCTCCTCGGCGACCACGACCCCGCGCTCTGGATCGGCTTCCTGGTCGGCGTCGTCGTCTGCCTCGTCCTCGACCTGGTGCTCGTCCACCGGCGCCCGCACGCGCCGACGCTGCGCGAGGCGCTGCTCGAGAGCGCGGGCTGGATCGCGCTCGCGCTCGGCTTCGCCGCGTTCGTGTTCGCCCGCTACGGCCGCGCTCTCGGCACGGAGTTCCTGACGGCGTACGTGATGGAGAAGAGCCTCTCCGTCGACAACCTCTTCGTGATCCTGCTCGTGATGCGCGAGCTCGCGGTGCCGCCCGAGAACCGCCACCGCGTGCTGTTCTGGGGCGTGTTCGGCGCGATCGTGCTGCGCGCGGTGCTGATCGTCGGCGGCGTCCAGCTCGTCCACGCGTTCGACTGGCTGCTCTACGTGTTCGGCGCGTTCCTGATCGTCGCCGCCGTGAAGCTCGTGCGCGGCGGCGAGGACGACGCGCCGGACCCGGCGCGGCACTGGGCCGCGCGCCTGCTGCGGCGCGTCATGCCCGTCACCCCGCGCTTCCACGGCGACCGGTTCCTGGCGCGCGAGGAGGGCGTGCTCGTCGCGACGCCGATGCTCGTCGCCGTCGTGCTCGTCGAGGCGAGCGACCTCGTCTTCGCCGTCGACTCGATCCCCGCCGTGCTCGGCGTGACGCGCGACCCGTTCGTCGCGTTCAGCTCGAACGTGCTCGCGGTGCTCGGGCTGCGCGCGCTGTTCTTCGTGCTCGAAGCCGGCGTGCGCGCGCTGCGCTACCTGACGCCCGCGCTCGCGATCGTGCTCGCGTTCGTCGGCGCGAAGATGCTGCTCGTCGACGTCGTCCACATCGGCAGCACGACGTCGCTCGCGGTGGTGCTCGGCGTACTGGCCGTCGCCGCCGTGGCGTCCGTCCGCGGCCGCGGCGGCGACGCGACCGACGACACCGAGTAGGCGCGCGCCGGCGCTCAGCGCTCGACGACGTCGGTGTTCGCGTGGTGGGCGAGCGTCCCGCCCGAGAGCCGCTCGGCGACGACGTCGGCGAAGTCGAGCTCGATGCCGAGCCAGCGGCGGCCGCGGTCCTCGCAGACCGCGTAGGTCGTGCCGCTGCCGCCGAACGGGTCGAGCACCAGGTCGCCCGGGTCCGTGGACATCTCGACGACGCGCTCGAGCAGCTTCGTCGAGAGCGCGTTCGCCCGCCGCTCGTCCGACTTGTAGCGCCGGTGGCGCACCGGGGGGACGTCGGTCCAGACGTCCTTGAGCGTGAGCCCGTCGGGGTGGAGCGCGGCGCGGTGACCGCCGTAGTCCTTGATCTCGCCGCCGCAGTGGCGGCAGAGCGCGACGGGCGTGCGGATGCGCCGGAAGACTCGCGGCCGGCCCTTCGTGTAGTAGAGGAGCGCGTAGTGGCTGGGGTGGAGCCGCCCCGCGATCGGCAGGCACGCGCTCATCTCGACCGCGATCCAGTGCCGGAAGAGCATGCCCGGCTGCGTGTTCAGGAACGCGCCCAGCTCGACGTTCCAGCGCGGCAGGTTGTAGACGAAGAGCGCACCGCCCGGCCGCAGCACGCGCACGCACTCGGCGAGCCACGCGCGGCACCACGCGACGTACTCGGCGTCGTCGCGGGCGTCGTCGGTGCGGGCGCCGTAGCGCTTGCCGAGGTTGAACGGGGGATCGGCGAAGACCGTGTCCACGCAGCCGTCCGCGAGGTGGGGGAGCACGCGCAGGCAGTCGTCGCCGAACAGCGCGCCGTGCCGCGTGCGGAAGCAGGGGACGGGCGCGTCGCCCCCGGGCGACGCGCGGAGGAGCGGCGCGACATCGAACGCCGCGGCCGCGTCGGCTCCCGCGGCGGCGGTCCCCGGCCGGAGCGGGGTGCGGCGGTCCGGGGGCGCGGCGCGCGGGCTGCTGGGCACGCCGCGAGGCTAGCCCGCGGGGGCGACGGCGCGTCGGGCGTGGTCGTCGCGCGGCCACGTGACCTGAGTCACGCGATGCCCGTGCTGCAGACGCGACAACCGGCGCGTCCTGACCCAGAATCCGTGACGTCCGGCGCGCGCCCGCGCCCTGGGGCTGCCTGGGGGCGTGAGACGGGGTGCGCGAGGCCGCGCCGGACGGGTGCCATCGGCCCGGAACGGGCCGCAGGAGGGGCGATGCGCGAACGCGGCAGGCGTTGGGCGGTCCTGGTGCTCGCGGCCGTCTCGGTCGTCGCGGCGCTGCGTCCCTCGAGCGCGCAGGAGGAGGCGCCGTTCGCGGGCGCGGCGGAGGTGCGCGCGGGCGACACCGTGCGCGCCGTCATGGGCGGCTTCCCCGGTGAAGTGCACCAGTTCACGTTCTTCGCGCGCGCCGGCTCGCGCGTGTCCGCGCGGCTGGCGACGGCGGCGGGCTCGTCGCTCCTCGCAGACGTGCGGCTGACGCGCCCCGGCGGCACCGTGCTCGCGACGGGGCACCGTCTCTCGCTGCGCGACGTGCGGCGCTCTGCGCTCGACGCGTACGAGTTCCCGTACTCCGGCAACTTCGTGCTCGAGGTCGTGCGCCGCGCGGGAACGGGCGGCTACACGCTCGCGACGAAGGCGCAGCGCTCGGGCCGCTTCGGCGGACTCGATCCCGCGCCGGGCGCGTCCGGCACGTGGCGCTTCGACGCGCCCGGCGGCTCGCTCGTCCGCGTCGTCGTGCGCGCGCCGGGCTCCGCGGGCGGCGGCGAGGGGCCGCGCATCACGGGTCTCACCGACCCGGGCGGCGACGCCGTCCCGATCGTCGCGACCACGCGCGGCCGCAAGGCGACGACGAACGACGTGGTGCTCGTCTCGAGCGGCACGTACGAGCTCGCGTGGCAGAACCCGGGCGGCGCGCGGCGCCTGCGCTTCGCGTTCCTGCTGCGCCCGCTGAACGACCCGTCCGGCCCGCGCCAGTTCGGCGTGCCGGAAGGCATCGCAGCCGGCGCGCCCGAGGCGTTCGGCAGCACGCTCGCGGCGCGCGACGGCTACGTCGGCTCGGCCGCGTGCGGCCGCTGCCACGACGACCTCTACACCGAGTGGCTCGGCACGGCGCACCGGCTCGCGACGCGCGAGTGGCAGCGTGCGGGCCTCTCGGGCCTGCCCGTGACGAACGACCGGAACGCGAACGGTCGCGACGACTTCCGCGACGGACTCGATCTGCGGACGACGCCGAACTTCGCCGCGTACGGCACCAACGCGCCGAAGCTCTCGTACGTCGCCGGCGACGCGCGGCCCTACAAGGCGACGATCGCGGGCGTGACGTACGACATCGAGCGCACCGCGGGCGGCAACGGACTGCACGAGCAGTCGTACCTCGCGCGCATCGGCGACGGCCTCTATCCGCTGCCCTTCGAGTGGGACGAGGTGCGGCGCGAGTACGCCGCGTTCGGCGCCGACCTCTGGTACGCCGGCACGGCGCCGCGCTTCGCGAGCACCGCCGCGGTGACGCCCGACGTCTCGTACGCCGTGCGCTGCGCGGGCTGCCACGCGACGGGCGTCGTCGTCGAGTCGCAGGCGTCGGGCGCCGTGCTCGACGGCTGGGTCGAGTCGGGCGTCGGCTGCGAGAGCTGCCACGGCCCTGGCGCGAAGCACGCGGGCGCGGGCGACCCGTCGCTCATCGCGAACCCCGCCGACCTGCTCGACGGCAGCGCGGCGGGCGTCGCGGCCGCGAACGACACGTGCGTGCGCTGCCACGACCGCGGCACGGCCGTCGACGCGGTCGCGGGCACGTCGCTCGTGCCGAAGTTCGGGTACACGGCCGAGGGCGGCGTCGTCCAGGCGGGCGACGATCCCGACGCGTTCCGCACGCGGAGCACCGACCCCGCCGACTTCTGGGGCTACAAGGCCGCGCCCGTCTCGGGCGTGAGCGGTGCGGGCTACGTCGCCGCACGCGCGCGCTACATGCAGGGCCGCGAGATCGACGCCGGGCCGCACGCCGCGGTGAGCGGCGACGCGCCCGCGTGCATCGACTGCCACGCGCCGCACGCGCGGCGGCAGGAGGGGATGCTGCGCACGGTCGTCTCGGACGACGGCGTGCGGGTGCGGACGCGTCTGCCGGACAACACGCTGTGTCTCTCGTGCCACGCCGGCGAAGGGCCGTTCGCGAACGTGACGAAGACCGACGTGCTCGCCGTCCCGACCACGGGCGCGTCGGCGTCGATCGTGACGGCGGTCGTCACGCACATGCGCGACATGGGCATGGGCGTCGGCACGTTCCTGTACGACCCGGAGGGCACGGGCGTCGGGCGCTGCGACACGTGCCACATGCCGCGCACGGCCGCCGCCGTGTTCGGCACGGACGCCGCGGGGCACATGCTCGGCAACCGTGCGAGCCACGAGTTCCGTGTGGTCTGGCCGCGCGCCAGCGTGCTGCACGGCGTCACGAACTCCTGCAGCACCTGCCACCCGACGGGCAGCGACGACCGCGCCGCGGTGAAGATCGCGGAGTGGTCCGTGGACGGGCCCGACGGCGACGGCACCTTCCACGCCGACACGCCGCGCAGCTTCCAGAACGGCGTGCGCAACCCGGACGACGACGGCGGACTGCCGTGCGTGCAGTGCCACACGACCGAGGGCTTCCTGCGCGTGCAGGTGCGCGGCGAGGCGCTCACGCAGGACGACCGCAACGCGATCCTGCTCGACGCGGTCGGGCACGACGAGGGCATCACCTGCCGGGCCTGCCACGGTATGACGGGCGACGGCGAGTTCCTGCCCGGCAGCAACCCCGTGCGCTTCCCCAAGGCCGAGCTGTGCGGACGGTGCCACAACAACGAGTCGCTGACGTTCGGCGACTTCCGCGACGACGGCGAGCTGCCGCGGCACCCGCAGCGCGAGATGCTGCTCGGGACGGCCGGCGCGCAGGTGCCCGGCTCCGGCGCGTACGGCACGAGCGCCCACAGCCTGCCGGGGCTCTTCCCGGACAACTGCGTCAACTGCCACTTCGACCACCAGGCGAACGGCGCTCCGAAGCACGACTTCGAGCCGCGCGTCGAGACGTGCCGCGAGTGCCACAGCGGGCTGACGTCGTTCGACCGGATCGCCGTCGGCGACTACGACGGCAGCGGGACGATCGAGGGCATCCAGAGCGAGGTGCGTGGGCTGCTCGACGTCCTGCGCGACGCGCTGCTGCTCGACGCGAGCGTCAGCTTCTCGAACGGCCGCTTCAACTACGGCGGTGCGACGGACGGGCGGATGACGGGGGCGTCCGAGGCGCAGAAGCGCGCGGTGTTCAACTACACCGCCGTGAACGGCGACGGCAGCCTCGGCATCCACAACGCCGTCCTCGCCGTCCAACTCCTGCAGCGCTCGTACGCCGAACTGACGGGCGCCCCGGTGCCCGGCGCCGACCTCCGCTGACCCCCTCCCCGTGTCGAAGGGGACGGTCCTGCCCCAGGCTCGGACTCCAACTTCCCGTTACGAAGGGGACGGTCCTCGTGCAGGCTCGGCGGGCATCGACTCGTCGCGAAGGGGACAGACCTTCATGCCACGCTGAGACCGCGAGGTGGCGGCTTCGAAGGCTCGGTGCCGTGTCACCTTCGGGGTTCGTGCGCGTCCTCTCAGGGATGAGTCGCGAACGCCGAAGCTGGTCCCCCGGCGCTGTCCTGCACGTGGATGCCCGCGCGCATGGGGGAACGCCGATCTTCCGCTCCCGTCAGGACATCGAGTTCCTCGTCGAACGCGGAGCCCGTGTGTGCGTCGAGACCCGTGCGACGTGCCTCGCGTGGTCGGTACTCGACAACCACTTCCACCTGCTGCTGCGCTGCGAAGAGCCGCCGGGCAGGACTCTCGCGCGCCTGAACACTGCGCTGGCGATGCGGGCGCGCCGCGCAGACCCGGTGCGCGGAGCGGTCTTCCAGGGGCGGTACTACTCAGATCCGTGCGCTGACGATGCGGCCGTCTACGCCCGCTACGCCTACGTCGTGGGGAACCCGCTGCGCCACCGGGTCGTGCGAGACGTGGCACAGTTGATGCGCTCGCCGCGAAGCTGCCTCGCCGAACTGCTCGGGCAACGACCTGCCGTCTGGACCGACGTCTCCGCATCGCTTGCGCTGCTCGCGTCGACGATCCCGTCCGCGCGCCGCGCGCTTCTGTCGGCGCTCGAGGAGCGCGCCACTGCGTGGGCGGCGGCGGGGAGGGTGCCGGCTGAGGTCTCTCCGTCCCGAATGGGGGCGGGGATCGCTGCAGCGACTCGTTCCATCGACACGATCTGGACACCACGCGCGGGCAACGATTCGACATCGGATGGGGGCGGTAGTCCGCACGCCTGGACGCCGGAGGCGATCGTGGGATACGCCTGTGCGCGCACCGGGGCGCGCCCGGAACGCGTTGCGGCAGGCGCGAGATCTGGAGCCGAGGCCGCCGCGCGCGCACTCGCAGCTCATCTAGCGTGCGACGTCGCGGGACTCGCCACGGCTCGACTCGCTCCATGGCTGGGCGTGAGTGTCGCGGGGGTGGCGGCGGCGCGCCGCCGCGGGCGTGCGCTCCTGCAAGGCCAAGTCGTCCCGTAGCGGAGCGTCTGCGCTCAGTGCGACCGCCCGCGTGCACATCGGCGGCGTGGGTGGATCGAGCCGGTCGCCTCGTCGGGCCGGGTGACCGTCAGCGAGCGTCCAGGTCTGTCCCCATCGGGACGAGATCTTGCGCGCCGAGCGTGCGTGAGGACCGTCCCCTTCGTAACCGGAAGTTGTGGTCCGAGCCTGGACGAGGACCGTCCCCAACGGAACGGACCGTCCCCGTTTGTTGCGAAGGGGGTGGGAACGCAGAAGCGGCGGGGTCGCCGGGGCGACTCCGCCGCTTCGATCGGCGCGGACGCGACGACGTCAGCTCACTTCTTCTTCGTGTGGACGTTGGTCTTCTCGTCCTCGAACTTGAACTCCTTCTTGAAGGGGGAGTTCTCGTTGTGGCAGGTCGCGCAGTTCGCAGCGTCGGGCTTGACGAGGCCGAGCGGCGCGAGGTCCTCGAAGGTGAACTTCGCCTCCGGGTCCTTCTCCTTCGCCTCGGTCTTGTGCTTCGCGTACAGGCTGCCCGGGCCGTGGCAGGCCTCGCACTGCACGCCGGCGAGCAGCTTCGCGCGCTCGGCGTCCTTGGTCGCGTCGGCGGGGTAGCCCGTCTCCTTGCCGTAGCCCGTCGTGTGGCAGCCGACGCACTTCTCGTCGGCCGAGTAGTCCTGCGCCGGGTCGAGGCCCGCGGCCTTCTTCGACGCGAACAGCTCGGCGTCGCTCTCGGCGGTCGGCTTCAGCGAGTCCATCGCCTTCGCGAGCTTGGTCTTCTTCCAGATCTTGTGCTGCTGGTAGTGGCAACCCTTGCAGGTCTCCGCCCCGACGTACTCGGGCTTCGCCCCGCCGTCGTCGGCGGCGCTGCTCGACACGAGGAACGGTACGGCCACCACGGCCAGCAGGCCGGCTGCGGCTGCGAGCACGAGGCGCATGACGATCTCCTTTCGCGTCCTTCCATCGGCCTGGAACCCGTCCGGGCCGCCGGGCCGCGGGAGAGCTCTCCCGCGCGCGCCGTCACGATTCTAGGATCCTCATCGGCACGGGGCGACGACGGGCCGCTCCGCACGTGTGACGTAGGTCTCGTTCCGCCCTGGCGAACTCGCGGACACGGTCGCGAGACTCGCGCGGGCGGGCGCGCTCTGCGCGAGACTCCTCGCGGACGCGTGCGGTGCGCACAGGCCGCGTCCGGGGGTGGCACAGTGAGCGGGCACCAGAGCGACTCATCCGACGCGCTCCTCGAGTCCGTGTCAGGGACGCACGGGACGTGCCGACCGCAGGGTCGGGCGCCCGGGCACGGGAGGAACTGGGACGCCGGTCACGCGCGTGCCTCGGGCGGCCTGCCCCTCGCACTCGTCGCGACCGCGCTGCTGGCCGCTCCGGCGGTGGCCGCCGAGGACGCCGCTCCGTCCCCGCAGGAGGACACGGCGAGCGACCCGGCGCCGGTCGAGGCGAAAGCCGCGGACGCCAAGGCGGCGCCGGCGCCCGAGCGGGGCACGGCTCTCAAGGACACGATCGGCGATCTGCTCGCGCGGACGCACGGCAGCGCCTCGCTCGAGTACCGCCTGCGCCGCACCGGCGACGACACCGACCAGGACCTGCGCTCCTGGCTCGACCTGCGCGTCGGCGACGGCCGCCACGACGCCCTCTCCGCCGCGTTCTTCGTCCGCTCGACGCTCGACCTCGACCGGCGCCGCACGGGCCGCGACGGCTACGAGTTCACGTCGCTCCCGGACACGTTCGACTCCGACCTCAACGCGCGGCTGTACACCGCGTACGTCGCGTGGCGCCCCGAGAAAGGGCCCGCCGAGAGCGTGCGCTTCGGGCGCCAGTACGTCTACGGCTCCGAGACGTTCCACATCGACGGCGTCTCGGCCGCGTCGCGCGAGCTGTGGCAGAAGGCGCACCTGCGCGCGTCCGTCTACGGCGGCGTGCCGGTGCACCTCTACGAGTCCTCGCCGCGCGGCGACTGGCTCGCCGGCACCACGCTGACCGCCGAGCCCGCGCGCGGCACCCGCGCCGCACTCGACTACGTGCACGTCACGGACGACTTCGGCGACCGCGTCCGCGACGACACCGCCGCCGTGCGCGTCTGGCAGCGCGCGACGCCGTGGCTCGACCTCTACGGCCGCGGCACGTACCTCGGCACCGCACGCGACGCGGAACTGCGCGCGACGGGCCACTGGGACGAGCAGGACCTCCTCGTGCAGGCCTCGTGGTTCCGGCTCTTCGAGTCGTACGACGAGGAGTTCACCACCGAGTTCGATCCCTACTACACCGTGCTGCACACGCTCGCCGGCTACGACCAGGGGCGGCTGCGCGCCGTGAAGGGCTTCGGCGACAAGGTCGTCGTCGAGGGCGGACTCGACGTGCGCGACGTCCGCGACTCCGGCGACGAGGGCGCGTTCAACCGCGACACGCACCGCTGGTACCTGACGCCGAGCGTCGAGGACCTCGTGTGGGAGGACTCGGTCGTGTCGCTCGTCGTCGAGCGCTGGTCCGGCGACGGCGAGCGCTTCGACACCTACGGCGGCGAGCTCACGCACCGCTTCAGCAAGCGCGTCGAGGCGTCGCTCGGCACCGACTACGCGCTCTACGGCTACGACGCGTACCGCGACCGCGAGCGCAACCACGTGCGCGCGGTGCACGCCGACCTGCGCTGGAAGCTCACGGACACCCTGACCCTGCGGTTGCGTCACTCCCACGAACGGGACGACGAGGAGACCTACGATGTCTTCACGCTCGGGCTCACGCTGGACTTCTGAGCGCCGCACGTGCGGCGGCGCCGGGGGCTTCCTCGCGGCGGCGCTCGTGCTCGGCGCGGCGCTCCTCGCGGGCTGCGGCGGCGTCGCGTCGCCGCACGCCGCGGCACCGGAGTTCCCCGACGGACCGGCGTTCGACCACGCCAAGCACCTCGAGAAGGGTGTCGAGTGCCTCGACTGCCACGAGGGGGCCGACGAGGCGGCGAAGGCACCCATGCCGACGCTCGAGATCTGCATGGAGTGCCACGAGGAGCTCGAGGAGGACAAGCCCGAGGAGGAGCGGCTCGCGGCGACGTGGGTGGACGAGGCCGGCAAGCCTAGGTGGCACGCGGTGATGGCGCTGCCGGACGAGGTGATCTTCAGCCACGCGTCCCACGCCGCGAAGAAGGTGGAGTGCACCGACTGCCACGAGGCCGTGACCAAGAGCCGGCGCATCTCGTACGACCTGCGGCTCGACATGCAGGACTGCGTGACCTGCCACGCCGAACGCAACGCGCCCGGCGCGTGCGAGACGTGTCACCACGAGATCGGGCGTGACTGGAAGCCGCCGTCGCACGCGCGCCTGTGGATGGTGCGGCACGGCCAGGAGGTGCGGCGCGGCGCGGCCCCCGAGACCATCACGGACGACTGCTCGACGTGCCACACGGAGACGAGCTGCACGTCGTGCCACCGCGCGCGGGAGCCGCGCGACCACACGGAGACGTGGCGCCGCGGCGGCGGCCACGGGCTCGCCGCGTCGCTCGACCGCGAGCGCTGCCAGGCCTGCCACGAGGAGCCCTCGTGCATCGCCTGCCACGCCGAGGCGCGGCCGCGCTCCCACCGCGCCGGCTGGGGCGGACGGCGCAGCCGCCACTGCCTGAACTGCCACGAACCGCTCGCGCCCGACTCGCCCGACGGCTGCGGCGTGTGCCACACCGACGCGCCCTCGCACGCCCTCGCCCCGCCGAAGCCCGACTGGCACCGGCCGGACATGGAGTGCGCCCTCTGCCACCCGGCGCCGCACGCCGACGGCGGCCGCGACTGCAACGCCTGTCACCGCTGAGGTTGGGCCGGCCGACGACACCCGAGGGCCCGCGCGTCGAGAACGTGCGCGCGGGCTCTCCGCGCTCCGCGGCGGGCGTGCTCCGCGCGACGCCGGTCGCATGCAGGGCGCCGCGTCCGAGCGTGACGTGTGATGTACGTCGCCTGCGCGCGCGACCTCCTGCGACGACCGTTCGAATGCGCGAAATCGCTGCACACGGCGGTCCTACCCTGCGCCGTGGACGCCGCGGGATCCGCGCGGATGCTGCGTCGCGGAGCGTCGTCCGGAAGGAGCGCGAAGACCGTGCGCCACCCAGCGTGCAGGCGTCCCGAGTTCCGCGGTTCGAGGTGGAGGCGCGCACGCTCCGGTCCGTGGTGGATGCTCGCTGCCCTGCTCGTCCTGCTGGTGGCGGCGGCGGGCACGGCCCGCGCGGCCGACGAGGACGCGGCGTGCCGCGCGTGCCACGGAGACGCGGCGAAGATCGCCGAGGCGCTCGGCGATCCGTCGCGCGACCCGGCGCGCTACGTCGTCGATGCGGCGGCGTTCGCGAGCTCCGTGCACGTCTCGCGCAAGTGCACGGGCTGCCACTTCGAGTTCGAGGAGTTCCCGCACCCGAAGGACGACATCGAGACCGCGGGCTGCGTGGAGTGCCACGAGAAGTCCGTCGCCTCGTACGAGGCGAGCGTGCACGGGAAGGTGAGCGCCGAGGGCAAGAAGGGCGCGACGTGCGCCGACTGCCACGGCGTCCACGACATCCGGCGCAACTCGGACCGCAACGCACGGCTCAACGCGCTGAACGTCTACAAGGTATGCGGCCGCTGCCACTTCTCCGTCGATCCGCAGACGGCGACCGTCGACGAGCTCCTGCGCGATCCCTACACGGACGACGCGCACGCGCACGGCATCCTGCGCGCCGGACTCATGGGCTCCGCCACGTGCGTCCAGTGCCACGGCGG
The DNA here is from genome assembly GCA_937996235.1 of uncultured bacterium. Taxonomy (GTDB): domain Bacteria; phylum Planctomycetota; class JAJSAM01; order JAJSAM01; family JAJVHW01; genus CALKVK01. Next base: position 28,426 of record CALKVK010000011.1, on the reverse strand, counting down.
CCACGAGATCCGCGCGAAGGGCGACCCCGACTCGCGCGTCTCGCGGCAGCACGTCGCGGAGACCTGCGGGACGTGTCACGTGGGCGTGCTCGAGCAGTACCGCACGAGCGTGCACCATCTCGTCTCGGACGGCGTCGAGCACCGCGGAGCGACCTGCAGCGACTGCCACCGGCCGCACGAGATCACGTTCGCGGACGACGACTTCCGGCAGCACACGGTGGAGTCGTGCTCGCGCTGCCACGACGAGCGCGGCGGCTCGTTCCGGCTCTCCTACCACGGCAAGCGCCACGACCTCGGCGACGGGCGCGGCGTCGCGACGTGCTCGGCGTGCCACGGCTCGCACACGATCCTGCCGACCGCCGACCCGGCGTCGATGGTGAACCCGGCGAATCGCGTCGCGACCTGCGGACGCTGCCATCCGGACGCGCACGAGGAGTTCACGGAGTACCTCGTCCACGCGGATCCGCAGGACCGCGCGCGCTTCCCGCAGCTCTGGTGGGTCTACATGTTCATGACCGTGCTCGTGGCGGGCACGCTGGTCCTGGGCTGCATCCACGCCGTGCTCTGGCTGGTGCGCGCGCTCGCCGCCGGCGAGTGGCGCCGCCCGCCCCGCCCGCGCGACGAGCGCTTCGTGCGGCGCTGGCCGCGCTTCTACGTGGGCCTGCACGCGGCGCTGATGACGAGCGTCCTGATGCTCGCGTCGACCGGCCTGCCGCTGCACTTCGCCGACCAGGCGTGGGCGGCGGACCTGATGGACTTCTTCGGCGGGGCGGCCGCGGCGGGCTGGGTGCACCGCGTCTTCGCGGTGCTGCTGGTCGCGCTCGTCGTCATCTACCTGGTGCACTTCTCGTGGCGGCTCTTCGTCCGACGCGAGAAGGGGCTGCTCTCGGGCGAGTCCACGATGCTCCCGCGCTGGAAGGACGTCGCCGACCTGTTCGGCAACCTGCGCTGGTTCCTGTTCCTCGGCCCGCGTCCGCGCTACGGTCGGTGGACCTACTGGGAGAAGTTCGACTTCTGGGCGGTCTTCTGGGGCACGTTCGTGATCGGGCTGTCGGGTCTCATGCTCTGGTTCCCGGAGCAGGCGACGCGCTTCGTGCCCGGCTGGGCGCTCAACGCCGCGGTGATCATCCACGGCTTCGAGGCGTTGCTCGACATCGCCTTCATCTTCACCGTGCACGTGTTCCACGCGAACCTGCGGCCCGACAAGTTCCCCATGGACACGATGTTCCTCACGGGTGCGCTGCCCGAGGGCGAGTTCCGCCACGAGCGGCCGATCGAGTACGACGCGGCGCGGGCGGACGGCTCGTACGAGTCGCTGGTCGTCCCGGAGCCGGCGCGCCGCACGCGCATCTGGGCCTACGTGATCGGGACGGCGGCGCTGGCCGTGGGCTTCTTCTTCGTGATCGCGATGATCGTCGCGGTGGCCACGAACGGTGCGAGGTAGTCCCGCGATGAAGCGCACGCTCCTGGTGCTCCTGGTCCCCGTCTTGGCCGTGCTCGGCCTGTTCGCACGCCCTGCGTGCGCACAGGACAACGCGGCGTGCATGCGCTGCCACCAGGACCGCGAGCTCACCGTCGAGAGGGGCGACGAGGAACTGCCCGGCTGGATCGACGAGGCGGTGTTCTCGAAGTCCGTGCACGGTTCGCTCGACTGCGTCGCGTGCCACCAGGACCTCGAGGACGCGAAGCTGCCGCACGCCGACGAGCTCGAGCCCGTGGACTGCGGCACCTGCCACGCCGGCCAGGCGAAGAAGCACGCCGCGAGCATCCACGGCCAGGCGCTCGCCTCGGGCGACCCGATGGCCCCGAGCTGCGCGGACTGCCACGGCAAACACGACGTGCGCCGGCGCAACGACCCGGAGTCGCGGACCTACGTGCTGAACATCCCGCGCATGTGCGGCTCGTGCCACCACGAGGGCTCGCCGGTCTCGCGCACGCACGACATCCCGCAGGAGCGCATCTTCGAGAACTACTCGCAGTCGATCCACGGCCAGGGTCTCTACGAGAAGGGACTCACGGTCACGGCCGTCTGCACGTCGTGCCACACCTCCCACGACATCCTGCCGCACACGGACCCGAGGGCGTCGGTCAGCCCGCAGCGCATCGTCTCGACCTGCACGACGTGCCACTCCGGCATCGAGCGCGTGCACCGCAAGGTCATCGAGGGGCGGCTGTGGGAGTCCGAGCCCCACAAGATCCCGAACTGCGTGGACTGCCACTCCCCGCACAAGGTGCGGCGGCCGTTCTACCCGGAGGGCATGGCGAACAAGGACTGCGCGACGTGCCACGGGCGGCCGTCGCTGACGATGGAGCGCGACGGGCAGACGGTCAGCCTGTACGTGGACGAGGCCGAGTACGCCGCGTCCGTGCACAAGGACGTCGGCTGCGCGCAGTGCCACGCCGAGGCCACGAAGTCGCTCGAGCGCGCGTGCGCCACCATCAAGAACAAGGTGGACTGCAGCTCGTGCCACGCTGACCAGGTCGAGCAGTACCAGGCGAGCGTGCACGCGAAGAAGCGCGCCGACGGCCTCGACGGCGCGCCCGAGTGCGTCACGTGCCACACGAAGCACGCGATCCGGAGCCGCAAGGACCGCGCGTCGCCGACGTTCCCGCGGCACGTCCCGGACCTGTGCGGGAGCTGCCACAAGATCGCGGGCGGCGACGGGCAGGTGAGTCCGGACAGCCCGACGGTCTCGTACGCCGAGAGCGCGCACGGCAAGGGCCTGAACAAGAGCGGACTGCTCGTGACGGCGACCTGCGTCGACTGCCACGGCGGGCACGCTGTGCTGCCGCAGTGGGACCCGAAGTCGAGCGTCAACGGCGACCACATCGCCGCGACGTGCGGCAAGTGCCACGACGGCATCCAGGAGACGTACGAGCACAGCATCCACTGGCGCGGGCGGCAGAACGTCAGCCGGCTCCTGCCCTCGTGCAAGGACTGCCACGCGTCGCACAACATCGCGCGCATCGACGAGGGCGGCTTCCGGAACGCCGTGCGCACGCAGTGCGGCGCGTGCCACCAGGAGCAGTTCGAGTCGTACTTCGAGACCTTCCACGGCAAGGTCTCGCGCCTCGGCTTCGACCGCGCGGCGACGTGTTCGGACTGCCACGGCAACCACGACGTGCAGCACGTGACGAACCCGGAGTCGCACGTGTCGGCGGAGAACCGCGTCGCGACCTGCCGCAAGTGCCACCCCGCGGCGTCGGTCGGCTTCACGCAGTACCTCGCGCACGGCACGCACACCGACCGCAAGCGCTACCCCGAGCTGTTCTGGGTGTTCTGGGGCATGACCGGGCTGCTCGTCGGCACGATGGCGTTCTTCGGCGTGCACTCCATCGCATGGATGGTGCGGCTCTGGACCGTGCGGCGCGAGTGGGCGCCGCTCAAGGCGGCGGGCCACGGCGGCAAGCTCTACCGGCGCTTCACGCCGCTCCAGCGCGGCATGCACTTCACGATGGTGCTCTCGTTCTTCACCCTCGCGTTCACGGGCATGTCGCTGAAGTTCAGCTACACGGGCTGGGGGCAGGCGATCGCCGGGTTCCTCGGCGGCTTCGACGTCACGGGCGTGCTGCACCGCATCGCCGCGCTCGTGCTGATCGGCGTCTTCGTGACGCACCTCGCGTCCGTCAACTCGCGGCGCCGCGCGGAGGGCCTCAGCTGGAAGCAGCTGGTGCTCGGCCCGAACTCGATCGTGCCGCTGCCGCGCGACCTCTTCCAGTTCCTCGGAACGCTGAAGTGGTTCGTCGGGCGCGGACCGCGTCCGCGCTACGGCCGCTGGGCGTACTGGGAGAAGTTCGACTACTTCGCCGTGTTCTGGGGCGTCGCGATCATCGGCTCCACGGGTCTGCTGCTGTGGTTCCCGGAGCTGCTCACGCGCGTCGTGCCGGGCTGGCTCATCAACGTCGCGACGATCATCCACGGCGACGAGGCGCTGCTCGCCGTGGCGTTCATCTTCACGATCCACTTCTTCAACACGCAGTTCCGCCCCGACAAGTTCCCGCTCGACCCCGTGGTCTTCACCGGCCGCATGGGGCTCGAGGAGCTGAAGTACGACAAGCCCGAGGAGTACGCCGAGCTGGTGCGCAGCGGGCGGCTCGAGGAGCACCTCGTCGATCCGCTGCCGAAGCCGTTCGAGCGCGTGATCCGCGTGTTCGCGGTCTCCGCGCTCACCTTCGGGATCTGCCTGGTCCTGCTGATCCTCGCGGCGCTGTTTTTCATCAAGCCCGTCTGACGCCGGGCGGCCGCGTCACTCCTCGCCGGAGGAGCGGCCGAGGAACAGGTCGACGAGGCGCTGCGCGGCGGCGTTCGGCTCGGTCGTGCCGTCGAGCACCTCGCGTCGCACGCGCGGCAGCGCGTCGGCGACCTCGGCGTGGTGCTCGAAGCGCTCGCGCAGCAGCTCCTCGACCGCGTGCTCGAGCCACGCGAGCGACTGGCGCCGGCGCCGCGCGTCGAGGCGCCCCGAGACGTTCGCGGCGGTGTGCAGCCGCGTGAGCGTCTCCCACACCGTCGCGATCCCCGTGCCCTCGCGCGCGGAGCAGGTGAGCACGGGGCGCGGTGCGCCCGGGTCGCCGTCCTCGGGGTTCGGCAGCAGCGCGAGAGCGGCCTCGAGCTGGGTGGCCGCGCGCTGCGCGTGCGCGACGTTGTCGCCGTCGGCCTTCGTGATGACGACGATGTCCGCGATCTCGGTGATGCCGCGCTTGATGCCCTGCAGCTCGTCGCCGGCGCCCGCGAGCGCGAGCAGCACGAACAGGTCGACCATGCCGGCGACGGCGATCTCGGACTGTCCGACGCCGATGGTCTCGACCAGCACGACGTCGTGACCCGCGGCCTCGCAGAGCAGCAGCGCCTCGCGCGTGCGCCGCGCGACGCCGCCGAGCGTGCCGCCGCCCGGGCTCGGCCGCACGAACGCGCGGGCGTCGCGCGCGAGCCGCGGCATGCGCGTCTTGTCGCCGAGGATGCTGCCGCCCGAGACGTGGCTCGAGGGATCCACCGCGAGCACCGCGACCTTGCGGCCGCCCGCGGTGAGGTGCGCGCCGAGCGCCTCGATGAACGTGCTCTTGCCGACGCCCGGCACGCCCGAGATCCCGATGCGCAGCGCGCGCCCGGTGCGCGGCAGGATCTCCTGCAGCAGCTTGCGCGCCAGCACCGTGTCGCTCGCGCGCGTGCTCTCGACGAGCGTGATCGCCTGCGCGAGCAGCGCGCGGTCGCCCTTGCGCAGGCCGCGCACGAGATCCGAGAGGCCCGGGCGGCGGCGCGGCTTCATCGGCCCTGGGCGTCCAGGCGCGCGAAGAGCAGGTCGAGCAGCTCCTTCGCGGCGTCGGGCACGACGGTGCCCGGTCCGAAGACGGCGCACGCGCCCGCGGCGCGCAGCGCGTCGTGGTCGCCCGGCGGGATCACGCCGCCCGCGACCACGAGCACGTCGTCGCGACCGAGGCCGCGCAGCGCTCCGACGAGCGCCGGCACGAGCGTCCGGTGGCCGCCGGCGAGACTCGACACGCCGACCACGTGCACGTCGTTCTCGACCGCCTGGCGCGCGACCTCCTCCGGCGTCTGGAACAGCGGACCGACGTCCACGTCGAAGCCCATGTCGGCGAAGGCCGTGGCGATGACCTTCGCGCCGCGGTCGTGTCCGTCCTGTCCGATCTTCGCGACGAGCAGCCGCGGCCGGCGGCCCTCGCGCCGCTCGAAGTCCTCGGCGCGTCGCCGCACGTCGTGGAGCGTCGCCATGTCGCCGGCCTCCCGGGCGTAGACGCCCGACACGAGCTGCGGTTCCGCCTCGTGGCGTCCGAACACGATCTCGAGCGCGGACGAGACCTCGCCGACCGTCGCGCCTGCCCTGACCGCGTCGATCGAGAGGGCGAGCAGGTTGCCGCTGCCGCGGGCGCCCGCGGTCAGTGCGTCGAGCGCCGCGCGGCAGCGCGCGGCGTCGCGCGTGCGGCGCAGCTCCGCGAGCCGCGCGACCTGCGCCGCGCGCACCTCGGAGTCGTCCACGCGGCGCAGCTCGATCTCGGTGGCGTGCTCGGGGCGGTGGCGGTTCACGCCCACGATCACGTCGCGGCCCGCGTCGATGCGCGCCTGCTTGCGCGCGGCGCACTCCTCGATGCGGCGCTTCGGCAGTCCCGCGTCGATCGCCGCCGCCATGCCGCCGAGCCGCTCGACCTCGGCGATCAGCTCCGCTGCGCGCTCCGCGAGCTCCTGCGTCAGGCGCTCGACGTGGAACGCGCCGCCGAGCGGGTCCGCGACGCGGCAGAGGTCCGTCTCGTGCTGCAGCACGAGCTGCGTGTTGCGCGCGATCCGCGCCGAGAACTCCGTCGGCAGCGCGAGCGCCTCGTCGAGCGCGTTCGTGTGCAGACTCTGCGTGCCGCCGAGGACGGCGGCCAGCGCCTCGAGGCAGGTGCGCGTGACGTTGTTGAACGGGTCCTGCTCGGTGAGCGACCAGCCCGAGGTCTGGCAGTGCGTGCGCAGCGCGAGCGAGCGCGCGTCCTGCGGTGCGAAGCGCTGCACGATGCGCGCCCAGAGCAGCCGCGCGGCGCGCAGCTTCGCGGCCTCCGTGAACACGTCCATGCCGATGCCGAAGAAGAACGAGACGCGCGGCGCGAAGTCGTCGATCGAGAGACCCGCCGCGACACCCGCGCGCAGGTACTCGAGTCCGTCGGCGAGCGTGTAGGCGAGCTCCACGTCGGCCGTCGCACCGGCCTCCTGCATGTGGTAGCCGGAGACCGAGATCGAGTTGAAGCGCGGCATGTGGCGCGCCGTGTGCGCGAAGACGTCGCCGACGATGCGCATCGATGGTCCGGGCGGGTAGATGTACGTGTTCCGGACCATGAACTCCTTGAGGATGTCGTTCTGGATCGTGCCCGTGAGCGCGTCCTGCGCGACGCCCTGCTCCTCGGCGGCGACGACGTAGAGCGCCAGCACCGGCAGCACGGCGCCGTTCATCGTCATCGACACCGAGATGCGGTCGAGCGGGATGCCCGCGAACAGGATGCGCATGTCGAGGATCGAGTCGATGGCGACGCCCGCCATGCCGACGTCGCCCGCGACGCGCGGATGGTCCGAGTCGTAGCCGCGGTGGGTGGGCAGGTCGAACGCGACCGAGAGCCCCTTCTGACCCATCGCGAGGTTGCGGCGGTAGAAGGCGTTCGACTCCTCGGCCGTCGAGAAGCCCGCGTACTGGCGGACCGTCCACGGGCGCGTCGCGTACATGGTCGCGTAGGGTCCGCGCACGTAGGGCGCGAAGCCGGGCAGCCCGCCGAGATGACGTGGCGCGCTCACGGCCGCCTCCCTACGCCCGCGCGGTCGAGTGCGCCCGCGAGGACCGTGAGAGCGTCCGCGCCCTCGAACGCGAACGCCGCGGCGCCCCACGCGTCGGAGCCGTCGGGCGGACGCCCGGCGACGATCACCGCCGTGCCCGGCAGCGCAGCCACCACCTGCGGCACGAGCGCCGCGTAGTCCGCGTCGTCGCCGCAGACCACGACGACGGGCGCGCCGGACTGCCGGGCGTGTGCGCAGGCCGCGTCCACCGAGTCGAACGCGCCAGGGTCCTCGACCGCGAACCCGCCCGCGCGGAAGAGGTCGGCGGCGAAGTCGGCGCGCGCGCGCCGCCGCGCGGGCGCGCCCAGCGGCAGCAGCAGCACGCGCGGCGCCGCACGCCCGGCGGCCGCGTGCCACAACGCCCGCGCGCGCAGGTACTCGAACTCGTCGACGCCGTCGTGCGGCTCGTCGTCGAACGATGCGCCCGGCTCGGCCCACACGGCGAACAGCTCTTCGTCGACGCTGTCGGCGAGCGCCGCCGCGTCGCGCGACGGATCCGCGAAGCGGTTGACGCCGACGACCGTGCGCCGCCGCGTCGCGACATCGCCGCGGCGCGCGGCGTAGGCGGCGTCGTACGGCTCGACGATGCGCGCGAGCCGCGCGTCGTCGCCGCTCTCGCACGCGGCGGCCATGCCGCCGAGTCCGCGCAGGCGCTCGAACTCGGCGCGGCCCGCGCGCACGAACGCGTCGGTGAGCGTCTCGATCGTGCCCGATCCCGCGCACGGGTCGGCGACGGCGTCGAGGTGCGACTCGTCGCGCATCAGCCGCACCTGGTTGAGCGCGAGACGCGACGCCTCGCGCGCGGCGTCGTCCACGCGGTAGGGCACGAGCTCGACGATGTCGGCGCCTCCGACGATCGCCGCGCAGCCGGCGAGCGCCGCGCGCAGCAGGTTCGACTCCGGGTCCACGCGGGTCGCCGGCCAGCCGGGGCAGCGCGCGAGGAGGCGCAGCGTGCCCGGCAGCTCGCGCTCGGCGGCGACCTCCGCCCACAGACGGCGCAGCGCGCGCAGCTTCGCGATCTCGGTGAGGATGCCGGTGCCGACGAACACCTCGACGACGAGCCGCTCCGCGGCGCCCTCGGGGGCGCGCTCGAGCACGTCCACCGCGAGCGACGCCAGGAACCCGACGCACTGCGAGGGCGTCGCGCCGTCGAGGCCGTCCCAACCGGCCACGACGCCGGCGCACGCCTGGAACGCGGAGAGCGCGAGCGCGGCGCCGGACGCCGACTGCGGGTCGTAGAGCACGCGCTCCTGCGGCAGGTCCGCCGGGGCGTCGTCGTCGTCGCCGTCGTAGACGACCCGCACGAGGTCGTGGCCGAGCGCGAGCGCGCCCGCGAGCTCGTCCTCGTCGGTCACCGTCGCGCACGTGCGCAGCGGTCCGGTGCGGAACGGCGCCGCCACCGCATCGGGGCGCTCCGCCTGCACCGGCTCGAGTTCGATCCCCGGCTCGACCCGCCACGTCAGCGACGCGAGCGGGCGTCCCTTGAGCGCACGCGCGGCCTCGTCGCGCCACGCGGCGAGGTCCGGGCGGGGGAAGGCGCCGTCGAGCGACGCGTCGGAGGCGGGGTCGGGGGGCGTCACGCGCGCATCGTAGTGCGGCCGCGGGGCGATGCCGACAGGCGTCGGGCGCAGCGCCGCCTACCCCGCCGCCGCCGCCACGACGTCGCGGAGCGCGGAGGCGATGCGGTCGCACTCGGCGTCCGTCGTGCACGCGGGCGGCACCGCGTAGACGACGCCGCCGAGCGGCCGCAGCAGGACGTCGTGCGGGGCGGCGCGGCACGCGGCGCGCAGGCGCTCGCCTGCGCCTGCGAGGTAGCCGGCGTCGTCTGCGCGCAGCTCGACGGCGACGATGCCGCCGACGCGGCGGACGTCACGGACGGCCGCGTGCGCGCGCAGGCCGGCGACGCCCGACTCGATGCGCCGCCCGATCGCGTCGAGACGTCCGGGGACGTCGCGCTCGCGGACCAGCTCGAGCGAGCGCAGCGCGATCGCGCAGCCGACGGGGTGCGCCGTGAACGTGTGGCCGTGGAAGAGGGCGCGCGAGCGGTCCGCCGCCAGGAACGCGTCGTGGACGGCGGGGGTGGCGAGAGTCGCGGCGAGCGGGAAGAGGCCGCCCGTCAGCCCCTTGGCGAGGCACAGGAGGTCGGGTGCCACGCCCGCCGCGTCGCACGCGAACAGCGCGCCCGTGCGCCCGAAGCCGGTGAAGACCTCGTCGGCGACGAGCAGCGTGTCGTGGCGGTCGCACAGCGTGCGCGCCGCGCGCACGAACTCCGCGGGCACGGGACGCATGCCGGCGGCGCCCTGCACCAGCGGCTCGAGCACGAGCGCGACGGTACGGTCGCCGTCCTCGGCGAACGCGGCGCGCAGCGCGTCCGCGTCGCACGGCACGCGCCGCACGTCGAAGAGCAGGTCGCGCAGTTCCGCGAAGAACGGCACGGGGTCGCCGACGGCCATCGCGCCGAACGTGTCGCCGTGGTAGCCGCCCTCGAGGGCGAGGAAGCGCGTGCGCGCGGCGCCGCGCCGTCGGCGCTGTGCGAGGTACGCGGCCTTGAGCGCGACCTCGACCGCCGTGCTGCCGTCGTCGCTGTAGAAGACGTGCTCGAGCCCGCGCGGTGCCGCCTGCACGAGCGCCGCCGCGAGACGTGCCGCGGGCTCGTGCGCACATCCGGCGAAGAGCACGTGGTCGAGCGTGGCGGCCTGCCGCGTCATCACCTCGAGGAGCGCCGGCTCGGCGTGGCCGTGGAGCACCGCCCACCACGACGAGATCGCGTCGAGCAGGCGCCGCCCGTCCGCGAGCTCGAGCCACGCGCCGCGCGCGCCGACGATGGGCAGCGGTTCGGGGTCGAGCGCGTGCTGCGTGTACGGGTGCCAGCAGTGGCGCCGGTCGAGCGCGAGCCAGTCGGGCGTCACGGCAGCACGTCCGCGAGGTCGTGCGCGGCGAGCCAGCCGTCGAGCGCCGCCGTGTCGAGCACGTCGAAGCGCGGCAGCGCGAGGAGCGGCACGTCGAGGCGCGCCGCGAGCGAGCGCTCGTTCGCGGCGTGGCGGGGTCCCACCAGGAACAGCGCCCGCAGACGGAGCCGCCGGCGCGCGAGCGCCTCGACGGTGAGCAGCGTGTGGTTGAGCGTGCCGAGTCCGCTCCGCGCGACGAGCACGACGTCGCGCGCGCTGCGCACGAGCAGGTCGGACTGGTCGGTCGCGGCGCTGACCGGGACGAGCAGTCCGCCCGCACACTCGACGATCCACGCGGCGTCCTGCGCCGTCGCGAGTCGCTCGGCGAGGCGTCGCGCGACGTCGTCCACGTCGACTGCGCAGCCGGCGTCGTGCGCCGCCTGGTCGATCGACGCGGGCAGCGGCAGCGCGACGAGCGGATCTCCCGCGCGCGCCGCGTCGAGCCCCGCGAGCGCGCGGACGGTGGCGGTGTCGGAGTCGCCGCCCGTCTGCACCGGCTTCAGGTAGCGCACGTCCTCCGGCGCGCCGGCGCGGAGCAGTGCGCGGCAGAGCAGCGCCGCGACGACCGTCTTGCCCACGTCGGTATCGGTGCCGACGACGGCGAGGACGCGCGCCCGCGACGCGGGCGGTGTGGCGGCGGCGCGCGGGACGTCGGCGACGGCGGTCGCGACGGCGTCGGCGAGGGCGTTGATCTCGGTCGGCGCGTGGTCCGCGTGGCAGACGATGCGCAGGCGGCTCGTGCCCTCGGGCACCGTCGGCGGACGCAGCGCGCGGACGTCGAAGCCGCGTTCGCGGATGCGCGCCGCCGCAGCGACCGCCGCCTCGGGGGCGCCGAGCAGCACGGGCACGATCGCGGCGTCGCCGCCGGTCGCGACACCCCGCGCAGCCAGCGCTGCGCGCAGGCGCGCCGCGGCCGCGAGTGCGCGCTCGGCCCGTTCAGGCTCCGCGCGGACGCACGCGATCGCCGCCGCGAGCGCCGCCGCGACGGGCGGCGCCACGGACGTCGTGAAGACGAAGCTGCGCCCGCGGTGCAGCACCGTCTCGACGACCTCGCGCGGTCCCGCGACGAACGCGCCCGCGACGCCCAGCGCCTTCCCGCCCGTCACGACGCGCGCGAGCACGCGGTCGGCGACGTCCGGCTCGGCGCCGCAGCCGGCGAGCCGCGGGCCGAGGAGTCCCGCGGCGTGGGCCTCGTCCACGAGCAGCCACGCGTCGTGGCGTCGCGCGACCTGCGCCAGCGCGGCGAGCGGTGCGCGCGCGCCGCCCGTCGACTCGACGCTCTCGACGACGAGCAGTCGCCGCCTGGCGCCGCGCGCGCGCGCCAGCAGGTCCGCGGCGTGGTCGGCGTCGTGGTGCGCGTGGACCTCGACGCGCGCGCCCGAGAGACGGCACGCATCCACGAGCGACGCGTGGTTGCGCGCATCGCTCACGAGCACGTCGCCGCGGGCGGCGAGCGACGTGACGAGCGCGAGGTTCGCGTGCCAGCCGGAGGGCACCAGCAGCGCCGCGTCGCTGCCGAGCCACGCGGCCGCGGCCGCTTCCGCCGCCGCGTGACACGCGAGGTGCCCACGCAGGAGACGCGCCGAGGGTGCGCCGGCGCCGTGCTCCTCGAGCGCGGCGCGCGCGGCGGCGACGATCGCAGGATGGCGCGCGAGCGCGAGGTAGTCGTTGCTCGCGAAGTCGCGTCCGGCGGGCGGCTCGAGCCGCCGCAGAAGACCCGCGTCGCGCGTCCGCGCGAGCCCTTCGCGCAGCTCCCGCAGCACGTCCTGCACGCCGGTCAGCGCGCGGCGCGCGCCCCCGAGAGCCCGAGCTTCGCGAAGAGCGCGGCGTCGCCTTCGGGCGCCGGGTTCGGCGTCGTGAGCAGCCGGTCGCCGAGGAAGATCGAGTTCGCGCCCGCGAGGAAGCAGAGGGCCTGCACGGCCTCGTGCAGCGCCGTGCGGCCCGCGGACAGCCGCACCTTCGCGCGCGGCATCAGCACGCGCGCCGCGGCGACCGCGCGCACGAGCACGTCCCACGGGAGCTCCGGCGCGTCGGCGAGCGGCGTGCCCGCGACGGGCACCAGCGCGTTGATCGGCACGCTCTCGGGCGGCGGGTCCTGCGACGCGAGCGTGTGCAGGAAGCGCACGCGGTCGTCGTCGCTCTCGCCGAGGCCCAGGATGCCGCCGCAGCAGACCTTCACGCCCGCGCCGCGCACGGCGTCCAGGGTGCGCAGGCGGTCGTCGTACGTGCGCGTGGAGATGACGTTGCCGTAGTGCTCGCGCGACGTGTCGAGGTTGTGGTTGTAGTAGTCGAGCCCGGCCTCGGCGAGCCGCTCCGCCTGCGCGGGCCGCAGCATGCCGAGCGTCACGCAGGTCTCGAGTCCGAGCGACTTCACGCGCCGGACCATCTCGAGCACGCGCTCGAACTCGGGGCCGTCCGCGACCTCGCGCCACGCGGCGCCCATGCAGAAGCGGTCGGCGCCGCCGTCGCGCGCGGCGCGCGCGGCGCGCTCGACGGCGTCCACGTCGAGCAGCCGCTCGCGCTCGAGGCCGGTCGCGTAGCGTGCGGCCTGCGGGCAGTACGCGCAGTCCTCGGGGCAGCCGCCGGTCTTGATGCTCAGCAGCGTCGAGCACTGCACCTCGCGCGCGTCGTGGTGCCGGCGGTGGACGTCCGCCGCCTCGAAGACGAGCTCGAGGAGCGGGCGCTCCCACAGCGCGCGGACGCGCTCGAGGGACGGCGGGGCGGAGGTCGCGGCGGTGGTCCTTGTCTGCACGGTCGGCTCCCTGCGGCGAAGTCGTCCGGAGTACCCGACGGCACGCCGCGGCGGAACGTTCGCCCGGCCCGGAGAGCTCGGCGACGCGGCGCGCGCGGCGGTCAGAATGCCTCCGTGCGCCGCGCGTCCGCCCTCCTCGCCCTCGTCGCGACGGCGCTGCTCTGCGCGGCGTGTCCGCGCACGCCCACGACGTCGGACGGCGACCCCGTCGTCGCACCACCGCCCGCGGCGCAGAGCGACGCGGAGCTCGAGGCGAAGCTGCGCAAGAGCTGCGCGCTGTGCCATGCGTTCCCGGAGCCGGCGATCCTGCCGCGCGGCGCCTGGCGCACGAAGGTCGACCGCATGTACCTGCTCGCGAACGTGCAGCTCGCGCTCACGTACAAGGAGCCGATCGTCGGCTTCACGCCCGAGGCGGCCGCGCGCTGGTTCGACGCGCACGCGCCCGAGCGCCTCGACACGCCGCCGTGGCGCGACGCGCCCGGCGCGCCGGCCGTCGCGTGGAGCCGCCGCGACCTCGCCGCGCCGCCGGTGGGGGGACGTCCGCCCGGCGTCGCGTCCGTGCGTCTCGCGCGTCTCGACGGACCCGCTGCGCCGCTCTCCGTCGTCGCGTGCGACATGCTCGGCGGACGCGTGCTCGTCGGCGATCCCGCGGCGGGCGCTGCGCTCACCGAGGTCGCGCGGCTGACGGCGCCCGCCCACGCCGAGGCCGTCGACCTCGACGCCGACGGCGCGCCCGACCTCGTCGTCGCCGACCTCGGCGACCAGGGGCCGACCGACGAGCGCGTCGGCTCGGTCGTCTGGCTGCGGCGCACCGGACCGCGCGCGTTCGAGCGCGTCGATCTCGCCACGGGGCTCGGCCGCGTCGCCGACGTGCGCGCCGCCGACTTCGACGGCGACGGCGACCTCGACCTCGTGGCGGCCGTCTTCGGCTGGTACACGAGCGGTCAGGTGCTGGTGCTCGAGAACACCGCCGCGCGCGGCGCGCCGCCGCAGTTCGAGCCGCACACCGTCGATCGCCGCTCCGGCGCGATCACCACGCCCGTGCTCGATCTCGACGGCGACGGGCGCCTCGACTTCGTGGTGCTGCTCAGCCAGCAGCACGAGCGCGTGGTCGCGTTCGTGAACGCGGGCGACTGCGACTTCGTCGCGCACGAGCTCGACGTCGCGCCGCACCCGCTGTGGGGCGGCTCCGGGCTCGAGCCGACCGACTTCGACGGCGACGGCGACATCGACTTCCTGGTCACGAACGGCGACACGCTCGACGACACCGAGAAGCTGAAGCCGTGGCACGGCGTCGCGTGGCTCGAGAACCAGGGCGGCCTGCGCTTCACGCGCCACGTGGTCGGTCGGCACTACGGCGCGCACCACGCGGTGGCGGTGGACGTGGACGGCGACGGCGACCTGGACGTCGTCTCGGCGTCGTTCCTGCCCGACTTCAGCGAGGAGGCCCGCCGCGCCGCCGCGACGCCCGGACTCGTCTGGTTCGAGCGCACGGCCGACGGGAGCTTCGCGCCGCACACGCTCGACGACGTGCCGCTCGCACACGCCGCGCTCGACGCCGCCGACCTCGACGGCGACGGCCGCGCGGAGCTGGTCACCGGGCGGCTGTTCGTGCACCCGCCGTTTCCGGCGGACGCGGAGCGGCTGGTGCAGGTCTACACCGCGGCGCCGCGCTGATCCGGGCTAACGCCAGTGCCAGTGGCCGTGGTGGTCGTGGTGGTCCCAGTGTCGGAACCAGGCGTGCCAGCCCACGGCCAGAGCCGTGCCGACGATCACGGGCGCGACCCAGTCGTCGTCGGAGCGCCGGACGACCTCGACGCGCCGCACGGGCACCTCGACGGTGCGGACGCGGACGGCCGCAGGCGGTGCGCGGCGTGCGTCCTCCGCACGCTGCGCGGCGAACCAGGCGCGGCGCTCCGCGTCGCTCATCTCCACGAGCGGCCGCGCGTTCGTGCCGGCGCGCGCGGCGGCGTCGAGCGACGGCGCCGGCTCGTCCGACACGCGGTACGCGATGCGGTCGGCCGGCGGACCCGACGCGCTCGCGCACGCCGCGAGCAGCAGGACCAGGGGCAGGAGACGTGACACGCCGCGCATGGTCGACATTCTACCCGGCCGCCCGTCTGCGGCTGAGGAGCCGCGTCACATGCTGCGGCGGTACTGGCCGCCGACGCGGTAGAGCGCACCGCTGATCTGCCCCAGACTCGCCGACTTCACGGTCTCGAGCAGCTCCGCGAACACGTTGCCGCCCGCGAGCGCCGTCGCCGCGAGGCGCGCCAGAGCGGCCTCCGAACGCTCGGCGTTGCGTGCGCGGAACGCCTCGACGCCCGCGATCTGCCGCTCCTTCTCGTCCTCGGTCGAGCGCATCACGTCGCGCGGGCGCATGATCGGGGAGCCGTCGCTGCCGAGGAACGTGTTGACGCCGACGATCGGCAGCTCGCCGCTCATCTTGCGCTGCTCGTAGTAGAGCGACTCCTCCTGGATCTTGCCGCGCTGGTACATCGTCTCCATCGCGCCGAGCACACCGCCGCGCTCGCTGATCCGCTCGAACTCGACGAGCACCGCCTCCTCCACGAGGTCCGAGAGCTCCTCGACGACGAACGAGCCCTGCAGCGGGTTCTCGTTCCGCGCGAGCCCGAGCTCGCGGTTGATGATGAGCTGGATCGCCATCGCGCGCCGCACCGACTCCTCGGTGGGGGTGGTGATCGCCTCGTCGTACGCGTTCGTGTGCAGGCTCTGGCAGTTGTCGTAGATGGCGTAGAGCGCCTGCAGCGTCGTGCGGATGTCGTTGAACGCGATCTCCTGCGCGTGCAGCGAGCGGCCCGAAGTCTGGATGTGGTACTTCAGCATCTGGCTGCGCTCGTTCGCGCCGTAGCGCTCGCGCATCGCCTTCGCCCAGATGCGCCGCGCGACGCGGCCGATGACCGAGTACTCGGGGTCGAGCCCGTTGCTGAAGAAGAACGACAGGTTCGGCGCGAACGAGTCGATGTGCATGCCGCGCGCGAGGTAGTACTCGACGTACGTGAACCCGTTGCTGAGCGTCAGCGCGAGCTGCGTGACCGGGTTCGCGCCCGCTTCGGCGATGTGGTAGCCGCTGATCGATACGGAGTAGAAGTTGCGCACCCCGTGGTCGACGAAGTGCTGCTGCACGTCGCCCATCATGCGCAGCGCGAACTCCGTCGAGAAGATGCAGGTGTTCTGCGCCTGGTCCTCCTTCAGGATGTCCGCCTGCACGGTGCCGCGGACCGACGAGAGCGCGCGCTCGCGGCACGCCGCGTAGACCTCCGCCGGCAGCACCTCGTCGCCCGTGACGCCGAGCAGCAGCAGGCCGAGGCCGTCGTTGCCCTCGGGCAGCTCGCCGGCGTAGCGCGGACGCGGCAGGCCCTTCGCGGCGTAGAGCGCGTCGATGCGCGCCTCCACCTCCTCGACGAGACCGCGCGCGCGGATCTCCTTCTCGCACTCCTGGTCGATCGCCGCGTTCAGGAAGAACGCGAGGATCATCGGCGCGGGGCCGTTGATGGTCATCGAGACCGACGTGCGCGGGTCGCACAGGTCGAAGCCGCTGTAGAGCTTCTTCGCGTCGTCGAGCGTGCAGATCGAGACGCCCGCGTTGCCGATCTTGCCGTAGATGTCGGGGCGCCGCGCGGGGTCCTCGCCGTAGAGCGTCACCGAGTCGAAGGCCGTGGAGAGGCGCTTCGCCGGCTGCCCGAGCGAGACGTAGTGGAAGCGCCGGTTCGTGCGCTCCGGCCCGCCCTCGCCCGCGAACATGCGCGTCGGGTCCTCGCCCTCGCGCTTGAACGGGAAGACGCCCGCGGTGTACGGGAACGCGCCGGGCACGTTCTCGCGCAGGAGCCAGAGCAGCCGGTCGCCCCAGTCCTCGTACCGCGGCAGCGCGACCTTCGGGATGCGCAGGTGCGAGAGCGATTCGCTCGCGGCCGCCACGCGCACCTCGCGGCCGCGCACCCGGTACACGTACTCGTCGCCCTCGTACGACGCCACGAGCTGCGGCCACGCGTCGAGCAGCGCGCGGCAGCGCGGGTCGAGCCGCGCGGCGGCGTCGGCGACGCGCGCCTCGAGCGCGGCGCGGGCGGCGGCGTCCTCGACCTCGGCGAGCGCGCCCTGCAGGCGGTAGAGCCGCCGCGCGGTCGCCGCCTGCTCGCGCGCCCAGGCGTCGTAGCCGCGGCCGGTGCGCGCGATCTCCTCGAGGTAGCGCGTGCGGTTCGTCGGGATCACGTGGCGCGAGTCCGGCAGGCCCGTCGCGAGCTGGAGCGTCGAGACGAGGTCCGCGCCCGTGCGCTCGGCCACCGTCGCGACGAGCGCCTTGTAGAGCGCGTTCGTGCCGGGGTCGTCGAACTGCGACGCCATGGTGCCGAAGACGGGCAGCGACTCGGCGGGCGCGTCGAACAGCTCGCGGTTGCGCTGGAACTGCTTGCGCACGTCGCGCAGCGCGTCCTTCGCGCCGCGGCGGTCGAACTTGTTGATCGCGACCAGGTCGGCGAAGTCGAGCATGTCGATCTTCTCGAGCTGCGTCGCCGCGCCGTACTCGGGCGTCATCACGTAGAGGCCGACGTCCGCGAAGTCGACGATCTCGGTGTCGGACTGCCCGATGCCCGAGGTCTCGAGCACGATCAGGTCGAAGCCCGCGCACTGCAGCACGTCGAGGGCCTCGCGGATGCAGCCCGCGAGCGCCAGGTTCGGCTGGCGCGTCGCGAGCGAGCGCATGTAGGCGCGCGGCTCGCCGGCGACCGCGTTCATGCGGATACGGTCGCCGAGCAGAGCGCCGCCCGTCTTCCGGCGGCTCGGGTCCACCGAGAGGATCGCGATGTGCTTGCGCGGGAAGTCGCGCAGGAAGCGGCGCACGAGCTCGTCGATCAGGGACGACTTGCCCGCGCCGCCCGTGCCGGTGATGCCGACGACGGGCGCGCGCGTGACGCCCGGCAGCACGGCGTCGAGCCGCGCGCGGAGCGCCTGCGGGTCCTGCTCGGCCTCGGTGATCGCGTGGGCGATCTCGCGCGGCTTCTGCACCGAGAGGCGCCCGAGGTCCACGGGCCCGCCCGTGGCGAAGTCCGAGCGGCGCAGCATGTCCTCGACCATGCCGCGCAGGCCGAGGCGGCGCCCGTCGTCGGGCGAGTAGATGCACTCGATGCCGTACGCGTGCAGCGCCTCGATCTCCTCGGGCAGGATCACGCCGCCGCCGCCGCCGAAGATCCGCACGTGCGGTGCGCCGCGCTCGTCGAGCAGGTCCTTCGCGTAGCGGAAGAACTCGTCGTGGCCGCCCTGGTACGAGGTGATCGCGACCGCCTGCGCGTCCTCCTCGATGGCCGCGTCCACGATCTCGGCGACGGAGCGGTTGTGCCCGAGGTGGATGACCTCCGCGCCGCAGGCCTGCGCGATGCGCCGCATGATGTTGATGGACGCGTCGTGCCCGTCGAAGAGCGACGTCGCCGTGACCAGGCGCACCTTGTGCTGCAGCCGGAAGGGCTGCGCGCCGCCTGCGGCGCCGGCGGACTGTTCGGGGCTGACTTCGGTCGTCATGCGCGTCTCCGTCGGGGGCGTCGGGGAGTCCGGCACGGGGGCGCCGGACCGACCCGCCATTGTGGACAATCGGCAGGGCGGCGGCGACTTCGAAGACGGTGGGGGGGACCGCGTGCCGCGGCGTCGCGCCCGGCGTAGCATGAGGCCATGCGTACGCTGCGACTCGTGCCCCTCGTGCTCCTCGCGTCCGCCCTCGCCCCCTCCGCGCCGGGACTCCGGCCCCTCCCCGCCGCTCTCGCCGACGACGGGACCGCCGGTCTGCGCTTCTTCGAGGACGCGTGGAAGAAGCAGGCGAAAGGCGTCGCCGACAAGTTCTGGGAGGTCGCTGCCGACGCACGCCGCGCGAACCTCTTCGAGTTCGCCTGCGAGGCCGCCGCGCGCGCGATCGACTTCGACCCGGACCACAAGGACGCCCGCGACTACCTGTGCTGGGTGAAGAGGTCGAAGGGCTGGGAGCGCGACGAGGACGCCTACGGCAAGCTGCAGAAGCAGAACGCGAAGAACGACAAGGAGTCGCAGCAGACCTTCGACAAGAAGGTCGAGAAGTGGCGCGAGGCGCGGCGCAAGGTGGACCAGTACGCGGCCGCGAAGTACGCGCAGCTCGGCGCCGCGTGCGCCGCGAAGGGCTACGAGGAGCAGGCGCAGAAGGCGTACGAGCGCGCGCTGCTGCTCGACCCGGACTCCGAGGCCGCGCACAAGTCCCTCGGCCACGTGCAGGTCGGCAAGCTCTGGATCCCGAAGGCGCGCCTCGACGCGCTCCAGAAGGCGGCCGAAGGCGAGTGGATCGTCGAGGAGAGCGACTACGACAAGGGCCTCGGCGTGCACCTGAACAAGATGCAGTCGCCGCACTTCCGCGTCTTCGACGACGGCGACCGCGAGATGCTGCCGGAGCACATCAAGACGCTCGAGACGCTGTACACCTACTTCCTCGCCGACGTCGGGATCGATCCCGGCACGGACGTGCTCGAGGGGAAGCGCATCGACCTCGTCGTCGTCTCCACGCAGCCCGTCTGGGAGAAGTGGGTCGACGACTTCTCGAACTCGGCGGACAAGCAGTGGACGAAGGGCACGAACACCTCGCGCTCCTACAACCTGTTGCGGGGCGGCGTGCTGCGCGTCGAGACGGCGGAGGTGGTGGACACGCGCGATCCGCTGCTCCACCACGCGGCGCACTTCCTCGGGCAGGCGATCTGGAAGGCGCGCCCGTACGCATGGCTCGACGAGGGGCTCGTCTACTACTACACGGTGCGCGTGCAGGACACGACGCGCACGTCGTGTCTCGACAAGCTCGTCACCGGCTACGGCAACCAGCAGGAGGTCGTCGGCGGCGACAAGGACTGGACGCTGTCCGAGCGCTGGCGCGACTTCCTGCGCGACATCGTGAAGGCGAAGGCCGACACGGAGCTGCGGACGATCGTGCTGACGCCGCTCGCGACGCTGCGCCTGCCCGACAGCGTGAAGGCGTGGGCGGTCGTCACGTGGCTCATGCAGACCCGCCGCGACGAGTTCATCGAGTACCTGCGGCGCGTCCGTGACGAGCCGCAGCTCGACCAGGAGAAGGCCGTGCGCGAGGTCTTCAAGTGCGAGATCGAAGAGCTCGACGCGCAGTGGCGCGCCTACGCGCTGCGCGCGTTCTGAGAGTGTCCGGCGCGGCGTCGCGGGCGCCGGAGCGCCCGCGACACCGAACCGGCCTCAGCGCCGGATCGGGCCGTGGCGGCGCTCGAACTCGGCCTGCAGCCGGTTCGCGAGGTCGTCCGTCTTGCTGTCGGCCTCGATGACGACCGTCTTCCCGCCGGGGCCGCCGCCGATGAAGGTCCGGCGGAGCGGGATCTCGCCGCCGCTGCGCAGCGTGTCGTGGCTCTTCTGGCTGCCGGCGACGTAGAAGCGGCCGTCGCGCTCCACTTCGCCGTAGTAGCCGCCGGCGGCCGGGGCCGGCATCGGCGCGGCGGCCGACGTGCTCGAGGTCCGCGCGTAGTACTGGCGCTCGAGCCAGTCGGTCAGCGCCGGGTCCTTCGGGTCGATCTCGAACATGACCGTGCCGCCGCCGACGCGGCCGCCGATCTTCGAGCGCGCGTACGTCAGCGAGTGCGAGCTGCGGAACTCGGCCTCGGTCTCCGGCTTGCCGAAGACGTACGTGCGGCCGTCGTGCTCGATCGTCCCGTAGTACGCGGGCTTGTCGGTCCAGTGCGCGTACTCGAACTTCTGCTGGAGCCAGTCGGTCAGCTCCGGCCACTCGTTGTGCGCCTCGTACACGACCGTTGCGCCGTGCGGGCCCGAGCCGATGAACGTGCGCGCGAAGTTCAGCGTCTTCGGCCCCTTCCACTGCTCGTGCACCTCCTTCGTCCCGAAGACGTAGAAGCGGCCGTCGCTGTACTCCTCGGCGTAGTACGCCTCGGCTGCCGGGGCTTCCGACGTGGCGGCCTTCTCGGGCGACGCGGCCGACTTGCCGCGCGAGGCGCAACCGGTGAGGGACACGGCGAGGACCAGCGCGGAGACGGTGGCGAGCGCTGCGGACGTGGCGGGACGCATCGGATCGGGACTCCTCGGTGGATGGGCACGATGGACGGGAGCCCGGAACGTCGCCGAGATGCGTTCGCTCCTCGTCAGCGCTGCGTGGAGATGACGTGAAGGCGCGCTGCGGGCGCGCGTGTGCGCCGTGGAACGGAGACGGCCCCGCGCACGGGTGCGCGGGGCCGTCGGTGTGAGGTGCAGAGGAGTGGTTCAGCGCGTCGAGACGACGTTCTCGAGCGCGAGGCAGAGCGTCGCGGTGGCGTACAGGCGGCCGCCCTCGTTCGACCACGCGTCGAGCGCGTCCCACGAGCCGTGCGCGTGGGAGTCCTCGCGGTGCTGCCGCAGCGTCACGGCGCCGTGCAGCGCGCTGCGCCACACCGCCCACCGCGGCGCGTCCGCGCGCCGCAGCGCGTCGGTGCCGAGCTCCCAGTAGTAGAAGTCGTTCGTGCCGTGCTCGACGTCCCAGGTCGGCGGACGCGACAGGACGAGGTCGGCGCCCTTCCGCGCGAACTCGTTGTCCGCGACGGTCTGGCCGCACACCTCGCGGACGAGCAGCCCGGCGGCGGTCATCGCCTCGCTCAGCTCCGGCGGGAAGCGCTCGAGGGTCTCGATGGGCCGCGCCGTCGGGCCCCCGCGGCGCTGGTAGCCGACGCGCCCGAACTCGGGCTCCGTCATCTTGTCCACCCACGCGAGTGCGCCGCGCCAGGCGTTGTCGTCCACGCGGAGGCCGGCGTCCCGGGCGGCGGCGAGCACGCGCACCATCCAGCACGTCATCGACGTGTCGTTGTCGCCGTCGCGGACGCCGTAGCGCCAGCCGAGGTACGGGTTCTGGCTGCGCAGGACGAAGTCGACCGCGTGCTGCGCCGACTCGCGGATGTCGGCGCTCGCGCCGGCGCCGCGCGCGGCCGCCTCGACGAGCGCGAGCGACGCGCACGCGTGGTTGTACTGGAAGTGCGAGCTGATGCGCGGGCCGATGCAGCCCTCCGAGTCCTGCAGGCCGCGCAGGTAGCGCAGACCGGCCAGGATCGCGTCGCGCCGCGGGTTCGCCTCGAAGGTCGGCGTGGCGCGCAGGAGCGCGGTCACGGCGAGACCCGTGACGCCGGGCGCGTACGCCGACGCGCCCCGCCCCTCGCAGGGCACGCCCGGACAGCGCGTCGTGAACGTGTCCGGGTGCCAGCCGCCGTCCTCCGACTGGTGCGCGACGAGCCATTCGCACGCGGCGTCCACCGCGGCCGTCGCCTCGGCGATCGCCGCCGACGCCTCGACGTGCGGCGGCTTGACGAACACGCCCGGCGGCGGCGACGCGCGCAGCGCCGGCGCGACTGCGCGACCGGCGACGGTTGCGGTGGGGCGCCCCGCTTCGTTGCGAGGCCCGGCGTTGCCGACCTCGATCCCCGCCACCGAGCCCGGCTGCGGGGCAGCCTGCGCGGCCACCTGGGCGGCGACCTGCGCTGCAACGCGCTCCGCGAGCGCGTCGATCGTCTCGTTCGACAGGTCGACGACCACGCGGTTCGGCGCGAGCGGCGGCGGCGCCGCCTCGCGCTCGGTGGCGCACCCCGCCAGGAGCGTCAGGGACAGGGCGGACCAGGCGGTCCGCCGGAGATGGGACGTTCGCACGCGCATGAGCCCTCCTCGCTCGAGCCGCAGGGACCCCTGTCGCGGTGCGAACGGAGGCGGGCCGAGAAGGTTCGGAGAGCGGGCTTCACGGCGCCTGCGGCGTCGCGCATGAGCGCGGAGTCGCCGAGCGTGCCGAGTGCTCGGTGCGCGCGCCGTCGGACGCGCCCCCCGGCTCCTTCCGTCAGACCTTGACGCGCCGTAGGTCCACGCGGCGGGCGGTCGTCTTGACGGTGACCCACACCTCGGGGTCGCCGCCCTCGGCGGCCTCGTAGCGCCAGGCGCGCAGGCCGCGCTTGAAGCGTGCCTCGCTGTTCGGCAGGAGCGAGATGTCGTCGCCGGACTCGCGCACGATCAGGAAGCGGTAGCGCTCGTCGGCGTCCGGCGGGCCGAACCAGGCGAACTGCGCCTCCTCGGCGGGCTGGGCCTGCTCCTTGCGGCTGGTCAGGAAGTCGTGCGGCTTGCCGGACATCGTGGGCTCCTCCGTGCGCGGGGAGGGTAGCCGCGTGCCTCGTGAACGGCGCGAACTGCGCGACGAGGCGTCGGGCCCGCGCCGCGCACCCGGCGCGTCTGCCGGATAGCCTGTCGCGATGCGCGTCGTCGGACTGCAGAGCGATCTCGTGTGGGAGGACCCGGCCGCGAACCGCGAGGCGCTGCGGCCGCGGGTGCTCGCGGCGGCGGAGCGCGCGCCGGACGGCCTCGTCGTGCTGCCGGAGATGTGGGCGACGGGCTTCTCGATGCACGCGGAGCGCGTCGCGGAACCCGAGGGCGGGCCGTCGGAGCAGTTCCTCGTCGAGCTCGCTGCGCAGGGCGGCGCCGCCGTGTGCGGAAGCGTCGCGCAGACGAGCCCCGAGTGGCGCCGTCCGCGGAACGTGTTCCTGCTCGCGACCCCCGAGGGCGCCGTCCACCGCTACGCGAAGATCCACCCGTTCGCGTACTCGGGCGAGGACCGGCACTACGAGGCAGGGACCGCGCTCGTCACGCTGCGTGTGGCCGGCGTGCGCGTGACGCCGCTCGTCTGCTACGACCTGCGCTTCTCCGACCTCTTCACGATCGCCGCGCCCGGCACCGACCTCTTCGTCGTCGTCGCCAACTGGCCCGCGCCGCGTGCGCACCACTGGAAGGCGCTGCTGCTCGCGCGCGCCGTCGAGGCGCAGTGCTACGTGCTCGGCGTCAACCGCGTCGGCGCGGGCGGCGGTCTCGTCTACGAGGGCGACTCGATGCTCGTCTCGCCGCTCGGCGAGGTGCTCGACGCGCTCGCGCCCGGCGAGGCGGGGACCGTGACGGGCGACGTCGACCCGGCCGTCGTCGCCGACGTCCGCGCGAGTCTGCCGTTCCTGCGCGACCGCCGTCCGGAGCTCTACCGCGCCCTCGAGAAGGCGCGGGCCGCCGGCGCGTAGGCGCCGCGCCCACCGGGCTCGCGTGCGCGGCCCGCGCGGCGTGGCTACCATCCGCCACATGGACGAGTACCCGCTGTCGGGGAACCTGCGCCACGAGGGCGTGGTGACGGGCAACGCCGAGACGGCGCCCGGCTGCTTCCGGCTCGAGATCCGCTGCCCGGAGCTCGCGCGGAGCGTGCGGCCGGGGCAGTTCGTGATGCTGCGCTGCCGCGAGGGGCTCGACCCGCTGCTCTCGCGCGCGTTCAGCGTGTGCGACGTCGTCCGCGAGGGGGGCGCGCCGGTCGGGATCGTGGTGTTGCTCGTGGTCGTCGGGGTCGGCACGCGCGCGCTGGCGCTGCGTGTCGTCGGCGAGCCGATCGGGCTGCTCGGGCCGCTCGGGCGCACGTACGACCTCGGCACTCCGGACGAGCACATGCTGCTCGTCGCGGGCGGTATCGGCGCCGCGCCGTTCCTGCTCGTCGCGCGGGCGCTGCGCGAGCGCGCGCCGACGCAGCGCGTCACGTACCTGGTCGGCGCGCGCGACGCGGACCACGTCTACCTCGCCGACGAGATCGCCGCCCTCGGCTGCGAGGTCGAGATCGCGACCGACGACGGCAGCCGCGGCGCGCGGGGCTACGTCACCGAGCTCGCGCGGCCGCATCTCCGCGCAGGTGCGCGTGTCCTCGCGTGCGGCCCGAATCCGATGTTCAAGGCCCTCGCGCGCGTCGTGGACGAGGTGCGCGCGGCGGGCGTGCGCGTGCCGTGCGAGGTCTCGACCGAGGAGGGCATGCCGTGCGGCTTCGGCGCGTGCGCGGCGTGCGTCGTGCCCGTCGCGTCGGACGCGCACGAGGGCGGCTACCGCTTCGCGAAGTCGTGCATCGAGGGGCCGGTCTTCCCGGTGGAGGCGATCCGATGGGATCTGATGCGCTCCACCCACTAGAGGCGATCCTCGCCGAGCTGCGCGACGTGCTCGCGCAGGTGGACGTCGAGGAGATGGAGCGCCTCGTCGGCCTGATGGCGAAGGCGAAGCGCATCTTCGTCGCCGGCATGGGGCGCAGCGGCCTCATGGCGCAGGCGCTGGCGATGCGCCTCATGCACCTGCGCATGTCGGTGTTCGTGGTGGGGGAGACGACGACGCCGTCGATCCGTCGCGGCGACCTGCTCATCTGCTGCTCGCGCTACGGCCGCAGCCGCTCGCTGAACACGTACATCGACAAGGCGCACGAGGCGGGCGCGAAGGCGGCGGTCATCACGATGAGCACCGACACGCCGCTCGCGACGAAGGCCGACCACGTCTTCACGATCGCCGTCGAGAGCGACGGCCGCAGCCGCCAGCCCCTCGGCACGATCTTCGAGCAGGGACTGCTCGTCTACTGCGACGCGCTCGTGCTGCTCGCGATGAAGCGCCTCGGCGTCAGCGAGAAGCAGATGGCGAAGCAGCACACGCAGCTCGAGTAGGCGCGGCGCGCGAGGACGGCGCGCGACCCGGTCCGCCGGCCGAGGCGTGGCCGCTGCTTCCGGAGGAACGCGGCGAGGTGGCGGGCGGACTCGAACCGACAACGCAGGCCGGCCTGCCCCCGATACCCGGTCCACCTCGAGTGAGAGTCGGCTCGAGTGCACGATTGCGCTCGGGCAGACGGAGCGGAGTCCGCCCGAGCGCAGCGGGCGGCAACCCCCACTCAGGTCTTGTGGCCCAGTACCCCGTGCGGGCGCCGACGGTTGCCGGCGCCGATGAAGGTCTTTCTTCATCGCCCTCTTGTGCGCCCTTCGCGCGTCCCCGTACGCTCGATCTCGGATCGCACTGGAGGCGCGAGCGGACGTTGAGGCCCGCCGCGCACGGGAATGCCGGGCCCCGCAGACAGAGACTGCGGCGCGTCCGAGCAGTCGTGGAACTCCATGGAACAGGACGCGCGTTCGACGCGGGTCGAGTGCGGGTCGGGTCAGCGTAAGCAGAGACCGTCATGCCCATGAACGTCACGTTCGCTAAGAACCAGGTCATCACTGCGGAGGACTCGAGCACGAACTCGATCTACACGGATCCGGTCGCGCTCGGGGAGAACGACCGCGGATCGGCGATGCTGCGCGTCTACTACCTGTATCCGTCGGGTACGGTCACCGTCACAGCGCAGATCAGCAATGACGGCGTCAACTGGGCGGCTTCCGCGCTGACGCTGAACACGACCGCAGCGTCCGCGAATCCGACGCAGAAGACCGAGGAACTGAACGGCGCGTACGTGCGCTTCCAGATGTAGTTCCAGAACACGAGCGGTGCCACGCACGGCGCCGTCTGCTTCGACCTCCACGTGCACCTCGACAAGATCTGAGAGCGCCTGGCGCTCGTTGCCGAGGCTCCTCCGGAGCCTCGGCGGGGCGCCGGACCTGAGCCATGTCCTGCGCCTGCACAGCCGGAACGCCATGCTCCCCGGGGTGTAACGACACCCCGGGGGCTGGCACCACGACCTCGAACGGAGCGAGCCCTGGCTCCGGCGGCGGGCCCGCAGCGCCACCGAGCGCTCCAGGCAGCACCGGCTCGCCCGGGTTCGTAGCGGTGGGCGGGCTCGGCACTGGGGGGGCTCTCCCCGACCGCGCCGCTGATCCCGCTGCACAACGAAGGCGCGCTGGGCGGCATCGGCCCCGAGTCGCGCGTGGTGACGTTCGCTGGGCCAGGCCCGAGCGCCGCGATGGCGGGTCCGATTGGCCTCGGAGGGGGCGCCGGGCTCGGCTCGCACTCCGCAGCTCTCGATGCCCTCGTCAACCCTCCTGCGCCGCGCGGCCTTTCGGTCGGCGTAGCACAGCCGGCTACGCCGCTCGCTGGTGTCCAGCCGGCGGGCGGTGCGACGGTGCCCGGCACGGGGTGGATCGCGTCGAAGGCCAACGCTGAGCTCACAGAGGTTCCGCCGACCGACGACGAGGGACCCGTCGGCGCCGCGACCCCCACTCCGTTCGTCTTCCCTGTGGATCTGGGCGCCTCTGCCACGGCACACGCTGCGCCGATCGGCATGCTGACGGCATCGGGGCCCTCGAGCGGGGCGTTGGGATCACAGCAACAGCCCGCGGGTGCGGTGGCGCCGGAGTCGCGCGAGCCGCGTGGCGCGACCGGCTGCGCGACGAGCCTGAACTGCTGGAGCCCCATCTGCCGTATGGCCGGGTGTCATCTGGACCTGTCGACCTGTCGGAGCTACGTCGGTCCGGCCCCGACGACGCAGTTCTCGGGAGGGCCATGGATCGAGTGTCGGGGCGGCTACAGTCGGACCGTCTACCCGCGACCTCTCCCTTCGACGGAGGCTGGCAGGGTTGTGTACTCCCCACCAGCCGGGATCGTCGATACACCTCGATCCCCGCCTGGCGGGATGCCGCCGGTTCCTCCGCCTGATGCGGGTCGAGGGCGGCCGCCCGATTTCGGGAAGTCGAAGTACCCATTGGTTCCACCGCCGCGGCAGGAGGGGGTGGTTTGGCCGGGCGCTCCCGAGTATCTGTACATCGCGGTCAGTGTCGATCCGTGCCACCCCGCGGAACCGTCGCCTCCCGAACCACCGGTCGGATACATCTACTCAGGCGTCCGTGTGGCAGAGCGTCGCAGCGTCAACTGTGGATCGATATACGCGTCTCTTCGTACATACAGGTTCGTATACCAATATGCCGTCGCCGACGAGAACGCAGTCCGCGGGAACGCGGGGGCGCTACCTGGAACCGCCGCAGGCGGCTTCGCTGCGCCCGGTGGAGTCGTCGTGTCTGGAGGCGCAAATCCCGCCGTCGTCGTCGTCGCAGCGCCAGCGCCGAATAGCTACAAGTGCCGAATAGATATTCGTCCGTGGAGCACGACGTGTGGATCAGATTCGCTGCGCTCGTCAAGGATGTGTGCGTGCGGGTCGGGAGACACGAGCTCGGCATGCATCGTCAGATTCGGAGGTAACGCCACAAGTCCGCGGATTGCGTACGAGACGCTGTTTGCGAGCAGCACTCGTTCAGGGAAGTTCGTCGCCACCCTGCGTCCGGGGAACGGAGATTCAGCCAGGGATATTGCGGCTGGGTCATTGGATTGTGGATATCTATCGAAGCAGTCGCGCCGGACGCACTGCCTGGAGCCGCTTGCGGTGCTCGGTCAATTCGGAGTTGCTCCAAGTCAGCGTCCGCATCGAATGCCAGACATTCCAACTCTGCGTCCATTCAGCGAGCGCGACGAAGTCAGCGTCCAAATTGAGTGCAGTGCGAGCGAGCCAAAGTCGTATGAAGTTGGAGTCAATCGGTATGAACCATGCAGCCCGGCTCGTATCGCGCTCTCAGTGTGGAATCTTGACATGGCGCAGATGTGCTACAGAAGTAACTGTTCACGTGGCTCAGAAGTCCTGATCCGAGGCTGTTTCGAGGCTGGATC
>CALKVK010000010.1 GCA_937996235.1 uncultured bacterium | reverse complement strand
CGCGCGCGGCTCGCAGTTCACGCCGCCCGTCT
The DNA here is from genome assembly GCA_937996235.1 of uncultured bacterium. Classification (GTDB taxonomy): domain Bacteria; phylum Planctomycetota; class JAJSAM01; order JAJSAM01; family JAJVHW01; genus CALKVK01. Next base: position 3,933 of record CALKVK010000010.1, on the reverse strand, counting down.
CCAAGGAAGGCCCGTGTGCACGCAGGCGAAGCCTGCGAGCTGCACACGGGCCGGGCGCGCGCGGCTACGCCGCGGCGCCCCATGCAAAGACGCCCCGGCAGCAAGCTGCCGAGGCGTCTCGTTCCGATCCGGAAGGGCGACTAGAAGTCGACCTGGAAGCGCATCTCGAAGACGTCGACCTGCGCGCCGTGCTCGAGGTCGATGTAGACGTAGTTCCACATGACCTTCGTGTTCGGGTTCAGGTACCAGTTGATGCCGGCCGTCCACTGGTCCGCCTCGCCCGCCGACGACGGGTTGTCGTCGAGGTCGATGGCGTCGTAGCGGCCCGCCACCTCCCACGCGCCCGTGCCGTCGCCGTCGCCGTAGTTGTGCGCCGGCATGACGCGGCCGAGGTTGTGGCTCTTCTTGTCGTACGGGCGATCCTCGCCCGTGAGCATGTACGAGGCCGCGAACGACATGGCGCTGAAGTTCATGCGGCTGACCGAGTTGTCGTACATCTGCTCGATGTACTCGGCCTGCAGCCAGAGCGGGCCGGCGGCGAAGCCGAGGTCCGCGCCCCACCAGTTCGACCACTGGTCGTCGAGGCCGATCGCGCCCGTGTCGACCAGGTTCGCGCCGATGTGCTGTCCGCCGCGGGACGCGACGCGGATCGTCTCGTCCTCGATCCCGGCGACGGCGTTCGTGACGCCGCTGCCGACGTGACGACGGCTGACGTTCACGCCGGCGTGCAGGAGCTGGCCGCTGTCGGCGTCCTCCCACACCTCGCCGGCGAGGCGGCCCGTGAAGGCCCACTCACCGCCGTCGAAGTTGCCCGTGTCGTTGGCCGCGCCGTTGCTGTCGCGGAACACGCCGACGTGCCAGCCCCAGTTGTCGTTGAGGCTGTTGGCGACGCTGATGCCGACGTTGCGCTCGGGCGACAGGGCGTCCGTGAAGCTGCGCTCCATGAAGAGCGTGTTCAGGTCGCTCGTGTTCGTCTCGAAGCCGAACGGCTCGTAGTGGTTGCCGACCGTGATCAGGCCGATGCACGGGTGGTTCAGCGTCATGTAGACGTCCTTGAACCCGACCGCGCCGCCCGCGAAGTCGTACTGCGCCTTGAAGCCGACGTTCCCGTAGATCGTGCCGGCCAGGTAGAGGCGGGCGCGGCGGAACTCGGTGCCGGTCTCGAAGGCGTTCCGGCCGAGCAGCGCGTCCGCGTTGTCGTTCGCCGAGTAGGTGGCCCAGTCGTTCTGGAGCCGCCCGCCGAACTTGAACGAGAAGCGCTTGTCGGCGCTGCCGAAGCGGATGCCGTTGTCCCACGACATCGCGAGCGCGTTGTCCGCGCCGCCCGAAGCCGTCTGCAGCTCCGCGATGCGCGTCTCGAGCGTGCTCTGCGACGCCGTGTTGCTCTGCATCTGCGCCGAGACCCGCGCAAGCTGGGCCTCGAGCTCGTTGATGCGCTGCTCGAGCTGGGCCTCCTTGGTCGCGGACTCGTTGGCCAGAGCCGGGACCGACGTCAGCGCCAGGGCGCTCACGACGAGGAGCGCGCCGCTCGTCGAAAAGGGCTTGAAGAGTCGCACTCGCTGTTCCTCCCTGCTTCGCCCCGCGCACGCACGGCGCACCGGGGCCAAGACGACGTACGGGTGATCTCCCGGCTGGGAGCCACCGCCGAACCGCTCGGCGGTCACGCGCCCGGAGCCAGCCATCCCTCGGTTCCGGATCCCTGAGAGAGCTCCCTCGGGTCCCGCGGCCGGCGATCTCCCATGAAGTGCAAGGGCGTGGCCCACACGCCCGGGGGAACGTTAGTGCCTCCCCCCCGGGGAATGTGAACAGGAATCGTGGGTTCCGTGCGCTCCGTGCCAATTTCCTGTGAGGCGCACCGGCGCGGCGGCGCCGCGGAAAACCTGTGGGCGCCCGGGGGGGCGGGACGCGAGATTCCGACCGCGATGCCGCCCCTCTTCCGGACCGCCGGAACCCTGCCGTTCGAGGTGCACCGCCGGAGACGGCGGACGGTCGGCATCACCGTCCGCGACGACGGCACGGTCGAGGTCCACGCGCCGCTCCGGACGAGCCAGCGCCAGATCGACGAGGTCGTCGAGCAGTACCGCGACTGGATCGAGCGCAAGCGCAAGGAGCACCAGGAGCGCTGGCGGCGGCTGCGGGCGCGGCGCTTCGACGACGGCGACACGATCCCGTTCCTCGGCGAGGAGCTGCGCCTGGTCGTGCGCGAGGTGCGCGCCGTGCCCGTCGCGGCACCGCAGCGCGAGGGCGAGACGCTCGTCGTCGAGGTGCCGTGCGGTCTCGCGGCCGGCGGCCGGCGCGCGGTCACCCGCTACGCCGTCGGGCGCTGGGTGCTCGAGCAGGCCGAGGAGGTCTTCCACCGCCGCCACGCGCGCGCCGCCCGGCTCGTCGGCGACTCCGCGACCGAGGTGACGATCAAGGACATGCGCTCGCGCTGGGGGAGCTGCGGCCCGAGCCGCAAGATGAGCCTCAACTGGCGTCTCGTGCTCGCGCCCGTGGAGATCCTCGACTACGTGCTCGCGCACGAGCTCGTGCACATCCGCGTCCCGGACCACTCCGAGCGCTTCTGGAAGCGCGTCGCGCGCGCCTGCCCCCACTGGGAGGAGAGCCGCGACTGGCTGCGCGACCACGGCGCGGACCTCGAGCTCTGACACGCCCCGTCGGCCGGCGTCGTCGCGCGACGTCGCGCGTCGGCGCTTCGCAGCCGCGGCGGCCCGTCCGTACGTAGAATCGCGCGTTCGCCCGTTCCCCGCCCCACGCGCCCCTGTCCGGGAGGTTCCATGGAGTCCGACGTCAAGGCCGTGGGAGAGAGCGTCCTGCGCGAGCGCGGCGCGCTCGTGGCGCTGCGCGACGCGATGGCGCGCGTGGTGCTCGGTCAGGAGCGCCTCGTCGAGCGGCTGGTGATGGCGCTCCTCGCCGACGGCCACGTGCTGCTCGAGGGCGTCCCCGGCCTCGCCAAGACGACGGCCGTGCAGGCGCTCGCCGAGGGGCTCCGCGGCAGCTTCGCGCGGCTCCAGTTCACCCCGGACCTGCTGCCCGCGGACCTCGTCGGCACGCTCGTCTACTCGCCGAAGGAAGGGGACTTCTTCGTCAAGAAGGGGCCGATCTTCGCGAACGTCGTGCTCGCCGACGAGGTGAACCGCGCGCCCGCGAAGGTGCAGAGCGCGCTGCTCGAGGCGATGCAGGAGCGCCAGGTCACGATCGGCGACGAGACCTTCCGTCTGCCCGACCCGTTCCTCGTGCTCGCGACGCAGAACCCCATCGAGCAGGAGGGCACCTACCCGCTGCCCGAGGCCCAACTCGACCGCTTCATGTTCAACATCCAGATCGGATACCCGACCGAAGAGGAAGAGGTCGAGATCATCCGCCGGACCACGTCGACTACCGAGAGCGAGGCGTCGCCCTGCCTGACGCGCGAGGATGTGCTGCGGGTCCAGGACCTCGTGCGCCAGGTGCCCATCGCCGATCATGTGATCCGGTACGCGCTGCGCCTCGTGCGCGCCACGCGCGTCAAGGACGACTCGCCCAAGCCGCAGATGGTGACGGACTACCTCGGCTGGGGCGCCGGGCCTCGCGCCGGCCAGTACCTCACGCTCGCGGCCAAGGCCAAGGCCGTCCTCGGGGGCTCGCTCCATGTGACGCCCGAACACATCAGGGCGGTCGCCAAGCCCGCACTGCGCCACCGGATCATCACGAACTTCAACGCCGAGGCCGACGGCGTGACAACGGACGACATCATCGATGCGCTCCTCAAGGAGACGCCCGTCGAGGCGTCCGACGCCGGCACGCGCAGGCAGATGGACGCGGTGATGAACTAAGCCACGCGTTGTCGAAACGTCTGTTGCGATGAAAAGGATCACCGCGTGAGCCCCCCCACAACGCCAACCCAACCGACCCGCCTCCCCGAGGGCGATGCCTCGCTCTACCTCCATCCGC